>JBKBQH010000006.1:0-186298 GCA_046292745.1 Thiobacillus sp. | reverse complement strand
TCCATCAGATCAGCGGTACACTTTGGCATCGGCACAGTCCCCCACAAAATCTTCTCGCACGCTGATTTTATGCGGGTTTCAAGACTGTGCCGACCTCAGATTCATGAAATATCCGGGCTAGCCGCCGTGCCGATGCTGTTCGCGCATGCTGTGGCTCAGGTGCTTGCCGAATACCGACAGCAAGCGCAAGCCTTCCTGCGTGCCCGGGTCACGGGCCACGCGCATCATGCAGGCCAGCCCCCCGGTCGCCGGCGGGGCAGACGGGATTTCCTGGCTCGCTGCGTGGATCGCATCGGACAGGGCCACCAGCAAGTACTGCGTTTCCTGGCGATCGAGCACCTTGAGCAGGTGCATCAGCCCCTCGTTGCGGGTCAGGCGGTCGAGCAGCGTCAGGCCTTCGCTCATCGCGCCGGCCAGCCGGGTGACAATTTCGTCCGACATTGCGTCCCGGCCGGCCGTTACGAGCTGCGCGAATTCGACGAGTCGCTGCAGATCCCCGGTGGCCATCGGGTTGAGGGGCGTTTCAGTGGGTGTCGTCATGTTGGCTTCCTTACAGCAATCCGCGAACGCTGGTCCAGTACATCTGGTTGTACGCCATCTTGAACCAGTGCATCGGTTTCGACGGCGGCTTCAGGTCGGGCGGGTTCTGATAGTTGAACATTGCGTAGGTCGCGCTGTCGTGGCCGGTCTCAATGAAGCAGTACACCTTGCCGTCATAGTCACGCACCGGCGTGCCGATCTTGATGATCGAGGCAATGTTCTCGGAAATCACCTCGGCCTCGAAATGGGCCGCCGATCCGGTCTTGCTGATGGGCAGGTTGGTCGTATCGCCCAGCACATACACGTTGTCATGCCCGGTCATCGTGAGCTTGAACCGATCGGTCGGGATCCAGCCCCCCTCCCCCAGATTGTTTCGCTCGATCACCTCCATGCCGCGATGCGGGGGAATCGCGATCAGCATTTCATACTGGGTCTCTGTGCCCTCTTCGCTGCGCACCACCTTGTTTTCCGCGTCCACTTCGCTGACGTTGAACAGGGTCTCGTACTCGATGCCCATGCGGTCGAACTCGGGCTTGGCCCAGGTGGCGACTTCCTTGATGGTATGGATGCGGCCGATCGGGTAGTGGTACTTGATCTTGATCTTGTCGCGGATGCCGCGCGCCTTGAAGTAATCGTGCAAGCCAAAAACGAGCTCGACCGGCGCAATCGGACACTTGTGCGGAACCCCGACGACGACGGCGACCGTGCCCTCCTGGATTTCGCGCAGGCGCTTGAACATCTTGACTGCAGACACTTCCGTATAGAAGGTATCTGCCCCCTTGGCCATTCCGGGAATATCCTCGGGAACGATTCGTGAACCGGTGGCAATCACCAGGATGTCGTAATCATGCGTCTTGCCGCTTTCCGTGACGACCTTGTTCTGGTCGAGTTCAAATTTCTTGACCGGGTCCACGTGAAAATTGATGCTGCCCTCGAGCAGGCTCGCCTGGTCACGATAAAGCTGGTCGGGCGTCATCTGGCCGAACGCCACATACAGCAGGCCGGGCTGGTACATGTGCTTGTCCGAGGCCGAGAGCAGCGTGATCCGGACCTTGCGCGCACGAATCTCTGCAGACAGACGCCGCGCCAGATTGTTGGCCACAATCGTCCCGCCCGTTCCGCCGCCGACGACTAAGATTCTCATTGCATTCTCCTATTCACAATTCTCGTCCGCGACGCCCTGGCCGCTGGCTGGACAAGGGTTTCAACACCGGCCCGCGCGCGCTATTTCGCCTTGCGAATCTTGATGTGCCAAACCCCGTCGATCTTCTCGTTGCTGAGCATTTCGTGCCCGACCTTGTTGACCCATTCCGGCACGTCGGCGCCTGAGCCTTCATCGGTGGACAGCAGTTCCAGGGTGTCGCCCACGTTGCTTCGCTTCATGTGCGTAATGAGCTCCATAAGCGGGCCGGGGCAGAACGTGTTGCGGGCGTCTACAATTTTTGTTTCACTCATCGCTGTTTCTCCAACTGAATAGATGTTCTGTGCGCTACCGCTCAGAACGTAAGGATTTGTCCACCTTCGGCATCGCTCAGAAAGCGCGTCAATCCGGTGGGCGGCCCCAGCTCCGGATCGAGGTCATCTTTATCAAGTTTCAAAATATCCAGCACCATTGAGCAGGGCAGCAGCTTGGCGTCGCCCAGTTCGACGGCCTGCTGGAAAAGCTGCTTGAAAGGCGGCACCCCCTTCTGCGACATCAGCGTTCCGATTTCGCCTTCAACAGGGGCATCCCCGGAATAGCCCTTCACAAAATAAGGCACGGCATTCATGGACAGGAACACCGACACCTCGTCGCCCGTGGCGGCCGCAACCGATGCGATCATGGAAGCCATCTGAAGCTTTTCGCGTGTTCCCGTGGTGCACACAATGCTGAGTTTTGCCATGCTGGTTCTACCTCGTTAGTCATGCGGTTTGTTACGTCCGGCGGCCTGCCATTCATCAGCCACGGTGCCAGCTGAAGCGCTTGATCAGCATCACGCAGAGGGTGTCGAGCACAAATCCGACAACACCAATCATCAGGATCATCGCCATCAGGTTGGCGTACTCCAGGCTTTCACGGGCATCCTGAATCGCGTAGCCGAAGCCTGTTGTTACCCCCAGGAATTCAGCCGGAATCACCACAATCCACGCCACGCCCAGCGCAAGCCGGATGCCGGTGATCACATCGAACATGATTGCAGGCAGAATGATTCTCGACACCATGTGCCACGGCCTGGCGCCGAGATTGCGCGCAACCTTGAACCAGGCCGGATCCACCTTGGCGAGGCCCGCAGCGGTCGCAAATGCAATCGGCCACACCGCTGCAATCGCAATCAGGAAGACAATGGCCTCGTTCCACCCGGCAAACACAACGACCGCGATCGGCTCCCAGGAGAGCGGGCTGATCATCCGCATAAACTGGAACGGCACATTGGTCAGCCGCTGAAACCATCTGATCTGTCCCATCAGGATGCCGATCGGCACGCCGATCAGGATCGCGAGAAACAAGCCTGCCCCCAGGCGGTACCCGGTCGTCTCCAGCGCATTCGGGATGGTTCCGTCGCGCCAAAGATCCGGCAGCGCGCCAAAGGCCGACACGGGCGAAAACTCGGCAAACGTCGATTTGGCCGGATCGAGGGTAATCAGGTAAATGGCCAGCCACCACAAACCGAGCAGCACGGTCAGGCCTACAAAGAAGTGCAGACTCTTGTTCGACAGATTCTTCAGGTTGCGAGTGAAACAGTTGCCACTGATCCCGGCACTGATCACACCGTTATCGGCAGCCATCACTTTGCCATTCATCTAAAGACTCCCCCCGGTTACCGGGCATGGCGAACCCCCATCTGGGCATTCATTCATTTCTATATGTGCTCTATATGTGCGACCAGTGGCGGGCGACTGCCTGAGTGAAGTGCCACAGGAAACGTGCAGTTCCTGATCGCCAGGCCGAAGCGCATGCATCCGCCCAACATGGCATCACCTTTGCGCATGGGTTCACAGACTCAGGTGACGCCGCCACGATGCCAGCTGGCACGCTTGATCAACGCGACCAGAATACCGTCGAGGAAATAACCGATGATGCCGATCGTGACCACCAGCGCCGTCAGGTGGTTGTACGACAGGGTCTCGCGCGCATCTTCAATGGCGTAGCCCAGGCCCGACGTCACACCCAGGTATTCCGCGGGCACGAGCACAATCCAGGCAACACCCAGTGCGAGCCGGATCCCTGACAGCACGTCGAACATGATGGCCGGCATGATCACCTTGGTCAGCATGTGCCACGGCTTGGCGCCGAGGTTGCGCGCCACCTTGAACCATGCCGGATCCACCTTGGCCAGACCGGCCGCGGTTGCGAACATGACCGGCCACACCGAGGCAATCGCGATCAGGAAAATGATCGAGCCGTTCCACGTCGAGAACACCAGCACCGCAAGCGGCATCCATGCCAGCGGACTGATCATGCGGATGAACTGGAAAGGCGAATTGGTGTAGTTGTTAAACCACTTGATGCGCCCCATCAGAACGCCGATCGGCGCCCCGATTGCGATGGCGATCAGCAGCCCCATGCCGAGGCGATATCCGCTTGCGGCTGCTGCGGCCTGGATCTTGCCCGCCGCCCACATTTCCGGAAATGCCTGCAGCGTGGGGATCAGACCGAACGCGGTAAAGGTCTTGGTGGTCGGGTTGGCTGCAAGCCAGAGGCCGGCGAGGAACCACACGCCTGCAACCAGACCAATGCCCGCCACCGCCCAGCCAAACCGCTCTGCGAGACGATAAAACCCGCCCCCTGCGGCGGGGGTGATTGCACCGCTCATAACTTGATTACCTCGGTACGCACAAAGGGATCGCCCGTCTGTGGAACGCTCTTGTCCAGCTTCCACTTCGGATTCTTGTTCAGTGCGTTCTTGATGTAGGTGTAATTGACAAGATCCTGCTCAACGAACTCGGGCGTCAGATCGTTGAGGAAATTCAGGTCGCCGCCGACCAGGGTCTGCTTCATCTCGGTCACCACCTGACGCGTTGCGCTCGGGAATGGCCAGCCCTGGAAGTTGATCCGAGACTGTCCCCATTCCGGATGCTGGATCGCTGGCGGATTGGTGTAGTCTGGCACGGAGTAAAACATCATGGCGCGCTCAACCACTTCCTTCGGGAACGGTAGATATTTTTTGCCGTCCCGAGACAGCATCTGGGCCATGGCCTCGCGATTGTTAGTCAGATGCAGCTGAGCCGCGACAATCGCGTTGTGCACGCCTTGCGCCCACTTGGCACGCGCAGGATCAGTAACATCGTCTTCATGCATGATGACCACACAGCAGGGGTGACCTTTCCAGACGTCGCCGGTGAAACGAAACATTTCACCACCGGCCCGAAGTTCGCCCAAGGCATTAAAGGGTTCAGCGACGACATACGCGTCGATCTGACCTGCCGCCAGCGCGGGCGGCATGTCAGGTGGATTCAGCACCAGAAAGTTACATTCATTGGGCGCCAGCTTCGCATTCTGGGGACGAATCACCGGCGTGATACCCTCATCGCGAAGCAGTTTCTGTCCGATGATGTTGTGTATCGAGTACCAGAACGGTACGGCGAACTGCTTGCCGCCAAAATCCTTCACGGTCTTGATACCGGCTTTTTTGCTGACGATGATGCCGGAACCGTTGGTGTGGTTCCATGCCGTGATTTTTACCGGAAATTTGTTGTTGTAGCGCATGTAGATTGGCACCGGGATCAGCATGTGCGTAAGATTGAAGCGCTGGGCCGAGAAGGCCTCGACCAAGGGCGACCAACCGCGAATCAGCGTCGGCGGCTCAGACTTGATGCCCTCTTTCTTGAAAAAGCCCATCTCATGCGCGACCAATAGCGTCGCCGCATCGGTAATCGGGATATATCCGATTCTCAACACCGGGTCGAATGGCTTGGTGAATTTCTTTCCCTGCGCCAAGGCCGATGAAGACAGCATGCCGCCGAGGCCGGCCATCCCGCCCAGCGCGGCCAGCCCCTTCAGCATGCTGCGGCGGCTGACACTGGTGCCGAGAACTGAATCGAACAGCGGGTCGTAATCAATCGCCAGATTCGGATCCACCATGCCGTCCGCAATGTCCGGATTCTTCGGCATCATCTGCATGCGCGGATCAATCAATTTTGTGTTACCACACGCCCCGCATGAACATCCATCGACATGCACCAGCGGACGCTGTTGGCCTTGCTCTTCGTATAGATATTTCTTCATTTTCGGTCTCCTAAGTAAGGAAGTCGGTTGTCGGACCGGTGTTTGCCCTGCAGTGACTGCGACAAAGAGCAAATTATTTAGTGCGGTTGATCAATTCAAGCCAGGATTGCGGATTCCGGTTTCTTGTAGTGGGCCGCTTCTTCGAACATGGCCATCAGGCGTGTGCGCAGCGCCTGGACCGCGGCGTTGGTGCGTTCACGCGGGTCGGGCAGATCGATGTCCAGTTCGTGGACGATGTTGCCGGGCGAACCCGCCATGATCACGGCGCGATCGCCCATGATGACGGCCTCGTCGATGTCGTGAGTCACAAACACAATGTTGAAACCCTTGCGCTTGGCAATGGAGCGCACATCCTTTTGCAGCGATGAACGGGTGAAGGCATCGAGTGCAGAAAAAGGCTCGTCTAACAGCAGCAGTTCGGGCTCCATCACCAGCGAGCGCGCCAATGCCACACGCTGCTGCTGCCCTCCTGAAAGATCCTGCACGTTGTTGTCAGCCCAGGGCTCGAGTTCAACCAGCTTGATCGCTTCGATGACACGTTTCGTGGATTCCTGCTTGGACCAGCGCCCGAAACTCAACCCCACCCCGACATTTTGCGAAACCGTCATCCATGGAAACAGATGCGGCGCCTGAAACATCATCACCCAGCGCGGCGCAGGAGCCTCGATCGCCTTGCCATCAAGCAAGACACGGCCTTCGGTGGGTTTCAGCAGGCCAGCAAGAATGTGCAGCAGCGTCGATTTTCCGCAGCCGGAACGCCCAATGATAGCCAGTGCCTCACCGGGCGGCGAGATCAGGTCGACGCGATTGAAGGTCACTGGACTGCGCGGCGTGTAGCGGTGCGACAGGCCCTCTATCTTGATTTCTGTTCCACGGATTGCCATCTACTTTTCCTTTGACTGTTGCCAGGGTGCCGCGTCGAAAAGGACGTACGGCAGGAGTGCGCTCAGTGTTCAGTGTTTCCAATCAACATCGATGACGGGAAGCCCGGCCCGGCCGGGCATTGCGGTCAAACACTATTGAGTCGTTTGCCTACTTCCTCCATCCGGCGGGCTAGATCCGCCTCGTCGATCAGGCCGCGCTTGATCATCGAATGCGCCAGTGCCAGCAGTTGCCGCTCTGGGAACGGCACATCCTCATAGAGCGTTTCAGACAAATCGTCTTCCTCAGCCCGGCGCTCGAGCGAAGGCAGCGCACACGAACCCGGCTTGACCTGATCGTAGGGCTTGACGCACGAATCGGCGGCAAGCAAGTCGCAGGTCGCCTCCAGATCGATCTTCCAGGGGGGATCGGGATTGGTGACGCCGTATTGTGCGGCCAGATCCTCCCAAACCCGACCGCGGGTGCGGACGACTTCGAGTACGCCGATCGGTGTCAGGTCGGTCCCGCCCCAGCCACCTGCCGAAGCGTGATTGCCTGTTTCAAGATTTGCCATGATTCACTCCTTGTTCAGGTGAAGCCTGATGCTCAATGGTCGTGGTGGACCGGTCGATTCGCCTTGATCACGGGTCGCTTCGCATTTGCGGTAATGCCGGGTTTCGGCACCGCCACGCCAATCAGACAGTCGCGCGTCACGATCTCGGTCAATTGGTCCTCGGTCCAGCCATCGGTACCTTCGGGACGGAGGGGCATGACGATGTAGCGGGTCTTCTGGTTGGAGTCGCAGACACGAACCTCGACTTCCGGCGGCAGCTGCAGGCCGAATTCGGCCAGCACCTGGCGCGGCCAGCGCACCAGGCGTCGCCGATAGTTCGGGGTGCGATACCACTCGGGCGACTGGCCCAGAATCGGGCGCGGGTAGCACGAGCAGAGGGTGCAGACCACGACATGCTTCAGCGTGGGCGTATCGGCCAGTACGCGCAGGTTGCAGTAATCGCTGGGGGTGCCGAAGTGGGTCGGGGGGCTGGTCACCCAGTTCACGCCGACGGCCTTGCTGGCCTCGACCCCATCCTCGATACACAGCTTCTTGTATTCGGGATCCAGCCAGGCCTTGGCAACCAGACGCGCAGCCGGCAGCGGACCCAGGGTGTGCACGTATTCCTTCCAGACGCGGTGGTCTTCAAGCGAGAACAGTCCTTTCTCGATAGCCAGTTCGCGGACGGCCATTTCCAGAATTTCGAAATCGCTGACTTCGTCGACCATCGGCGCAGGCTTGTGGGCGTGCCCGTGGTCATGGTCGTGATCATGATCTGACATCTGCATTTCCTCTCTTCAATAATGTCCAGGGTCGATTCAGGCCGACTCGAGATAGCGTTCCGGAATCTCGGTTTCGACGGTATCGTTGGAAAAGGTATTGCTGTATTCGGGCCAAAGCTCATGCTGCGGAAACACGATGCTGTAGAACCACTCGGAGTGGTCCTCGTTGCCAAAGGCCTCGTCTTCCGCCGCCGGGCTTTCGTACACCAGCCTGACGATCGTGCCCACCGCGCCGCGGGTATAGGTCATGGTGCGGGTGTAGAACAGGTCGGGCAGGTCCTTGATGCGCACACGGTCGCCTTCCTTGAACCGGGCCTTGCCTGCCTGACCCTTGAAGCACTGCGGGTCGCCAATGCCGGTGGCCATCTTGGCGTGATGCGTTCTGTCGTAATGCGGCTTGCTGCTCATGGTGTTTTCCCTCGTATGGTTACTTGGTCTTTGCGGGGAGGTACTCCCCCAACCCCTGCCCGGATTTAGCGCGCGCCTTCAGTTCGACGATCTTGTTGTGCAGCTCGGTGAGCGTGCAGTACTGCTTGTCGACCAGGATGCGCGCCGCGGCCATCAGCCAACGCCCGTAATAAGGCATGCCCAGGTACACCGTTTGACCCACGTCGACGTTCTGCTTGCGACGGCGCTCTTCCGCCGTCCACACGCCGCGCCAGGCGAGGCATTCGCAGGTCGCGAAGGTGTTCAGTTCCCACACTTCCTCTTCCTTTTCGTGATACACGATGGGCACATCCGGCTCGCCGCCGACATCGTGGGGCGTCCGCGTGTAGGCCCGGAAGAGCGTATGGTCGATTTCAGTGGGCGCAGGCGCATGGGTCTGCTTGTGCAGAGCCGGCTGCAACTGGCCGACCGTATTGAGGTGCCGGATCACTTCTTCTCGGGTAGACGATGACATTGTTTCAGACTCCTTAAGGTGGATGACGAACACATCGGCATATCGCAAACTGTCCATCAGCATGTTAGAAAATACTCATTACGCTGCGCTACTACATCCAGCAACGGCCTGATGCGCAGTCAACACGCTCCAGCTGCAGGCCATCGATATCCATCACTATGGGCCCTGCGAATGCGCATTTCCAAGACCAAATCCTGATAAGTTCAATAGGGGTTGATTATGGGTAAATCCGATCGGATTAATGAAGCCGCAAACCGGCCGGACAGTGTGATATTCCGGCCTCATGCGCGACGGGCCAGATAGGTGTAGTAATTGCAGGCGGCAAAAAAAGTGCCGTTGCCCATCGCCTGCTGCTGCTTCTTGAGCCAGAGTTCGGCTGCCTGGGTCGGCAGCAGGCCGGCACGTTTCACATAGGGCACGTAGGTCTCCGCAAACGAGCGGAAATAGCTTGCCGTGCCGATTTCAACCACCGCATCGCCCCACGCCTCTGTCAGTTTCAGGCCAAGCTCGGGCAGCAATCGCGGCAGGTCGCGCATGATGCGGGGATTGTTGAAGATCGAATTCGCCAGCGCAACATCCATCTTGTGGCCGAAGCTGTGATCGGGAAAGGCATAGGTCAGCGAGGCGAAGTCGCCGTCGAAAATGGCCACCATGCCGCCCGGGCGCGCCACGCGCGCCATCTCGCCCAGCACCGCCAGCGGAGCGGTCACATGGCTGACTAGCGTATGCGCGATCACCACATCGAAGCTCGCACTGGGGAAATCAAGGCAATGGGCATCGCCCAACTGGAACGTGAGCCGGTCGCCGACCCCCTCGGCATCGGCGAAACGGGCCGCCGCCTCGATGAAGGCGCGGCACTGGTCCACGCCGATCGCCTTGCCTGCAAAGTCACGGCGCTGCGCGAGCGCGCGCAGTGCAGCGCCGGTGCCGCACCCGATCTCCAGCACCCGGGCGGTCGGCGGCAGATCCAGACGCGCCAGGTATTTGTCGAGCAGTCCTGCAAAAACGCTGTCCTGCGCACGGCTCTCGAGCCGGGCTATCAGCCCGTCGATCTCGGTCTCGTCGAGCTCGTTGACGAAACGGTGTGGGTCACGCGCTGCCATACTTCACCTCGCACCGGTCTGCCGAAAAAAAGCCGCCCCACTAAGAGGCGGCACACTGGCCACCGGCACAGGAGGATGCCGGAATGAGGAGGCCAAACCTGTTGCAGTCAGTTCGTGCAGGTGTCCGCATCACGCGCCTCGGGTCCTGCAAGCGGGACGCCGCATGCATGCGGATCACCAGGCCTTGTACGGCAGGAACTTGCCGCTGATGGTGACCCGCACGCGGTCGCCTTTCGGATCTTCCTGCTTGTCGATGTTCATCGTGAAATCGATCGCACTCATGATGCCGTCGCCGAATTTCTCGTGGATCATTTCCTTGATGGTTTCGCCATAAACGTTGAGTATCTCGTACCAGCGGTAGATCACCGGGTCGGTCGGGACCGGGTGATCCCAGTGCTTATTGGGAAAGCGCTGCAGTGCTGCCGACACCTCCGTGCCCAGATCCAGTACCGTGGCGACCGCATCGGCCTGCGGCTTGTCCAGATGGTTCATGCCGAGACAGGCCGAGCAGGTGTACTCGGGCGACAGGCCCGCGGCACCGGCGATATCGATCCACTTCAGGCCTTTGGCAAACTTGGCCTCGAGAATGGCGTCCTTCATTGCCGTCTTGTTCATGAGTGTGGCTCCATTCGAAAGCATGGAGGCAGCGCGGGACCAGGGACCGCATCCATGTCCGCGTGAATCAGACAGCCAGAATGCCCGCCGGGCACATCCCGGCAGCGGGTGTGTGCGTTTAGGCGAGGCTCAGCGCGAGAAACAGTCCACCCGTCATCAACGCCGCTGCGCTGCCGACGCGCGCGACGATCAAACGTGCCTGCTCGGAGTGGCGGGCGATCTTGTCCAGGCCCAGCACGCCGCCGGCGATCAGGACATACTGGATCGCCGCGAAGCCGGCCAGGTAGGCCAGTAACGGTGTGGCTTCTGCACCGACGATGGATTCGCCGTAGGCATAGCCATGGAAAATGCCGCTGACGGCAAACAGCGCGCCCAGTGCCAGCGCCCCCGCGTTATGCCGGGTCAAGGCCAGCACGCCGCCGATCACCACGGTCAGCGCCACCAGGGTTTCGGACAGGGGAATGTTCGCTGCGCCCAGATGCAGCACCGTGCCGGCAACGGTCGCACCGATGAAGGCGAGCGGCACCACAAAGCGCGCGGCGCCCTTGAGCAGGCTGGCCAGCAGCATGGCCACCACCAGGAAGGCCAGGTGATCGAGCCCTATGATGGGGTGGCCGAGGCCGGACAGCAGGCCCTGACTCAGAGTCTGCGGCGTCATGCCGCCCATCGGGTGGTGCGCGAACACCGACGTCGATGCGACCAGCAACAGCCCGGCGGTGGCGGCAAGCGCACCCCGAGATTGGATTTCCGGCATGTAGTTTGCAAATTTCATGGTAAATGTCCTCGCTGTTGATAGGTTGCTACCCGACTTGCACGCCGCACCTCAACATCTCTGCGCTGCGGCACGTTTCCATCCATCCGATTCCCGGTCCTGTGTGGAGTGTGTATCGCGCCTCCAAACCGGTTTCGGACGCAGCGCGGGCACTATTCGCGATATACCTGGTCAACCCCAGAGCATGCTGGAGAAGACGGCGCGACGGGGCACGGCTGCTGTTGCGCTGAACTATGTACCATGCGAGGATGGTTTTCAAAGATCAAATTCCGATGAGTGCAATAGGGGTTGGCTATGGATCGAAACATCGTTTTTCCGCGCTCGATCCGCTACTTGATGGCGGTGGCTGAACATCGCAGCTTCACGCGTGCGGCAGAAGTCCTGTATGTCTCGCAGCCGACCCTGTCGCAGCAGATCAAGCAGCTGGAAGACCTGCTCGACGTGCAGTTGCTCGACCGTACCGGCCGCAGCGTGCGGCTGACCGCGGCCGGCGAACTGTATATACACCACGCCCGCCGCGCGCTGAGTGAACTCGACACGGCCATGCGCGCCATTCACGAATTGCAGGATCTCAGCCGCGGCTCGATCCGTCTCGGCATGACGCCGATCACTGATTACCTGGCCAGCCCGCTGCTGGAGCAGTTCAACGCGCGCTATCCCGGGATCACGCTAAGCACGCTGGAAATGCCGCAGAACGACATCAAGGTTGCGCTGGCAGAAGACCGCGTCGACATCGGCATCGCCTTCAGCAGCACGCTCACTGCCGAAGAACCCTCGGACGAAGTCGACAGCCACATTCTCTTCATCGAACCACTCAGCCTCGCGGTCTGGAAGGACCACCCGCTGGCCACGCAGCACGGCCCGCTGAGCAAGCATGCGCTGGAGCATGAACCGCTGGTGTTGTTCAGCGCCGATTACGCGCTGCGCCAGCACATCGACACGTACTGCCTGGAGCAAGGCATCCGGCCGCCCATTGCGATCGAGTCCACCTCGCTCAGCGTGATCATGGAAATCGTGCGCTTTGGACGGCTGGCCACCATCCTGCCCGACGCCATTGCCTGCGCACAGCACGGCTTTCATTCGATCCCGCTGCTACCGGAATTGCCCCACCACACGATCTCGCTGATCTGCCGCAAAGGTGCGTATCAGAGCCCGGCCTGTCAGGCCTTTGCGGAACTGGCGGCGGAATGGTCCGCCCTCCGTTGCCAGCTGGAATGCAGCAGGCGCCTGCGGCCCTGCCCGCTGACCGACACCTGCCTGCACAGCAAATCCACATTAGTCAGCGCAGAGGATTTCGTCGGTCCCGCGGGAGACGCACCCGATGCCCCACCGCTAGTCACCAAGGGCCACTCCGCCCGTAAACGGCACCACGCCCCCAGAACCGGCAAGCCGGCGGCCTAGCTGCAGCCCCCGGCGTCCTGTCCGGGACATCTGTTCAAGTAGCCAATCGAGCACAATCAAACGGCACGCGTCCGCTGCTGTAGCCGTTTCATTGCGCGCACGAACAGGGACGGATCGTCCTGCGAGCGCGCCAGCACCAGTGCGCCCTGGATGCCGGCCACCACGTCCTCGGCGGTTTCGCGCGCGCGCCGGGTTTCCAGGCCGCGGCGCCGCAGGGCTGCTGCGAGCGCGCGGGTCCACGCGGCAAAATAGGACTGCACCTCCACCGCAAAGCGATCGCGCGTCGCGTCCAGAGCAAAGGTGCCTACCAGGCAGACGCGCCGGCCCGAATGAAAGATCTGCACCACGGCCCTGAACATGTGATCGATGCCCGCGGCCGCATCCTCGCTGTCGCGTAGCGGTGCAAAGACCTGAGTTTCGAACCAGACCGCCACGTCATCCAGCACCGCCCGCGCCATCTCGTCCTTGCCGTCCGGAAAGAAGTGGTACAGGCTGCCCTTGCCCAGCCCGGTGCGCTCGGTGATCGCGGACAGGCTGGCGCCCGCGTAGCCGTGTTCGCGAAAAATCTCGCCCAGCAACGGAATCACGTCGCCGCGTTCGACCGGCATTCGTGTCACGGCCTACAGGCCCATCTCCGTCAGCCCGGGATAGTCGTCCGGACGCGGACCTTCGCCCCACAGGAACTTGCGCTCGGATTCCAGTATGGGCGCATCGTTGATGCTGGCCTCGCGCCGGCGCATCAGGCCGTGCGTGTCGAATTCCCATAATTCGTTGCCGTGCGCGCGATACCAGTTGCCAGAATCGTCGCGCCATTCGTACTTGAACCGGACCGCCATGCGGTTCTCGCGAAACCCCCACAGCTCCTTGACCAGCCGGTAGTCGAGCTCGCGCGCCCACTTGCGCGTGAGGAAAGCCACAATGGCCTCGCGCCCCTGCAGATACTCGGCGCGATTGCGCCAGCGACTATCCTCGGTATAGGCGAGCGACACCTTGACCGGGTCGCGCGAATTCCAGGCATTTTCGGCCATGCGGACCTTCTGGGTGGCAGTTTCCAGCGTAAACGGGGGCAGCGGCGGGCGGTCAGTCATGGTCGTTTCTCCGGGTTGTGTACTGATCGGTACAACGTAGTCCAACCCGTTTCGAAA
This sequence comes from Thiobacillus sp., assembly GCA_046292745.1. Classification (GTDB taxonomy): domain Bacteria; phylum Pseudomonadota; class Gammaproteobacteria; order Burkholderiales; family Thiobacillaceae; genus Thiobacillus. The sequence continues at coordinate 172,419 of JBKBQH010000006.1, read as the reverse complement.
TGCAAGGATCGATTGCTCGCGTCCGAAACACCGGCTGAAGCATGACCGACAGACAATAGCCATAGCCGATTTCTATCGATGCAATCGGAAACCCGTCTTGGACAGCGGGCCGGCCCCGTTCCATAGTGACACGCAACGGACGGCGGGTCCGTACACGCAAACGCCCGCCGTTACAGCGTATTCATCCGGGACCCCCATGCACATCGAGCTGGCCGACACCTACCGTGATACCAGCCTCGGCCGCGAGGCGGAAACGCTGCTGGGCCCCTGCGTGCAATGCGGGCAGTGCACTTTCACCTGCCCCACTTTCCGGCTGCTCGACGACGAATGGGACGGGCCACGCGGACGCATCTACCTGATCAAGCAATTGTTCGAGGGCACCGAACCGAGCATCGACAGCCTGCCGCCCGCCTACACGCTGAAAACCCTGGAAGGCAGAAGTCTGGCCGCCAACCTGCAGCTGCATCTCGACCGCTGCCTCACCTGTCGCGCCTGCGAAACCAGCTGCCCGCAAGGCGTGCGCTACGGCCGCCTGCTTGACATCGGGCGCGAGCTGGTCGAAAAAATTTCACCGCGTCCGCTGAAGCAGCAACTTGCGCGCCGCGCGCTGCGGGCCGTGGTGCCGCACCCGATGCGCTTCACCGCCCTGCTGCGCACCGGGCAGGCGCTGCGCCGCTTCCTGCCGCAGGATCTGCGCGAGCGGATTCCGCAGCGGCGCAGCGCGGGGCCCTGGCCGGCCCGCGCGCACGCACGCCGCATGGTGGTCTGGCAGGGCTGCGTGCAGCCGTCATTGGCGCCCGACATCAACGCCGCCGCAGCCCGCGTGCTGGACCGCTTCGGCATCCAGCTGCTGGCCGCGCGCGACGGCTGCTGCGGCGTGCTGAGCCATCACATGGCCGCCCCCTACGAGGCGCGCGATTTCATGCGCAAGAGCATTGACGCGCTGTGGCCGCATCTCGAAGCCGGCGCCGAAGCCATCGTCGTCACCGCCAGCGGCTGTGGCGCGCACTTCCGCGACTACGGCCAGCTGCTGTACGACGATCCCGATTACCGGGAGAAGGCACAGCGCGTCTCCGACATGACGCGCGATATCGCCGAAGTTGTCGCCGCGGAATGGCTGGACGACACGCTGCCGGCAGTGCCCCCGGCGCAACCCTTACAACGTATCGCGTTCCAGTCGTCGTGTAGCCTGCAGCACGGAGAAAAACTGAACGGCGTGGTCGAGTCGCTGCTGAAACGCGCCGGATTCAAGCTCGTTCCAGTGCGCTATCCCTTCATGTGCTGCGGCTCGGCCGGCGCCTATTCGATCCTGCAGCCAGCGCTTGCACAGTCCCTGCGGGCGAACAAGATGGAAACGCTGATGGCCAGCCGCCCGCAGGCGATTGCGACGGCCAACATCGGCTGCCTTACCCACTTGGCGCAGGTGTCAACGGTGCCGGTCAGCCACTGGATCGAAATGCTGGATGCCACGCTCACCGCCGGAGATTCCGCGAATGCGCATTGAAGCCCGCCCGCACCCGAAAGCACGGGCCTTCACTGCCGGCACGCTTGCGCTGGCCGCGTATGTGCACTGGGCAACGCCGGTGCACGCCGCCCATCCGTTGCTGACCGAAGACACCGGTACCCAGGGTACCGGTCGCACCCAGCTGGAAATCACGCATGACCACAGCACGACCCGAAATGCTGGCACCCGAACCCGCGCGCAAAGTCTCAACGTCGTGCTGTCCTACGGCCTCACCGACACGCTCGATCTCATCGCCGGCCTGCCCTATGAACGCATCACCGAACGTGGCGCCACCCATACGCGGGTGAAAGGCTATGCCGACATGGAAATCGCGGCCAAATGGCGCTTCTACGAAGAGGGGCCGCTGAGCATCGCGCTGCGTCCCGGGCTGGGCCTGCCGACCGGCAACGAAGACCGCGGCCTCGGCTCGGGCCACAGCGCCCCCAGCCTGTTTGCCGTGATGACCCATGCCACCGACCCGTGGGCCTTGCACCTGCACCTTGGCTATACCCGCAACTTCCACAACGGCCCGGGGCAGCGCAATCACATCTACCACGCCTCGGTGGCCGCCGAATACAGCGTGAGCGAATCGCTGCGGCTGGTGGCGGATGCCAGCACCGAAAGCAACCCCGGGCTGGCCGGCCATCCCAATGTGGGTTCGCTGGTGCTGGGGTTGGTGTATTCGGTGACGCCCGATTTTGACATCGACCTCGGTTATCGCCATGGCCTCACCGAGCCGGCAGCCGACCACACCTGGCTGGCCGGGCTGGTGCTGCGATTTTGAACACGTATCCCCTCCCGCCGCGCGGTGTGCACCGGTCTGCGGTTTCCGCCCCGCCGGCCGCGTCGCCTGACCCCGACGCACCGGCACCGAGCGCCACACAGCCATGACACACCGCGTGACCATCGTCGATGTATTTGCCGAGCGCCGCAACGGGGGTAATCCACTGGCGGTCGTGGTCGGTACGGACCCGATTCCCGATGCGACAATGCAGCGCATCGCGACCGAAACCGATTATTCGGAAACCACCTTCGTCAATGCAGTTCCCGAACAGAACGGCGGTTACGCCGTGCGCATCTTCACCCCTGCGCACGAAATCGACTTTGCCGGCCACCCGCTCCTCGGCACCGCCTGGGTGATCCGCCAGCAGCTTGCCGCGGATGCGCCCGGCCCGATCCGGCTCAATCTCGCTATGGGGCAGGTGGCCGTCGCGTTCGAGCCCACCCACGACGGTGACGCGGTCGTGTGGTTCGCGGCGCCGCCGATGACGCTCGGCGCACGCTGCGCGCCCGAACCGATGGCCCGCGCGCTCGGCATTTCGCCGGACGACATCGACACCAGTGGGCCGATACAGCAGGTGTCTGCCGGCACCGCGGCGATGATCGTGCCGCTACACAGCCTCGACGCCCTGCGCCGCAGCCTGCTTGACCTTGACGCCTATGCCCCGCTGGCCGCCCAGGGTTTTCCGCCGCTGATTTACCTCTTCTGCAGCGAAACCCTCGGCCGGTTCAGCGATTTCAGTGCGCGCTTTTTCTTCGAGGCCCACGGCGTGCGCGAAGACCCGGCCACCGGCAACGGCGCCGCCTTCCTCGGCGCCTACCTGCTGGAGCACCAGCGTTATGCCAGCCTGTCGTTGCGGATCGAGCAGGGTTACGAGATGAACCGGCCTTCATTGGTGCTGCTGCGTGCCCAGGCAAAGGCCGGTGCACGCGCAGTACAGGTGGGGGGGCGGATCGTTCCGGTCAGTCAGTTCGAATTGCGGCTTTAAGCCCGGCATTCTGCCCCCGACCTCAATGTCAGGTCCGCGCCCCCCGCCATGACTGGCCGCAAAGCGCAATGGAGCGTGGGGATCGCGCATAATACGAGTATGCTGAAACGCTGCGCCTACCCACCCGTGCCATGAAAGACAACATCCAGCCGCTGATCCAGCACACCCCGGTCGATTCCGGCAACGTCAGCGTGCCGGCGCTGAAGGTGCTGTCGGAAATCACCACCAGCCTGTCGACCGATGCCAACGTCGAACAGCTGCTGGGGCGTTTTCTGACGACCATGATCCGGCTCGCCGGCGCGCAGGCCGGCGCGGTGCGCGTGATCACCGACGACCGCACCCATCTCAAGCTCATCGGCTCGGTCGGCCTGCCCGCGCACCTGGTCGAGCACGAGGCGCTCGTCAGCGTCGACTGCGGGGTGTGCGGCAAGGCCGCGCGCGAAGTCACCGTCAGCAGCTGGAACAACGTCGCCTACTGCAAGCGCCAGGCCGACGACGCCTATTTCAGCGGCACCTGCAACAGCGTGGTGGCGGTGCCGCTGATGCACAAGAACCAGGTCATGGGCGTCTACAACCTCTTCATGGAGGAAGGCCACGTCGTGCCGGAAGACGTGCGCCTGTTGTTCCGCTCGATCAGCGAACATCTCGGCATCGCCCTGGAAAACGCGCGGCTCACCCGCGAGAACATGCGCATCTCGCTGATGAACGAGCGCCAGATGCTCGCCAACCAGATCCACGATTCGCTCGCGCAGACGCTCGCCTACGCCAAGATGCGGCTCACCGTATTGAGCGATGCGATGCGCAACGAGGACTACCCCAAGGCCAATCGCTACCTCGGCGACGTCGAGGAGGCCGTCGACCTCGCCTACGCCGACCTGCGCGACCTCATCACCCAGTACCGCGACCGCATCAATCCGCGCGGCCTGGTGCCGGCGATCCAGGAACTCGCCAAGAGCTTCCGCAAGAAGGCCAACGCCGACGTCGATTTTCTCAATCTGGTGCAGGATGTGAGCCTCAGCCCGGACGAGGAAATCCAGGTCTTCCACATCATCCAGGAATCGCTCTACAACATCGCCAAGCACGCCCGCGCGCGCCACGTCGTCATCACCTTCGACCTCGACGACGGCCAGTACATCGTCAACGTCGCCGACGACGGCGTCGGCGTGCAGAAGAAGCACGCCGAGTCGTCGACCATGGGCAAGAGCTTTGGCCTGACCATCATGCGCGAGCGCGCCGCCAGGCTCGGCGGCAAGCTCGTGATCGAATCGCGCCCGGCCGGCGGCACGGTCATCCGCCTGGTCTTTCCCCAGCGCGGCGCGCCCCACCAGCCCACCGAACACGCCGCATGAGCCAGACGCGCATCATCCTCGTCGACGACCATACCCTGTTCCGCAAGGGCCTGGCCGAACTGCTCGAGCAGAGCGGTGAAATCGAGGTCACCGCCTTCACCGGCAAACCGGAAGACGTCGAGATGCTGCTCCGGGCGCACCGTCCCGACGTGCTCATCCTCGACCTCAACATACCCGGCACCGACGGCATCACGCTGATGCAGCAGCTGCGCGCCGACGGCTTCGAACTGCCCGTGCTCATCCTCACCCTGTCCGAGGCCGAGGACGACCTCGCCCGCGCGCTGCGCGCCGGCGCCAACGGCTATCTATTGAAGAGCATGGAACCCGACGAAGTCGTCGACGCCATCCTGCGCGCCCAGCGCGGCGAAACCGTCGTCGCCCCCGCGATGACCGCCAAGCTCGTCAATCTTTACGACAAGAAGGGCCAGGACACCGGCTCCCTGCTCGACGCGCTGACCCCGCGCGAACGCGAAATCCTCTCCCACCTCTCGCGCGGCGAATCCAACAAGGCCATCGCTCGCACGCTGGACATCAGCCACGACACCGTCAAGCTCCACGTGCGCCACATCCTCGCCAAGCTCAACCTGTCGTCGCGCGTGGAAGCCGCAGTGTTCGCGGTCGAGCATCGGGTCGCGCCGGGAGGGCGCGGCGAGGGCAAATAACGAAATCGCGCCCCCCGTTTCTGCGCGGGGACGCCTGGTTTCCCGACGGCAAGCCGGGCCCGGAACTGCGGGGCACGCTGAACGATGCAACAACTTCCCGATAGCGAATCCGTTGCGCCGGCGTGCTGCCGGTCCGTCCCCACGGGCGCCACTCTTGAAAACACATAATCCGTCCCAAGTTATAAAAACAAACCCGCTATGTCTGCTAACCTCAGACTTTTCCCACCCTCGAAAAGAAAGGCATGACCATGTCCACAGAAAACACCGTTGCCAGCCAGGAAAAACTCGTTGCCGACATGAAAGCCGTCATCGCCGATGCCGAAGACGTGCTCAAGGCCACCGCCGACCAGACAGGCGAGAAGATCGCCTCGTTGCGCGCCCGCATCCAGGAACGCGTCCACGCCGCGCGGGCCCGCCTGGCCGACGCCGAAGCCGTGTTGCGCGAGAAAACGCGCGCCATGGCACAGGCCACCGACGCCTACGTCCACGAAAACCCCTGGAAGTCGATCGGCGTCGCCGCGGGGGTCGGGTTCCTGGTGGGTTTCATCCTCGGCCGCCGCTGATCCTCGATGGCTGCTGACGCCGGAAGCGAAGGACTCTTCGCTTCGATCAAGCGCCTTGCGGCGACGCTCGTCGCAATGGGGCGCACCCGCCTGGAACTGCTGGGCAACGAGATCGCCATCGAAAAACGCCGGGTTCTGCGGCTTCTCGTGCTGTCGCAGGCCATGCTGTTCTTTCTCGCGCTCGGCAGCTTTCTCGCGGTGATGTTCTTCGTCCTGCTGTTCTGGGAATCCCGCCTCGTCGTCGTCGGCGTGCTCGCCGTGCTGGTATTCGGGATTGCCGCCTGGCTTTACGTCAGTTTCGCGCGACAGCTGCGTTCGCCCGACACGGTGTTTGCCGACAGCCTTGCCGAACTGGAAGCCGACCTGGCGCAGCTGCGGTCGGCCAGCGGCCATGTCGAAGAGCCTCGCTGAACTCCACCAGGAGCGCGGCCGTCTGCGCGAACGCATCGCCCAGCAACGCGCAGCGCTTGCCCGCGAGGTCGCGCCGCTGGCGCGCGCCTGCCACACCCTCGACGAGGTGCGCGCGCTGACCCGCGACACCGCCTGCCGCATCCACCGACTGGTCAACGAACATCCTGCGCTCGTCGCCGGCCTCGCCGCACTCTTCTTTGCGCTGCGTCCGCGGCGCATGCTGCGCTGGATCGGCCGCGGGATGGTCCTGTGGCGCGGATGGCGAAGTGTGCGTCGCCTGCTGCCGGGCGTTTTCTGAACGGATAGCCGGTTGCGCAGACCAGGGGACAGCCCCCTGTCCTACGACCATACCCCCGGCCGCGGGGTGAAGCTGTCGAGCACGCGCAGGTAGCTGGCGCGCGCGACGGCCGAGGGATCGGGCAGGTTCTGCTGGCTCATGCTGCCCTTCAGCTGCGCGAGCGATTCGTATTCCTTCTCTTCCATCCAGTTCTGTACGCCGGCGAGGATCTCGGTCAGTTTTTCCGGCCCGTGCGCGAGCAGGCAGGACGCGAGGTGGACGACGTCGGCGCCGGCCAGCAAAAGCTTGAGCGCCTCGCCCTCGCCGTGCACGCCGCCGGTGGCGGCGAGCGTGAGCCGGGTGCGGCCGTGCAGGATGGCCATCCAGCGGATGCGCAGCAGCGCCTCGGCGGCGGTCGACAGCTGGAGGAAATCGGTCATGCGCATCTCGTCGAGGTCGATGTCGGGCTGGTAGAAGCGGTTGAACAGCGCGACGCCCTGGGCGCCGGCGGCTTCGAGCTGCTTGACGAAATTCGGCAGCGAGGAAAAGTACGGCGACAGCTTCATCGCGATGGGCAGGTTCACCACGCGGCGCAGGTCGGCGAGCAGTTCGAGATAGCGGGCCTCGACCGCGTGCCCCGGTTGCTGCATGTCGGCGGCGACGTGGTAGACGTTGAGCTCGAGCGCGTCCGCCCCCGCGAGCTCGAGCTCGCGGCCGAGTTCGACCCAGCCGCTTGCGGAGACGCCGTTGAGGCTGGCGATGACGGGAATCTCCAGCCGCCGCTTGAGCCGGTGCAGGTGGGTGAGGTAGCGCTCGAGTCCGCCCAGGTAGGCGTCGAGATCGGGCAGGAAGCCGTCGGATTCGGCATGGCCGAGGCCGGCGTGCATGAGAAAGCGGTCGAGCATCGCGTCTTCCGCGCGCAGTTCCTCCTCGAACAGCGAATGCATCACCAGCGCGGCGGCACCGGCGTCCTCCAGCCTGAGCGCGGTATCGAGATCGCGCGTGAGCGGCGAGGCGGAGGGCACCAGCGGGTTCTTGAGCGCAAGGCCGAGGTAGTCGGTCGAGAGATCCATGCATCAGGCTCCGGGTTTGGGTTCGTCGGCATGCGCTTGCGCCCTGTCCTGCCAGGCCTTGAAGCGCCGCGCTGCCTCGGCCTGCGCCTGCTCGAGAAAGCGCTGCGCGGCGTCGGGATGGCTGTGCTTCAACATGGCGAAGCGCGTCTCGGATTCCATGAAGGCCTGGATCGGGACACTGGGCGGCGCGGAATCGAGCTTGAACGGATTGGCGCCGGTTTCCGCCAGCCGCGGGTCGAAGCGCACCAGCGGCCAGTGCCCGCTCTTCACCGCGAGCGCCTGCTGGCGCTGGTTGTAGCGCATGTCGTAGCCGTGGGCGATGCACGGGCTGTAGGCGACGATGAGCGAGGGCCCGGCGTAGGCCTCGGCCTCGTGGAAGACGCGCAGGGTTTGGACATCCTTGGCGCCGTAGGCGACAGTGGCGACGTAGACATGCCCGTAGTCGCTGGCAAGTTTGGCAAGGTCTTTTTTCGCCGTGGGCTTGCCGCTGGCGGAGAATTTGGCGACGGCGCCGAGCGGCGTGGCCTTGGAGGTCTGGCCGCCGGTGTTGGAATACACCTCGGTGTCGAGCACGAGGATGTTGACGTCGTGGGGCAGCGCGAGCACGTGGTCGAGCCCGCCGTAGCCGATGTCGTAGGCCCAGCCGTCGCCGCCGATGATCCACACCGAGCGGCGGATCAGCCATTCGGCGACGACAGCGAGTTCCTTCGCGCGCGGGTGCCTCGACGCGGCGAGCCTGTCCCTGAGGACGGCGACGCGGCGGCGCTGTTCGACGATGCCAGCCTCCTCGCGCTGGCCGGCACCGATCAAGCCGTCGGCGAGATCGCCGCCGATCTCGCTCGCCAGTTCGCCCACCAGCAGCTTCGCGTAGCCCATCAGCTGGTCGGCGGCGAGCCGCATGCCGAGGCCGAACTCGGCGTTGTCCTCGAACAGCGAGTTGCTCCATGCCGGGCCGCGGCCGGCGCCGTTCACGGTGTAGGGCGTACTCGGCAGGTTGCCGCCGTAGATCGACGAGCAGCCGGTGGCGTTGGCGACCAGCATGCGGTCGCCGAAGAGCTGGGTCGCGAGCCGGATGTAGGGCGTCTCGCCGCAGCCGGCACAGGCACCGGAAAACTCGAACAGCGGATCGAGCAGCATCGCGCCAGGAATCGTGCCGTGCTGGATTTGGCTGCGGTCGTATTCGGGTAGTGTAAGGAAGAAGGCGAGATTCTCCCGCTCCTGATCGCGCAGCGGACCGACCGGCGCCATGTTGACGGCACGGCGCGACACGTTGGACTTGTCGTGGATCGGGCAGGCTTCGACGCAGTCGCCGCAACCGGTGCAGTCCTCGGGCGCGACCTGGTAGCTGATGTGGGTGCCGGCGGGAAGCTCCTTGCTCTTCGCCGGCACGTGCTTGAAGCTCGGCGGCGCGCTGGCCGCGTCCCCGGCCTGGAACAGGCGCGAGCGGATCGCGCTGTGCGGGCAGACGAACACGCACTTGCCGCACTGCGTGCACAGATCCGGTTCCCATACCGGGATTTCCAGCGCGATATTGCGTTTCTCGTATTTCGCGGTGCCGAGCGGCCAGGTGCCGTCGGCGGGCAGCTTCGACACCGGCAGCGCGTCTCCGTGGCCGTGGTAGATCGGCAGGGTGAGGTCGCGGACGAAATCTGGAATCTCCCTCTCCCGCTCGCGGGAGAGGGTCGGGAAGAGGGCAGACTGCTGCGCCGCCACGCCCCCCCTCTCCCCTGGCCCCTCTCCCGCTTGCGGGAGAGGGGTGACGTGGTGCAGCGCCGCTAGCGTCAAATCGATCGCCTTGAAGTTGAGCTCGACCAGCCGCTTGCTCTTCCTGCCGTAGGTCTTCTCCACCGCCTGCTTGATCGCGGCGATCGCCGCGTCTTTCGGCAGGATGCCGGCGATGGCGAAGAAGCAGGTCTGCATGATGGTGTTGATGCGCCGGCCCATGCCGGCCTCGGCCGCGATGGCGTAGGCGTCGATCACCCACAGTTGCAAGCGCTTATCGACGATCTGCGCGCGCAGCTTTGCGGGCAGGGTATCCCACACCGCCGCCGGTGTCGCCGGTGTGTTGAGCAGGAAGACGCCGCCCGGCGCAGCGTGCTCGAGCAGTTCGTAACGGTCGACGAACATCGGCTGGTGGCAGGCGACGAAGCCGGCCATGCCGGGTTCGACGAGATAGGCCGAGCGGATCGCCGCGAGGCCGAAGCGCAAGTGCGAGACGGTGACCGCGCCCGACTTCTTCGAGTCGTAGACGAAATAGCCCTGCGCCGCGAGAGCGGTCGCCTCGCCGAGGATCTTGATCGAGTTCTTGTTGGCCGACACCGTGCCGTCCGCGCCCAGGCCCCAGAACACCGCGTGCTGCAGCGCTTTCGAGGCGTCGGTGCGAAAACCGGCATCCCACGGCAGCGAAAGATGGGTCAGGTCGTCATGGATGCCGACCGTGAAAATTCGTTTGGGCAGCGCTGCGGCGAGTTCGTCGAACACGGCCTTCACCATGCCCGGCGTGAACTCCTTGCTGGCGAGGCCGTAGCGGCCGCCGATCACGCGCGGCATCGTGCGCGCGCCGTCGGCTGCCGCCTGCGCGAGCGCCGTCACCACGTCCTTGTAGAGCGGCTCGCCGTCAGCACCCGGCTCCTTGCAGCGGTCGAGCACGGCGACCGCACGCGCCGTGGCCGGCAAGGCCGCCAGCAGCGCCGCCGACGAAAACGGCCGGTACAGGCGCACCTTCAGCACGCCGACCTTTTCGCCGCGCGCCGTGAGGTGCTCGACGGTTTCGTGCGCGGTTTCGGCACCCGAACCCATCAGCACGATCACCCGCTCGGCGTCGGGCGCGCCGACGTAGTCGAACAGCCGGTAGTGCCGCCCGGTGAGCGCGGCGAAGCGGTCCATCGCGTCCCGCACCACCTGCGGGAAGGCATCGTAGAACGGGTTGGCGCGTTCGCGCGACTGGAAGAACACGTCCGGGTTCTGCGAGGTGCCGCGCAGCACGGGGTGTTCGGGCGACAGCGCGCGCGCGCGGTGCGCGGCGATCAGTTCGGCGTCGAGCATGGCGGCGACGGTGTCGTGCTCCACCGCAATAATTTTCGCAACCTCGTGCGAGGTGCGGAAGCCGTCGAAGAAGTGGATCACGGGAATGCGCCCGGCGAGCGTGGCGGCCTGCGCGATCACCGCCAGGTCCTGCGCCTCCTGCGGCGAGTTCGACGCCAACAGCGCGCAACCGGTGGCGCGGCACGCCATGACGTCCGACTGGTCGCCGAAGATCGACAGCGCGTGCGTCGCGATCGCGCGCGCGGCGACGTGCAGCACGAAGGGCGTGAGCTCGCCGGCGATCTTGTACAGATTCGGGATCATCAGCAGCAGGCCCTGGCTCGCGGTGAAGCTCGTCGCCAGCGCGCCCGAGGTGAGCGCGCCGTGCAGCGCGCCGGCGGCGCCGCCTTCGGACTGCATTTCGATGATGCCGGGCACCGCGCCCCAGAGATTGGGCTTGCCCTGCGAGGCCCATTCGTCGGCCCATTCGCCCATCGGGGAGGCCGGCGTGATGGGATAGATCGCGATCACCTCGCTGCCGAGGTAGGCCATGCGGGCAACGGCTTCGTTGCCGTCGAGGGTGAGCGTGGTTGTTGACGCTTTATCCGAAGGTGTATCCCCTGGGACAGCGTCTCTACAACCACGGCCTACCCCTTGCGGGTGGAGCGTGGTTGTTGACGCTTTATCCGAAGGTGTATCCCCTGGGACAGCGTCTTTATCGCGTGGCTGTTGCCGATTCATCGGCTTTACAACCAGGGCCTCCCCCTCGCGGGGACAACCACGGCCTGCCTCTTGCAGGTGGAACGGGGCGGTCATGGCGCTCGATTCGAAATGGATCCGTTTCATTCTAGACCCGCTTTGACCGCCCCGTCTGCCGTCAGGTATGAAGCCTGGTATACCGATAGGCCAGTTCGCCGTAACACTGGGTCTTCAGCACGTCGCGCCGCTGCATGCGCGCGGGCAGCCAGCGCAACCAGCGCAGCCAGGCGGTGCGGCGCAGCGCAGCGCGCACGCCTTGGCGTACGGCCGGGTCCTCATCGGCGAGAACGGCCTCGATCGCCGTGCACAGTTCGGGCAGCTGGTCTTCGAAGTAGATGGCGGTGGAGAAGCAATACGGCAGCCAGTCGCGAATCTGCGCCTGCGCCAGCGTCATGGCGCTGCTGGGGTCGTCCTCGAAGTCGATCGCGCCGAGTCCGTGTTCGGCCGACCATACCAGATTGCGCGAGAAGGCCTGGCTCAGGTACTGGCCGGCGCGATGCGCCTGCGCAATATACCCGGCGCCCTGCCACCACCAGCGCAGCCGCTCGTCCGTCGTCGCATGGCGAATCAGCTGTTCGAGCGTGGTGTGGCCGAGGTCGGAGATCAGCAGCCAGTGCGCGTCGCGGGCGAGGATCGCAGGCACGCGCACGCCCGCCGCTGCCAGCGCGGCAAGCCGTTCGGCCTCGTTGCGGATGCCGGCCTCGCCGCCGTGCGGACGCACCGGCTGCAGGGCAGGATGCTGCAGCAGGCGCGCCATGCCCGCCAGCAGGGTGTAGCGCCAGGCGGGCGGCTGCGGCACGCTGAGCTTGAGCCAGGCCGGCTGGCCCTGCCAGTCGACCTCGCGGATGTGCGCGCCGGAGAGGCGCATCGACGCGATCAGCGCGTCGACGTCGGCCCGGCTGGCGAGCTGAGGCCGCGGCCGCGACATGTCAGCGCAGGTGCGCCGGCGTTTCGAGCGGCGTGCGATGCGCCTGGTCGCTGTGCAGGGCCGGCTGGTACCAGCCGAGCTTCTCGCGCAGCTTGACGACATTGCCGACGATGATGAGCGTGGGCGGCTTGAGTTGTGCCGCTTCCGCCAGTCCCGGCAACGTGGTCAGGGTGCCGGTGATGACGCGCTGCGTCGGCAGGGTGCCGTGTTGCACGATCGCCGCCGGCGTGTCCGGCTTGAGCCCGTGCCGGACCAGCGCCTCGCACAACAGCGGCAGGCCCTTCAGCCCCATGTAGATGACGATGGTCTGGTCCTGGCGCGCGATGCCTTCCCAGTTGAGGTTGAAGGTGTTGTCCCGGAGGTGGCCGGTGACGAAGGCGACCGACTGCGCGTAGTCGCGGTGGGTGAGCGGGATGCCGGCGTACGACGCCACGCCCGCCGCCGCGGTGATGCCGGGCACGACCTGGAAAGGCACGCCATGCTCGACCAGGGTTTCGATTTCCTCGCCGCCGCGGCCGAAGATGAAGGGGTCGCCGCCCTTCAGGCGCAGCGTGCGCTTGCCCTCCTTGGCGAGGCGCACCAGCATGAGGTTGATCTCCTCCTGCGGCACCGCATGGTCGTCGCGCTCCTTGCCGACGTAGATGCGCTCGGCGTCGCGGCGGCACATGTCGAGAATCGGCGGCGAGACGAGGCGGTCGTAGACGATGACGTCGGCCTGCTGCATCAGCCGCAGCGCGCGGAAGGTGAGCAGGTCGGGATTGCCGGGACCGGCGCCGACGAGGTAGACCTCGCCGCGACTGATCTCGTGCGCGGCGCCTTCGCGGATCATCGCCTCGAGCGTCTGCTCGGCCTCGTTGTCGCGGCCGGAGAACACCATTTCGGCAACCGGCGAGAGGAAGACCTTTTCCCAGAAGGCGCGGCGCTGCGCCGGCTGGATCGCCTCGCGCACGCGATCCTTGTAGCGCGAGGCGAGCGCGGACAGGCGGCCGTAGGCGGCCGGGATCAGCGTTTCCAGCCGCGCGCGCAACATGCGCGCCAGGACCGGTGATTCGCCACCGCTGGAGATCGCGACCATGATCGGCGAGCGGTCGATGATCGACGGCAGGATGAAGCTGCACAGTGCCGGCTTGTCGGCGACGTTGATCGGAAGATGGCGCGCACGGGCAGCGTCGACGACGGGCTGCGCCGCCGTCGTGTCGTCCTCGACCACGATCACCGCGTCCTTGCCGTCGAGCAGCGCGGGCGCGAAGGCGTCGGCCACGCGCGTCACGCGCTCGGCGTGCGGCAATCGCGTCCAGCCTTCGTGCAGCACGGGCGCGACAACGTCGACGCGGGCGCCGGCGCGCAGCAGCAGCTCGGCTTTGCGCGCCGCGGTCTCGGAGCCGCCGACGACCAGGCAATGACGGTCACGCAGGTCGAGGAAGATCGGCAGGTAGTTCATGGCGTCACTCCGCGGGCGCGGCGTCGTCGGGTCCGGCTTCGGCCGAGTAGGGCGGAATGAAGATGAAACGCATGTCTCCGGGGCTCATCTCGACGAAATCGAGCGTGACCCCCTGGAGGTAGGGAGTGCTCTGCGGCGCGATGAGGATCTGGATGCCGTTGACGATGAGGTGTTCGTCGGCCTCGCGCTCGATGTCGAATCCCATGCCGTAGTTCACCCTGCCGTCATCCTCCTGGTAGGCGGCGACGCGCAGGATCATTTCGTACATGTCGGGGTTGTTGTTGGCGGCGCGGATCTGTTCGGCGGCGGCGTCTGTAATCTTGATCATGGGGAGTCCTCGGAGGGTTCAAGCGGCCACGCGCGCCTTGTGCGCACGTACCTGGTTCAAAAAGGGGGAAATCCAGCCCTGCGGTCCCGCGCCGCGGCGGTGCACGTAAGCGGCAAGCAGGTTGTAGCGCTGGTAGCCGTCATGCATGCCGTCGATACCGTGGCCGCGCGCGACGCTGTAGGCGTAGATGGCGTCGGCCGGCAGATTTTCCAGACTCGAATAATGAAATTCATGCGCGGGAATCAGACCGCTTTCCTGCCAGCGGTCGTCGCCGGTCGGCTGCAGGCGTGCGTAGCCGCGGCCGACCGGCCGCTCGTGCATGACGGTGTCGCCCGGGACGACGCCGAGCATCTCGCGCGTGCGCCCCTGCCAGCTGAGCGACTTCGACAGATACATGAGGCCGCCGCATTCGGCGTAGGTCGGCAGGCCCGCCTCGATCGCGCGACGGATCGCCACGCGCAGGCTTGTGTTCGCCTGCAGCTGGTCCATGAAGACCTCGGGGAATCCGCCGCCGAGAATCAGGCCATCGAGTTCAGGCAGTGTCGCGTCGTGCAGGGTGTCGAGTTCGACCAGTTCGACGTTGGCCGCCCGTAGCGTATCGATATCCTCGCTGTAGTAGAAGCCGAACGCGGCGTCGTGCGCAATGCCGATGCGCACGCGTGGCCCCGGCTCGGAGAGACGCGGCGCGTCGGCCGCCCTGCGCGGCGCGGCACTGTCCGCGATCGCCAGCAGACGGTCGAGGTCGACCTGGGCAGCGACGCGTTCCCCCACGCCGGCGATGCGTTCGCGCGCGGCATCGGCCTCGTTGGCCGGCACCAGCCCGAGGTGGCGTTCGGCGATCTGCATCGCCGGGTCATGCTGCACCGCGCCGATCACCTCGGCGTCGGTATAGTGCTCGATGACCGCGCGCAGCTTGGATTCGTGGCGGCTACCGCCGAGGTTGTTGAGAATGACGCCGGCGATGCGGATATCGCGGTCGAAGGCCTGATAGCCGAGGATGAGCGGCGCGACGCCGCGGGTCATGCCGCGCGCGTCGATCACCAGCACCACCGGCGCGCCGAGCAGCTTGGCGAGCGCGGCATTGCTGTTGCTGCCGTCCAGATCGAGGCCGTCGTACAGGCCCTTGTTGCCCTCGATCAGGCTGATGCGCGCGCCCGCTGCGGCGCGCGCGAACAGCGCCTCGATCTCGTCGCGCTGCATCATGTGGAAATCGAGGTTGTAGCAGGAGCGTCGCGCAGCCATGCCGAGCCACAGCGGGTCGATATAGTCGGGCCCTTTCTTGAAGGGCTGCACCGCATGGCCTCGCGCATCGAGGGCGGCCGCGAGGCCGAGCGTGAGCGTGGTCTTGCCCGAGGATTTGTGCGCCGCGGAAATGAAGACGCGGGGCATAGGGGCCCCGCGTTCTGTCAGTTTGTTCGATCCGGTGAGCTGGTTCATGCCAGACGATCCCCTGCCCGGCGTATGCCGGGCAGGGCCATGGATCAGTGCTCCAGCTTGGCGACGGTGGCGTCGTCGAGACTTGCCGGCAGCAGGCGCAGCACCTTGACTGCGAAAGTGGTCACCAGGAGCGCAATCGCGACGCCGCCCAGGCCGAGGAAGAGCTCGGGCATGCTTGGCACGTAGCCGTGGATCTCGCCGTCATAGAAGCTGCTCGATTCGACGAGGCCGGGGAACAGGTCGAGCGGGTAGGCCTGGGCGCCGATGATGGTGACATACATCTGCGCCATCCCGCCGAGGATCACCAGTGCGCAGGCAATCATGATCCAGGTGCGCTGCCTGCCCAGGCCGGTGAGCAGGATGACGAGCGGAATCACGCCGCCGATCAGGATCTGGCCGATCCAGAATAGCTGGGTGAAGATGCCGCCGTCGCGCAGGATGAAGGCCTCGACCGCGTGCAGCTTGGTGAAGTACAGGTTCGTCATGTGATACACGACGATGAAGTACAGCACTGCGGCGACGAACACCGCGAGCAGGCTTTTCAGGCGCATCATCACGGCGTCGCCGAGCGGGCGGCCGGTCCAGGCATAGGCGGCGGCGAGCACCATCAGGTAGATCGCGAGGCCGTAGGCGAAGGACATGATGATGAACATCGGCGCGAGCATGGCGGTGCCATAGAGCTCACGGGCGACGAGAAAGCCGAACAGCGACCCCGTACCGGTAGTGAGCACAAGGCGCCAGATGAAGGCTGCGGTGCCGGCGGCCTTGGAGTACGACTTCACGTTGCGGTCGAGCATGGTCCACAGATAGATCCCGACCAGGGCGAAGAAACCGGAATACAGGAACACGTTCCAGGTGAACATCGACTTGAAGTTGAAGTGCGTCATCGCGACGATCAACCGGTCGGAGCGTCCAAGGTCGAGCACCAGCACCAGCAGGCCGCCGAGCATCAGGGCGATCGACAGGATCGCGGACAGCGGCGCCAGGGGCTTGTACATCGGCTTGTTGAACACCGATGCGATCGAGGCGACGTTGAGCGCGCCCGAAGCGGCGACGATGAGGAACACCGCGAAGACGTGCGGCAGTCCCCAGACGATCTGGTTGTCCATGCCCGTGATGACGTGGCCATGGTGGTGCATGGTGTTCCAGGCCAGCGCCCCGAACAGGACGAACAGGCCGAGACCTCCGAACAGCAGCCAATACTTCAGGCTGCTGCCCTCTACTTCGCGGAAAGTGATGCTTGCCATGGTGTCTTAGATTCCGTGATAGCGAACGCCAAGGTTGAGATTGAGGTCGGCGCGCACCTGCTTGGTCGGCAGTTCGCGCAGGCGCTTCGAGATCTCGCTTTCGGGGTCGTTCATGTCGCCGAACAGCAGGGCATTGTGGCCGGCGGCGGTGCAGGCTTCCGCACAGGCGGTGTTGCCGTCGCCACGGTCGACCTTCTGCACGCAGAAGGTGCACGACTCGACGCAGCCGATGCCGCGCGGCACGTCCGGCTTCTGCGTGTCATTGAGGGGCTCGTGCACCAGCGAGCGCGCCTTGTACGGGCACGCCATCATGCAGTAGCGGCAGCCGATGCAGGTGTGGCGGTTGACCAGCACGATGCCGTCCGCACGCTTGAACGACGCGCCGGTCGGGCAGACGTCCACGCACGGCGGCTCGGCACAGTGCTGGCACATCATCGGCAGGCTGGTTTCCATCTGAGTCAGCGGATCCTGCAGTTCCAGCTTGCGGATCCATTGCGGCGCCTGCCTCGGATGCTTGCTTTCGGCAACCGGGGTCCAGCCGTTCTCGGTGCTGCATGCGGTCACACAGTCGTTGCAGCCGGTGGCGCACTTGGTCGAATCGACCAGCATGCCCCAGCGCACGGCGCTGCTGGCCGGCTGATCCTCGGGCCGGCCATGCGCCACTTCGACCAGCAGTACGCCCGGGGCGATCGCAACCCCAGCCACCGCCGCGGCGGCGCCGACGAAGCGGCGGCGCTGCGGAGATTCGAGCTCCGGCGACGCGGGCTGGCTCTCAGTCATCGGTTTCTGTTCGCTCATTGGGCAACCCTTGCCATTTCTTCTGCACTCACGGGCCGTGCCGACTGGGCCGCGAGCTTATGCTTGTAGTGCGCGGTTTCAGCATTCAGCGGATGCATGGCCATCGAACCCTGCGGCTTGGTCGAATGGCAATCGAAGCAGTCGATCTTCACCGCCGCGAAGCTGTGGCAGCTCACGCAGAAATCCTCCTTGGCGGCAGCGACGCTACCGGTCTTCTCGCTGGCGTGGCAGTTGATGCACTCCTTGAGGCTGTGCTTCTTGGTGCGGACCCCTTCGATCACGGCGCGGTCGCGATGCTGGTTCAGCAGGACCATGTGATTGCGGCGCATGTAGTCCGTGGGTTCGACGCACTGCTCACCCTTGACGGCCTTCTGGATCACCGGCTTGGGCGCGCCACCGGCCTTGGGCTGGCTCTCGCCGCCAGCCCAGGCCAGCGCCGCGGTCGTCAGCACGACGGCGCCCAGCGCGAGGAGACGTTTGGTCATGCCCGCCACGCTTACTCACCCATGCCCATGACGATGTAGCCCGTCGGGCACACGTCGGCGCAGATGTGGCAGCCGATGCACTTGGTGTAGTCGGTGTCGACGTAACGGCCCACAGTGGGGTTGTCCTTCTTCTTCACCTTGAACACGGCGGTCTGCGGGCAGTAGACGACGCAGTTGTCGCATTCGAAACACTGGCCGCACGACATGCAGCGCTTGGCTTCGTCAACGACGTCTTTTTCCGACAGCGCATGCAGGCGCTCCTCGAAGTTGCCCAGGGCGGCATCCTTGTCGAGCACGGTCACTTCGCGGACGTGGCGCGGCACATTGGGGAAATGGCCGAGGAACAGCTCGTTGTGCGAAATGATGTGGCGCGCCGAACGGTCCTCGAAGTTATGCAGGATGTCCTTGCGCTCGGAGGTGCCCCAGATCTGGCCGTGGATTTCGCTGTACTCGTGGCCGGTTTCAAGCCACTTGCGGATCTCGTCGAAATGGTGGACGTCGACCTTCGGACGCTTGTCGAGTTCCTTGCCCTTGAGGAAGGCGTCGATGCCGTCGACGGCGATCGAGGCATGGCCGATGGCGGTCGTCAGCAGGTGCGGACGGATCACGTCGCCGCCGACGAAGACCTTTTCGTTGCCGGGGAAGCGATAGTTCCGGTCGGCCTTGATCAGGCCATTGTTGTTGTTGAACTGCTCGAGGCCGGTGAAGTCGACGCCCTGGCCGATCGCCGAAACGATCAGGTCGGCCGGCAGGTCGCGCTCGGTGCCTTCGACGATCTTGGTTTCCTTGCCTTCCATGATGAAGTCGGCAACACGCAGGGCGGTGGCGCGGCCGCGCTCGTCGACGACGACAGCCACGGGGGTCACGCCGCCGATGATCTCGATGCCCTCCTGCAGGGCATGCTCGACCTCGTGCTTGTTGGCGGCCATCTTGTCCATGGTCGCGCGCGACACCAGCACCACCTCGGCGCCTTCACGGGCCGAAATGGAGGCGACGTCGGACGCCATGTGGCCGGCGATCACGTTCTCGGGACGCTCGTCACGGGTGCCCGGCTTGGTGACGTTGCCCAGGCGGCGCGCGACGGTCGCGACGTCGATCGAGGTGTCGCCGCCGCCGATGACGACGACCCGGTTGCCGACGTGCTGCAGGCGGCCTTCGTTGAAGGCGCGCAGGAAGGCGACGGCGGTCACGCAGTTGGGCGCTTCGGCGCCGGGCACGGGCAGCGGGCGGCCAGCCTGCGCGCCCATCGCCATGAAGATGGCATCGTAGTTCTTGTCGAGCTCGTCGAAGCTGATGTCGGTGCCGACGCGGGTCTTGAGACGGGTTTCGACGCCCAGGTCGATGATGCGCTTGATTTCGGCGTCGAGCATTTCACGCGGGGTGCGGAAGCCGGGAATGCCGTAACGCATCATGCCGCCCAGCTCCTCGTGCTCGTCGAAGATGGTGACGGCGTGGCCGCGCAGGCGCAGCTGGTAGGCGGCCGCCAGGCCAGCGGGGCCGGCGCCGATCACGGCGACCTTCTTGCCGGTGTCGGCGGCCTTGGTCTCGAACTTCATGTTGTTGGCGATGCCCCAGTCACCCACGAAGTGCTCGACCGCGTTGATGCCGACATGGTCCTCGACCATGTTGCGGTTGCAGCCGGACTCGCACGGCGCCGGGCACACACGGCCCATCACGCTCGGGAAGGGGTTGGCTTCGGTGATACGGCGGAAGGCGTATTCCTGCCAGGTCACGCCTGCCGGCGGTTTCTCGATGCCGCGCGCGATGTTGAGGTAGCCACGGATGTCTTCGCCGGCCGGGCAGGAACCCTGGCAGGGGGGCGTGGAGAGCACGTATTCCGGGCACTTGTGCGTCCAGCTCGACTGGAAGATGCGCTCCTGCGAGGAACGATAGTTCTTGTCAGTCTCGCCGTCCTTATAGCGACGCCATGTCATGCCTTCGGTCTTTGCTGCTTTGTTCGTCGTGACAGCCATGTTGGTTCTCCTAACGCCTACAAAATAAATTGTTTATCGAATACCCGGTCAGTCGAGTTTGATCGCCTTGCTGACCAGTTGATGCACACCGCCCACCATACTCATGTCGAAGCCGTACTTGGGCAAAACCTTGGTGAACTGCGCCTTGCAGATGGCGCAGATCGTGGCCATGAAGTTGACCTGGTGTTCCTTGACCACGTTGTTGAGCGCGGTCATGCGCGGCAACGCGCCCTTGACGCGGACTTCCATCAGGTCGTCGGTCAGGAGGCCGCCGCCGCCGCCACAGCAGAAGGTCGACTCGTAGATCGTGTCGTCCGCCATGTTGTGGAAGTTGTTCGCCACCGCCTTGATCAGCTCGCGCGGGATCGTGAACTGCCCCCCCTCCTCCGTGCCCATGCGGGAGGCGCGGGCGACGTTGCAGGAATCGTGATAGGTGACGACGAGATCGTCGTTCGCGGACGGATCGACCTGGATCTTGCCCTGCTTGATGAGGTCGTTGGTCAGTTCGCAAATATGCTGCGGCTGCGGGTAGTTGTGGTCGAGCTGTTTCTGCAGTTCGATCGAGAACGGATCGTTGCCGCCGTAGCCGATGCCGGTGAGCGTGTTCCAGAAGCTGTAGGCGACACGCCACGCATGGCCGCATTCGCCGACAACGATGCGCTTGACACCGAGCTCGAGCGCGGCGTCGCGGATGCGCATGGCGACCTTGCGCATGGTCTCGTAGTTGCCGTTGAAGAGGCCGAAGTTGCCCGCTTCCGATGCATGCGAGGACAGCGTCCAGCTGATCCCCGCGGCATGGAACACCTTGGCGTAACCGATCAGCGATTCGACGTGCGGCTCGGAGAAGAAGTCGGCGGACGGTGTGACCAGCAGCACCTCGGCGCCCTTGACGTCCATCGGCATTTTCACCGGCACGCCGGTGTCGGCTTCGATGTCCTCTTCGAGTCCTTCGAGCGTGTCCTGCAGCGCCGGGCCGGGCAGGCCGAGGTTGTTGCCGATCTTCTGGACCTTGCCCAGGATCTCGTTGGAGTACTTCTGGCCCATGCCGACGTGGTTGAGGATCTCGCGCCCGGCCATGGTAATTTCGGCAGTGTCGATGCCGTAGGGGCAGAACACCGAGCAGCGGCGGCACTCCGAGCACTGGTGGTAGTAGCTGTACCAGTCGTCGAGGATTTCCTTGGTCAGGTCCTTGGCGCCGACGAGCTTGGGGAAGAGCTTGCCCGCGGTGGTGAAGTAGCGGCGATAGACCTGGCGCATCAGGTCCTGGCGCGCCACCGGCATGTTCTTGGGGTCGGCCGTGCCGAGGAAGTAGTGGCACTTGTCGGTGCAGGCGCCGCAATGCACGCAGGCATCGAGGAACACCTTGAGCGAGCGGTATTTGCCGAGCAGGTCGCCCATCTTGTCGATGGCGCGCTCCTTCCAGTCCTCGCCGAGCTCGTGCGGATACCCCATGAAATCCTGCACCGGCTTGGGCGCGATGAAGGACTTGGCGTGCGCCATCGCGCCTTCGCGCACCTTGGGGATTTCGATGTCGTCCTTGAGTTCCGGGATGTCAAATTCAGCAGCTGCCACGTGCGAGTCCTCTGTCCGTACTTAGTCGTTCGTCGATCGGGGCCGGCGAATCAGTTGTTCTGATCGAGGCGCGCCGCCCACGCCGCCACATGGCGGTGTTCACGCGGGTTGTCGACCTGGTTGCGCGTCGGGCTGAAGAAAACACCCGGCGCGTGCAGCAACTTGCTGATCGGGAAGATCACCATCAGCAGCGCGACCAGCGCGAGGTGCACGAGCAGGATCGGATCCTGCGGCACCGGCTGCACGTCGAAAAACATCAACCCCATGAAGAAGACCTTCAGCGCGACGATGTCGGTGTGGACGACGAAGGTCATCAGCATGCCCGAGATGCCGATCGCGATCAGCAACACCAGCATCAGGATGTCGGAGGGCGTCGAAATATAGCGTACGCGGTCGACCAGGAAGCGGCGCGCCAGCAAGCCGGCCAGGCCAATCACCATCATGATGCTGGCGTACTTGCCGAAGGGCTGGATGATGCCGACCCAGAACCACACCGGTTCGGTGAAATAGCGCAGATGGCGGGCCAGCACCAAGAACAGGCCGAAATGGAACAGCCAGCCGAACACCCAGATCCATTTGTTCGACTTGAACAGCGATTCGAAGACCACGACTTCCTTGGCCATTCGATAGACCACGCCCGTGCGCGTCGTCGGCGCCGGGGTGGTCGGGATCTTCAGCGGCGCGGGCGTGCGGCTGTAATCGAAAATCTTGTAGGCAAGACCGCCCACCAGCAGCAGGGCCGCAAGGTAGAACATCCCGGCATAAATCATCGTCAAAGTAGACAAACCCTATCCCCCAACAACGTGTCTGTTTGCGAATCGAACGCTGCGCGGACGCGCATTCGATTTGAAAACAGGCCGCGGAATCGGCGTCGCCCCGGAACGAGCCCGGGGCGACCCGATGGCATCGGAACTTAGATGCAGCCGGTCGGCTTGGGCAGGCCGGCGATCTTGCAGGCCTGCTTGGCGGGACCGTAGGGGAACAACTCGTACAGGTACTTGTTGTTGCCCTTCTCGGGGCCGAGTTTCTTGCCAATCGCCTTGGTCAGCACGCGCACGGCGGGCGCGATCTGGTATTCGGCGTAGTACTCACGCAGGAAGTTGACGACTTCCCAGTGCGCGTCGGTCAGGTCGACCTTCTCTTCCTGGGCCATGTACTTGGCAATGTCTTCGTTCCACTGCGACAGGTCGACCAGATAGCCTTCCTCGTCGACTTCGACTTCCTTACCGGCGATGTTCACCATGGGCATAGCAATACTCCTTTGATTAAAAGTTACAGCCAAGACTGGCAGTTGCGGTACTCTGCGACCAGATCCACGAAACCACCGTAATCCACGACATTGACGCCGTCCAGCACACGCCCGGCCATGCCGCGCGCCGCCAGATCGGGCCCGAGTGCGTAAATCTTGAGGTCAGCCGCCGCTGCCTGGATTTTCGCCGCCGCCGCATTGCCTTTCGTCGCGGCGTAGACCGCGTCTTCGATCAGCAAAACGGCAGAACCCTTGGTGGCCAGGCGCAGGCAGCTATCCAGCGAGCTGCGCTCAGTGGCCGATTTGTTCACGATATGCAGCATGTCTATCCCCTTAGAAGCTGATCACGACGTCTTGCTCTTCCATGAGATTTTTCATCTCATCGTCGGAGAGCACGGTCACATCCACGATCAGATCGTCTTCCGTGAGGCCACGCGCATCCATCGAGGTCTTGTCGACATAGAGCTTCTCGATGTCGTAGCCTTCCAGCGCACGGTAGGTCTTGGAAAAATCCTTGACCTCGATGCCCTTGGTATCGATGCCCTTCATCAACTGGTAGACACCATCGTCGGTGAACACCAGACTGACGTCCTGATCGAACGCCGCGGTAATCAGCACCACTTCCAGACCTTCCAGCGCGTACACGGTGCCGTGCGGCGCCTTGCGGTTCAGGAACATGAATTTCTTGACGATGCCGGAGCCGTCGTCTTCCATATCCATATCGCTCATCTCGTTATTCCTCAATCACCGAACGTCACGAGACGATCGTACTGAATGCCCATTTCCACCAACTGCCCCAGGCCGGAAATGCGGAAGCCCGGCGCCAACAGTTCGTCCTTGATGCCACGGCGCAGCGCAGCCGCAACGCACACGACGAGATCGATCCCATGCTCTTCGGCCAGCTTGGACCAGCGCGCGGTGACGTTGCGATCGTCCTGCGGCGGCTCGCCCATGCGCGTCGAGTTGTTCACGCCGTCATGGTAGAAAAAAACACGCGGAACCTTGTGACCCTTCTCGATCGCCGTGCGGGCGAAGAGGTAGGCGGAGTCACTGGCCTGATGGTTGTAAGGCCCTTCGTTTACAAGAATGCCGAATTGCATGGCTGCTCAAACTCCGAAAAAACCACTCATTGTTATCAAGCATCCGCCGCGCCCCTCCCAGGCCGCGGCGGAACTGACCCAACCGGAACCGCTCAGAAGCGGA
The DNA here is from genome assembly GCA_046292745.1 of Thiobacillus sp. Taxonomy (GTDB): domain Bacteria; phylum Pseudomonadota; class Gammaproteobacteria; order Burkholderiales; family Thiobacillaceae; genus Thiobacillus. Next base: position 148,367 of record JBKBQH010000006.1, on the reverse strand, counting down.
TGTGCGCGGAAGCGTTCAGGTTGGCGCGGCCACCCCGCCAGTTGTCGATGTGATACTTGGTGAAGGGCAGACCGGTCTTCTCGAAGAACGCGGGCCAGCCAATGCGGTCGATCCAGTCGATCATGCGCTCCCACGGCTTGCCGTCGGCCTTGTAGGTGGCCAGGATCTTCTTGACCACCTCGGCGACTTCCGGCCAGCGCGGGGCGTTGTTCGGCAGACCGGCGGCGACCAGCTTGTGGAAGGTCGGACGCGAGCGGGCATTGGAGTTCTTGCCGCCCACCCAGATCGCGATCTTGGAATGCACGGGATCGTTGATCTGCATCGGCGGGCAGGGCGGGAAGCAGGCACCGCAGCAGATGCACTTCTTCTCGTCGACTTCGAGCGAGGGCTTGCCGTTCACCAGGGCGGGACGGATCGCCGCCACCGGGCAGCGCGCGACGACGGACGGACGCTCACACACGTTGGCGACCAGATCGTGGTTGATCTTCGGCGGCTTGGTGTGCTGGACGATGATGGCGATGTCGGCCTGGCCGCCGCAGTTGATCTCGCAGCAGGAGGTCGAGAGCTTGACGCGGTTGGGCATCTCGCACTTGACGAAGTCGTCGTACAGCTCGTCCATCAGCGCCTTCACCACGCCGGAGGCGTCGGTGCCGGGGATGTCGCAGTGCAGCCAGCCCTGGGTGTGGGCGATCATGGACACCGAGTTGGCGGTGCCGCCGATGGGGTAACCCTTCTCGGACAGCGCCTTGATCAGCGGCTCGACCTTGGAACCGTCGGCCACCATGTATTCGATATTGGAACGCGCGGTGAAACGCACATAGCCGTCGCCGTACTGGTCGGCGATGTCAGCCAGCTCACGGATGGTGAAGTGGTCCATCTGGCGCTGGGTGCCCGCCTTGACGGTCCAGATTTCGTCGCCGGATTCAGCGCGGTGATAGAGGACGCCCGGCTTCGGGTGGCTATGGAACACCCACTTGCCGTAGTTCTTCACCATGACGGGGTGCATGTAGGGCATCGGATCCGGCGCGCCGGACTCGATAGGCTGACGTAGTTCTGCCATGTTTATCTCCAACTCTGATTAAAGCACCGGACACCGGCACACGCCGGCGCCCGGGGGTTAAGCGAAACTTAAGCGGCGGACTGCTTGTACTCGTTCCACTTCTCGACCTGCTCGTCCCAGTCGTCGGAACGGAAGTACGGGTTGGAACGCGGCTCCTTGATCATGTTGGGATCGACCGGGATGTCCAGACCCTCGAGGAAGTTGGTCAGGCCGATGCGCTCGATCATCTCGCCGGTACGCTCGTGCTCCAGCGCGTTTTCGGCGAAGAAGTCGAGGATGTTGCGCGCCAGCTCGTTCAGCTTCTCGAAGTCCTCGTCGGACTCGAGCTTCATGAACGGAATCACCACGGTGCCCATGGTCGCGCCGATCTTCAGCACGCCCTTGCCGCCGACCAGGATGGTCACGCCCTTGTCGTTACCGGGCAGCAGGCCGCCGGGGATGACGTTCAGGCAGTGCATGCAGCGCACGCAGTTCTTGTTGTCGATGCACATCGTCTGGCCGTTGCCGAGGTTGGCGGCGGACACGTGCTCGCTGGGCTGGAACTTGCCGGTCTCGACCAGGGTGATCGCCTTGGTCGGGCACTTGCTGATCACGTCGTTGACGAGATCGTTCATGCCGTGGGCCTTCATGTAGTCCTGGACCTGGGCTTCGTTGACGCGGATGTTGTCGCGCCAGGTGCCGATGGTCGCCATGTCGGAACGCTGGATGGCGTTGACGCAGTCGTTCGGGCAGCCGGAGAACTTGAACTTGAACTTGTAGGGCAGCGACGGACGGTGCATGTCGTCGAGGTTGTTGTTGATGACGGTGCGCAGGGCCTTGGCTTCGTCATAGCAGGACATTTCGCAGCGCGCGGCGCCAACGCAGGACATCGAGGTGCGCAGCGCGGGGCCGGCGCCGCCGAGGTCGAAGCCCATTTCGTTGAACTCGTCGAAGGCACGCTGCACGTCGGCGGTCTTGATGCCCTGGAACATGATGTCGCCGGACTGGCCATGGAAGGCGATCAGGCCGGAACCGCCGTTCTTCGACCAGACGTCGCACATCTTGCGCAGGAGGTCGGAGGTGTAGTGCATGCCGGCGGGCGGCTGCACGCGCAGGGTGTGGAATTCAGCGGCCTCGGGGAACTTGGGATTGCCGTTCTCGTCCTTCAGCTCGGTAAAGCGCGGGATCACGCCGCCGCCGTAGCCGAACACGCCGACCGTGCCGCCCTTCCAGTAGCCGAACTTGGTCTCGTACGAGGTTTCCAGCTGACCCAAGAGGTCGACCATCATGTCGTTTTCCTTGGCCAGACGCTTGAGGCCGGTCACGAAGCTGGGCCACGGGCCTTTCTCGAGCTCGTCCAGATTAGGGGTCTTGTGCATTTGCTTTGCCATTTCTCTTCTCTCCTAGATCATTTCGAAATGCCCGTTCAGCCGGCGGCCCAACGGTATCCCATCATGGTATTGGGTCGGTGGCCGCGCCACCATCATTCTCACGGGTAACCCGACCCCCCCATTGTGGTAGGCGGCAACCTACCCGAAAGGAGTATGTCGTTTTCCCCCATGCGGTAATGCCCCGTCCCGGTAAACGGTGAGACATTACGTGTCCGCCACAGGAATCAATAAGAGTATTAAAATATTGTTGCAGACGCAAGCCCCTGCGCGGTGCAGGGTTGAAATGGCGCGTCGCGCCCTCAGTTGCGGCCAGTGATGGCCGGTTTGTCTGTGGCAGCCGCCGCGGGCGCCGGCCATGGATTGAATTTGAATCGGATCGAGACCCCATGCCCGAGATCACGCCCCTCGACAAGATGCGCCTGCCTTTTGGCGGCCAGGAAGTCGAATTCCAGCATCTCACCCACGAGGCGGGTGGGGTGCCTTTCCTGCGCATCCGCATCCGCGAGAACAAGCGTTTCACGATTTTCGACGTCGACCCGGTCAGCGCGCAGAAGTGGGCCGACCTGATGCTGGCCTGGGCGAAAGACAACGCGGGAGATGCGCCGTGAGCTGGGGCTTCCCCGAGCACAAACCGGAGACATACACGCCGCACATGATCGACGTGCAGTTCGATCTCGTCGGCACGACCATCCCGGCAGAAAACGCGCAACTGCTCGCCGACGCGATCGGCGCGCTGCTGCCCTGGCTGGGCGAGGACGCCGGCACCGGCATCCTGCATCTGAAAGGCGCCGAGACCAACAGCGGCGATGCCACGCTCAACATCAACCGCCGCACCAAACTCTACCTGCGCGTGCCGCAGGCGCACGTCGACGATCTGCGGGCGCTGGTCGGCACGACACTCGACCTGAAGGGGCACGCGCTGACGATAGGCAATTTCAAGACGCGCGCCTTCAGCCCGTTCGCCAACCTGTACGCGCACTTCGTCGACACCGGCAGCGAAACCGAGGAACAGTTCGTGCAGGACGTGATGCGCGAGCTCGACGGCCGCTTCCAGCTGCGCTGCGGTTTCATTTGCGGCAGGCGGCAGACGCTCGAGAGCGCGGCGGGCACGCGCTATGGCTTCAGCCTGATGCTGCACGACGTGCCGCCGCACAAGTCATTGCAGCTGCAGGACGAGGGCCTGGGCCTCAACCGTCTGCTCGGCTGCGGCATTTTCATCCCGCACAAATCCATCGCGCCGGTCGTTCCGGCGATTCTTTAAAACCCGGATAATCCATTAGGGCGCGCGATGATGGCAGGCGGTTTGCGAGCGAATCGGGGCATGGGCGACAAGCCCATAGCAAGGCCTATGGGCGCGAAGCACAGGCCACGAGGCGCCGCAAAGCGTCCGCCAGGGCGCGCGCAGGCCCGCAGGGCCGCCTAATGGATTATCCGGGTTAAACCAGCCCCATCGGCGATTGCACTCAACCTCAACCTGAAAGGAGAAACCATGTCGTATGTCGTAAACGGCGAAGAACTGGAAACCGGTGAAGAGGACTTCCTGCTGGAAGCCAATTTCAGCGACGACGTTCCGCCCGTCATTGCCGCCGCCGAGAAGATCACGCTGACCGACGACCACTGGCTGGTCATCAACTACATGCGCGACAAGTACCGGGAGGACGGGCACACCCCGAACTTCCGCAACATGCTGGCGGAAATGGAAGAGCTCCACCCCGGCACGGACTGGAAGAAAAAACTCTACGAGTTGTTCCCCAACCAGCCGGCCCGCCAGTCGGCCCGCATCGCCGGCCTGACCAAGCCTTACGGCAAGGGCGGCTACTGATCCAGGGACCAGGATCCAGGGGCTCGCATCCCCTTCACGCTGGCCCCTGCTTCCTGCTTCCTGCTTCCGGACCCCATGTTTTCCAATACCCTCGTCAGCACCGAAGACCTCGCGGCACACCTGGACGATCCCAACTGGATCGTGCTGGACTGCCGCTTCACCCTCACCGACACCGGGGCGGGCCGCCACGCCTACCAGAAATCGCACATCCCGGGCGCGCGTTACGTGCACCTGGACGAGGACCTGTCGGCGCCGGTCGGCGAGAAGACCGGCCGCCATCCGCTGCCCGACCCGCAGGTGTTGAACGATAAGCTCTGCCAGTGGGGCGTCGGCGTGAACAAGCAGGTGGTGGTGTACGACGACAGCTTCGGCGCGATGGCGGTGCGGCTGTGGTGGTTGATGCGCTGGCTCGGGCATCCGGGCGTGGCGCTGCTCGACGGCGGCTTTCCCAAGTGGACGCGCGAGAAGCGCCCGCTCTCCAGCACGCCGCCGGTGCCGCACAAGGCCGCCTGCGCCTGCCTGCCCGAACCCAGCCTGATCGTGACGGCCGACGAGGTGCTGCGTGCCTCGCAAAACGGCGACCAGATCATTATCGACGCGCGCCCGGACCGCCGCTTCACGGGCGAGTTCGAGCCGCTCGACCCGGTCGCGGGTCACGTGCCCGGCGCCGTCAACCGGCCGTTCGAGGACAACCTCGACCTCGACGGCACCTTCCAGCCGCCCGAGGCGTTGCGCGAGGAGTACCAGGCCCTGCTCAGGGGCCGCGCGCCCTGGCAGGTCATTCACATGTGCGGTTCGGGCGTCACCGCCTGCCATAACATCCTGGCAATGGAAATCGCCGGTCTGCCCGGTTCCCGCCTCTACCCCGGTTCCTGGAGCGAGTGGATCACCGATCCGTCCCGCCCCGTCGCCACAGGAGAATAAGCATGGTCAAACCCGTCCGTGTCCGTACCGTCTGGTTCAAGAAGGACGGCGAGCGCAGCCCCGAGGAGATCGCCACCGCGGTCGCCTCGACCGTCTGGCGCGTCGCCGACAAGGCCGTCGACAACCTCGGCCGCGAAAACTACGACATCATCACGCCGGCGCGCGGCTTCAAGCTGATCGCCGAATTCATTGCCTTCCTCGTGCATTACTGCGACCGCATGGCCTACGCCACGCTCACGCCCGAGCGCCGCGTCGCGGTGCTGCAGGCGATCAGCAAACGCCTCGGCGAAGTGATGGAAGAGAACATCATCAGCGTCGTCGGCCCGGACGGCAATCGCAATTTCAAGGCCGAGTTCATCGATTTCCTCAACCGCCGCTTCGCCGACTACGCCGAGTTCGATTTCCCCGACGACGAGAAGGCGAGCTTTCCGGCGCTGCGCTTCCTCGGCCTGCAGATCCGCGAGGAAATGGGCGACAACGACAAGACCTGGATCATGGACCAGATCATGGACATCGAAATGCCCGAGATGATGGGCACGGTCAGGAAGAGCTTCAAGGGTCTGCTGTCCGACGCGCCGGTGAAGCGCGGCTTCGGTTCGCCCGACATGCTGCCGCCCGAGTAAGCCTTGGCCGCGTCCCCCTTCGATCTCGCCAACGAGTCCGGCTACCGCGCCTGGCGCGATGCCAAGCTCGCGGCCTACCCGCGCAGCGTCGACGCCCTCGTCGTCCCGCTCGCCGACCCACGTCACCTGACCCGAGACGAACTCGACGCGCTCGCCGACCGCTGCGCGCGCGCCAACATGGCGCTCTACAGCGCGCCGCACCTGCCGGCCGCCGACAAGACCATTCCGCTTAAGCTCGGCCGCCAGCTTGGCCTCACGCGTCTCGAGGGAAACTACCTCGCCGACGAGGACGGGCTGTCGTCGATCACCCCGGCCGACGATGACGCCGGCGGTGTGCGCGGCGACTACATTCCCTACACGCACAAGCCGATCAACTGGCACACCGACGGCTACTACAACGCGCTCGATCGCCGCATCCTCGGCATGACGCTGCACTGCGCGCAGGACGCGGAATCCGGTGGCGAGAACGCGCTGCTCGACCACGAGATCGCCTACCTCCAGTTGCGCGACGTCAATCCCGATTACGTCGCCGCGCTGATGCGGCCCGACGCGATGACCATTCCGGCGCGCATGGACGAAGACAACGTCGCCCGCCCGGCGCAGTCGGGCCCGGTGTTCGCCATCGACCCCGCGCAAGGTTTTCTCGTCATGCGCTACACCGCGCGAACCCGCTCGATCGTGTGGAAGGCCGACGCGGTGACGCGAGCGGCGGTGGCGACGCTCGCCGAGATCCTCGCCGATTCCGAATACATCCTCGGCGCGCGGCTGGCGCCTGGCATGGGGCTCGTGTGCAACAACGTGCTGCACACCCGCACCGCCTTCACCGACACGCCTGCGCGTCGCCGCCTGCTCTATCGCGGACGCTACTACGACCGGCTGCGCTTTGAATTGCAGGCCTCCCCGGTTCGACCGCAGTAGCAGTACGGGTAAAATAGCGGACCGTTCAACCGGCCACCTGCCGCCATGCAGCTTCTCGCCCTCGGGGTCAACCACCATACTGCGCCGCTCGCGATCCGCGAGCAGGTCGCCTTCGGCCCGGAAAAGCTGACCACGGCGCTGCACGAGCTGACGCAGAGCCGGCGCGCCAGCGAGGCGGCGATCCTGTCGACCTGCAACCGTACCGAGCTGTATCTCAATACGCCGGCGCCGGACGAAGTCGCGCAGTGGCTGGCCGACTTCCACCGCATCGACCGCCGCGAGCTCGCCCCCTACCTCTATGCGCTGCCGCGCGAAAAGGCCGCGCAACACGCGTTCCGCGTCGCCGCCGGTCTCGATTCCATGGTGCTCGGCGAAACCCAGATCCTCGGCCAGATGAAGCAGGCGGTCGCCACCGCCGAGGAAGCCGGCACGCTCGGGCTGGTGCTGCACAAGCTGTTCCAGCGCACTTTCTCGGTCGCCAAGGAGGTGCGCACCAGCACCGAAATCGGCGCCAATTCGGTATCGATGGCCGCCGCCGCGGTGCGGCTCGCCGAGCGCATCTTCCCCAGCATCAGGGAGCAGGCCTGTCTCTTCATCGGCGCCGGCGAGATGATCGAACTGTGCATCACCCACTTCGCCGCCCAGCACCCGCGCAAGATGACCGTGGCCAACCGCACTGCCGAGCGCGCCCGGCCGCTTGCCGAGCGCTTCGGTGCCGGGGTCATCCCGCTGACCGCGCTGCCGGACGAGCTGCCCGGCTACGACATCATCATCACCTCGACCGCGAGCCCGCTGCCCATCCTCGGCAAGGGCATGCTCGAACGGGCGATCAAGCAGCGCCGCCACCGCCCCGTCTTCATCGTCGACCTCGCGGTGCCGCGCGACGTCGAGGCCGAAGTCGCCACCATGGACGACGTCTTTCTCTACAGCGTCGACGACCTCGGCCAAGTGGTGCGGGAAGGCATGGACAACCGCGTGGCGCAGGTGGCGCAGGCCGAGGCGATCATCGAGACCAGCGTCGAGCATTTCGTGCACTGGATGGAGGGCCGTGAACTGGTGCCGCTGATCCGCAATCTGCGCGACACCGCCGAACGCCACCGCCGCCACGAGATCGAGAAGGCGCAGAAGGCGCTGGCGCGCGGCGAGGACCCGGCCAAGGTGATCGACGCCATGAGCCACGCGCTCGCCAACAAGCTGCTGCACGCGCCCACGCACGCATTGAGCCACGCCGGCCGCGATGAGCGCGAGCAGGTCGCCCGCCTGATCAGCCAGCTCTACGGCCTGCACCCGGACGATTGAACGCGGTCAATCCATGAAGGCTACGCTGGCAGACAAACTCGCTCGCGCCGACGAGCGGCTGGAAGAACTCGACGCGCTCTTGGCGCAGCCCGAGATCGCCGCCGACATGGACAGCTTCCGCAAGCTCTCCCGCGAGCGCGCCGAGCTCGATCCCGTGGTCATGCTGTATCGCCAGTACCGCCAGGTCGAGGCCGACCAGCAAACCGCACGGGAGCTGCTCGCCGACCCCGCCATGCGCGAACTCGCCGAGGCCGAGCTCGCCGACAGCGCGGCGAAGATCGCACGGCTTGAAACGGAACTGCAGACCGCGCTGTTGCCGCGCGACCCCAACGACGAACGCAATATCTTCCTCGAAATCCGCGCCGGCACGGGGGGCGACGAGTCGGCGCTGTTCGCCGGCGACCTCTTGCGCATGTACACGCGCTACGCCGAGCGCCAGGGCTGGAAAGTCGAGATCGTGTCGGAGGCCCCCGGCGAAGCCGGGGGCTACAAGGAAGTGATCGTGCGCATCGTCGGCCACGGCGCGTACTCGCGCCTGAAATTCGAATCGGGCGGCCACCGCGTGCAGCGCGTGCCGGAGACCGAGTCGCAGGGCCGCATCCACACCTCGGCGTGCACCGTCGCGGTGATGCCGGAAGCCGACGAAGTCGGGGAAATCGACATCAATCCGGCGGATCTGCGCATCGACACCTTCCGCGCCTCGGGGGCCGGCGGCCAGCACATCAACAAGACCGATTCGGCGGTGCGCATCACCCACCTGCCGACGGGACTGGTCGTCGAGTGCCAGGACGACCGCTCGCAGCACAAGAACAAGGCGCAGGCGCTCGCGGTGCTGGCGGCCCGCTTAAAGGAGCGCGAGCGGCAGGCCCAGCACGCCGCCGAGGCGAGCACGCGCAAGAGCCTGATCGGCACCGGCGACCGCTCCGACCGCATCCGTACCTATAACTTCCCGCAGGGACGCGTCACCGACCACCGCATCAATCTCACGCTGTACAAGCTCGAGGCGATGATGGACGGCGACCTCACCGAACTGCTCGACGCGCTCGCGGCCGAACACCAGGCCGAGCTGCTGGCGACGCTGTCGGGTGAATAAACAGGGATCAGCACCGCCGACGGTGGCCGCGTGCCTCGGCACCGCGGCCCGCCAACTCGCCACCGCGCTCGGCCTGGACACGCGCGAAGCCAGGCTCGAAGCGCGCGTGCTTGCGGCCTTCGCCTGGGAGGTGGCGCCGGCCTGGCTGCTCGCGCACGACACCGATGCGCTGTCCGCCGAACAGGCCGCGGCGTTCGACGCCGTGCTCGCGCGCCGGCTGGCGGGCGAGCCTGTCGCCTATCTCACCGGCCGCCGCGAGTTTTTCGGCCGCCCGTTCACGGTCACGCCCGATGTGCTGATCCCGCGCCCCGAGACCGAGCTGCTGGTCGAACTGGCGCTCACCCACATCGCCCCCGATGAGGCCACCGCCCTGCTCGATCTCGGCACCGGCAGCGGCTGCGTCGCCATCACGCTCGCGCTGGAACGCCCGGCCGCCCGCGTCATCGCGGTCGATCGCTCGGCCGCCGCGCTCGCCGTGGCCCGCCACAATGCCGCGCTTCTCGACACCGCTGTCGAATTCCTGACCAGCGACTGGTTCGCCGCGCTCGCCGGACGCCGCTTCGACTGCATCGTCGGCAATCCGCCCTACGTCGCCGCCACCGACCCCCACCTCGCCCGCGGCGACGTGCGCTTCGAACCCGCCTCGGCGCTCGCAGCGGGCGCCGACGGCCTCGCCGACCTGCGCCACCTGATCGCCGCTGCGCGCGGCCACCTCGTTCCCGGCGGCACGCTGTTGCTCGAACATGGCTACGACCAGGCGCCGGCGGTCCGCGCCCTGCTGGAAACCCACGGCTACGACGACGTGCAGACCTGGCCCGACCTGGCCGGACACCCGCGCGTGAGTGGCGGCCGCCTGTCGGAATAATTTACACTTGACGGCGCCGACGGCCCGGTCGCTACCCGGCCGGCACGACAGACGCCCCTCAATTGACGGCCCGATGTATATTGGCGCAATTCTTGCTCATGTTTCTTGACTAGAAACAGCCCACTGAAACACGCAATCCCTACCGAGGCCCGCCATGTCCGAGTCCGACCACCCTACCGATAACGAGACCCCCCTGCCCGAGACTGCGCCGCCGGTCGATCCGGCGCGGCGCAGGCTGGCCGGCGCCGCGCTCGGCGCGGGGGCCGTGTTCACGCTGTCCAGCCGGCCGGTGTGGGCCAACCAGTGCAGCATCTCCGGCATGGCTTCCGGCAACCTCTCCCGGCCGGGAGGCACGCCGTGCGGCGGCTGCACGCCGGGATACTGGAAGACGTGCCAGCACTTGTTCGCGTGGCGCGGCTACGCGCCGACCCAGACGTTCAATGATGTGTTCGGGGTGACGGAGTACGTGGACTGCAACGGCAATCCCTACACCCTGCTCGACGTGATGTATTTGAACGGCGGAACCAAAAAATGCACCGGCCACAAGGCCAACCGCCCCGCCAATCCCGCCGGGGCGCCGGCCAACTGCACCCAGGGGAATGCATTTCAGGACCTGGGGGGTGACCCCGTGTCCGAAAATCTTGGCTTCCATGCGGTCGCGGCGCTGCTCAATGCGGCGCATGACAGCGTCAACTATGGTTACGAGCCGGGTGACATCACCCGGATGTTCCGGGAGAACTACAAGACCAACGGCGCGGCATTGAAGGACACCTTCGACAGACTCAACAACCGGGGCTGCCCGCTGGGCTCGGATCCGGACAATAAAAACCTGCGTTGACCATGGCGCAGACGCAGGCAGGGAACAACCGTCTGCTGAAAAGCTGGGGCGACGAGGCGGTCGTCTACGATGCTGCGTCGGGGGACACGCATTACCTGAAGCCGATCACGCTGGCGCTCTATCATATTTGCCGCGAACACCCCGGCCTCACCGCAGCCGAGATTGCCACTGCCCTGGCGGCACGGCTCGGCGTCGCCGATACGCCACAGCTTCGCGAACTGGCCGATGAAACCCTCGACAGCCTGCGCAAGATCGGCCTGCTGGCGTCCGCATGAAGCTGCTGCAACTGTCCCCCGCCGAGTTGCGCCGGCAACTGGCCGGCGCGGGCGTATGGATGCGGACCGGTCCGTTTTCGCTCCGCGTGCGGTCTCGCATTCCCGCCGTGGCCGAAGGCCTCACCGAACTCTATGGCCAGTTCGAGGTGCGCAATGCGCACGAGGCGTTTGCCGACTTCCACGTCTCGGTCGATCCGCCCGCCAGCCTGCGCCGCTGGGTGCGGCCGCAGGTGGAATTTTCGTTCGACGGCATGAAGCCCTTCAGGCCGCTGCCGCGCGACCAGGCGTTCCCGATGCTGGAGTGGGGGCTCAACTGGTGCGTGTCGACCCAGGCGCACCAGTTCCTGATCATCCACGCGGCGGTCGTCGAGAAAAACGGCCTGGCGGCGATTTTGCCGGCGCCGCCCGGCGCTGGCAAAAGCACGCTCACCGCGGGCCTGGTCCTCTCGGGCTGGCGGCTGCTGTCCGATGAACTCGCCCTGATCGACCGCAAGACCGGCCTGATCCAGCCGCTGCCCCGGCCGGTCAGCCTCAAGAACCGGTCTATCGATGTCATTCGCGAGTTTGCCCCGGATGCTTACATCAACCGCGCCTCGCACGACACGGTCAAGGGCACCGTCGCCCACATGCGCCCCCCGCGCGACAGCGTGCGCAGGCAGCACGAAGTGGCTCGCCCCGGCTGGGTGATCTTTCCCGAGTGGAAGGCCGGCGCGCCGGCCACCCTCACCCCGCGCTCGCAGGCGCAGACCTTCATGTTCCTGGCGCAGAACGCGTTCAACTACAGCCACCTGGGCGAAGACGGCTTCCGGGTTGGCACGGCGCTGATCGATCAGGTCGACTGCTTCGATTTCCACTATGGCGAATTGCCGGAAGCAATAGCCGCGTTCGATGCCCTGGCCGACGCCGGGCGGCCCGCTTGACCATGCTGCCCGGCCGCGACCTGCTCGTCCGGACGTTGCGCACGCCGGAGACCATTGCGGCCTTTTCCATGGGCGACTGGGACATCCTGGTGCGGCAGGCACGGGCGGCGGGACTGCTGGCGCGTCTCTACCACCGCTTTCGTGAGCACGGGTTTGCGGCGGCGATCCCGGATGCGGTGCGCTGGCATCTCGAGTCGGCCGAGACGTTGGCAAACAAACAGTCCGTGGCCGTCCGCTGGGAACTGCGACAGATTCGCGCGGCACTCGGCGGTCTGGGCGGCCCGCTGGTCGCGCTGAAAGGCGCCGCCTACGTCGTCGCCGATCTCTCCCCCGCGGCGGGACGGCTGTTCAACGACATCGACATTCTCGTGCCGCGCGCATCGCTGCCAAAGGTGGAATCCGCGCTCATGCTGGCCGGCTGGCATGCAAGCGGCCTGACCGACTACGACAAGCGCTATTACCGCCGCTGGATGCACGAGATTCCGCCATTGCAGCATATCGAGCGCGGGACGGTGATCGATGTCCATCACGCCATCCTGCCCGACACCGCGCGCTACCATCCGGATTCGGCCAAGCTGCTCGACCGCGCCGTCGCCGTGGCGGGAATGCCAGGCGTCTATGTGCTGGCCCCGGAAGACCGCATCCTGCATTCGGCCACGCATCTTTTCCACGACGGCGAACTGCCGCACGGCCTGCGCGACCTGACCGATCTCGATCTCTTGCTGCGCGATGCCGCGGCCGACGCGAATTTCTGGCCGCGCCTCGCCGCGCGCGCCGAGGAACTCGAGCTGGGCCGTCCGCTCTTCTACGCGCTGCGCTACGTGCGCCTTTTCCTCGACACGCCGGTGCCCGACGCCGCACTCGCCGCTGCCGCGACGCACGCGCCCGGACACGCCACGCTCGCGCTGATGGACACCGTGTTCAGCCGCGTGCTCGCGCCGGACCACGCCAGCTGTGCCGACAGGCTCACACGCGGCGCGCGCCTCGCCGCCTACGTGCGCGCGCACTGGCTCAGGATGCCGCCGCACCTGCTGCTGCCGCACCTCCTCCACAAGGCCTTCCTCACCCCCGCGCAGCGTCTGACCAAACCCGCTTGACGCCTAAAATCGCCCGCGTATAATTCCCGAGCATTCTAGTCAGGTATTATCAGGAGCCACCATGACCCCGCTCGACCGCATCCGCGAACAAGTCACCAACAACAACATCGTGCTGTACATGAAGGGCACGCCCCAGTTCCCGCAGTGCGGATTTTCCGCCCGCGCCGCGCAGGTGCTGCAGGCCTGCGGCGTGAAGGATTTTCTGGCAGTGAACGTGCTGGCCGATCCGGAGATCTTCGAGAACCTGAAGTACTACGCCAACTGGCCGACCTTCCCGCAGCTGTATGTGAAGGGCGAGCTGATCGGCGGCTCCGACATCATGATCGAGATGTACCAGAAGGGCGAGATCCAGAAACTGCTGCAAGAAGCGCAGGCCGCCTGAGCCTGCCTCGACCGCGCAAAAAAGCCGACGTTACGTCGGCTTTTTTGCGCCCGCATCCGCGGGCCGCTACTTCGCTTCCTCCCCGCCGGCCTCCGCGTCCATGCCGAGTTCGTGGATCTTGCGCGTGAGCGTATTGCGCCCCCAGCCGAGCAGATGCGCGGCCTCGATGCGGCGCCCGCCGGTGTGGCGCAGCGCGACCTCGATCAAGGTCTTTTCATAGGCCTGGGTCAGTTCGTCGAGGATCGCCGCCTCGCCGCGCGCGAGCCGCGCCCCCGCCTCGGTGGCGAGCCCCTGCAGCCAGTCGCCCGTTGGCTGCGGCGCCTGTCCCTGCATCAGGTCGGACGGCAGGTCCCCCACCTCGACGACCTGGCCCGGCGCCATCACGCTGAGGTAGTGGCAGACGTTCTCCAGCTGGCGCACATTGCCGCTCCACGGCAGGCCGACCAGGGTCTTCATCGCCGCCTCGGACACGCCCTTGGTTTCCATGCCCAGCTCGCGCGCGCTTTTCTGCATGAAATGGCGCACCAGCAGCGGAATGTCTTCGCGCCGCTCGCGCAGCGCCGGCAGGCGCAGGCGGATGACATTCAGCCGGTGGAAGAGGTCTTCGCGGAACAGGCCCTCGCGCACCCGCACTTCCAGATCCTGGTGGGTGGCGGCGATCACGCGCACATTGACCTTGATCGGCGTGTGTCCACCGACCCGGTAGAACTGGCCGTCGGCGAGCACGCGCAGCAAACGGGTCTGCAATTCGGCCGGCATGTCGCCGATCTCGTCCAGGAACAGCGTGCCGCCGTCGGCCTGCTCGAAGCGGCCACGCCGCTGCGCGGCCGCGCCGGTGAACGCGCCGCGCTCGTGGCCGAACAGCTCGGATTCCAGCAGGTCCCTGGGAATCGCGGCCGTGTTGAGCGCGATGAAAGGACCGTTCGCGCGCGGGCTGTGACGATGCAGCGCGCGCGCGACGAGCTCCTTGCCGCTGCCCGATTCGCCGGTGATGAGCACGGTGGCGTGCGACTGCGAGAGACGGCCGATGGCGCGAAACACCTCCTGCATCGCCGGCGCCTGGCCGAGCATTTCGGTGACCGGCGATTCGCTCGGCGCCGGCGTGTCGCGGCTCGCGCTTTCTGCCAGCGCGCGCCGCACGAGCTCCAGCGCCTGGTCGACGTCGAAAGGCTTGGGCAGGTACTCGAAGGCGCCGCCCTGGAAGGCCGCGACCGCGCTGTCGAGATCGGAATACGCGGTCATGATGATGACCGGCACCTTGGGCAGCCGCTCCTTCAGCGCCTGGAGCAGCTCCAGGCCCGACACGCCCGGCATGCGGATGTCCGACAGTACCGCCGCCGGCGTGCTGCGCTCGAGTTCGCGTAACGCATCGCCGCCGGTGCTGAAGGTCATACAGGGAATGTCCTCGCGCAGCAGGGCTTTTTCGAGCACCCAGCGGATGGAACGGTCGTCGTCGATGATCCAGACGCAGCTTGGTTTCGGCATGATGGGTCAGGTCGGCAAGGGAAGAAAAATGGCAAACACGGTGTGGCCCGGCCGGCTCTCGCAGTCGATGGTGCCATGGTTCTGCGCGACCAAGGTCTGCGCCACGGCGAGCCCGAGCCCGCTGCCGCCTTCGCGACCCGACACCAGCGGGTAGAAGATCTGTCCGCGAATCTCGTCGGGAATGCCCGGACCGTTGTCGACGATCTCGACCCGCATGCCCAGCCGGTAGCGGCGGCTCTCCAGCGAGATCTGACGCGCCACCCGTGTCCTGAAGACAATTTCGCCCTGCCCAGGCCCGTTGCCGGCCCCATGCCCGTTACCGTGCATTGCCTGGACGGCATTGCGCGCGATGTTGAGCGTGGCCTGGATCAGCTGCTCGGCGTCCGCGCGGATCTCGGGCAGGCTGATGTCGTAGTCCCGGCGCAAGCTGACTGACGGTGTTTCGGCGAGGATCAGGCTGCGCACCCGCTCCAGGACTTCGTGTATGTTGACCGCACCAAAATGGGGCGCACGGTGCGGCGTCAGCAGCCGTTCCATCAGCGACTGCAGGCGGTCGGACTCCTTGATGATGACCTGGGTGTATTCGCGCAGGCTCTCGCGCGGCAGTTCGCGCTCCAGCAGCTGCGCCGCCCCACGGATGCCACCGAGCGGATTCTTGATCTCGTGCGCCAGGTTGCGCAGCAGCTCGCGATTGGCCTCCTGCTGCAATCGCGCCTGCTCGAGGCGGGCGATGCGCAGCTGCGGGTCGACCGCGCGCATTTCGATCAGCAAGGCCTGTGCAGGGGGGGACAGCGGCGAGACGCTGCAACCGATGCGGACCGGCGGGTGTTGCCCGACCGCCGCGTCGAGTTCGTACTCGATCACGGTTTCCTGTTCCTCGCGCGCGGTTCGGATCGCGCCGAGCAGTTCCGGGCTGCGCTCGAACAGCCGCGCGGCCGGCTCGCCGACCAGCAGCGCGCCGGATACGCCGAGCAGGGTTTCGGCGGCGGGATTGACATACAGGATGCGGTCGTCGGCATCGAACACCATCGTGCCGGTGGCGAGGCAGTCCAGGCCGGAAAAATCGGGGAGTGGCAACGACTTCATGCTCATGTGCCCATTGAAGCATCGATTGTGCCAGAGCGTGGCTGTTGGGGCTTCAGCCCCTTACAGCCACGGCCTACCCCTTGCGGGTGGAGCGTGGCTGTTGGGGCTTCAGCCCCTTACAGCCACGGCCTACCCCTTGCGGGTGGAGCGTGGCTGTTGCCGACTTGTCGGCCTTACAGCCACGGCCTACCCCTTGCGGGTGGAGCGTGGCTGTTGGGGCTTCAGCGCCGTAGTGCGTGGTTGTTGCCGGGTTGCCGGAGAAGGCGCCGCGGCCAAGCGCTAGCGCAGGTTCGCCAGTTCGCGCTGGATCGAGGAGACGTTCTGCTCGTGCTGCTGCAATGCGGCACGCAATCTGCTCACGCGGTTGAGATAGCTGGGATCGGTGGCGCGCTCGCCGGGCTGCAGGCGCTCGCCCAGAGCAAGCTGCCGGCGCGCTTCCTCGGCGTTGCGCCGCTCGCTCTCCATTTCGTCCTGCAGCACCTGGCGGCGGATGTCGTCGCGGCGCTTCTGGGTGCCGGCATCGATGCGCGGGAAATTCGCCGGGCTGGGAACGGCGGCACGCGGCGCGGCGGGCTTGGCCGACGGCAGCGGCGCAGGCGCGCCCGGGAGATCGATCTTCTGTGCGCCCCGGCGGTAGACGTCGGTAAAGGTAACCTGGCCGTTCTCGTCGACGTACTTGTAGATCTGGGCCTGGGCGGGCACGGCCAGAATCGCGGACAGCAGAAGGAAATATCGCAGGCTAGGCATGGCGGCAAGTGTAGCGTACCCGTTCTAACGGCCAACCGCGCGGTTTCTTGAAGCGGCGCCGCCAACGAAAACGGGCGGCCGCAGCCGCCCGTCCAGCCGCAAGCGTGGCGCTTACAGCGAGTAGTACATCGCGAATTCGACCGGGTGCGTGGTCATGCGGAACTTGGTGACCTCTTCCATCTTCAGCGCGATGTAGGCGTCGATCATGTCGTTGGTGAAGACGCCGCCGCGGGTCAGGAACTCGCGATCCTTGTCGAGATGCTCGAGCGCCATTTCCAGGCTGTGGCAGACCTTCGGGATCTTCGCATCCTCTTCCGGCGGCAGGTCGTACAGATCCTTGTCGGCAGGATCGCCGGGGTGGATCTTGTTCTGGATGCCGTCCAGGCCCGCCATCATCAGCGCGGCGAAGCACAGGTAGGGGTTGGCGGTGGGATCCGGGAAGCGGGTCTCGATGCGGCGCGCCTTTTCGCTGGCGGCGATCGGGATGCGGATCGACGCCGAACGGTTACGCGCCGAGTAGGCCAGCATCACCGGTGCCTCGAAGCCCGGGACCAGGCGCTTGTACGAGTTGGTCGACGGGTTGGTGATCGCGTTGAGCGCCTTGGCATGCTTGATGATGCCGCCGATGTAGTAGAGGCACAGCTCGGACAGGCCGCCGTAGCCATTGCCGGCGAACAGGTTCTTGCCGTCCTTCCACAGCGACTGGTGCACGTGCATGCCGGAGCCGTTGTCGCCGACGATGGGCTTGGGCATGAAGGTCGCCGTCTTGCCATAGGCGTGGGCGACGTTCTGGACGATGTATTTCAGCGTCTGCGTCCAGTCGGCGCGCTTGGTCAGCGTGTTGAACACGGTACCGATCTCGCACTGGCCGGCGGTCGCCACCTCGTGGTGGAACACTTCGACCGGGATGCCGGCTTCTTCCAGCGCCAGCACCATCGCGGCGCGGATGTCCTGCAGGCTGTCGACCGGCGGCACCGGGAAATAGCCGCCCTTGATGCCCGGACGGTGACCGGTGTTGCCGTTCTCGAACTTCTCGGCGGACGACCAGGCGGCCTCCTCGGATTCGATCTTCACGCCGCAGCCCGACATGTTGTCGTGCCAAGTCACCGAATCAAAGATGAAGAACTCGGGCTCGGGGCCGAAGTAGGCGGTGTCGGCGATGCCGGTCGACTTGAGATAGGCCTCGGCGCGCTTGGCGACCGAACGCGGATCGCGCTCGTAGCCCTTGCCGTCGGACGGCTCGATGACGTCGCAGGTCATGACCAGCGTCGGCTCGTCGAAAAAGGGGTCGAGGAAGGCGGAGTCCGGGTCGGCCTTCAGCAGCATGTCGGACGCCTGGATGCCTTTCCAACCGGCGATCGAGGAACCGTCGAAGGGGTGGCCGTCCTCGAACCAGTCCTCGGTGACGATGCGCGCGGGGATGGAGACGTGCTGCTCCTTGCCCCGGGTATCGGTAAAGCGCAGGTCGACGAACTTGATCTCGTCGTCCTGGATTCTCTTGATCACATCGGCCGCGGCCATGCTGAATCTCCTCAAACAGATAGATGATAGAAAGTCCCGACCTCCGTGTCCGGAGGGCGTTTGCTCCCTGACCTAGCAGCAACCGTGCCATCTGAGATATCGGGCCTGTGATATTGTGCCACAGGGCTCATGGCACAAGATAGTGCACATGACGCCACGTCTTTTGCACCTTAATGGTGCGTTCGATTTCTTTATCGCACCATTACGGTGCACTCATGTCGAATCCTGTTTTTTCATATACTCAGGCAACACTATAGGGAATATTTTTCATGGGACGCATCACCGAATTGCTCGACGCCGCGCACGCCCGTGCGCAAATCCAAAACCTGCCGTATGCGGGCGCCCTGTTGCCGCACGAGGCGTACGAATTGACGCAGCTCGCGCCCGGCGCCCGCCTCGTCGACGTGCGCTCCATGGCCGAACGCGAGTTCAACGGGGTGATCCCCGACGCGGTGCACGTCGAGCTGCTGTCCTGGCCGGGGTGGGTACCCAACCCGCATTTCCTCACCCAGCTCGCCCAGGCGACCGACCCCGAGTCGCTGCTGCTGTTCATCTGTCGCAGCGGCCCGCGCTCGCACCGCGCCGCGGCCGCGTGCGCCGAGGCCGGCCGCGGCAGCTGCTACAACGTGCTGGAAGGTTTCGAGGGCGATCTCAACAAGGCGACCGGCCACCGCAACGAACTCAATGGCTGGAAGCTGCGCGGCCTGCCCTGGACGCAGAACTGAATTCGCTTCACGCGCGCGGCCGGTAGGCGCGCCAGCCTGTAGAATGGCGCCGCCATGACCGACCGCTACGCCGTATTCGGGCACCCGATCGCCCATTCCAAATCCCCGCAGATCCACGCCGCGTTTGCCCGCCAGACCGGGCAGGACATGACGTATGAAGCCATCCTCGCGCCGAAGGACGACTTCGCGGCGAGCCTCGCCGCCTTCATCGCCGCGGGTGGACGCGGCGCCAACGTCACCGTGCCGTTCAAGGAAGAGGCCTGTCGGCTGGCCAGCCGCCTGAGCCCGCGCGCCGAACGCGCCGGCGCCGTGAACACGCTGAGCTTCAATGACAGCGACATTCTCGGCGACAACACCGACGGCGCGGGACTCGTCGTCGATCTCACCCGCAACCTGCAGTGCGCGCTCGCCGGCAAACGCATCCTGCTGCTTGGCGCCGGCGGCGCGGCGCGCGGCGTGATCGGCCCGCTGCTCGAACAGGGCCCGGCAGCGCTGGTCGTCGCCAACCGCACCGTCGCCCGCGCGGCGGCGCTGGCCGCGCTGTTCGGCAACGGCGTCAGCGCCTGCGGCCTGGACGGCGTCGAGGGATCGTTCGATCTCGTCGTCAACGCCACCGCCGCCAGCCTCGCCGGCGAGCTGCCGCCGCTGCCGCCCGCGATCTTCGCGCCGGGCGGCCTCGCCTACGACATGATGTACGGCCGCGACACGCCCTTCCTCGCCTTTGCGCGGCAGCACGGCGCCGCCACCGCCGACGGGCTGGGCATGCTGGTCGAGCAGGCGGCCGAGGCCTTCTTCCTCTGGCGCGGCGTGCGCCCCGATACCGCGCCGGTGATCGCACAGCTGCGCACCGAATGATGGGCCGCGTGTTGCGCTGGTTCGCCCAGGGCCTGGCGGCCGCGGCCGCCGCGATCCTGTTCTACCAGCTCTGGATCTTCGCCCACGTGCTGTGGTGGATCGACCACAACCCGGGCACGACCGCCTTCATGGAAGCCGGACTCGCGCGCCAGCAGGACAAGAATCCCGACGCCGAACTGCGCCACAAGTGGGTGCCCTACGACCGGATCTCGGACCATCTCAAGCGCGCCGTCGTCGCCGCCGAGGACGCGCGCTTCCTCGACCATCCCGGATTCGACGTCGAGGGCATCCAGAAGGCGGTCGAGAAGAACCTGAAGAAAGGCCGCCTGGTAGCCGGCGGCTCGACCATCAGCCAGCAGCTCGCGAAAAATCTGTTCCTCTCCGGCGAGCGCAGTTTCCTGCGCAAGGCCCAGGAAGCCGTGATCACGCTGATGATCGAGACCACCTGGAGCAAGCGCCGCATCCTCGAGGTGTATCTCAATGTCATCGAATGGGGCAACGGCATCTACGGCGCCGAGGCCGCCGCGCGCCGCTACTACCGAACCGCCGCAGCCAATCTCAACCGCGACCAGGCGGCGCAGCTCGCCGCGATGATACCCAACCCGCGTTTCTACGAGCACCACCGTGGTACGCACAGCTACCAGCGGCGCGTCGCCCTCATCAAGCGCTACATGAGTCACGCGCAGATACCGCGCTGACCGCCTGCGGCGCGCGCGCCGCTAAAGGCATGCCTTAGCGCGTTACAATCGCGGGGCCTTTCGATATCCGCGCCATGACCGACACCCTCGAAAACCAGTCGCAGGACAACCTGGAGGCCCATCTCGCGCAGGTGCAATCCCTGCTCGCCAAGATGCGGCTGGTGGAGGATCTCGTCCACAAACAGGGCGGACCGCGCCAGGACCTGGTCGAGAACCTCGTCCACAAGCAGAACCTCGCCGAGCTACGGCGCAAGCTCGAAACCCTGCACCCGGCCGACATCGCCTATATCCTCGAGGCCCTGCCGCTCGACGAGCGCAAGCTCGTCTGGGACCAGGTCAAGGCCGAACGCGACGGCGAAATCCTGCTCGAGGTTTCCGACTCGGTGCGCGAATCGCTGATCCGCACCATGGACAAGGCCGAGCTCCTGGCCGCCGCCGAATCGCTCGACACCGACGAGATCGCCGACATCGCGCCCGACCTGCCGAAGGACGTCATCCAGGAGCTGCTGACCACGCTCGACGCGCAGAAGCGCGCGCACCTGCAGTCGGCGCTCGCCTACCCGGAGGACACGGTCGGCGCGCTGATGGACTTCGAGATGGTGACCATCCGCGCCGATGTCACGCTGGAGGTCGCGCTGCGCTACCTGCGCCGGCTGGGCGAACTGCCCGACCAGCTCGACAAGCTCTTCGTCGTCGACCGCGACGACCGCATCATCGGCGTCCTGCCCTTGAAGCGCCTCCTGACCACCGACCCCGAGGTGTCGGTCGCCGCGGTGATGGTCGAGGATTTCGTGAAATTCCACCCGGAGGACGAGGCGCACGAGGCGGCGCAGGCGTTCGAACGCTACGACCTGGTGATGGCGCCGGTGGTCGACGCGCAGGGCAGGCTGCTCGGCCGCCTCACCGTCGATGCGGTGCTCGACTACGTGCGCGAATCGGCCGACGCCGACATGCTGTCGATGGCCGGCCTGAAGGAAGAGGAAGACCTTTTCTCGTCGGTCTGGCGCTCGGCCAAGAACCGCTGGATGTGGCTGTCGGTCAACCTCGCCACCGCTTTCATCGCCTCGCGCGTCATCGGCCTGTTCGAGGGCAGCATCGAGAAGCTCGCCGCGCTCGCCGCGCTCATGCCGATCATCGCCGGCATCGGCGGCAACACCGGCAACCAGACCATTGCGCTCATCGTGCGCGGCCTCGCGCTGGGCCAGATCACCCATGCGAATGCGCGGCGCCTGGTGCTCAAGGAGCTCGGCGTGGCGATTCTCAACGGCTTGGTGTGGGGCTCGGTGGTCGGCGTGTTCGCCTGGCTGCTGTACGACAACGTGGCGCTCGGCGGCGTGATGGCGCTGGCGATGCTGCTCAACCTGCTGGTCGCCGCGCTCGCCGGCATCTTCATCCCGATGACGCTGGAAAAAATGAAACGCGACCCGGCGATCGGTTCGTCGGTGCTGCTGACCTTCACCACCGACAGCATGGGCTTCTTCATTTTCCTCGGGCTCGCCACCCTGTTGCTGCTTTGAGCGCGCGTCACGCACCCACCGAATGGCAGAAGAGCCGCGCGCTCTACCTGCGCCTCTTGGGCTATGTGAAGCCCTACTGGCGCATGTTCGCGCTATCGCTTTTCGCGCTGGTGCTGACCGCCGCGACCGAACCCATGCTGCCGGCGCTGTTCAAGCCGCTGCTCGACGAAGGCTTCGTCGCCAGGAACGAGACTTTCATCAAGTGGATCCCGATCCTGCTGCTGGCGCTGTTCCTGGTGCGCGGCGTCACCAGTTTCGTCAGCACCTACTGCATGGCCTGGGTCGGCAGCCGGCTGGTGATGGATCTGCGCGCGGCGATGTTCGACAGGCTGATGGCGCTGCCAACACGCTACTTCGACCAGCATCCGAGCGGCCAGCTGATCGCGCAGCTCGCGTTCAATGTCACCCAGGTCACGCAGGCGGCGACGAGCTCGCTCACCACACTGGTGCGCGACACGGTCACCGTGCTGGGCCTCTTGGGCTATCTGCTGTGGCTGAACTGGCAGCTCACGCTGATCGTCTTCACCATGGTGCCGCTCACGCTGTGGGTGGTGAAGATCGCCAGCACCCGCCTGCGCGGCCTGTCGCGCCGCGCGCAGCAGAACCTCGGCGAGCTCACCCAGGTCATCGACGAGGCCGTCGGCGGCCATCGCGTCGTCAAGCTCTATGGCGGCGAGGACTACGAGCGGGGGCGCTTCCGTCAGGCCGCCAACCAGGCACGCCTGTTCGAGATGAAGCGCGTCGCCGCCAACGCGGTGTACGAACCGGTGATCCAGTTCATCGCCGCGGTCGCGCTGGCGATCATTGTCTATATCGCGGCCGGGCAGGCGAGCGCGAACACCACCACGGTCGGCGGCTTCGTCGCCTTCTTCATGGCCATGCTGCTGCTGTTCGCGCCCCTGAAGCGCCTTACCGCGCTCAACGACCAGCTGCAGCGGGCGCTCGCCGCCGCCGAGACGATCTTCGGCCTGCTCGACGAGGATGCCGAACGCGACACCGGCACCCGTACGCTCGACCGGGTCGAGGGCCGTCTCACGCTGCGCGACGTGACGCTCACCTATCCGGGCAAGACCGTGCCCGCGCTTGCAGGCATCAGCCTCGATATCGCTCCCGGCGAGACCGTCGCGCTGGTCGGCGCCTCCGGCTCGGGCAAGACCACGCTCGCCAACCTGGTGCCGCGGTTCTACGATCCCGACGCCGGCACGATCGCGCTCGACGGCGTCGACCTGCGCGAAATCCGCCTGCAGGACCTGCGCCGGCAGATCGCGCTGGTGTCGCAGGACGTCGTGCTATTCAACGACACGCTGGGGCGCAACATCGCCTACGGCGCGAAGCGCGATGCCACGCCCGACGAGATCCGCGCCGCCTGTGTCGCCGCCCACGCCTGGGACTTCATCCAGGCGCTGCCCGAGGGGCTCGACACCCAGATCGGCGAGAACGGCATGCGGCTCTCGGGCGGGCAGCGCCAGCGCATCGCGATCGCCCGCGCGATCCTGAAGAACGCGCCGGTGCTGATCCTCGACGAAGCCACCTCGGCGCTCGACAATGAATCCGAGCGCTTTGTCCAGGCCGCACTGGAGACGCTGATGCAGCATCGCACCACGCTGGTCATCGCGCACCGCCTCTCGACCGTCGAACACGCCGACCGCATCGTCGTGCTCGAAGGCGGACGCATCGTCGAGACCGGCACCCACGCCGACCTGCTGGCGAGGCAAGGCCGCTACGCGCAGCTGTACGCGCTGCAGTTTTCCGCATGAGCGCCGACGCCCCGGCCGGCTGGATCAAACCCGCGCGCTCGCTCGTCACCGCAGCCGGCCGCGCGATCGGCGACTACCGCATGATCCGTGACGGCGACCGCATCCTGCTCGGGCTGTCCGGCGGCAAGGATTCGCTGTCCCTGCTCCACACCCTGCATCACCTGCAGCAGAAGGCGCCGGTGAAATTCGAGCTGCAGGCGGCCACCGTCGATCCGCAGTCCGACCAGTACGATCCCTCGCCACTCGTGCCTTACATGGCTGGACTCGGCGTGCCCTATTTCCTCGAATCGCAGCCCATCGTTGCCGAGGCACAGAAAACGCTGACCAAAGACAGCGATTCCTATTGCGCCTATTGCTCGCGCATGCGGCGCGGCATTCTCTACCGTGTCGCGCGCGAGCGGGGCTGCAACGTCATCGCGCTCGCGCAGCATCTCGACGACCTCGCCGAAACGCTGATGATGTCGATGTTCTTCGGCGGCAAGTTGCGGACCATGTCGCCGCATTACCTGAACGACGCCGGCGACCTGCGCATCATCCGGCCCTTCGTCTACGCGCGCGAGCGCCAGACGCGGGCCTTCGCGCTGGATGCCGGCCTGCCGGTGATCTTCGAGAACTGCCCGGCGTGCTTCGCCAGGCCGCAGCAGCGCCACGCGATGAAGCAGATGCTGGCGGAGCAGGAAAAACAGCACCCGCGCATATTCAACAGCCTCTTGACCGCGATGCGGCCGTTGATGGGCACCCCGCCCGCCTGAAGCCCGCCGGGGCGCCGGTGGAGTAGAATCAAGTCTTTGTTTTGATTGACAATTCCACAAGGCAACCAAGGTTATGACGACTTCCTTCCTCCCCCCCAGGCGCATCCTCATGGGCCCCGGCCCGTCCGACGTGCCGCAGCGCGTGCTCGACGCGATGGCGCGCCCGACCATCGGCCACCTCGACCCCGCCTTCGTCGACCTGATGGAGCAGATCAAGGCCATGCTGCGCATGGCGTTCCGGACGCAGAACGCACTGACCTTCCCGGTCTCCGCGCCCGGCTCGGCGGGCATGGAAATGTGCTTCGTCAACCTGGTCGAGCCGGGCGACAAGGTGATCGTATGCAAGAACGGCGTGTTCGGCGGCCGCATGCTGGAAAACGTCAAGCGCTGCGGCGGCGTGCCGGTGGTCGTCGACGACGCCTGGGGCCAGCCGGTCGATCCCGACAAGGTGCGCGACGCCTTCAAGGCCAACCCGGACGCCAGGGTGCTCGCCTTCGTCCACGCCGAAACCTCGACCGGTGCACAAAGCGACGCGGAAACGCTGGCGAAGATCGCGCAGGAAGCGGGCGCCTTGACGATCATGGACTGCGTCACCAGCCTCGGCGGCACGCCCATCCACCTCGACGCCTGGGGCATCGACGCCGCCTATTCGGGCAGCCAGAAATGCCTGTCGTGCACGCCCGGCCTCTCGCCGGTGTCGTTCTCCGAACGGGCGGTCGAACGCATCAAGGCACGCAAGACACCGGTACAGAGCTGGTTCCTCGATCTGAACCTCGTGCTCGGCTACTGGCAGTCGGCCGGCCGCCGCACCTACCACCACACCGCGCCGATCAACCCGATGTACGGCCTGCACGAGTCGCTGGTGATCCTCGAGGAAGAAGGCCTGGAAAACGCCTGGGCGCGCCACCGTTCGATGCACGAAAAGCTCAAGGCCGGCCTCGAGGACCTGGGCCTCAGATATGTCGTCGACGAAGCCGCGCGCCTGCCGCAGCTCAATTCGGTCTACGTGCCGGAGGGCGTCGACGAGGCGGCGATCCGCACCAAACTGCTGAGCGAGTTCAACCTCGAAATCGGCGCGGGCCTGGGCGACATGGCCGGCAAGATCTGGCGCATCGGCCTCATGGGCCATTCGGCCAGGCAGGAGAACATCGACTACTGCCTGAAGGCGCTGAAAGCCTGTCTTTGAACGCAGACGCGACGTAAAAAAAGCGCCGCAGGGCGCTTTTTTTTTACGTCTGCACCAGTCCCTGTCAGGACAGCCCCAGCCGCTGCCAGATGGTGGTGCAGGGCCCCGCCTGGTTCATGGTGTAGAAATGCAGGCCCGGTGCGCCGCCAGCCAGCAGGCGGTCGCACAGGTCGGTGACCACGTCGAGCCCGAAGGCGCGGATCGACGCCAGGTCGTCGCCATAGCTCTCCAGTTTCTTCCTGAGCCAGCGCGGGATTTCCGCGCCGCAGGCATCCGAGAAGCGCGCCAGTTGCACGTAGTTGCCGATCGGCATGATGCCCGGCACGATGGGGATGCCCACGCCCATCGCGCGCGTCTCGTCGACGAAGCGGAAGTAGGCGTCGGCGTTGAAGAAATACTGCGTGATCGCCGAATCCGCCCCGGCGTCGACCTTGCGCTTGAAATTGGCGAGGTCGTCGGTCCACGAGCGCGCCTGCGGGTGGATTTCCGGATAGGCCGCGACCTCGATGTGGAACCAGTCGCCGGTCTCCGCGCGGATGAAGGCGACCAGTTCGTTGGCGTACTGGAATTCGCCGACGTCCATCGACCCGGAGGGCAGGTCGCCGCGCAGCGCGACCAGATGGCGGATACCCTGGTTCCGGTATTCATCGAGGATGTCGCGTATGCTCTCGCGCGTCGAACCGATGCACGACAGGTGCGGCGCGGCTTCCGAGCCGGAGGCCTGGATTTCGCGCACGGTTTCCAGCGTGCGGTCGCGGGTGGAACCGCCGGCGCCGAAGGTGACCGAGAAGAACTTGGGTTTGAGTTGCGCCAGTTGCGCGCGGGTGGCGCGCAGCTTCTCGACGCCTTCGGGCGTCTTCGGCGGAAAGAACTCAAAGCTGAAGGTGCGTTCGCTCATGCTTTGCCCCACGCGGTGGAAACGAGCGCGGACAGCGCCCAGGCGATGACGCCGTAGAGAATCGCGCCGAACACCGCCGCCCAGAAACCGGCGACCTCGAAGCCCGGCAGGAGCGCGCCGGCGAGCCAGAACAAAAGACCGTTCAGCACCAGGTAGAAGACGCCCAGCGTGAGCACGGTGATCGGCAGCGTGAGTATGGCCAGCAGCGGCCGCACCAGGGTGTTGATGAAGCCGAGCACCAGCGCGGCCAGCAGCGCCGAGCCGAAGCCCGCGACCTGGATGGCCGGCAGCAGATACGTCACCGCCAAGAGTGCGACGGCGTTGAGGACCCACAGCAACAGCAGGCGCATGGCGCGCTCCTTTCAGGCAGCTCGGTCAGTAGCGGTAGTGCTCGGCCTTGTACGGGCCGTGCTTGGGCACGCCGATGTACGCGGCCTGCTGGTCGGTCAGCTCGGTGAGCTCGGCGTTGAGCTTCTTCAGCTGCAGCCGCGCCACCTTCTCGTCGAGATGTTTCGGCAGGGTGTAGACGCCGACCGGGTACTTGCCGGTGTCGCGCGACTGCCACAGCTCGATCTGCGCGATGGTCTGGTTGGCGAACGACGAGCTCATCACATACGAGGGGTGGCCGGTGGCGCAGCCGAGGTTCACCAGGCGGCCCTTGGCCAGCAGGATGATGCGGCGGCCAGAAGGGAAGATCACGTGATCGACCTGCGGCTTGATTTCTTCCCACTGGTATTTCTCGATCGAGGCGACGTCGATTTCGTTGTCGAAGTGGCCGATGTTGCAGACGATGGCCTGGTCCTTCATCTTCACCATGTGGTCGTGGGTGATGACGTGGAAGTTGCCGGTCGCGGTGACGAAGATGTCGGCCTTGTCGCAGGCGTAGTCCATGGTCACCACGCGATAGCCTTCCATCGCCGCCTGCAGGGCGCAGATCGGGTCGATCTCGGTCACCCACACCTGCGCGGAGAGCGCGCGCAGCGCCTGCGCGCTGCCCTTGCCGACGTCGCCGTAGCCGGCGACGACGGCGATCTTGCCGGCGATCATGACGTCGGTCGCGCGCTTGATGCCGTCGACCAGCGACTCACGGCAGCCGTAGAGGTTGTCGAATTTCGACTTGGTCACCGAGTCGTTGACGTTGATCGCCGGAATCTTCAGCTCGCCCTTCTCGTGCATCTGGTAGAGGCGGTGCACGCCGGTAGTGGTCTCTTCGGTGACGCCCTTGATTCTCGCCAGCCGCGTCGAATACCAGGTCTTGTCGGTGGCAAGCTTCGCCTTGATCGCGGCGTAGAGGATGCGCTCCTCCTCGCTCGTCGGGCTGGCCAGCACCGACAGGTCCTGCTCGGCCTTGCTGCCCAGGTGCAGCAGCAGCGTGGCGTCGCCGCCGTCGTCGAGGATCATGTTCGAGTAGCCACCGTCCGGCCACTCGAAGATGCGATGGGTGTAATCCCAGTATTCCTCGAGCGACTCCCCCTTCTTGGCGAAGACGCTGATGCCGTCCCTGGCGATCGCCGCGGCGGCGTGGTCCTGGGTCGAGAAGATGTTGCACGAGGCCCAGCGCACCTCGGCGCCGAGCGCGGTCAGCGTCTCGATCAGCACCGCGGTCTGGATCGTCATGTGCAGCGAACCGGTGATGCGCGCGCCGCGCAGGGGCTGGCTCGCGGCGTATTCCTCGCGGATCGCCATCAGGCCCGGCATTTCGGTTTCGGCGATGCGGATTTCCTTGCGGCCCCAGTCGGCGAGCGCGAGGTCGGCGACGACGAAATCGGCGGAAGGTTTGTCAGCCACAGCGTTCATGTGAAGCTCCATTGCATGTGGCCGGGAGGGCGGGGGGTTGTTGAAACCCCGGGCTGGCGACGCAACGCTCACCCAACGTCCCGAACCCGGCAGGGTTGAGAAAAAGGTGAGCGCGGTTGTTGCCTTTCCGAGCCTGGGACGGGAGAACCCGTCTCGCAGCGCTCCTCGGAAGCCGGATTATAGCCCAGGCTTGCGCCTGAGGAAGCTGACCAGGAGCGTCACCGCCGTCAACGGCAGGACGTAGCTCAGCATCGCGCTGGAGAAGGCCTGCAGGCTTGCGTGCTGCTGCGCGGCCAGCACCAGGTAGAGAAGATACAGCGCATAGTAGGCGAGGAAGAGCACGCCTTCCCAGCGCGCGATCTCGCGGCCGGTGAGCAGGATGGGCAGGCAGGCGAACGCCACCGCGAGCATCACCCACAGGTCGAAGTTGCGCGCCGCGTCCGGCACCGCGAGGCCGCCCGCCGACGCCACGCCCGCCGCGCCCAGCACTGCCAGCAGGTTGAAGATGTTGCTGCCGACGACGTTGCCCACGGCGATGTCGCGCTGGCCACGCAGCGCCGCCACGAGCGACGTGGCAATCTCGGGCATCGAGGTGCCGACCGCGACGACGGTGAGACCGATGACGAGGTCGCTCACGCCCAGCACCCTGGCGAACGCCACCGCCGCGCCGACCAGCCAGTCGGCCCCGAGCACCAGCAAGCCCAGGCCGCCGGCGACCAGCAGCGCCTGCACGGCCCAGTGGCGATCCCAGGTACTGGCGGGAATTTCGCTGGCGAATTCGTCTTCGGCGTCCCGCGACGCCCGCCGCGACTGCACGACGAGAAAGACCGTGTAGGCGATCACGCCGGCAAACAGCAGCGCGGCCTCGACGCGGCCGATCTCGCCGTCGAGCGCCATCGCCACCACCACCAGCGAGGCGCCGATCATGATGGGAATCTCCTGGCGGATGATCTGCTCGTGCACCAGGAGCGGCGCGATCAGCGCGGAGAGACCCAGGATCAACAGCACGTTGGCGATGTTGCTGCCGACCACGTTGCCGATCGCAAGCTCGGCCGAGCCGGCCAGCGCCGCCCCCACCGACACCGCCATCTCCGGCGCACTGGTGCCGAAGGCGACGACCGTGAGGCCCACCACCAGCGGCGAAATGCCCCACGACACCGCGAGACGCGACGCCCCGCGCACCAGGGCCTCGGCGCCGGCGACCAGCGCCGCCAGCCCCAATACGAACCACAGCGCGTGCGTCAACACGGCTTACAGCCCGGCGGCGGCCCTGAGCACGTCGGCCTTGTCGGTGACTTCCCAGGTGAAGTCCGGCTCGTCGCGACCGAAGTGGCCATAGCTTGCGGTGCGCGTGTACACGGGGCGCAACAGGTCGAGCATCCGGATGATGCCCTTGGGGCGCAAATCGAAGTGCGCCCGGATCAGCTCGACGATCTTGTCGTCGGGGACCTTGCCGGTGCCGTAGGTCTCGACCATGAGCGAAGTCGGCCTGGCCACGCCGATGGCGTAGGAGACCTGGATCAGGCACTTGTCGGCGAGCCCCGCGGCGACGATGTTCTTCGCCACGTAGCGCGCGGCGTAGGCGGCGGAGCGGTCGACCTTGGACGGGTCCTTGCCGGAAAACGCGCCGCCGCCGTGCGGCGCTGCGCCGCCGTAGGTATCGACGATGATCTTGCGGCCGGTCAGGCCGGCGTCGCCCATCGGGCCGCCGACGACGAAACGGCCGGTCGGATTCACGAAATAACGCGTGTCGGCGGTCAGCATGCCCTTGGGCAACACCGGCTTGATGATTTCCTCGATCACCGCCTCGGTCAGCACGGCGTGCGAGACCTCGGGGTGATGCTGGGTGGAAAGCACCACGGTGTCGATCGAATGCGGCTTGCCGTCGACGTAGCGGATCGAGACCTGCGACTTGGCGTCGGGGCGCAGCCAGGGCAGGCGGCCATCCTTGCGCAGCTCGGCCTGGCGCTCGGTGAGGCGGTGCGCGAAGTGGATCGGCATCGGCATCAGGCTCGTCGTTTCGTTGCACGCGTAGCCGAACATCAGGCCCTGGTCGCCCGCGCCCTGGTCGAGAAACAGGCCCTCGCCCTCGTTCACGCCCTGCGCGATGTCGGGCGACTGCTTGCCGACCGCGACCATGACGGCGCAGGTGTTGTAATCGAAGCCCTTGTCGGAGGAGTCGTAGCCGATGCGCCTGACGGTCTGGCGCGCGACCTGGCTGAAGTCGATGACGGCCGAGGTGGTGATCTCGCCGGCGATGACGACGAGACCCGTGGTGAGCAGCGTCTCGCACGCGACGCGGGCGTGTTTGTCCTGGGTTAGAATCGCGTCGAGTACCGCATCCGAGATCTGGTCGGCCATCTTGTCGGGATGGCCCTCAGACACCGATTCCGAAGTGAAAATGAAACCCTTCTGCATGACTGCTCCTGTCGTCCCGGTTACCGACTGCGTAACCGACTCGCGGGACCCACGGAGCGGCGACGCTTTAGCTGTATTTGTATCCCGCCCGCAAGTTGTCAAGATTAACGCGGCGGCGCCGGCATTTTCCCCCGCCCCGCCCGCTTGCGTCAATCCTGGGTGATGGCGCTGCTGAAATTGCTGGCCCGCCTGCCGCTGCCGCTGCTGCACGGCCTGGGCATCGCGCTCGGCTGGGCGATCTACTGGACGCCGGGCCGCCATTCGGGCCGCCTGCGCAACAATCTGCTTGAAAGCGGCGTGTGCGCCGCCGGCGCCGGCTGCCGCCGGCTCTTGCGGCAGACTGTCGGCGAATCGGGCAAGGCCGTGATCGAACTCATCGCCGTCTGGCTGCGGCCCTACGACCGGGTGCTGAAACTGGTGCGCGACACCCGCGGCTGGGAGCACATCGACGCCGCGCGCGCCGCCGGACGCGGCATCATCGTCATCGCGCCGCACATCGGCTGCTTCGAGATGATCAACCTCCATTTCGCCGCGCACCACCCTTTCACCGCGATGTACAAGCCGCCGCGCAAGCCCTTCCTCGGCCGCCTGATGCTGGCGGGCCGCCAGCGCGGCCACGCCAGGCTGGTGCCGACCGATCTCTCCGGCGTGCGCGCGCTGCTCGCCGCGTTGAAACGCCACGAAGCGGTCGGCATCCTGCCCGACCAGGTGGCGACCGGTGGCGACGGCGTGTGGGCGCCGTTCTTCGGCCGCCCCGCCTACACGCCGACGCTGGTCGCCAGCCTGCAGCGCAAGACCGGCGCCGCCGCGTTTTTCGTCGCCGCGGAGCGCCTGCCCTGGGGACGCGGCTACCGCCTGCACGTGACGCCGCTCGACGGCGCCTTGCCGGAAGACAAGACCGCCGCCGCGACCCGCATCAACCAGGGCGTCGAGGCCGTGGTGCGGCGCTTCCCGGCACAGTATCTGTGGAGCTACAACCGGCACAAGCGGCCCGGCGGCGCCCCCGATCCCTTCGACCCCGCATCCGCGTGAAACCCGCCGCGCAACACGACAGGTGGCATCCCTCGCTGTGGCCGGTGTGGCTCGGCGTCGGCTTTCTCTGGCTGCTGCACTGGCTGCCGCTGCCGCTGCAGGCCGCGCTCGGCAACGCGCTCGGCTGGCTGCTCGCGCACAAGCCGGGACGCCGGCGGCGCATCGTCGCGACCAATCTCGCCCTGTGTTTTCCCGAGGCGGACGAGGCGCAGCGGCGCCGCTGGCTGGTGCAGTCGTTCCAGGCCTCGATGCGCGCCGTGCTCGAACACGGCCTCCTGTGGTGGGGGTCGGAGGCGCGGCTGCGCCGCCTGATCCGCCTGGAGAACCCCGAAGCCGCGCTTGGCGATGGCACGCGCCCGGTGATCTGGCTGGCGCCGCATTTCGTCGGCCTGGACACCGGCGGCGTGCGGCTGGCGATGGAACACGCCGCGGCGTCGATGTACGCGCCCGCGAAGGATGTGGTCACCGACACCATGATGTGGCACGGGCGCGCGCGTTTCCGCGCGCCGCGCCTGATCGCCAAGCACGAAGGCATCAAGCCGGTGCTGCGCGCGCTCAAGGACGGTTTGCCGTTCTACTACCTGCCCGACCAGGACCAGGGGGCGCGCAACGCGGTGTTCGCCCCCTTCTTCGGCATTCCTGCCGCGACGCTGTCGACCCTGCCGCGACTGGCGAAGCTCGCCGGCGCGCAGGTGGTGCCGGTCATCACCCGTCTCCTGCCGGGCGGGCGCGGCTACGCGGTGCGCTTCTACCCGCCCTGGGACGACTACCCGAGCGGCGATCTCGACGCCGACGTCGCACGCATGAATGCCTTCATCGAAGCGCGCATCCGCGAAATGCCCGCGCAGTACCTGTGGTTGCACCGCCGTTTCAAGACGCGCCCGCCGGGCGAACCGGATAGGTATGGCTGAGCCGGTGGCACTCGACGCCAGCGCGGTCGACGCCGTCGTCGCGCTGGCGCGCACCGTGTGGCAGTCGACCTATCCGGCCCTGATTCCGCAGGCGCAGATCGACGCCATGCTCGCCGACCGCTACGCGCCAGAACGCATCCGCGCCCAGCTCGGCGACCCGGCGCACGCCTGGCGCGTCGTGCTCGCCGACGGCGCCCCGGCCGGCTTCGCGCATGCCTGTCTGGACGCCCAGGGCGTCAAGCTCGACAAGCTCTACGTGCACCCCGGTCACCAGCGGCGCGGACTGGGTGGCGCGCTGCTGCACGCGATCGAGGACTGGGCGCGCGCCCGACGCGCCGCCCGCCTGCACCTGCAGGTCAACCGCGGCAACGCGCAGGCGATCCGCGCGTATGAAAAATACGGCTTCCGCATCGTCGAGGCGCGCGTATTCGACATCGGCGGCGGCTTCGTGATGGACGACTACGTGATGGAGAAGACGCTGTGAAATTCGAGAACCCCGACGACGCCACGCTGCGCGCCCTGTTCGATCGCGTCCGCACCATCGCCGTCGTCGGCCTGTCGCCGCAACCCGCGCGGCCGAGTTTCCGCGTCGCGCAGGCGATGCAGCGCTACGGATACCGCATCGTGCCGGTGCGCCCGCTGGTCGACCAAGTGTTGGGCGAGAAAGCCTATGCCAGCCTCGCCGACATTCCCTTCCAGGTAGATCTGGTCGACGTCTTTCGCGCCGCGGAGCACGTGCCGGCTATCGTCGAGCAATGCCTGGCGCTACACTTGCCGGCAATCTGGCTGCAGGAAGGCATCCTGGCCGACGACGCCATGCAGCGCGCCCGCGCCGCCGGCATGACCGCAGTGATGGACCGCTGCCTGCTCAAGGAATACGTGCGACTCAAGACAGAATGAAACTGCGATTCACGAAAATGCACGGGCTGGGCAACGATTTCGTCGTGTTCGACGGCGTCACGCAGACGGTCGCGCTCACGCCCGCGCAATGCCGCCGCATCGCCGACCGCCACTTTGGTGTCGGCTGCGACCAGATCCTGCTGGTGGAAAAGCCCGTCCGCGCCGACGTCGATTTCCGCTACCGCATCTTCAACGCCGACGGCGGCGAGGTCGAACAGTGCGGCAACGGCGCGCGCTGCTTCGTCCGCTTCGTGCACGACCACGGCCTCACCGCCAAGACCGCGATCCGCGTCGAGACCGCGGCGGGGGTGATCGAACCCGAATTGCTGCCGGACGGCCAGGTGAAGGTGAACATGGGCGCACCGCGCTTCGCGCCGCGCGAGATTCCGTTCCAGGCCGACGCCGAGGCGCCCGCCTATCCCCTCAAGGTCGGCCAGCACACGATCGAGATCGCCGTGGTGTCGATGGGCAATCCGCATGCCGTGCTGCGCGTGAACGATCTCGACACGGCGCCGGTGGACATCCTCGGCCCCGCGATCGAATCGCATCAACGCTTCCCGCAGCGCGCCAACGCCGGTTTCATGCAGGTGCTCACGCCGCACGACATCCGCCTGCGTGTCTACGAGCGCGGCGCCGGGGAGACGCTCGCCTGCGGCACCGGCGCCTGCGCCGCCGCGGTCGCCGGCATCCGCCGGGGCTGGCTCGCCAGCCCGGTCAGCGTGCACACGCGCGGCGGCGATCTCGTCGTCGAATGGGCCGGGGCGGGCGAACCGGTGTTCATGACCGGCCCGGCCGAAACCGTATTTGAAGGAGAACTCGAACTCTGATGGACACCCCCCGACTCGACCCCCAGGCGATTGCCGACTACCTCGCGCGGCACCCGAATTTCTTCAACGAATTCCCCACCCTGCTGGCGGAGCTGAACATACCGCACCCGCACGGCACCCATGCGGTGTCGATGAGCGAGCGCCAGCTGATCGCGATGCGCGACAAGGTGCGCGTACTGGAAAACAAGCTCGCCGAACTCATCCAGTTCGGCGTGGACAATGACGCGATCTCGGAGAAACTCCACGCGATGGCGCTCGCCATGGTCACCGCGACCCAGCCGCAGGACATCACCGCGGCACTCGACATCCACCTGCGCGACGGCTTCGCGGTGCCGCACCACGCGCTGCGGGTCTGGACGCTCCTGGGCGAGCCGATGCCGGGGCTCGACGAGCCGACACCGCAGTCCGTGCGCGACGCCGTGGCGGCGATGCCGCACTCGGCGTGCGGTCCGCTCGCGGTGCCCGAGGCCGCCGCGTGGTTCGGCGAACTCGCGCCGCACCTGCGCGCCTTCGCCTGCATTCCCCTGCGGCCGACGCCGGGCGCCGCGCCGCTCGGCCTGCTGGTGCTGGCCTCCGAGGAAGCCAAGCGCTTCTACCCCGGCATGGGCACGCTCTATCTCGACCGCCTGAGCCAGCTGGTCGGCGCCGCGCTGGTGCGCCTGCAGGGGTGAAGCCCGCGCAACCTGTCGCCGTGCCCCCCACGGGCAAGGCTGCCCCGCCGCCCGCGGTGACGCATTACCTGCAGCATCTCGCTGCCGAACGGCGGCTATCTGCGCACACGGTCGCCGCCTATGCGCGCGATCTCGCCGATCTCGTGCGCCTGACGGGCGACAGACCGCTCGCCTCCCTCAGCGTCAGCGACGTGCGCGGCGCCATCCTGCAGCTGCGCAGCCGCGCCCTGTCCGCCGCCAGCGTCGCCCGCCTGCTGTCGAGCTGGCGCGGCTTCTACGGCTTCGCCTGCCGCCGCCTCGGCTATCCGCACAACCCCTGCCTGGGCCTGCGCCCGCCCAAGGCCGCCAAGGCGCTGCCCGAGATCCTCTCCCCCGACGCCTGCGCGCAGCTGCTCGACGGCTGCACGCCCCACGGCGCGCTCGACCTGCGCGATCGCGCGATGTTCGAGCTTTTCTATTCCTCGGGGCTGCGGCTGGCCGAACTGGTCGGGCTCGACCTGGCCGACGTCAATCCCGACAGCGGCGAGGCCCAGGTCACCGGCAAGGGGCGCAAGACCCGCATCGTGCCCGTGGGCAGCCAGGCGCTCGCCGCGCTCGCCGCTTGGCTGCCGCAACGCCAGACCCTCGTGCACGACGACACGCCGGCGCTCTTCGTCAGCGCGCGCGGCAGCCGCCTCTCGCCGCGCAGCGTGCAGCGGCGGCTGGACCGTTGGGCGGCGCGATCCGGCCTCGGCCAGGCGGTGCATCCGCACCTGCTGCGCCACGCCTTCGCCACCCATGTGCTGCAATCGTCGGGCGACCTGCGCGCGGTGCAGGAAATGCTCGGCCACGCCAGCATCAGCACCACCCAGGTCTATACCCATCTCGACTGGCAGCACCTGGCCAAGGTTTACGACCAGGCGCATCCTCGCGCGCGCAAGAAAGGGTAAGCGCCCACACACCGAATCACGCCGGCCCCGCCTTCAGAAACCCGGCCGCCTGCCGATTCCTCGCGCATGCGCCCTGGTCCGCCCCGCCCTCCGACAACCCTGCTTCACCGCCTGCGTCCCGGCCGCCTCAGCACCCAGGGCCGGATAGTCGGGTCGCTGCTGCTCGTTCTCCTGGCCACCTTGATACTGGCCGGGACCCTGGGGTTGCATATCGCGCGCCAGGAGGCCGATGCCGCCCTGCGCAGTCAGGCCGGCACGCAGCTTGCGCTGCTGTCGGAGGCGATCACCGATGCGGCCGTGCTGCAAGACCACGCCGGGATTGAAGCCCAGCTCGCGCTTGCCACCGGACACGACACCCTGCGCTACGCGCTGTTCCGGGCGCCGGACGGCCATGTCGTGCAAGCCGACGCGCCGCTGCGGCACACCCGGCGCCCCGCGTGGTTCGCCAGGCTGGCGGGGCTCACGGAACCCGTCCTGCAGGCGCCGCTGCGCGTCGGCGGCCGCGTGTTCGGCCAGCTGGAAATCCGTCCCGACGCGCACGCCTACGAGGATTTCCTGTGGCAGCTCGGCACCGGGCTGAGCCTGCTTCTCGCCGCGCTGTTCAGCGGCCTCGTCTGGTTCAGCCACGTGCTGCTGCGCAGCAACCTGCGCGATCTCACCCGCCTGCGCGCCGCCGCCCGGCAGATCGGGGCGGGCGACTACAGCCTGCGCCTGCCGGTGCGCCCCGGCAGCCCGCCCGAGCTGAGGGAAACCACGCAGGCGTTCAATCACATGAGCGCCGCGCTCGAACGGCTGCTGAGCGACCTCGGTGCGCAGCAGAAGGCGCTCGACGCCACCGCCGCGGTGACCGAGGCCGATCTCGCCGGCAACATCACCCTGGCCAACGACTTGTTCTGCGAACTGAGCGGCTACCCGCGCGAAGCGCTGGTCGGACAGAATCACCGTCTCATCAAGTCGGGACATCACGACAGCGCGTTTTTCCACCACATGTGGGAAACCATCGCCAGCGGACGTACCTGGCGCGGCGAGGTGTGCAACCGCGCCCGCGACGGCCGGCTGTTCTGGACCGACACGACCATCATCCCGATCCGGGACCACGACGGCCTCCCCGCCAAATACCTGTCGATCCGTTTCGACATTACGCGCCGCAAGCTCGACGAGGCCCTGCTCAACGCCGAGAAGGAACGCTGGCACATCACGCTGCAGTCGATCAACGACGCCGTGGTGGTGGTCGATGCCGACGGCCGCGTGAACTACCTCAACCCCGCCGCCGAAAGCCTGGTCGGCATCCCCCTCGAGCAGTCGCTCGGGCAGCCGCTCGGGCGTCTGATCCGGCTGGAGCCGCTGGGCGACGATGCGTCCCCGATCACCCTGCCGTCACGCGGCACCCCGGTTCGGGGACGTACCGGCTCGGCCTGGCTGAAAACCCGCCACGGCGAAGACCTGGCGGTCAGCTACAGCTGCTCGCCGCTCGACGTCGACGGCGGCCACGGTGCGATCTACGTGCTGCGCGACGAGACGGAGAAGAAGCAGCTGCTCGACAGCCTGCGCGAAATGGCCTTCCACGACACGCTCACCAAGCTGCCGAACCGGCGCGCGGTCGAAGGCCGGCTCGACCGCGCCATGCGCAGCGCCCGCACCGACTGCCGCCAGCACGCGTTCTGCTACATCGACCTCGACCAGTTCAAGCTGGTGAACGACACCTGCGGCCACACCGTCGGCGACGCCTTGCTCGCCGACGTGGCGCAAGCCATGAAGGAGGCGCTGCCGGTACAGGCCTACCTGGGGCGGCTGGGCGGCGACGAGTTCGGTCTTCTCCTGTTCAATACCCTGCCGGCCGAGGCGATCGAGGTTTGCCGCCAGATGGTGCAGCGCATCCGGGACTTCCGCTTCGAGCACAATGGCCGTCGTTTCACGCTCGGCGCCAGCGCCGGCGTCGCGCCGATCACCGAAACCGCCGCCTCCGCGAGCGAAATCATGGTACAGGCCGACATGGCCTGCTATCGCGCCAAGTCGCAGGGCAGCGGCCGGGTGCTGCTGTATGAGGCGCAGGAAGTCGGCTTCCGCCGCCTCGAATCCGAGATGAGCTGGGCGGCCGACTTCGCCAAGGCGCTGGAAACCGACCAGTTCCTGCCCTATCGCCAGCGCATCGAATCGACCACGCATGGCGGGCGCCCGCACTACGAGATCCTGGTGCGCTGGAACCGCCACGGCGTGATCGAGGGTCCGGCCAGGCTGCTGCCGGCGCTCGAGCGCTTCGGCCAGGCGCCGATCCTCGACCGCTGGATGGTCGAGGCGATCGTCTCCCATCTCGCCCGCCAGCCCGACGACGACGCGGTGTATTTCATCAACCTCTCGGGCCGGACCGTCGCCGACGAGACCTTCCTCGGCACCGTGTGCCACCTGCTCGACCACTACGGTGTCGCCGGCGAGCGCATCGGCTTCGAGGTCACCGAGACTGCGGCGGTGGTCAACCTCGACGACGCCCAGCGCCTGATCCACGGCCTGCGCCAGCGCGGCTGCCAGTTCGCGCTCGACGACTTCGGCCGCGACGCCTCGTCCTTCTTCTACCTCAAGCATCTGCCGGCCGACTTCCTCAAGATCGACGGCGCCTTCGTGCGCGGCATGCTCGACGACCCGCGCGACCAGGCGATCGTGCGTTCGATCGCCAAGCTGGCGAACGACTTCGGCATGCGCTCGGTCGCCGAACAGGTGGAAAACGCGCGCATGGCGGCGTTGCTGTGTGAAATGGGCGTCGACTTCCTGCAGGGCTACCATGTCCACCGCCCCGAAGCCCTCCCCGCCTGGCAGCCGGTGGCGCGCCCCGTTCCCGAGGTGCGCACGCCGCGCCTCACCGTGGTGCGCTGACCCCCGCGATCACCACGCCGTCCCCGCCCGCGCGGCGTAGCACGCATGCCGCCTTCGGGAATGGCGTTTTGTCGACGTCACAGCGTCAGCGCGGGAGGAATGAAACGCATCCAGTCACCGAGCGCGGAACGGATTTCATCCAGTGTGAGATGGCGCATCAGGGGAAAATTGCCGGGGGCGAGCTGGTCCCAGGCGCAGGTCATGCCGCGCAGCGCCGGTTGCCGGGGGTCGCGCAGGCGGAATTCGGTGATGAAGAACAGGAAAGACGGCGCATGCTCGCCGGCGTACCCGGCGTGCCGGTAGAACCGCCCGGCGTCGACGAAGAACTCGCTGGTGCTGCGGCTCACCCGCAGCACCTCGAAACGCCCCGGTTGCAGGGTTTGCGGGCCGTCGGCCACGGTCTCGAGCTCGACCACGCAGTGCGGATCGTGCCGCTGCACGCCGTTGCGCGGCACCACGCGGCCGTATTGCAGGCGCACGGTGGCGGCGCCCGGCTCGATCGTCAACGGGCGTTCGAGTTGCACGGTCCAGCCGGGCGGGTAGGCGTAATGCGGCGAGGCCGGGTCCGGCGATTGCAGCGCGGCGCAGCCGGCCAGCAGCGCAGTCAGGGCGGTCAGCGGAATTTTCATGACGGCTCCCGGCCGTGTCCACGCACGGCCGAACACACCGGATTATGGTGCATCCGCAGCCACTGTGCATGCCGCCCCCCGCCTCGCCCGTCCACCCGGCTTGCGCCTTTCGCGCTTGACGTTCAGACTGCTCCCCTTCGCGCCGGATCGCCTGGCCGAAACCCGACCTGTTGTCCGATACACGGAGCCCCCGATGGCCGCATCATCCAAACCGCTTACCGAAGCCGCGCTGCTGAAAATGCCGGCGTCGGCCTACATGAACGCCGAGCAACTGGCCTTCTTCCGCGCCCGTCTCGAAGCCCTGCGCGACGAGATGCTGGCCAATGCCGCCGACACCGGCGAGCATCTCAAGGAAAACGAGAACTTCGCCGACCCCAACGACCGCGCCACGGTCGAGGAAGAGAACATGCTGGAGCAGCGCGTGCGCGACCGCGAGCGCAAGCTCCTGAAGAAGATCAACAAGGCGCTGGCGCGCATCGAGACCGGCGAGTTCGGCTACTGTCTGGAGACCGGCGAGCCGATCGGCCTGGCGCGCCTCCTGGCACGCCCCACCGCCGAATATTCCATCGAGGCGCAGGAACGCCACGAGAAGCTGGAAAGGCTGCACGCCTGACCGGCGTCCCGGTCGCCATGCCCACGCCGCCCGGCCCCGCCGCCCCGCTGCCCGTCACCCTGCTCACCGGGTTTCTGGGCAGCGGCAAGACCACGGTGCTCAATCACGTGGTGCGCACGCTGCCGCGCACCGCGATCCTGATGAACGAGTTCGGCGACGTCGCACTCGATCACCAGCTGCTCGAAAAAATGGACGGCCCGATGGCGCTGCTCGCCGGCGGCTGCGTGTGCTGCACCATCGCCGGCACGCTGTCGCCCACCCTCAAGAACCTGTGGATGGCGCGCCAGAAGGGCGACATCCCTGCGTTCGAGCGCGTGATCATCGAGACCACCGGCGTGGCCGACCCGGCGCCCGTGCTCGACAATCTGCTCAACGACCGCTGGGTGCGGGCACGCTTCCGGCTCGACGGTGTGGTCACCACGGTCGACGCGCTGTTCGGCATGGGCCAGCTCGACGCGCACTTCGAGGCGGTCAAGCAGGTGTCGGTCGCCGACCGCCTGCTTTTGACCAAGACCGACCTCGTCCCGGCCGACACCGTGGCCGCGCTGACCGCCCGGCTGGCAATGCTGAATCCCGCGGCCGAAATCGTCCCGGTCACGCACGGCGAAATCGACCCCGCCCGCCTCCAGAACCTGGGCCTGTGGAACGCCGAGACGAAATCGGCCGACGTCGCCCGCTGGCTGCAAGCCCAACGCTACCGTCCGGCTGCTGCCGCGCCGCTCGGCGCCCGGCCGGTCGCCGCCCCGCACGACAGCCGCATCCGCGCGTTCTCCGTGGTGATGGACACCCCGCTCGACCGCTGGGGCCTGCAGTCGGCGCTCTCGATGCTGACCACGTTCCGCGCGGAAAACCTGCTGCGCTTCAAGGCGCTGGTGAACCTCGCCGGCGAAACCCGCCCCGTCGTGCTGCACGGCGTGCAGCACGTGCTGTATCCGGAAGTGCAGCTAGACGCCTGGCCCGACGACGACCATCGCAGCCGCTTCGTCTTCATCGTGCGCGACCTCGACCCCGTGTTCGTCGAAAAGCTGCTCGCCGACTTTACCGACGCCGCCGCCAGTCACGCCGGTCTGGTGGCGCCATGAACCTCGCCCAGCGCTTCCTCGTCGGCGCGATCCGCGTCTACCAGCTGGCGCTGTCGCCCTGGCTCGGCCGCCAGTGCCGCTACCTGCCGACCTGCTCGGAATACGGCAAGGAGGCGATCGAAAAGCACGGCGCGTGGAAGGGCGCCTGGCTCGCGGCCAGACGCATCGGCCGCTGCCGCCCCGGCTGCGCGCATGGCTACGACCCGGTGCCGCCGGTCGAGCCGCGCGACAAACGCGGGTAAAATGCCGTCCATGCTGCCGCGCCGCATCCTTTCCTGGCTCCTCGCCCTCGCCCTGCTCCTGGGGCAGGCGGCGGCGTTCGCCCACACGCTCGAGCACCTCGACCCCCACAAGGTCAAGCCCGACCACGCGTGCGAGCTGTGCGTGGCGCAGGCCCAGCTCGGCGGCGCGTTGCCCGGCAAGGCCTTCATCCCCGCGGCCGAAACCGCGCGCTTCGTCGTCCCGGCCGCCGCCGCCTTGCCGTCCGGCCGCCTCTTCACCCGTCACGCCCCCGCCCGCGCCCCGCCCGTCTCCGCCTGAAACCCGGCATCCCCCTGCCCGCTGCCTTCCGGCCTGCGGGATATGTGCATTGTTTCGACGTTTCGACGGAGTCCCCCATGTTTCGACCCACCCTGTTCGCGGCCGCGCTGACGGCGGCTTTTCCCGCTTTCGCCCAATCCGACCTCGACGCCCTGCGCGCCGAATTGCAGGCGATGAAGGCCGCGTATGAAGCGCGCATCGCCGCGCTCGAGGCGCGCGTCCAGCAGGCCGCGGCCGCCGCGCAGCCGGGGCCACAGGCCGACAGCGCGCCCGTGGCCGGGCGTTTCAACCCGGACATCTCGCTCATCCTGCAGGGCCGCTACGCCCATCTCGACGACCTCGGCCACCGCCACCTCGCCGGCTTCCTGCCCGCCGGCCACGACGACGGCACGCCGCGCGGCTTCTCGCTCGACCACACCGAGCTCGTGATG
Source organism: Thiobacillus sp. (assembly GCA_046292745.1). Lineage (GTDB taxonomy): Bacteria > Pseudomonadota > Gammaproteobacteria > Burkholderiales > Thiobacillaceae > Thiobacillus. The sequence goes on along the minus strand of JBKBQH010000006.1, from coordinate 106,006 downwards.
TCGGCGAGCGTCGATCCCTACTTCAACGGCTACCTCAACCTCGCGCTCATCGACGAGAAGGCGGAAATCGAGGAAGCCTGGTTCCAGACCACCGCCCTCGGCCACGGCGTGTCGGTCAAGGGCGGCCGCTTCCGCTCCGGGCTCGGCTACCAGAACGAGAAGCACCCGCACGCCTGGGATTTCGCCGACAACACCCTGATGTACCGCGCGCTGTTCGGCGAGGCGTTCAACCACGACGGCGTGCAGCTCAAGTGGGTGGCGCCGACCGACCTGTACCTGGCGCTCGGCGCCGAGGCCGGCCGGGGCGACGCCTTCCCCGGGACGAACCGCAACACCAACGGCGCCGGCGCGACCACGCTGTTCGGCCACCTCGGCGGCGACGTCGGCGCCTCGCACAGCTGGCGCGCGGGGCTGTCCTGGTTGAGCGCCAAGGCGAGCGAGCGCGAGGGGGAGCTGGAGGATGCGCTCGGCACTGATATCGACACCCTGTTCAGCGGCAAGAGCAAGACCTGGGTCGCCGACTTCGTGTGGAAGTGGGCGCCCGACGGCAACGCCCGCGAGCGCAATTTCAGCTTCGCCGCGGAATATTTCCGCCGCACCGAGCGCGGCACCTTGTGTGAACACGACGGCGCCACCGGCGGCTGCGTCGCCGCGACGGACGACGCCTACCGTTCGCGCCAGTCGGGCTATTACGCGCAGGCGGTCTACCAGTTCATGCCGCGCTGGCGCAGCGGCTATCGCTACGACCGGCTGAACCCGGGCAGCGTCGATTTTGGCTCGAACCCGCTCGGCTTCCCTTCAGTCGAGCACCAGCCCAGCCGCCACTCGCTCATGCTCGACTACTCGCCCTCGGAATTCTCGCGCCTGCGCCTGCAATATTCGAAGGACCGGTCGATGGAAAACCAGAACGAGAACCAGTGGTTCGTGCAGTACATCCACAGCCTGGGCAGCCACGGCGCCCACACGTTCTGAGGTGATCCCATGAAACGACTGCTGGCTTCCCTGATCCTGTGGCTGCCGCTCGCGGCCCACGCCGCGCTCGACGTATTCGCCTGCGAACCCGAATGGGCGGCGCTCGCCGCCGAAATCGGCGGCGATGACGTGCGCGTCTACGCCGCCACCACCGCGCGGCAGGACCCGCACCGCATCGAGGCGCGCCCCAGCCTCATCGCGCAAATGCGGCGCGCCGACCTGGTGGTATGCAGCGGCGCCGAACTCGAGGCCGCCTGGCTGCCGGTGCTGCTGCGCGAGGCTGGCAATCCCAGGGTCCAGCCGGGGCAGCCCGGCCATTTCGAGGCGACGCGCTTCGTGACGCTGCGCGACAAGCCCGTCGCCGTCGACCGCGCACAGGGCGACGTACACGCCGCCGGCAACCCGCACATCCATACCGATCCGCGCAATATCGCGCGCGTCGGCGCCGCGCTGGCGCAACGGCTGGCCGAGCTCGACCCGCCCCGCGCCGCCGCGCACCAGCGGCGCTGGCAGGCGTTTTCGGCGCGCTGGACAGCGGCGATCGCGGGCTGGGAAGCGCGCGCCGCGCCCTTGCGGAACATGCCGGTCGCGGTGCAGCACACGTCCTTCAGCTACCTCATCGCCTGGCTCGGCCTGCGCGAGGTCGCGACGCTGGAGCCGCGGCCCGGCGTCGATCCCTCGGTGAGCCACCTCGCACGCGTGGCGGCGCAGCTGCAGGCCGACCCGCCGCGCGCGGTGCTGCGCGCGGCCTACCAGAGCCCGCGGCCGGCCGACTGGGTGGGGCAACGCCTCGGGGTGCCGGCGCTGACGCTGCCCTACACCGTGGGCGGCAGCGCGCGCGCAACCGATCTTTTCGCGCTGTTCGACGAGACGCTCGACCTGTTGCTGGGTGCCGCGCCATGAGCGTGCCGTTCGATCTCCTGCTGTGGCCCTTCGCCGTCGGCGTGCTGGTGCTCGCCACCCACGTGCCGCTGGGCCGGCGCGTGCTGGCGCGCGGCATCATCTTCCTCGACCTCGCCGTCGCGCAGTTCGCCGTGCTCGGCGTGGTCGCCGCGCACGCCCTGGAGCTTGCCGCCGCGGGCTGGCCGACCCAGCTCGCCGCGGCCGCTGCCGCGCTCGCCGGCGCGGCGCTCCTGGCAGCGTGCGAGCGGCGCTGGCCCGAGATCCAGGAAGCGCTGATCGGCGCCAGCTTCGTCGTCGCGGCGAGCCTCGCCGTGCTGCTGCTGGCGCACGACCCGCACGGCGGCGAGCACCTGGCAGGCCTGATGAGCGGGCAGGTGCTGTGGGCGACGCCCGCGCAGGCGGCGCAACTGGCCGTTCTCACGGTCATGCTGGGGACGGTCCTCGCCTGGCGCGGCGAACGCCTGGGCCGGCTCGGCTTCTATCTCGTGTTCGCGCTGGCGATCACCGCCTCGGTGCAACTCGTCGGCGTGTACCTGGTGTTCGCCAGCCTGATCCTGCCGGCGCTGGCGCTGCGCGGCCTTCCCGCGCGCGCGGCCCTGCCCGCCGGCTGGGCGGTCGGGGCATTCGCCTATGCCGCCGGCCTCTTCGTTTCCGCAGCGGGCGACTGGCCGGCCGGACCCGCGATCGTCGTCGCGCTCGCCCTCGGCGCCGCCGTCCTCGGGCTGGCACGCAGGTTTGCCGTAATATGTCAGCAAGTTGCCGCAAAAGGGCGACGGCGCTAGTATCCTTAATGAACCGAGTTTCTCCTTCCTCCTAAAATCCCCGTGGCGCTGCCGTTTTTCAAGAAAAGCAAGGACAAGGCCCCGCCGCCTGCCACGCGCAAGCCGGCGCCCACCCCCACGCCGACCGAGGAAACCCCGCCGACCGAAACCCTGCTCACCATGAACATGGGCGGGGCCGGCATCGTGGTCGAGGAAAACACCGGCGCGCCCCAATCCCCGGTCGACGAGGCCGCGATCCTCTACGCCAGCGGCCAGCCCGAGATGGTCGAGACCCTGCTCAAGAGCCTGCTCGCTGGCGGCGACCGGCGCGCCTGGCTCATGCTGCTCGATCTCTACTGCGTGCAGGGCCGTGAAAAAGACTTCGAACAGATGGCGGTCGACTACGCCGTGCGCTTCGAAACCTCGCCGCCCGTGTGGCAAGGCGCGAACGGCAGCGCTGCCGCCAAACCGCCGCAGGCCGAGGCGGCGCGGCTGGAATTGCCCGGCCTGCTCGACAAGAACGCCGCCGCCGCCCTCAAGGCAGACATCGGCGCCGCGCCCAAGGGCGCCACGGTGCGCATCGACTTTTCGCGCATCGCCATGGTCGACGAGGGCGGCGCCGAAGCCTGCGCCGCGGTATTGAGCGGCGCCCGCAAGGCCAGGCGCAAGCTGCAGGTGAGCGGCGTCGACAGCCTGATCGCCCTGCTGCAGGACCTGATCCGCGCTACCCACAGCCGCGCCGCGCACTGGTTGCTGCTGCTCGAGCTTTATCAGACGCTCGGCAAGCAGGACGACTTCGAGAACCTGGCGGTCGACTACGCGGTGCACTTCGAGGTATCGCCGCCTTCGTGGGTCGCGGTGCAGGCCGCCGAGGTGGTGAAGCTACCGCCCGCCGCGCCGCAGGACGGCGCGCTCAAGCTGTCGGGCGAGATCACCCCCGCGAACGATGCCGCGCTGCAGCAATTCAGCAGCTACGCCGCGGCGCACCAGGACGTTCTGGTCGACCTCTCGCAGGTCACCCGCATCGACTACGGCAGCGTCAGCCAGGTCATCAGCGTGCTCATGCAGTGCCTCGGCAGCGGCAAGACCATCACCCTGCGCGGCCACAACGCGCTCATCCATGAACTCTTCCGCGTCATGGGCATCGACCAGCTGGCGCAGCTGATCCCCCGTCACCGCGGCTGAACGGTTTTCGCCCCGCCGGCGCCGCACCCCGCCCGGCTCCCGCCGCGCGTCCCTTATAATCGCGGCATGGAACAATATCGCGGCACCACCATCCTTTCCGTGCGCCGGGGCGAACAGGTCGCCCTCGGCGGCGACGGCCAGGTCACCCTCGGCAACATCGTCATCAAGGCCAGCGCGCGCAAGATCCGGCGCCTGCACCAGGACCGCGTGCTGGCCGGCTTCGCCGGCGGCACCGCCGACGCCTTCACCCTGTTCGAGCGCTTCGAGGCCAAGCTCGACAAGCATTCCGGACACCTGCTCCGAAGCGCGGTCGAGCTCGCCAAGGACTGGCGCACCGACCGCATGCTGCGCCGCCTGGAGGCCATGCTGGCGGTCGCCGATCGTGAGTACTCGCTCATCATCACCGGCAACGGCGACGTGCTCGAGCCCGAACACGGCATCGCGGCCATCGGCTCCGGCGGGGCCTACGCCCAGGCCGCCGCGCTGGCGCTGCTGCAGAACACGGAACTGCCGCCGCTTGAAATCGTCAAGAAGAGCCTCACCATCGCGGGCGACATCTGCATTTATACGAACCAGAATCATGTGATCGAAGTTTTGTGATGGGCGAGGCGTGAGGTGTCACCTCGCGCCGCCCCTCCCGCCTCACGCCTGCCCCCTCACTCCCCGATGACCCCCAAAGAAATCGTCCACGAACTCGACAAGCACATCGTCGGCCAGGCCGCGGCCAAGCGCGCGGTCGCGGTGGCGCTCAGGAACCGCTGGCGGCGCCAGCAGGTGAGCGAGCCCCTGCGTCAGGAAATCACGCCGAAGAACATCCTGATGATCGGCCCGACCGGAGTCGGCAAGACCGAGATCGCGCGGCGTCTCGCGCGTCTCGCGAACGCGCCCTTCATCAAGATCGAGGCGACCAAGTTCACCGAGGTCGGCTACGTCGGCCGCGACGTCGACACCATCATCCGCGACCTGGTGGAAACCGCGGTGAAGCAGATGCGCGAGCAGGCCACGGCCAAGGTGCGCTTCCGTGCCGAGGAAGCCGCCGAGGAGCGCGTTCTCGACGCGCTGCTGCCGCCGCCGCGCAGCGTCGGCTTCGAGACCCCGCCGCGCGAGGATGGCGCCGCGCGCCAGCGCTTCCGCAAGATGCTGCGCGAGGGCGGACTCGACGACAAGGAGATCGAGATCGAAGTGGCCACCGTCGCCCCGAACATGGAAATCTTCACCCCGCCGGGCATGGAGGACCTGTCGCAGCAGTTGCAGGGCCTGTTCGCCAACCTCGGCGGCGGCCGCCGGCAGACGCGCAAGCTGAAGGTGCGCGAGGCGATGAAACTGCTTACCGAGGAAGAGGCCGGACGCCTCGTCAACGACGAGGAAACCAAGCAGCAGGCGCTCGAAGCGGTCGAGCAGAACGGCATCGTGTTCCTCGACGAGATCGACAAGATCGCCACCCGCTCCGACACGCACGGCAGCGACGTGTCACGCCAGGGCGTACAGCGCGACCTGTTGCCGCTGATCGAGGGCACCACGGTGTCGACCAAGTACGGCATGGTCAAGACCGACCACATCCTCTTCATCGCCAGCGGCGCCTTCCATCTGTCGAAGCCGTCCGATCTCATCCCCGAGCTGCAGGGCCGGCTGCCGATCCGCGTCGAACTCTCGGCGCTCTCCGTCGAGGATTTCGAGCGCATCCTCACCGCCACCGACGCCTGTCTCACGCGCCAGTACGAAGCGCTCTTGGCGACCGAGGGCGTGAAACTGACATTCACCGCCGACGGCATCCGCCGCATCGCCGAGATCGCCTTCGAGGTCAACGAGCGCACCGAGAACATCGGCGCCCGCCGGCTCCACACGGTGATGGAAAAGCTGCTCGAGGACATCGCCTTCGACGCCGGCCAGTTCACCGGCGAATACATCGTCGACGCCGAGGTCGTGACGTCACGGCTCGCCGCCCTCGCCGCGCGCGAAGACCTGGCGCGCTATGTCCTTTGACCCTCAGCCCTCAGCCCTCAGCCCTCAAGAATGAAACCCGAAACCCAACAGCCCATCGAAGTCCGCGGCAAGTTCCTCACCACCCTCCTGTTCGGCAGCCGCTGGCTGCAGGTGCCGCTCTACCTCGGCCTCATCGCGGCGCAACTCGTCTACGTCGTCCACTTCATGGTCGAACTGGAGCACCTCGTCGCCGGCACCTTCAAGCTCGGCGAGGAAGCGATCATGCTCATCGTGCTGGGGCTCATCGACGTGGTGATGATTTCCAACCTGCTCATCATGGTCATCATCGGCGGCTACGAGACCTTCGTCTCCCGCCTCCATCTCGAGGGGCACCCCGACGAACCCGAATGGCTGTCGCACGTCAACGCCAACGTGCTCAAGGTCAAGCTCGCCACCGCGATCATCGGCATTTCGTCGATTCATCTGCTGAAGACCTTCATCAATGCGCCCAACCTGGATGAAAAAGTCCTGCTGTGGCAGACCCTCATCCACATGGCCTTCATCGTGTCGGCCGTCGCGATCGCCTATATCGACAAGCTGATGCCGGCAGCCGGCAAGCATTGACACGCGGCGGGCGCGTTGCGATTAATGCCGCCATCGACATTACTTATTTGGCGACCACTGCACGCGGGCGGAAAATCGCCCGGTTGAGACACGCTCAGGAGACGACCATGGCCACACGCGACACCCTTGCCCCCAAGGAAGCCCAATGCACGAGCGGCGCCGATTACGCGGCGCTCGCGCTCGAAGCACTGCAGGATCCCGCCGACGCCGCCTATGCCAGGGAACTGATGGACCGCGTGGCGGACGACTGCCAGTTCACCAAGGATCTCGCCGCCTGCGCGATCGTCTACAAGGCGCTCGGCGAACAGACCCGTGCCGAGGAACTGCTGCAGACCGCCGAGGACTACTGCATGACCGGCGAGGAGCAGGTCGCCCTGGCCGAGGCCAAGTACAAGGTGCTGGGCGACAAGGCTGCCGCGGTCAGCGCCTACGAAAAGGCGCTGAAGGAAACCGGCAACCTCGACCCGCTGATCGACCTGGCGAAGCATGTGATGAACGTGATCGCCGACGGCGCCTTCGCGAAGAAGGTGCTGGAAAAAGCCGAGGCGAAGATCTCGCGCGCGGTCGAATACGGCAAGCTTGCCGCGGCCGCGGCCGAGCATGTGCTCGACCGCGACTATGCGGCAGCGATCTTCGCCAAGGCGGGGGAAAAGCTTTCCAGCGTACCCGACCTGCTGGCGCTGGCCGCAGAAGTCGCCAAGACCCTGGGCGATCCTGCCAGGGCCCGCGCGCTGTATGAGCGCGCGCTCGCCGGCGCCACCGATTTCACCGCCGCCAAGGCCCTGATCGAAGCGGCCCGGCAGGCGGGGGACACGGCCTTCATGCAGGCCGCGCTGAAAAAAGCGGGCGACCTGGCCAGCGCCACCGGCGAATACATCGAGCTCGCCGAGGGCCTGGCGAGCGTGGGCGACAAGCCGGGCGCCGCCGCGCTGCTCGACAAGGCGGAGGAGGCCGTCGCCGGCCTCGACGAAATGCAGAAGCTGGTCACTGCGGTCGAGGCGCACCTCGCCGAGGACGCCGAGCGCCTGGCGCGGGTCAAGGCCAAGCTGGAGAAGCGCCAGGCCAACCACGCGCGCTACCTGGAGTTCCAGCAACTGGAAAAGGAAGCGGCCAGCGTCAAGCAGTTCCTCGCGCTCGCCGAGCGCGTCCGCGTCGAGCTCGAAGACCCTTTCTACGCCGCCAAACTGATCGAATCGGCCGAGAAGCTGCTCGACGGCACCGGCTACCAGTTCTCGCGCTACAAGCCCATCCTGCTCGCGGTCGACAAAAACCTCGACGACCCCGCCTGGCTCGGCCGGCTGCTCGACCGCGCAGCGGAAAACGCGACCGACTTCGTCGCTTTCCGGGACCTGGTCGTCACCGCCGCGCACCTGCGCCACCGCGAGCTCGGCGTCGCCAGGGCGCGCGCCTACCTCGCCGCGCGCGAGGCGGCGCTCTTGGCCGATCCCAATGCGAGCGCCTACGACATCGCCAAGCTGGCCGAGGCAAGCTACGCCGCCACCCAGGACGCGAACGAGGCCGGCCGCCTGCTCGAAGTCGCGCGCACCAAGGCGACCGACCCTTTCGCACTGACCCACATCGCCCGTCTCTACGCCGCGATGGGCAACAGCGCCCGCGCGGACGAGCTCTACGCCGCTGCGGCGTCCGCGTGCCGCAAGGGCGACGACTGCGTCCAGCTGGTCGAACGCCTGAGGGGTTTCGCGCTGCCGTCCGAGGCGCTGAAAAAGTGGTACGCCGAGTGCGGCCGGCACCTGCAGCAGCCGGCCGACAAACTGCGCTGGGCCGAGGGCATCGCCGATGTGCTCAATGACAAGGCCTGGGCGGCCGAGGCTTATCGCGAGCTCGCCGGCCAGTTTGCGGGTGATGCGCGCTTCGAGCTGTCGCGCCGGGTGCACGTCGGCCCCAACTACTTCGGCACGGCGCGCCGCCACTGAGCCGCGAACCCGACGGGAAACCCCGGAAACAGCCCGGTTGTCCCGCAAGGGGACTCCGACTTACTATGGGCTAAAGCCCATGTAAGATCGTATGCCGGGCTGTTTTTATTCGTACACTGGAAGGGACATTCCCCTGCTGGAGACGCCATGGTCGGCAATCTCTCGGACCTGATCGACACCGTGCAGAAGAATTGCATGATCGCCGACGCCCGCCATGCGCGCGACATGACGATGTGCACCTTTCTGCTGGAAATGCGCGAGTACTTCCGCTGGGAAATGGAAATCCCCTACGGCGCGCGCCTGCCGAAGGACGAGCTCGGTGACTGGCTGAACGCGCGCGAAAGCGAGTGGGATGCGGTCGAGGACGAGGATTTCGCGCCGCTGCCGATCACCGACAGCGGCGTCGACCCCTTCGAGGTCGACGTCGTCAACCGCGCGCTCATCCCGCATGGCCTGGTCTACAGCAGCGGGCTGGGGCACTTCCGCAAACCGCATTTCGTGCTCGCCGAACTCAAGCGCGCCGAAGTGCGCGATGGGGTGGATGTGCTGGTGGCCGGCTGCGAATACGCGCGCGACCTGATCGCGCCGCCGGCGGCGCTGCGCGACGGCGCGATCTTCCTGCGCATGGACGCGGTGCGGCGCCTGTTGTGGAACAAGTTCGAGGAATGGCAATGGAAGGAGAAGGACAGCGCACTCGGCCGCGCCTTCGCCCATTACGATTTCGAGCGCGACATCGAGCGCGGCCTCGACCGCATGGCCGAAGCCGAGAGCGAGGCCATGATCCTGCACGAGGTCGGCGAGGCGCGCGCCGGCAGGCTGCTCGGCGACGACTGGGAAGCGATGCTGGGCAGTCTCAATGCGCGCCACGCCGAACTGCTGGCGCGCGCGGTGCGCGACCATCTGGCCGACTGCCTGGTGACGCTGCCGACGCTTATCGAGCGCGAGGCGTTCGGCGCGTTGCATTTCTACCTCGCCAATCTCTCCGGGCTGCGGCGCGCGCTGTTCCCCGCGCTGCCCGCCGCCTACGCGGCCTGGCTCGCCGACCGCAAGCTCGAGCGCCTCGCCGACCTGGCCCGCCAGGGCGAGGCGCACTGGCTGGGCGTGGCGCGGCAGCTGATGGCCGCCTGCCGTGCGGATCCCGCCGCGGGCGAAGCCAGCCTGCGCGACCTCGCCCGCGGCGACCTCGCGAACTTACGACTCTGAACCGCTGCCAACGCAAACGGGCGCCCGCGGGCGCCCGTTTGCGCTGGTCACGTGCCAGCGGTCAAACCGGTTCCGCCACTTCCTGCCCCAGCTGCCGTGCGATGTGATCGAGCAGCTGCTGTTCCTGGTAGGGCTTGCCGAGATAGACGTTGACGCCGATTTCCATCGCGTGGTTGCGGTGCTTGTCGGCGGTGCGCGAGGTGATCATGATGATCGGCACCGCCTTCAGGCGCGGATCGGCGCGCATCACGCGCGCCAGCTCGAAGCCGTCCATGCGCGGCATCTCGACGTCGAGCAGCACCACGTCGGGCACCAGGTCGTGCATCTTTTCCAGCGCGTCGACGCCATCCTTGGCGCTGTCGACGCGGAAACCCTCGCGCGTGAGCAGGCGCGTGGTGATCTTGCGCACGGTGAGCGAATCGTCGACCACCAGCACCATCGGCGGCTGCAGCGCAGCGCTGATCTCGACCGCCTCGGCCGGCACCGCGCGCTCCATCGCGCTGCGCGGCTGGCTGGCCCAGCGCTGCACGAGCGGCACCGGGTTGAGGATGAGCATGACGCGACCGTCGCCGCGCACGGTGGCGCCGGCCACGCCGGTGATGCGCGCAAGCTGCGGGCCGATGTTCTTGACCACGATTTCGCGCGTGCCCTCGATCGAATCGACCAGCACCGCGGCGAGGCTGGTGCCGCTTTGCATCAGCACGACCGGGTTGTAGCGCTGGACTTCGTGTACCGCCTCGACGTCGCCGAGCAGGTGCGGCAGGTAGGCGAAGGGGTAGCGGCCGCCGCGCCATTCGACCACGCCCGCGCGCATGACGTCATCGAGTTCGGCCGGCTTCAGTTCGAGCACCTGCTGCACCAGCGTGGTCGGCAGGGCGAAATCGTGGCGCGCGGCGTGCACGATCACCGCCTGCGTCATCGCCAGCGTGAGCGGCAGGTAGATGCTGAAGGTGGTACCGGCGCCCGGAGTGGACGCGATGTCGATGCGGCCGCCGAGCGCGGAAATCTCGCTCTTCACCACGTCCATGCCGACGCCGCGGCCGGCGACCTGGCTGACCGTGTCCGCAGTCGTGAAACCGGCGGCGAAGATCATTTGCGCGAGCAATGGCTCGGTCGGCTCGACGCCCGGCAGCAGCAGGCCGTTCGCCTCGGCCTTCTCGCGGATGCGCGCGTAGTTGAGACCGGCGCCGTCGTCCTTCACGGTCAGCACCATTTCATTGCCGGCCTGGCGCGCGGTCAGCACGATCTCGCCGAATTCGGGCTTGCCGGCGGCGGCGCGCGCCTCGGGCGCCTCGATGCCGTGCGCGAGCGCGTTGCGCAGCAGGTGCTCGAGCGGGGCAGTGACCTTTTCCAGCACCGAGCGGTCGATTTCGAGTTCGCCGCCCTGGATGTCAAGCTGGGCGCGCTTGCCGACGTCGCGCGCGGTCTGGCGCACGGTGCGATACAGGCGGTCGGCCACCGAGTGCAGCGGCACCATGCGCACCCGCAGCAGATCCTGCTGCAGTTCGCGATTCAGGCGGGTCTGCTGGATCAGCGCGGCATCGGCCTCGCCGAGGCGCGCCATCAGGATGTGCTGCACGGTGGAGATGTCGTTGACGCTCTCGGCGAGGAAGCGGGTGACTTCCTGGAAGCGGGTGAAACGGTCGAATTCGAGCGGGTCGAACTTCTCGGCGCTGCCCTGCGAGAGGAAGGTCGCCTGCATCTGCGATTCGGCCTGGATCTCGACTTCGCGGATATGGCCGCGCAGGCGCGCGAGCGCGTCGGACAGTTCGCCGACGTGACGCTTGAAGGCGAATACCTCGCTTTCGATGCGCGATCGCGCGATCGCCACCTCGCCGGCCTGGTTCACCATGCGGTCGACCCAGTCGGCGCGCACCCGCAGGGTGAGTGCGCTGGCATCGCGTCCCGCCGGCTGCGCCGCGGTAGAGGCGGCCGCCGGCGCTGGCGCGGCAGCGCCGGCCCCGGCTGGCGTGTCGACCGTGATGGTGACGCCGTGCGCGGTCTCGCTGTGGGTGAGCACCGGCTCGATCGGCGCCTGCAGCGGCGTCTCGGCCGCGGGTTCCTCGGCCAGGCTGACGCGCTCGCCGCGCTTCATGCGCTCGACACCGTCGACGACGCGGTCGAGCTGGGCCTCGAGCGTATCGAAGACGTCGCGGCTGGCTGCGAGCTGGCCCTCGATCACCGCGATGACGCGCGACTCCATGACGTGCGTGAGCTCGCCCAGGCGCATGGCGCCGACCATGCGCGCGCTGCCCTTGATCGTGTGCAGGTTGCGGCGCAGCGCAGCGCGCGCGGCGTCATCCGCCGGCGCCTCGGCCCAGGCGCGCAGATGGGCGGCGGTGTCGGGCAACAGGGTCTCGGCTTCCTCGAGGAAGATCGGCAGCAGCTGCTCGTCGATTTCGTCGGCAACCTCGCGGCGTTCGAACACGGGAGACGGCTTGGCGGGCCGCGCCTCCGGCACCAGGCCGCCGACATCCAGCTTCACCGCCGGCGCCGCCGGCGGGTGGGCGGGTTCGGGTGGCGATGGCGCCTCGGCAGCCGGGACCGCCTCTTCCATGACGGCGGGCTGCTCGTCTTCGAGCTCGCCCAGCGTGGCGATCAGGTCGTTCGCCCCCTCCGGCAGCACACCGCGCTCGATCGAGTCGACCATGTCGTGCAGGCGCACGACGGTGTCCTGCACCAGGGACAGATGCGAGATCGGCAGCGCCGCGTGGGCGAAGCGGTTCCAGTACAACTCGAAGGCGTGCGACAGTTCCGACAGGGCGCCGATGCCGGCCGTACCCGCGATGCCCGCGAGCGTGTGGATGGCGCGGCGCGCATGTTCGCTGACCGCGCTGCCAGGCGCCTCGGCAAGACGTTCCGCCTCTTCCCTGAGGACGGCGAGGCGCTGCTGGGCCTCGGTGAGGAAGATTTCATACAGCCCGGAGGAAAGGCAGACCGGGCCGATGCAGATTTCGTCCGACGCGGGCGCCTCGACCGGCTCGACGGGCAGTTCCGCTTCGACCGGTGCCGGCGGCACGGCGTATTCGATGATGGCGCCGACATCCGGCAGCGCGAGCTCGCTGACCTCGCCGGTGTCCGCCCCGGCAAGGTCTGCGCCCGGCGCGCTGCCGATGTCGGGCGCGGCCGCGCTTGCGTCCGGTGCCGCCATCACGGCTTCAGTCCTGCCGGCCGGCGGCACGGCGACCTCGATCACGGCGGCAGGCGCGGCTGCCTCCAGCGGCTGGTGTGCCCCGGGCGACGGCTCGAACGCCTCGACCGATGCTGCGGCGCCGGTTTCGGGCAGGGTCTCGTCCGCCGGCGCCGCGTCCGCGGCGACGGACGCGCTCATGTCGTCGAGCGGCTGGCCGGCGGCCCCCCGCACGACCGCCCCCAGCCCCGCCGCCAGCGGCAGTTCGACGGGCGTATCGGCCCGGAGCGCGTCGACCCAGCTCTGGAACAGGCCGCGCGCGTACTCGACCAGATGCAACAGGTCGGCGCTCGCTGGCCGGTTTTCGGCGAGCCAGCCGTTCATCAGTTGTTCGTGGCGCCAGGCAGTCTCGCCGAAATCGGTCAGGCCGACCATGCGGCCGCTGCCCTTGAGGGTATGGAAGCCGCGGCGCACGACGGTGAGGGCCTCGCGGTCGTCGGGCCTGCTCTGGCAGGCGCTGGCAGCCTCGCCCATGTTGGCCAGCACTTCGTTGGCTTCCTCGAGGAAGATTTCCAGCAGTTCGGGGTCGGTCTCGCCGGGAATGCCGACGCGATACAGGGCATCGTCTCCGGCAACCGCTTCTTCGGGCGCCGTGCGTGTCTCCGCGGCCGCGGGCACCGCCGGCGCCGGCGCGCCCTCGGCGGGTGCCAGCGCCTCAACTAATTTTTTTTTTGCAGCGTCGTCGACGACGACGTCCATCAGGCCAGGTTCACTCGGGCCTGCCGCGGCCGCCACGTCCGCGGCAGGCCCGGCGTCGGCATCGAGAAGGCCGAATTCGAGCAGGGCGGGACGCAGGATCGCCACCGCGTCACTGCGGCCGGCGCAATACGATTCCACGAAAAGGCCGAGACTGGAGAAGGCGTCGGCCAGGCGATTCCGCATGGCTTCGTCGGGTTCGCCTTCACTGGCGAAAGCCTGCGTCGCGGCGGTCGCCGCCGCCAGCAGCCGGGCGGCATCGGGCAGTTCGAGCATGGTCAGCGCCCCTTGGGCCTGCTGCGCCAGCGCCGGCAGGCCCGCCAGGCCTTCGCGCTCGCCGGCGTCGCGGAAGAAGGCGTCGAGCGCATCTTCCATCTGGCGCAGGTTCTGTCCGACTTCCTGCGCCATGTGCACCAGCATGTCGCGCTCGGCCTCGCGCTGCGTGGCGGTCTCGACGATGCTCGCCGGCAGGGCGCGGCCTTCGACCAGGGCGCGCAGGCGCGCCTGCTGGTTTTCCGCGCGCGCCGCAAAATCGGCGTGCAGCACGTCCTCGTTCTCGACGCCGTTCTGCATCAGGAGCAGGGTGGCGGCGACTTCCAGGTTGCTCTGCTCGCGTGCCTCGCCTTCGCGTTCGGCGCTTGCCCGCGCGGCGGCGCCGAGCTCCTCGAGCAGGCCGGGCAGCCCGCTCTGCTCGAGCATCTGCGCCTGCGGCTGCATGCGCACGAGTTGCGTCAGGAATTGTTCGAGCTGGCTTGCGTCGCCCTCGACGTAGGCGTGCCATAGTTCGCGCGCGGCCTTGATGCCGGACAACAGGGTATCCAGCACCGGACGCATGCGCGCCAGCGTTTCGGGGTCGAGCATGCCGCGGCCGGGCAGGTAGCGGTCGAGGCCCAGCGCCGAGCGCACCTCGGCGGCGCGTCCGCCGATGGCCTGGCTCTTGGCAACGAAGAACAGCGCCTCGCGCATGAGTTTCTCGCCCACCTCGGGCGAACCCTCCATCAGGCGGCGCATCTGCAGGTCGACGCGCGCGAGCAGCTTCTTGACATGGAAATCGGCCTCGACACCATGCGCGATCAGGCTGTCGAGGAAGCCGACGCTCGCCCACCAGAAGGTCTGCGCGGCTTCCGACGGGGCGAGGCGCTCGATCGACGCGAGCGCCTCGCGCATGCGGCGCAGACCCTCGTCGGCGCCGACGTTGCGCAGGAAGGCGAGCAGGCCGCGCTGGAACTGGGCGCGGATCGCCTTGACCTCGGCGGCGAGCGCCTCCTGCGACAGGCCGGCGCCGGCCGGGCGGCCGCCCATCTGGGCGCGCAGGTCGGGGAAGAAGAGTTCGCCCTCGAACACCTGTTCGGCGCCCTGCAGTTCACGCAGGCGCCGGTAGAGGGGAAACAGCGCGAGTTCGCCGCTGCCGCGGCCGTCGGCGAGATCCTTGACCCAGCGCTGCAGGCCTTCGAGCGCATTGCGCAGGGCGCGCAGCATGGCGTCGTCGGCGGGCAGGCGGTTGTCCGACACGTCGTCGAGACAGGCTTCAAGCGTACCGGCCAGCGTGGCCGCGCCCTCCAGCCCGACCATGCGCAGCGCGCCGGTCGCCTGATGCGCGTCGTCGCGGGCCAGGCGCAGGGCATTGCTCAGATCAGCGTCGACGCTGTAGGCCTGGATGCGTCCGAGGGCGGCGGCCAGGGCAGCGTCGATGTCGGCGCGTACCCAGTTCAGCGGGCCGGTGTCGTAGTCGAAAGTGGCGCTCATCGTATAGGGTTCCCGGAGATGGTTGCAGGGGCGCGGTCAGTGGGCCGCGGGCAGCCGCGGCCCTGCGGTCAGGCGAGCTTGAAGCCCGAGACCGAGCTCTTCAGCTCCTGTGCCAGTTGCTTCAGGCCGCCGATCGACTCGGCGGTCATCTGGGTGCCTTCGGCGGTCTGCGCTGAAATCGCCTTGATGTCCTGCATCGTCTCCGCCACCCTGGATGTCGACTCGGCCTGCATCTGCGTCGCCGAGGAAATGTCCGCGATCAGCGTGGCGAGCTTTTTCGACACGTCGCCGATCTCGGCCAGCGTCTGGCCGGCGGCGTCGGACAGCTTGGCGCCCTCGACCACGCCCTGGGTCGAGATTTCCATCGCCGCCACGGTATCCTGGGTGTCAGACTGAATCGTCTTGACGATCGCGGCGATCTGCTTGGTCGCGTCCGCCGAGCGTTCCGCCAGGCGCTGCACTTCTTCCGCCACCACCGAGAAGCCGCGTCCCGCTTCGCCGGCGGACGCCGCCTGGATGGCGGCATTCAACGCCAGCACGTTGGTCTGCTCGGTAATGTCGGAAATCAGTTCCACGATTTCGCCGATCTCCTGAGAGGATTCGCCGAGGCGCTTGATCCGCTTGGAGGTTTCCTGGATCTGTTCGCGCAGGGTGTTCATGCTGGCGATGGCGTTGGCCACCGCCTGCTGGCCCTTTTCGGCGGCGGCGAGCGATTGCTCGGCCACGCGGGCCGACTCGGCGGCGTTGTTCGACACCTGCTGCACCGACTGCGCCAGATCGACGACCGCCGCCGAGGTTTCTTCCACCTCGCGCGTCTGCCTGCGCGCCGCTTCCTGCAGCGTCTCGGAGATCTGGCCGGCGTCGTTCGCCGCCTTGTCCATCTGCACCGTGGCGTTGTTGATCCCGCGCACCAGGGTACGCAGCTCTTCGACCGTGTAGTTGATCGAGTCGGCGACCGCGCCGGTGATGTCCTCGGTCACGCTGGCGTTGATGGTCAGGTTGCCCTCGGCGAGTTCGCCAAGCTCGTCCATCAGCCGCAGGATCGCCTCCTGGTTGCGGCGGTTCTCTTCTTCGCTCTTGCGCGCGCGCGACTTGGTTTCATTGATGTTGACCATCCCCAGCATCACCAGGGAGGCCAGCGACAGCAGGCCGAAGGACGCCGCGAGAATATTGGCGACGCCGCCGGTGGCCTGGTACGCCGACGACAGCTCGGCCGTGTCCGCGAGCAGGCCGTTGCTGGCGTTGAAGAGATTGTTCGCCGCCGCCTTGGATTGCAGCAGCGGTTGGGTATTGGCCAGCACCTCGCCCACCGCTTCCACCATGTCGCCCATGTTGGCACCGAGGTCCTCGAGGGTCAGCAGGCTGTCCTCATTGCGGCTGGCGGCGCCGCCCATCAGCTGCTGCACCGTGTCGCGGAACGAGGTGGTGTCCTTTTCCAGCTGCAGCACCACCTCCGGGTCGATGATGTCGGACGACAGCAGCAGGTTCGCGTTCTTCGGCATGCGCTGGCTCAGCATGACGAGGTGGTTGGCGCGCGACACTTCGCGCACGCCGGCGTTGGCGTCGATGAGCTGGCTGGCGAGCTGCTCGGCCACTTCCTGCAGGTCGGCGGAGAGCGCGTTGATGCGGCGGACGTTCTCGTTCAGGGCCACCAGGTTGTCGCGCTGCGACAGGATCTGCGCTACCTGGGGGGCCATCTTCTTCCATTGCTCGGTGATCTTGCCGAGCGGCACCCGCGCGGCGCCGCTGGTGGCCGGCACCTCGTCGTCCCCCTCGGTCAGGGCGGTCAGCGTCTTTTCGAACTCCGCCTTGCCCCCGGCCAAGGCCTTGAATGCACCCGCATTGCCCAGCACCGACTGCTGCGCGGTCAGCGGCAGGCGCTGCGACAGCACGCGCAGGTCGCCGGCCCGGGCCTCGTAGCCGGCGCGGTTGTCCAGCTGAACCAGGCTGTAGATGGTGAAGCCAGCCGCCAGCAGCAGCGAGACGATCAGCGTGCCGCCCGCGGCCAGATACTGCTTCTCGACCGTCATGTGTCCGACCAGGGGCGTCTTGCCGGGCTCGCGGTCCGCGACCTTGCGGATCTTCTGCATGATCATCGCGGTATGTTCGCCGCCCTTCTTGCCCGTGACCCGCTCGGTCATGCGGCCAGCCAGCCCCTTGAGGCCGCCCAATGTCATCGCCTTGCTCATTGTTCCGTCCCTTCTCCTGGAGCGCCGCAGCGCCCTGTTATCACGCTAATGATCGATCAGGCGCCGAACGGCGCCTCGGCCATGAGGAAATCGGGGTTGCCCAGCAACTGCCCGAAATCCATGTCGCGCCAGATCGCGCCCGTGTCGTCGTGGTACTGGCGCGCTATCCAGGGATGGCCGCCCTGACCGCCGCCTTCCTGGTAGCGGGCGATGTTCTTGAGGCCCAGCGTGCAGTGCACCAGCAGCGCCGCATTCACGCCGAAGTCGTGGTGCGGGATCAGCAGCCGGCAATCGGCGCTCTCCGGCGTGACGCCCTGTCCCATGAAATCCGCAAAATCGCTCACCGCGTACAGGTTGCCGCGAATGTTGGCAACGCCGCGGAACCAGCGGCGCGCGCCCGGCACGCGGACGATGGGCGGCACCGGGATCACCTCCTCGGTGTCGGCCAGACTCACCAGCCAGTTCGCGTCGCCGACACGGAACCCCAGCCGCGAGCCGCTGGTGTCACGGCTCGCCGCGGCCTGCAGCTGCTGCGACAGCGTCGTCTGGAATTCACGCAGGTTGAATTTCTTGGCCATGACGTCGATTTCAGCCCAGCGCCTTGATCTGTGCCAGCAGGTCTTCGGGCTTGATCGGCTTGACCAGGTAGGCCTTCGCGCCCTGGCGCATGCCCCAGACCTTGTCGGTTTCCTGGCCCTTGGTGGTGCACATGATCACCGGGATGTGCTTGGTTGCGTCCTCCTTGGTGATCATGCGGGTGGCCTGGTAGCCGTTCATTCCCGGCATCACCACGTCCATCACGATCAGGTCGGGCAGCGTCTGCTTG
The DNA here is from genome assembly GCA_046292745.1 of Thiobacillus sp. Lineage (GTDB taxonomy): Bacteria > Pseudomonadota > Gammaproteobacteria > Burkholderiales > Thiobacillaceae > Thiobacillus. The sequence continues at coordinate 87,854 of JBKBQH010000006.1, read as the reverse complement.
GCCTGCGCGACGGCTTCCTCCCCGCTCTCGGCCATGCTGACGAGATAGCCGTTCTTGACCAGCAACTCGGACAGGAAAAAACGCTCGGTGGGGGAATCATCCACGACCAGGATGCGGCTGATGGCCATCTTGTGCTCCTAACGGTATTGAAAAATCATGCGCGGGCGCAGGCGTGCTCACGCACCGCGGTCAGCAGGGTGTCCTTGGTGAACGGCTTGGTCAGGTACTGGTCCGACCCGACCATGCGGCCGCGCGCACGGTCGAACAGGCCGTCCTTGGACGACAGCATGATCACTGGCGTCCTGCGGTATTTCGCGTTGCGCTTGATGAGCGAGCAGGTCTGGTAGCCGTCGAGACGCGGCATCATGATGTCGACGAAGACCACGTCGGGATCGTGGTCGGTGATCTTGGACAAGGCGTCGAACCCGTCCTGCGCCAGGATGACTTCGCAGCCCGCCTGGTTCAGGAAGATCTCCGCGCTGCGCCGGATGGTATTGCTGTCGTCGATCACCATCACCTTGACGCCTTTCAAAGCTTCGTTGTCCACACGCTTTCTCCAACAAGATGGCCGGGCATGAAGCATCCCTCGCCCTTCGTGCATACGATTACGGCAGCAGCAGCAGCTTCTTTAGACCACCTGCGCGGCGCCGGGACAAACAAAAAGGGCGTTGCAACGCAACGCCCTGCCGGTGGAAAAAACCGGTTTACTGCCAGGCTTCCTGGGTCGACGCCCTGTCGACGCCCGCCACCGCGCCGAGGGTGTTGAGGATGTTGTTGGGCAGGCTGGAAATCCGCATGAACTGCCCCATGCCGACGTCCGGAAAGGCAAGCGCGATACGGAATCGGCCATGCGGCGCGTTGACGTCCTTGTCGAGGATGTAGATCTCGTAGGGCAGCGCGGCAATGTGTTCCTGCTGCTCGATCTTCCTGATCCAGTCGGCATCGTCCTGCATCGCCACGCCGAACACGGCCAGCTTGCGGCTGGGCAGCACGATCTCGTAGACACGGGCGGTTCCGGCCGCGCCCCTGGCCAGGTTGTCGCGCACCGCCTTCAAGGCGTCGTTGAAGCTGTCGTAGGACGCGAGCTTGTTCTTGTAGGAATCGAGGCGCTCCATGCCGATCATGTAGCGGTAGTTGGTCAGATTCGCGGCTTCCTCGCTGCCGCCGACGCCCTTGCCGGCACCGAGCGCGGCCTGCAGGCGGGCCTGCAAGGCCTTGACCGCGGCTTCCTTGCGCTCGAAATCCTTGCGGAAATAGGCGCGGTACCAGTAATCGGGGTTGCTGTAGGTCACGCTGCCGTCGGCACGCACGCCGACCCGGATCGCCGCGCCCAGCACTGCATGGCCGCCGACCGACCCCACCTCGTCGAGCATGGCATCGTCGGTGGCGATCAGTACGCCGCGGTCAGGCAACCCTCGGGGGAAGTAGCGCCCGACGACCTTGAAGCCACCACTTTTGAGCTTGCCCTCGACCGCGCTTGCCACCGCCTGCACCGACGCCCCGCTCACCGGATCGCCCTGGACATAGGGGGAGATGGCCCACGCTCCCGCCGATATCGCGAACAGTCCCAATAACGCAATCCACCGTATTAACATGCTCTCCTCCTTTTGGTAGGAATGTATTATGAAATTTCGTTCAATCCTACCACCGACCCGGGAGGCGTGCATCCACAGTCCGTCAGATCACGACCATTTCGAAATCGTCCTTGCGCGCGCCGCAGTCGGGGCAGGTCCAGTTGACCGGCACATCCTCCCAGCGGGTACCGGGCGGGATGCCGTCGGCCGGGGCACCCGCCTCTTCGTGGTAGATGTAGCCGCAGATCAGACACATCCAGCTCTTGTATTCGACGGTTTCGGACATGGGGGTGGGGGGAATCGGCTAAAATCGAAGGCTGATTCTAAAGCAGTCACGCCATGTCTTCCATTTCCCCCCCCCGGTCCGTACCGCCCCTGGTACTGAGCTTCGCCGCCTCCGACCCGACCGGCGGCGCCGGCATCCAGGCCGACCTGCTGACCCTGGCCAGCATGGGCTGCCATCCGCTGTCGGTGATCACCGCGCTCACGGTGCAGGACACCGCGCGCGTCGACGAATTGCTCGCCATCGACGCCGAATGGGTGGCCGACCAGGCGCGCATGCTGCTGGAAGACGTGCCGGTCGCCGCGTTCAAGCTGGGGCTCATGGGCAGCCCGGAGTCGATCGCGGTGATCGCCGAGATCCTCGCCGACTACCCCGACATTCCGGTGGTGCTCGACCCGGTGCTGGCCTCGGGACGCGGTGACGAGCTCGCCACCGACGACATGATTGCGGCGATGCGCGACATGCTGATCCCGCAGACCAGCGTGCTCACGCCCAACAGTCACGAGGCACGCCGGCTGGCCTTGTTCGAATCCGACGAGGAGGACCTGGACCTCGCCGCCTGCGCCCGCCACCTCACCGACCTCGGCTGTGAATACGTGCTCATCACCGGCACGCACGAGGCCACGCCGCGCGTGCTGAACAGCCTGTACGACGCCGGCGGCCACGTGCAGACCGACGCCTGGGACCGCCTGCCCGGCAGCTACCACGGCTCCGGCTGCACGCTCGCCTCGGCGATCGCCGCCGCGCTCGCCTTTGGCCACGACGTGCCGACCGCGGTGCGCGAGGCGCAGAACTTCACCTACGAGACGCTGAAAGCCGCGTTCCGCCCCGGCATGGGCCAGTACATCCCGGAGCGTTTTTTCTGGGCGCAGGACGCGCAAGCCGAGGGCAACGCGTGAGTGCACGCGCGGCCTTTCCGGGCGGGGTCTACGCCATCACCCCGGACACCGCGGATACCGGGCACCTGCTGACGCAGGTGGAATCCGCACTCGCCGGCGGGGTCGCCGCCGTGCAGTACCGCGACAAGTCGGGCGACGTGGCGCGCCGCCACGAGCAGGCAAGCGAGCTCGTCGCGCTGTGCCGCCAATACGGCGTCCCGCTGATCGTCAACGACGACCTCAGGCTCGCCGATCTCGTCGATGCCGACGGCGTGCATCTCGGGCGCGACGACGGCAGCCTCACGGCGGCGCGCCTCATCCTCGGCCCGGAAAAATTCATCGGCGCCTCGTGCTACCAGAGCCTCGATCTGGCCCGCGCCGCGCAGGCGGCCGGCGCCGACTACGTCGCCTTCGGCAGTTTTTTCGCCTCGCCGACCAAGCCGGCCGCGCCGCGCGCCTCGCTCGACCTGCTGCGCGAAGCGGCGCCGGCAATCCACGTTCCCGTGGTCGCCATCGGCGGCATCACGCTCGCCAACGCTCCGCAGCTCATCGACGCCGGCGCCGACGCCATCGCCGTGCTCTCGGCGCTGTTCGATGCGCCCGACATCCGCGCCGCCGCCCGCGCCCTCAACCAGCTTTTTGAAACGGAATCCGAGCAATGACCCGCAACGAACAACTCTTCGAACAGTCGCTGAAAGTCATCCCCGGCGGCGTGAACTCGCCGGTGCGCGCCTTCAAGAGCGTCGGCGGCACCCCGGTGTTCTTCAGCCGCGCCCGGGGCTCGCGGGTGTGGGACGCCGACGGCCGCGAATACCTCGACTATGTCGGTTCCTGGGGACCGGCCATCCTCGGCCACGCGCATCCCGGCACGGTCAAGGCGGTTGCCGACGCCGCCGCCCGCGGCCTGTCGTTCGGCGCGCCCAGCGAGGCCGAGCTCGTCATCGCCACGCGCATCACCCAGCTGGTGCCGAGCATCGAGAAAGTGCGGCTGGTCTCCAGCGGCACCGAGGCGACGATGAGCGCGATCCGTCTGGCGCGCGGCTTCACCGGCCGCGCCAAGTTCATCAAGTTCGAGGGCTGCTACCACGGCCACGCCGATTTCCTGCTGGTGAAGGCCGGCTCCGGCGCGCTCACCTTCGGCAACCCCACCTCGGCGGGCGTGCCGCCGGAAGTCGCGGCGCAGACGATCGTGCTCGACTACAACGACGTCGCCGGCCTGGAAAAGACCTTCGCCGAAATCGGGTCGGAAATCGCCTGCATCATCGTCGAGCCTTTCGCCGGCAACATGAACCTGGTCAAGCCGACCGCGGACTTCATGGCGGCGATGCGCCGGCTGTGTGATCAATACGGCGCGCTCTTGATCTTCGACGAGGTGATGACGGGCTTCCGCGTCGACCTCGGCGGCGCGCAGAAGCTGCTGGGCGTCCGCCCCGACCTCACCACGCTCGGCAAGGTGATCGGCGGCGGCATGCCGGTCGGCGCCTTCGGCGGCCGCGCCGACGTGATGGACAAGCTCGCGCCAAACGGGCCCGTGTATCAGGCCGGCACGCTGTCCGGCAATCCGGTGGCGGTCGCGGCAGGCCTCGCAACGCTGGAGGCGGTGTCCGTTCCCGGCTTCTACGAAGCGCTCGCGGCCCGCACCGAACGCCTGGTCAAGGGTCTCACCGCCGCCGCACGAGAGACCGGCGTCATCTTCTGCGCCGACTCGGTCGGCGGCATGTTCGGCCTCTATTTCGCGCCCAAACCGCCGGCTAGCTTTGCCGAAGTGATGCAGGGCGACCGCGAGAAGTTCAACCGCTTCTTCCACGCCATGCTCGACCGTGGCATCTACCTCGCGCCGTCGGCGTTCGAGGCCGGCTTCGTCTCGGCGGCACATACCGACGCCGACATCGACGCCACCCTCGCCGCCGCGCGCGAGGTATTCGCGACGCTATGATTCCTCGACCACGAAGGCACGAAGACAAACCATCTTCGTGTCCCTGGTGCCTTCGTGGCTGAAACAAAACTGCACCCATGAACGACGAACTGTCCCCCGAAGACGAGCTGCGCCTCAACGTCCTCTTCAACACCGACCTCAAGGCCGTCCGCATCGACGAGTCGAGCATGACGCTGTGGGCGCTGACGCCGCAGGGCGAGGCGAGCGTGCCGCTCAAGCCCACCGAGCGCGCGGACCGCTACCTCAAGCGCGTGCGCGAGATGCTGTCCGGTCATGTGCTCGGCTCGCCAGGCGGTTATCCCGTTCATCTCACGCGCTGGACACGCCAGTCGCAGGCCGGTCTGTCCGAGCAGCATCTGGCGCAGCTGTTGCTCATCGCCGAGGAGGAAGCGGTGGTCGCGGTGGTGCATTCGCCCGCGCTCACCGACGAGCTGGCGCGCTACGCGTGGTGGTGCATGCCCACCATCGAGAACGCGCGCCTGATGCTGATGCGCGACGTGGTGTGCCGCGGCAGCATGGGCCGCACGCTCGCCGAATTCCTGGTCGAGCACCTCGCCTTCCTGCACGAGGACGACGTCGGCATCCTCGACACCGTGGCGGTGATGCTGCATTCGGGCGTGCTCACCGAGGCGGAGCGCGTCGCGATCTGGAAGCGCGGCAGCAGCCGCAACGCCTATTACGTGCCCTTCCTCGAGATGCAGCCCGACGCCCTCCCCCTGCCCCGGCCGGCGCGCGCCGATCATGCCGGCGTGCCCGCACTCGCCGGCAACGCCTACGGCGACATGCTGCACAAGGCCTTGTCGGCGCAGGGCCAGACCTTCCTCGCCACCACCGCGACCATCCTCGACCGGCCGGAAATCCAGGAAGTGGTGAGCCATACGCTCAACGCACTGGCGAACTGGTGCGCGCCGCTGCGCCAGCTGGACGATGCCGCGCGCGCCGCGGCGCGCCAGGCGCTGGCCGACGCCGCACCGCGCTTCGACGCCGAGTGCGCGGCGCTCGATACGCTCGCCGCGGTCGACGCCGACACGGTGCGGCCGATCTTCCTCAAGACCACAGCGATCGGCTCCCTGATGCGGCGCAAGATCCAGCCCGTGGTCACGCCGCTCGTCGACGCCATCGGCGTGCTGCGCCGCCAGCCCTGATACCGGCCAGCGCCGGTGGGAATGGCATAAAAAAAAGAGCCCCGCGGCGCGCCGCGGGGCTCCCATTGCCGAAGCGGATTTACTTGCCGATCGCCGAATCGATGCTGGCGAGGAACTTCTCGGGTTTCTCGAAACCGATCACCTTGTACGGCGACTGCTCGCCGGCGGCGGTCCAGAAGATCATGCCCGGCGGGCCGAACAGGTTGAAGCGCTTCAGGAGCGCCTTGTCGGCGTCGCTGTTCGCGGTGACGTCGGCCTTCAGCAGCACCACGTCGGCGAGCCGCGCCTGCACCCGTGCGTCGGTGAAGGTGAAGGTCTCCATTTCCTTGCACGACACGCACCAGTCGGCGTAGAAGTCGAGCATGACGGCACGGCCCTCAGCCTTGGCCTGGGCCAGCCGCGCGTCGAGTTCGGCGACGTCCTTGACCTTCTCGAAGCGCAGCCCCTTCTGCTCGGCGGCGATCGCCGCGGCGCCGCCGGCGCCGCCCTTGAACACGTCGAGCGGCTGCAGGAGGTTGCGGCTACCCGCCAGCATGCCGAGCAGGATCGCCAGGCCGGCGATCAAGAGCACCACGCCGAGGCCCTTCCACAGACGCGCCCAGCCGCTCGCCTGGGCGGGAAGCGGGTCGAGCGCATGCAGGTAGACCGCCGAGCCGATCAGCAGCAGCGCCCACAAGAGCATGCTCGACCAGGCGGGAATCACCGGCGAAATGAGATAGATGGCGATCGCCAGCATCATCACGCCGAAGAAATACTTCACCGCATTCATCCAGCCGCCGGCCTTGGGCAGCAAGGCGCCGGCCGACAGGCCGACGAGCAGCAGCGGCACGCCCATCCCGAGCGCCAGCACGAACAGCGCGACGCCGCCGAGCACGGTATTGCCGGTCTGCGCGATGAAGGCGAGCGCCGCAGCGAGCGGCGGCGCGACGCAGGGACCGAGGATCACCGCGGACAGCGCGCCCATGGCGAACACGCCGAAGAAACTGCCGCCCTTCAACCTGTTGGCGCGCTCCGAGAACTTGCTCTGCAATGAGCTCGGCAGTTGCAGGTCGTAGAAGCCGAACATCGACAGGGCAAGGGCGACAAAGATCAGCGCGCCGACGCCGAGCGCAACGGGATTCTGCAGCGCGTTGGAGATGAGCGTGCCGGAGAGCGCCGCGGCGACGCCGGCGACGGCATAGGTGAGCGCCATGCCGAGCACGTAGGCGAGCGACAGCAGGAAGCCGCTGGTCTTGGTCACTTCGGTCTTCTGGCCGGCGATGATGCCGGACAGGATGGGAATCATCGGGAACACGCAGGGCGTCAGCGAAAGCAGCAGGCCCAGGCCGAAGAAGGTCAGCACCACCGGCCAGTAACTGCCGCCGGCGAGCACGCGTTCGATGCGCGAGGTGTCGGATTCGTCCGCGGGCGGGGCGGTCTCGCCAGACGCGGCCGTCGCCGCCGCGCCGCCGCCGCCGCCGGCAACCAGCGTGAAGTCACGCTTGATCGGCGGATAGCACACGCCGACCGCGCCGTTGCAGCCTTGCCAGGTCGCTTCGATCGCCAGCTGTTCGCCGGCGGCGAGCGCGCGCGACAGCGTGACGGTCGCCGCCAAGTCGTGGTGATACACCTCGGTCTTGCCGAAGGCCGGGTCGTCCTTGACCTCGCCCGGCGGGGTGTCGACGCGCGCGACGCGCACGTCGGCGGGCGATTTCACGACGAAGGCGAACTTGTCGCGGTAGAGATAGGTATCCGGCGTCAGCTTGAAGTCGAACCGGACGGTCCGGCCGTCCGTCGTCGCGGCCGTGACGAGGAAGGCCTCGTCGGGCGGCAGCAGCTTGCCGGGGCCGGCGCCGAGATCGCCCGCCAGGCTGCGCAGTCCTTCGAGCGCCGAGCCGGTGGAAGTGACCGCTGCCGGCGGGGCGGCAGCCGCCGGGGCCGAGACGGCCGCAGCCGCCGCGGTCAGCGCCGGCAGCCTGATCGAGGCGCTCGCTTCCTGCGGCGTGTAGCACAGGCCGGCGTCGGCGCAGCCCTGGGATACGGTTTTCAGCGTGACCGCGGTCGTGCCCGCCGCCGGCTGGATCGGCAACTTGATGCGCACGTCGTTGCGATAGGTTTCGACGCGGCCGAAGAACTCATCGTCCTTGACCTTGCCAGGGGGCAGCTGCGGCGTGCCCAGCGCGGCGCCCTCGACCGCGAACTTGAACTTGTCGCGGTACATGTAGTAGCCGTCGGCGATCTGCCAGCGCGCTTCGAGCGTATTGGCGTCGATCGCGCGCGCCGAGAACTTGAACGCGATCTCGGGGTCGAGAAATTCCTCGGCGTGCGCCGCCGGAAGTAGCGCCAGCGCGCCCCATGCGAAAGGCAGCGCGCAAAGCAAACGAATCCATTCAATCATGCTTGTCAGTCTCCAGGGCCAGCCAGTCGAGGTAAGCGGGCAGGCCGTTTGTTATCGGCGAGGCGATCAGTTCGGGCAGGGCGTAAGGATGCTGTGTCCGGACGATTTCTTCAACTCTCGGATAACTTGCCGCGGTCGTCTTGATCAGCAGGGGGATTTCCGTTGCCGTCTCCAGCGCCCCCTGCCACCGGTAAATGGAGCGGCACGGCGCCAAAACGTTCACGCACGCGGCGGCACGCGCCTCGACCAGCGCGTGCGCGAGTTTTTCGGCGGTCGCTGCATCGGGTACATTGGTCAAAACGAGCAAGGGTTCCATGTCATGCATCCAGGTTGGTTTGTACTACTGTTGTTGTCGTTTCCGGTGCTCGAGGCCATCGGCATCTTCTGGGTCGCCGGCGCCATCGGCGCCTGGGCGCTGCTGTGGCTCTTGCTGGCGGCTGTCGCCGGCGTGATGCTAATCCGCTTCGAACGCGTCGCGTGGAGCGCCCGGTTGCTGCTCTCGCTGCGCTCGGGCACGCATCCGCTCGGCGCGCTGTTCGCCAGCGGCCGCGTGCTGCTGGCCGGCGGCCTGCTGGTCTTCCCCGGTTTCCTCAGCGACGCCATCGCCCTGGTCCTGCTGCTGATGCCCGGCACCTGGCACCGGCCACGCCCCCAAACGCCGCCGGCCGCGAACGATGATGTGCTCGAGGGCGAATTCCGCCGCGACGACGACGACCGCGACCGGCTGCGCTGACGCCGGCTTCAGAACAGCTGCATCTGGCCGCGGGCCTGGCGGATCTCGCGCAGGAGATCATCGGAGGTGGGATAGCGATACTTGAGCCGCAGTTCGCGCGCGGTGCGCGCGTTCGACAATTGGCGCGACTCGCGCAGGAAGGACAGCAAGGCCTCCGACAACACCTTTTCGGCTTCGTCCCGGTCGACCCGCGGCGGCCGCGGCAGGTCGAAGGCGTCGGCGCAGCTGTCGAACCAGTCGCCCATTTTCAGCGGGCGGGCGTCGACCGCATGGTAGATGCGCTGGCCACGCCCGCGAAACAGCGCCGCCCACGCGAGCCGCGCCAGGTCGTCGGCGTGGATGTGGTTGGTGTAGCTGTCGTCCTCGGCAATCAGGGCGGGCGTGCCACGTTTGATGCGTTCGAGCGGCAGCCGGTCGGCGGCGTAGATGCCCGGCGCGCGCAGGATCGTCACCTGCACCCGCTGCGTCTCGCCCCAGAGGCGCAACTGGCGCTCGGCGTCGACACGCCGTACGGCGCGCCCGCTCACCGGCGCCACCGGGCGCGTTTCCGCCACCCATTCCCCAGCGCAGTCGCCATAGACGCCACTGGTGCTGATGTAGACCAGCGCGCCCGGACGGCGCCGTCCCAGTGCGTGCAGCAGGTGCGCAGTACGCGGATCGCTCGTGCCCGCGTTCGGTGGCGGCGCGAAGTGGAACACGCCGTCGACCCGCGGCAGGCGTTTCAGGCTCGCCGGGTCGTCGAGGTCGGCCACCAGCGGCGTCACCCCGAGCGCGCGCAGCGCGGCCGCGCGCTCGCGCCGCCGGATCAGCCCGACGAAATCCGCCTGCCCGGCATAGCGCCTGACCAGCCGCTCGGCGACGTCGCCGAATCCCACGATCAACAGTTTCTTCATGCCCGCCTGTAACCCTGATTGCGCAAGGGTGTAAACCCTTTTCACTCGGGCGATAATCCGCCGCCTCGGTAGCAACATTTTAAGCGCACATCATGCCGCATCAGGTCACGATCCAGCCCAGCGGGCACCGGTTCAGCGTCGAAGACGACGAAACCCTCCTCGAGGCCGCCCTGCGCGAAGGCTTCGCGCTGCCCTACGGCTGCCGCAACGGCGCCTGCGGCGCGTGCAAGGGCAAGGTGCTCGCCGGCCAGGTCGATTACGGCACCTACTCGGCCAGCGCGCTGAAGGACGAGGACAAGGTGCAGGGCCGGGCGCTGTTCTGCCGCGCCCGCCCGCTTTCCGACCTCGTCATCGAGGCCAGGGAGATCGGCGCCGCCAAGGATATCGTCGTGAAGACCTTGCCGTGCCGGGTGGAAAAGCTGGAAAAGCTGGCCGACGACGTCATGCGCATGAAGATCAAGCTGCCTGCCAACGAGCGCCTGCAGTTCCTCGCCGGACAATACATCGACTTCCAGTTGAAGGACGGCCGGACCCGCAGCTATTCGCTCGCCAACGCGCCGCATGACGATGCGCTGCTGGAACTGCACATCCGCCATGTGCCGGGCGGGCTGTTCACCGACCAGGTGTTTTCGACGCTCAAGGAGCGCGACATCCTGCGTCTCAAGGGCCCCCTGGGCAGTTTCTTCCTGCGCGAGGATTCCGACAAGCCGATGATCTTCGTCGCCGGCGGCACCGGCTTCGCGCCGATCAAGAGCATGATCGAACACGCCTTCGCCACGCACCTGGACCGCGAGATGGTGCTGTACTGGGGCGTGCGTTCGCTGAAGGACCTGTATCTTGCCGCGTTGCCGCAGCAGTGGCAGGCCGAGCATCCCAACTTCAGCTTCGTTCCGGTGCTGTCGGCGCCGCTGCCGCAGGACCGCTGGCAGGGCCGCACCGGCCTCGTCCACGACGCGGTGCTCGCCGACTTTGTCGACCTCGCCGGCTGCCAGGTCTACGCCAGCGGCGCTCCGGCGATGGTCGACGCGGCACGCGATGCGTTCCTCCGCACGCGGAACCTGCCGGAGGACGAGTTCTTCGCCGATGCCTTCGTCTACGCAGCCGACACCGAAGCCGTGACCTGAACCCCGTGTGTCAGGAATAAAGCCGGGCGAGCCCGGCGTTGTTCCTGCGGCGCGTCGCCTTACAGGTCGCCCCGGGCGCTCGCCTGCATGATATCGATCAAGGCCTTGCGCACTTTCTCGATGCGTGCCTTTAGGTCGGGCGGCAGACGCTTCTGCGTGGCGATGTCGTCGATGCTCACGTCCATCATCACCAGCCAGCCCCGGCCCTTCGCATCCTCGATGAGCGCGATGCGGCAGGGCATGAAAATGGCGAAATCCATGTCGACGTCGATCAGGTCCTTCGCCAGCACGGCGTCGCAGAACTGGTAGATGGTGATGGTGCGTTGGGGTTTGCCGGTCACTGCCTCGACCTGCTTCGACATCGGCAGCTCGGCCACCAGTTGCAGGTTGAGCGCGTTGGCGCGCAGCTTGAGCGACTCGGCCGCGTCACGGATGGCGACGCCCGGCTCGATCGCCACCTTGTAGATGCCACCCGGCGCCGCCTGCGCCTTGGGCGCCGCCGGCGCCTTGGCCGCTGCCCAGGCCGGGCTCACCGCCAGTGCCATGCCCAGCAGCATTCCCGCCCAGATCGTCCCGCTTGACTTCATCTCTTTTCCCTCCTTCGTATGCATTGCCTGAACAATAGACGATTCAAGCGCCGTGGCAGAGCGCGAGCGCCTTCCGGTAGTGCTGGCACGCCTCGCCCGGCTGGTCGTTACGGGCCATGAGTTCGGCCATGCGGACATGGCCCTCGGCACTCGGCGCAATCGCCAGGCTCGCCTCGAGGTAGCTCTGCGCCTTGCCCCACAACTGCTGCGCGCTGCACAGCCGCGCCAGCGCCAGCAGCAACTGCGCATCACGCGGGTGGGTAAGCAGCCATTTCTCGGCCTGCTCGATCTGGCGGCTGGGCTTGCTGCCGCGCACCTCGCCATACAGCGCGACCAGATCCTCATGCCAGCCGTGGGCGAGTGCCGCCTCGAGTATGTCGAGCGCGGTATCGTCGCCGCCGCGCTGCAGGAAGGCGCGGGCGGCAGCGCGCGCGACCCAGGGATCGGTCTTGAATTCGGAAGGGATTTTCTTCCAGTATTCGAGCAGGCCGCGGTCGTCGTCGGCGCGGCGCCTGAGGTTTTCCGCGTAGGCGAGGCGCCGGATCTGCGTTGCGATGCCGGGCTCCAGTGCGTTGGCACGCTCGAGGGCGTCGAGCAGGCGGTCGACCTCGTCCCACTGCCCCGTCATCTGGCGCGCCTTGAGTTCCAGTCGCAGCAGCGCCGTGTGCTGCGGCGCAATGGCCTTGGCGCGCTGGATAGCCGTCAGCGCGGCGGTGGCATCCTTGGCGTCGAGGCGGGTCTCCGCCTCGAACAGGAGGGCCGCCAGTTCGGCGCCGGCTTCGACGGCCGCCGCCAGATGCCGGTCGCGCAGCGCGCCGGCACGGATTTCGTGCGCCGCGCGCGCGGCGCACACGCGCGCCAGCCCGGTGCGCAGCGGGTCACCCTGCCACTGGCCGAGCGAAGCCTCGGCGTCCTGGAAGCGGTATTCGGCGTAGGCCATCAGGCCACCGGCAAAATTCTCGTCGCGCTTCTTCGCCGCACGCCGCTCGCGCTGTGCGCGCACGATGCTCGGCAGATTGAGCGTCAGCAGCGCCAGGCGCAACAGGATCACGCCGCCGACGACGAGGCCGGCCAGACCGAGCATGAAGCCGATGAAGGAGATCTCCATGCGCCAGGGGGGGTACACCAGCACGACGTAGCCGGGGTCGTAGCGGCCCGCCATCGCCAGGCCGATGGCGAGCACCGCGACGAGGAGGAGCGAGATCAGCCAGCGCATTACTGCGCCCCCTTGGCGGATTCGAGCGCGGCGAGGCTGGCGTCGATCGTCGGCAGCTTCTGCACGATCTGCAATGCCGACAGGCGCTTGATCTCGGCGAGCGCGTCAGCGACACCGGCATCGCGCGTGTTGAAGTAGCGTTCGAGCATGCCCCGCACCGCGAACAGATCGGCATGGAAGCCTGTCTGGTCCTGCGCCAGCAACGCGAGGCGCGCCGACAGCAGGCGCAGGCGCAGGTTCTCGCGCAGGAAATAGGCCTGGTCGGGTGGCAGAACGACCGTCTCGTTGCCTTCGATGCGGCGGATCTGCACCAGCCGTTTCAGCTCGCTCCACAGTTCGTGGGCGATATCCATGCGACCGCCGGTGCGCACCGGGGCGGCCGCCTCCGACACCTGTGCGCTCGCCAGCGGCCAGCTGGCGTGGCGCGCCACCAGTGCCTCGATGCGCGCGCTGGCGCCGACTTCGTCGACCGCGGGCACGGCGCGCAGGTTCGCGAGGTCGGCGGCGATGGCGCGGCGCAGCGGCGTGAACTGCGGCTTGTTGAGGCGCTGCAGGCGCGTGTCCGCGTTCTCCAGCGCGATGATCGCGGCACGCACATTGCCCGACAGCTGCAGCTGCTGCGCGGCGGTGAGCAGCGCCTGCTCGATCTCGGCCAGCGTCCATTGGTCGCGGCCCTGCGCCAGATCCTTGTAGAGCGCCTCGAGCGACAATTGCTGCTGCTGCGAGCTCGCCATCTGGGCTTCGATCTGCGCGACCTTCTCGGCGATCTGCCGCATCCTGTCGTCGGCATTGCGCGCCAGCAGGCGGGTCTCGCTCGCCTCCTTGCCGATGTCGGCGAGTCTGCGCGCCAGTTCGGTTTTCTGCTCGCGCAGGCGGTCGCGGCTGTCGAGCCATGACCAGGTGGCCGCCGCCAGCGCGAGCACCGACAGCACGAGGGCGAGCAGCGCCGCCACCGGGACCGGTGTGGGGGCGGCGGGCCGGGCCGGCGCCTGGGCGGAGGGATCGGGCGTATCAGTCATGCAGGCTTCCTGAACCAGTTAATCAGGCCTTCGACCAGGCCGGCGTCGCCGCCGGCGGTGGCGATGACCTGCGTCATGCCGAGCCGGCGGGCGGCGTCGGCGATTTTCTCATGCGGGACGAAAAGCGGGGTAGCCGCGAGCAGGTCGCGCCCGGCCTCGCCGAGGATTGCCGACAGATTGGCGAGCGTCTCCGCGCTGGCGACGGTCACCGCATCGATGCCACCGGCACGCCAGCGCGCCAGGAGCGGCGCGGCATCGGCGGCGGGACGGACCCGCCGGTAGCATTCGAGGAGACGCACCGCGGCGCCACGTGACGCCAGCGTGTCGGCCAGGAGCGGGCGGCCGCCGAGGCCGCGCACGATCACCACGCGCTTGCCTGCCACCTGCTGCAGCGCCGACAGCGCCAGCAGCGCCTCGCTGTCCTGGCCGTCCGGCGTGATGGCGGCGACGCCGCGCGCCTGCAGGGCCCGCGCCGTGCCCGGCCCCACCGCGAATACGACACAGCTTGCCGGCAGCGTGCCGATCACCGACATGCCGAACTGCGCCGCGTTGGGGCTGACGAAAATCACGATGTCGGCGCCCGCGAGTTGCACCAGCGGGCCGGCCAGCTCGGCCGCGGGGATCGCCTCGATGGCGAGCGCCGGAAACGCCACCGCCTCGCCGCCCGCGCTGCGGATCGCCTGCACCAGCGTGCCGGCCTGATGCTCGGGCCGCGTCACCAGCACAGCGCGTCCGGCGAGCGGCCCCGTCATGCCGGCAGGGCGTCGAGGATGGCGCGCGCGCCCTGTGCCAGCAGCTGATCGGCGAGCGCCTGCCCGACCGCCTCGGGGTCGGCCGCATCGCCCGCCGCGCTGCCGTGCAGATACGCGCTGCCGTCCGGGTGCGCGACGAAGCCATTCAGCACCAGGCGGCCATCCTGCAACACCGCGTGGGCGCCGAGCGGCACCTGGCAGCTACCGCCGAGCACCCGGCTGACCTGCCGCTCGGCGCGCACGCAGGCCGCGGTCTCGGGATGATTGAGCGCGGCGACCATGGCCGCGACCGCGGCGTTGCCGCTGCGAATCTCGATGCCGAGCGCGCCCTGGCCGGCGGCAGGAATACTCTCCTCCACCGCGAGCAGGCTCTTGATGCGGCTGCCCAGCCCCAGTCGTTTCAAGCCGGCGGCGGCGAGCAGGATGGCGTCGAACCGGCCTTCGTCGAGCTTCTTCAGGCGCGTGCCGACGTTGCCGCGCAGCGGCTCCACGATGAGATGCGGGTAGCGCGCGCGCAGTTGCGCTTCGCGGCGCAGGCTGGACGTGCCGACGACGCTGCCCGGCGGCAGGTCGGACAGATGGGTGTAGCGATTGGAGACGAAAGCGTCGCGCGGATCCTCGCGCTCGCCGATCACCGCGAGCTCGAAGCCGGGCGGCAGATCCATCGGTACGTCCTTCATCGAGTGCACCGCGAGGTCGGCCTGGCCGGCTTCGAGCGCAAGCTCGAGTTCCTTGACGAACAGGCCCTTGCCGCCGACTTTCGAGAGCGTCACGTCGAGAATCTGGTCGCCGCGCGTGGTCATGCCGAGGATCGTCACCGCGCAGCCCGGGTGCAGCGCGGCAAGGCGATCGCGGACATGCGTCGCCTGCCACATGGCGAGGGCACTTTCACGGGAGGCGATGGTCAGCGTGTGCATGGCGGTAGGATTGGACTCTTGGATTCGTTCAAGGATGACGCGACACTAGGGCCATGGAACACGCATCCGTTCAGGGAGAGGTAGCACGATGATCCGCATGATTGCGGCCTGGGGCCTGATTTTAGCATGGGGCCTCGTCGCGCCTGCCGCGTCGTTCGCGGCGAACGGTTTGGTGCATGCCAAGAATTTCCGCGCCGACAGCGTGCTCGCAGCGAAACGCCGGGTGCCGATCATGGTCCTGTTCAGCACGCCCACCTGCCCTTACTGCGCCGTCGTCAAGCGCGACTACCTGGAGCCAATGCAGAAGGATCCCGCCTACCGCGACCGCGTTCTCATCCGCGAGCTCACCGTCAATTCGAACGCCGTGCTGACGGGCTTCGACGGCAAGCCGACGACCGAAGCCGCGTTCGCCGCCGCCGCCAAGGTGTTCGTGGTGCCGACCGTGATGGTGTTCGATCCGCGCGGCGAGCCGGTCGGCGAGCCCATCGTCGGGTTGCTGATCCCCGACTTCTATTTCGGCTACCTTGAGGCCGCCATCGAGGCCGGCCTTGCCAGGATACGCGCCAGGTAGCGTCAACGCGCGCCCCGGCCGCGAAAAGGCATAGAATCCGGGCCATGCTGGGAGCGCCCCGATGAAAACCCTGCTGGCAGACGACCACCCGTTGATGCGCGAAGGCGTGCGGCAGGTGCTGTCGCAGCTCGAATCCGCGGTCGAGATCGTCGACGCCCACGATTACCCGAGCCTGTTCGCGCAAACCACGCGGCATCTCGACCTCGACCTCGCGCTGGTCGACCTCAACATGCCCGGCTTCGTCGGCATGCGCGGCATCGCGCAGTACCGCAGCCGGTTTCCCGACATTCCCCTGGTCGTGCTGTCTGCCTCGGAATCCCCGCACGATATCCGCAGCGCGCTCGAGGCCGGCGCCCTGGGCTACATTCCCAAATCCGCGCCGGCGCCGGTGATGCTGGCAGCACTGCGGCAGGTGCTGGCGGGCGATCTTTATGTACCCGACTGCCTCGGCGACAGCGCGCCCGCCGCGCCGCCCGTGCCGCCCACCGATCTCGATGCGCTGCGCAGCCTCGGCCTCACCGCGCGCCAGCTCGACGTCGCCCGCCTGCTCGCCCAGGGACACACCAACAAGACCATCGGACACCTGCTATCGATGTCGGAAAGCACGGTGAAAGTGCACAACACCGAGATCTTCAAGGCGCTGGGCGTGAGCAACCGCACCGAGGCGGTGCTCGAAATCCAGCGCATGCTCAAGACCTGAATCCCCTTGAGCCTCGCCGCCCTGTTCCGACGCCTGCCGCTGTGGAGCATCCGCAGCCGCATTCTCATCATCGCGCTGCTGCCCGCCCTGTTGACCGAATTCGGCCTGGTGGCCCATTTCACCTCGCAGGCGCTCACCAACGCCGAGGCCGCGCTGCATACCCGCGCGGCCGGCGCGGCGCGCGCGCTCGCCGATGCCTTGCCGCACGCGATGGCGCAGAACGATTACGCGCGCATGCAGATGCTGCTCGACGCCAAGATGGCGAATCATCGACTCGCGCTGGCAGTCATCCGCAACGCGCAAGGAGAGGCGCTGATGCGCCGCGGCAGCGACCGCAGCGGCCGGGCCTACCGCCAGTATGCCTCCATCCGCGCCCCCGGCGGCACGCCGGATGCGCCGCTGGGCCAGGTCGAGGTGGCGGTCGCGCCTGACCAGGTCGCCCCCTACAAACGCGAGACGCTGCTGAACGCCGCGTTGCTGATGCTGGCCGCGATGACGCTGACCACGGTGCTCGCGTGGCGGCTGTCGAACCGGCTGGCGGGACAGCTGCGCCATGTCGGCCAGGTGGTGGAGCGGCTCGCCGACGGGGATCTCGGCGTGCGTGCGCACCTGCCGCCGGAAGGCGAGCTCGGCGCGCTCGCCGCCGGCATCAACCACATGGCCGAAACCCTGCAGACGCATCACAACGAACTCGAGGCGCGCGTGCACGCCGCGACCGCCGATCTTGCCGCGAAAATGGACATGGCCGAGCGCGCCAATTCCGCCAAGTCGCGCTTTTTCGCCGCCGCCAGCCACGATCTGCGCCAGCCGCTGCACGCGCTGTCGCTGTTCGTCGCCGCGCTGAAGGCGCGCAACCAGCAGCCGGAGACGCAAACCCTGATCGACAACATCGAGGCCTCGACCGCGGCGATGGAACTGCTGTTCAACGCCCTGCTCGACATCTCTCGGCTCGACGCGGGCACCATCGAGGCGCATCCCACGCATTTCCCGCTGCAGAAGCTGCTGCGCGACCTCGAGCACCAGTTCAAGGCGCTCGCCGAGGAAAAAGGCCTGCGGCTGCGCTTCCGCCCGTGCGATGCCACGCTCTACAGCGATCCGCTGCTGATCGAGCGCATCCTCGCCAACCTCATCGCCAACGCCATCCGCTACACCGACGACGGCGGCGTGCTGGTCGGCTGCCGGCCGCGTGGCCGCCTGCTACGCATCAGCGTCGTCGACACCGGCCGCGGCATTCCGCCCGACCAGCAGGAGGCCGTGTTCCACGAATTCGTGCAGCTGCACAACCCGGCCCGCGACCGCAGCAAGGGGCTCGGCCTCGGGCTCGCCATCGTGTCGCGCCTCGGGCGGCTGCTCGGCCACCGCGTCGACCTGCGCTCGCGCCCCGACCACGGCTCGGTATTCAGCATCGATATCCCGCTCGGCAACGCCACCCTGATCGCGCCACCCGCCCCGCCTGCGCCGCCCGTCCGCCTGCCGGATGATGCGCTGGTGCTGCTGGTCGATGACGAATCGGCGATCCTGCGCGGCATGGCCGAACTGTTCGATCACTGGGGCATCGACCTCGTCACCGCCCACAGTGCCGACGAGGCCGAGCACTGGCTCGCCAGCCTCGACCGCGTGCCCGACGTCGTCGTCTCCGACTATCGGCTGCCCAACGACACCGACGGCATCGAAGTCATCCAGCGTCTGCGACACAAATTCGGCCGTGACCTGCCCGCCATCCTGATCACCGGCGACACCGCGCCCGACACCATCCTGCGCATCACCCGCGCCGGCATCCCCATGCTGCACAAGCCACTGCGTCCTGCCAAACTGCGCGCCCTGCTCACCCACCTGGTCCAGCAGGCGCGCGCGTCGGCCATGGGATAATCCGCGCCAATTCCCCTAGCCCCGAAATTGACCATGCACATCCACATCCTCGGCATCTGCGGCACCTTCATGGGCGGCATCGCCGCCATCGCCCGTGCTGCCGGCCACACCGTCACCGGCTGCGACACCAACGTCTATCCGCCCATGTCCGACCAGCTCGTCGCGCTCGGCATCGAGCTCATCGAAGGCTTTGATGCCAGCCAGGCGGACATCGGGGCCGACGTCTTCGTCGTCGGCAACGTCGTCACCCGCGGCAAGCAGCCGCTGATGGAAGCCATCCTCGACCGCAACCTGCCCTACACCTCCGGCCCGCAGTGGCTCGCCGACAACGTGCTGAAAGACAAGTGGGTATTGGCGGTGGCCGGCACCCACGGCAAGACCACCACCTCGGCCATGCTCGCGTGGATTCTCGACGATGCGCGCCTGCGCCCCAGCTTCCTCGTCGGCGGCATCCCGCAGAACTTCGGCATGTCGGCGCGGCTCACCGACAGCCCCTTCTTCGTCATCGAGGCCGACGAATACGACACCGCCTTCTTCGACAAGCGCTCCAAGTTCATCCATTACCGGCCGCGCACGCTCATCCTCAACAACCTCGAATACGACCACGCCGACATTTTTCCCGATCTTGCCGCGATCGAGACCCAGTTCCACCACCTCGTGCGCACCGTGCCGGGCAACGGTCTCATCGTCTCCAACGGCATGGATGCCAACCTCGACCGCGTGCTCGAGCGCGGCTGCTGGACCCCGGTGGAGAAATTTGGCGGCAGCGGCGGCTGGACCGCCGGCGAAACCGATGCCCGCGGCCACTTCGACGTGTTCTTCGACGGCGTGCTGCAGGGCCGCGTGAAGTGGAATCTCATCGGCGAGCACAACCGCCTCAACGCACTTGCCGCAATTGCCGCCGCGCGCCACGCCGGCGTCCCCGCCGCCGCCGCGATCGACGCCTTGAGCCGCTTCGAGAACGTCAAGCGCCGCATGGAAGTGCGCGGGTCGGTGCACGGCATCACGGTGTACGACGACTTCGCCCACCACCCCACCGCGATCGCCACCACCATCGAAGGCCTGCGCGCCAGGGTCGGTCGCGCGCGCATTCTCGCCGTGCTCGAACCGCGCTCCAACACGATGAAGCTCGGCGTGATGAAAGCCCAGTTGCCCGACAGCCTTCGCGACGCCGACGCGGTCTATTGCTACGGCGCCAACCTCGGCTGGGACGCCGCCGAAGCGCTCGCCCCGCTCGGCGCCAAGGCGCGCGTGTTCGACGACCTCGACCAGCTCGTCGCGCAGCTGGTGGCCGACGCCCACAGCGGCGACCATGTGCTGATAATGAGCAACGGCGGCTTCGGCGGCATTCACGCGAAGCTTCTCGATGCGCTGCACCACCACTATCACGAAGATATTGTGCTGACACCGATGCACCGGTACGGGGGGTATGCGTAAGCGGTTCGCCGCTGCGCGTCTCGCTGCGGCGGCGCGCCCGCCGCGATTTCTGTAATCCGACCCGCCCCGGTAAAATCCGCGGATGATCGTCTATCTCCACGGCTTCAACTCCTCTCCCGCCTCCGGTAAGGCGCGCCTGCTCGGCGAGCACCTGGCGGCGCTCGGCCGCGCCGCCGACTACTTGTGCCCGGCGCTCGCCAACCGTCCGCGCGAGGCCATTGCCCAGGTCGAATCCGCACTTGCCGCGCACGGCGGCCCGGTGACGCTGGTCGGCAGCTCGCTCGGCGGCTTCTATGCCACCCACCTTGCCGAAAAGCACGGCTGGAAGGCGGTACTGGTCAATCCCGCCGTGCACGCCCACCGCCTCCTGCGCAGCGCGCTCGGCCCGCAGAAAAACTGGCACACGGGCGCAACCTGGGAACTCACCGAGGCGCACCTGGCCGAACTCGCTGCGCTCGACGTGCCCGCGATCACCCGCCCTGACCGTTATCTGCTGCTGGCGCAGACCGGCGACGAGGTGCTCGATTATCGCGATGCCGTCGCCTACTACGCCGGCGCCCGTCACATCATCGAGGACGGCGGCGACCACGGCTTTGCCGGGTTCGAGCGCCACTTCGCAACCATCCTGGATTTCTGATGCACGTCATTTTCGAAGAAGACGGCCACTTCAAGGCCGGCTCGATCCTGTCCGAAACCGAGACCACGGCACAGGTCGAGGCAGCCAGCGGCAAGCGCAGCAAGATCAAGGCCGCCAACATCCTGCTGCGCTTTGCCGCGCCCGCGCCTGCCGAGGTGATGGCCGAGGCCGAGACACTTTCCGCAGAGCTCGACGCCGACTTCCTGTGGGAGGCCGCCGGCACGGAAGAATTCGGCTTCGAGCAGCTGGCGCAGGAGTATTACGGCCACGCGCCGCGTCCGGCCGAGTCGGTGGCGCTACTGCTGAAACTGCACGCGTCGCCGATCTACTTCCATAAAAAGGGCCGCGGCCGCTACCGCCCGGCGCCGGCCGAGACGCTGGCCGCCGCCAAGGCGGGGCTGGAGAAGAAGCGGCTGGCCGCCGAACGCCAGGCGCATCTCGTCGACGAGCTCACCGCCTTCCGCCTGCCGCCCGAGTACACCTCGCTGATCCCGCGCATCCTCATCGCGCCGGACAAGAACACGCTGGAATACAAGGCGCTGGAGGAAGCCGCCCACGCCACGGGCCTGTCGCCGCTGCGGCTCGTCGAGCGTTGCGGCGCGATCCCCTCGCCGCTCGATTTCCACATGGCGAGCTTCCTCCTCGAGTGGTTCCCGCGCGGCACCGGCTTCGCGCCCGTCACCGAGCCGGCTGCTTTAAATCCAGGCGATCCGCCCGACCTGCCGAAGAGCGGCGTGCGGGCGTTCTCGATGGACGACGAGGCGACGACCGAGATCGACGACGCGCTCTCCGTCGAGTGGCGCGACGACGGCACGATCCGGGTCGGCATCCACATCGCGGCGCCGGCGCTCGGCATTGCGCCCGGCGCCGAACTCGACAGGCTGGCGCGCGAGCGCCTGTCGACCGTGTATTTCCCCGGCGACAAGATCACCATGCTGCCGGACGCGTTGATCCACCACTACACGCTGGGCGAGGCGCACGACTGCCCGGCGCTGTCGCTCTATGTCGACGTCGCGCCCGACCTGCGTGTGCTCGGCACCGAAACCAAACTCGAAATGGTGCACATCGCCGACAACCTGCGCCACGAACTGCTCGAAGTCGAATTCAACGCGAGCACGCTCGGCAACCCCGACTTCCCGGACTACCCCTGGCGCCGCGAGCTCGAATGGCTGCACGACTTCGCCGCGGTGCTGGAAGCGGGGCGCGGCAAGACCGATACGGTCGACCGCGTCGACTACAGCTTCAAGGTCAAGGATGGCCGCGTCAGCATCGTGCCGCGCAAGCGCGGCAGCCCGATCGACAAGGTGGTGTCGGAACTGATGATCTTCGCCAACGCGCACTGGGGCGGCTGGCTCGCCGGCAAGCGCGTTCCCGCCATCTACCGCGCGCAGGCGGGCGGCAAGACGCGCATGACGACCGCGCCCGATCCGCATCAGGGCCTCGGCGTCGACCAGTACGCGTGGTCGACCTCGCCGCTGCGGCGCTACGTCGACCTGGTCAACCAGCGCCAGCTCATCAGCGTCGTGCAGGGCACCGACCCGGTGTATCCGCCGCGCAGCGAACAACTTTTTGCCATCGTGCGCGACTTCGAGCTCGCCTACGACGCCTACAACGAATTCCAGCGGCGGCTCGAGCGTTACTGGATGCTGCGCTGGCTGATCCAGGAAAATATCAGCGAAGTCACGGCGACCGTCATCCGCGAGGATCTGGTGCGCTTCGACAACCTGCCGATGGTGACGCGCGCGCCCTCGGTGATGGGCACAGCGCCCGGTTCGAAGGTCAGGCTGGCGATCTCGGCCATCGACCTGCTCGACATCAGCTTCCATGCCGAACTCGTCGAGACCGTCGCGCCCCCGCCTGACAGCGCCGTCAGCGTTACGTAGAATCAGGCTTGTTCCCGCCCCACCCCGATGGCCACCGTACAGCCCCTTCCTCTCGCCGAACCCTCCAAGCAGGACACGCGCATCGCGCTCGCCCTGCTGGTGTCGGCGGCGGTGCACGGCATGGTGCTGTCCACCCAGTTCGTGCAGGTCAATCCGCGCCTGTTCGAGGACACCAGCCTGCCGATGGAGGTGGTGCTGGTCAACGCCAAGACAAGCGAAGCGACGCTCAACCCTGACGCGCTGGCGCAGGTGAACCTCGCCGGCGGCGGCAATACCGACGAGGACCGGCGGCTGAAAAGTCCGCTCCCGGCGAGCCCGCAGGCGCAGGCCGGCGGCGAGGAGGCCGCGCTGCAGGCGCGCGTGGCCGAACTCGAACAGCGTGCCCGCGCGCTGATGACCCGGATCCAGCCCGAGGCCGAGACACCAGCGCCGCGCCCGCAAGCGGCGCCGCCGGTCGATGTGGCCCAGCTCAACCAGCAGGCGCGCGAGGTGGCGCGACAGCAGGCGCGCGAAATGGCGCAATTGCAGGCGAGCATTTCGCAGCAGTGGGACGACTACCAGAAACGACCGAAACGCGCCTTCATCGGCGCCAACGTGCGTGAATACGCATTCGCGCGCTACGTCGAGGACTGGGTCGCCAAGGTCGAGCGCATCGGCAACCTCAACTACCCCGAGGCGGCGCGCCGCCAGGGTATCTACGGCAGCCTCAAGCTCACCGTGTCGATCTTCGCCGATGGCCGCATCGAGGCGGTCGACGTCGACCGCTCGTCAGGCTCGAAAATCCTCGACGCCGCGGCGATCCGCATCGTCGAGCTCGGCGCCCCCTACGCGCCCTTCCCCGACGACATGCGCAAGAAAGCCGACATCCTGTCGATCACGCGCACCTGGACCTTCACCCGCTCCGACCAGCTGGTCGGCACCGACTGAGCGTGGCCGTCGCCGCATACGACGCCACTATGGGCTTCACCCCCTAGGGGATCGGCGTCCTTCAGGGCTTCAGCGGCGTACAACCACGGCCTGCCCCTTGCGGGCGGAGCGCCTGCCCCCGGGCGCGGGCCGCGCCGGCAAAGCGCAGGCGTTGTGTATAATATTCTGATTTTCTTATATTTCCTGATCCTTCGGAGTCCACCATGCACACTGGCACCACCCTTACCCAGTTCATCATCGAAGAGCAGCGCCGCACCGCGGGCGCCACCGGCGACTTCACCTCGCTGTTGAACGACGTCGTCACCGCCTGCAAGGCGATTTCCAACGCCGTGAACAAGGGCGCGCTCCTGGGCGTGATGGGCGCGCTGGATTCCGAGAACGTGCAGGGCGAAACCCAGAAGAAGCTCGACGTCATCACCAACGACATCATGATCCGCTCCAACGAGTGGGCCGGCCACCTGGCCGGCATGGCGTCGGAAGAGATGGACGACGTCTACGCCATCCCCAGCCAGTATCCGCTCGGCAAATACCTCCTGGTGTTCGACCCGCTCGACGGATCAAGCAACGTCGACGTCAACATCTCGGTCGGCACGATCTTCTCGATCCTGAAGGCGCCGGTCGCCGGCCGCGCCGCCAAGGCGGAAGATTTCCTGCAGCCCGGCACCCAGCAGGTGTGCGCCGGCTACGCGATCTACGGCTCGTCGACCATGCTGGTGCTGACCTTCGGCCACGGCACCAACGGCTTCACGCTCGACCGCGACGTCGGCGAGTTCGTGCTGACCCACCCCAACATGCAGATTCCCACCGAAACGAAGGAATTCGCGATCAACGCGTCGAACATGCGTTTCTGGGAAAAGCCGGTGCAGCGTTACGTCGACGAGTGCCTCGCCGGCAAGACCGGCCCGCGCGGCAAGGACTTCAACATGCGCTGGGTCGCCTCCATGGTCGCCGAAGTGCACCGCATCCTCACCCGCGGCGGCATCTTCATGTACCCCAAGGACACCAAGGACCCGTCCAAGGCCGGCAAGCTGCGCCTCCTGTACGAAGCCAACCCCATGGCCTTCATCGTCGAACAGGCCGGCGGCGCCGCCACCACCGGCTACCAGCGCATCCTCGACCTCAAGCCGGAAGGCCTGCACCAGCGCGTGCCGGTGATCCTCGGCTCCAAGACCGAAGTGGACACCGTGACCGGCTACCACCACGAAAAGGCGGCGTAAGCCCAGAAATCACGCCGGATCAAGGCCGGGCTCGCCCGGCCTTTTTCATGCCCGGCGCCGACTCAGGCCGCGACCCGCCGCGCCGCCCGCATCAGGCGCACGCATTCTCCCGGCGTCAGCGGCCGGCTGAGCAGGTAGCCCTGCGCCTCGTTGCAGCGATTGGCGCGCAGGTAGCCGAGCTGCGCCTCGGTCTCGACGCCCTCCGCGACCACGGTGAGTCCCAGGCTGTGCGCCAGCGCGATGATGGTGCGCACGATCGCGGCGTCGTTCTCGTCACCCGGAATGTCGTTGATGAAGGAACGATCGATCTTCAGGCAATGCAGCGGGAATGTTTTGAGGTAGCTGAGCGACGAATACCCGGTGCCGAAGTCGTCGATCGCGATGCGGATGCCGAGCGCCTCGAGCTCGCCCAGCACGCGGGTCGCCACCACCAGGCTGTCCATGAGCGCCGATTCGGTCAGTTCGAGTTCCAGCCTGTCCGCCGCCAGCCCGGTGTCGTGCAGCACCGCGCGCACCCGCTCGGCAAGGTCGGTCTGCCGGAACTGCCGCGCCGACAGGTTGACCGCCATGGTCCCGGCGTCGAGCTCGAGGGCCTGCCAGGCGCGCAACTGGCGGCAGGCCTCGCGCAACACCCAGTCACCGATCGGCAGGATGAGGCCGCTCTGCTCGGCGATGGTGATGAATTCGGCCGGACTCACCGTGCCGAGCTCAGGCGACTGCCAGCGCAGCAGCGCTTCCCAGCCGGTCAGGCGGCCGCTCAGGATATCCCACTTGGGCTGATAGTGCAGCGCCAGCTCGTCGCGCGCGAGGGCGTGCTTCAGGCGCGCCTCCAGCAGCACGCGACGCTCGATCGCCACGGCAAGATCATGGCTGAACACCACCAGACAATTGCGGCCAGCCGACTTGGCGCGATGCAGGGCGAGGTCGGCATAGCGCATCAGGCCGCTGGCCGATCCGCCGTCGGCCGGGTAGCCGACGATGCCGAGACTGGCGCTGATGGCAAGGCGGTCGTTGCCGATGTCGAATTCGCGGGCCATTGCCTGCAGCAGTTCCGTCCCGACCTGCCTGGCCCGGTCGACCGCGACCTCCTCGAGCAGGATCACGAACGCGTCGCCGCTGAAGCGCGCCAGGAACGCCGTGGCCGGCAGCGTGGAACGAATGCGGTCGGCGACCGCGACCAGCAGCATGTCGCCCTGTTCGTGCCCGAGGGTGTCGTTGACGTTCTGGAAGTGGTCGAGGTCGAGCAGCAGCACGGCGCCGGCAGTGCCGCCACGACGGGCATGCGCGACCACGTGGACAAGCCGCTCGCTGAACGCGGTACGGTTCGGCAGGCCGGTGAGGTCGTCGTGCGTGAGCATGTGGTGCATCTGGCGGAACGGCCGGCTCACCGCCTCGGCGTAGATGGCGCGATAGAGGAAATAGTAGGCAAACACCTTGTAGACGTGTCCCAGCAGGTTGGCCGTGCTACTCACTTCCACATAGACGATGAAAAACAACTCGCCCGCCGCCATCAGCAGCAGGGATAGCATCAGGCTCTCGAAATCGCAGTTGACGATGCGCTGGCGGCGCACCGCCAGCAGAACGGCGACCACAAGATAGAGGCCGAACACGCCCCATTCGAGCGCCACCTTGAGCGGGGTCAACCCCTGGCCGGGTACATACATCGCCGGCACGATCTGCGGCGACAGCAGAAGCCCGTAGGAAAGCGCCACCAGCGCCGGCAGCACGACGGCCCAGGCGTAGCGGCTGGCCGGAAAACGCACGGCGGGGGTTTCCGGCAGCAGCACATAGGCCAGCAGGCCGATCCCGGCGGCGTAGCGGCCGAGCAGCCAGTACAGTATGGCCTTGTGCGGGGAATTGGGACTGAGCAGGTCCGGCATGCCCAGGTAGGACAGGAAATGCAGGAGATCGAACAGCGCCACCGCCAGGAACGCGCAGCCCAGCGCCACCGACCGTGCCGTGCGCAGGCTCAGCTGCGCGCTGTGCCCGGTGAAAAAGACCAGCGCTGCCACGACGATGGCGAAGACCTCCATCGCCGAATGGACCGCCAGGAAAATGGGCCCGGAAATCGTCAGCTGGTTGGCCGGGACGGCCTGCCACAGCAGCAGGGGTAGACTCGCCGCCAGCAGCAGCACACCGGCGAGACGGTGGGGGGATTGTCCGATCGATTGTTTCAACGGCGCGTCCTCTTCTTGGGCGGAGGGCTGTGTCAATAACCATATTCAGAATGGCAGTATTTCGGGTTTGCCGGCCCGCGTCAACGCGGTGGCCGGTGCGCGCGACATACGACGGGGTCGACGCCGGCCGCGCCGCCTGCCTGGTGGGGCTGATGCACGAGTGGGTACTCACCGCCGGCAGCCACGACCTGGCCGCTTGCACCGGGCCGCTGCCCGATACCGATCTCGCCTGCTTCAGCCGGCGTCCGCTGCGCCGCCCGCAACCGCCTTGAACAGCGCCAGCGCCTGCGCGCGCTGCAAGGCGTGATCGACGACGGGCGCGGGATAGTCGCGCCCGATGACGCACCCCGCCCGTTGCTGCTCGGCCGCCGGCAGGGTCCACGGCGCATGGATGAATTTGTCCGGCACCTCGGCCAGCTCCGGCAGGTAACGGCGGATGAACTTGCCCTCGGGGTCGAATTTTTCCGATTGGGTGACCGGATTGAAAATGCGGAACCACGGCTGGGCGTCGCAGCCGACCGAGGCCGCCCACTGCCAGCCGCCGCTGTTGGCGGCCAGATCGAAGTCGATGAGCGTGTCGGCGAAATAGCGCTCGCCCCGCCGCCAGTCGACCAGCAGATCCTTGGCGAGAAAGCTCGCCGTCACCATGCGCAGGCGGTTGTGCATGTAGCCGGTCTGGTTGAGTTGCCGCATCGCGGCGTCGATGAGCGGGAAGCCGGTGCGCGCCGCGCACCAGGCCTCGAAATGGCCGGGCGGGTTGGGCCACGGCAGCGCGTCGTACTGCCGCTTGAAAGCGTGCCCCGCGGCAACGTCGGGACGATGCCACAGGATCTGGTGGTAGAAGTCGCGCCAGATCAGTTCCGACAGCCAGGTCTGCGCGCCGCGGCTGCCGCGCTGCCAGGCCGCGGCGGCGAGCTGGCGGATCGACACCGTACCGAAGCGCAGGTGCACCGACAGATAGGACGGTCCTTTTACGGCGGGAAAATCGCGCGTGTCGGCGTAGCGGTCGATGCGTTCGAGAAAATCGGCGAACAGCCGCGCCCCACCCGTCATTCCGGTCGGCAGGCGCAGAGCGCGCAGGTTGGTGGGCCGGAACCCGAGGTATTCGAGTGTCGGCACCGGGCTCGACTGCGGCGCGAGGCGCCCCGCATGGGGCTCGACTGGATAGGCACTCAGATAATAAGGCGTCAGCTTTTTCAGCCAGGCATTCTTGTAAGGGGTGAATACGCTGTAAGGCTTTTGGTCGGAAGTGAGCACTTCTTCACGTTCAAAAACCACGGTGTCCTTGTAGTGATGAACGGCCACGCTACAGGCGCGCAGCGCGGCTTCGACGGCGGCATCGCGCGCCAAGGCAGCGGGGTCGTCGTCGTGGTTGAAGAAGACGGCCTGGGCGCCGACTTCGCTCGCCAGGCGCGGAATTTCCTCGCGCGCGACGCCGTGCCGCACGATCAACCCGCCGCCTTGCGCGGCGAGGGCCTGCTGCAATTCGCTTACGCTCGCGTGGATGAATTCGACGCGGCGATCGGCCGGGTCCGGCAACGTATCGAGAATCTCGCGGTCGTACACAAAAGCACATATCACCTGCCTGGACTGCCTGAGCGCATGGTGGAGCGCGGCATGGTCGAAATCGCGCAGGTCGCGGCGGAACCAGACCAGCGAGCGGTCGTATTCAGGCATGGGGCAGGACGGCCGTTATATGTGAACGAAACGGATTGTGGCATGTACGCCGGATCGAGGCGGATTACAATGGAAGGGCCATCATGGATACCGTGAACCTCACCCATCATTTTTTGATCGCCATGCCCGGCATGGTCGACCCGAATTTCAACGGGACGCTGACCTATATCTGCGACCACAGCGAGCAGGGCGCGCTCGGCGTGGTGATCAACCGGCCGATCGACCTGGAGCTGGCGACGCTGTTCGAGCAGATCGGGCTGCCGCTGCCCGAGCGCCTGCACCACAAGACCGTGTACTTCGGCGGCCCGGTGCAGACCGAACGCGGCTTCGTGCTGCACAGCCCGCCGCAAACCTTCAGTTCGACACTCACCGTCAACAATGAAATCAGCCTCACCACCTCCAAGGACGTGCTCGAGGCGGTGAGCCAGGGCGGCGGACCGGAAAAGTTCATGGTTTCGCTCGGCTACGCCGGCTGGGGGGCCGGCCAGCTCGAGGACGAGATCAAGCAGAATGCCTGGCTGTCGGTGGCCGCCGACCCGCAGGTGATTTTCGACCTGGCGCCCGAAGACCGCCTGCCCGCCGCGATGAAGCTCCTCGGCATCGACTTCGCCAGCCTCTCCGAAGAAGCCGGGCACGCTTGAGCCTCGCGGACACCCACGGCACGGTGCTGGCCTTCGACCTCGGCCTCAAACGCACCGGCGTCGCCGCGGGCGAACTGTCGATCGGCATCGCCCATCCGCTCACCGTCCTCGAAGCCGGTTCGACCGAGGCGCGCCTCGCCGCGATCGCCAGGCTGGTCGCCGAATGGCAGCCCGCGCTGCTGGTGCTGGGCCTGCCCACGCACGCCGACGGCAGTGAGCACGCGATGACCCGGGTGGCCAAAAACTTCGCGCGCAAATTAGAATCGCGCTTCGGGCTGCCGGTATTCCTGGTCGACGAACGCCACACCAGCGCCGCCGCCGAGGCCGAACTGCACGAACGCGGCATCCACGGCAGGAAGAACAAGGCGCTGACCGATGCGGTCGCGGCGCAGCTGATACTCCAAGGATTCTTTGATGCACGCCTCATTGCCTGATGTCGATTCCCTGATCGCGCAACTGGCCGCCGCCATCGCGCCCACCCTCGCGCCCGACACCGCGATCATTGGCATCCACACCGGCGGCGTATGGGTCGCCGAGCGGCTGCACGGCATGCTGCAACGCCCGCAGCCGATGGGCACGCTCGACATTTCCTTCTATCGCGACGATTTCTCGCGCATTGGCCTGCACCCGCAGGTCAAACCCTCGAACCTGCCGTTCGACGTCGAGGACCGCGATCTGCTGCTGGTCGACGACGTGCTCCATACCGGCCGCACGGTGCGCGCGGCGATGAACGAAATCTTCGACTATGGCCGCCCGGCGTCGATCCGGCTGGCCGTACTGGTCGACCGCGGCGGCCACGAACTGCCGATCCGCCCCGATTTCGCCGGTCTCACGCTCGCCGTGCCGCCGCACCAGAACATCAATCTCTCCCGCCTCGACGATGGCCACCTGACGCTCAGCCTCGCATGAATGTACAACTGACTCCCGACGGCCGCCTGCGCCACCTGCTCACCCTCGACGGCCTGCCGCGCGCGATCCTGACGCAGATCCTCGACACCGCCGAGTCCTTCATGGACGTCGGCGAGCGCGAAGTGAAGAAAGTCCCGCTGCTGCGCGGCAAATCGATCTTCAACCTCTTCTTCGAACCGTCGACGCGCACCCGCACCACCTTCGAGATCGCCGCCAAGCGGCTTTCCGCCGACGTGGTGAACCTCAACATCGCGACCTCGAGCCAGACCAAGGGCGAAGCCATCCTCGACACCGTCGACAACCTCGCCGCGATGCACGCCGACATGTTCGTCGTGCGTCATTCGCAATCGGGCGCGGCGCACTTCATCGCGCGCCACGTCGCGCCGCACATCTCGGTGGTCAACGCCGGCGACGGCCGCCACGCGCACCCGACGCAGGGCCTCCTGGACATGTTCACGATCCGCCGCTTCAAGGGTGAGTTTCACAACCTCACCGTCGCCATCGTCGGCGACGTGCTGCATTCGCGCGTCGCGCGCTCGCAGATCCACGCGCTCACCACGCTGGGCGTACCCGAAGTGCGCGTGATCGGCCCGAAGACCCTGCTCCCCACCGGGGTCGAGCAAATGGGCGTGAAAGTCTTCCACGATATGGCAACCGGGCTCGCCGGCTGCGACGTCGTCATCATGCTGCGCCTGCAGAACGAGCGCATGAAGGGCGCGCTCCTGCCCTCGTCGCAGGAATACTTCAAGTTCTTCGGTCTCACGCCCGAGAAGCTCGCGCTCGCCAGACCCGATGCGATCGTGATGCACCCCGGCCCGATGAACCGCGGCGTCGAAATCGCGTCCGAAGTCGCCGACGGCCCGCAGTCGGTGATCCTGCCACAGGTCACCTACGGCATCGCGGTGCGCATGGCGGTGATGGCGATGCTGGCGGGAGGGTCCGCTGCATGATGCCGTTCACGTATTCCGCCCACCCGACCGAGGCGTCCGCATGAAAATCCAGATCAAGAACGGCCGCGTGATCGACTCCATGAGCCACCGTGACGGTGTCGCCGATATCTTCATCGCCGCCGGCAAAATCGTCGCGATCGGCGCGGCGCCGCCCGATTTCCATGCCAACCGCGTGATCGACGCCGCCGGGCTCGTCGTCTGCCCCGGGCTGGTCGACCTCTCGGTGCGCCTGCGCGAGCCCGGCTTCGAATACCGCGCCACGCTCGAATCCGAAATGCTCGCCGCCGCCGCCGGCGGCATCACCTCGCTCGCCTGCCCGCCCGACACCGACCCGCCGCTCGACGAGCCCGGCCTCGTCGAAATGCTGAAGTTCCGCGCCAGGAACCTGCCCGGCCCGCGCGTCTACCCGATCGGCGCGATGACGCAGAAGCTCGAAGGCCGGATGCTCACCGAAATGGCCGAGCTGCGTGAAGCCGGCTGCGTCGCCTTCACCCAGGCCGACGCGCCGATGACCGACACCCAGGTACTGCTGCGCGCGATGGAGTACGCCGCGACCTTCGGCTTCAGCCTGTGGCTGCGCCCGCAGGACGTCTCGCTCGCCAAGGGCGGCGTCGCGCACGACGGCGCGGTCGCGTCCCGGCTCGGCCTGCCCGGCATACCCGCGCTTGCCGAGACGGTCGCGCTCGCGACCATCCTGCAGCTCGCGCGCGCGACCGGCGCACGCATCCACCTCGCCCGGCTGTCGACCTACGACGGCATCGCCATGGTGCGCGCGGCCAAGGCACAGGGCCTGGCGATCACCTGCGACGTCGCCGCCACCCACGTGCACCTGTCGGAAAACGACCTCATGGGCTTCGACGCGCACCTGCATCTGGTGCCGCCGCTGCGGAGCCTGCGCGATCGCGACGGCCTGCGCGAGGCGTTGCGCGACGGTTCGCTCGACGCCTTGTGCTCCGATCACACGCCGGTCGACGAGGACGTGAAGCAGGTGCCGTTCGGCGAGTCGCAGGCGGGCGCCTCGGGGGTCGAGCTGCTGCTGCCGCTGACCCTCAAATGGGCGCGCGAAATGGGCGTACCCCTCCTGCAGGCGATCGACCTCATCACCTGGAAGCCGGCGCAGATCCTCGGCGTGCCCGCCGGCACGCTGGCCGTCGGCGCGGCCGCCGATCTCTGCCTCTTCGACGAGGAAGCCGAATGGGTCGTCACCTCGCAGACGCTCGCCAGCCAGGGCAACAACACGCCCTTCCTCGGCCACCCGATGCGGGGCCGGGTGCGTTACACGCTGATCGACGGCCACATCGACTTCGAAGCACGCGCCTGATGCGTGCGCCGCGCGCCCTCCCGCTGCTCGCGAGCCTCGTCGCGGGCGCCGCGGCGGTCGCCGGCTTCGCGCCGGTCGGCGCCTGGCCGCTGCCCGCCGTCAGCCTCGCCGTGCTGTTCGCGCTCCTCGCGCGCACTCCATCGACGCGCCGCGGCTTCGCGCTCGGCTATGCCTGGGGGCTGGGGTTCTTCCTCGCCGGCGTGAGCTGGGTCTACGTGAGCCTCGCGGTCTACGGCGGCATGGCGCCGTGGCTTGCCGCGCTCGCGACCCTGCTGTTCTGCGCCTTCCTCGCGCTCTTTCCCGCCGCCGCCGGCGCGCTCCAGGCGCGCTGGCCGGGATCGCCGGCCCTGCGCATAGTCGGCGTGATGCCGCTCGCCTGGGGCGTGACCGAATGGGTGCGCGGCTGGCTCTTCACCGGCTTCCCCTGGCTCGTCGCCGGCTATTCGCAGGTGCCGTCGAGCCCGCTCGCCGGCTACGCGCCGGTGATCGGCGTGTATGGCGTGACGTACATTCTGGCGTTGATCGCGGCGCTGCTGGCGTGGACCGTTTCGTTCGCCGCTGCGTGGCGCATGCGTGCCTGGGCGCTCGCGGGCATCGTCGCGCTGGCGGTCGGCGGCCAGGCGCTGCGCGGCGTGGCGTGGACCACGCCGGACGGCGCGCCGACAACGGTCGCGCTGCTGCAGGGCAACATCCCGCAGGACATGAAATGGCGCCCGGAAAAAACCCTGGCGACACTCGCGACCTATGCGCGCATGGCGGCCGCGTCGCCGGCGCAACTGATCGTGATGCCGGAAACCGCGCTGCCGCTGTTCGAGTACCAGCTGCCCGACGCCTACCGCAATGCGCTGATTGACCTCGGCCGGCAGAACGGCGGCGACATCCTCGCCGGCCTGCCGACCGGCGACCCCGACACCGCCTACTACAACAGCGTGGTGAGCTTCGGCAGCGCGCCGAGCCAGCGCTACCACAAGGTGCATCTCGTTCCCTTTGGAGAATACATCCCCTTGAAGCAGGTGTGGGGGTGGGTGATCGAGGTGCTGCACATCCCGCTGTCGGATTTCTCGCGCGGCGCCCCCGACCAGCGCCCGCTGGCGATCGGTGGCCAGCGCGTCGCCGCCAACATCTGCTACGAGGACGTCTTCGGCGAGGAGATCATCCGCCAGTTGCCCGAGGCGAGCGTGCTGGTGAACGTGAGCAACCTCGCCTGGTTCGGCGATTCGTTCGCGCCCTGGCAGCACGCGCAGATGTCGCAGATGCGCGCGCTCGAAACCGGACGCATGATGCTGCGCGCGACCAACACCGGGGTGACCGCGATCATCGACGCGCGCGGGCACATCGTCGCGAGCCTGCCGCTCTTCACCGCCGGCAGCCTGAAGGGCGCGATCCAGGGCTACGCCGGCAGCACCCCCTACGGGCGCCGGGGCAACGCGCCGGTGTTGGCGTTGTGGAGTCTGCTGGGGCTCGGACTCGCGCTCGCCGCCTTCAGGCGGCGGCGCGCACTTTCGTGATGTTGCGGCCGCCGCGCTTGGCTTCCAGCAGCGCGGCATCAGCACGCGCCAGCGCCTCGTTCTCCTCGCGATCGTCGCGGCTGTATTCCGACAACCCGCCGCTCCACGAGAGCTTTTGCGTCACGCCCGGGATGAGCTCGACGCTCTCCGGCATGCAGGCGCGCAGGCGCTCGGCGAGTTCCTGCGCGCGGTCGAGCGGCGTGTAGGGGAAGATCACGCAGAACTCGTCCCCCCCCAGGCGCGCGATGAAGTCGCTGTTCCGGAGACAGCTCTTCAGCGCATTGCCGAACTTGATGATGAGCTGGTCGCCCGCCTCGTGGCCGAAGGTGTCGTTGACCTGCTTGAAGTTGTCGATGTCGAGTATCAGGAGGCTGTGCGTCCAGCCGTCCTTGAGCGTCGCGAAGAGTTCTTTCTGCTTCTCGTCGAAGCTGCGCCGGTTGTTGACCTGGGACAGATGGTCCATGCGCGCGAGAGAGCTCGCCTCCTTCTGGCGGCCCAGCATCACGCGGCCGAGCTTCAGCATGGTGTCGAGCGGCGCGCGGAACTCCTCGAGCCGGACGGCGTAGTCGGTGCGCAGGCGCTGCTGGCGCACGTCGTTGATGAGCCTGACCAGCACGCGCAGGCTGTCGATGACGCGGTTGCGCACCGCCAGCACGACGCCCATCACCAGGATCGCGAGCGCCAGGCTCGCCACCAGCCAGCCCAGCACGTAGGGCGCGACGCTTTCGACCACCGGCGTCACCGGACGCCACACTGCTATGGTCCACGGCGTGCCCGCGAGCTCGATCTGGGTGGGTGCGCCGTAGCGCTTGACCGGCTGGTTGCCGCGCCGCATCAGCACCATGAGTTCGCCGTCCGGCTGTCGCTGCTGCAATTCCGCGTAGGCCGCCGCGTCCGGCAGCGGCAGGGTATCGAACAGGACCTGCAGCTGCGGCACGCTCTGCTCGACGATGACGAAGCCGAGCCGCTTGCCGTTCGCGTCCCTCACAGGATGCGACATCGAAAGATTGAACGTGGCCGTCGCCGTTGCCCCGGCGCCCTCGCCCACGCCGGCCAGCAGCCGGCGCGTGTCGCCGGGCAGGAAGCCCGGCAAGAGCTGGCGCTGGCCATCGGTGACGAACAGCACGGTGGCCTCCTGATTGAGCGCATGGAGGTTGGCAGCCTGCGCCTGGCACACGTCGGCCGCCGCCGTGGCAAAGCACGCCAGGGTTTGCGGATGCGCGGCGATGCGCGCCGCACTGCGCTGCATCGCATCGGCCAGAAACTCGATCTGCGCCGCCATCACCGGCTTGTCGAGCTCCTCCGTCACCGGCTGCACGCCAGGCCGCGTCCGGTAAATCGCAAGCGTGACCAGGCCCGCCAGCAGCACGAGGACCGTGGTCAGGATCAAGCCAAAACGCAAAATGGACGTCTGGGGCATGGCGTCGCGCCCTTGGGCGCTTGTGGGTTGTCTCCGCTAATAGCCGACGCCCCCTGCGCGCCGGCCGAATTTTCTAATACTTCAGCAAGATCCATGCCCCTGAGCCGGCTTGGCTGCCCTGCCAGGGATGGTACATTTGTGTTTCTGTCCGCCCGTAAAGAAAATCGACATCATTGCCGGCCGGTGCTGCCGAAGCCGCCCGCGCCCCGTGCGCTGGCCTCGAAGTCGTCGACCACATTGAACTCGGCCTGTACGACCGGCACGATCACGAGCTGCGCCAGGCGCTCCATCGGCGTCAGCTCGAAGGCTTCGTGCCCGCGATTCCAAGCGGACACCATGAGCTGGCCCTGATAGTCCGAATCGATCAGGCCCACCAGATTGCCCAGCACGATGCCGTGCTTGTGGCCCAGGCCCGAGCGCGGCAGGATCAGCGCGGCGTAGCCGGGGTCGGCCAGATGGATCGCGAGCCCGGTCGGGATCAGCCGCGCTTCCCCCGGCGCGAGGGTCATCGGCGCGTCGAGGCAGGCGCGCAAATCCAGCCCCGCGGCACCCGGCGTCGCATAGGACGGCAGTTGATCGCGCAGGCGGGCGTCGAGAATCTTCACATCCAGCTTCATATTCGTCGGGATTTCGTCAGGAAAGGCGTTGCACCAGGTGGTCGATGAGGCGCCGTGCCTGGATGAGCTTGTCGGCGCACGGCAGGGGGTGCTGGCCGTGGTCGTCGAACAGCACCAGCTCGGCGTCCGCACGGCCGAGGGTGTCCTGCGCGAGGTTGCCGACCAGCAGCGGCAGGTGCTTCTTGCGCCGCTTGGCGTCGGCATGCTCGGCCAGGCGCTCGGTCTCGGCGGCGAAGCCCACGCAGAACGGCGCGTCAGGCCGGGCGGCGACCTCGGCGAGGATGTCGGGGTTGGGCACGAGCCGGAGCGTGAGACCGGCGTCGCTTTTCTTCAGTTTCTGCGTGCTGGCGGCGTCAACCCGGTAGTCGGCCACCGCCGCGACCGCAATGAACACATCGGCCGGCAATTCGGCCAGCACCGCGTCGCGCATCGCGTCCGCGCGCTCGACGTCGATGCGCCGCACGCCCGCAGGCGTCGCGAGGCAGGTCGGCCCCGACACGAGACACACCTCGGCGCCCGCCTCGGCGGCGGCCTGCGCGACCGCGTAGCCCATCCTGCCCGAACTGCGATTGGTGAGGCCGCGCACCGGGTCGATCGGCTCGAAGGTCGGCCCGGCGGTGACGAGCACTTTCTTTCCCGCGAGCGGGCCCGCACCCAGGAGGCCCGGCAGCGCCGCCATGAGGTCGGCAGGTTCCAGCATGCGGCCAGGCCCGGTTTCACCGCAGGCCATTTCGCCCGCGGCGGGACCGAGCACGGCGACGCCGTCGGCGCGCAATTGGCCGAGATTGCGCCGCGTCGCCGCCGCCGCCCACATCGCCGGGTTCATCGCGGGGGCGACCGCGAGTCGGCAGGTGCGCGCGAGGCACAGCGTCGTCAGCAGGTCGTCGGCACGGCCCTGGGCAAGCTTGGCCAGAAAATCGGCGGACGCCGGCGCGACCAGCAGCAGATCGGCCGCGCGGCCGAGATGGATGTGTTCCATGCCGTCGCCCTGCGAGGCGTCCCACAGGGCAGTGTGCACGGGCTTGCCGGAGAGCGCCTGGAAGGTGAGCGGCGTGACGAACTGCCGCGCCGCGTCGGTCATCACGACTTCCACGTCGGCGCCGGCCTTGACCAAGAGGCGGCACAGCTCGGCCGCCTTGTAGGCGGCGATGCCGCCGGTCACGCCCAGGAGGATTGTCTTGCCCGTCACAGCCACAGTCTCGCGTCCCGGCCCAAATTCCCTGAAAATGGCCCATTCTACGGGAGGGAGACTGCGATGGCGATTCGCGACTGGCCGGAAGACGCGCGTCCGCGCGAGAAACTCCT
Organism: Thiobacillus sp.; assembly: GCA_046292745.1. GTDB lineage: Bacteria > Pseudomonadota > Gammaproteobacteria > Burkholderiales > Thiobacillaceae > Thiobacillus. The sequence continues at coordinate 50,654 of JBKBQH010000006.1, read as the reverse complement.
CAAGCAGGGCGCGGCGGCGCTCACCGACGCCGAACTCGTCGCGGTCTTCCTGCGCACCGGCGTCACCGGCAAGAGCGCGGTCGACCTCGGGCGCGAGCTCATCGAGCGCTTCGGTGGGCTGGGCGGCCTGTGCCGCGCCGACCGCGCCACCGCGTGCGCCGCGCCCGGCGTGGGCGAAGCCAAGTACGCGCTCCTGCAGGCGGTGATGGAAATGGCGCGCCGCACGCTCGCCGAGGCGATGCAGGCGGGCGACGCGCTCACTTCGCCGCAGGCGGTGCGCGACTACCTGCGGCTGAGCCTGCGCCACAAGGATTACGAGGTGTTCTGCTGCGTCTTCCTCGACGCCCAGCACCGGGTGATCGCGGTGGAGGAGCTGTTCCGCGGCACGCTCACGCAAACCAGCGTGTATCCGCGCGAGATCGTCAGGCGCGCGCTCGCCCACAACGCCGCCGCGCTGATCCTCGCGCACAACCACCCGAGCGGCGTGGCCGAACCCAGCCAGGCCGACCGCGTCCTCACCCGCCAGCTGGCGGAAGCACTGGCGCTGGTCGACGTGCGCGTGCTCGACCATTTCATCGTCGCCGGCCCGTCCTCGCTGTCTTTCCGGGAGGCCGGCCACCTCTGAATGGGCCGGCGAACTTGCCCCCCGGCGGCGTGCTGTGGTATAAATCGCGGTTCTCGGGTTAACCCCTACCGTTAACCCTCACCGGTTAACCCTCAATTTTTGGAGCAGCATCATGGCTCGCGTATGTGTCGTGACGGGCAAGAAGCCCATGGTCGGGAACAACGTTTCCCACGCCAACAACAAAACCAAGCGTCGTTTCCTGCCCAACCTGCAGTACCGCCGGTTCTGGGTCGAAAGCGAGAACCGCTGGGTTCGCCTGCGGCTGTCCAATGCGGCGCTCCGCACCATCGACAAGAACGGCATCGACGCCGTGCTGGCCGACCTGCGCGCCCGCGGCGAAGCCATCTAACCCCGAACAAGCCCACAAGGAGTAGCTCATGGCAAAAGGCGGACGCGAAAAGATCAAGCTGGAGTCCACTGCGGGCACCGGTCACTTCTACACCACCACCAAGAACAAGAAGACCATGCCCGAGAAAATGGAGATCAGCAAGTTCGATCCCAAGGCTCGCAAGCATGTGATGTACAAGGAAACCAAGCTGAAGTGATTCAGCGGGCCACCCGATAAAAAACCCGCCACGTGGCGGGTTTTTTATCGGCCAGCTCGGCGCTTCTGGCGAAACTGCGCCACAGCAGGAACAACGGCGGCCCGCAGGCCGCCGTTGTTCTTTGACGTCGGCGCGCGAGCGGTCAGGCGTAGCTGCGCAGCCGCACCGAGAACTGCTGCAGCGACTGGATGCCGCTTTCCTCGGCGCGCTTGCACCAGGCCTGCAGCTGCTCGAGCAGTTGCTCGCGGCTGGCGGTGGAGCGGCTCCAGATCGCGGCGAGCTCCTGGCGCATGCGATAGACCGTCTGCAGGCGCTCGCTCTTGCCGAGCAGGGTTTCAAGCTCGGCCTTGTCGGCCGCGGCCAGTTCAGCCGGTTCCTTGTAGAGCCAGCGGCGGAAGCTGTCGAAATTCCAGTGTTGCGGCAGCGCGGCGTTCGCCTTCAGCTTGGCAATCTCGCTCGCCGCATCGGCACGCACGCTCTTCACGAAGCGCGTCATCACGTCGTAGCGGTGGGTGATCACGGCCTGCAGCGTGTCGAGGTCGCACAAGGGCTTCGCCGGCTGCCACTTCACCGTCGGCGCGACCTTGCGGATGGTGGCGAGCCCGACGTAGCTCATCAGCTTGATGTAAAGCCAGCCGATGTCGAACTCGTACCACTTGTTCGACAGGCGCGCCGAGGTGCCGTAGGCGTGGTGGTTGTTGTGCAGCTCCTCGCCGCCGATGAGGATGCCCCACGGCGAGATGTTGGTGCTGGCGTCTTCGCTGGCGAAGTTGCGGTAGCCCCAGTAGTGGCCGATACCATTGATGATGCCGGCGGCAGTGAGCGGAATCCAGATCATCTGCACCGCCCAGATCGTGAGACCGAGGGGGCCGAAGAGAATCACGTTGAGGATCAGCATGAGGCTCACGCCGAGCGCGGAATGCTTCGTGTAGAGATTGCGCTCGATCCAGTCGTCGGGCGTGCCATGGCCATACTTCTCCAGGGTTTCCCGGTTCTTGGCCTCGGCACGGTAGAGCTCGGCGCCTTCCCAGAACACCTTCTTGATGCCGCGGGTCTGCGGGCTGTGCGGGTCCTCTTCCGTTTCGCACTTGGCGTGGTGCTTGCGGTGGATGGACACCCACTCCTTGGTGACCATGCCGGTTGTCATCCACAACCAAAAGCGGAAGAAATGGCTGACGACGGGGTGAAGGTCGAGCGCGCGGTGCGCCTGCGAGCGGTGCAGGTAAATCGTGACGGCGGCGATGGTGACGTGCGTCAGCGCAAGCGCGACCAGCACGTAGCCCCACCAGGGTAGATCGATCAAGCCAAGTTGCATGCGTTCAACTTCCTAAAAAAGGACAATACAGTCTGTTAAATTACGTAAAAACCGGTGAAAAATCAAGGTAAATATTATTGTAAACGGCTGGAACCATTCAGAAATTCAATGTCAGCTGCGCGGAGAGGATGTCGACGGAGGCGTCGTAGTTGCCTGTCAACCGAACCGTTGTTCCTTCGTCGATGGATGCGTCCTTGACGAAAAGATGCGCGTAACCAAAATCAAGCACCATCTTCGGCGACAGGCGGTACTGGGCGCCGAAGGCCATCCAGAGCCGATCCTCGTCCGGAATGCGCGCGGTCCGGTAGGCATCCGGCACGGGACTCTTGTCGTAAGCCACGCCGCCGCGCAAGGTCCATTTGTCGCTGTAGCGGTAATTCGCACCGAGCGAATAGCGCATGCTGTCACCCCAGTTCTCCTGTGTGACACTCAAAGTGGCACCACTGGCGCGCACGATGCGGAGTTCGTCGAAATCGCTCCAGCCCGTCCACGTGACGTCTGCCAGGACATCCCAACGATCATTGACCCTGTGGGAAATCGACAGGGAAGCCGAATCCGGGAAAGTGACATCCGCGGTCACGGGGCCGTTCAACGCCGGATTTCCGGAGAAGGTGGCAGATCCCTCCAGCGTGAGATCGATCTCGGAGCGGTACGCAAGGCCAACGCGGGTGGCCGGCGTCGCCTGCCACAGCGCGCCCAGGTTGAAGCCCCAGCCAATGTCGTCACCCTGGATCTTGGCCTGCCCCGCGGCTCCTGCCTGATTGGTCAGGATTGCCTCGGCATACGCTACGTTCAAGCCCGCGCCGAGCGAGAGCGTCTTGCTCGCTTTCCAGGCGACCGAGGGATTGAGGTTGATCGTTTTCAAGTGCGATTTGACTGCGTGCGTGCTGCCCGCCCAAGTCGGATCGTATTCGGTTTTCAGACCAAATGGTGCATTCAGCCCAAGACCCAGATGCACATCAGGGTTCAGCCGCATGGCGAAATAGGCGTTTGGCACGAAGGCGAGGCCGCCGGCATCGCCGCCGTTGCCGCCGTCGTTCACCCCCGGGATGGTTAGGCTTGCGCTACCCGAAAACTCGGCCTTCGGCTTGATCAGGTGCCCCGCCAGCACGAGTTGCCGGTCGGGCAGATGGGTCATCCCCGCCGGGTTGAAGAAGATCGTGCTGGCGTCGGTCGCCGCAGCGGCCTGGCCGGCGTAGGCGTTGCCGAGGCCGCTGGCGTTCTGCTCGATGAGCGCGAAGCCGGCGGCGTGCGCAAGATTGGCGCAGGCGGCCAGCGCCAGCGCGGCCATCAGGCGGTCGAGGCGAAATATCATGGTGTTCTCCCTGGGTGTCGTGGTTGATTGTTTCAGCGTGCAAGGTCGGCATAGAGCGCCTCGACCTCGGCGCGGTAGCGCGCCAGCACTTCGTTGCGCTTGACCTTGAGCGTCGGTGTCAAGAGGCCCTCGTCGACGGTCCACGGCTTGAGTTCGAGATGCAGGCGGCGCACCTGGGCATAGCCGGGGAAGTGCTTCAGCTGGTGCGCCACGTGTCGGGTCAGGGCCTTCACGACCCTGGGGTCACGCAAGGTGTCGGGCTGCGCGGGATCGACGTGCAGGTGCGCGGCGAAGGCGCGCCAGTGTTCGTCGTTCAACACGATGATCGCCGCAAGATAGGGCTTGCCCTCGCCGACGATCATCACCTGCTCGAACAGCGGATCGAGCAGAATGGCCGATTCCATGTCCGCCGGCGACACCTTCTCGCCGTTGGACAGCACGATGATGTCCTTGATACGGCCGATGATGGTGTAGTGGCCGTCGGCGTCGACGCGCGCCTGGTCGCCGGTGTGCAGCCAGCCCTCGGCGTCGATCACCGCGCGGGTCGCTTCCTCGTTCTTCCAGTAGCCGCGCATCACGCAACGACTGCGGGTGAGCAGTTCGCTGTCGTCGCCGATCTTCACCTCGACTCCCGGCAGCGGCTGGCCGATGCTCGACGGCACGTTGGATTCGGGCCGGTTCACGGTGACCACGGGGCTCGCCTCGGTCAGTCCGTAACCCTGGATGATCGGCACGCCCAGCCCGATGAAGACGCGCGCGATCTGCGGGCAGAGCGCGGCGCCGCCGGAAATCGCCAGCTTCAGCTTGCCGCCGAGCTTCTCGGTGACGTTGCCCGCCACCAGTTTGTGCAGGAGCGGCCACAGGAGTTGTTCGGGGGTCCACGCCGCGCGCCCCTGGCTGCGCTCGAAGCGGCGCCAGCCGACCCAGACCGCGAGCCGGAACAGGGCGCGGGCGGCGGCGCCCTTCTTTTCCAGGCTGTCGAGGATGCGCGCGTGCACGCGCTCGTAGATGCGCGGCACCGAAATGAGGATGGTCGGGCGGATCGTCTGCAGGTCCTGCGCGAGCTGCGCGATCGACCGCGCATAGGCGACTTCGGCGCCGAGCAGCATCGGCAGGTAGTAGCCGCCGGTGCGCTCGAGCGTGTGCGACAACGGCAAAAACGACAGGAGAACTTCGTGCGGGTCGAAGCGCGCGCATTGCGAGGCGTAATACGCGTTCCACAGCAGGTTTTCGTGCGTGAGCATCACGCCCTTGGGGCGCCCCGTGGTGCCGGAGGTGTAGACGAGGCTCGCCAGCAGGTCGGACGTCAGGTGGCGCGCCGGCACCGGCGTGCCGGCGGCCTCGGCGAGCCAGTCGGCGGCGACGACGAAGCGCGTGCTCCATTCGGCGAGGTGGTTCTCCGGCGGCACGAGGCTGACGATGCGCTGCAGCCCGCGGACGCTGCCGGCGATCTCGGCGAGCTTCCGGTGCTGGACCTTGCCCTCGACCAGCAGCAGCTTGGCGTCGGCGTGGTCGAGGATGTAGGCGGCGTTGTCGGGACGGTCGTCGAGGTAGAGCGGCACCGTCACCAGCCCGAGGCCGAGGGCGGCCTGGTCGAAGATCACCCACTCGACGCAGTTCTTCAGCATGACGGCGACGCGGTCGCCGGGCACCAGGCCTTCGCGGGTCAGCGCCGCCTGCCAGCGCGCCACCTCGGCGGCCACCTGCGCCCAGGTGAAGCTCACCCAGCCGGCTTTGCCATCGTCGAACTGGCGGTAGGCGACCTGATCGGGCGAAGCGGCGACGCGCGCGCGGAACAGGCCGGGCAGCGTGGCCAGCGTATCGGGGTCGAACGGCGTGGCCGTCATCGGGAATCGGGGCGCTTCATGGCTGGGCGCAAGTTTTCACCGCAAAACCGTAGAGGTCAAGCGGCCGCCTTGGCCAGCACGGCGGCAAAGAAAGCATCGGTGCCGTGGACTGCGGGCGAGAGCTTGAGCCAGGGCCCCGTGTCGAGCGGCAGCTTCGCCTGCGCCAGCAGTTCGTTCACCGGCACCAGGCTGAAACCACCCTCGGCGACGAGGCCGTCGACGATGGCCTCGTTTTCTTCCGGCAGCAGGCTGCAGGTCGCATAGACCAGGCGGCCGCCGGGTTTCAGTAGCCTGGCCGCCGCGCGCAGGATGGCCGCCTGCTTGGCCGTCAATTCCGCCACCGACTCGGGCGACTGGCGGAATTTGAGGTCGGGATTGCGCCGCAGCGTGCCGAGTCCCGAGCACGGCGCGTCGACCAGCACGCGGTCGAGCTTGCCGGCCAGACGCTTCACCCGCGTGTCGGATTCCGATGCGATCAGTTGCGGCATGACATTGGACAGCCCCGAGCGGGCAAGCCGCGGTTTGAGGTTGGCGAGCCGCTTCTCGGCGACGTCGAAGGCGTACAGGCGCCCGGTGGAGGCCATCATCGCGCCGATCGCGAGCGTCTTGCCGCCGGCGCCGGCGCAGAAGTCGCACACCATTTCGCCGCGCCGCGCGCCGACCAGCAACGCCAGCAGCTGGCTGCCCTCGTCCTGCACTTCGAGGCTGCCGTCGAGAAACAGCGGGTGGCGGTTGATCGCCGGGTGATCCTTGAAGCGGATGCCCCACGGCGAATACGGCGTCGGCTCGACCGCGTGGCCTTCGGCCTGCAGCTGCGCGAGCACGGCGTCGCGGTCGGCCTTGAGCACGTTGACCCGCACGTCGAGCGGCGCCGGCTGTTGCAGCGCGCGGCCGAGCGCCAGGATGGCGTCGTCGTTCATGGCGGCACGGAGCTTCTCGACCACCCAGTCGGGCAGTTCGGCCGCGACCGGGAGGGGAAGCCCGTCGGTCTTTGCCGTGCGGATGTGGTCGATGAGTTCGGGCCTGGCAAATTTCTCCAGCGCCGCGCCGCTCATGCCGCGCGCCTTGATCAGCCAGGCGATGATGAGCGTGCGCGGGTTGGCGGCCGGCACCACCACCGACAGGTAGCGATAGCGGCGTAGCACGCCGAACACCGCCTCGGCGACGAAGGCGCGGTCGCGCGCGCCGAGTTTCCTGTGCTCGCGGAAGAAGGCCGACAGCACGGCGTCGGCCGGACGCTTGAAGTCGAGCACGAGGTCGAGCGCCTGGGTGGCGAGCTGCAGCAGGGCGGGATTGAGATCCATGGAAACGGGGACGGGCGGCAAACCGCCATTATCCCCCAGGCGCGCTTACTGCCGCGCGCCGTGCAGCATGTCGGCGAGCGCCAGCCCCGTGAGGCGCCGCGCCGAACGTGCGAGATACACCAGCACCGCCATCATCATCAGCATCGACGGCAGGGCGATCATCGGGTAGCTCAAAAGCGTGAGCCGCCCGAGCTCCTCGTTGAACGCCATGCTGCCCGCCGGGCTCGTGACGATCCAGGACGCCAGGGCGTAGTTCATCGCCGACGAAAAGAAGAAGGTGCCGGCCAGCAGCGTGTTGGCGAAGCGCAGGCGGCGCTCGAAGGTTTCGGCGTTGCCGCATTCGTCGAGGTGCCGCTGCACGCGCGCGACATCGACCACCGCGGGGTTGTAGAGCAGCGTCTTCACCAGCGGGTAGCGGGTGTACGCCGATCCCAGCACGGCGAGCCCGATCACGCCGGGCACCGCCGCCTCCTTGATCGCGAGCCACTGCGCGTCGAGCGCCAACAGGCCGATGCCGCCGGTGAGCAGCACGCTGACCAGCCCCAGCGCAGCCATCCAGCCCGGCTTGCCGTGGCGCATGAATTCGAGCGCGCCCCAGCCGAGCGGGAAGGCGAGCGCGAGAAGGAGCGCGTTCACCGGGCCGAGCGCGTCGCCGCCGCTGAATTTCATCAGGATCAGCGCAGGCACGAGGATGGTGACCGCGATCTCGACGAGCGAATTGCCAGGACGTTGGGCCATGGGCACCTCGTCGTCGCTTACTGCGCCGCGCGCAGGGCGGCGATGCGCTCTTCCAGCGGCGGGTGCGTCATGAACAGGCGCTTGAGGCCGGCAGCGCCGCCGCCGGCGATGCCGAAGGCCGCCATCTTGTCCGGCAGCGGCTGCGGATGCAGGCTCGCCAGGCGCTCCAGCGCGGCGATCATCGCGCCGCGCCCGGCGAGGCTGGCGCCGCCGCGGTCGGCGCGGAATTCGCGCTGGCGCGAGAACCACATCACGATGATCGAGGCGAGAATGCCGAGCACCAGTTCGGCGACGATCATGGTGACGAAGAAGGCCGGACCATGGCCGTTCTCGTTCTTGAACACGACGCGGTCGACGGTATGGCCGATCACGCGCGAGAGGAACATGACGAAGGTGTTGACCACGCCCTGGATCAGCGCGAGCGTCACCATGTCGCCGTTGGCGACGTGGGCGACCTCATGGCCGATGACCGCTTCGGCCTCCTCGCGCGTCATGGTGCGCAGCAGCCCCGAGGACACGGCGACCAGCGCGTTGTTCTTGTTCATGCCGGTGGCGAAGGCGTTGACTTCGGGCGAATCGAAAATACCGACCTCCGGCATGCCGATGCCGGCTTGCTTCGAATATCTGCGCACGGTATCGACCAGCCAGAGCTCGGTGGAGTTGGAAGGCGTCTCGATCACGCGCACGCCCATCGACTTCTTCGCCGTCCATTTCGAGATCGCGAGCGAAATCAGCGAGCCGCCGAAGCCCATCACCGCGGCGAAGATGAGCAGCGAAGTGAGGTTGAGGCCCTGCGCCGTGAGATACGGCTCGACGCCCAAGAGCCGCATGGTGACGGACAGCACCAGCACGATGGCGAGGTTGGTGGCAAGGAACAGGGCAATGCGTTTCATCGATGACTCCAGTGGTAAAGCGGTACGGTGAACGTGCTTGAGATGGTATCGGGCCGCAAGAGTTCAAGTCCGCGATTATCCCAGAAGCGGATAACAAGTCATGCCGGGCGGGAAAGGCGCCGGACCGCCTCGTCGGGGGGAACGATGGCGAATCCCGACACCCGGCAGGCGAGCGCAAGCAGGGCGCGGTCCTTGCTCACCAGGACGGCGCCGCAGCGCGCCGCCAGTTGCAGGAATTTCTGGTCGTCGGCGTCGCGGCAGCGCGGCAACCGCACCGACGCGCCGTCCGGCTGGGGCTGGACATGATCGGCGTAGCGGGCGTACAGCCTTGCCTGCGCGGCGACGTCGAGGCCGAATGCGGGGTAGCCCAGCACCCGCCGCCATTCGGCCAGCGTCGCCGGGCTCGCCGCGCAGGGCAGCACGCCGGCGTCGAATGCCCGCCGCAGCGGGCGCGCCACCGGGTCATCGAAGTGAAACAGGTCGAGCACCACGTTGGTGTCGAGCACCCATGGGGCCTTCATTCAATGCCGGCGTGCTCGGCGATGAATTCGCGCACCCAGTGCTCGGGCCTGGCGCTGGAGAAACGTCCGGCGATCTCGCCACCGACGAACAGCAGTATCGTGGGAAAACCGCGCAGGCCGTAGCGGCCGGCGAGCTTCATGTTCTCGCCCGCGTCGACCTCGACCTTGGCCATGCGGATACGCCCGCCGAGGTGGGCGACGACGCGCTCGAGCACGGGCGTGAGCGCCCGGCACGGCGGGCACCAGTCGGCCCAGAAGTCGACCAGGATGGGCTGGACGTGCGAAGCCTCGATGACATCACGGTCGAAATCCTCGAGACGGGTATCGAAAACCGGGGCGGAAGCGGGATGAAGCGGCGGGGTCATGCGGGCAATCCGTAGTGCAAGGCCGCCATTATCGGTCATTCACCCCGTATTTTTTGAGCTTGCGCCACAAGGACACGCGGTCGATGCCGAGCATGCGCGCCGCCTCGCTGCGGTTGCCGCCGGCGAGCTTCAGCGCCTGCAGGATGTGCGCCTTTTCCTGCGCTTCCAGCGTGGCCGGGGCCGCCGCCAGTTCCGGAGCGAACACCCGCACGGTCAGCTTGCCCAGATGCTGCGGCAGATGCTCGACGTCGAGCGTGCCTCCCTGCGCCAGCGCGACGCCGCGTTCGATGAAATTCGACAGCTCGCGCACGTTGCCCGGATAGTCGTACTCGACCAGGCGCTGCATCGCTTCCGGCGAGATGTCATCGACCGGGCGATCCATCGTCACCGCGAACTTGCGCAGCAGGAAATAGGCGAGCAGCGGGATGTCGTCGCGCCGCTCGCGCAACGGCGGCAGCGAGAGCGTCACCACGTCGAGACGGAAATAGAGGTCGTTGCGCAGGCGACCCGCCTCGACCGCTTCGCGCAGGTCGCGGTTGCTCGCCGCCAGCACACGCACGTCGATCTTCACCGGCTCGACCGCGCCGACACGCAGCACCTCGCGCTCCTGCAGCACGCGCAGGAGCTTGACCTGCACCGACGGCGGCAGCTCGGCCACCTCGTCGAGGAAGAGCGTGCCGCCGCTGGCCGCCTCGAACAGGCCGAGCTTGCGCGTCTGCGCGCCGGTGAACGCGCCCTTTTCAAAGCCGAACAGTTCGCTCGCGGCCAGATCCTCCGATAGCGCGCCGCAGTTGAACGCGACGAACGGGCCCTGGGCACGGCGGCTGTTCTGGTGGAGATAGCGCGCCAGCAGTTCCTTGCCGGTGCCGGATTCGCCATGGATAACGACGCTGCTGTCGCTGGTGGCGATCTGCCGCGCGGTTTCCAGCAGGCGCTGCATGCCGAGGTCCTGGGTGATGAGCGTGTGCGGATTCTGCAGTTGCTCGATGCGCAGCTTCAGATCCTGGTTCTCGCGCTTGACCCGCCGCAGCTCGAGCGCGCCGCGCACGACTTCGCGCGCCTCGGCGAGACGGAAGGGCTTGGCGAGGTAATGGTAGGCACCCGCCTTCATCGCCTCGACCGCCGAATCGAGCGCAGCATGGCCGGTGATCATGATCACCGGCACGTCGGGATAGCGGGCGCGCACCTCGCGCAGCACTGCCATGCCGTCGATGCCGGGCATCTTGAGGTCGGTCAGCACCAGATCGAAATCGGCCTTCTTCAGTTCGGCAAGGCCGCATTCGCCGTCCTTGCACGCGGTGACCGCATAGCCCTCGCGCTGCAGAACATGCGTGAGATTGGTCAGCGCGATCGCCTCGTCGTCGATCAGCAGGATGCGGGTCTGGCTCATGGCGTGGCGTCCTTGGGGCCGGGCAGCCAGATGGAGAATCGGGTGCCGCCGCCCACCGGGGCGTCAAGCACGATGCAGCCCTGGTGTTCGCTGACAATCTCTTCGACGAGGTAGAGGCCAAGGCCGGTTCCCTCGCCGCTGGAGCGGGTGGTGATGAAGGGGTCGAAGATGTGCTCGCGCAACCCAGGGGGGATCCCCGGGCCGTCGTCCTCGACCGTGATGCGCACCGCCGGGCTGGATTCGGCAACGACCGCAGGGTCGCCCACCAGCAGGACCCCGTCGCCGAGCTCGGTCTCCCAGTCCTCAAGCACCGCGCTCACCGTGACGTGCCGCGCGCCGGCGTCGGCGGCGTTCTTGATGAGGTTGATGAACACCTGGTGCAGCCGCTCGCGGTCGACTTCGACTTCGGCCTCTGCCATCGTCCCCACGCATATCTGCACGCCCGCCGGCAGATCCCGGTTCACCAGCGCGAGCGACGACTGCACCAGATCGGCGAGCGGCAGGCGCTGCCGGTACAGCCTGGGCTGGCGCACGCTGTCGAGGAGCCGCCGCACGATGCGCCGCGCGCGTTCGGTCTCGCTGTCGATCTGCGCGAGCCACCGACGCTTCATCTCGTCGTCACCGGCCTCGCCCTCCTCGAGCAGCAATTGCGCCGAGGTGGAGATGTTCGACAAGGGGTTGTTGAGCTCGTGGGCCACGCCGGACACCAGCACCCCCAACGCCGCCGCCTTTTCGTTGCGGCGGGCCTGATCCTGCTGCTGCCGCATGCGCTTGAGCATGGCGTTGAAGGCGGTGACGAAGGACTGGATTTCCTGGTCGCCCGTGGACGCCGGCAGCGTGCGGGCGCGGCCTTCATCGATCGCGTGCAGCCCCGCCTCAAGTTCGCGCAGCGGACGCACCACCCGACGCGCCAGGAAGAGCCCGCCGGCCAGCCCCAGCACCACGACACCGGCGAACGCCAGCATCAGCAGCAGCGCGGCGCGCTGCGTGGCTTCGGCCAGCTGCTTGCGCTCGCCGCGCGACAAGCTGCCCGACAACGCGCTCAGTTCGTGGCCGAGGTCGCGGATCACGCCGCGCGCGGCGACCTGCTCGGACGGCCCGAGACGCGGATAGCGCTCGAGCGCATCGCGATATTGCCGCAGGCGATCCTCGATGCGGCGCAGCATCGCTTCGCCCCCGATGGCGTTGAAGCTTGCCCGGTTCTCGGCCAGAGCCCGTCGCGTAATCTCGATCTGCGCCAGCAACTGCGCGAGGCTCTCGTGATCACGGTAGAGAAACAGGTTTTTCTCGTCGCGGCGCATTTCCAGCGTGGCCTCGCGGAAATCGGTGACTGCCTGACCGGCCTCGATCTGACGATCGAGGTAGTGGAGATCGACGAAGACGACGACCGCGAAGCCCAGCATGACAAGCTTCGAGAACCCGTAGGTGCGCAGGATTTTGTTGCGAAGACTGGGCATGGTCGGCCCGGAAAACCCGGATGTTGCAGTTTACAACATATGCAACACCGGGCGATACATCATGCAACATTTCGTATCTTGTGCTTTCCCTACAAATCAAACATTGCATTGTTTTTTATACAATTTATTTTCTGGCATGCGGCGTGCTCATGTGTTGGCATCCCCCTTTGAAACCGGAGCCCGCCATGAAACTGACCCAGGAAATCCAGCACATGCTGAACGCCCTCGCCTACGCCAATGCCGGCGAGAATCTCACCCTGCGGCAAAAGGACCGGGCGCTCGCTGGCAGCACAGCGCCCATTGCGCCGCCCACGCCGGCCGAGCACCCCGCCGCCGGCCCCCAGGTCGGCCTCTACCTCGGCAGCGAACTCCCGGCCGACGTGATGCAGTACGTCATCCAGACCTGCAGCCGTCTGCGTCATGGCCTGCGCGTCTTGACTTTCCAGTCACGGAACGAGGCCGAGGCGCTGCTGGCGCCCTACCGCGAGGCGCTCGACGCGGCCGGCATACGCACGGAATTGAGTCTGCTCGCCGGCGAGCCGCCGGCCGCGCTGGTTCACGCGCTGCGCAAGCGTCCCGATGTGGCTTTCCTCATCTGCAACGAATCGGGCTATCTGGGCCGCAGTCTGCTCAAGGGCAGCGTACGGCGCGACGCCATTCCCGTACCGGTGGTTCTGGTCGCCACCCGGGAGCCGGCGGCCACCCGGCAGGCGCCCGCCGCGGGGATGGACGCCGCCAGCCGCGCGGCCTGAGCTTCCCGGCAAACGTCGCCGCCGGCCTGCACGGGCCGGCGCCCCGCAGCATTGATTGAATCTCCATGACAAATCGCCTGTTCCCCTTCCTGCGCTGGTTTCCCCTGCAAGGCGAATCGCTGCGCGGCGATCTCGTCGCCGGCATCACGGTCTCGCTGATCCTGATCCCGCAATCGATGGCCTACGCAACGCTCGCCGGCCTGCCGGTGGTGTATGGCCTGTACGCTGCCTTCCTGCCGGTCATGGTGGCGTCGATGTGGGGCGCGTCGCGTTTCCTCCATACCGGCCCCGTCGCGCTGCTGTCGCTGATGTCGGCGGCGGCGATCGAACCGCTGGCGAGCCGCGGCACAGATGAATTCATCGCGCTGTCGATGACGCTCGCGCTGATGGTCGGCGTCATGCGGCTCGCGCTCGGCGCCTTGCGCATGGGCGTGCTGATCAACCTCGCCTCGCACCCGGTGATCAACGGCTTCACCAACGCCGCCGCGCTGATCATCGGCCTGTCGCTGCTCAATACCTTCATCAACGTGCCGATGCCGCGCTCGGACATGTTCCTGCGCGATCTCTGGCAGGTGGCCGCGCAACTGCCGCTGGCGCACTGGCCGACCCTCGCCTTCGGGATCGGCACGCTGGTCGTGATGTCGCTGCTGAAACGCTGGTTGCCGAGGCTGCCCGGCGTGCTCGCAGTCGTCGTGCTGGGCACGCTGATCAGCGCGGCCGTCGGCTTCGAGAAAACGGCCACGGTCGCGCCCGCGCAGATCGTCGATGCCGACGCGCGCGCAGCCTACCGGGAATTTGCCGAACTCGAAGCGGCGCTGACGCGCAACAAGGCTGCCCAGGGCGAGGTGCGCAAGCGCATCGCGACGCTCGCCAAGCGCAAGGACCACGACTACCTGCTGGAAGCGGAGGCATTGCGTCTCGCCGGCGAGGAACAGGCCCTGAAGAAACAGCTCTACGGGCAGCGGGTCGCGGCGTTCCGTCACGCGCTCGAGCCCGTCACGGGCGAAGACGGCGTGGTGCGCTACCGGGCCGCGGCCGACGCCGGCCCGGGGGCGACGCCCTGGCGGTTTGTCGGCGTGAAGGACGGGCAGTTCCGCCTTTCCGGGGGCGGGCAGGTCGTCGGCAACATCCCGGCCGGCCTGCCGGGTTTCACGGTCCCATCGCTGGACCTGGGCGTGATGAGCGGCTTGCTGGGCACGGCGTTCATCATGGCGCTGATCGGGTTCATGGAAGCGACCTCGATCTCGCGCGCGCTCGCGGCCAAGAGCCGTGAAAAGCTCGATCCGAATCAGGAGCTGATCGGCCAGGGGCTGGCCAACATCGTCGGCAGCTTCTTCCAGTCGTACACGGTGTCAGGTTCGTTCTCGCGCTCGGCGGTGGCGGCGAAATCCGGCGCGCGCACGGGACTCTACGCGATCATCAGCGCCATCGGCGTCGTCATCGTGATGCTGTTCCTGACCGAATATTTCTATCACCTGCCGCAGCCGGTGCTCGCCGCCATCGTGATGAGCGCGGTATTCGGCCTGATCGACTTCAGGTCGCTGCGTCATTCATGGAACGTGCGCAAGAGCGACGGCGTGGTCGGTGGACTCACCTTCGTCGCCACGCTCGTGATGGCGCCGCAGCTTGCGAATGGCGTGATGGTCGGCGTGTTCCTCACCATCCTGTTGTTCCTGCACGGCGTGATGCAGCCGCGCAGCGAAGTGCTGGGGCGTACCCGCGACGGCATGCTCGCCGGCGCGGCCAGCCACGACCTGCCACCGATCAGCGAACACTACGTCGTGCTGCGCTTCGACGCTTCGCTGGTATTCATCAACTCGGCGTTTTTCGAGCAGGCCGTCATGAGGGCGATCAGCCAGTTCCCGCAGGCGAAGGCGGTGCTGGTGATCGGCAACGGCATCAACGAAATCGACGCCTCCGGCGAGGAAAAGCTGCGCGCGCTCGCGACCGACCTCAAGCGCGCCGGCATCACGCTGATGCTCTCGGGGCTGAAGAAACCGGTACGGGAAGCGCTCACGCGCGCCGGGCTGGACGCGGTGCTGGGGCGGGAGAACCTGTTCCCCGGCAAGGACATGGCGCTGCGGGTGCTGGCCGAGCGCTACGATCACGCCACGGCCGGTGCCCCGGCTTACTCGTCCTCGTCGAGCTCGGGATCCCAGCCGCGCGACTTGGCGCGCTCGGTCGCCATGTCGTAGAGCTCGGCATGGCGCTGGCGCAGCTCGGGGGGCAGGAAGCTTGGCAGGTTGCCGTATTTGTCCCATTCCTGCTCGACCTCGCCCATCAGCTTCTGCATGCGTTGCAGATCCCAGCCGGCGCAGTCCTCGGTTTCGGGAATGAGGCCGAACAACCAGGCGTCGAGGACGACCCGCGACAGCGCGGTCATCCCGTGCGAGTCCTGGTAGAAGCCCGGATAAGTCATCTTGTTGTTTGGCATGGTATTACCGTGAGTCGGGGAAGCGTCGGCGCGATCATTCGATCCACTTGCCGAGATAGGCGTTGATGACCTCGAGCACGGCCTCGGCCTTGATGACGAGACCGAGATCGATCATTTCGGAGCCCATCACCATGCCGTGGTTGTTCGCCGGCACCGGCGCCGGCACGAGGTGGTTGGCCTCCTCGCGGAAAAACACCGCGGCGACCACGCCGGCGAACAGGAATTTCCTGCCGCCGCCCTGGGTCGGCCGCATCGCGTCGGGCTGGTAGACGAACACCGGACTGCCGCTCGAGCCGGGGTACACCGCGGCGTCGATGAGGAATTCCTTGCGCCCCTCGAAATCGAGCGCCATCGGCGTCGCCGTGGTGCCGCGCCGCAGGATGGGCATGAGGTTGGTCTGGTCCCACACGCCGCTGGGATAGCCGACGAACAGCACGTCTTCCAGCGCGTCGAGCGCCCGCTGCGTCGCCGCATCGGGTGCGAGGCGGCTGTCGATGGCGTGGTAGTAAAGCTCGATGCCCTGGTCGCGCGCCGCCTGCTCGAGCGGCCGCATCGGAATGATCGCGAGATCGACGTCGGGATCGGGATGCATGAACCAGGCGTGCGGAAAATCCTCGATGTTGAGCTGGAAGCGCTGCCCGAACACCGGCTGGCCATTGCGCTTCTGCGTGAACACCAGGCCGCCGCGGCGCACGCCGTCGACCAGATGGCGGTTGGTGACGATGAAGGTGGAGGTGCCGCGCGGGTGCGCGTGGCTCACGACGAAGGCGGTGCCGGACCCCTCGCTGCCGTCCTCCAGCACGGTATCGACCCGTACGGTGTTGAACAGCAGCTTCTTGGTGATGGAGTTGATTTCCATGCTCGCCTTTCTCTCGACGCGCTTACGCGGCTGCCGGCCTCACCGCGCAGAACAGGTCGTCGCGCGCCGCGTCGCCGAGGCGCTCGTAGATCGCGGTGATCGCCTGGTCTTCGGTGGCGAAGATGTTGTTCTCGCCGACCGCCTCGATCAGGCGCGTCTGCCGCATCACGTCGATGACCTGTTTCTTCAGGCCGGAGAACACCAGGGTGATGCCGCCGTCGCGCAGGCGTTCGACCAGGTGGTGCACGACCTCCTCGCCCGAGGCGTCCATCTGGTTGATGCCGTCGCCGACGATCAGCACGTACTTGACCTGGGGCCGCTCGGCCAGCGCCTCCAGCACGGTGTCCTCGAAATAGGACACGTTGGCGAAATACAGGGAACCATCGTAGCGCATCGCCATGATGTGCTCGCTGGTGGGCAGGTCGGGGTTGACCTTGATGTCGCGCAAGGTGCCGTCGCTGTAGCGGCCGAGCAGCGCGACGCGCGGCTTCATCGTGCGCAGCAGGAACAGCACGATCGCCAGCCCCGCGCCGACGAGGATGCCGTTGTCGAGATGAGGGGCGAAGAACAGCGTCGCGGCGAAGGTGACGATCGCGGCGATGCCGTCGTGCTTGTGCGCCTTCCAGGCATGCTTGACGCCCTCGATGTTCACCAGGCCGCCGACCGCCATGATGATGATCGCGGCGAGCACGGCCTGCGGCAGGTGGTAGAGCAGCGGCGTGAGGAAAAGCAGGGTGACCAGCACGATCAGCGCCGTGAATACCGCCGACAGGCCGGAGGTGGCGCCCATGTTCATGTTCACCGCCGACCGCGAGAAGGAGCCCGAGGTCGGGTAGGACATCGACACGCTGCCCGCGAGGTTGCCGAGTCCCTGGCCGATGAGTTCCTGGTTCGGGTCGAGGCGCTGTTTGGTGCGCGCGGCCATCGCCTTCGCGATCGAGATTGCCTCCATGAAGCCGACCAGGGCGATCACCAGCGCCGCCGAGAACATCGGGCCGAGCTTGTCCATCTCCAGGGTCGGCAGGCTGAAGGTCGGCAAGCCCTCCGGAATGGTGCCGACGACCTCGCCGCCCCCGACCAGCTTGAAGCCCTTGCCGTCGACCTTGCGGATGCGGTATTCAGTGTCGTCCAGCTTGACGCCGGCCGGCGCCTTGCCGGCCGGGTAGACCGCGACGGTCGCGCCTGCGTCGTCGACCTGGCGCACCACCGGAATCTTGCGCAGTTTCTTGCGCTCGCTCGCCGAGATTTCCTCGGCATTGCGCAGGGCGATCTTCGCCAGCGCGAGGTCGGCCTCGATGCCCACCGCCTTGACGCTGTTCTCGCCCTCGGCCTTGATCACTGCCGCGAGCGCTTCGTTTTTCTCGGCGATCGCGATGTTCAGGCGATCGACTTCGGCGATCGCCTGGACGACGCGCCCGACCTGTGCCTTCAACCCGGGATCGGCCAGCTGTTCATGCACCGCGCTGGCGTTGCGCTCGAAACCGACCGCCCACGAAATCAGCGTCGTCAACACCACGGCGACCAGCACGCCAGGCCACCTCGGGACGTACTTCTTCATCGCCCACATCAGCAACATCGCCCCCGCGCCCATGGCGAAGGTCGGCCAGTGCGTATCGCCGACCTGGCGGAACACCCCGATGATGTCGTGTATGAAGGATTCGCTGCGCGGCATCGACACGCCGAGGATTTTCGACACCTGCGACAGGCCGATGATGATCGCGGCGGCGTTGGTAAAGCCGACGATGACCGGGTGCGAGAGGAAGTTCACGACCACGCCGAGCTTGAAGATGCCAAGCGTCAGCTGGATCAGTGCAACCAGGAAGGTCAGCATGATCGCCAGCGCGATGAAATGCTCGCTGCCCGGCGGCGCGAGGGTCGCAACCGACGAGGCGGTCAGCAGCGACACCACCGCCACCGGCCCGGTGGCGAGCTGGTTGGACGACCCCCACATCGACGCCACCGCCACCGGCAGGAAGGCGGCATACAGGCCGAAGTAGGCCGGCAGGCCCGCGAGCTGGGCATACGCCATCGACTGCGGAATCAATACCAGCGCGACGGTGAGGCCGGCCAGAAAATTGATCTTGACGTCATCGGCCCTGAGGGGAAACCAGCGGAGAAATGGCAGGAAACGGTAAAGTTTGGGGTTCATGGATCAATACATCGGCAGCGCCGTGTCTTCGGGTCAGGCGGTTTGGGCGGTTGTTTCAAAAAGCTTGGTATTATAACAACAAGTCCAATATTGCCACGCCGGTATCCCCATGTTTTCCCATCGCGCAAGCATCGCCAGCGCCCTGCACAGCTTTCGTCTCGATGGCCGCATGCTGTGCTACAGCCACTTCGTTCCCAAGCTCTACAACTGGTGTCTGTCGTTGGGATTCACGCCGGGCAAGATCATGCCGTCGCGGGCGTTCTGTTCGGACGAAAGCCAGGGGTTTCCCATCATCCTCATCGCCAAGCAGTTCGGCGCGTTCCCCTTCAACCACGGCCGCGTCGGCGGCATCGTCTCGGTCGACCGCCACGGCCCGCACGCCGACCACGGCAAGGACCTCTTGCTGCTGCAGGCCAGCCATGTCGGCTACGACCCGGACAGCGGCGACTTCGGCGTCTACCGCCGCCTGCAGTCGGAGAACGAGCACCTGAGCTGCAGCTGCGGCAAGATCGGCCGCATCATCGAATGGTACGAAACCGAGTACCGCTACGCCTGCGAGAACATCCGCCTGCTGCGCCACGAAGGCCAGCTCGCCGTGCTCATCGATTACCAGTTGATCGCAAGCCCGCGCGCGCAGGGCCTGTTCCTGATTTTCGGGAATCTGGTGCAGGACGCGATCGGCGAGGTGCTTCCGCCGCCGCTATCGACGCGCAGCACCGGCCATATTTTCGCCGCGTCCAGCCACCTGATCGCGCGGCTCGGCGTCGACACCTGGCCGCAGCGCGGCAGCGTCGCCATCGGCCGGCACCTCGCGGCCGAGGATTTCTATTTCCAGCACGAGGGCGGCCATCTCGACCCCCTGCAGGACCAGCTCGAGCACAACCTGCTCGCGCCGATGCCGTGGATCCTCACCTCCAGGCACCCGCTGCTCACCGCGGCGTGCGCCAACACCATGGTCGAGTTCGACCGCACTTTCCGCAGCCTGGTGCAGTCGTCTGCCATGAGCGGCCGCAACCTGGTGTTCATCGCCGGCATCAACATCGACATCTCGCCCAATTCCGGCGAGAACTTCCCGCTCACCAAGTTCGTGCCCTGGGCCGCCTTCCTGCAGCACGCCGACGGCCGGCGCGAAATTCTCGAGCAGGACGAGCTCATCGAGCGGCTGGGCAGCGTGCCCGGCACCAGCTCGGCGCAGATCGACCTCGAGCGAGCGATCGCGCTCATGGCGCACAAGCCAGCGGTCGAAGTGCGGCTGTAGGCAAGCCGATCCAGCCCTTCGGCGCGGGCCCCTTCCAGATCAGCGGGTCTTGCGCGCCGTGGCCGCCTTGCGCCCGCCACTCGGCTGCCATGCGACGCCGTGGGCTTCGAGGTACTCGCGTATCAGTCGCCGCACCACCTGCGAAGGCGTGACATCCTGCTGCGCGCACAATTGCTCCAGGGCCTGTTTCTTGGCCGGGTCGAGCAGCACGGTGAGGCGTGCGGTCTTGGACTCCATAAGCAATTGCTTAATTACAATCAAATGATAATAATATCGTCATACGATATACCTCGCGTGTCAACCCGCCCGAAAGGAAAATCTGCATGATCGCCCTCCTCGACGCCCACCGCGCCGGCCTGTTCGCACGCAACCAGTGGCTGCCGAACATCGCCGCGGGCATCGTCGTCGGCGTGGTCGCCCTGCCGCTCGCCATGGCCTTCGCCATCGCCTCGGGCACGCGCCCCGAGCAGGGCATCTACACGGCGATCGTCGCCGGCGGCCTGGTGTCGCTCTTCGGCGGCAGCCGGGTGCAGATCGCCGGCCCCACCGGCGCCTTCATCGCCATACTTTCGGTGATCACGGCGAAATACGGCATCGCCGGCCTGCAGGTGGCCACACTCATGGCCGGCATCATTCTCCTGCTGATGGGCCTGGCACGCATGGGCAGCGTGATCAAGTTCATCCCGGCGCCGGTGATCGTCGGTTTCACCACCGGCATCGCCGTCATCATTTTCGTTGGTCAATGGACCTATTTCCTGGGCCTGCCCCAGGTCAGCGGGGAGCATTTTCACGAGAAAGTCTGGCAGCTGCTGCAAATGCTGCCCGAGACACATGCGCCCACTGCGGCGCTGGCGGTGATGAGCCTGCTACTGGTGATCTATTCGTCACGCATCCGGGGGCTGTCGAAAATCCCCGGCCCGCTGGTCGCGATGGTCGCCGCCACACTGGTCCACATTGCCGTCGACCCGCCGGGCGTCGCGACCATCGGCACCGCCTTCGGCGGCATCCCGTCCGGACTGCCGCCGCTCACCCTGCCGGATCTCTCGCTCTCCCAGATGATCCTGCTCATCGGCCCGGCGTTCACCATCGCCATGCTCGGCGCGATCGAGTCGCTGCTCTCGGCAGTCGTCGCCGACGGCATGGCCGGCACCCGCCACGATTCCAACCAGGAACTCATCGGCCAGGGCATCGCCAACATCGTCGCCCCTCTGTTCGCCGGCTTCGCCGCCACCGGTGCGATCGCCCGCACCGCGACCAACATCCGCAACGGCGCCACCAGCCCGCTTGCTGGCCTGGTGCATGTCGCCACGCTGGTTGCCGTGGTGCTCTTCCTTGCGCCGCTGGCGGAACACATCCCGCTTGCAGCGCTGGCGGCGATCCTGTTCGTCGTCGCGTGGAACATGAGCGAGATGCCCCATTTCGCCGACATCCTGAAAAAAGCGCCGCGCGCCGATCGCGCCATCCTTGTCATCACCTTCCTGCTGACAGTGTTCGCCGACCTCGTCGTCGCGGTGAACGTGGGCGTGATCCTGGCGATCCTGCATTTCCTGCGACGCATGGCCGAGGTGGTAGAGACGAAGGCCATGGATAGCCAGGCTTTGCAGTCCGAACTCGCCCAGCATGGCATGAAGGATTTGCCGCCAGGCATCATGGTCTACGAGATCGCTGGGCCGATGTTCTTCGGCGCGGTGGAGAATTTCGAACGCGTGCTGCTGCAGACGCATACCGACCCGAAGGCGCTGGTCATCCGCCTGCGGCAGGTGCCCTTCATGGACATCACCGGGATCCAGACGCTGGAAGCGGCAATTGCAAAGTTGCGCCACCGTGGCATCCGGGTGGTGCTGAGCGAGGCGAACACGCGGGTGCTCCGCAAGCTGCGCCGCGCCGGGGTGGTGGGCAAGGCCGGCGCGCCGGACTACGCCGGGACGTTCGTCGACGCCGTCCGCACGCTGTCTGCCGCCGACACCGCGTCAGCCGCGGCCTGAAGCCACCTATTCCCAGGTCGCGCGCTGGTTGATCTGCTCGATCGCGCGCACCGCGGCACGCGCGGCTTCCTCGGTTTCCGCCTCGGAACCCATCATGGTGAGGCGCCCGAAGTTGCCGAAGGCCTTCACGTCGACCAGGGTGATGTGCGCCGCCTTTTCCGCCTCGTTGGCGGCGTAGACGATGTAGCCCGCCGGCTCGGTCTCGAGGATGAACATGCTCTTGCCGGGCAGGATCATCGAGCCCTTGCGCAACTGACGGTTGATCAGCGTCGCGTGGTCCGGCGTGATCGCGCGGATAATTTCCTTCCACGCGATGCGGCACGCCATGCGTGATTCGACCGTGGTGTCGAGTTCGCGCAGGATGATGTTGCCGGCCTCCTGCACGTCGCTCTGATTGCGGTAGTGGATCTCCATCGACCCGAACGAGCGTTCGACGACCTGCTCGCCCATGCGCACGTTGGTCGCCTTCAGCGCGATGTCCGACAGGCGGTGCACCGCCATCCCCGGGGCGACTTCGATCCACATGCAGGCGTCACCCGGGATCGGCAGGAAACCCTGCGAGGACGTGGCGAGATACGACGCCAGCTGCGGCTGCAGCGAGTCGATGAAGACGAAGGTGCGCAGCGTGATGTCCATGCGCTCAGCTCGTCAGGCCCATGTACAGCATGGGCAGTTTCTCGGGGAGGCGCTCGACGTGGTCGAGCACGGTGAAGTTCTTCGCGCCGAAGATGCGCGACACGTACTGGTCGGCGTGCGGGTCGAGCGACAGCGCGTAGGTGGTGATGCCGTCGCGCTGCAGTTCCTCGACCGCGCGCTTGGTGTCGTAGCGCAGGTACTGCGGGTCGCGCACGTCGTTGTCGGCGGGCTCGCCATCGGTGATGATGAAAAGGATTTTCTTGTTTTTCGGCTGCTGCTTGAGGTAGCTGCCCGCATGGCGCAGCGCCGCGCCCATGCGCGTCGAGTACGAGCCATGCAGCGCGGCCAGCCGCGCCTTCACGACATCGTTGTAGGGCTGGTCGAAATCCTTGAAGCGCTGGTAGTGGACGTCATGGCGGCCATCCGAGCAGAAGCCATGCAGCGCGAAGGGATCGCCGATGCGGTCGAGCGCGTCGGACAGCAGCACGGTGGCGGCGCGGGTGAGATCCATCACGCTGTAGTCGTGGCCGCGTACCTTGTCGTTCGACGACTCCGACATGTCGAGCAGCACCATCACCGCCAGATCGCGCAGGTTGCGCTTGTAGCGCATCATGATGCGATCGTCGGGCTGCTGGCCCATGCGGATATCGATCATCGCGCGCACCGCGGCATTGATGTCGAGCTCGTCGCCATCCTCCTGGCGGCGGATGCGCTGCATGCCCTGCGGGATCATCGACTCGATGAGATACTTCAGGCGCGAGATCACCGGCTTGTGGTCCTCGATGGTCTTCTCGATCACGGCAAGGTCGCCGAGCTTGGGCCGGCGTTCGAGCACGGTCACCCAGCTCGGCCGTTCGAGCTGGATCTGATAGTCCCACTCGTGGTAGTGCACCGGATCGGCGATCGGCTCGCGGCCCTCGAGCTCGTTGATGGTCTTGCCTTCCTGGTCCAGCCAGAACGGCGTTTCCAGCACCCAGATCTCTTCCGCGTCGTCGCCGGCGAGCTCGTTGTCGAGCTCGTTCACCATCTCCATGACGCTGGCCTTCTTGCGCACCTGCTGCTGGCGCTGCCAGGTCGCTTCCAGCGCCTCGGCCTCGTCGTATTCCTCCGACTCCCACACGGTGCGGTTGTCGTCGCGGTAGATCGCGCGCAGCGCGTCGGTGCGCACGTTGTATTCGGGCAGCGGGATCAGGGCGAGGCTGTGCGCAAGCTCCACGCCGATGTTCCAACTGGCGCGATTGGTCGTGAGATCGGGCTCGGCGCGGAACAGCGACACCCCCTGCTGCACCCAGGGATGGGGGTCGGCGGGGTGCTCTTCCAGCAGCGCGCGCGCCAGCCGGTTGATCAGGTCGCCCACGGTCCTGGGTTCGCTGTAGTCCGCGGGCGGATGCAGCGCCAGCCAGGCCCCGCGCATGTTGGGGAACTGGCGGCACGCGAGTTCCTCCACGCGCGCATCCTCGATCGCCTCGATGATGCCGATCTGCGTCGTGTTGAGCATCTGCATCGACAGCGGCGCGCGGGTGAAGGCGAGATGCGCGGCGCAGTGGTTGGCGGCGGCACGATAGATCTCCACGCCCGGCACGATCGATTCGGGCGGGGTGTCGTCGCCGAACGGCTTGTAATCGTCGTAGGCGTCGGCGATGTGGATGACGTAGCGCTCGATGTAGGGCTTCAAGCCCTCGCGGCTTTCGTAGTCGCCGGCGGTCGGGCGCATGAAGAAATCGCGCCCCCACATTGCACGCAGGTAGATGTTGAGGCGGCGCTGGACGTCGACGAAGAGCGTGCCCTTGCGTTCCTTCTGCAGCACGGACAGCGCGTCCGGGCTCTGCAGCGAGAAATATTTCAGCTGGCCGTCGAAATCGGATTTGTACGCCTGCGCGCCCCACTGCACCCAGCGGCGCAGGCCGCCCAGCGTGAGCTGGGTGAGCAGGCGGTCGAGGTTCTCCAGCATCGGCCGCACGCCGCGCGGCGCCTGCGCCAGCATGATGGAGAGCACGTTGAGGTAATTGCGGAACAGATCGGCGTCGCCCAGGCGCTCGGCGGCGAGCGGCGCGGTATTGACGATCAGCGTCAGCACCTGGCCGGAAGTCTTCGAGGCCATGCCCAGGAGGAAGTTGACGACGTCGGGCAGCACCTCCTCGCCGATCGCGCGCGACACCTGCGGCATGTCCTGGATGAAGGTGACGACGAGTTCCTCGCCGCGGCCGAGGTTGTGCAGCGCGACCGCGCCCTTCAGGTAGTTGTCGAGCCCGCGCGACGAGAATACGCGCGCCGCCTCGTTCCACGACGCGCGCAGCACGTCCTGGGAGTCGGAGGGGAGATCCTCGAGGAGCTCCTGGTATTCGTCGAGATGAATGGCCATGTCAGAAGACCGGGGACAGGAGATCGGGGACTGAACCGGCGCGCGGCAGTCCCACGTTCCGATCCGCTGCCTCAGAAATAAGTGGTGACGGCGGAATCCAGCGCGTCGCGCATGTCCGGATCGTCGGTGATCGGACGCACCAGCGCCACGCGGCAGGCGGCCAGCGCCGGCACGCCCTTGGCGATGAGCGAGCCGGCGTAGATCAGCATGCGCGTCGACAGGCCCTCGTCGAGGCCGTGGCCCTTGAGGTTGCGCGCGCGCTCGCCGATGTGCACCAGGTTTTTCGCGACGTCGATCGACACGCCGGATTCGTGGGCGACGATCTCGGCCTCGACGTCGTGCTCGGGATAATTGAAGTCGAGCGCGCCGAAACGCTGCTTGGTCGACTGCTTCAGATCCTTCATCAGCGACTGGTAGCCGGGGTTGTACGAAATCACGATCTGGAAATCGGGGTGCGCCTCGACCAGCTCGCCTTTCTTCTCCAGCGGCAGCACGCGCCGCGAATCGGTCAGCGGGTGGATCACCACGGTGGTGTCCTGGCGCGCCTCGACGACTTCGTCGAGATAGCAGATCGCGCCGTGGCGCGCGGCAAGCGCGAGCGGACCGTCCTGCCAGCGGGTGCCGTTGGCGTCGAGCAGGAAACGGCCGACCAGATCCGACGCGGTCATGTCTTCGTTGCACGCCACGGTGATCAAGGGCTTCTGCAGCTTCCACGCCATGTATTCGACGAAGCGCGTCTTGCCGCAACCGGTCGGGCCCTTGAGCATCATGGGCATGCGCACCGAGTACGCCGCTTCATACAGTTCGACCTCGTCCGCCACCGGCCGGTAATAAGGCTCGCTCCTGACCAGATAGGGAGCGAGCAGGTCCGAGGGCGTGCCGCTCGAGGCGGGACGGGCCGCCGCCTGCTGCTCGGCTGCCGTGCGCGCCATGGCTTGCTGGCGCGGCGAGTAGGTACGCATGAAGGGGTCGTTACGCATGGTGCTTCACCTTGTAGGCTGATTCAGTCCGGCCACACGCGTTCGGGGAACAGCGCGGTGCCGCTTTCGGGAATGCCGCCGGCGTGCGTGGCTGGAGCCGCAGGCTTCGCGGCGGCAGGCTTTGCGGCCACGGGCTTGGCCGGGGCAGGCGCGGGCTTCGCCGCAGCCGGTTTGGCGGCCGTTTTGGCCGCGGATTTCGAAGCGGGCTGCTGGGCGGCCTTCGCCATGCGCACGCTGGCGGACAGCT
Source organism: Thiobacillus sp. (assembly GCA_046292745.1). Lineage (GTDB taxonomy): Bacteria > Pseudomonadota > Gammaproteobacteria > Burkholderiales > Thiobacillaceae > Thiobacillus. The sequence continues at coordinate 24,677 of JBKBQH010000006.1, read as the reverse complement.
TGTCTTTGATATTGGTCATGTTCCGATCACCTCGTTAATGATGGCTTCGATTTCAGCGGCCGCCTGCGCACCCCGGCTGCCCATTTGATACACCGACACGCCCTCGAGCGCGGCGCCGCGGTAGACCGCGCGGCGACGCACCACCGCCTGCAGCACGGGGATGCCGAATTCCTCGATGGCCTCGTGCATCGCCGCCGAGAGCGCGCTCTTCGGTTCCAGCTGGTTCAGCACCAGATAGGCCCTGAGATTCTTGTTGACCTTGCGCGCCTCGTCGATTTCCTGCGGCAGGCGCAGGCTGGCCCACAGGTCGACCGGCGAGGGCAGCACCGGGATCAGCGCCACGTCGCACGCGCGCAGCGCCTGCAGCGAGGCATGGCTGTCGAGCGAGGGCGGGCAGTCGAGCACCATGTGCCGGTAGGCCCGGTAGTTCTGGTGCAGCGTGCGCGCGTCCCACTTGCCGCCGATCTGCTTGACCGTCGCGGGGAACGGCTCGCTGCCCTGACTCGCCCACTGCCGCGACGACCCCTGGGGGTCGAGGTCGATCACCACGGTGTCCGCGCGGCGCGCCAGCCCCGCGGCGAGGTTCATCGCCAGCGTGGTCTTGCCGGCGCCGCCCTTCTGGTTGATCACCGCCGTGACGTGCGTCGCCATCTCAGCCTCCCGCCGGCTTCCACAATGCGCTGATGCGCATCGCGATCGCATAGTCGGCTTCGCCCAGTTCGCCGCCGTCCGCCGCTTCCAGTGTCAGGTTGACGTAGGTGGTGCCGAAGTTGATGTTCTGCGGATGCACGCCGGTCTCCTCGCTCACCGCGGCAAGCGCGTCGAGGAAGGCGCGCGTCTCGCTGTAGCGTTCGAAGCTGAACCGCCGGAACAGCGTCGGCGGCTTGCCGCGGGCTTCCCAGCCTTCGGGTACGTCAGCCATGGGCCTGCCCCCGCATGTCGTCGATTTCGTGCACGTGCGCGATTTCCTCGCCGAGGATGGCGTCGAGCAAGGCGGCGCTGTCCGGGTCACGCATGCGCTGGGCGTGCGCGAGCGCCTCGCGGTACAGGCGCACCGCATCGACTTCGAGCGCGCGATCGGCGGCCAGCAGTTCGTCCGCGCCGCGGCCAAGCCGCGCCGGCGGCAGGTTGCCGGCCGAGGGCGCCACCCCCATCAGGATCAACCGTTCCATCAGCCGCTCGGCGTGGCCGAGCTCCTCCTCCGCCTCGTGGCGCAACCTGGCCGCCAGCGCCTCGTCGCCCCACAGGCGCGCGAGCACGCTCTGCGCGAGGTACTGCTGCACCGCGCCCATCTCGTGGGTCAGCGCACGGGCGAACCAGCCCAGCGTACGCGGATCGACGCTCATCGCGGGCGAGGCTTAGCTGCGCGTCGAGGTGATCTCGGCGTCGCGGCCGCCGCCGTCGGCATCCGGCTTGGTCGGCAGGATGCCTTCGACTTCGCTGTGCACGCGGGCGATGATGTGGGCGGCCACCAGGCCGTCGCCCACGCGCTCGCACGCGTCGGCGCCGGCGCGGACGGCGGCGTTGACCGCACCGGTCTCGCCGCGCACCAGGACGGTGACGTAGCCGCCGCCGACGAATTGACGACCCACCAGGCGCACTTCGGCGGCCTTGGTCATCGCGTCCGCCGCTTCAATCGCGGGAACCAGACCACGGGTTTCGATCATGCCCAGGGCAATTCCGCTCACGTTAGCCATGAGGTTTTCTCCAGTTTTCAGTTGTGGAATCGTGCTGCCGTCCACTCAGGCGGTCGGCGCGGTCGGCAGGATGCCTTCCACTTCGCTGTGCACGCGGGCGATGATGTGGGCGGCCACCAGGCCGTCGCCCACGCGCTCGCACGCGTCGGCGCCGGCGCGGACGGCGGCGTTGACCGCACCGGTCTCGCCGCGCACCAGGACGGTGACGTAGCCGCCGCCGACGAATTGACGACCAATCAGACGCACTTCGGCGGCCTTGGTCATCGCGTCCGCCGCTTCGATCGCGGGAACCAGACCACGGGTTTCGATCATGCCCAGGGCAATACCAGTCACGCTAGCCATTTTGCTTTGCTCCTAAATAAACGCTTGCTGCAATGTTGTAGAAAAATCAGGCGGTCGGCGCGGTCGGCAGGATGCCTTCCACTTCGCTGTGCACGCGGGCGATGATGTGGGCGGCCACCAGACCGTCGCCCACGCGCTCGCACGCGTCGGCGCCGGCGCGGACGGCGGCGTTGACCGCACCGGTCTCGCCGCGCACCAGGACGGTGACGTAGCCGCCGCCGACGAACTGACGACCAATCAGACGCACTTCGGCGGCCTTGGTCATCGCGTCCGCCGCTTCGATCGCGGGAACCAGACCACGGGTTTCGATCATGCCCAGCGCAATACCCATACGTTCAGCCATTTCATTACTCCTTTTCAGACAAAGTTAAAAAACGAAATCCTTACCACACAAATTTCAAGGGCCATCGCGTCGAGCACGCCTTCCCCTGCCCTACCCCAATCTCACGCGTCCCAGTCATCGATGATTCCGCAGATCGTCAGATCGGTCGTTACTTCCACATCGGGCATCGCCCAGCGCGCCGCACTGCCGCTGGTGGTGAACACCCACTTGCCGACCGGCACGCCCACCGGATCGGTCGCCACCACGAGGCCGCCCTTCTGGCCTTCCAGCACGCGCAGGGACGCTGACTTCAGCCCCGGCACGCGCCGCGTGCAGACCAACTCGTCCATGACGCGCATGATTTCCATCAGGCGTTCTCCCCTTCCCAGTGATCGATGATGCCGACGATGGTGAGGTCGGAGGGGAACTCCTTGCTGCCCGCGGCATCGCGCGCGGCCGACGAGCCGACGCAGATCACCCAGTCACCGGGAATGCAGCCGACCGCGTCGACCGCCACGCTGCGCGCGCCGCCGATCTTGTCCTGCACGACCAGAAGGGGCCGGTGGCCGAAGCCGTCGATGCGGTTGGTCGACACCAGCGTTTTTTCCACTCTCATGATCCTCATCGTTGCAAACCTCTGCGAATCATCCTGTTAATGTCCTGCGGCCACGGCGTCGTCTTCGACGAAGGTGCAGCGCTCGGTGTCGTAGCGGTCGCTCACCGCCATCTGGCAATTGAGCAGGCCCTGTTCGTGCAGCTGCCGGTAGCGCGCCTCGATCGCCGCCTTGACGCGCCGGCAGCGCTGCACCGTGCGCTCGCGGGCGCCCGGCACCCGCGACGAATAGTGGAAGTGCACCAGCACCGGCACGGCAAGGCCGTGACGGATGTTGAGGCCGGAAAAAATCTTGATGCCGACGTCCATGTCGGCGGCGCCTTCCTCGACGGTATCGAGGTGGGCGTAGTAATACTTGTTGCGCATCTGCACGTAGTTCGTCGCCTCGCCCGCGCAGATGAAGGCTTCGTCGTGGCCGATCACCGCGTAGCGGCCGGCGTGATGCTGGATCACGTATTCGATCTGCGACAGGTTCGCTTCCAGCATGCGCAGCACCAGGCGGCGCATGCCCGGGTTCATCCCGCCCTCGCCCTCGGCCCAGCCGTCGGCCGTTTCGGCGCGCGCCACCGCCGCGGTGATGTGGGCGCGCGCGGCGGCGGCATCCAGGCCGAGCGTCTCGCGATACAGGTCGCCGGTATCGACGTAACGGTAGGGGTTCACGTCGCCGTTGGCGTCGGGCAGGTGGACACGGATCGCGTCGATGTCGGTGTCGACGCCGACCAGCAGGATCTCGGGCGCGGCACCGCGGCCGAAGGTGTTCTCGATCGCGGCGCGCAGCTCGTTGAGGCGCGCCAGCGCCGACTCGACGGCCCGGCTGTCCTGGCTGCCGTGCGCGGCGCAGCCCTGCTCGCAGGGCAGCGAGGTGCTGAAGTGGTACACCGCGATCTTGAGGTAGTTCGCCGCTTCGCCGCCCGGCAGCGCGCCGGCGAGGCGCTCGAGCTCGCGATGCGTCCAGTCGGCGACGTCGCCCTCGACGTCGAACATCGCGCCGGCGTAGGCCTTGACCTGGATGTTGTCGTTCGGCGCCATGCGGAAGATGAAGGGCAGCAGGCCCTGCAGGCGGCCATCGGCGCACGGGCTGACGTCGACCGTGTGGTAGCCGCAGCCCTGGATGAAGTCGGCGTCGAGCGCCATGCGCTCGCGCCACGGCGCCTGATCGGCGTCGGCGTGCTCGATGCATTCCTTGAAGCTGCGGAAGGTGCAGTAGGAATGCAGCGCGCGCATGTTCAGACCCGCCACCCAGGCGTCCTCGAGCAGGTCCGCAGGCAATTCATAGCCCAGGCGGTCGAGCGCGTAGCGCTGCGCGCGGGTGACGAAATCGACTTCGTGCTGGAACGCCGACACCGTTTTCAGGGTGTCGACGATGGCTGTGAAGCGGCCGCGCACCTGCTGTTCGTAGGCGTACAGGCGCTGGTTCAGCGCCTGGTCGACCAGCGCATGCTCGCAGCGCTGGCCCGGGCCGACGACGCACGCCGGATTGGCGGGCGCGGCCGACGGCTGGGGCAGGGCCCCGGCCGTACGCATGGCAGCGAGTCGTTTACGCGTGTTCACTCATTCCCCCTTAGCCGCGCGCACCGCCCGAAAGCGTCACCACCGCGCCCTTGCCCGTGTTGCCCGACGAGCCGGTGATGCGGCTCTCCGGCACGTCGGGGCGCTCGACCTCGCGGAACACCTGCGCGTTGGCGCCGGCGCCGCGCGGATTGCCGCGCATCGACATGTTGCGGGCGAGACTGGAGGCGCCTTCGGTACCGGTCACGCGGCTCTGCGCGTGCCAGGCGTCGCCGGTGATCGGGCGGCCGGACTGGCTGCCTTCGCCGGTGAGCCGGCGGGCGGCGGCGATGGCCGCCTGCTGCTCGGCCTGCAGGCTGGCCGCGTCGCGATGACGGAACTCCGGCGTGCCGGTGATGAGGCCGTCGGCCTTGTTCACCGGGCCGGTGATGCGCTCGCTGTTGTAGCCGGTGCCGGTCACGTCGGCGTAGCGGCGCTCCCAGGCCTGGCGCGCCGGCGAGGCGATGCTGAAATCCATCGGCGCCGGCGGCTGCGCCGGCTCGACCCAGGTGCGCGGACGCGACACGAAGCGGCCGCTGGTCGCGCACTGGCCGACCGTGTTGTCGGCGCCGACATAGGGCGTGCCGCTGACGACTTCGCAGGCGCCGCGCTCGTCGCCGGTCATCACCGAGCCGCCCGCGCCGGGACGATCGCCCGTCACCGCGGTGGCGGGGATGATCGCGCTGGTGCGGATGCGCGCTTCCTGTTCGGTGAGATCCGGCGCCGCGCAGAAGCCGCGGTACTGGCTGCGGCCGATGTAGGGCGTGCCGCTGATCGGCGCGCAACCGCCGGATTCGTCGCCCGTCACCTTGCTCGAGCGGCCGACGTAGCTGCCGGTCACTGGCTGGCCACGCCAGGTCTGGTCCACCGCGACCTTGGCCACGGGCGCAACAGGGGTGCTGCCGGTGCACGCAGCTTGCGCACCGACATAATCAATACCGGTGACGGGCTTGCACCCCCCCATCTCGTCACCGGTGAGCTTTGGGCTGGCGCCGACCTCCGTGCCCGTGACCGTGCGGCCGGCGAGCGTCTGCGTCGCGCCGACCTTGCGGGGGCCGGAGGCATTGCACAGGCTGCCGAAGTCGCTGGCGGTGTAGTACTGGCTGCCGGTGATCGCGCGGCACGAGCCGGGTTCGTCGCCGGTCACGCTCGCGGAGCGGCCAACGCCCGTGCCCGACACCGGAAGGTCGCCGCGCGACGACATCACGCTGACCTTGCGCGGCGTGGCGGGCGGCGTGGTATTGCACACCGTCTGGAACTGCTCGGCGGCGAGGTACTCGGTACCGGTGATGCCGCGGCAGGCGCCGGGCTCGTCGCCGGTGATCTTCACCGTGTGGCCGACGGCGGTGCCGGTCACGGTCTTGCCGTGCGTGGTGTGCGTGACGGCAACCTTCTCGGGCGCGTCGACGCCCGCGGCAGGCTGCGTGTAGCCGGTGCCGGTGATGGCGCGGTCGGCGCCGGGCTCATCGCCCGTCACCTTCTGGGAATGCCCGACCTGGGTGCCGGTGACGACCTTGCCCTTGGCAGTGTCGGACACGCCGACCTTGGCCGGCGAAGGCGCCGGGCGCGTGTTGCAGAATTCCTCGTAGCGTTCGACGGCGAGGTATTCGGTGCCGGTGACGCCGCGGCAGGAGCCCGGCTCATCGCCCGTCACCTTGCCGGAACGGCCGATTTCCGTGCCGGTGACCTTGTGCTCGCGCGCGGTGCTGGAAACGCCGACCTTGGCCGGCGCGGGTGCAGGCCGCGTGCTGCAAAGGCTTTCGAACTGCTCGCTGCCGATATATTCGGTGCCGGTAATGGCGCGGCACGAGCCCGGCTCGTTGCCGGTGACCTTCTTGCTGCGCTCGACCAGGGTGCCGGTGACGGTCTGGCCCGACAGGGTATGACCTTCCTCGACCTTGGCCGGCGCCGGCGCGACGTTGCGGGCGCGCTGGCGGCCGCTCGGACGCGGCGGCTCGCTGGCGCCGGTGCGACCGGCGAGCGCCTGCACCAGGCGGCGCTGCATCGCGACCTGACGGCCGGTCGCGCCCTTGGTGATGGCGGCCTGCCAATCCTGGCCGGGCAGGGCGGCGGCGATCCGGGTCGCCTGCGCCACGCGCTTCAAGCCGGCCTTGCCGTCCTGGGCGAGCGCGGCGCGGCGCGCCTGCGCCAGCGCACGGCCGGTCGGCTGGACGGCAGCCTTGGTGGTCATGGGCGTCGACGCCGACGACGCGGCGCGCAGGCCGGTCGCGGGCGCCTGCGTGTCGCCGCAGCCGCCGGGGGCGCCGTTGCAACCGCAACCGCACGACGTGGCCGGGGCGGTCTGCGCGTCGCCGGCGCGGGTCACGGCGGATTGCGGCGCCAGGGCAGGCGCCTGCGGGTTGGGCCGCACGCGGCCCGTCGGGCGCGCAGCGGTGGGCGTGAGCGCCGCCTTGCCGGACCGGCTCAGCGCTTCGCGGCGGGCGCGGCTCGCCTGGCGCGACGCGTTGGCCTGGGCCTGGGCGATCAGCGCGGCATCGGAACGCGGCGCGGGTGTCGCTGCGGCCGGCACGCTGCTCGCAGCAGCCGATGCCGGGGACGCGGCGGGCGCCATGGGCGCGCTGCGCGCGGCCGTCGGCTGGCGGCCGGCGGCCGGCCGGGTCACGCCCGCCTTGCCGTGCAGCGCCATCGCCTGACGGCGCTTCAGGGCCAGTTCACGCCCGGAGAGGGTGGCGCTGGCCGTGCTATCTGCGGCTTGTGTCATCACATACCTCGAACGGTTGGGTTTGCTGTGGGCGGGGTCCTGCGCGACCGCCCCCACAGCAAACTGCTTGCAAAAATTCGCTGCGTCCGGCGGCGGACTCGCACCCGCCGCCGGGATCACTCAATCAGCTCAATCAGCGATACATCACGAAGGCCGTGCCCTGGCTCTGCGCATAGTTGTCGTAGGCGACGAAGCGCACCAGGTGGTCGGGAAACTCGCGATGGCAGGCGTCGAGCTCGGCCAGCACGGCCTCGACCGACTGCTCGCCGAACATCGGCAGCTTCCACATGTACCAGTAGCTCACGCGGGCGGACACGCCTTTCTCGGAGTGTTCGACAGCGGGGTTCCAGCCCTGGCTGATCGCGTAGGCGATCTGGCGACGCACCTGGTCGGCGGTCATGGTCGGCAGGTACGAGAAGGTCTCGTATTTCTTGGTGGCTTTGTAGGCTTGTACGGCCATTTGCTTTTCCTTTCAGTCTCGGTGAAGTGTGAGGGGTGAAGCGTGAGGCGAAGCGCGACGCCTCGCCCCTCACCTACAAATCACTTGTTCGCGATGTCCAGCTTGTCGACGGTGTCGAACTCGAACTTGATCTCTTTCCAGGTTTCCATGGCGATCTTCAGTTCAGGCGAGTTCGCGGCGGCGGCGGTGAGGATTTCCTTGCCTTCCTTCTCCAGCTGACGGCCTTCGTTGCGGGCCTGGACGCAGGCTTCCAGCGCGACGCGGTTGGCGTGCGCGCCGGCGGCGTTGCCCCAGGGGTGGCCCAGCGTGCCGCCACCGAACTGCAGCACCGAGTCATCGCCGAAGATGGTGACCAGCGCGGGCATGTGCCACACGTGGATGCCGCCGGAGGCGACGGCGAAGGCGCCGGGCATCGAACCCCAGTCCTGGTCGAAGAAGATGCCGCGCGAACGGTCTTCCGGCACGAAGGATTCACGCAGGAGGTCGATCCAGCCGAGCGTGGAGGCACGGTCGCCTTCCAGCTTGCCGACGACGGTGCCGGTGTGCAGGTGGTCGCCGCCCGACAGGCGCAGGATCTTGGTCAGCACGCGGAAGTGGATGCCGTGGTGCGGGTTGCGGTCGATCACGGCGTGCATGGCGCGGTGGATGTGCAGCAGCATGCCGTTGTCGCGGCACCAGTTGGCCAGGCCCGTGTTGGCGCAGAAGCCGCCGGTGATGTAGTCGTGCATGATGATCGGCGCGCCGATTTCCTTGGCGTATTCGGCACGCTTGTACATCTCTTCCGGCGTCGGGGCGGTCACGTTCAGATAGTGGCCCTTGCGCTCGCCGGTCTCGGCTTCGGCCTTGAGGATGGCCTCCATGACGAAGTCGAAACGCTGACGCCAACGCATGAAGGGCTGGCTGTTGACGTTCTCGTCGTCCTTGGTGAAGTCGAGGCCGCCGCGCAGGCACTCGTACACGGCGCGGCCGTAATTCTTGGCAGACAGACCCAGCTTCGGCTTGATGGTGCAGCCCAGGAGCGGACGGCCATACTTGTTCATGACGTCGCGCTCGACCTGGATGCCCAGGGGCGGGCCGCCGCAGGTCTTGACGTAGGCGATGGGGAAGCGCACGTCTTCCAGGCGCAGCGCGCGCACGGCCTTGAAGCCGAACACGTTGCCGACCAGCGAGGTGAACACGTTGACAACCGAACCTTCTTCGAACAGGTCGATCGGGTAGGCGATGAAGGCGTAGAAGCAGGTGTCGTCGCCCGGCACGTCTTCGATGCGGTAGGCGCGGCCCTTGTAGTAGTCCATGTCGGTCAGGAGGTCGGTCCAGACCGTGGTCCAGGTGCCGGTCGACGACTCGGCGGCGACGGCGGCGGCGGCTTCCTCGCGATCGACGCCCGGCTGCGGGGTGATCTTGAAGCAGGCCAAGAGGTCGGTATCCAGAGGGGTGTACTCCGGCATCCAGTAGGTCTGCCGGTATTCCTTCACCCCGGCCTGATAGGTTTTGACTGCCATATTGTTTACTCCTTGCTAGCTGATTCAGACGAAACTTCTAAACCCTTGAATTTCCGGCGCAGCACACGGCCGACCGGCCCCCAGGAAACCCTGAACAAAACCCCCGATCCGCAGGGGACTTGTTCAAAGCTTCCCGTCTATCCCTGTCATTGACCGAAAGGCCATGACGCGACCGTAACCATATCCCCGTCATTGCATAATTAACAATTCATAATGGTGATAGAAGACATAATTAATTGTTATCATTTATTCGTGCTGCCTTTACCTTTCTAGCCCATGCATATCACCTTCCGCCAGCTGCAGGTATTCGAGGCCGCCGCCCGGCTCGGCGGTTACACGCGTGCCGCCGAGACCCTGCACCTGTCGCAGCCGGCGGTATCGATGCAGATCCGCCAGTTGGAGGAGCAGGCCGGGATGCCGCTGTTCGACCAGATCGGCAAGAAGATCCACCTCACCGACGCCGGCCGGGCCTTGTATCGCCATGCCCAGGACATCCTCGCCCAGGTCCAGGAGGCCCAGCTGGAACTGGAGGAAATGCGCGGCGTGCGGCGGGGCCAGCTCAACATCACCATCGCCAGCACCGCGAATTACTTCGCGCCGAAGCTGCTCGCCGCATTCTGCCAGCGCCACCCGGACGTCAAGGTCAGTCTCGACGTCAGCAATCGCGAACACATCCTTGCGCTGCTCAACGAGGCCGACAAGGACCTCGCGATCATGGGGCGACCGCCGGAGGCGTCCGACCTCGTCGCCCATCCCTTCATGGAAAACCCGCTGGTGGTCATCGCCTCGCCTGCCCATCCCCTCGCACGCGAAAGCCGCATCCCGCTCGCGCGCCTGGCCGAGGAGAGCTTCATCAGCCGCGAAACCGGCTCCGGCACGCGCATGGCGGCCGAACGCTTCTTCGACGAGGCCGGCGCCCACCTCAGCACGGCGATGGAGATGAGCAGCAACGAGGCGATCAAGCAGGCGGTGCAGGCCGGCCTCGGCCTCGGCGTGGTCTCGATCCACACCCTGGAGATGGAGCTCGTGCTCGACCGGCTGGTGATCCTCGACGTCGAGGGCTTTCCCATCCTGCGCCACTGGTACGTGGTCCATCGCCAGGGCAAGCGCTTTTCCGCGGTGGCGCAGGCTTTCCTGGATTTCGTGATGCACGAGGCGGAGACGCTTTTTTAGCCGCGCCCTCGCGTCGTCGACGACAGGGGCTGGCCGCAGGCGCCGGCGCGCGGGGATTCGCCGATCCGCGCACTGCGTTCGGCCGGGGCCGGGTCTCAGGCTTTCTTCAGGAAACAGGCCTTGAGCAGGATATTGCCCGCTTCGGTCCGGGCATCGATCTCGTGATCGCCTTCCACGATGCGTATGCCCTTGATTTTGGCGCCCATCTTGAGCGTGACCGAGGCGCCCTTAACCCTCAGGTCCTTGATCAGGACGACCGTATCGCCGTCGGCGAGGACGTTGCCGTGGGCATCCTTGACGACACGCGGCGCGTCGCCGGGCGCCGCGTCGGTGCGCTGCGGCCATTCAAACCCGCAGTCGGGGCAGAGGTAGTGTGCACCGTCCGGGTAAGTGTTTTCGAGCCCGCATTGGGGGCAGGCGGGAATGGTGTTCAAGCGGATTCCTTTCGGGCGGCGTGGGCGGATGTCATCGGGTCAGCGCCAGGAAGAGCTGCGGCAGCCGTTCCGGCAGCCGCGCGATGTGGTCGATGACGGTGAACTGGCGGCCGAAGATGTCGCCGACATAATCGTCGGCCTTCGGATCGAGACTGATGCAGTAGGCGAAAATGCCGTCGCGGTCGAGCTCCTTGACGGCCTGGCGCGCGTCCTCGACGAGCAGGCGCTCGTCCTGCGCATCCACGTCGGAAGGCCTGCCGTCGGTCAAGACCAGCATGAGTTTCTTGTCGGCCGGACGCGCCTTGAGGTAATGCGCGGCGTGGCGCATCGCGGCGCCCATGCGGGTGGACCAGCCGGCCTCCATCGCCGCCAGCCGCGCCTTCACCTCGTCGTTCCAGTGTTCGCCGTAGCCCTTGATGTGCAGGTAGCGCACGTCGTGGCGGGTGTTGGAATGGAAGCCGGCGATGGCGAACGGATCGCCCAGTTTTTCGATCGCCCAGGCCAGGAGCGACACCGCCTCCTGCGACAGTTCGAGGATGGTCTGGTCGCTGCCGGCGGCCTTGTCGTTCAACGATTCCGACAGGTCGAGCAACAGCATCACGGCGATGTCGCGGCCGCTGGTCGTGTGGCTCATGTTGATGCGGGGGTCGGGCGTGACGCCGCCCTTGAGGTCGATCAAGGAACGGATGGCGACGTCGAGGTCGAGTTCGCTGCCTTCTTCCTGGTAGCGGATGCGCACCTTGTCCTGTGGTTTCAGCAGATCGAGCATTTTCTTCAGCCGCCTGGCGAGCCCGGCGTGCTTGGCGAGCAGGCGGTCGATGTCGGCGGCGCTGCCAGCCGGATGCAGGCGTTCGTACAGGCTCACCCAGTCCGGGCGATAGGTCTGGCTCGCGTAATCCCACTCGGGGTAATGGCGTGGCGGCAGGCCCTTGGATTCCTCGCCCGGCTCGATCCTGCGCTTTTCGTCGAAGGCCTCTTCCTCGTCGCCTGCCTCGATGAATTTCCACAGCTGGCGGTTGTCGTCGCGGTAGTCGACCACGGTGTCGGCGAAATGCACGCGGGCGAACTGGTCGCTCGGGCGGCGGGTCCTGGCGACGTAGGCGAGCGCCAGCGCGGCGATTTCGCCGGTGGAGGATTCGCCCTTTTCCATGAGGGCGGCAAAGCGCGCGGCGAAGTCGCGGAGGTCGGCGTCGAGATAGCCGTGCTCGGGATCGAGCAGCGCGCGCGACAGCATGGCCAGGCGATGGCGCAGGCAGGACGTGGTTTCCGGGTCGCAGGCGGTCTCCAAAGGTTTGGGATGCAGCGCGAGGAAGAGGCGGGCGAGGCCCGGGTATTCGCGCATCAGCAAAGTCTCGATGCGGCAGTCCTCGAAGAATTCCACCGCCATGCGCTGGAACGGGCTCCAGTTGTCGGCGACCTGCGCTTCGGACCAGCGACGGTGGCCGACCATGTGCGCGAGCGTTGCGCGGTAGCGGTCGAGGCCGGAGATTTCCCCGGCGTCGTCATAGACGTCCGGCAGGCGCATGCCGAGCTTGTCGTAATACGGCACCGGCCTGCGGATGTCGTCGAAGGCGGTGGAATAGGGCACGAGGTGGTCAGGGTCCTGCCACAGCCCGCGCAGGGTGAGATCGAGCTTGCGCTCGACGTCGACCAGCAAGGTTCCGTGGCGCTCGCGCTGCAGCACGGCGCGCGCATCGGCCGACTGCAGGCTGAAGTATTCCTTCTGCCGTTCGGGGTGCCTGCCGTAATTGCGGATGCCGTACTCGACCCAGTTCCCGAGGCCGGCGAGGGAGAGCTGCGCGAGCAGCGCCGGCGCCTGGGCGAAGAACGCAGGCAGGCCAGGGCTGGGGAAGGTGGTGTGGTGGCCGTGGATCGAGCCGGTGGTGCGCTCCATGAAGTCCAGCGCGATGTCGAGGTAGTGCTGCAGTTGTTCCTGCGACTGCAGCCGCCGCGCCACGGCCGCCAGCGTCTGCAGGAAGGGCGCAATGGCGCGGCCGTTGGGCGACTTCTGCAGGCGCATGACCACGGTCATCACCGGCGGCAGCGCGGCTTCGCCGACGGCTTTGGCCACCGACGGCCACTCTTCCAGGAAGACCAGCATCGGTTCGACGCCGCGCCCCAGCTTGCCGATGACGCGCGCGGCTTCGAGATAGGCATCGAGCCCCTCGCGCGTGAGCACCGCCAGGGCTTCCGCCATGCAGTCCTCGAACACCGCCTCCACCTGCGCAAAGCGGGTGTCGAGCTTGGCCCAATAGGCCTGCATCAGGGGGTGTTGGTAGTCGTGCACGGGCATGAAAAACTTATCAAGCGCAAAGGCGGGGGGCTCTGCGCTTCTGTGTCACTGTGGTGGGTTGCCTTCAAGCAAACACCGCATCGATCGCATGATCGAGCGTCTCGCGAATGTCGGCATCGTCGGTGATCGGGCGCACCAGCGCCATGCGGCAGGCGTCCGCCGGCGACACCCCGTCCCGGATCAGCGTCGCCGCGTACACCAGGAGCCGCGTGGAGACGCCTTCGTCGAGGCCATGCCCCTTCAGGTTGCGAGCGACGCCGCCGATCTTGACCAACCGCGCCGCGATCGCTTCATCCAAGCCGGTTTCCTTCGCCACGATCCGCGTTTCCAGCGCGGCATCGGGGTAGTCGAAGTCGAAGGCGGTGAAACGCTGCTTGGTCGACTGCTTGAGATCCTTCATCAGCGTCTGGTAGCCAGGGTTGTAGGAAATCACCAGCTGGAAGTCCGGGTGGGCGTGGATCAACTCGCCCTTCTTGTCGAGCGGCAGGGTGCGGCGGTGGTCGGTGAGCGGGTGGATCACCACGGTGGTGTCCTGGCGCGCCTCGACGATTTCATCCAGATAGCAGATCGCGCCGATGCGCGCAGCGGTGGTGAGCGGGCCGTCGAGCCAGCGCGTGCCGTTGGCTTCGAGCAGATAGCGGCCGACCAGATCGCTGGCGGTCATGTCCTCGTTGCAGGCGACGGTGATGAGCGGCTTGCCGAGCTTCCACGCCATGTATTCGACGAAGCGCGACTTGCCGCAGCCGGTGGGGCCTTTCACCATCACCGGCAGGCGGTTGCGCCAGGCGGCTTCAAACAGCGCGACCTCGTTCTTTTGCGGCTGGTAGTAGGGCTCCTGCCCGATCAGGTACTGGTCTTTGTCGATCATGCTCATTCCTCGCGGCGGAAGAAAAACGCCCCCAGCGAACCGGAGGCGTTTCCCGCTTGCATCAATGTCGTGCCGGATTACTTGTGTACGCCCAGCTTTTCACGCCAACCCGGGTACAGCTTGTCGGCGTCGTTGGGGAAGGACTCGAAGGCGCGGGCGAATTCGCGATGCTCCCTGGCGAACTCGATCGGATCGGCGCCGGACTTCCAGCATTCGTAGGCCTGGCGCAGCGAGATCGCGCCGGCCGCCGGGCTGTCGATGTGACCATAGGAACCGCCGCCGGAAGTGTTGATGACGTTGCCGTGCCCCAGGTTCTCGAAGAAGCCGGGCAGGCGCAGCGCGTTCATGCCGCCGGAGATGATCGGGGTGGTGGGCTTCATGCCGTACCACTTCTGGAAGTAGACCGGGCCCTGGCACTCGTCGCGCTCGATCATGTAGGCGATGCCCTTGTCGGTGGCGTCGCCTTCCATCTTGCCGTAGCCCATGGTGCCGACGTGGATGCCGGACGCGCCCTGCAGGCGGGAAATCTTGGCCAGCACGAAGGCAGTGTAGCCACGCTTGGCCGACGGCGAGGTGATCATGCCGTGGCCGGCGCGGTGGTAGTGCAGATACTGGTTGGGGTACTGGCGGCGCGCAGTGGTGATCATGCCGGGGCCACCGACGAAACCGTCGACCAGGAAGGCCACCTTGTCGGCGTCGGGACCGAAGGTTTCCAGGATGTAGTCGGCGCGGGCGCACATTTCGTAGTGATCGTCCGCGGTGATGTTGGCGGAGAACAGCTTGGGCTGGCCGGTCTCGTCCTGCGCGCGCTTCATCGCGTCGGCCACCAGCGGGATCACCTTCTTCATCGGCGCGAACACCTGGTTGCCCTGCGGCTCGTCGTTCTTGATGAAGTCGCCGCCCAGCCAGAACTGGTAGGCCGCGTGGGCGAAGGGCTCGGGGCGCAGGCCCAGCTTGGGCTTGATGATGGTGCCGGCGATGTAGCCGCCGTCCTTCAGCGGGCGGCCGAGGATGCGCCACAGGTCGCTGATGTCCCTGGACGGGCCGTCGAACAGCTGGATGGCGCGTTCGGGCACGTAGAAGTCGATCATCTTGGCGTGCTCGATGTCGCCCATGCCCTGGTTGTTGCCGATGGCGAGCGTCAGGAAGGAGACGATCATCATGCGGCCGTCGGTGACGTTGCGGTCGAACAGGTCGATCGGATAGGCGATCCGCATGTCCTCGGTGGCTTCATCGATGTAATACACCAGCGCGTCGACGCCCTTGGTGAACTCGTCGGTGGTGCAGACCTCGACGTTGGTGCCGGTGGAAGATTCGGCGGCGAAGTGGGCAGCGGCCTCCAGATAGCCGTGGCCGGCCTTCGGCTTCATCTTGTAGGCGACGAGGATGTGGCGGCCGCCCTTGATCAGGTCTTCTTCCCTGAGGGAAAGGTCGGCGTAACGTGCGGACTGGTCCATGGTTTGGCTCCTGCGATTGACAGACATGGCTTCAGGAGCCTGGCCCCTGAAGACGACAGGGGCCCACTATAAGGACGTATATATATAATTAATATTCAATTATTATGATAAAAACCATACCAACAGACTTATACATCATCCCCGCCCGCCCATGCGACGACTGACGCTTCGCCAATTCCGGGTCTTCGAGGCCGTTGCCCGCAACCTCTCGTTTTCGCGCGCGGCGGAAGAGTTGCACCTGTCGCAGCCGGCCGTCTCGATGCAGATCAAGGGCATCGAAGCCATCCTCGGCCAACCGCTCACCGAGCAGATCGGCAAAAAGATCTTTCTCACCGATGCCGGGCGCGAAGTGCTGCACGCCAGCCAGGCGATCACGGCGCGACTCGATGACCTGCAGCACAATCTCGCGCAACTCAAGAGCGTCGACCGCGGCAGCCTGCGCCTGGCCGTCACCTCGACGGTCAATGCCGTCGCCACGAACATCCTCGTGCGCTTTCGCGGCCGTTACCCGGGGGTGGCCGTTCACCTGGGCGTATCCAACCGCGCCGAGGTGCTGGAACTGCTCGCGAACAACCGCATCGATCTGGCGATCATGGGGCAGGTGCCGGCCGGCCTCGGGCTGGAAGCCGTCCGCATCATGGACAATCCGCTGGTGGTGATCGCCCCGCCGAACCATCCCCTCGTGGGCAAGCGCAAAATACCGATCGAGCAGGTCGCGGCCGAGCCTTTCCTGGTGCGCGAAGCGGGCTCGGGCACACGCAGCGCCATGGAGCGGTTCTTTGCCGAGCGCGGCCTGGAAATCCGCAGCAGCATGGAAATGAGCAGCAACGAGGCGATCCGCCAGGCGGTGCAGGCCGGGCTCGGGCTCGCCGTCCTCGCGCTGCAGACGCTGGAAATGGAGCTTGCCTTCAATCGCCTCGCGGTGCTGAACGTCGAAGGTTTTCCCATCGTGCGTCACTGGAACCTGGTCCACCGCGCCGACAAGCGGCTGTCGCCGGCGGCGCAGGCCTTCAAGCAGTTCGTGATCGCCGAGGCGGACTCGGGCAAACGCGGCCGGCCGCGCGCCACGCGCCGGCGCTAGCACACGCGGCGGTTCGGGAATCAGGCGCTGAACTTTTCGCGCCGCAACACCTGGGTGTCGGTGATGAACACCGCCAGATGGTGGCCGCGCTTCATCAGCCGCTCGATATCCGCCAGCACCTCGTCGAGCCTCGCGGCCGGCACGATCAGCATGAACAGGATGTTGCTGCCGCCTTCCAGCGCCCCGGTCTGCAGGCCGGCGCTGCCGGCGCCACGCGCGTCGAGCACGGTGTAGCCGGACATCAAGTGCGCCTCGGCGATCTCGGACAATCGCTCTTCGAGTGCAGCATTGGCGACGATGTTGATGAGCTTCATGGGATGGGTGGGAATCATGGCGATGCGGTTCAGGCCAGCAGTTGCTTGATGACGTAATGGTAGAACGGAATGCCGACCAGCACGTTGAAGGGGAAGGTCACGCCCAGCGACAGCGTCAGATAAAAGGACGGGTTGGCCTCGGGGATCGCGAGCCGCATCGCCGGCGGCACCGCGATGTAGGAGGCCGACGCGCCCAGCACCGCGACCAGCAGCACCCCGCCTTCGCCGAACCCCAGCCAGGCGTGGCCGACGGCGATGCCGGCCGCGGCGCCGATCAGCGGCATCGCGATGCCGAAGGTGACGAGGAAGGCGCCGGCGCGGCCGAATTCGCCGATGCGTTTGCCCGCCTCCATGCCCATCTCGAGCAGGAACAGCGAGAGCACGCCCATGAACAGCACCTCGTAGAAGGGCGTGATCGTCGCCAGCGACGCCGGTTTGACCAGCAGCCCGATGACCATGGCGCCGAACAGCAGCATCACGCTGCCATTGGTGAAGGCGTCGCGCAGCAGCTCGCCCATGTGGTTTTCACGCGCGTCGTCCTCGCCGCGCGACCCGCCACGCGAGAAACGCGCCAACAGGAGGCCGACGATGATCGCCGGCGATTCCATGAGCGCCAGCATGATGACGGGATAGGATTCGAACGCGATCTGCTGCGCCTGCAGATAGGCGATCGCAGTGAGGAAGGTGCCGGCGCTCACCGAGCCGTAGTGCGCGGCGATCGCCGAGGCGTTGAGCTTGTCCAGGCGGCCGGCGACCAGGATCGCGTAGGCGACGATCGGCAGGCCGAAGCCGAGCGCCAGCGCTGCCGCGACGGCATGGAGCGCGTGGCCGAGGTCGGCGTGCGACAACTCGATGCCGCCCTTGAGGCCGATACCGATCAAAAGATAGATCGACAGCGCCTTGGCCAGCTCGGGGGGAAACTTGAGATCGGAACGGATGACCTGGGCGAAGAAACCCAGGGCAAAGAACAACACCGCCGGAATCAGCAGATTCGAGACATCCACCGCGCCTCCCCTTCAGGAAAATGGTCGTGTGTGCTGCGTCCATCTCTTGCCGACGACGACGCGTTGACCATCTTAGAAGACAAACTCCATAAGCAATATTTCGAATGACTTATGTCAACGATAACCAGTGATTATTTAACATTCGGTTCGACCATGCATTGACGGCCTGGCGCCAGGCTGGCGATAATCGCGGACGTCGGGACGCCAGCTCCCGGCGCCCGGCGTCCTGCCGCAAGACGGTGTCCCGTCCAAGCCTGGTTTCATCCACCCTCGTTTGGAGCATGATTCGTGGACACCGTACCGACCACCCCCCCCGCGCCCGTTACCCTGGGCGAAGCGTTCAAATACTGGCTGAAGCTCGGCTTCATCAGCTTCGGCGGCCCCGCCGGCCAGATTTCGATGATGCACCAGGAGCTCGTCGAGAAGCGGCGCTGGATTTCCGAGCACCGGTATCTGCACGCGCTCAACTACTGCATGCTGCTGCCCGGCCCCGAGGCGATCCAGCTCGCGATCTATATCAGCTGGCTGATGCACGGCGTGAAAGGCGCGATCGTCGCCGGTGTGCTGTTCTTCCTGCCGGCCTTCGCGCTGCTCTCGCTGCTCGCCGGGCTTTACCTCGCCTACGGCGAACTCGGCTGGGTGCAGGCGATTTTCTACGGCATCAAGCCGGCGGTGGTCGCGATCGTGCTGTTCGCCGCCTGGCGCATCGGCAGCCGCGCGCTGAAGAACGAAGTGCTGTGGGCGATGGCGGCGCTCGCCTTCGTCGGCATTTTCGTCTTCGACGTCGCATTTCCCTGGATCGTGCTCGCCGCGGGACTCCTCGGCGCGGCAGGCGGCAAGCTCGCACCGCACAAGTTCAGGATGGGCGGCGGCCACGGCGCCTCGCACAAGCAATACGGCCCGGCGCTGATCGACGACGACACGCCGCCGCCGGCACATGCGCGTTTCACCTGGCAAAAGCTCGCGTTCAAGGTCGGCGCCTTCGTGCTGGTCTGGCTCGGCGCGATGGCGGCGATACGCGGCGTGCCCGCCCTTGCCGACATGGGGGAATTCTTCACCAAGGCGGCCTTCCTCACCATCGGCGGCGCCTACGCCGTGCTGCCCTACGTCTACCAGGGCGGCGTCGAGCACTACCAGTGGCTGACCGGCCCGCAGATGATGGACGGCCTGGCGCTCGGCGAAGCCACACCCGGCCCGCTGATCATGATCGTGACCTGGGTCGGCTACCTTGGCGGCGTCGCCAAGGGGGTGTTCGAGAATCCGGTCGCGGCGGGACTGGCCGGCGCGGCGGTGGCGACCTTCTTCACCTTTCTGCCGTCGTTTCTCTTCATCCTCGCGGGCGGCCCGCTGGTCGAGGCCACCCGCGGCGAACTGAAATTCACCGCCCCGCTCACCGGCATCACCGCGGCCGTGGTCGGCGTCATCCTCAATCTCGCGGTATTCTTCGCCTGGCACACCTTCTGGCCACAGGGCACGGCGGCGGCGCCCTTCGCCGGCACGTTCGAGTGGTTCCCGGTGATCGTCGCCGTCGCCGCCTTCGTCGCGCTCTGGAAGTACAAGGCCGACATCATGCAGGTCATCGGCGTGTGCGCCCTGTTGGGGCTGGTTTACTCATTTTTCATCTAGGGACACGTCATGGAACCGACTGCTCAACCCTTGAAGCGCTGCGGCTGCGGCACGCCCACCGACAAATGCCCCGACCTGCCGCGCACGATCGCGCCCGCCAAGATGAATCCCGACGCCGCGCTGGTGTTCGACGTGCGGCGCGAGGCCGATTTCGCCGCGTCGAACGAAATCATTCCAGGCGCGGTGTGGAAGAACCCGGACAAGATCGACGCCTGGATCGGCGCGATGCCGCTCACGATGGACGTCGTCGTCTACTGCGTGCGCGGCGGCAGCGTGTCGAACAGCGTGGTCGACCGCCTGCAGGCCGCGGGCGTGAAGGCGCGCTATATCGAGGGCGGCCTCGAGGCCTGGAAGGCGGCCGGCGGCAAGGTCGAGCGGAAATGAAGTGGGTCACCCGCGCGCGGCCGAAGATCGACCGCATCGCCTGCCCCTGGCTCGTCGCACGCTTCATCGACCCGGCGGCCGAGTTCCTCTACGTGCCCGCCGGCCAGGTGCTCGCGGTTGCCGCCGACACCGGCGCGATCCCCTATGACATTCCCGGCGTCGAATACGGCCATGTCGGCGAACAATGCAGCTTCGACGCCTTCCTGCGCATACACAAACTCGACGACCCGGCGCTTGAGCGACTCGCCGTGATCGTGCGCGGCGCCGACACCGGGCGCCCGGACCTCGCGCCGGAGTGTGCGGGCCTCCTCGCCCAGTCGCTCGGCCTTTCCGCGCTTTATCCGGACGACCACGAGATGCTGCGGCACGGCATGGCGATGTACGACGCCTACTACGCCTGGCTGCGGCATGCCGGCGGCGAAACGCACCCGGCACGCGCCTGAGGCCCGCCCCGACTCGACGCGCGGGCAGCCAGCACGGCAAAAACCCCAAAGGAGTAGTTGACTAATTCACTTGGTTATTTTATGGTTCGGCATCCGTCATTTTTTTACGAACGTTAGGACTGCATCATGGAACGCGAAATCAACGGCAAGATCGTCGAAACCGACCCCGAGGGTTATCTGGTCAACCTGGAAGACTGGTCCGAGGAACTGGCCATCGAACTCGCCAAGGAAGACAACCTGGAACTGAATGAAAACCACTGGAAGGTGATCCATTACATGCGCGACCAGTTCGCGCAGAACGGCACCGCGCCCAATCTGCGCTTTCTGCAGAAGGGCCTGAAGGAAGAATTCGGCGACGAATGGGGCGACAAGAAATTCCTGTTCGACCTCTTCCCCTTCGGCCCCGCCAAGCAGGCAGGCCGCTACGCCGGCACACCGAAACCGACCGGTTGCGTCTAAGCCGGCGACTCGCCTCGAGGCCCCGCACCCGCGGGGCCTTTTTCATTGGGGCGCACCCGCGATCGCGTCGACCGGCGATTCGAAGGCAATGAACAGCACACACGGGCCAGCGGCGCCGCAGACGGCATGGTGCGGCAGCCTCGCCGGCCCGTAGGCGTAGTTGCCGGGCCTGAGCGCGACGGCGGGGTGTCCGTCGTAGGTGACGTGCATCTCGCCCGCCACCAGCACCATGCGTTCGGCCGAGGTGTGCCAGTGACGCGGAATCACCGCATTCGCCGGCACCCTGAAGAAAACGTCGGCATTGTTCCTGGCGGGGTCGCCATGGAGCACCGCGATCTCGCATCCCCGGGGCATGAAGTCGGGGCAGCCGCCCCACTTGAGCGCGGCGTCTCCGGCAGTGCGTGCCAGCGGGGCATCCTGGGCGAAAGCCGGCGCCAAGGTACAGGCGAGCAGCAGGGGCAACAATACCGTGCCGGCCGGCACGTGGCGCATTCTGTTCTGCAGGGTCATGGGACTCTCCTTCCGGTGAGGAACGGACTGCCGGGCAGGCGCCCGGCAGGAAGCTACCACTGTAGGCAATATTTGCGGGCCTGGCGGGGTCGTCCGCCCGCCGCGCGCCGGTTTACTGCGTGCCGCGAAACATGAAATACACCGCCCCGACCAGGCACAGCGCCGCCCACAGGAAATCCCATTTCAGTTCGGCGCGCATGTAGAGCAGTGCGAACGGCACGAACACCGCGAGCGTGATCACTTCCTGCAGGATCTTCAGTTGCGGCAGCGTCAGCACGGTGTAGCCCACGCGGTTGGCCGGCACCTGCAGCAGGTACTCGAACAGCGCGATGCCCCAGCTCGCCAGCGCGGCGACGATCCACGGCTTGTCGGCGAGGTTCTTCAGGTGCGCGTACCAGGCGAAGGTCATGAAGACGTTCGACGCCGTGAGCAGCAGGACGGTTTGCAGGGTGGGCGGCATGGCGCGCTCCGGATGCGGCAGACGCGCGAATTGTAGGGGGCTCTCGCGGTAAAATGCCGGCTTTCGTTCGCGAGTCCAAGCTATGAGCGCACCCCTGGTCGGCGTGGTGATGGGATCTTCCAGCGACTGGGAGGTCATGAAGCACGCCGCAATCCTTCTGAAGCAGCTCGGCGTCCACTTCGAGACCAAGGTGGTGTCGGCGCACCGCACGCCCGATCTGCTCTACGACTACGCGGCGACCGCCGAGGCGCGCGGGATCCGCGCCATCATCGCCGGCGCCGGCGGCGCCGCCCACCTGCCGGGCATGCTCGCCGCCAAGACCATCGTCCCGGTGCTCGGCGTGCCGGTGCCGTCGAAATACCTCAAGGGCATGGATTCGCTGCTGTCCATCGTGCAGATGCCGAAGGGCATTCCGGTCGCGACCTTCGCCATCGGCGAGGCGGGGGCCGCCAACGCTGCGCTGTTCGCCGCGGCGATGATCGCGCGCGGCGACGCCGGCCTGGCCGGAAAACTCATCGATTTTCGCCGTGGCCAATCCGATTCGGTGCTGGCCATGGACCTGCCCGATGTCGAGTAAGGGCGCGCCCATCCTGCCCGGCTCGACGCTGGGCATCCTGGGCGGCGGCCAGCTCGGCCGCATGTTCACCATCGCGGCGCGCACCATGGGCTACACCGTCGTGGTGCTCGACCCCGACCCGGCAAGCCCGGCCGGACAGATGGCCGACGTGCACCTCGAGGCCGGCTACGCCGACGCCGCGGCGCTCGCCCGGCTCGGCGAAACCTGCGCCGCGGTGACGACCGAATTCGAGAACGTGCCGGCGGCGAGCCTCAACGCGCTCGCGCGGCATTGCCGCGTCGCGCCTGGCGCCGACGCGGTCGCGGTCGCGCAGGACCGCAGTCACGAAAAGTCCTGGCTCGCGCGGCAGGGCTTTGCGACCGCGCCCTTCGCGCTGGTCTACGGCGAAGGCGATCTCGACGCGGCGCTGGCCGAGGTCGGCACGCCGGCGCTGCTGAAAGTCGCGCGCTTCGGTTACGACGGCAAGGGCCAGGCGCGGGTCGGCTCGAAGGCGGACGCACGCGCCGCGTTCCGCGAATTCGGCGACCAGCCCTGCGTGCTCGAAGGCCTGGTCAAGCTGGATCGCGAGCTGTCCGTCGTGCTCGCGCGCAACGACGCCGGCGACTGCGCGCTGTACCCGGTCGCCGAGAACCGCCATGCCGATGGCATCCTCGACGTCTCGCTCGCACCGGCGCGCGTGCCCGCCCCCCTCGCCGACGCCGCGCGCGAGATGGCGCGCGCGGTCGCCGACGCGCTCGGCTATGTCGGGGTGATGGCAGTCGAGTTCTTCGTTACCGACGGCCGCCTGCTGATCAACGAGATCGCGCCGCGCCCGCACAATTCCGGCCACTACACGCTCGACGCCTGCGTCACCGACCAGTTCCAGCAACAGGTACGCGCGCTGTGCAACCTGCCGCTCGGCGATACCCGCCTGCTCTCGCCGGTGGCGATGGTGAACATCCTCGGCGACCGCTGGCAAAACGGTGGGCCGCACTGGGGCGCGCTGCTCGCGCACCCCAACGTCAAGTTGCATCTCTATGGCAAGACCGAGCCGCGGCCCGGCCGCAAGATGGGGCACTTCAACGTGCTCGACGCCGACCCCGCCGCGGCGCTGGCGCTGGCCGAGCGCCTGCGCGACGCGCTGTAGCCATGCGGCGTGCTGCGGCCCTGGTCGCGCTGGTGCTGGCCGCGTCGCCCGTCGTGGCGCGCGATGCGCGCCTCCCTCTCGGTATCGGCAAGCACGCCTTCCAGGTCGAGGTCGCCGCCACGCCCGCGGAACGCGCGCGCGGGCTGATGGCGCGCACCCGGCTCCCGGCCGATGGCGGCATGCTGTTCGTGTTCGAAACGCCCGGCCGGCACTGCTTCTGGATGCACAACACGCCGCTGCCGTTGTCGATCGCCTTCATCGACGCGGCCGGCCGCATCGTCAGCGTCGCCGACATGGCGCCGCATTCCGAGACCCTGCACTGCCCGCCGGCGGACGTCCGCTACGCGCTCGAGGTCACGCAGGGCGGTTTCGCCGCGCGCGGCATCGTGTCCGGTGCCCGCGTCGACGGCCTGCCGCGCTGAAGCGCCTCAGGGCGCGATCGACCGGATCGCGAGTTCGACGTCGTTGCCCTTGTCGTCTGTGCGCAGCACGCGCACCGGCAGGTAATGGCGATCGATCGCCAGCCACAGCTCGAAACGGCCGTCGAAATCGCCCGCCCGCACCAGATGCAGGGTGCGCAGCGGGCCCAGCGCGGTTTCGAGCATGACTTCGCCGCGCGTCTCGTAAGCGTAGTGGCGAAGACGCCGGCCGTTGAAGACCTGGTAGTCCATGCGGGCCGCGGGCGGCGCGGTCAGCGCCAGCTGGAAGAACAGGCTCAGGCTGTCCTGAACGTCGCCCTGATAAGCGTCATGGCGCGGTGCGCCCTGCGCCGGCGTGTAGGTCATCACGCCACGCACCGTGTCGAAGCGCGCCGTGCTGCGCTTGTCGCCGCGCTGGTCCCAGAACGTGTCGGGCACGAGCCCCTGCGGCGTCACCCGCCCGAGGCTGGTTTGCACGAAGCGGCCGCTGTAGAACAGGCCCGCCAGCCCGGTGGCCGACGCCACGCTGGTTACGGTATAGCCCACGCCATCGCTCACCCACACCAGCGTCTGCTCGCCGCGCGCGATGCCGTAGCGCACGTCGAAACGCATGTCGATGCGCGGCGGCAAGGGGTGCAGCGTCGGCGCGTCGGTCGGCGCCACGACGGGCAACCCCGGCCCGGCCCCGTCGTCCTCGACGGCCGGTTCCGCAACAGCGGCCTCGTCTGCCGGATCGGGCGTTTGCGCAACGGCCGCCTCGATTGTCTCGACTTCGGGTGCGGCCGCCGGCGCGGGCGCGGCGACCGGGGCCGCCGGCCGTGGCGCCGGGCGCGGCCGCGCACG
>JBKBQH010000005.1:35285-193891 GCA_046292745.1 Thiobacillus sp. | reverse complement strand
CCATCGGCTATATCCCGCCCGCCGAAGCTGAGGCAAACTACTACCGGCAACTCGCCGAACAGGCCGAGTCATCGGTCTGCACTTAAACCAAATGGCCTCCACGAAACCCGGGGCGGTTCAGCTGGATAGGAACTTCACGCCCGAAGCGCCGAACCAGGTCTGGACCTCCGACATCACCTACCTGTGGACGGACGAAGGCTGGCTGTATCTGGCCATCGTCCTTGATCTGTTCAACCGCGAAGTGGTGGGCTGGTCGTTGAAACAGCGCATGACGGCGGACATCGCGATCGACGCGCTGGCCATGGCCTGGTTCCGGCGCAAGCCTGCGCCGGGCATCCTGCACCATTCCGACCGGGGCAGCCAGTACGCCAGCCAGGCGTTCCAGCGCAAGCTCACCGAATATGGCATGACCTGCTCGATGAGCCGCAAGGGTAACTGCTGGGACAACGCCCCGACCGAAAGCTGGTTCAACAGCTTCAAGAATGAGCGGGTGCATGGCGTCGGCTTTGCCACGCGTGAGGACATGAAGGCGACGGCGTTCGAATACATCGAGGTGTTTTACAACCGGAAACGGCTACACTCGACGCTGGGCTACAAGTCGCCGACGCAGTTCATGCATGACTGGCTGACAGCTCAACCGATGGAAAAACAGGTAGCATGAAACCCGCCTGTTGGAAGACGAAAAACCGAGGGAAGGTCAGGCCGAAGGGAACGACGAAGTACGGCGGTGCGGGGCTGCCGGCGACCGTTCGACGAAGCGCCACCCCGACGGCCGAGACGGAGCGCGAAAGTCGGCGCTGGCAGGACGGCACGGAGGAGCGGAAAACGCGGACATGGATGGAAACGGCCTAACGTCGAAGCGTCCCTCTGGAGCGGAGGGTTAGACAGGGACGAACATATACTCAACCACAGTTTGCGCTGGAGGGGGCGCAAGGCCGTCCTCGCGCAAACCCTCAAGATGAAATTGAATCGCGGAAAGCAACTCTGCTTCCGTTTCCTCGACAGAGGAACCGGTTGCGATGCAGCCCGGCAGATCGGGCGAATATCCGGAGAAATTGTTTCCGGCTTTTTCGATAACAATGGCATAGCGCATGGCTTCAACCTTTCAGTGATGCTTGTTTGAGGATGCTGTTCAGTGTCCCTGGCGCGAGGTCGTCACTTGGTTTGCCCGCGACGGTGACGCGCCCTGGTTTTACAGGGTGCTTGAACTGGCGGTGGCTGCCCCGGGTTGCCACCAATAACCAGCCGTCTTTACGCAGAAGCTCCAGTATCTCACTGACTTTCATGCGCTTAGTATCCCATGAGCTCCATTGCGATGCCTAACGTGAGAGCTCACCCGACCGCGAAAGTGAGCGAAGCGAGCTGTAGCGGGTCGGGTGGAGCGCCGGGTTGGGCGGCGACGTGTGCGAACGGGAGTGCGGACGCTGGCCGGAGCCGGAAACCGCTGCACCGCGCGGATACCCGACCGTGACCGGAGCCACAAACCCCGGCGAAACCGCGAACCGCGCGACGGTTTGACCCGCCACCACGGGCGCGAACCTTCGACCTTCAACGGACGCCACCCGCAGCGCCAGACACTCGCGCGAACCTCGGCGAGGCAATACGGATGTGACCACGGGTGCGGACGATGGCATCACGATTCCCTTTCAGCGCCAGCAAGCCGCCCAACGTAAAGTAGTCATCCTAAATGACGCCTTAAAAACCGTCATTCGAGATTCGATTTCTATAAAATGTGCTAGAAAACAATTTGTTATCAATTTTTAGTGCGTCCTAATATGAACGGGAATACGTCATCAACCCAGCCGTTACGCTTGCTGGATCAGGTGCGCGGCAAGATTCGCCTTAAGCACTACAGCATCCGTACCGAGGAGGCTTACGTGGACTGGATTAAACGCTTTGTGCTGCATTTTGACAAGCGGCACCCAGCCGAGATGGGGGCTCGCGAGGTGGAGGCGTTCCTGACGCATCTCGCGGTGCAGGGGAGGGTGGCCGCCTCAACACAGAACCAGGCGAAATCGGCGCTGTTGTTCCTGTACCGCGAAGTGCTCGAGCACGAGTTGCCATGGCTCGATGAGGTGGAGCGGGCCAAGGCTCCGAAACGTTTGCCGGTAGTGCTGACACGGGAGGAAGCGCAGGCGGTGCTGTCGAGGCTGAAGGGCACGCATTGGCTTGTGGCGAGTTTGCTGTATGGATCCGGGCTGCGAATCATGGAGGCGCTGCGGCTCAGGGTAAAGGATCTGGAGTTCACGCGCGGCGAGATTCTGGTACGGGAAGGCAAGGGTTTCAAGGACAGGGTGACGATGCTGCCAGCCAGGCTGGTGGAGCCGATCAGGGCGCATTTGAAACAGGTACGTGCATTGCACGAGCAGGATGTGGCCGAGGGATACGGTGAGGTGTATTTGCCCTATGCGCTGGACCGGAAATATCCGGGTGCCGGGCGTGAGTGGGGCTGGCAGTACGTTTTCCCGTCAAAGAACCGGTCCGTCGACCCGCGTTCCGGTGTCGTTCGCCGGCATCATGTGCAGGATCAGGCGATCCAGCGCGCCATTCGCCAAGCGGTGCGCGATGCGGGGATCAGCAAACCGGCCACGCCGCATACACTTCGTCATTCTTTTGCCACGCACCTGCTGACAAGTGGTTACGATATCCGCACGGTGCAGGAATTGCTCGGCCACAAGGATGTATCGACGACGATGATTTACACGCATGTATTGAACAAGGGCGGGCGGGGCGTGACGAGCCCGCTCGACATGTGATGTTCGACGAGGATTACATGCGCATCGCGCTGGAGTTGGCCCGCCGGGGCGCAGCCGCCGGCGAGGTGCCGGTGGGGGCGCTGGTGGTGTGCGGTGGCGAGATCGTGGGGCGTGGCTTCAACCAGCCGATTTCCAGCCACGACCCCACGGCGCACGCCGAGGTGATGGCGCTGCGCGACGCGGCGGGGCGGGTGGGCAATTACCGCCTGGTGGGCTGCACGCTGTATGTGACGATGGAGCCGTGCGTGATGTGCGCGGGAGCGATTCTGCACGCCCGGGTGGCGCGCGTGGTATACGGGGCGAAGGAGTACAAGACCGGTGCGCACGGCAGCATCGTGGACATCTTCGCCGAGCCGCGGCTCAATTTCCATTGCGACATCACCGGCGGGGTGCTGGCGGACGAATGTGCGGCGATGATCTCGGGTTTCTTCGAGGGGCGGCGCCAGCAGAAGCGGGAGGCGGTTTGAACGATTACTACATCGACGTGGACATTCGCCTGCAGCAGCTCTACCTGTGGGAGCCCTATCCGGAAGGCGACATCCTCGTCCGCCAGTATCCGGTATCCACCGCGACCAACGGCCCGGGCGAGCACGAGGGCAGCTTCTGCACGCCGCGCGGACGGCACCGCATCGCGGAGAAGATCGGCGCCGGCATGCCGATGAACGCGGCGTTCAGGGCGCGCGTGTGGACGGGGGAGATATGGACGCCGGAGCTCGACGCGGAAAACCCCGGGCGCGACTGGATCCTCACGCGCATCCTGTGGCTGGAAGGGCTGGAACCGAAAAAGAACCGGGGCGGCACGGTCGATACCTACAACCGCTATATCTATATCCACGGCACCCACGAGGAACACAGGATCGGCACGCCGGCGTCGCACGGCTGCATCCGCATGAAGAACGCGGACGTGGCCGAGCTGTTCGATCTGGTGGCGGTGGGGACGGAGGTGCGGATCGGGTAGGGCGGTGCCTGCCTTGCCGTCATTCCGGCAATTGCGGAATCCCGTCCGATCGAGCGTTGTCGCCGAGCTTGCCGCCGGGCGGCGGCTTGTCCTGCGTTTGCCTAGTTGTAGCGACGGACCGGCGCGGTACGCGGCGCGGCGTGGGCGTCCTTGTGGCGGAAGTTGATGCGGCCCTTGGTCAGGTCGTAGGGCGACATTTCGATGGTGACCTTGTCGCCGGCCAGGATGCGGATGCGGTGCTTGCGCATCTTGCCGGAGGCGTAGGCGATGATTTCGAAGCCGTTGTCTAGGGTGACGCGGAAGCGGGTCTGCGGCAGCACCTCGTTGACGACGCCTTCCATTTCTACCAGTTCTTCTTTGGACATGCTCGGTTCCTCGTGATGAGCGATGGCGCGGCGATATGCGCGCGCCATGAAAAAAGATCGCATTGGAGGCCTGGGCAGCCGCGCCATGGGCGCGGCAAACAGCCAATGAGGAAAGCCGACAGGTGCCCGCAGGGGGCAGTGGGGACTGACCAGGAAGATCGATTCAAGCCGGGAGTATGGGGGATGGAGGGGTTCTTGGCAAGGCGGGCGGGCCCGGGCAGGGCCCTGGGCTGCCTGTGCGGTGCTTGCCAGTCTAGGCGTTTGCGGCGGCCGTCCGCTCGATATGCAGCGTGCGGGTGGGGAAGGCGATTTCCGCGCCGTGCCCGCGAATGATGCCGGCGATTTTCAGCAGCACATCCTGTTTCACCTCGTGGTAGCACGTCCATTCGATGGTACGGGTGAAGGCGTAGATGAAGAAATCCAGCGATGAAGCACCGAACTGGTTGAAGTTGACGATGAGCGTGGCGTCGGTGTCGATGTCCGGGTGGGTTTGCAGCATGCGCTTCACGTCGGCGACGATGGCGGGCAGGCGGTCGAGGTCGGCATAGCGGATGCCGATGGTTTCCTTGATGCGGCGGTTGGTCATGCGCGAGGGGTTTTCCACCACGATGGAGGTGAACAGCGCGTTGGGCACGTAGATCGGATTCTTGTTGAAGGCGCGCACGCGGGTGTGGCGCCAGCCGATGTATTCGACGGTGCCCTCGATATCCTTGTCCGGCGAGCGGATCCATTCGCCGACGACGAAGGGGCGGTCGAGGTAGATGGTGAGCCCGCCGAAAAAATTGGCGAGCATGTCCTTGGCGGCGAAGCCGACGGCGATGCCGCCGATGCCGCCGAAGGCGAGCACGCCGGAAATACTGAAACCGAGATTCTGCAGGATGATGAGTCCGGCAAGGAGCACGACGCTGAAACGTCCGAGCTTGGAGAGGGCGTCGACCGTGGTGCGGTCGATGCCTTCGCCGGCGGCCTCGGTGCGGGCGAGGATGTTGTGCGAGGCATTGCGGATCAGCCGTAACAGGAACCAGGCAAGCGCGAG
The DNA here is from genome assembly GCA_046292745.1 of Thiobacillus sp. Taxonomy (GTDB): domain Bacteria; phylum Pseudomonadota; class Gammaproteobacteria; order Burkholderiales; family Thiobacillaceae; genus Thiobacillus. The sequence continues at coordinate 188,776 of JBKBQH010000005.1, read as the reverse complement.
GATGACGAGCGTGTCGCGTACCGGCGCCGCCGCGTCGAACACCGGTTCGCGGTTGTAGCGGTCGACGACCTGCATGGCGTAGGCAATGCCGGCCACCCACAAGAGCAGCGTGAACGGCAATCGGACCGAGCGGATAAGCGCGTCGTCCCAGACCGACGCCGTGCGCGCGGCTATCTGTTCGACGCGCCGCAGCAGGATGTACGCGCCAACATTGACGGCGACCACTGCCAGCGTCACGCCCAGCACCCTGGGGAGCCATGGCTCGGCGAGGAAGGCGAGTCCGAATTGTTGGGCGAGTTGGTTCATGGGGCAGGCGATCCGTGGAAAAAGTCTTTTTTCGTCAGCAAGTCGTGGTGGCAAATTCGTGTATTGCCAAGGATGGGCCGGGTACGCGCGGCCACGTTGCCGGGGCATGGCATTTTGTTTTGAATCAATCGGCTGCGATTATTCCCTGAGACGGCGTCATTAGCGTTACGCAGAGGTTCCTGGCGTCGACCGCGTCCGGTTTTTCTTCTGCGGCGAGCGGCTCTTCGTTCTGCAATTGATGCCCAAGCACCGCGAGATCGGCTTCCGAGGCGTCGGTGCCGGCGCGGCTGCGGGCGACGATGCGTTCGCGCAGGGTGGCGGGCGGCACCGGGAAATCGAGAATGCAAAAACTCGCGCCGCGTGCGCGGGCGACATCGCGCAGCAGGTCGCGCTGCCAGCGCGCGATGAAGGTCGCGTCGACGATCACCGGCCAGCCGGCATCGAGCAGGCCGCCGGCAAGGCTGGCAAGATGCCGGTAGGTGCGGCGGGTGGCGTCGGCGGCATAAAGCTGCTGCCCGATGCCGGAACCGCTTTTTGCCAGCGCGTCGAGTCCGGCGAGCCGCTTGCGCTCGACGTCGGAACGCACGCGGACCGCGCCGGGCGACTGCATCAGCGTGCGGGTGACGGTGGTCTTGCCCGAGCCGGAAAGACCGTGGGTGATCCACAATCGAAGCGGCGGTGGCTGCGTGAGCCGGGTGGCGAGATCGAGCAGGGCGGCGATGCCGGCGCGCGCGGCCTCGGCCTCCGTGCCGCCGGCCTGTGCCGAGCGGATCGCCGCGACCTTGGCGCGCACCAGCGCGCGATACACGGCGTAGTAGCGTAGCAGGGCGACGCCGGCATAATCGCCGGTGGCTTCCAGCCACAGGTTGAGGAACAGCCACGCCAAATCCGCGCGGCCGCGCTGCAGCAGGTCCATGTAGAGAAAGGCGATCTCGGATTGCACGTCGATCCAGCGCAGGGCGGGATCGAATTCGAGGCAGTCGAACACGATGAGGCGGCCATCGGCCCAGGCGAGGTTGCCCAGGTGCAGGTCGCCGTGGCATTCGCGCACGAAGCCGTCGCGCTGGCGCGCGGCCATCCGGGGCGCGAGGCGGGCATGCTCGGCGCTGCTCCATTGCCGCAAGGCGTCGAGTTGCGCGCCGCTGCCCGGATCGGCGAGGTGGGGCGCGATCTGCACGAAATTCTGCGCCACCGGCTGCCACACCGCATCGGGACTGCCCCAGGGGCAGGTGGCGTCGGCGCGTGCGCAGGCGTGCTGGTGAAAGTGCGCGACGGCATGCGCGATGGCGTCGATCTGGTCGGGCGTCACGCCAGCCCGGTCGAGCGTGGCGTCGGCCGGGAACTGGCGCATTTTCACCGCGTAGTCGAAGGCGGGGCCGTCACCGCCCAGGCGTGGCGCGTCCGGCGTGCCGGTGAGGGGCACGACGTCGAGGTAGATGTCGGGTGCGAGCCGGCGGTTCAGCCGCACTTCCTCGCGGCAGGCGGCGAGCCGTTTGGCAGGCGTACTGAAGTCCAGGAAGCCGAGGTCGAGCGGTTTCTTGATCTTGTAGGCGAACTCGCCGGTGAGCAGCACCCAGGAGATGTGGGTTTCGATCACCCGCACCGCCGTCACCGCGTGGGGATAACAGGCCGGCGCGGTAAGACGTTCGATGAGCAAGGCGTCCGTCGGCGCCGGCATCGCCGCGCCCCTACAGTTTGGGCCGGCCCTCGTGCGCGTACTGGTGTTCGCGCTTCTGTTGACAGACGAGGCAACGCTTGGCCGACGGATAGGCCAGCAGACGCTCGAAGTCGATCTCGGTGCCGCAGTCGGTGCAGATGCCGTATTCCCCCGCCTTGAGCCGGCGGAATGCCGCTTCGATGTCGCGGATGTCGCGGATGTGGCGATCGATGCGCGCGACGTTGAGGTCGGCCAGCGCATTCGCCACCGATTCGTCGCCGCTGTCGCCGGGCTCGGCGTTGAGCTGGTCGATGCGGTGCTGGTCGTCCGGGTGGTCGAGTTCCTCGCGAACTTCGCGCAGCAGGTTCTGGTAGTCGTGCTTGAGGCGCTGGGTGAGCTGGTCGATCTGGGCTTTCGTGAGTGCGGGCATCGAGCCTCCTGGGAGCGGGTTGTCGTAATGTTCAACAATATATGGATAACAAGGCCCCGAATAAAGGGGACCGCCTTGCCCGGGATGCGGGCAAGGCGGGCGGGGTCAGCGCACCCACACCACGCGCAGCAGGTTCTCCTCTTCGTTGTAGTGGAACTCCAGTTCACCCTGGTAGGCCTGGTGCAGAGCCTCGCCGATGCCGCGCGCGAGGTGAATGTCGGTCGTCGTGATGAGGGTGCCGTCGTCGTGGGGCTCGATCTTCATGATGCGCTTCAGCGGGTGCTCGGTCTTTTGGCGGGCTTCCTCGTTGTGCACGAGACGCATGATTTCTTCCTGGTGCGACTTGAAGAATTCGCCCTTCACGCTGACGTAGCCGGCCGGATAGTCATCCTGTATGCGCTGGCAGGCCGGGCATCGTTCCTCGTGCGCCTTCGGCGGCTTGGCGAGCCACTGCCAGCGCCCCTCGTGGAAGACCGCGCCGCAGCCGGGGCAGACCGTGGGTTCCGGTGGTTTGCGCCTGGCGAGGTAGGGGTCGTGCCGCGCCTCCTGCACCAGGCGATCGTGCCGAATCGGGCGGAAGTGGGTGAAGTCGGTTTTCATGGTTTGGTTCTCCTTATGACATTCGGGGCAATTCGTTCAATCCTTGCGCTCCAGCGCAATGCCGGCGACTTCCAGCGCGAAGCCGGCAAGCAGCAGCGCGACGCCGATCCAGACTTCGGTCGCCAGGAACATCAGCAGTGCGCCGAGCGCGATCAGGAGGCCGGCCGCAAGGCGCCTCGTCGTGCGTTTCCTCAGCATGGGGCCTCCTTTTGCAATGCGATGCCTAGTCGTTGCGCAGGCATTCCTCCGCCAGCGTGTCGGGGCCATAGTGATCGATCAGTGCCTCGATCTCGGCGAGCAGGGTGTCGTCCTCGTCGTCGTCCAGCACGCCTTCGCCCACCAGCCGCGCCGCCAGGCCGTCCAGGAGCGCATCGCGCACCTGGGCGAGCGTGGGGGGACCTTCGCGGTTCTCGTCGTCGATGAGGTATTCGATCACCTGGCTCAGCGCCTCGCTGGCCTTCGATCGCACGAAATCGACGGCGAGCGCCCCCGGGCCGAACTCCTCGATCAGGGCGTCGAGTTCGTCGAGCAGCGAAGCGTTGACATCGAAATGATGCAATTGCTCGGCTTCGCGATAGTCCTCCGGCAGCAGGTTGGCCAGAAAACGCCGCACGGCCATGAGCGTGACCGGCTGTTCGCACTCGGGATTCTCGGCCCGGCTCTGCAGGAGGTCGGACAGCCGCGGACTCACCCGGCTGGAGACATCGATGGGGTTTGGAATCATGGACTGCTCCCTGGTCGGTTTGCTGTTTTGATCGTCCGTCAATTTTTTTATAGCAGCAGTGGGCAGGCTTGCCGACCGGCATGACGTCCGCCAAAACTGTGCCACACTGGGCAGTATGGCACGCAAGAAGGAGATCCCGCATGGAAGCGAAAGAATGCCTGTACCGGGAGCAGTTCGGGTACTGCTGGCTACAGGATGGCCAGTGGTTCTTCCAGCCCGTCGATGTGCACGAGTCACCGCTGGGCGAGCCCTTCCCGGTCGAGCTGTCCGAACTGGTATTCCATCACGACGAGGACGAAGAACTCCACTGAGCCGCGCGCCACTGCCGCCGCGTCTCCGGGTCGCCGACACATGAAAACCCAGGCTTCTCGATCCCTCAGCCTGCAGCCGGGTGACGTATTGCTCGTCACCGATGTGCAGAACGACTTCCTCCCCGGCGGCAGTCTCGCCGTGCCAGACGGTGACGCGGTGGTGCCGGTGCTCAACCGCTACATCGCCGCGTTTGTCGCACAGGGTCTGCCGGTTTACGCCACGCGGGACTGGCATCCCGAGCGGCACTGTTCGTTCCGCGAGCAGGGCGGCCCCTGGCCGGTGCATTGCGTGGCGGGCTCGCCGGGCGCGGCGTTTCCCGCCACGCTCAACCTGCCGGCCGGCGCGCCCGTCATTTCCAAGGCGACCGAGCCGGGGCGCGAGGCCTATTCGGGCTTCCAGGGCACCGCGCTCGACAGTCGCCTGCGCATGGCCGGGGTCCGGCGCATCTTCATCGGCGGGCTCGCCACCGACTACTGCATCCTCAACAGCGTGCGCGACGCGCTGCAGCTCGGCTATGAGGTATTCGTGCTCACCGACGCGGTGCGGGCGGTGGACGTCCGGCCCGGCGACGGTGACCGGGCGCTCGCCGAGATGACCCGGCTTGGCGCGCAGTGCATCACCTTCGACACCTTGGCGAGATGAATCAGGACGCCGGCATTCTGCTCACCGATCTCTACCAGCTCACCATGCTGCAGGGCTATCACGATGCCGGCATGCAAGACACCGCGGTGTTCGAGTTCTTCGTGCGGCGCTTGCGTCCGGGGCGCGGCTTCCTGGTGGCGGCCGGGCTGGCGCAGGCGCTCGACTATCTGGAGGCGCTGCGTTTCACGCCCGGCGAGCTGGCGTGGCTGGCCTCGACCGGCCGTTTCAGCGACGCCTTTCTCGCCTCGCTCGAAAGCCTGCGCTTTAGCGGCGACGTGCACGCCATGCCCGAGGGCACGATCTTCTTTCCCGACGAGCCGGTCCTGCGCGTGACGGCGCCGATCGCCGAGGCGCAGCTGGTCGAGACGCGGCTCATCAATCTGTTGCATTTCCAGACTCTCATCGCCTCCAAGGCGACGCGCGCGGTACTCGCCGCCCCCGGCAAGCTGCTGGTCGACTTCGGGCTGCGGCGCGCGCACGGGGCGGAAGCGGGGCTCCTTGCCGCCCGCGCTTGCTGGCTTGCCGGCTTCGGCGGCACCTCGAACGTTCTCGCCGGGCGCCTGTACGGCATGCCGCTCTTCGGCACCATGGCCCATTCCTTCGTCCAGGCGCACGGCGACGAGGCGCAGGCCTTCGAACGCTTCGCCCATGCCCAGCCTGGCAACGTGGTGCTGTTGATCGACACCTGGGACACCGAGGCGGCGGCGCACAAGGTGGTCAGCCTGGCACCCAGGCTGGCCCGGGACGGCATCCGCATCCGTGGCGTGCGTATCGATTCGGGCGATCTCGCCATCCACGCCCGCCGCGTGCGCGCCATCCTTGACGCCGGCGGCCTTGCCGACGCCATCATCTTCGCCAGCGGCGATCTCGACGAATACGCGCTTGCCGACCTCCTTGCCCGCGGCGCGCCGATCGACGGTTTCGGGGTGGGCACCCGCGTCGACACCTCGAGCGACCAGCCTTATCTCGACTGTGCCTACAAGCTGCAGGAATACGCTGGCGTGCCGCGGCGCAAACGCTCCGAAGGCAAGTCGACCTGGCCGGGGCGCAAGCAGGTTTTCCGGCGCTACGACGCTGCCGGCTACCTGGCCGGCGACGTGGTGACGCTGGAGAACGATCCGCAGCCCGGCGAGCCGCTGCTGGTGCCGGTGATGCGCGGCGGGCGCCGCCTGCCGCTGCCCGACCTGGCGGCGAGCCGCGCGTACGCGGCCGCGCAACGGGCGCGCCTGCCGGAACCGCTGCGCCGGCTCGACGCCTTCGCGTACCCGGTAGAGATTGCCGAGGCGGTCCGCACGCTTGCCGCCGACGTCGATCGCCATTCCGTTACGAACCCAACCGCCCCGACCCCGTCATGAGCCCCGTATTGCCGCTGCCCCCCGAACGCCTGACCCGCCCCTGCGACATCTCGCAGTTTGCCTTCGCCACCACCACCGATCTCGACGACCTTGCCGAAGGCATCGGCCAGATGCGCGCAATCGAGGCGGCGCATTTTGGCGTCGGCATGCGCCATGCCGGTTACAACCTCTACGTCATGGGCCAGCCCGGCAGCGGCAAGCGCACGCTCATCCGGCACGTGCTCGACCAGCGCGCGGATGGCGAGAAACCTGCCGACTGGTGCTACGTGCACAACTTCGCCCAGCCACATAAACCGCGCGCGATCCGCCTGCCGGCAGGCCTGGGCGCGCGCCTGCGCGACGACATGCAGCAGCTGGTGACCGAATTGCAGACGGCGATCCCGGCAGTGTTCGAAGGGGAGGATTACCGTCGCCGCCTGGCGCAGATCGACGAGGAATACGCCGAGCGCCAGACCGAGGCCTTCAGCGCGGTCGGTGACGATGCGGTGAAGCACGGCGTGGCGCTGCTGCGCACGCCGAACGGCTTCTCCTTCGCGCCGACCAAGGGCGACGAAGTGATGCCGCCCGACGACTACGACAAGCTGCCCGCCGAAGAAAAACAGCGCATCGAGCACGAGATCGAGCGCCTGCAGGAAGCGCTGGAGAAAGTCATCCGCCAGGTGCATCAGTGGCGGCGCGAACGCATCGAGCGCGTGAGAAAGCTCAACGAGGAGGCGGTGCTGTTCGCCGTCGGCCATCTCATCGACGAATTGCGCAGCGCCTACGGCGATTTTCCCGTGGTCAACGACTGGCTCAACGAGGTGCAGCAGAACGTCATTGCCAGCATGGACGAGTTCCGCCATCCCCGGGAGGGCATGCCCGCGCTTGCCATGCTCGCCGGCGAGGTTCCGAACTACAGCCGTTTCCTGGTCAATCTCCTGGTCGGCCGCGACCCGGCGGCGGGCGCGCCGGTGGTGTACGAGGAGCATCCCACCTACCAGAACCTGATGGGCCGGATCGAGCACATCGCGCAACTGGGGGCGCTCATCACCAACTTCCAGTTGATCAAGCCGGGGGCGCTGCACCAGGCCAACGGCGGCTATCTGCTGCTCGACGCCTTCAAGCTACTGTCGCAGCCTTTCTCGTGGGAGGGTCTCAAACGCGCACTGTCCACCCATGAAATCCGCATCGAGTCGCTGGGGCAGATGACGAGCCTGGTAAGCACGGTATCGCTCGAGCCCGAGCCGATCCCGCTCGACGTCAAGGTGGTGCTGCTCGGCAACCGCATGCTGTATTTCCTGCTCGCCGAGTACGACCCCGAGTTCGGCGAGCTGTTCAAGGTGGCGGCCGATTTCGAGGACGAGGTCGACCGCAATCCCGACAACGACCTGCTCTATGCCCGCCTCATCGCCACGCTGGCGCGGCGCGAGAAGCTGCGGCCCTTCGATCGTGGGGCCGTGGCGCGGGTGATCGAGCACAGCGCGCGCCGCGCCGAGGACGCGCACAAGCTCTCCACCCACGTCGAGAGCCTGGCCGACCTGGTGCGCCAGGCCGATTACTGGGCGGCGGGCGAGAAGCGCGAGGTGGTGACGCGGGCCGACGTCGAGCGCGCCATTGCCGCGCAGATCCGCCGTTCCGACCGCCTGCGCGAGCGCTCGCACGAAGCCATCCTGCGCGGCATTCTGCACATCGACACCGCGGGCGAGGTGGTCGGGCAGGTCAACGGCCTGTCGGTGTTCCCGCTCGGGGATTTCACCTTCGCCCAACCCTCACGCATTACCGCCACCACGCGCCTGGGCGACGGCGAAATGGTCGACATCCAGCGCGAGGTCAAGCTCGGCGGGCCGATTCACTCCAAGGGCGTGATGATCATCGCGTCTTTTCTCGCCAGCCGCTACGCCGCCGAACAGCCGCTGTCGCTGTCGGCGAGCCTCACTTTCGAGCAGACCTATGGCCAGGTCGAGGGCGATTCGGCGTCGGTCGCCGAGTTGTGCGCGCTCTTGTCCTCGCTCGCCGGCGCGCCGATCCGGCAGGCGCTTGCGGTGACCGGCTCTGTCGACCAGTTCGGCCGGGTGCAGGCGATCGGGGCGGTGAACGAAAAGATCGAAGGCTTTTTCGACCTGTGCAGCGTGCGCGGCCTCACCGGGGAACAGGGCGTGGTCATTCCCGCCGCCAACGTCGCCCACCTCATGCTGCGTCAGGACGTGGTCGACGCTGCCGCCGCGGGACGCTTCCACCTCTGGGCGGTCGAGACGGTGGACCAGGCGCTCGAACTTCTCACCGGCGTGCCCGTGGGCACGCCGGACGCCGAAGGCAGCCTCGCGCAGCGTATCGCCGCGCGCCTGAGGCACCTTGCCGAGCTGCGGCGTGCGTTCGCCAACAAGTCCGGTGCCGGCAAGGCGGCGGGAAAGGGCGGCGATGCCTGAGGCGCCCGCCATCCGTCGCGTGCTCGTCGCGCTCGACACGCTGTCGCGCAGCCAGGTCGCATTGCGCACCGCGGGGGCGCTCGCGGCGGAGTTCGATGCCGAGCTCGCCGGACTGTTCGTCGAGGACATCGACCTCGCGCGCCTGTTCGCGCTGCCGTTCGCACGCGAGTTGTGCGTGCTCTCGGGCGAACTGCGTCCGCTGTCGCCTGCCGACATCGAACGCGGCTGGCGGCGCGACGCCGCCATGCTCGAGCAGCGCCTCGCCGAGGCCGCCGGCGCCCTGCGCTTGCGCTGGTCGTTCCGCGTTGCCCGCGGCCGCAGGGTGGCCGAAGCGAGCGTGCAGGCGCAGGCAGTCGACCTGGTGGTGCTGGGCGGGCGCGCGGCGGCGTTGCCGGAAACGGTGCCTGTTTCCGCGTCGGCCGCGCCGGTGCTGGTGCTGGTCGCGCCGGGGCGGCCCGACGCCGGCATCGACCTCGGGGTGCGGCTGGCGCGGCGCAGCGGCACGGAACTGGTGTTGCTGATCCCGGCGGCCGACCCGGCCGCCTTCGAGGCCGCGTGCCAGGCGGGCAGGGCGGCGGCGAAGGCGAAGACGAGGCTGCGCTGCGTGCCGCTGGAAACCGCCGACCCGGCGAGCCTACTGCGGGCGCTCCGGCGGGAGGCGGCGGGCTGCCTGGTGCTGCCGGACCGCAATCGCCTGCTCGAGGGGGGCGGCTACGTGCGTATGCTCGACGTGGCCGAGTGCCCCGTGGTGCTGGGCAGCTGACGTGCCCGGCCGATGTTCTAGACTGGAAGTGCGGCATGGCTATTGGCCCGCGCTTTTTCCCCACCTGCCCCGAGGACACCGAGCATGAAAACCCCACTGCAGATCACGTTCCGCGACATCGAGCATTCGGACGCGCTGGAGGCGCACATCCGAGAAAAGGCGGAAAAGCTGGAGACTTTCTTCGACCCCATCGTGTCTTGCCGCGTGGTGGTCGAGATGCCGCATCAGCACAAGCACCAGGGCAAGTCTTTCAACGTGCGCATCGACGTCGGCGTGCCCGGCAAGGAAATCGTGGTCAACCGCGACCAGCACGAGGATGCGTACGTGGCGCTGCGCGACGGCTTCGAGGCCGCCAAGCGCCAGCTCAAGGACTACGCCCACCGCCTGCACGGCGAGACCAAGGCGCACCCGCCCGAGCACCTGGGCGAAGTGGTGCGCATCTTCCCCGACGAGGGCTACGGCTTCATCCGCAGCAGCGATGGCGACGAGCTGTACTTCAGCGCCGGCAACCTGGTCAACACCACGCTCGACCGCTTGCAGGCGGGCACGGCGGTCAAATTCATCGAGGAGGTTGCCGACGAGGGGCTGCAGGCCAAGCGCATCAGCGTCGGCCAGCATCATCACCTGCCGGCCTGATCGACACGCATTCTGAATTCATTCAAACACCTGCCGGCTTGTGTTCAGGCACGGCTTCAGGAGCCGGCGCCCCCGGACCGGCGGCGACCGGCGGGGAGGTTGCCCTCCCAGTCGCAGCCGCTATGCGAGCATCGGTAGCGCCGGACCCTGACGAACAGATTCAGCAGATGGTCGATGAATCGCCGCCGCACGCGGACAAGACCGGGGCCGCCGCAGCGCGGACAAGAGGGGTTCGCTGAGGGGCCCGCATCGTTTGGGGGATAAATGCGCAAGGGCGGCGGCTCGCTCGTTCAATGTAAGTAACAAATATAAACAATCGATCTGAAAGCCGGGGATTCATTCCGGGAGATTCGTTCGCCAAATAATTTATTGCATGACAATTGGTTGCGTGATTTTTCTCATTCTGGTTCTTGAGCCATTTGTCGGGGTTCCGGCATGGAAGACGATCGAGCGAAGCCGCCTGTTGGGGAGCACGGGTGGCCGCGTCGTTCCATACGCAGGCCGGCATGTCTTGCGGCGCGATCAGTCCCAGCGGTCTCGCCGGTCGTCGCGCACCTGTACCTGCCCGTTGGCCACGCGCACCGGAAACGTGGCGAGCGCGACGTAGGCCGGGGGCGCGGTGACGGCACCGGTGCGCAGGTTGAATCGGGCGCCGTGGCGCGGACAGACGATTTCCTCGCCCTGCAGTTCGCCGCTCGCCAGTTCGCCGCCGTCATGGGTGCAGCTGTCTTCGATCGCACAATAATCCCCGCCCAGGTTGAAGACCGCCACCGCCACGCCGTCGACGTCCACCACGCGGCGGCTGCCGGGCGGCAGTTCGTCGACGCGTGCGACCGTGACCCAGTCACTCATGCCAGTCCGAGCTGCAGGCGCGCAGCTTCGCTCATGCGGGAAGGCTCCCACGGCGGATCCCAGACGATCTCGACGTGGGCGCTGGCGACGCCCGCGATTTTCGCCACGGCCTGCTCGACCTGCGCGGGAAAACTCTGTGCCACGGGGCAGCCGGGGGCGGTGAGGGTCATGCGGATATCGACGCGACCGGCCTCGTCGACGGCGAGGTCGTAGATGAGCCCGAGGTCGTAGATGTTGACCGGCAGTTCGGGGTCGTGGATCGTCCGGAGCGCAGCGATGACCCGGTGCTCCAGGCCCTGTTCGTGGCGCTGCCCGGCAGCGAGGCGGACCAGGTCGATCATGGCGCAGGACCCGGCAGCGAAGCTTGGGGACAGAAGGGCGTGGGGTCTTCGGTACACACCGTTCCGGGTTTCTGCTCGATCGCGGCGTTCAGCGTATGCCAGGGCAGGGTGGCGCATTTCACCCGCATCGGAAATGCATGCACGCCTTCCAGCACGCGCAGTTTTCCCACACCCTCCGCCGGACCGTTTTCGGCCAGCATGCGATGCACCCGCTGGAACAGGGTTTTGACCTCGGCCAGCGGCTTGCCGTGGACGGCCTCGGCCATCAGCGACGCCGAGGCCATGCATATGGCGCATCCCGCGCCTTCGAAGCCGATGTCTGCGATTGCTTCGTCCGCCACTTTGAGGTGGACGTGGATTTCGTCGTTGCAAAGCGGATTGAAGCCATGCGCATGGTGCGTGCTGCCATGCGGATTCTTGGGGTAATGCCGCGGATGGCGGTTGTGTTCGAGGATGACCTCTTCGTAGAGGGCGCGCAGGTCGGTGTTCATGCGCTTCGTTCCGGGTTCAGCGCAGGCAACGCCGCAGCCAGGTGCGGCTCCAGCCAGCCGGCCAGGCCGGTGCCTTCCAGCATGGACAGCGCCTCCCCGGCGAAGCCGCGCAACAGGAGCGCGCGCGCGACATCGCCATCGATGCCGCGGCTGCGCAGATAGAACACCTGGGCCTCGTCGAGCTGGCCCACGGTCGCGCCATGGCCGCACCTGACGTCGTCGGCATGGATTACCAGTTGCGGCTTGACGTCGATTTCGGCGTAGGGCGACAGCAGCAGGTTGCGGCTCGATTGCGCGGCATCGGCCTTGATCGCGCCAGGCTGCACCACCACGCGCGCATCGTAGATGCCGCGGCCGCGGCCGGCGGCGATGCCGCGCCAGGTCTGGCGGCTGGTCGTGGATGGCGCGGCATGTTCTATCTGCAGGTGCTGATCGACATGGCGCCGGGCGTCGGCGATGAAGAGGCCGTCGAGCCGGCATTCGGCGCCGTCCGCGACCAGGTTTGCGCGGATGTCGTGGCGCGTCAGGCGCCCGCCGAAATTGAGCGACAGGGACTGGTAGCGGCTGTTGCGCGCCTGCCGCACCAGGGTCAGGCTGGTGTGGACGGCGGCCGTGCTGTCCTCGTCGAGCCGGAGGTGCGTGAGCCGCGCGCCTTCGCCCAGCAGGATCTCGGTCACGCTGTTGTGCCAGTAGGGGATTCCCGGGCTGCCCCGGTCATGTTCCACCAGCACGGCCTCGGTTCCTGCTTCCAGCACGATGAGATGCCGCAGGTGCAGCATGGCGTCGGCCTCGCCGGCATGGTGCAGCACGAACAGCGGCGCCGCTTTCCACCCGGCGGGCACGTGCAGCAGCAGCCCGTCCTGCCACAGTGCGCTGTTGATGTCGGCCAGCGCGGCGCCCCCCGGGAGGGTGTCGGTCAGCAGGCCGAGGCAGCGCACCGCCAGGGGCGTGTCCGCATGCTCGGCCAGGCTGTGCGCGTGGATCGACTTCGCGTCGATATGCGTCAAGCGCCCATTGCCGAACTTCATCACGATGCCCGGATAATCCTCGCTTGCCCCGTCCTCCGTCGTGGGTTGCGGGACATGCAGATCGGCCTGCGCCAGAACGTCGAGCGAGGTGTATTTCCAGTTTTCGTCGCGCGTCGTCGGCAGCCCGCTCGCGAGGAAGCGCTCCAGGGCCACTTCGCGGGACGCCCGCTGGCGGGGCGATCCCGAGGCCTGTTCGAGCGCCTGCCGGTAAAGGGTGGGGGTCATGGCCGTCCCTCCGTTCGTCGCCCCGGTTCGGCCGCCAGCCAGGCGTAGCCATGGGCTTCGAGTTCCTGCGCCAGGCGGGCGTCACCCGAGCGCACGATGCGGCCGCCCGCCAGCACGTGCACCTGGTCGGGGACGATGTGGTTCAGCAGGCGCTGGTAATGGGTGACCAGGATGACCGCGCGCTCCGGATGTTTCAGGGCATTGACCCCGTGCGCCACGGTCTTCAGCGCGTCGATGTCGAGCCCGGAATCGGTTTCGTCGAGGATGGCGAGACGGGGTTCCAGCACCGCCATCTGCAGGATTTCGTTGCGCTTCTTCTCGCCGCCGGAAAAACCCTCGTTGACCGCCCGGTAGAGAAAGCTTTCGTCCATGCCGAGCAAGGCCAGCTTGCTTTTCACCCGGTCGAGGAAATCCATCGCGTCGAGTTCGGGCTCGCCGCGCGCCAGCCGGGTGCTGTTCAACGCGGTGCGCAGCATCTGCACATTGGCCACGCCAGGGATTTCGAGCGGATACTGAAAGGCGAGGAACACGCCGGCGCGGGCGCGCTGCTCCGGCGTCAGCGCCAGCAGATCCTGCCCCAGGTAACGCACGCTGCCGGCCGTCACCGTGTAGCCCTCGCGCCCGGCCAGCACCTGGGCGAGCGTGCTCTTGCCCGAACCGTTGGGGCCCATGATGGCATGCACTTCGCCCGGCCGAACGGTCAGGTCGATGCCGGCGAGGATGGGCGTGTCGCCGATGGACACATGCAGGTTCTCGATATGCAGCATGACGTTCTCCTTAGCCAATTGCGCCCTCCAGGCTCACCGCGAGCAGTTTCTGCGCTTCCACCGCGAACTCCATCGGCAGTTCCTTGAAGACTTCCTTGCAGAAACCGTTGACGATCAGGTTCACGGCGTCCTCCTCGGAGAGGCCGCGGCTCCTCAGGTAGAACAGCTGGTCGTCGCCGATCTTGCTGGTGGTGGCCTCGTGCTCCACCGTCGCGCTGGCGTTCTTCACCTCGATGACGGGGAAGGTATGGGCGGCACAGTGGTCGCTCATCAGCAGCGAATCGCATTGCGTGTGGTTGCGCGCGTTCGCCGCCGATGGCAGCACCAACACCCGCCCGCGGTAGGCGTTGCTGCCGTAGCCGGCCGAGATGCCCTTGGACACGATGGTGCTGCGCGTGTTGCGGCCGATGTGGATCATCTTGGTGCCGGTGTCGGCCTGCTGGTGGTGGTTGGTCAGCGCCACCGAATAGAATTCGCCGACGCTGTCGTCGCCACGCAGGATGCAGCTCGGATACTTCCAGGTGATCGCCGAACCGGTCTCGACCTGGGTCCACGAGATGTGCGCGCGGTCGCCGCGGCAGTCGCCGCGCTTGGTGACGAAATTGTAGATGCCGCCACGCCCCTCGCGGTCGCCGGGATACCAGTTCTGCACAGTGGAATACTTGATGCGGGCGTCTTTCAGCGCCACCAGTTCCACCACCGCCGCATGCAGCTGGTTCTCGTCGCGCATCGGCGCGGTGCAGCCTTCGAGGTAGCTCACGTAGGCGCCTTCGTCGGCGATGATGAGCGTGCGCTCGAACTGGCCGGAATTCCTCGCGTTGATGCGGAAATAGGTCGACAGCTCCATCGGGCAGCGCACGCCCTTCGGCACGTAGACGAAGGAGCCGTCGGTGAACACCGCGGAATTGAGCGCGGCGAAATAGTTGTCGGTGGTGGGCACCACCGAGCCGAGGTATTGCCGCACCAGGTCGGGGTGCTTCTGGACCGCCTCGGAGAACGCGCAGAAAATGATGCCCAGGCTCGAAAGCTTGTCCTTGAAGGTGGTGGCGACCGACACCGAATCGAATACCGCGTCCACCGCCACCCCGGCCAGCGCCTCGCGTTCCTGCAGGGGAATGCCGAGCTTTTCGTAGGTGCGCAGCAGCTCCGGGTCGACCTCGGACAGATCCTTCGGCTGCGCGCGCGTCTTCGGCGCGGCGTAATAGTGGATGGCCTGGTAGTCGATGGGCGGATGATGCACCGTCGACCAGGCCGGCTCGGTGAGCGTCAGCCAGTGGCGATACGCCTGAAGCCGCCATTCGAGCATGAACGCGGGCTCGGATTTCTTTGCCGAGATCAGCCGGACGATGTCTTCGTTCAGGCCCTTGGGCACCGTTTCCTGCTCGATGTCGGTGACGAATCCCCAACGGTACTCATCGTCGACGCGGCGGCGCAACTCGGGATTGCGCCGGCTGGACGGGTGGGGCCCGGCCTGCATCCCGGGGAAACGCGCATCGACCTTGCTCATGTCATGATCTCCTTTGCTTTCAATCCTTGCACGCGGACCGGCCTCGATGGCGGTCCGGCCATGTCGTCCAGGCTGACCGTATCGAGCGCCGCGCGAACGGCGCGGCTGATGCGCTGCCAGTTGGCGCCGGTCGCACAGCCCGGTTCCCGCGCGCAATACCCTTTGCCGACGGCACACTCGGTCAATGCCACCCGGCCTTCGATCGCCTCCACCACGTCGGCCACCGTAATCGCGTGGGGCGCACGGGCCAGGCAGTAACCGCCGCCTGCGCCACGCACGCTGGTCAGGAGCCCGGCGTGCAGCAGGCGTTTCATCAGCTTGGCCACGGTCGGCGACGGCAGCCCCAGCTCGTCGGCCAGTTGCGCGGCACTGAAACGGCGCGCCGGCTCGCGGGCAAGGTGCACCATCAGCAAGGCGGCGTAATCGGTCAGTTTGGCAATTCGCAACATGGGGGCTCCTGAATGCCTTAATGGGACTGTTTCAGTACCAATTGGTTCAACACGGGTGAAGGCCAAGGCTCACGGTCGTGCGCCGGGCCCGGCGTGAGCACCGCCCGCATCTGGATACGGACGGGTCGGGGCAAGCGCCCGGCCTGGGAATTGATGTCAGCGCCCGGGCGCCGCAGGCCAGCACACCGCTGGCCGTCCGCGAAGGGACGTTAGGAATACCAGCGCAGGAACGCGGCTGCCGTCAGGGCAAGCGCGGCCAGTGCCGCCAGCCCCAGGAATGCGCGCTTCGCGCCGGCGTGATCCCATTGCCTGCCGCGCCGGAGGTACCAGGCGGCGAGCGAAAACCCGGCCAGCGCCGCCGCCACCTTGATCGCGAGGGCGGCCGTGGCAATGTTGCTCAGATCCGGCGTTGCGCCGTAGTAATAGAGGCTGGTGGCGCCGAACGACGCGCCACTGACGATTTGAGCGCCCCACGCGCCGAGTATCAGCCAGGCGAGCCTGTGCCCGTGCTGCAAGCGGGAATCCGGCCAGAGGGCGAACACCGCGCCGCCCAGCACGCCGACGGCGCCGAAGTTATGCACCACCTGGGTGAGGGCATACGCGAGATTCTCTGCTGCCATGGCCTAGTTGACGACGACCTGGACGCACTGTTCGATGCCGATGGGCACGTGGGCCTTGTTCACCACCTTGACGCAGAGATTGCGCTTGCCGGGCGACAGGGTCTCCAGCGTGTAGCTCCCCTTGAGCCGGCGCAGGATGCCGACTTCCTTGTTGTCGACGTAGACGTGGACATGGTCGCCGCGTGGGCCGGGATCGACTTCATAGACGAGCTTGTTTTCGTCCATCGCGTCGAGGGTGGCGCCCGCCGCCGGCGAGGTGATCGTCACCTTGCCCTGGCCCAGGCTGGCTGTCGGGAATGCCAGAACCGCCCAGAACACGAGGAAGGCGAGGGGGGGTTTGCTATGCATGACGGGCTCCTTGGTCATGGCTGACACACTCGACGGCGCGCTCATGCCGCTTTTTGCTGCTTGTACTCGACCCACTTGGCGACCTGCTCGTCCCAGTCGTCGGAACGGAAGTACGGGTTGGAACGCGGCTCCTTGATCATGTTGGGATCGACCGGGATGTCCAGACCTTCGAGGAAGTTGGTCAGGCCGATGCGCTCGATCATCTCGCCGGTACGCTCGTGCTCCAGCGCGTTTTCGGCGAAGAAGTCGAGGATGTTGCGAGCCAGCTCGTTCAGCTTCTCGAAGTCCTCGTCGGACTCGAGCTTCATGAACGGAATCACCACGGTGCCCATGGTCGCGCCGATCTTCAGCACGCCCTTGCCGCCGACCAGGATGGTCACGCCCTTGTCGTTACCGGGCAGCAGGCCGCCGGGGATGACGTTCAGGCAGTGCATGCAGCGCACGCAGTTCTTGTTGTCGATGCACATCGTCTGGCCGTTGCCGAGGTTGGCGGCGGACACGTGCTCGCTGGGCTGGAACTTGCCGGTCTCGACCAGGGTGATCGCCTTGGTCGGGCACTTGCTGATCACGTCGTTGACGAGATCGTTCATGCCGTGGGCCTTCATGTAGTCCTGGACCTGGGCTTCGTTGACGCGGATGTTGTCGCGCCAGGTGCCGATGGTCGCCATGTCGGAACGCTGGATGGCGTTGACGCAGTCGTTCGGGCAGCCGGAGAACTTGAACTTGAACTTGTAGGGCAGCGACGGACGGTGCATGTCGTCGAGGTTGTTGTTGATGACGGTGCGCAGGGCCTTGGCTTCGTCATAGCAGGACATTTCGCAGCGCGCGGCGCCAACGCAGGACATCGAGGTGCGCAGCGCGGGGCCGGCGCCGCCGAGGTCGAAGCCCATTTCGTTGAACTCGTCGAAGGCACGCTGCACGTCGGCGGTCTTGATGCCCTGGAACATGATGTCGCCGGACTGGCCATGGAAGGCGATCAGGCCGGAACCGCCGTTCTTCGACCAGACGTCGCACATCTTGCGCAGGAGGTCGGAGGTGTAGTGCATGCCGGCGGGCGGCTGCACGCGCAGGGTGTGGAATTCAGCGGCCTCGGGGAACTTGGGATTGCCGTTCTCGTCCTTCAGCTCGGTAAAGCGCGGGATCACGCCGCCGCCGTAGCCGAACACGCCGACCGTGCCGCCCTTCCAGTAGCCGAACTTGGTCTCGTACGAGGTTTCCAGCTGACCCAAGAGGTCGACCATCATGTCGTTTTCCTTGGCCAGACGCTTGAGGCCGGTCACGAAACTCGGCCACGGGCCGCTCTCGAGCTGGTCGAGCATGGGGGTGTCATGAAGTGCGCGTGTGGTCATGTGAGCCTCCAGTGATAAGGAAACCATCACCAATATAGACAATACTTGACTAAATTGCTCTGGTTTATTCAAACAATTCATGGCGTCGCCGCCATGGCGCGGCGGCCGCATTGTCTTTCGCCGGGGCGGTGCTATACCCCGAAACCCAGGGGTGTCATTCGAGGAGTTCGCCATGTCCAGACTACACATGATCCTGTTGTTGGCCGGGCTGTCCGCGGGGACCGCGCACGCCCTGGACGACGTGGTCACGGTGCGCCTCGAGGCGCAGAACAATTCGGGCCAGAACGGTATCGCGACGCTGTTTCCCCAAGGAGAGAAAACCCGGGTCGTCATAGAAATTTTGAATGCCCCGCCCGGGATCGCGCAGCCGGCGCATATCCATGCGGGGCGTTGCGACAAACTGGACAAGGCGCCCAAATGGCCGCTGGAGGCGGTGAAGGGCGGCAGGTCCGTCACGCTGGTGCCGGCTTCGATCGATGCCATTCTGAAGGACAAGACCGCGATCAACATCCACAAGAGCGCGGCCGAGGCGCAGGTCTACGTCGCCTGCGGAAACATCATCGGTTTGATGTAGCACGGCGGAAACAACCGGCTACCGGGAGTGAAGGATGTTCACCCGCAATCCATTCTCCATGCTGGCCGATTTCGTCTCCCCCGGATTCATGCAGGTCTATGCCGCACTACTGATAGCCGCCGTCGTGGCGGGCACCGCATACGACCTGCTTCACGACGGCAAGGCGAGGTTCTTCCTGCAGGATCGCCGCCGCGCCCGGGCTGCGGCCACGCGCCCGCTGGGCGTCATGGACCGTGCCGCAATAGTGATCCGGACGCTCTTCATCGACATCGCCACGTTCGGCGAGTTCTGCAACCGTAGCCGGCGGATTTCCCATGTCCTGATGTTCTATGGCTTCGTGCTTTATGTGATCACGACGCTGGTGATGGTGTACGGGTATGCCGGCGAGCCGTATCCGCCCGTGTACTTGCCGGTGTTGTGGAACCTCGGCTTGCTGCTGGCGCTGGTCGGAGGCTACTGGTTTTTCTTCCTGTTGCGGGTCAACGTCGTCCATGACGGCCAGCCGCCCTGGCGGCTGGTGCGCGCCGACCTGTTCATCGTCACGCTGCTCGGTGGCCTCACGTTTGCCTTGTTGTTCGAGGGTGCGGCCATGCTGGGGAACGCGACGGCAACGAAAGTGTTTGCCGCCTTGTACCTTCTGTTCACGACCCTGCTCTGCGTGACCGTCCCCTGGTCCAAGTTCGCCCACATGTTCTACAAGCCGGTGGTGGCCGTACAGAAACGTCTGGAGGAGGCGGACGGTTCATCCAGCCTGCCGGCGCCAACAGCGCCAAGAGGGGAGCGATGCCCACATTTACCTACATGACGCGTTGCGACGGGTGTGGCGAGTGCGTGGACATCTGTCCCTCCGACATCATGCACATCGACACCGTCTATCGCCGGTCGTACAACATCGAACCGAATTTCTGCTGGGAATGCTACTCGTGCGTGAAGGCCTGTCCCCAGCACGCGATCGACGTGCGCGGATACGCTGATTTCGCGCCCCTGGGGCACAGCGTCCGGGTACTGCGGGAAGAGGCCAGCGGTACCATTTCCTGGAAAATCCGCTACCGCGACGGACGGGAAAAGACGTTCAGCTTCCCGATCCGCACCACGCCATGGGGGTCGATCAAGCCGCCATCGGAATATGCCGCGCCCGACGCCGCCGCGCTGAACACGCCGCTGCTTGCCCACGAGCCCGAGGTGCTCCAGGTGCCGGCCTTGCCGACGCTGCGCGCCCAGGCAGAAGCGGGGTGATGCCGTGGGCCTGTTCGCTTCCCGCAAAACCCGCATCGTCGATACCGACGTTCTCATCATCGGCGGCGGCTTCGGCGGTTGCGGCGCCGCCTACGAAGCGCGCTACTGGGGGCGCGGACTCAGAATCACGCTGGTCGAGAAGGCCAACATCGAAAGGAGCGGCGCGGTCGCCCATGGCCTGTCGGCGATCAACTGCTACATGGGCATGCGCTGGGGTGAAAACCAGCCGGAGGATTTCGTCCGCTATGCGCGCGGCGACCTGATGGGGCTGGTGCGCGAGGACCTGATCTACGACATCGCCCGCCACGTCGACGGCACGGTCCATCTGTTCGAGGAATGGGGCCTGCCGATCATGACCCATCCGGAAACCGGCCGCTATCTCCGGGAAGGCAAATGGCAGGTCATGATCCACGGCGAGAGTTACAAGCCGATCGTTGCCGAGGCCGCCAGAAAATCGGTCGATGCTGTGTACAACCGCATCATGGTGACCCATCTGCTGATGGACGCGACGCATCCCAATCGCGTCGCCGGCGCCGTCGGCTTCAACGTGCGCGACGGCAGCTTCCATGTTTTCCGCGCCAAGGCCGTCATCGTCGCCGCCGGCGGCGCGTCGCACATCTTCAAGCCCCGCTCGGTCGGCGAAGGCATGGGCCGCACCTGGTATGCCCCATGGAGCAGCGCTTCGGCCTACGGCCTGGTCCTCCACGCTGGCGCCCGGATGATCCAGATGGAGAACCGCATCGTGCTCGCCCGCTTCAAGGATGGCTACGGCCCGGTCGGCGCCTGGTTCCTATTGCTCAAGGCACTGGCTACCAACGCCTACGGCGAGCGTTTCGAAGCATCGATGCTGGACGAAATGAAGGGCCTCGTCGGCAAGTATGCGGAGACCACGCCCTTGCCGACCTGCCTGCGCAACCACGCCGTACTTCAGGAAATCAGGGCGGGCAAGGGCCCCATCTACATGCACACCCAGAATGCGATCGATACCCGGGAGAAAGAGGAAATCGGCTGGGAGGATTTTCTCGACATGACCGTCGGCCAGGCCGTCGTCTGGGCCTCGCAGAACATCGACCCCAAGGAGAAGCCGTCCGAGCTCATCACATCCGAACCCTACGTCATGGGCTCGCACGCCACCTGCTCCGGCGCCTGGGCCAGCGGGCCAGAGGACGCGGCGCCCGCTGACTACCAGTGGGGCTACAACCGCATGACCACGGTCGAAGGCCTGTTCGGCGCCGGTGACACCATCGGCGGTTCGGCCCACAAGTTCTCGTCCGGTTCCTTCACCGAAGGCCGGATCGCCGGCAAGGCGGCGGTGCGCTATGTCATGGCCCTGGGGGGAGGCGCGCCGCAGGTGGACGACACGCAGATCAAGATGCTGCGTGAAGAAATCTTCAAGCCGCTGGCAAACCACGCAATCGGCCGCCACGAGATCGTCGCCGGCAGCGTGGCGCCGAGCTATATCTCGCCGCTGCAAGGCCTGCAAAGATTGGAGAAAATCATGGATGAATACGCCGGCGGGCTCAGCACGCAGTACCTGACCAATGCGCCGATGCTCGAGCGCGGCCTGGAACTGCTGACCATGCTGCGGCAGGATCTCGACCGCGTCGGCGCCGAAAACCTGCACCAGCTGCAGCGGGCCTGGGAGCTCACGCATCGTGTCTGGACGTCGGAAGCCGTGCTCAGGCACACGCTGTACCGGCAGGAAACACGCTGGCCCGGTTATTACTATCGTGGCGATTATCCGAAGCTGGACGATGCGCAATGGCATGTCTTCACCGCATCCCGATACGATGCCCGGTCCGGGACGTGGCAGATGGACAAGCTGCCGGTACATCACATTCTTGCGTGAATGGACGGCCGTGCCGGACGCCAGCCTGCCAGTTCGAGTATCGCCCCAGGGGCGGCAGTGCGGGGCAGGGTGCCTGCGATGAAGATCGTCTTTCTTTCTTTTGCACATCAATAAATTGCAAGATGAAGCGAAAGTTAAATTTGCATTTGCGCGTGACATGGCGGCCCCCGGGGCAGCGTGAGGAGATGTTGCATGCCGAAGGAAAACGAACTCTCCGTAAACCCGCAACAGGTCTGGCAACGGCTTTTGCGCAACGAGCCGGTGTTCATCCTCGACGTGCGCAATCGCGACGAGTACGAACGCTGGCGAGTGGAAGGTCCACATCCCGTTCCCACGCTCAATATCCCCTATTTCGAACTGCTCGACCTGGAAGGCGAGGGGGAGGACGTCACCCAAGCCGTGATGCGTGGCGTGCAGGCGCAGTTGCGGGAGCGGCTGCCGCATGACCGGTCGATCCTTGCGGTCTGCGCCGAGGGCCATACCTCCCGTTACGTGGCCGAAGGCTTGCGCCGGCTGGATTTCGATGCTGCGAACATGGACGGCGGCATGGAGGCCTGGGGCAACTATTACGCTTGGCGCCCGGTGGCCGAGACCGGGCACTTCACCCTGTTCCAGATGGTGCGTCCGGCGCGCGGCTGCCTGAGCCACGTGCTGGTGAGCGAACATCGCGCCGCGGTGTTCGATCCCGGTCGCCACATCGAGCGCTACCACGAACTGGCCGCCGCCGTGGGCGCGCGCATCGAACGGGTGCTGGATACCCACCTGCATGCCGACCACCTGAGCGGCGGGCCGGCGCTGGGGCAGGGCGATCACATTCCCTACCACCTGCACCCCTACGACGCGATCCACCCGATGGACATGCTGCCGGCCCGCATCGCGTATCGCCCGCTGGAGGCCGGGCAGACGTTCCGGGTCGGCAGCGCGGCGGTCAGGGTGTTGCATTTTCCGGGCCACACACTGGGGATGGTCGCTTTTCTCATCGAAGACCACTACCTGCTGAGCGGCGACAGCCTGTTTCTGGAATCGATCGCACGGCCCGACCTGGGAGGCAAGGCGGAGGCGTGGGCACCGTTGCTCTACGATTCATTGCGGCGGATGAGCCGCCTGCCAGACGACACGGTGGTGTTGCCCGCGCATTTCAGCGAAATCGCGCAAGCCGATGCCCGAGGCATTTTTCACGCCACGCTGGGTGTGCTGAAGCGGAACAATCCCGGGCTGCTCAAGCTGGCCGAGGGCGAAGCCGCCTTTTGCGACTACATACTCGCGAACCTGCCCGAGTTCCCGCCGGCCTATGTCGAGATCAAGCGGGCGAATGCCGGGCTGGCCCAGGCGGATGAGCATGCGGCGCAGGCGCTCGAACTGGGCAGGAACATCTGCGCCGTGAAGCACGTACAAATTCGCGAGGAAGCCCACGCCGACCCCACCCGATAGTTCGCATAATGTATATTATGTTAAATAATAAAAATGGCGGCGCGAGGTGCAAGTCCGGCCACGGCCACGGCCCCCAACCCGCTGGCCCATAATAGATGGCGTTATAACGAATCCGCGGCAAGTCGGATTCGCTGCCAGGCTATCGATCCGTAATCGATGGTCGCATGATGGCCGTATATTCGCAGGCATGCGCCGCAAAGGTTTATACACTGCGGCGGTTTGTGGAAATGAGGGAATCACAAATGGACCGTCGGACTTTCATGAAAACCGCCGCGCTGACCGCCGCAGGCCTGGGCCTCGGCCGCTTCGCCATCGCCGACATGCGCTTTGATCCCCAACCCGCCCATGGCTGGCGGACATTTGAGGTCACCACCCGCGTCGAGCCAGTCGTCAACGGCGCGATCCAGGTCTGGCTGCCGCTGCCCTCGGTGGAGGACGCCGCCTGGATCCGGCCGATGGGCAACCTGTGGCAGGGCAACGCCGACAGCGTGCGGGAATGGCGCGATCCGGTCTATGGCGCGCGCATGCTGGCCGTCCGCTGGCGTGCTGGCGAGCCCGCGCCGGTGTTCGAGGTGGTGAGCCGCTTCGCGACGCGCGACCGCGCCATCGACCTCAGCCGTCGCGGCAAGGCCGCCCGCCTCGACCGCGCCACACGCGCGCGCTACACGAAGGCTACCGACATGCTGCCGACCGACGGCATCGTCCGGAAAACCGCTGTCGAAATCACCCGGGGCGCCAGGACCGACGTCGACAAGGCCCGGGCCATCTACGAGTGGATCGTCGACAACACCCAGCGCAATCCCCAAACGAGGGGTTGCGGCGTCGGCGACATCCGCTTCATGCTCGAGTCCGGCGACCTCAGCGGCAAATGCGCCGACCTGAATGCACTCTACGTCGGCCTTGCCCGCGCCGCCGGCCTGCCGGCGCGTGACGTCTATGGCGTGCGCGTCGCCGATTCGCGATTCGGCTACAAGAGCCTGGGCAAGAGCGGCGACATCAGCAAGGCACAGCACTGCCGCGCCGAGGTCTGGCTGGCCGGCTTCGGCTGGGTGCCGGTGGACCCGGCCGATGTGCGCAAGGTGGTGCTGGAAGAAAGGCCCGGCCTCACACTGCAGGACGAGGCGGTGATTGCGGTGCGGGAAAAGCTCTTCGGTGCCTGGGAAATGAACTGGCTGGCCTACAACTTTGCCCACGATCTGATGCTGCCGGGTTCCAGCGGCGCGGCGATTCCCTTCTTCATGTATCCGCAGGGTGAAAACGCGGCAGGACGCCTCGACAGCCTCGACGCCGCGGGCTTCGTCTACAAGCTAAGCGCAAGGGAAATCACTGCCTGATACGCGCACATGCCGGCCGGCACCGGGGTCGCCGCAGGTTTGCCCTCGAGAACAACAATGATCGCGGGCAGCGGCGGCTAGGATGCCAGCTTGCGATAAAGCGTCCGTTCACTGATGCCCAGACGTGCCGCGAGTGACTTGCGATCACCGTCATGGTGTGCGAGTGCCCATTGTAGATAGCGCAACTCCGCAGTTTCCAGCGGCACAATCAAGTCCCCGTCCGGCATGTCCATGCTGGCTTCGGCGGCCAGTTCGGGCGGCAGGTGCTCCGGCAGCAGGGTATCGCCGTCTGCCATCAGCATCGCGCGTTCAAGGATGTTGCGCAGTTCACGGATATTGCCGGGGTAATCGTAGGCCTGCAGCCGCGCCCGCGCGCCTGCGCTCAGCGTGTAGGCGCGGCCCGGCGCCAGCCGGTTCAGCAGGGTTTCGGCCAGCAGGACGATGTCTTCGCGCCGGTCGCGCAAAGCGGGCAGATGGATGGGGAACACGCCCAGCCGGTAATACAGATCGCGACGAAAACTGCCGCGCTCGACCATGGCCTTGAGATCCCGGTGGGTGGCGGCGATCAGGCGAAAATCGGCACGCAGCGTTTCCACGCCGCCGACCCGTCGAAACGTTCCCGATTCCAGCAGGCGCAGCAGCTTGACCTGCAGGCTCAGGGGAATATCGCCGACCTCGTCCAGAAACAGCGTGCCGCCGGCGGCCGACTCGACCAGACCGGACTTGCGCTGGCCGGCACCGGTAAAGGCGCCTTTCTCGTAGCCAAACAATTCGCTTTCGAACAGGGTTTCGGTGAGACCTGAGCATTCCACCACCACGAACGGGCCATTTTCGCGTGCGCTCTGTTGGTGGATGGCCTGCGCGACCAATTCCTTGCCGGTGCCCGATTCCCCCAGGAGCAGGGCTGCCGTGTCGGAGGGGGCGACCCGGCGCACCAGCTCGAGCATGCGACTGAAGGCGGGCGACTTGCCGACCAGTCCCTTCGCGGCCGGGAAACTGCTCGCCTCGCGCACTGTGAGCATGCGCTCGACAAAGTACTCGACCTGCCCCGATGCGCCCACGATCGGTGTCAGCTCGACATCGACGTGCTCTTCACCCCGCGGCGTGTGATGCAGGTGCAGGACGCGGTGCGGTTCCCCGTCGGCCCGGCTGGCGGCCAGCGGGCACGACTCCCCGCATTCGTCGCACGGCCGGCTGTAGCCGTGCGACACCGCATAGCAGGTCTGCCCCACCACGTCGCGCCCGTCGGCATAGTGCCGTCGATAGGCGGCGTTGGCGGCAAGGATGCGGTAATTCGCATCCATCACGATCTGCGCGTCGGGATGGTTTTCCAAATAACTGATGAGTTCGTTGGTGGGCGACACGGCCGGCCTTCTATGTCATATATGACAGCAATTATATTCGTTACTGACTTATGTGTCAGTACATAGTTAACACACATTTTTTATGTTGATATTCAAGCCATTGAATATTCATTGATTTTACGATCCGCTGCGGAAAGCATGATCTGGCACACCTGTTGCTATGATCAGGAAGCCATGAACATGCAACTGCCTGCCTTCCTGCAACATCCGCTCGCCCGGGAGATCGCCCTGGCGATCGTGATCAAGCTCGTGGTGATCGGTGTGCTGTTCTTTGCGTTTTTCGACGGCCATGCAGTTCCGACCGATCCTGCCGCGGTCGCCGAGCGGCTGATCGCTTCTCCTCCCTCCTCCAGCAAGCATTAAACAGGACTCACCATGCTGACCGAAGAACTCGTCGACCTCTCCAGGCTGCAATTCGCCGTCACCGCGCTGTATCACTTTCTGTTCGTCCCGCTGACACTGGGGCTGGCGTTCATCCTGGTGATCATGGAGCTGACCTATGTGATCACCGACCGCCCCATCTACAAGGACATGGTGCGCTTCTGGGGCAAGCTCTTCGGCATCAACTTCGCGCTCGGGGTGACCACCGGCATCACCATGGAATTCCAGTTCGGCACCAACTGGGCGTATTACTCGCACTACGTCGGCGATATCTTCGGCGCGCCGCTGGCGATCGAGGGCCTGATGGCCTTCTTCCTCGAATCGACTTTCATCGGCCTGTTCTTCTTCGGCTGGGATCGACTCAACAAGTGGCAGCACTTCATGGTCACGGTGCTGATGGCGCTGGGCTCCAACCTCTCCGCGCTATGGATCCTGATCGCCAACGGCTGGATGCAGAACCCGGTCGGCGCGGAGTTTTCCTTCGTCACCATGCGCATGGAAATGACCGATTTCTGGGCCATCGTGTTCAACCCGGACGCGCAGGCCAAGTTCGTGCATACCGTGTCGGCGGGCTACGTCACCGCGTCGCTGTTCGTGCTCGGCATTTCCAGCTGGTATCTCCTGAAAGGCCGCGACCTCGACTTCGCGCGCCGTTCGTTCCGCATCGCCGCCGGCTTCGGCTTCGCCTCGGCGCTGTCGGTGATCGTGCTGGGCGACGAGTCCGGCTACACCGTCGGCGAGGCGCAGCAGACCAAGATGGCGGCGATCGAGGCGATGTGGGAAACCGAGCCCGCGCCCGCCGCGTTCACGCTGTTCGCGCTGCCCAATCAGGAAGCCCAGCGCAATGACTATGAGCTGCAGATTCCCTATGTACTGGGGCTGATCGGCACGCGCTCGCTCAGCAAGGAACTGCCCGGCATCAAGGAAATCAAGGAAAAGAACCGCGAACGCATCGTGTCGGGAATCCAGGCCGTCGTCGCGCTGGAAACCCTGCGCCGTCACCGCGACGACGCCCAGGCGCTTGCCACATTCGAGGCGCACAAGAGCGATCTCGGCTTTGGCCTGCTGTTGAAGAAATACACCGTCGATGTCTCGCAGGCCACGCCCGAAATGATCCAGCAGGCGGTCGACAGCACGATTCCGCGCGTCGCGCCGCTGTTCTGGAGCTTCCGCATCATGGTCGCGCTGGGCTTCGCCTTCCTGCTGCTGTTCAGCCTGGCGCTGTTCTATTCGGTGAAGGGCACCTTCATCGAGAAGAAATGGCTGTTGCGCTGGGCGTTCTGGTTCATCCCCATGCCCTGGATCGCGATCGAGCTGGGCTGGATCGTCGCCGAGTACGGGCGCCAGCCGTGGTCGATCTACGGCGTGCTGCCCACCCACCTGTCGGTATCCAACCTCACCCCGGCCAGCATCTACGGTTCGCTCGCAGGCTTCATCGGCTTCTACACCGTGCTGCTCGTCGTCGAGATGTACTTGATGACCAAGTACGCGCGCCAGGGCCCGGCCAGCCTGGGCACCGGCAAGTACCACGGTGAAAAGGCCAGCGGCGGCCCACTGCCCGCAGGCGCACCGGCACAGAAAATCTAAGGAGTTGACATGGATTACGAAACCCTCAAACTGATCTGGTGGCTCTTGGTCGGCGTGCTGCTGGTCGGCTTCGCCATCATGGACGGCCACGACATGGGCATGGGCGTGCTGCTGCCCTTCGTCGGCAAGACCGATCTCGAACGCCGCGCCGTCATCAATACCGTAGCGCCGCACTGGGACGGCAACCAGGTGTGGTTCATCACCGCCGGCGGCGCCATCTTCGCCGCCTGGCCGCTGGTCTACGCCACCGCCTTCTCGGGCTTTTACTGGGCGATGATGGCCGCGCTGTGGGCGCTGTTCTTCCGCCCGGTCGGCTTCGACTACCGCTCCAAGATCAAGCACCCGATGTGGCGCAGCACCTGGGACTGGGGCCTCTTCATCGGCGGGGCGGTGCCGCCGGTCATCTTCGGCGTCGCCTTCGGCAATCTGCTTTTGGGCGTGCCCTTCCACTTCAACGACCTGATGATGTCGACCTACACCGGCAGCTTCTGGGCGCTGCTCAATCCCTTCGCGCTGCTGGCCGGCGTGGTGAGCCTGGCGATGATCACGACCCAGGGCGCGAACTACCTGATGATGCGCACCGAGGGCGACATCTACCGCCGCGTGCGCGCCGCCAGCCTGATTTTCGCTACGCTGGCCATCGTCGCCTTCGCCCTGGCGGGCGTGTGGGTCGCCAACGGCATCCCCGGCTACGTCATCACCAGCGCGGTCGATCCGAACGCCCTGCCCGACCCGCTCGCCAAGACGGTCGAGGTATCGACCGGCGCGTGGATGCACAACTACGCACAGTACGCCTGGGCGAAGTGGGTGCCGATCGCCGCCTTTGCCGCACTTGTCGCCAGTATCGTGTTCTCGCGCCTCAACCAGGCCGGGGCAGCGTTCTGGTCGTCGTCGATCGCCTGCGCCGGCATCATCGGCACCGCGGGCGTGTCGATGTTCCCCTTCATCATGCCCTCCTCCACCGACCCGCGCTCCAGCCTCACCGTGTACGACGCCGTGTCCTCGCACCTCACGCTCGGTCTCATGCTCGGCGCCACGGTGATTTTCATGCCGCTGATCGTGTTCTACACCTCGTGGGCATACAAGGTGATGTGGGGCAAGGTGACGACGGCCTACATCGCTGCCAACGACAAGTCGGTTTATTGAGGAGAACCCCATGCGGAATGCTTGCTACTACGCCTTGTCGCTGTTCCTGTGCCTGCCAGCCGCCGGTGCCGCGACGCTCCAGGTTACCCTAGACGGTGCCCGGACGGATGGCGGTCCGCTCACGGTGCTAGTGTTCGACAATGCCGACGGCTTCCCTAAAGAGTCGCGTGCGGCGCAGCGCCATGTGCTGCCCGTGGGCACTTCAACGCTCGAGCTCGATGGCGTCGAGCCAGGACAGTACGCCGTGATGGCCTATCACGATGAGGATGGCAACGGCGAGCTGAACCGCTTTCTCGGCATGATCCCGCAGGAAGGCTGGGGGTTGTCGAACAACCCGGCGGTCAGCGGCAAGCCTGCCTTCAGGGATGCCGCCATCTCGGTTCCGGAAAGCGGCGCCGACGTGACGATTCGCCTCAATTACTGAAAGGAGACATCATGTGGTATTTCGCCTGGATCCTCGGAGTCACCATGGCCGTGCTGCTCGCCTCGATGAGCGCGATGATGTGCGACGCCAAGGAATGTGCGCTCGACGAGGCGCGCCGTAAGAAAGACGCACCGTGAGCCAACGCATCGTCATCCTCGGCGCCGGTTTCGCCGCCCTCACCGCCGTGCGCGAGCTGCGCCGCCGCGCGCCCGACGCCCGCATTGCGCTCATTGCGCCGAAGGCCGAGTTCGTTTATCTACCCAGCCTCATCTGGGTGCCCACCGGCCGCCGGCGCGGCGCCGATCTGCGGATCGACGTCTCGGGCTTTCTGACCGCGCACAAGGTCGAGTTCCACGCCGCCACGGTCACGGGGCTGGCTGATAACGGGCGCACCGTGCTCACTGATCAGGGCAGTTTCCCCAACGATGCGCTCTTGATCGCCACCGGCGGCCGCTTCATCAAGAAGCTGCCCGGCATCGAGCACGCGCTGACCCTGTGCGAGGGCATCCCGGCCGCCGAGGCGATCCGCACGCGTCTGGAAAAAATGGACAGCGGGCGCATCGCCATGGGTTTTGGCGGCAACCCCAACGAGCCGTCCGCGATGCGCGGCGGCCCCATGTTCGAACTCCTGTTCGGCATCGACACCTGGCTGCGCGAGCAGGGCAAGCGCGACCGCATCGAGCTCACCTTCTTCAACGCCGCCGCCGAACCCGGCAAGCGCCTGGGCGAGAAAGCCGTCTCGGGCCTGCTCGCCGAAATGGCCCGGCGCCGCATCGACACCCACCTCGGACACAAGCTCCTGGGTTTCTCCGAAAAAGGCGTGGATACCGAAGGCGGGCACGTCAACGCCGACCTCATCCTGTTCATGCCCGGCATGACCGGCCCGGCGTGGGCGGCCAATGCCGGCCTGCCGCTGTCGCCCGGCGGTTTCTTCCAGGCTGACGAATACTGCCGCGTGGCGGGCGCCGAGCATGTCTTCGTCGCGGGGGATGCCGGCAGCTATCCCGGCCCCGACTGGCTGCCCAAGCAGGCGCACATGGCCGACCTGCAGGCAAGTGCCGCCGCCGAGAATCTGCTCGCCGCGCTCAATGGCAAGCCGCCGGTTGCCACGCCAAAGCCCGAGCTCATCTGCATCGTCGACACACTCGACTCCGGCATCCTCGTCATCCGCAACCTGAAGCGCGCGCTGCTCCTGCCGCCGCTGCGGCTCTTCCATTGGGCCAAGCGCTATTTCGAGTGGCACTACCTGCGCGCCTACCGCAAGCACGGTCCGACATGACGACCTTTCTTAACCGGGGCTGGGCACGCGGCCTATCGCTCGTCGCCGCATTTGTGCTGATGCTGCTCGTCACCCTTGCGCCACGCGCGCTAACCGTGGAAGACGGCCGCGCGATCGGCCACGGCGCACTCACGCTCATCATGTGGGGCATGAGCGCAGGCTTCGTGCACGGCGTCGGCTTCGTGCCGAACAACGCCGTGCTGCGCATCCTGCTCGGACCATGGGTCGCCTGGCCGCTGATGGCACTGGGCCTGTCCTACTTCGCCCGGCCCTTTCTGTAAGGAGATCTACGCATGCAAACCGAACGTCAAATCCAGGCTTCTCCCTATGAACGCATCGGGGACGACGCTGGCATCCGCCGTTTGGTCGACCGCTTCTACGCCCTGATGGACGAACTGCCGGAAGCCTATGCCGCGCGCAAGATCCACCCGGCCGATCTCACCGAATCGGGCAACAAGCTGTTCGACTTTCTTTCCGGCTGGCTCGGCGGCCCGCAGCGCTTCATCGAAAAACACGGCCACCCCATGCTGCGGCGGCGCCACCTGCCCTACGCCATCGGCCCGCAGGAACGCGATGCATGGCTCATGTGCATGAAACAGGCGCTGGACGAAACGCTGGACGATGCGGCCTTGCGTGAAATCCTGTACGCGCAATTCCATCAGCTAGCCGACCACATGCGCAACCAGCCAGAAGCGCCTGGGCCCGTGTCTGACGCGGCCTGATCTTGACTCTCCCCACTCACTTCTATCATCTCGACATGGCTCACATCGTTATCCTCGGCGCAGGCACCGGCGGCACGCCGGCCGCTTATGAAATGCGTCAATTGCTCGACAAATCTCATACCGTCACGCTCATCAATGCTTCTGAAACGTTCCAGTTCGTGCCGTCCAATCCCTGGGTGGCACTGGGCTGGCGCAAAGCGCGAGAAGTCACGTTCGCGCTGCGTCCCTACCTGGAAAAGAAAGGCATCCGCTTCATCGCCGAGCGTGCCGACCGGATTGATGCGACCCGCAATACGATCCACCTCGCCAACGGCGAGTCAGTCAGCTACGACTATCTGGTCATCACCACTGGCCCGCGGCTGGCCTTCGATCTCGTGCCAGGCGCCGGCCCCGAAAATGGCCACACCGAGTCGGTCTGCACCGTCGATCACGCGCAGCGCGCTTACGCCAACTACCTGGAATTCCTGGAGAATCCCGGCCCCATCATCGTCGGCGCGCTGCCCGGCGCGTCGTGTTTCGGCCCGGCATACGAATACGCGATGGCGCTGGAAACCGATCTCCGCCGCCGCAAGCTGCGCCACAAGGTGCCCATCACCTACGTCACCTCCGAACCCTACATCGGCCATCTGGGGCTGGGCGGCGTCGGCGACTCGAAAACCCTGCTCGAATCGGAATTCCGTCAGCGCCACATCAAGTGGATCACCAACGCAAAAACCACGCGGGTAGACCCCGGCAGGATGTACGTCGAAGAAGTGAACGATGCGGGCCAGACGATCCGCGAGCACGCGCTCGATTTCCGTTATTCGATGATGCTGCCGCCGTTTCGCGGCGTGGATGCCGTCGCTGGCGTCGCAGGCCTATGCAACGCCGCCGGCTTCGTCAATGTCGACGAATTCCAGCGCAGTCCGACGTATCCCAACATTTACTCGGCGGGCGTGTGCATCGCCATTCCGCCGGTCGAGCAGACGCCGGTCGCCACCGGAACCCCCAAGACCGGCTACATGATCGAATCCATGGTCACCGCCATCGTCCACAACATCGCCGACGAGATCGCGGGCAAGGCCCCCGGCCATACCGGCACCTGGAGCACCATCTGCCTCGCCGACATGGGCGATACCGGCGCGGCCTTCGTCGCCATCCCGCAGATACCGCCGCGCAACGTGACCTGGGCGCGCAAGGGCAAATGGGTGCATTACGCCAAGGTGGCGTTCGAGAAATACTTCATCCGCAAGATGAAGACCGGCAACTCCGAGCCGCTGTACGAGAAATACGTGCTGAAGGCCCTGGGGATCAAACGCCTGAACTGATTGCCCGGCACGCCCAGCCGGCAGTACGGCCGGATTCCCGCCTCGCGGGCCATGCGGCCCCGGAAGGCGGCAAACAAACCGGCGACAGACGCGCGCGTAGCTTCACAGGGCGTCCAGCCGTGCGCTCATGGATTCGGCGTCGATCGGACGGCCCAGCAGGTAGCCCTGGTAGTCATGGCAGTCTTCCCGCTGCAACAAGTCCAGCTGTTCAGGGGTTTCCACGCCTTCGGCGATGACGGCCAGGCGTATGGCGCGCGCCAGTGCGACGATGGCGCGGACGATGGCGAGGTCGTTGCCGTCGTGCGTGATGTCGCGCACGAAGCTCTGGTCGATTTTCACGCGGTCGATCGGGAAACGCTTGAGGTAGCTCAACGACGAATAGCCGGTGCCGAAGTCATCGATCGCCAGCGTGACGCCCAATTGCTTCAGCGCCAGTAGCGTGTCGAGGGTACGTTCGCCGTGCTCGAGCAGCACGCCTTCGGTGATCTCTAGCTCCAGCGCGTGCGGCGGAATCCCCGAGGCGGCGATCGCCTCGCGAACGGCCTGCAGGAATCCCGGATCACGGATCTGGCGTGCGGCGACATTGACCGACATTTTCAGATGGCGGTGCCCCGCCGCATGCCAACGTCCGAGCTGTGCGCAGGCGGCCTGCAGTACCCACAGCCCGATGGGCACGATGAGACCGGTTTCCTCGGCCAGCGGAATGAAGGTGGCAGGGGCGATCTGCCGGCCCTCCGGGTCACGCCAGCGCAGCAGGGCCTCGACTCCGGTGAGACAGCCACTGCGCGCGTCGGCCTGGGGCTGGTAGAGAAGCGTGAATTCGCGATTCTTGATCGCGCGTCTGAGTTCGGTTTCGAGTTGCAGGCGCGCTTGCACATTCGCGGTCATGTCGTGCGAATAGAACTGGAAGTTCTGGCGGCCGTTTTCCTTGGCGTGGTACATCGCCGAGTCGGCGAATTTCAACAGCGCATCGGCCTCACGGCTGTCGTCGGGATACAGGGAGATGCCGATGCTGGCGTTGACAAACACTTCGTGGCCACCGAGATGGATCGGCGCGGAAAAGCGCGCCAGCAAGTTCTGCGCGAGTTGCGCGACATGCTGGAGATTGCCGACGTCGGAGAAGATCAACGCGAATTCGTCGCCGCCCAGCCGCGAGACGGTGTCGTTGCCGCGGGTGCCGTGCCTGAGACGCTCCGCGACCGCCCGCAGCAGTCCGTCGCCGGCCTCGTGTCCGAGCGTGTCGTTGATGACCTTGAAGCGGTCGAGGTCGAGCAGCATCAGCGCGACCAGCGTGCCGCGCCGACGGGCGTCGCCCAGCGCCTGCTGCAGGCGGTCGTTGAACAGCGCCCGGTTGGGAAGGCCGGTCAGAGCGTCGAAATAGGCCAGCTGGTGAAGCGCCGCCTCGGTCTTCTTGCGTTCGCTGATGTCGACGAAGGTGACGACCGAGCCGATCAGATGACCGTCCCGATACATCGGATGCGACCAGTATTCGACCGGGAAACTCGTGCCGTCGGCACGCCAGTGCACCTCGTCGTTACGGTGGCAGGGCTGGCCGGCGCGGCTGGCGACACGGATCGCGCATTCCTCGACCGGATAGGGCCGACCGTCGGCGTGGCTGTGATGGATGAGGTCGTGGATACGCTTGCCGACGAGGTCGGATTCATGCGCGAAGCCGAGCATGCGCAAGCAGGCCGGGTTGGCGAAGGTGCAGTAGCCTTCGCGGTCGACGCCGAAAATCGCTTCGGCGGTGGAATCCAGCAGCAGGCGCACCCGCGCCTCGCTCTCCTTCTGCGCGGCGAGCGCCGCGTGTATCCGCCCCTGCATGGCATTGGCCGAAGCGGCCAGCGTGTCCAGCTCATCGGGTATCGACGACGGCGGGCGTTCGAGCGCGATGGTTTCGAGCGGGCCCTCAGGATCGATCGTGCGCAGGCGCCCGGCAATTGCCGCCAGGTGGCGGGTGACGCGCTGATGGAACAGGGTGAACAGGAACAGCGCCGCCATGAAGATGACGAGCGCGTTGCCGAGCAGAATGGCGACGGCGTCGCGCGCGAGCCGGTCATGGATATCGTCGAGCGACGCCATCACCTTGAGCGTGCCTATGTCCCGCAGCTGGCCCAGGTGTTCATGGCGCAGGGGATAGACGCGCTCGACCGTATGCGCTGACCGTCTCGCTCCGACCTCGTACTGCAGGCGGCCGCCCTCTTCGACCGCGACATGGACGACGTTCGGCACATGCAGAATGCCTTCGAGCAGCAAGTGGATTTCCCGGTCATGAATCGTCCACAGCGACTGGGAAAGCGCAGGCACGTGCACTTTGCGCACCAGTTCGAGCTGGGCCTCGAGGCTGCCGATATCGCGCCGATAGTTACTGACCAGCTGGATGGTCGTCATCAGCAGGGTGAGCGTCGCGCTGAACAGGATCATCGCCACGATCAGCCGGCGTGCCAGCGGCGACCACAAGGCGCGGGGAAACTGCATGCGTCTCACCGGCCAGGCGTCCCGACGAGCGACAAGACCTTCTCGCGATAGACGCGGTCGTACAGACCCTCGGCCTTGATGTCGCGCAGCGCGCGGGCGATTCTCGGCACCAGGGCCGCGTGGCGCTTGTGGAGATAGATATACATCTCGCGCCGGGCGAGCGGCGGCTCGAGCATGTGCACGCCGGCCAGCCGCTCCCGCTCGATGCGCGCAAGCCCTTGCCAGCGCTCGAACAGGGCGACCTCGATGCGGCCCAGCTGGAGCAGGCGGAACAGCTGGGCCGCATCCTCGGCCGTGATCCCCGCAGGCGTGGCGGCCAGCTTGTGCTCGTAGATCTTCCAGCCGCGGATATGTCCCAGCGACTGGGTGCGCAGGCTTTCCCAGCTTGCTTGCCTTGGGCCCTGCCTGCTGAAGGCGCTGAATTCCCAATCGATCAGTTTTTCGGGCACGCGGATCAGGTTCGGGTAGCCGGCCTCGAGACCTGAGATACGCGTGAGATCGCCGTCTTCCAGGCCGGCATTGGCGTTGACCAGGCCGCGTTCGGCCGGCAGCCGCACCAGTCGGAGTCGCACGCCCGCGCGGCGAAACGCCTCGCCCGCGACGAGATC
The DNA here is from genome assembly GCA_046292745.1 of Thiobacillus sp. GTDB lineage: Bacteria > Pseudomonadota > Gammaproteobacteria > Burkholderiales > Thiobacillaceae > Thiobacillus. The sequence continues at coordinate 153,249 of JBKBQH010000005.1, read as the reverse complement.
GAGAAATCCCTGGCCGTCGGTCGTGGTGAACGGCGGTTCGTTGGCGTCGTTGAGCACGAGTACCGGCAGCTCGCCGGCGCGCACGCTGGCAGCGGCCAGCACGAGCGCACCGGCCAGCCACAATCCGGAAATGGTTTTTAATGAAAAAACAAGGAGATGGAAAAGATGTCTCACCCCTGTCCTATCGGCGCCGGGCGCGTTTTCTGAATACCGCGAGCTGTCGCGTGCGCAGCCGCGGGGCCGGTTTCGACCTTCGGCAGCGCGGTGCCGGCCCGGGCGATCATGCCGCCGACCATCGCCATTGCGATGAATGCAGTCGCCACCGCCCACAGGGCGCGCAGACGCCTTGGCTTACTTGATCTTGACCCGTACCAGTTCTTCGCCATCCGGGTCGGTGACGTGCACGGCGCAGGCGATGCAGGGATCGAAGGAATGGATGGTGCGCAGGATCTCGATCGGCTGCCTGGGATCGGCCATCACGTGGTTGTGCTGCAGCGCGGCCTCGTAGGCGCCGGGCTGGCCCTTGGCGTCGCGCGGGCCGGCGTTCCAGGTGCTCGGCACCACCGCCTGGTAATTGCTGATCCTGCCGTCGTCGATGACGATCCAGTGCCCCAAGCCGCCGCGCGGCGCCTCCATCAGGCCGACGCCCTGCATGTGCCTGGGCCAGGTCGACGGGTCCCAGTACTGGTCGTTGAACGTGCGCAAATCGCCCGCCTTGATGTTGGCCATCAACTGGTCGAACCAGCCCTGCATGGCGTCGGCGAGAAGCTTCGATTCCAGCGTGCGCGCGGCGGTGCGGCCGAGCGTCGAATAGAGCGCGGCGACCGGCACGTCGAGGGTTTTCAGGGTCAGGTCGACGAGCCCCCTGGCCTGCTTGTCGCCCTTGGCGACCATCATCAGCACCCGGGCGAGCGGGCCGACTTCCATCGACTTGCCCTTCCAGCGCGGCGACTTGAGCCAGGAATATTTCTGCTCGACGTCGAGGTGCTGGTAAGGCGGCTTCGGGCCGGTGTAGTTGAATTCGGTCTCGCCCTTGAAGGGGTGCAGGCCCCGGGCGTCGCCGCCGCCGTATTTGTACCAGGAGTGCGATACGAATTCCTGGATTTCATCGTCGTTGTCGAGATCGATGGGGTGGATTTTCGAGAGATCGCGGTCGAGGATGACGCCGCGCGGAATCAGGTAGGAATCGGGATCCCAGAATCCCTTGGACGGCAGGTCGCCGAACGAGAGGAAATTGCCGAGCCCCTCGCCGCGGCTCGCCCAGTCCTTGTAGAAACCGGCGATGGCGAGCGTGTCGGGCACGTAGACCTGGTCGACGAAATCGCGCATCGACTTGATGACGCTGGCGACGGTCTGCAGGCCGACCATGTTGAGCGCGGTGGCTTCCTGGCCGCCGCGGTATTGCGGGCCCTTGCCGTGGCCACCGCCGGTCGGCACCGAGATCGCCGAGGGCACGCCGCCGACGACGACGTTGGGATGCGGGTTCTTGCCGCCGAAGATGGCGTGCAGCTTGACGGCGTCGCGCTGCCAGGCGAGCGCGTCGAGGTAATGCGCCACCGCCATCAGGTTGGCTTCCGGCGGCAGCTTGTAGGCCGGGTGGCCCCAGTAGGCGTTGGCGAAGATGCCCAACTGGCCCTGCTCGACGAAGGTCTTCAGCTTCTTCTGCACGTCGGCGAAATAGCCGGGCGAGGACCTCGGATAGCGCGAGATCGCCTGCGCCAGTTCCGAGGTTGCCTTGGGGTCGGCCTTCAGCGCCGACACGACGTCGACCCAGTCGAGCGCGTGCAGGTGGTAGAAGTGCATCACGTGGTCGTGCACATGTTGTGCTGCGATCATCAGGTTGCGGATGAGTTCGGCGTTGCGCGGCAGGCTGTAGCTGGGGACGGCGCGATGCAGCGCGTCCTCGACCGAACGCACCGAGGCGATGCCGTGCACCAGGGTGCAGACGCCGCAGATCCTTTGGGCGAAGGCCCAGGCATCGCGCGGATCGCGACCGCGCAGAATGATCTCGATGCCGCGCACCATGGTGCCGGCGGAATAAGCCTGGGTGATGCGGCCGTCGGCGTCGGTCTCGGCCTCGATGCGCAGGTGGCCCTCGATGCGGGTGATGGGATCGACGACGATGCGTGGTGCGGTGCTCATGGGTTCAATCCTCCAGGGGGTCTGCCATCTGCTCGGTCAGCCAGAGCAGATGGCGATCAGCGACGCCTTGACCTTGTCCTTCACCTTCAGCACGCGCCTTACGCTGGGTCGCGCCCTTGATGCCGTCGGTCACGTGGCCGGACACGGCCATGCCATCTCATCATCCCGGCCGGCGACAGCGAGCGGCGGAACACCGTGTGCCAGCCAGGCCCGCGCACCCAGGTGAGAAATTGCAGTTCATGCATGCTCATTTCTCCAGATCAGTCAGCGGGGCCTTCTCGTGGGACGCCTTGGCGGCGCCCACCCTTGGCGGGACGGCCGGCATCGGCAGCGCCTTGTAGAAGCCACCGCCGTCCCAGAAGTCCGGTTCGGAGCAGCCGAGGCAGCCGTGCCCCGATTCCACCGGCCACGAGGTGCCGCCGTTCCACTTCGCTGTGGCGCAGGCGTTGTAGGTGACCGGGCCCTTGCAGCCGAGCTCGAACAGGCACCAGCCCTTGCGCGCGCCTTCGTCGTCGAAGGTCTTGGCGAACTTGCCCTGGTCGTAGAACGGCCGACGGTAGCAGCGGTCGTGGATGGTCTCGCCGTAAAAGGCCAAGGGCCGGCCCTTGGCGTCGAGCTCGGGCAGCGTGCCAAAGGTGAGGTAGTGCACGAGCACGCCGGTCATCACCACAGGAATCGGCGGGCAGCCCGGGATGTTGACGATGGGCTTGCCCTTGACGAGGTCGGACACCGATACCGCGCCGGTGGGGTTCGGGTTGGCCTTGGGAAGGCCGCCGTAGGACGCGCACGAGCCCATGGCGACGATGGCGGCGGCGCCTTCCGCCGCTTCCTTCAGGATGTCGACGTTGGAGCGCCCGCCGATGCAGGAATAGGCGCCGTCCAGCCCCAGCGGGATCGAGCCGTCGACGATCAGCACGTACTGGCCGTGGTTGGCCTTCATCGCCGCATGCAGCGCCTCCTCGGCCTGGTGGCCGGCCGCCGCCATCAGCGTTTCCTGGTAGTCGAGCGAGATGAGGTCGAAGATCATGCCCTCGATGCTGGGCGAGGGCGAGCGCGTGATCGATTCGGTGCAGCCGGTGCATTCCTGGAACGGCAGCCAGATCACCGAGGGCCGTCGCGCTGCCGCCATCGCCTCGGCCATCGCCCGCCCCGCCGACGGTGGCAGCGCCATCATCGACGCCAGGGTGACGCAATACTTGAGGAAGATGCGGCGGCTGATGCCCTGCTGAACCAGCGTATCGATCAACGGACCCTGCATGGGATGCCTCCTGTCCAAGTTTTCAACGTTCTGCGGCGCCCGCTTCACCCAAGAGCTCGGAAACCAGTGACTCAAGATGTTCGCATCCTGTTTCGATGTCCTGCAGCTGGACTTTCACCAGCTCCGGCACGAAAGCCACTTCGAGGAATTGCGCGATTACCGCGCCCTGCGCGTTGCAGTGCGTGACCCACCACACGCCGGGGCAGGCGGTCTCGTCAAGCGATGATTCGCCGTTGGCGTCGAGCCTGATGGCGACCTCGCCCTTTCCCAGCCTGTCGCGCAGCCAGTCGAGATCTGCCGGCGTCAGCGGCAGCGCGGTGAGATCGATCGAGGCGGATTCGCCGCTATCGCGCAGGCGCCGCACCATTTCGAGCAGTTCGCGCAGCAGCGGGGGCGCATGACCGGTCAGGCCGGGTTGGGCAGGTGGGGCGTTGACGGGGTGTAGGGAGATGGCGTCAAGCGACATGATTCCAGACCCGGATCAGCTCGACGATCGCTGCGCATACCGGCGGGACAGCAGCGGCGACGACCGGCGTCGGAACCTCGCCCCAGTCGACGACCTGGGGCCGGATGCCGACGAGCGCGCGCTTCTCGGGCCAGTGGCCCGACAGCATGGCGATGGCGCGCAGATCGGTCAGCCCCACTTCGTGCGCCGAGGCCTTGCGGTTGTTCATCAGGAAAGCATCCATGTCGTCCCCCTCCAGCAGTGCCCATTCCCCTGCATGGTTTTTGATATTGGCGGCATCGACGACGATCAGCGCATCCGCGTCCCTGATCGGTCCCGCCAGGGTGAATGAAAGTGTTCCGCCGTCGAGCAGGGTTACGTCGTCGCGATTTCCCAGCTCGGATTCCAGCGCCTGCAGCACGTGCACCCCGATGCCCTCGTCGGTGAGGAGGATGTTGCCGATGCCGAGCACGAGCGTCTTCATGCGCCGGAAATCAGCAGCTGCCGGTGGCGACAACAACCAAGCATTTCGTTCAAGCATCCCCCCCCTGATTGTCAATCGCATTCCTTAACATTCCAGAACCGGTGCGGACCGGCAGATCACATATACTCATACCAGTGTAGTCACAGGTTGCCATTCATGTGCCTCGCCATCCCGATGCAGATCGAAGCCATCGACGGCTTCATCGCCCGTTGCCATGCCAAGGGCGTGTGGCGCGACGTCAGCCTGTTCATGCTGCAGGACGCGCTGCCCGCAGCCGGCGATTTCGTCATGGTCCACGTCGGCTACGCGATCCAGAAGGTCACCGAGGCCGACGCCCGCACGGCGTGGGATCTCCTCGACCAGATCCTGGAGGAAAGCGGTGCATGAGCTCGCCGTCGCGCAGGCGCTGGTCGAACAGGTGGACGCGGTGATCCGACAGCACGGCGCGTCTTCTGCCACCCTGATCCGCGTGCGCATCGGCCCGCTCGCCGGCGTCGTGCCGGAACTCCTGGCCAGCGCCTTTCCGCTCGCCGCCGCCGGGCACGCCATGGAACGCGCCACGCTCGACCTCGTCGCCGCGCCGGTCAGCGTGCGCTGCCAGACCTGCGGCGAAGAAACCGAAGCCGCGATGAACCGGCTCGTCTGCGGCGCGTGCGGCGACTGGCACACGCAGGTGATTTCCGGCGACGAGCTCCTGCTCGAAAGCGTCGAACTCGAAACCCTACCCACCCACGCCTCCTGATCCCTGACATGTGTGACACCTGCGGCTGCAACCTCACCCCCGGCAATCGGCACCTCGCGTTCAAGCCCGTCGCCAGGGGTGCGACCGCGGTCTCGGTGCTCAAGGGCCTGCTGCAGAAGAACGATGACCAGGCCGCGCACAACCGCGAGCATTTCGACCGACGCGGCATCGTCGCGATCAACCTGATGTCCTCGCCGGGCGCCGGCAAGACCGCGCTTTTGGAAGCCACGCTCGTTGCGCTCAAGGACGAATTCACCTGCGCGGTGATCGAGGGGGATCTGGAAACCGAAAACGACGCCGAGCGTATTCGCGCGAAAGGCGTGCAGGCACACCAGATCGTCACCGGTACCGCGTGTCACCTCGACGCGCACCTGGTGCACGATGCGCTGCATCGCATGACGCTCGACGGCGTCGATATCCTGTTCATCGAGAACGTCGGCAACCTCGTCTGCCCGGCGAGTTTCGACCTCGGCCAGCACTTGAACGTGACCCTGCTCTCGGTCACCGAGGGCGACGACAAGCCGGCCAAGTACCCGGTGATGTTCCGCGCCGCCGACGCCATGCTCTTGACCAAGACCGACCTCCTGGCCGTGCTCGACGACTTCGATTGCGACAAGGCCGAGGCGCATCTGCGCCAGCTCGCCAACCCGGCGCCGGTGATGCGGCTGTCGGCGCGCAAGGCTCTGGGCATGGACGCCTGGCTCGGGTGGCTGCGCGAGCAATTGGCCGCGCAGCGCGCGCGTGTGGCTAAAGGCCAGTCGCGCCGCCCGGCGATACAGCCCGACGGCCAGACATGCCACGCGGCGACCGCCTGATGGACACGTCCCGCGCCTGGCTGGACAAGCTCCATGCCCTCGACTTCGACCGCACGGTCAGGATCATGAACGTGTGCGGCGGCCACGAGCGCTCGATCACCCACGCCGGCCTGCGCGGCGCGCTGCCGAAATGGATCGAACTGGTGCCCGGCCCCGGCTGCCCGGTCTGCGTGTGTCCGGAAGAGGATGTCTACCAGGCCATGCAGCTCGCGCTCGAGGACCACGTCATCCTGGTCGCCTTCGGCGACATGCTGCGGGTGCCGGTCAACGTGAAGAAGGGCGAGGTGCGCTCGCTCGCCGAGGCGCAGGCCGCCGGCGCCGACGTGCGGCCGATCGCAAGCCCGCTCGACGCCAGGAAGATCGCGCTCGAGCATCCCGACCGCGCGGTGGTGTTCTTCGCCGCCGGCTTCGAGACGACGACCGCGCCGGTCGCGTCGATGCTCGCCGAGGGGGTCCCTGCCAATCTCTCCCTCCTGCTGTCCGGCCGGCTGACCTGGCCGGCGGTGGCGATGCTGCTCGACGCCGGAACGCCGGGCTTCGACGCGCTCATCGCGCCCGGCCACGTTTCCACCGTGATGGGGCCGGAGGAATGGACCTTCGTCGTCGAGCGCCACGAAATTCCCGCCGCGGTCGCCGGCTTCGGCACCGAGTCGCTGCTGGCGTCGTTCTATTCGGTGCTGCGCCAGTTGAAGACCGGCGAGCGCTTTCTCGACAACTGCTACACCGAGGTCGCGCATCCCGGCGGCAACCCCACCGCGCGGCGCTTCCTCACTGAAACCCTTGGGATCGTCGACGCCAGCTGGCGCGGCATCGGCGTCATTCCGCGGTCCGGCTACGCGCTGAAGCCGGCATTCGCGCAGCACGACGCGCGCGTGCTGTTCCCGGACCACAGCGACCCGACGCGCCGGCGCGCCGGCGAAATGCCGCCCGGCTGCGACTGCGCGCAGGTCGTGCTCGGCAGGCTCTACCCCAACCAGTGCCGCATCTATGGGCGAGCCTGCACGCCGCGCCATCCGGTCGGCCCCTGCATGGTGTCGGACGAAGGCGCCTGCCGCATCTGGTGGGCGGGCGGCGTGCGCGTTGCCGCCGATGCCTGAGCGCGTCGCACGGCACATCACGATCGGCGGGCGGGTGCAGGGCGTGGGCTTCCGGCCCTTCGTCCACCGGCTCGCGCATCGTCACGCCATCACCGGGTGGGTACGCAATGTCGCCGGCGCGGTCGAGATCCATGCCGAGGGCACGCCCGCACAGCTGCGGCGGTTTGCGGAGGCGATCGCCACGGAGGCGCCGCCGCTGTCGGCGCCCGGCACCCTGGTCTTTGCCGAATGCACTCACGAGAGTGCCACATCATTCGTCATCCTCGGCAGCGAATCCGCCAGCACGGCCGACATGCATTTGCCCGCCGACGGCTTCGTCTGCGCCGACTGCCTTGCGGAGCTGAACGATCCCGCCAACCGTCGCTACCGCTACCCTTTCATCAACTGCACCCAGTGCGGCCCGCGCTACACGCTGATCTGCGCCCTGCCCTACGACCGCCCCAACACCGCAATGCGCGATTTCGCGTTGTGCCCGGACTGCCGCGCCGAATACGAGAACCCGCTCGACCGTCGCTTCCACGCCGAGCCGATCGCGTGCCCGGTGTGCGGGCCGCATCTGAAATTCGTCGCGGGAGAATCTGCTCTCGACGACGACGAAGCGGCGCTCGCCGCCGCCGTCGCCGCCCTCAGGTCGGGGAAGATCGTCGCGGTGAAGGGCGTCGGCGGCTATCACCTGATGGGCGACGCGAAAAACGACGCCACCGTCGCTGCGCTGCGCGCGCGAAAGCCGCGGCCGGCCAAGCCGCTGGCGGTGATGTTTCCCGACCTCGACGCCGTGCGCGCGGCGGTGTACGCCACGTCTGAACTCGAAACATTTCTCGCGTCGCCCGAACGTCCCATCGTGCTCTTGCCCAGGCGCGCCGACGCGACGCTTTCCCCGCATGTCGCGCCCGGCCTGGCGGAGATCGGCTGCCTGCTGCCCTACTCGCCCCTGCACGCGCTGCTGCTCGCCGATTTTGGCGGGCCGCTCGTCGCCACGTCGGGCAACCTGTCGGGCGAGCCGGTGCTGACCGCCAACCTGGAAGCACAGGCCCGGCTCGCACCTGTCGCCGACGCCTTCCTGCACCACGATCGGCCCATCGTGCGCCCGGCCGATGACCCGGTCTACCGCGTCATCGCCAACCGCCCGCGTCCATTGCGCCTGGGGCGCGGCAGCGCGCCGCTGGAGTTCGACCTGCCCGCGCCGCTGGCAGAGCCGGTGCTCGCGCTCGGCAGCCACATGAAGAACACGCTCTGCCTCGCCTGGGACAGGCGCGCCGTCGTGTCGCCGCACATCGGCGAGCTCGACGCTGCGCGCAGCCTCGACACGCTGGCGCAGGTCGCGGCCGACCTGCAGCGGCTGTACCGGGTCGACGCCAGGCGGCTGATCGTCGACCACCATCCCGGCTTCGGCTACCGCCGCTATGCGCGCGAAACGAAGCTGCCCCGCGTCGAAATCTGGCACCACCACGCGCACGCGTCGGCACTGGCGTGGGAATTCCCGGAGGAAAAGAACTGGATCGTGTTCGCCTGGGACGGCGTCGGCCTCGGTCCGGACAATACGCTGTGGGGCGGCGAGGCTTTTACCGGCGCGCCGGGACGCTGGCGGCATGCCGCCTCGTTCCGGCCCTTCCGCCTGCCGGGCGGCGACAAGGCGGGGCGTGAGCCGTGGCGCGCCGCGGCGGCGCTGTTGTGGGAAACCGGCCTGGACGCACCGTTCGCGCCCCTCCCCCTGCGGCAGGCGTGGGCGGCGCGGCTCAACAGCCCGACGAGCAGCGCGGTCGGCCGCCTGTTCGACGCCGCCGCGGCACTCGCCGGCGTCTGCACCCACGCCAGCTTCGAGGGCGAAGGCCCGATGAGGCTCGAAGCGCTCGCCACCGTCTCGGAAGGCGAGGCCATACCCCTGCCGCTCGCGCACGACGCGCTCGGCATATGGCGCAGCGACTGGGCACCGCTGTTGCCGATGCTGGCCGATACCGCACGGCCGGTCGCCGGGCGGGCGGCGGCCTTTCATGCGAGTCTGGCACAAACGCTCGTCGAGCAGGCAGTTCGGTTGCGCGATGAGACCACAATCACCACCGTCGGCCTCACCGGCGGCGTGTTCCAGAACCGCGTGCTCGCGGAGGCCGCCATCGTGCGGCTGCAAGCGGCCGGCTTCAGGGTTTGCCTGCCCGAGCGACTTCCGGTGAACGATGCCGGGTTAAGCTTCGGTCAGGTCATCGAATTTTTGCATCGATAAGGCACCATGGAAGACACCCGCATCCTCCTCGCGCACGGCAACGGCGGCCGTTACATGCGCGAGCTCATCATCGACATATTCGACCGCCACCTCGGCAACCCGCTGCTCGACACGCAGGCCGACGCGGTGGCCTTGCCGCCGCTCGACGGCGACGTGATGGTCACCACCGACGGCTTCACCGTCGATCCGCTCGAGTTTCCCGGCGGCGACATCGGCTCGCTCGCCGTGCATGGTGTCATCAACGATCTTGCGGTGGCGGGCGCCGAGCCGCGCCACTTCACGCTGTCGGCGCTGATCGAGGAAGGCCTCGAGATCGACCGCCTCGACCACTACATCGCCAGCTTCGCGCGCGCCGCGCGGCAAAGCCATGTCAGCGTGGTCGCGGGCGACACCAAGGTGCTGCGCCGCGGCGAAGGCGGCGGGCTGTATCTGGCCGTCACCGGCATCGGCGTGCGCCGCGCAGCGACGCGGCTTGCCATCGACCGCGTCGCACCGGGCGATGCCATCATCGTCTCGGGCCCGGTCGGCGACCACGGCGTGGCGGTCATGCTGGCACGCGAGCAGTTCGGCCTCTCGGGCACGCTGCGTTCGGATTCGGCCTCGGTGCTGCCGCTCGCGCGGGCAGTGCGCGATTTTCCCGATCTCAAGTTCATGCGCGACCCGACGCGCGGCGGCCTGGCTACCGTCGCGCACGAGATCGCGCGCGCCAGCGGCCATAGTGTCGCCCTGCAGCAGCATGCGGTGCCCTTGCGCCCGGAAGTGGCATCGGTATGCGAGATGCTGGGCTACGACCCCTATTTCCTCGCCTGCGAGGGCCGCGTCGTCGCGGTGGCCGATCCGTTCGCCGCCAGCGAGATTCTCGTCCGCTGGCGCGCGCTGCCCGAAGGCCGTCACGCCGCGATCATCGGCCGCATCGAAACCGGCGGCGCGCGGGTGATTCTCGAAACCCGCCTTGGCGGACGGCGCGTGATCGAGGAACTGGAAGACGATCCGTTGCCGCGTATCTGTTGAACCCGGTCGGCCCGGCGCGACCGGCCTCGCTCAGCGCGGCGGCAGCGCGATCTGGTGGTCGGTGCTGAACTGGTAGTCGCGGAACACGTGCGCCGTGCTCAGCACCTGGTAGCTGCCGTCGGCCCGCTTGTGCGTGGTGTCCTTGAGGCGCCACGCGGTCTGGCCGCAGGTCCAGATGTCGAAGTTGCGCATATGGGTGCACAGGCAGGTCTTGTCCTTGACCGACAGCTTCTTCGCATCCGGATGCAGCGCGACCTCGCGGTTGTAGGCGTCGATGTAGGCGCAGCGGCCGTTGGCGTCGAGCAGGTAGCCGTAGGCCTCGCAGTTCGGGCGGATGCCCGAGCCGATGCCGGGGCTGCCCTTGAGCATGCGCATGGGATAGCCGGTCGGCGACAGCGTATTGACCTCGATGTCGGCCTCGCTGGCCTTGAAGTATTCCTGCTTGACCTTGTCCGGGAGGCCGCATTCCTCGGTAACGGTGAAGCGCGTGGCCACCTGCACGGCCGCCGCGCCCCGTTCGAGGAAGCCCACCGCATCGCTGCCGGTGAAAATGCCGCCGGCGGCGATCACCGGGATCTCGAGATGCTCGGATTTCAGATAAGCGATCACCTCGTCGGTGATCGTGGCGAGATCGTACTGCGCCCAGTCCATGCCGAAGCCGAGGTGGCCGCCGGCGAGCGGTCCTTCCACCACCACGAAATCCGGCAGCCGGTCGAGGCGCGCGTTCTTGCGCAGGAACATCGCCAGCGCGCGCGCCGACGAGACGATGATGCCGAGCTTGGCGTCGCGGAAACGCGGGTGGTCCTCGATCAGCGCGAACGATCCCAGATGCAGGCCGGCCGACAGCGTGATGCCGTCGATGCCGGCGTCGAGCGCGGCGGTCAGGCGCGTGCGCAGCGTGTCGCGCGGCCCGTTCATGGTCAGTTTCTCCATGCAGTTGATGAAGACGAGGCCGTCGCCGCGCTTGGCCTCCATGGTCCTGCCGACATGGCTGCGCGTCGCCTCGGCGAGCGTGTCGAGGCAGAACTTCACCTCCGACTTGTCGCTGCTGGCGATGTTGTACTTGTATTGCTTGAGCTTGGCGCTGACGTATTTGGTGTCGAAGCGCCTGTCCGACACGGTCTGCACCATGGCGTCGGAAATGTGTCCGATGCCGCCGAGGCGTGCCGCCTCCAGCGCCAGTTCGGCGGTCGAGATGTCGACCCCCATCCCGCCGATGACGATCGGCACCAGTTCCTGCCTGCCGAAGCGAAGGCGGAAGTCATCCACGCGTTTCATGCTTTATTCAAGGGAGGTTCTGACGATTCCTCCTAGTTTAAGGCCTGCCCTCCTGAATCGCGCACGCCGGAGTGAATTTGATCTCGCCCCAAGCGGGTCACCGGCCGCGCCCTATCGGCGGATGCGCGCCTCGCGCTGGCGCTCGTGCGAAACCAGTTTCGCCAATTCGGTCAATTCCTCGGCCAGCAGTTCCAGCACATCGTCCAGCGTCAGGATGCCGGCCAGCGCGCCGGCGTCGTCGACCACCGGCATGCGGCGCACGCCCTTGTCGCGCATGTAGCGCAGCGCCTCGTACAGGCCTTCGCTTTCGCGCACGGTCGCCACGCCGGGCCCCATGATGTCGCCGACCTTTAGCGCTTCGGGATTGACGCCAGCCGCGACGACCTCGACGACGATATCGCGGTCGGTGACGATGCCCACGGGCACCCGATTCCCGTCCGCTTCCTCGACCACCACCAGATCGCCGACATGATGGGTGCGCATCAGTTGCGCAGCCTCGGTCACGACGGTCGACGGCGTCGTGACCACCACGATGCGGTTGCAGAATTCTCCCACTGGCATGTCGCTCTCCCTGTTTCCTTGTCTGATTGCATTCAAGCGGCTGCGCCGCAAAAAGCAAGACGCGTCCCCTCCCGGAAAAACGACGGCGCCCGCAAGGGCGCCGTCGAAGCCCCGGTCATGCAAGGGATCAGGTGCCGATCACGCCGCCGTCATCCTTGGTAATGACGATTACCGCGGAACGCGGCTTATGCACCGTGCCGAGGCCGCTGGCGGTGGTGTCGCCATTGGCACCGTTGTCGGGCCAGCGCGAATTCTCGGTGGGGAAATCGCGCCAGTCTTCGCCCGGATGCTGAATGCCGACGAACATGGCCTTGCCGTCCGGCGTGGTGACCACGCCCGTCACCTCGCAGTGAGGCGGCGCGGTCAGGAAACGGCGCGTCTCCCCGGTTGCCGGATCAGCGCACATCATCACGTTGCCGCCGATGTTGACCCAGTCGCCCTGGGCGTCGCCGGCCTGGTCGGTCTGGATCCACAGGCGGCCGTCGGCGTCGAACCACAGGCCGTCGGGCGCGCCGTAGTCGTCGCCGTTGATGTTGCCCTGATAGCCCACCGTCTGGCCGCCAAACTCACCCGGCGTGTAGCTGCCGGGCAGGGTCTTGGCGGTTGCCTTGTCGCCGCACTGGGCGAAGATGTCCCACTCGAAGCCCAGTGCCTGCACCCGGCCCGCCTGTTCGCGCCAGCGAATGATGTGGCCGTAGTCGTTGTCCGGGCGCGGGTTGGCCGCATCGACCGGCGGGTTGGCGCTGCCGGCGGAGGTGGCGCCGTCGATCTTGTTCGCGGACGCCGGGGTGTTGCCGCGGCGGCTGTTGTTGGTCAGCGTCATGTACACCTCGCGCGTCACCGGATGCACGGTGCCCCATTCCGGGCGGTCCATCATGGTCGCGCCGACGCGGTCGGCGGCCTGGCGGCACTTGATCAGCACCTCGGCCTGGTCGGCGAAGCCGTTGGCCGGCGTGAGCCCGTTCTGCCCCCACACCAGCGGCAGCCATTCGCCGCTGCCGTCGGCCTTGAACCTGGCGACGTACAGTGTGCCGGCGTCGAGCAGGTCGCGGTTGGCGGCGGGGTTCCTGGGGTTGTATTTCCCGGCACAGACGAACTTGTAGATGTATTCGTTGCGCTCATCGTCGCCCATGTAGACCGCCACGGTGTTGTCCTCACCGACCACGACCCACGCCCCCTCGTGCTTGAAACGGCCCAGCGCGGTACGTTTGACCGGCGTGCTGTTGGGGTTGAACGGATCGATCTCGACCACCCAGCCGAAGCGGTTTGGCTCGTTGCGGTTGCCTTCGGCGTTGAGGTCGAAGCGCGCGTCGGCGGTGTGCCAGCGGTAGCCGAAGCCGTTGGCGGACACGCCGTAGCGGCGCTCGTGCGTGGTGGGCGTGAACGCGCCGTTGGCGCCGAAGTAGCCGTTCCAGTTTTCCTCGCAGGTGAGGTAGGTGCCCCAGGGCGTATGGCCGTGGGCGCAGTTGTTGAGCGTGCCGAGGACGCGCTTGCCGCCGGGGTCGGCCGCGGTCTTCAGCAGCGCATGGCCGGCCGCGGGGCCGCTGATCCGGCACGGCGTATTGCCGGTGATGCGGCGGTTGAAGGCGGAGCCGCGCTTCACTTCCCACGCACCGCCGTGCTTGCCTTTTTTCTTCGACTCGACTTCCACCACGCTGACGCCGTGCGCCGCCTGCTGGGCACGCACCATGTCGAGCGTCAGCGGGGTCGTCGCGTAAGCGGCATAGGGGACGATGTTGTTCACCAGCGCCGGGTCGTTGTACTCGTGGTTGCAGACCAGCAGGCCCTTGTCGCTGTCCTTGTGCGCATCGCCGTGTCTGGCGTGGTCTTTGCGGTTGGCAGGCGGCGGGAACGGGAAGTAGTGCATGCCGTCGTTGTGCGCGCCGAAGCTGCGCAGCTGGGTGGCCTCGTCCATCGCGCCGGCCGGATCCCACATCGGCGCCTTGGTCAGCGGATCGCCCCAGGCGAGCAGCACTTTGGCGGTGTAGCCCTGCGGCACGGTGACCGCGTCGGTCATCGGCAGGCGGTTCGGCGCCACCGGCGTAAAGCCGATACCGCCCACCGGGGACGGGCTGTGCAGCGTCGCCATGGCGGTGTTCAGCGCCCTGGGCTTGGATTGCGCCAGTGCCTGGCCGGCCACGCCGCCACCGGCCAGGGCCAGCGCGGTCGCGCCCAGCGATGTCTTGAGGAAATTGCGGCGGGAGATCTGGCGCGCCTCGATGAGATCGAGAATGGAATCGTTGCCGCTGGGGTTGGCGATGCTGTCGTGGGGGTTCAGCTTGCCGTCGGGATGAAGTGTGCTGCTCATGTCGTCTCCTGGATCTGGGGTGGGGAATCCGGGGCACCGGATGCGCCGATTCTCCCGGCCAAGGGTGACGAAATTTTGACGGCCCGGCCCGTACGGCGCTGGCCGGGGTAGGCGAAAAAAAATTTCAACTCGCCTTGCATATTCCTTGAACATGCTATAAAAATGCAAATTATAAATGGGCCTGCATATCCGAATATCTGTGATCGGAAATCGAGGCGCCCGTGCGACCTGCATCCCAACCCCAGGAGAAGGAGAGCGTCATGATCCAAAGAATCTTCGAGAAGAGCGAGAACGCCGCGGTTTTCGTCACCGTCCTGATTTTCATCGTGTTCCACTTCGGCATGCTGTTTCTGTTCCGCATCGTCTAGGCGGTCTGCCATGCCGACCCTACACCATCACTTCAGACGGCGCACGCGCGTCAGGATGCCATTTCGAGACGGGTGTTTTACCGCTTTCGTCAAAGTGGTCTATACCGATGCATCGACAAGAAAAACCTGCCGGCCGGCACCGCAGCCGACCGCGCGAGCATCTGCCAGTGGCTGCACCATCGGGGGGGACGGGCCATGCTTGAACCGGTCGCACTGAAGGACTTCTTCATCACATTCTTTTCGGCCGCCATGGTGATCATGACGGGCGGCCTCTACGCCCTGCTGTTTGCCTACGCGCGCATCAAGCGCCGCCCCGGCTTCCTGTGGCTGGCCTACGCGTCCTATGCGGCGCTGGTCGCCGCGGTGCTGACACTGGCCGCCGCGGCCAACCTGTTCGGCAGCGCGTTCTGGATCACGATCGTTGCGCTCATGCTCATCGGCTACCTGCTGGCGCCGCACGCGATCTGGCACCTGTGCGTGGGTACGCATCGCGAACCGCATGCCGAGCCGGGAAGACCGGCCAGTACTTTTTCAACCGTCGTTAAATCAAGGGGAGCATGACCATGGCAAAAGAAGAATGGTGGGCCTCCGAATCCTTCTGGCGCAAGAACGCCATCTGGATTACGGCCGCCTCGTTCGTCGTACTGATCTTTCTGACCTTCGACACCATCAGCCAGATCACGGCTGGTGGCACGCGGGTGCCGGGCTATTCGGCGATCAACCACCGCATCACCTACGAGTTCGATGAAGGCCGCAACATGCTGGTTCCCAAAATCGGCGTCGAGGAGCCCCTGTTCGGCCAGAAACTGACCGAGGACGAAGCCAAGGCGCTGGTCACCCGCGGCAAGCTGACCACGCAGGCGAAGAACTGCATGAACTGCCACACCCTGCTCGGCAACGGCGCGTATTACGCCCCCGACCTCACCAAGTCCTGGCTCGACCCGTCCTGGGGATCGAAGGAAATCCGGGAGCAGCAGATGGTGGAATTCCTCATGAATCCGCAGGACCGCCTGCACAACGTGCTTGGCCGCCGCATGCCGAATCTCGGCATCACGGCGGAAGAAGCGCGCGCCACGGTCGCCTTCCTGAAGTGGATGTCGTCCATCGACACCAACGGCTTCCCCGCCAACTTCGTGTCCATCGACCAGGAGAATTGAGATGACTGCACTGGGCAAGCTCGACAGTTCCAACCTGAACGGCGGGCAGAAACTCGCGATCAAGTACTACGTCGTCGCCGCCGCGCTGTTCGGCGCGCAGGTGCTGTTCGGCCTGCTGGCCGCGATCCAGTACCTGCAGCCGGATTTCCTGTTCGGCGTGCTGGACTTCTCCGTCAACCGCATGGTGCACATCAACGCCATGGTCGTGTGGCTGCTGTTCGGCTTCATCGGCTCGGTCTACTGGCTGCTGGAGGACGAATCCGGGGTACCGGTGGTCGGGCTGGGATTGGCCAACCTGATCTTCTGGATATTCACGCTCGCGGTCGCGGTCGTCGTCGTCGTCTACCTGCTGGTGCAGGTCGGCGCCGGCACCCAGGCCTCGATCTGGCTGATCAACGAGGGCCGCGAATACATCGAGGCGCCGCGCTGGGCCGACATCGGCATCGTGGTGTGCGTGCTGGTGTTCTTCTACAACGTCGCCGCGACCTTCACCAAGGGGCGCTACACCGGGGTCGGTGGCGTGCTCGTGCTCGATCTGGTCGCGTTGGCGGGCCTGTATCTCGCCGGCATGTGGTTCACCCCCAACATCTCCATCGACCAGCACTGGTGGTGGTGGGTGATCCACCTGTGGGTCGAGGCGACCTGGGAAGTGCTGGTCGGCTGCCTGATGGCCTACGGCCTGATGAAGACGCTGGGCGTGCGCCGCAAGATCGTCGAGACCTGGCTCTACATCGAAGTGGCGCTGATGTTCGGCTCCGGCATCCTCGGCCTCGGCCACCACTATTTCTGGATCGGCACGCCGGAATACTGGCTCGCGATCGGCGGCTTCTTCTCCGCGCTCGAGCCCATCCCGCTGGTGGCCATGGTGGTGCACGCGGTGTTCGACGCCGGCCACCACAAGCTGAAGAGCAGCAACAACCCGGCGCTGGCGTGGATCATCGCGCAGGCCTTCGGCAACTTCTTCGGCGCCGGCGTGTGGGGCTTCATGCACACCCTGCCGCAGATCAACCTGTACACCCACGGCACGCAATGGACCGCCTCGCACGGCCATCTCGCCTTCTTCGGCGCCTACGTCACCATGGTCATCGCCTTCTTCTACCTGGCGATCCAGAAATGGCGCGGCAACGTGTACATGAGCGGTCACCTGGTCGGCGCGTGGAAGTGGAAATGGTCGATCGCCCTGCTGCACATCGGCATGATCATGATGACCATGGCGCTCCTGATCTCCGGCTACGAGCAGTCGCACATCGAGCGCGCCGTCGAGGGCTCCAGCTGGGCCGGCTACTTCGTGGCGCAGGCGCATCCCTGGTTCGTGCAGGGCATGCAGTGGCGCATGATCGGCGGCTGGATCTTCGCCGCCGGCTTCGTGCTGCTGGTGTGGGATCTCCTGACCATCGGTCGCCGGGAAACCCGCGCGGCGATCGAACCCGCAGCCGTCGATTGAGTTCAGTCCTGCCCCCGCCTGCGGCGGGTGCAGGATGTGCAGTGCCCGTCCTTTTTTCAACATGGAGGCATCATGAAGAAATACATCCAGCACACGCTGTTCGCCCTCGCGGCCCTGCCGATGGCGGTCTCGCTCGCCCTCGCGGCAGACCCGAAGGTGCAGCCGCAGACAGCCGAGACCACCTACATCGGCGGCGGCGGCTCGTCCCTGGCGAATGTCGAAATGTACCAGTCGACCGACCCCAAGGCCCCGCCCATGACCAAGGCCGAATTCGACGCGGCGCGGCAGATCTATTTCGACCGCTGCGCCGGCTGCCATGGCGTGCTGCGCAAGGGGGCGACCGGCAAGCCGCTGCTGCCGGCCGACATGCAGAAGCTCGGCACCGAAAGCCTGAAGATCTTCATCCATTACGGCACGCCCGGTGGCATGCCGGGCTTCGGCACCGCCAACGAAATGACCGAGACGCAGATCGAGCAGATGGCGCGCTACATCCAGCAACCGCCTCCGCAGCCGCCGGAATGGGGCATGAAGGAAATGCGCGCGAGCTGGAAGGTTATCGTGCCGGTCGAAAAGCGGCCGAAGAAGCAGATGAACGATCTCGATCTGTCGAATCTTTTCTCAGTGACGCTGCGCGACTCCGGCGAGGTCGCGCTGATCGACGGCAACAGCAAGAAGATCGTCGCCGTCCTCAAGACCGGCTTCGCGGTGCACATCTCGCGCATCTCCAAGTCCGGGCGCTACCTCTACACCACCGGCCGTGACGGTCTCATCAACCTGATCGACCTCTGGATGGAAACGCCGGCGACCGTCGCCACCATCCGCACCGGTTCGGATGCGCGCTCGATCGACACCTCCAAGTACAAGGGCTACGACGACAAGATCGCCATCGCCGGCACCTACTGGCCGCCCGCCTATGTGCTGATGGACGGCTTCACGCTCGAACCGCTCAAGGTGATGTCGACCCGCGGTTATACCTACGACGAGCAGGAATACCATGCCGAACCGCGCGTCGCTTCCATTGTCTCGTCGCACATCAAGCCCGAGTTCGTCGTCAACGTCAAGGAAACCGGCAAGGTCCTGCTGGTCAACTACAGCGACATCAAGAACCTGAAGACGACCGAGATCGAGGCCGAACGCTTCCTGCACGACGGCGGCTGGGACTCGTCCAAGCGCTACTTCCTCGTCGCCGCCAACATGCGCAATACCATTTCGGTGGTCGACACCAAGGAAGGCAAGCTCGCCGCCAACGTCAAGGTCGGGACCAAGCCGCACCCCGGCCGCGGCGCCAACTGGAACGACATGAAATACGGCCCGGTATGGGCGACGGGCCACCTCGGCGACGACACCATCGCGGTGATCGGCACCGATCCCGCCAGGCACAAGGCCCATGCCTGGAAGGTCGTGCGCACGTTGAAGAACCACGGCAACGGCAGCCTCTTCATCAAGACCCATCCGAAGTCTTCGAACCTGTGGGTCGACGCCGCGCTCTCGCCTGACGACGATGCCCAGCAGTCGGTGTCGGTATTCGACCTGAAAAACCTCGACAAACCGGCGCAGGTGATCAATGTCGCCAAGCTCGCGGGCATCAGCAAGGGCCGCGTCACCCATCCCGAATACAACCGGACGGGCGACGAGGTGTGGTTTTCGGTGTGGGGCCCGAAGACGGGCGAATCGGCGATCGTCGTGATGGACGACAGGACGCGCGCGCTCAAGGCCGTGATCAAGGACAAGCGCCTGGTCACGCCCACCGGCAAGTTCAACGTCTACAACACGCAGCACGACGTTTATTGAAAGCAGGCTTCCGCCCGGCCCGGCCGGGCGGGTTTGCGCGGCACCCTGACCCAGGATGCCGCGCAAACCTGAAAGGGAAAAACCATGCCTCGGTACGCTTCTAAAAGCTGCATTCCGACGATCAAGGAGACAAGCGACGCGGCATGCGCCCCCCGGACAGGGCCGACGCTACTGCGCAATCTCGGTCTCATCGCGACATTCGCGGTCGCCCTCCTGGCATTGGCCGCGATGGTCAATCCGGCGCTGGCGGATCCCCCCGCCCGCCTCCCCTCAGCCGAACGTCAACACGATCTCGTCCGTTTCGTGCGCCAGGAATGTGGCTTCTGTCACGGCCTCAAGCTCACCGGCGGACTCGGATCACCCCTTACCGCACAAGCGCTTGCCGGCAAGCCGCGCGAGTCGCTGGAAGCCACCATTCTTTATGGCCGGCCCGGCACCGCCATGCCCGGCTGGATGCCGCATCTGAGCGAGTCGGACGCGGCCTGGATCGTGACCATGCTGCTGAAGGGATTCCCGGAATGAACCTGCCGACCGCCTCGACTGACAACGCCCGCTGGTCCCGATTCGTGATGGGCCTGGCCCTGTGTGCGCTCAGCCAGCTGGCACCCGCTGGCGAGCTTCGTGGCAGCGGCGACCTCGGCGTGGTCATCGAGCGCGCCAGCGGCAGCGTGCAGATCATCGACACCACGCGAAAGATCGCCCTGCAAAGAGTCGAGGGCCTGGGCGACCTGTCGCATGCCTCCGTCGTGTACTCGCGCGATGCGCGCTACGCCTATGTGTTCGGCCGCGACGGCGGATTGAGCAAGATCGACCTGCTGGGCGGCCAGGTCGTCAAGCGCGTCATCCAGTCCGGCAACAGCATCGGCGGCGCCATTTCACAGGATGGCCGCATCATCGCCGCGGCCAACTACACGCCCGGCGGCGTCAAATTCTTCGATAGCGAAACGCTGGAAATGCTGAGCGAAATTCCTGCGCGCTCCGAAGCCACCGGCGCGCTGTCCAAGGTGGTCGGGCTGGAAGATGCGGCAGGCAACCAGTTCACCTTCAGTCTTTTCGAGGCCGGGGAGATCTGGCAGGCAGACCTGTCGAAGGATCCGAGGCATCCCCGAGTGACCCGCCACGCGGGCATCGGCAAGGAGCCCTACGACGCCCTGGTCACCGGGGACGGCCGCTGGTACGTGGCCGGGCTGTATGGCGAGGACGGCATTGCCGTCCTCGATCTGTGGCATCCGGAACGGGGGGTCAAACGGGTCTTGCCGGATTACGGCCGTGGCGAGCAGAAGCTGCCAGTCTACAAAATGCCGCATCTGGAAACCTGGGCGGTGGCCGGCAATCTGGCGTTCATTCCCGGCGTCGGCCGCCACGAGGTGGTACTGGTGGACATTTCAACCTGGCAGAAGGTCGGCACGATCCCCGTCGCCGGCCAGCCGGTGTTCGTGATGGCCGAACCGACCGGCCGCCGGCTCTGGATCAATTTCGCCTTCCCGCACTACGACACGGTGCAGGTGATAGACGTCGAGAGCCGTCAGATCGTGCACACCCTGAAGCCCGGCAAGGCCGTGCTGCACCTGGAATTCACGCCGCGCGGCGAGCACGTCTGGATCTCGGTGCGGGACGAAAACCGCATCCAGATCCATGACACCGCCACTTTCGAAAAAATTGCGGAAGTCCCGGCGCTCTCGCCCAGCGGCATTTTCTTTTCGGCACGCGCCCATCGGCTCGGATTATGAATACTTCCCTCGACCCCATCGACTTTGCCCTGGTCAATGACTGGCAGCGCGGTTTCCCCCTGGTTTCCCGCCCCTATGCGGCATTGGGGCGCCGGCTGGGCCTGCCGGAATCGACGGTCATCGCCCGCCTGGAACACCTGATCGGTCAGGGGATGGTATCCCGCGTCGGTGCGGTTTTCAGGCCGCACACGCTGGGCTGGAGCACGCTTGCCGCCGTGTCGGTGCCGGCGGACCGGATCGTGGCCGTGGCCGAGGTCATCAACGGCTACCCGGAAGTCAACCACAACTATGAGCGCGAGCACGAGTTCAATCTCTGGTTCGTCGCCACCGCACCGCGCCGCGAGCAGGTCACGCAGGTGCTCACGGAAATCGGCCGGGCGGCGGACAGTCTCGTGCTCGACCTGCCGATGCTGGAGAGCTTCCACATCGACCTCGGCTTCGACCTGCGCAGCCAGGCCCGCCCCCGCGCCCCCCACCTCGATCCGATACGACGCCCGCAGGAAAGCCCTGTGCCGCCCAGCCTCGAATCCGCCGACTATGCGCTGGCTGGCGCGCTTGAGGCCGGCCTCATGCTCACCGCCCGTCCCTACGCCCGGCTGGCTGCTTCCCTGGGCGTCAGCGAAGCGGCCGTCCTCGCCCGCCTCGCCCGCCTGCTCGAACTTGGCGTCATCCGCCGCTTCGGCATCGTGGTGCGCCACCATGAACTGGGATACGCCGCCAACGCCATGGTGGTGTGGGACGTGCCTGACGCGGCGGTCGCCGAGGTGGGCCGCATGCTGGCGCAGCAGGCTGCCGTCACCCTCTGCTACCGGCGCCCGCGGCGTCTGCCGGCCTGGCGCTACAACCTCTTCTCGATGGTGCATGGCCAGGATCGTCAGGCCGTGTCGTCGGAAGTCGCCCGCATGCGCCGGGAACTGGGGCTCGAGCCCTTCGACTGTCAAGCCCTGTTCTCACGCCGCCGGTTCAAGCAATGCGGCGCGCGCTATTCGGGCTGGGTGCAAGCCGCATGAACCGGGCCGCCTCATCCCAGGCGGTGCCGTTGAGCGAGACCGATCGCCGCCTGATCAATGCTTTCCAGGGGGGATTCCCGATCTGCGAACGCCCTTACCAGGTCGCAGCCGAAGCCCTCGGCCTGGACGAGGCCAGCCTGATCGCGCGTATCGAGGCGCTCCTGGAAGCCGGCGTGTTGAGCCGCTTCGGCCCGCTGTTCAATGCCGACCGCATGGGCGGCGTCAACGTCCTGGCGGCGATGGCAGTACCGGCTGCCGACTTCGACGAACTGGCCGAATTCGTCAGCAGACAGCCGGAGATCGCCCATAACTATCGGCGCGAACATGCGCTGAACCTGTGGTTCGTCGGCGCGGCGGAAACGCCGGAAAAGGTCGAATCCGCCTTTGCCCGTATCGAGTCGGCGAGCGGTCTGCCGGTCTACCGTTTTCCGAAGGAGCGCGAATTCTTTGTGGAACTGATCCTGGACGCCGGATGATGGATTCCGTCGACCTCGCTCTCGTTGCCGCGTGCCAGGCGGGCCTGCCGCTGACGCCACGGCCCTACCATGCCATCGCGGCGCAGCTCGGACTCACCGCAGAGGAAGTGATGGCGCGCATGCAGGCAATGTTGCAACGGGGCGTCATCCGCCGCATCGGTGTGGTGCCCAACCACTATGCGCTGGGTTATGTGGCGAACGGCATGACCGTATGGGACGTCGCCGACGAACAGGTCGACGCGCTTGGCGAGGCGGTCGGCCGGCTGGCCTTTGTCAGTCATTGTTATCGCCGCCCGCGCCATCTGCCGCTGTGGCCGTACAACCTGTTCGCCATGGTGCACGCGAAATCCCGCGTCGAGGCAGAAACGTATGCCAGGCGGATTGCCGACGTGCTGGGCGCGGCCTGCCGGCGGTCCGATATCCTGTACAGCACCCGCATGTTAAAGAAAACCGGCCTGCGCATCGTCGATCAACCGCCAAGCTATTGAGGGCTCGCTACCATGTTTCGCGTTACCCAGTTCATGCAGGAACTCGTCCGGCCGACAGCGCCCGGTCCGAAACGCAGCCCCCCGGGGCCGGTCGTGATCTGGAACCTGGTTCGACGCTGCAATCTCACCTGCAAACATTGCTATTCGATTTCGGCGAACAAGCATTTCAGTGGCGAATTGAGCACCGAGGAAGCCTACGCCGTGATGGACGATCTCAAGGCCTTCCGCGTGCCGGTGCTGATCCTGTCCGGCGGCGAGCCCCTGCTGCGGCCCGACATCTTCGACATCGCCCGGCGCGCCAAGGCCATGGGCTTCTATGTCGGCCTGTCTACCAACGGCACGCTGGTGAACGCAGCCAACCTCGACGCCATCGCCGGGACCGGCTTCGACTACGTCGGCATCAGCCTGGACGGCCTGCGCGACACCCACGACCGCTTCCGTCGCAAACCGGGCGCATTCGACGCCGCGCTGGACGGCATCCGTCTCTGCCGCGACGCCGGCGCCAAGGTCGGCATGCGTTTCACGCTGACACAGGACAACGCGCACGATCTGCCTGCCCTGCTCGACCTGATGGAAACCGAGCGCATCGACAAGTTCTATCTGTCACATCTCAACTATGCCGGGCGCGGCAACCGGAACCGCAGGGACGACGCGCATTTCCGCACCACCCGCCATGCGCTCGATCTGTTGTTCGACCGGTGCTGGCGGCACGTGCAGGCAGGCCTGCCCAAGGAATACGTCACCGGCAACAACGACGCCGACGGCGTCTACCTGCTGGAATGGGTGCACCGCTGCTTTCCGGAACGCGCCGGCCATATCCAGCGCAAGCTCGTGCAATGGGGGGGCAACGCCTCCGGCGTGAACATCGCCAATATCGACAATCTGGGCATGGTCCATCCCGACACCATGTGGTGGGATTACCCGCTCGGCAACGTGCGCGAGCGACCGTTCTCGGAAATCTGGCGGGACACCGCAGACCCTTTGATGGCCGGACTGAAAAGCACGCAGCGCCCGGTGCAGGGACGCTGCGCCGCCTGCGCACACCGCGCCATCTGCAACGGCAACACGCGCGTGCGGGCCTGGCAGACCACGGGCAATTTCTGGGCGGAAGACCCGGGCTGTTACCTGACCGACGAGGAAATTGGCGTCGCCACGCAGCCGTTGGTGGAGGTGGGATCATGAACGTGACCCGCCTGGTGCGGTGTGCGCTGGCCTTGTCGTTCGTTGTCGGCCTGGCCCAGGCTGCCCCCGACCCGGAAAGGCTCTATGCAACCCATTGCCTGTCCTGCCACGCCCCCAATCGCCTGGGTGGCATGGGGCCGGCCTTGCTGCCCGAGTCGCTGGCACGCCTCAAGAAGCCTGACGCGATCCTGGCCATCGCCGACGGCCTGCCGGCGACACAGATGCCGGCATTCAGAACCCTGCTGCAACCGGACGAGATCGAAGCGCTGGCCGCATGGATCTACACCCCGCCGAAACTGCCGCCGAAGTGGGATGCCCAGGACATCACGGCTTCCCGCATCGTCAACCCGGACGCCGTCGACCTGCCAGCCAAACCGGTATTCCAGGCCGACCCGATGAACCTGACGCTGGTCGTGGAGCACGGCGACCACCACATCACCGTGCTCGACGGCGACAGCATGGAACCGATCGCCCGGTTCGCCACCCGCTACTCGCTGCACGGCGGTCCCAAGTTCACACCGGACGGGCGTTTCGTCTACTGGGCCTCGCGCGACGGCTGGGTCACCAAATTCGACCTCTGGAACCTCAGGGTGGTGGCGGAAACACGGGTCGGGATCAACACCCGCAATGTCGCGGTATCGAGCGATGGCCGCTATGTCATGGCCGCCAACTATCTGCCGCACACCCTGGTGGCGCTGGATGCCAGGGATCTGGCGCTGGTGAAGGTGATTCCGGTCGTCGACGGCAGCGGCAGGACCTCGCGCGTCTCCGCCGTTTACGATGCGCGTCCCCGCAACAGCTTCATCGCGGCGTTGAAGGACATCCCGGAAATATGGGAAATCCCCTACGACGGCCGCCCGGTCTACAGGGGGCTGGTGCACGACCACCGTCTCCAGGAAGCGCTTCCCGAGCCCGGCCCGCTCCCGGTGCGGCGCATCGTGCTCGAGGACACGCTCGACGATTTCTTTTTCGACCAGAACTACGACTACCTGCTCGGCGCCTCGCGCGCGAGCCCGAAGGGACAGGTCATCCATCTCGGCGCGGGGCGGAAGATCGCCGACCTCGATCTTGCCGGCATGCCGCATCTGGGTTCCGGCATCACCTGGGACTGGCGGGACGCCGAGGGCAAGATACACCGCGTGATGGCCTCCCCCAACCTGAAGGAAGGCCTGATCTCGGTGATCGACATGAAAACCTGGAAGACCCTCAAGACCATTCCCACCCTCGGCGCCGGCTTTTTCCTGCGCAGCCATGAAAACTCGCCCTACCTGTGGGCGGACGTATTCTTCGGCGCCGGCAAGGACACGATGCACGTCATCGACAAGCAAAGCCTGGAAATCGTCGCCAACCTGAAACCCCTGCCCGGCAAGACCGCGACCCATGTCGAGTTCGATCGCTACGGCAAGTACGCGCTGGTCTCGATCTGGGAAAAGGACGGCGCCCTCGTCGTGTACGACGCGAAAACAATGAAGGAAATCAAGCGACTGCCCATGAAACGCCCGGTCGGAAAATACAATGTGTGGAACAAGACACGGCTGTCGGAAGGCACCAGCCATTGAAATTGCTATGCCGGCCACTGCCCTCCCCTGCATTTTCCCCCGTTTCCCGCTGATGTGCCGCGGCGCGGCCTCCGGACGGGATATTCACTTCCGGTCCTGATGCCTGGCCTGAACCCCGCCAAGGGCGCGGCAAAATTGGCGCCGTTCGCGCTTGGCTTCCGGCCGTTCTTCCTCGCCGCCGGCGTGCTCGCCGTCGTGTTGATGGGCGCCTGGCTGCTGATCCTGCAGGGCCGCCTGGGTACCGGCGCGTGGGCGACGCCCGCATGGCACGGCCACGAAATGCTGTTCGGTTTCACGATCGCGGTGATCGCCGGCTTCCTGCTCACCGCGGTGCGCAACTGGACCGGCCTCGCCACGCCCGCCGGGCCGCCGCTGGCGGCGCTGTTCGCCGTATGGCTCGCCGGGCGCCTGGCCTGGGTGCTGCCGAACCTGCCGCCGCTCGGGGTCGCGCTGGCCGACCTCGCCTTCCTGCCGGTGCTGGCGATCGTGCTCGCCCGGCCCATCCTGCGAGCGAGGCAGTTCACCAACCTCGCCTTCCCCACCCTGCTGCTGGCGCTGGCCGCGGCGAACGCGCTGGTGCACCTGGAGGCGCTCGCGCTTGCGCACACCGCCCGCCTCGGCCTGCACGGCGCCGCTACGATGATCGTGATGATCATGGTGATCGTCGGTGGGCGGGTGATTCCCAGCTTCACCGACAACCGGCTCGGCAGCCGCGCGCGGCGCTGGAACTCCATCGAAACGGCCTTGCCCTGGCTCACGCTGTTGGCGCTGCTGAGCTGGCTCGCCGCGCCGGTGTCCGCGACGACGGCGCTCTTGGCCGCGCTGGCGGCACTGCTGCACGGCAGCCGTCTCGCGGGCTGGTACACGGGCCGCGTGTGGGGCGTGCCGCTGCTGTGGGTTCTGCATCTGGGCTATGCGTGGCTGCCGCTCGGCTTTGCCCTGCTCGCGCTGGCGGCGGCCGGTGTTGCACCGGCCCAGTCGAGCGCGCTGCACGCCTTCACCGCCGGCGGCATCGGCGTGCTCACGCTCGGCATGATGGCGCGGGTATCGCTCGGTCACACCGGCCGCCTGCTGGAAGCGCCGCCGGTGATGACCTGGGCCTTCGTCGCGATCAACCTCGCGGCGCTGCTGCGCGTCGTGCCGCCGCTGCTGATGCCGGCCGTCACGGCTCCCGCCCTGCTGGCGTCGGGACTGCTGTGGATCGCGGCTTTCGGACTGTTCGTGTTCGTCTACGCGCCGATGCTGCTGCGCCCGCGCGTCGACGGCAAGCCGGGGTGAGCCATCCAGTCGGCGCGCGCCGACATGGTCGCGTGCTGAGCGCGGCCCGGTTCAGCGCGCGGCGTTGCCCGCCGGCGCGGCCGGGGCCGGATCCGACGATTGCAGCGGCAGCTCGCGCAACGGCGGCAGTTCGGGCAGCGGACGCGGCGGCCGGGTCGTCAGCCAGGCCACCCAGGCGAGCGCGGCCAGCACCACCAGGATGACGATCAGCGGCGCCTTTGGAAAACGCCGCGGCGGCCGGCCGGAAGACGGATCATCGAGACTCGTGTTCATGAGGTCATTCCGAATAGGCAAGGGGTCAAGACAACGCCGCCACTATACCGGCGGGCGCGTCGAATCGCATGCTCACGCGGGGGTGCACTGCACCAGTTCCGGGTCGTCGAAATGGTCGATCAGGATGCGCTTGACGCGCATCTGCCATAAGCGCCCGAATTCCGCCAGCTCGGCCGCGCTCGCCTCGCCCGCGACGACGCGCGGCATGAGGGCCTGCAGTTCGGGCGCCGGCGGCACGCACTCGGGCCGGTAGCTTGCCGCGACGCTCGCCTGGGTATCGCCACGCGTGAAGCGGAGTTCGGCGTCGATGCCGGCGGAAAAACGCAGCAGGTCGCGGCGCGCGTGGCGCCCGCCGAGTCCCTTGAACCCCCCCTCGCCCGCCGCGCCGGTCAGCAGCCCGGCGACCGCGGCGACGACGCCGGCGGTGCCGTCCGCCTGCGCCGCCTTCAAGTCGACCCGGATGTTGCCGCGCTCGGGCGTGCAATCCGGATAGAGCGCGCCGAGTGCCTTCAGCGTCATCAGGTAGGCCCCCGCCACGGTGGGGCAGGAGTGACCGGCGAGTTTCACCGCGTCGGCATAGCCGTACTCGATCAGTCCCCGCCCGGCGGCGCCGAGCAGTTCGGCCAGCGGGTCGTGCAGCGTGATGCGCGGCACGGCGGCGAAGAATTCGGGGTGACTCATGGCAAGGTCCTTTCTCGTTCAAGAGGGAATCGCAGCAGCGCGGCGCCGGCCGTCACCAGGAAGGAAACCAGCGTGGCCGCCCCCAGCAGCAGTCCCCAGGCGTGGCCCGTGCCCGCGATAAGGCCGCTCGCGGCAAACAGCGCGGCACGCACGCCGCCGTGGCGGCCGAGCCGTGCACGCAGGCGGGCGTGCCCCTCGCTCTGCACGCCCGGCCGCAGCCATACTGGCAGCAACTGCGTCGCCGCGCCGGACACCAGCGGCAACATGAAGCCGGCGACGAACACGGACAGCGGCGACAGCGCCGCGGCGCCGACCGCCACGACGCCGAAGAGCAGGCTTGCGGCAAACCCCGCCAGCGCGGCGCCCAGCAAGGGGGCCGCACCGTGCAGCGCGAAGATTTCGCGCCGGTAGTTTCGCAGCCAGGCGGCGCCGAAGCGCGCCAGGACGACGCTCCAAGCGACCGCCCCCGCCACGGCCAGCGGCACGAACCAGGCCGCGCCGACGGCGACGCCCAGGGTGCCGGCGGCCGCCCACGGCAGGTCGCGACGCAACGCAGGCGCGGCCGCCGGATCGGGCCGGCCGGCAACAGTCGGCATCAGCACCGCCAGCGTGCCAAGCGCGGTCAGGCCGACGAAGCCCAGCGTATTCAAATGCAGGTGCAGGTGTCGCAGCGCGATGGTCTGCGCCGGCCACAGCGCGCTGGCGAGGATGGCGAGCAGGGCCGCGATCAGGCAGGCCAGCGCCGCCTCATACCAGGCGAGGCCGGCGTGTGCCCGTCCCAGCATGCCGGCGCGGCGGCAGCGGCTCCACCCCAGCAGGCCGGCGGCCGCAGCGACGACGAGCAGCGCCGCCACGTACTGCGCCCAGCGCAGCGCCGGCAGACCGAGCGCCGCCACCGCCAGGGCGCCGCTGGCCAGCGCCAGCACAGGCAGGCTGCCCAGTGCGGGCGGCGCGGCACGGCTGCGTGTCAACACTGGAATGAAATGGCTCATGGCGGCGAAAATCAGCGGCAGCGCCCCCATCGCCAGCATCAGGTGCAGCGCCGCCGCGCGCCCGGCATGCGGCATGGCCAGCAGGGCGACGGCGAATGTCGCCAGGGCCAGGCCGACGAGCGCAGGCAGCCCCATCGCGCTCAGGCGCGAATGAAGTCGATCACGATCGCACCCGGGTCGCGCTGCAGGTACTGGATCTCGACGGCCTCGCCGTAGCGCTGGCGCAGCTGGTCGAGCAGCGGCAGGGGGTCGTGGTCGTTGACGAAGCGCATGCGCTCGCCCGGCGTCAGCGCATCCAGCGCGCCGAAGATCGCCGCGTGGCGGAAGCGCTTGGCGATGCCGCGCGCGTCAAAGGGATAGATCTGGTCCTGGCGAAGGTGCAGGTGGGCATGCATGGCGTTCTCCTATAGATGTAAATGGAATACATATTATAAATGCGAAGTCGGATGCGGCGCCTATAATTTGTTTTTCAATAGCCCATTTCCATCGTGCAGCTCACCCGCTTTACCGATTACGCCTTCCGCGTACTGATCCATCTGGGCCACCATCCCGGCGAACTCGCGACCGTCGGCGCGCTGGCGGCCGAACACGGCATCTCCCGCCACCATCTCACCCGCGTCGTCCACCAGCTGGGCCAGAAGGGCTACATCGAAACCGTGCGCGGCAAGGGCGGCGGCTTCCGGCTGGCGCGACGCCCCACCGACATCCGGCTCGGCGACGTGGTGCGCGACATGGAGCCGGGGCTCGAACTCGCCGAATGCTTCCGCCCGGGCGAAATCGGCTGCATCCTGCTGCCCGCCTGCGCCCTCAAGTCCTTCCTCGCGGACGCCGGCGACGCCTTCCTGGCGAGCCTCGACCGCCACACCCTGGCCGACCTCGTCCGTTCACCCTCACGCCCAGCGCCCGCCAAACGTTCTGTAGCGCCGAACCGCTGAAGCCAGATTGGCGGCGAGCCACAGCGCCGACGCCGCCATGGCCAGGCCGCCTGGCGCCGCCAGCGGCGGCCAGGCCAGCGCGCCGGCCAGCAGCAGGCAGGCCGCGACGTGGAAACGGAACTGGCCGCGCATGGCGCGCGGCGAGATCATTTCCTTCATGGTCGGAATGCTGCCGGCGCGCGCCTGCAACTGCGCCTGCAAGTGAAACCCGGCGTGGAAAGGCACTATCTTGTAGAGCATGCCGTTGACCACGCTGACCGCGAACCCGCCGAGGAACAGCAGCCCGAGCAGTAGCGGATAGGCGTCGTGGCCGGCCCACGCCGGCCACGCGCGCGCCGCGCCCCAGACCATGACCGCGGCGACCAGACTCGCCATGGCGACGCGCCAGTAATCGAGCGTCACGTCGGCCAGGCGGCGCCGGCGCTGCGCCTGCAGACGCAAGGTGGCAAGCGCGAAGACGAGCACGCTCACGGCGAGCACGCCGTCGACCAGCGCGACCCCGGCCGGCGGCAGGAGAACCGCCCCCGCCCGCAGCAGCAGCGCCGCCGCCAGCCCGGGCGCCAGCCAGCGCGCGAGGCGCGCCGGATACGGCGGTGTGAGCTGGAACATCGGCACCACCTGATAGGCCACCGCGATCACCAGCAGCAGCACCCAGCCCAGCAGTCCGTAGAGCGCGTGCACCTCGACCGTCGCCGCGACGTCGGGCAGCGTCAGCCAGCCCGCGCGCGCCGCCGCCAGTGCCGTGCCCAGCCCCGCCGTGGCTGCCAGCCCGACCCAGGCCAGGCGGATGCCGCTGACCGTGTCGCTCGCCACCGCGCGCAAGAGCGCCGCCGCGCTGGCGGCGAGAAAGACGCCGAGCGCGGCCGCCAGCAGGCCCAGCGCGGCGGCCCACGCAAACGCGTCGGCGAACAGGAAGCCGGCAAGCAGGGCCAGCGTGCCGAGCGTCAGGCCCACGTGTGTGATCGTCGCCAGCGCGCGCGGCGCCGGCAGCGTGGCGCCCGCCACCACCGGCAGCATCTGCATCAGCGCGCCGAGCATGACCATGGCGAGAAAGCCGAGCGTCAGCGCGTGCGTCACCGCCAGCGCCGGCGCGGTCCAGCGCGAGGCGAGCGACTCGGGATGGAAGGCAATCAGCACCCCCGCGATAGCAAGGAAGAGCGGCGCCGTCAGCAGAAAGCGCAGCGGCACCGAGAACGGCGGCGCCTGTTCGAACGACAGGCCGTCGCTCTGGCTCATCCGGCCTCCGTCGCCAGCGGGCGGATCAGGATGACGTAGCTGCCGTCGGCTTCGCGACGGGTGGCGTGCCCGAAACCGCGCTGCGCCAGCAGCGGATAAAGCGGAAAGGGTTCGCGGTGGAGCAACAGGCGGATCGTCTGGCCGGGGCGCAGCAGGGCGAGCGTCTGCAGCACACGCTCCATCGGCGTCGGCGGCTCCAGCCCGCGCGCGTCGAGCACGATCTCGGCGGCGGGCGTCTTCACGCCGCCCCCGGCCCCTGGCAGGCTTCCATCGCGTCGAGCACGCGCTCGCGTTCCTCGCCCAGGGTGCGGTCGGACATCGGATAGAGCATGTTCTCCTCCTTCAGGTTGTGCTGCTGCATCAGCATGTTGAGCGTTTCCGACAGCCCGAGGAAACGGTCCGCGTCGCCCGTGTCGACCGCCTGCGCCATCGCGTCCATCAATTCGCGCATCTGCGCATGTTCCATGCGCATCACCTGCGTCGGCCCGGCGCGCATGCCGGTGCGTTCCTCGAAGGCGGGAAACAACACGTCCTCCTCCATCGCCAGGTGGCGCGCCATGGCCGCCTGGAATTTTCCGAACCCCTCGCGCGCGCCGTTCCAGTCCTTGTTGCCGGCGGCTGCTTCGGCGGCAGCGAACAAATCGTCGCACACGCGGTGGTCGGTACCCAGGTATTCATGAATCGTACGCATGGCTTGGTCTCCATAACATGTGGAAAATATTCATGTTTAAGTATATCAGGACTTGCCAACCTGAAAATCATCTTGACACTTCCACAATATGTCGTATTTTTGATCAATCGAAAACACAAAATGTAGAGATAGAGGTGACAGGCATGAATTCCGTGATAGCAGCACTGCCCCGCGAAGTCATCAAGCGCG
This sequence comes from Thiobacillus sp., assembly GCA_046292745.1. Lineage (GTDB taxonomy): Bacteria > Pseudomonadota > Gammaproteobacteria > Burkholderiales > Thiobacillaceae > Thiobacillus. The sequence goes on along the minus strand of JBKBQH010000005.1, from coordinate 121,410 downwards.
ACGGCCGCCGCGTGTCCTTCGACGCCGGCAAGATCCGCTCGGCCCTCCTGCGCGCGGGGCAGGCAACGGGCGAGTTCGGCGAGCCCGAGGCCGACCTGCTCACCGCCCAGGTGCGCAAGGTGCTGGTCCATAAATACAGGAACAGCCCGCCCGACATCGAACACATCCAGGACGTGGTCGAGCAGACGCTGATCGCGTCCAACCATTTCCAGACCGCGCGCGCCTACATCGCCTACCGCGAATCGCACAAGAAGCTGCGCGAGGACCGCAAGACCGTGGTCGACGTCGAGGCCTCGATCAACGAATACCTCAGCCGCCAGGACTGGCGCGTCAACGCCAATGCCAATCAGGGCTACTCCTTGGGCGGCCTCATCCTCAACGTTTCCGGCAAGGTGGTGGCCAATTATTGGCTCAACCACGTCTATCCGCCGGAACTGGGCGAGGCGCACCGTGACGGCTCGCTCCACATCCACGACCTCGACATGCTCGCCGGCTACTGCGCCGGCTGGTCGCTGAGGACGCTCCTGCACGAGGGCCTGAACGGCGTGCCGGGCAAGGTCGAGGCGGGGCCGCCCAAACACATGTCGAGTGCGGTCGGCCAGATCGTGAACTTCCTCGGCACCCTGCAGAATGAATGGGCCGGCGCGCAGGCCTTCTCCTCCTTCGACACCTACATGGCGCCCTTCATCCGCAAGGACAACATGCAGTATGAGGAGGTGAAGCAGTGCATCCAGGAGCTGATCTACAACCTCAACGTGCCCTCGCGCTGGGGCACGCAGACGCCATTCACCAACCTCACCTTCGACTGGACCTGCCCGGAGGATTTGCGCGAGCAGATTCCCGTCATCGCCGGCGAGGAAATGCCGTTCGCCTACGGCGAGCTGCAGGCCGAGATGGACATGATCAACCGCGCCTACATCGAGGTGATGACCACGGGCGATGCCAAGGGCCGCGTGTTCACCTTCCCCATACCCACCTACAACATGACGCCGGATTTCCCCTGGGAGTCGGAAAACGCCGAGCGCCTGTTCGCCATGACGGCGCGCTACGGCCTGCCCTACTTCCAGAACTTCATCAATTCCGAGATGAAGCCCAACCACATCCGCTCGATGTGCTGCCGCCTGCAGCTCGATTTGCGCGAGTTGCTCAAGCGCGGCAACGGCCTCTTCGGTTCGGCCGAGCAGACCGGCTCGGTCGGCGTGGTCACGGTCAACTGCGCCCGCCTCGGCTACGAATACCAGGGCGACGAAGCCGCGCTGCTGCGCCGGCTGGACGCCTTGCTCGACATGGCGCGGAATGGCCTGGAAATCAAGCGCAAGCTCATCCAGCGCCTGATGGACGACGGCCTCTTCCCCTACACCAAACGCTACCTCGGCACGCTGCGCAACCACTTCTCGACCATCGGCGTGAACGGCATCAACGAGATGATCCGCAACTTCACGGGCGACGCGCACGACATCACCACGGCGTGGGGTCACGAATTCGCGCTGCGCCTGCTCGACCACATCCGCGGCCGCATCGCCGGCTTCCAGGAAGAAACCGGCCACCTCTACAACCTGGAGGCCACGCCCGCCGAAGGCACGACCTACCGCTTCGCCAAGGAAGACGCCAAACGCTACCCCGGCATCCTGCAGGCCGGCACCGCGGACGCGCCCTACTACACCAATTCCTCGCAGCTGCCGGTGGGCTTCACCGACGACGCCTTCGAGGCGCTGGCGCGGCAGGAGGCCTTGCAGACCAAGTACACCGGCGGCACCGTGCTGCATCTGTACATGTCCGAGCACATCTCGTCGGCCGAGGCGTGCAGGAAACTGGTGCGGCGGAGTCTGGAGCGCTTCCGCCTGCCCTACATCACCATCACGCCGACATTTTCCATCTGCCCCAGACACGGCTACCTCGCCGGCGAGCACGAGTTCTGTCCCAAGTGCGACGAGGAAGCCCTGTCGCGCAAACGCGCTGTTGTTGCCTGAACGAAAGGAGACCGAAATGACCGACCTGTCCGAAATGCACAAAGCCCTCGACGCCGCCGCCCTGAAGGAGGAGGAGCGCACCCGTTGCGAAGTGTGGACCCGCGTGATGGGCTACCACCGCCCGGTGGCGAGCTTCAACAAGGGCAAGAAGAGCGAGCACCGCGAGCGCCGCTTCTTCGAAGAGCGCGCCTGCCGCCTGGGCTGATGTCGTCGTGCGTCCTCTCCCGCCGGGCGAGGACGACTGCCCATGAACCGGGATAAACACGCCCCCCTCAGAGTCGGCGGCCTCACGCCGCTGTCCGCCACCGACTGGCCGGGCCAGCTGGCGGCGGTGGTCTGGTGCCAGGGCTGCCCCTGGCGCTGCGGCTATTGCCATAACCCGCACCTGATTCCCGCCCGGGGCGACAGGGAGACCCGCTGGGACGACGTGCTGGATTTCCTGTATCGCCGCCGGGGCCTGCTCGACGGCGTGGTGTTCTCCGGCGGCGAGCCCACCGCGCAGGATGCCCTGGCCGACGCGATGCGCGACGTGCGCGGCCTCGGGTTCAGCGTCGGGCTGCATACGGGCGGCGCCTATCCGCGCCGGCTGGCCGAGGTATTGCCGCTGGTCGACTGGGTGGGGCTCGACGCCAAGGCGCCATTCGCCGATTACGCGCGCGTCACCGGTGTCGAGGGCAGCGGCGCGCGCGCACTGGCGAGCCTAGACATCCTGCTGGCCGCCGGCGTGCCGTACGAGATCCGCACCACCGTGCATCCGGCGCTCCTCCCCGACGCCGACGTCGTCGCCCTGGCGCGCGCGCTGGCGGACCGCGGCGTGACGCGGCAAGTCCTGCAGCCCTTCCGCCCCCAGGGCTGCGCCGATCCCGCCCTGACCCGGCACGCCGGCCGCGACGGCGCCTGGAACAGCCTTGCCGACAGCGTGGCAGCGTGCTTCAAATAAGGGCTGCGCAGCGCGGCCGGCGATACGGGCGCACAATGCCGAACCTCGTCCGGCAGCCCATGGCGCCGCCTCGCGATGGACATTGACCCATGCCCGTGCACACTTTTCCCCTCCATGGCCCGATCCCCCGCGGGACGAAACGGCCGCGGGTCGCCATCGTCGGCCGCGCCGGCAGCGGCAAGCACAGCATTTTCCGGGCTGCCGCCAGCACCGCGACGCACCATGAAAGGCTCGCCGGCGTGGGGCCGGCGTACGAGGAATGCCTGGTCGATGTCGGCCTCGACCAGATTTCCCTGGTCGCGCTGCCCCCGCTCGAGAGCCTGCACGACCTCGATGCCGACGCGTGCGTCACGCTGAAATACCTGCTGTGGGGCGACCACTGGCCGCCGATCGCGCGCCACGAGGCGCGCGTTCCCGACCACCCCTTTGCCGCACCCGACGTGCTGCTGGTCGTGCTCGACGCCACGGCACTCGAGCGCGACCTCGAATTCGCGCTGGAACTGATGCAGCTCGGCCGGCCGATGGTGTTCGCGCTCAACCGCATGGACGAGACGCGGGCACGCCGGCGCTACCTCAATGTCCGCGCCCTCGCAGACGGCCTGGGCGCGCCGGTGGTGCCGACGGTTGCGCACATGGGCATCGGCCTCGCCGACCTCTACGGCGTGGTGCTGCGCAGCGCGCGGGATACGCGGCGGGCGCCCCGGCCGGCAGGCGTCTGCCTGCCCAGCGCGCACATCGAGGCACAACTGCGGCCGATCGCCGCCCTCGCGCGGCAACCCGACGTGGCGGCGGCGTTTGCCGTGCCGGAGACGCTGTTGACGATGCAGCTTGCCGAACACGACGGCTACTTCGCGCGCGAACTGCAGGCGCACTTTCCCGAACAGCACGCCGCCCTGCTGGCTGCGCGCGCTGCCGCGAGCGCAGCCCTGCCGCGCCCGCTGGCCGAGGAGATCCACGCCGACCGTCACCACCGCGCCGCGTTGCTCTACGAGGCGGCGACGCGGCCCGGCGAGGAAGGCGGCCAGCCACGCTGGCAGCGCTGGGCCGACGACCTGTTCCTGCACCCGCGCTGGGGCTTCGTCGGCACGCTGGCGGTGTTCGCGCTGGTATTGTTCTTCGTGTTCGAGGTCAGCGCTTATCTCGATAGCCTCACCGTCGCCCGCCTGATCGCCTGGGCCGAGCCGTGGCAGCCGGCGTCTCTCGCCGGCGTCGTCGCGCGCGCGGTGTTCGACGGCTTCATCGGGCTGGCGGGCATCGTCATCCCCTACATGATTCCGCTGGTCCTGCTGCTGGTGTGGCTGGAGGAATCGGGGATCATGCACCGTGTCGCCTTTGTCGTCGACCGCGGCTTCCACCGGCTGGGCCTGCACGGCGGCATCGCCCTGCCCTTTCTCCTGGGGCTCGGCTGCAACGTGCCGGCACTCGCCGCGACCGCGGCCGTGACGCGCGGGCGGGACCGTACCGTGGCCTCGCTGCTGATTACCTTCCTGCCCTGCTCGGCGCGCTCGGCGATCATTCTCGCGGTAGGCGGAAAATACCTCGGTGGCCTGGGGGTTTTTGCGCTGTTCATGCTGGCCCCGGTGGTCGTGAGCCTGGTGGGAAAATTCCTGAAGCGCCGCTATCCCGAGACCACGCCCGGCATGATCCAGGATATCCCCGCCTATGCCGTCCCCACGGCGAAGGCGCTGATCGCGAATACCTGGGCGCGCAGCCGCGACATCGTCACCATCGTGCTGCCGCTGCTGGTGGCGGGCAGCGTGCTGCTCGCGCTGCTGGGCCATTTCGGCGCCGACGCCTGGATCGACCGGGCGCTGACCCCCGTGACCGTCTGGTGGCTCGGCCTGCCGGCCGCCCTCGGCGTCCCCCTCCTGTTCGGCGTGCTGCGCAAGGAATTGTCGCTGCTCATGGTTTTCCAGGCGCTCGGCACGCAGGAACTGCGCGGCGTCCTCGATCCCGTCCAGATCGCCACCTTTCTGGTGTTCCTCACCTTCTACGTGCCCTGCGTATCGACCTTCGCCATGATGTGGCGGCTGCTCGGCCGGCGCGACGCGGTGTTTTCGGTAGGCTTGTCCGTCGGCGTGGCGCTGCTGGTCGCGGCGGCGGTGCGCTGGCCGCTCGAAGCCGTCGCGGCCTGGCTGTAAGCCCTCTCCCTGCAACGCGCCAGCTGGCTGGCGGGACAAGCGCCTCTGGAATGCCCCCGCAAACCCATGGTCATAAAAAACCACGCCTGGCACGCAACCCTTTCCGCGATCGGACGCCTAAGTAATGGATCCGGCAATCGGACCGCATCGACCAAACCCTGTTCGGGTTCGCGCAGCCCAAGGAGATATGCCCATGAACGCACTTCGTAGAAACGTATTGAAAGGCGCCGCCGGTGCCGGCGCCGTGGCGGTGGCCGTGGCGGCGGGGCTGCTCAAGCCCACCCAGGCGATGGCCGCCTGGAACAAGGCCGCCTTCGAGTCCAAGAACGTCGGCGACGCCTTGAAAGGCCTCGGCATCGCCAGCCCGGCCGACAGCAAGGACATCACCATCAAGGCCCCGGACATCGCCGAAAACGGCGCCGTCGTCCCGGTCGAGGTCGCCTCCGGCATCGCCGGCACCACCAGCATCGCCATCCTCGCCGAGAAGAACGCCCAGCCGCTGGTCGGCAGCTTCGGCTTTGCCGGCGGCAGTGAGGGCTTCATCTCCACCCGCATCAAGATGGGCCAGACTTCGCTGGTCCGCGCGGTCGTCACCGCCGGCGGCAAGAACTACACCGCCGCCAAGGAAGTGAAAGTCACCATCGGCGGCTGCGGCGGCTGAGCGGATTCCCGACGACGACCCTACTTACCATTTTTCAGGAAAGGACTGCCCAATGGCTGAACCCATGCGTATCCGCGCCACCATGGCCGGTGACGTCGCCGACGTCAAAGTGTTGATGAACCACCCGATGGAAACCGGTACCCGCAAGGACGCCAAGACCGGCCAGCTGGTGCCCGCGCACTACATCACCGAAGTGAAGGCCACCCTCAACGGCAAGACCGTGCTCGACGCCGAGATCGGCCCCGCGGTCTCGAAGAACCCCTTCCTCGGCTTCCGCGTCAAGGGCGCCAAGGCGGGCGACACCGTCGCCGTGAACTGGGTCGACAACACCGGCGACAAGAACAGCGCCGAAGCCAAGATCGGCTGAACCGCTCGCGTCTCCTCCCCTGCCCGATGCGGAAGTCGGGCAGCCCTCCGGCCGTCCCGACGGGGCGGCTTTTTTTATTCCGGCAACGCTGCGTTCAAGCGGCGGCCAGCATCTGCTTGCGGTATTTGTTGAGGTCGCGCACGCTCTCGAAGGGCTGGCCCAGAAGGCTCGAAAGATTGCGAAGAATCCCGCCTACGACCTTGTTTTCCCAGGCATCGTCGAACTGGATTTGCTCGTCGAGCCAGCGCTCCAGCCACTCGGGATCGGGCAGGCGCGACTGGATCGTGTCCTGCGGGTAGAGCGCCTCGTTGACGTGCAGGTTGGTGGGGTGCAAGGCCTTGTCCGAGCGCTTGGCCGAGGCCATGAGGAAGCCGATCTTGGCAAAGGCGGCGGCGACCTCGGGCCCGCCCTGTTTCAGCGCGCGCTTCATGTACTGCAGGTAGGCACCGCCGTGGCGGCCCTCGTCGCGCGAGATCGTCTCGTAGATGTGCTTGATCACCGGCTCGGCGTGCCATTCGGCCGCGCGCTTGTACCACTGGGTGAGACGCACTTCGCCGCAGAAATGCAGCATCAGCGTTTCCATCGGCGGTGCCGGATCGAACGGGAAGCGGATCGCGTGCAGTTCTTCCTCGGTGGGCGCGAATTCCGGCCGGAAGCGGCGCAGGTATTCCATCAGCACCAGCGCGTGCTTCTGCTCCTCGTAGAACCAGATCGACATGAAGGCGGAGAAATCGCTGTCGTGCACGAAATCACGCAGGAACATCTCCGTCGCGGGCAGCGCGGCCCACTCGGTGATGGCGTTCATCTTGACGGTGAGCGCCGCCTCGTCGGTCAGCTTGCCGGCGTCGAACTGGTCCCACGGAATGTCGGTTTCCAGGTTCCAGCGCGCGCGCTCGAGGGATTTGAAGAGATCGATATAAAGCATGGGCGGACGAATACGTGTCGTTGTGAGGCCGCTGGTCTGGCATTGTTGGCAGAAACGCATGACATTTTAGTGGCAATCTGCAGGTTTGCTGACTTTTGCGTGCCAGTCAGGGCGTCGGGCATGCCGGCACCTCCGCGCATCGCCCGCCGCCCGCGCCGGATGCGCGCGCCAGGCCGTCGAGCGTGCGGCGGATATCGGCATGACCGGGCGCGAGCCTGACGGCGCACTGGGCCGCCGCGCGCGCGCTGCGCGGGCACGGCCGTTGCGCCAGCACGTGGGCGAGATTGTTCCAGGCGAGCGCCCAGTCCGGGCGCAGCCGGATCGCCTGCCGCAAGGCCTGTTCGGCGCCGGCCCCGTCACCCAGCGCGTAGGCCGCGTTGCCGAGGCCGAACCAGGCGAGCGCGTGGTCGGGCCAGCGGCGCGTGGCCGCGCGATAGGCGGCCTGCGCCTGCGGCCATTGGCCGAGCGCTTCCAGACCGCTCGCCGCTTCCAGCCAGGCATCGGGCTTCACGCCCGGCGGCGGGTCGTCGGGGGGCAGCACGACGAAGCCCCAGCGTTTCGAGCGGTCCCAGGTGTTCATGAATACGCCAAAGGGCGTCACGCGGCGCGCCTCGGTGCCCGAGCGCAGCACCACGTGCTGGCGATCGAGGTCGTAGCCGATCACCACCGCGTAGTGCCAGCGCGGCAGCACGTCGAGCCCCAGGTTCTGCAGCACCAGCACCGGACGGCCCGCGGCGATTTCTTCCAGCAGCGCGTCGAGCGTGGGCTCGACCGGAATCGCCAGCAGGCCCTGCCGCCGCACCGCGGCGACCATTTCCGCCTGCAGGCTGCCCTCGCGCGCCGGCAGGTACACCTGGGGCACCAGGACCTCGGGGTCGATCGACACGCCGCGCGCGTTGAGCAGCGTGGCGAGCGCGGCGGGGCCGCACTGGTAGCGTTCCTGCGGAAAGAACGGGGTGTCGGTCAGTTCCGCCTGCGGCGGGAGGCGCGTGCCGGGCGCGAGCGTGACCGCCGGCCGGTGCGCGCACGCAGCCAGCAACGCGACCAGCATCAGCGCGCCCGCCAGGCGGCGGGCGTGACGCAGCCCCCTCACCCCTGCGACTTAACGCACCGGATGGACGAAGGGGAAGATGTCGGTCGCACCGATCGCGTCGGTGATCACGAACACGATGAAGATCAACAGGATCGCGCCGAGCACGTCGCCGCCCGCCGGCAGTTCGGCCAAGCGCTGGTTGAGCCGGCTCACCTCGGCATCGGTGAGGCTCGCCACCCGCTGCCGGGCGTCCTGGACATCGACGCCCAGCGTCGCCAGCTGGCGTTGCAAATCCTCGCGTTCCAGCAGCGAGGCGAGCCGTTCGCGGTCGATACGGCCCTGTTCGGCCGCCAGCGCCTGGGCGGTGCCGATCATCGCCGCGTGCGCCGTCAACACCGGCGCGCCCAAGAGGGCGCAAGACAACAGCAGGGCGAGGCATTTACGGAGAGAAAGGCGGATGGGCATGCTGGCTCCTTTGTCTTTGTCTGGACGATGGCGACGCGGCAAGAACCGGCACGGTTCGCCGGCAGCGCACGTTTTCACCATAGCACGCCGTCGCGCCGCCGGCCGGGATGACTGACTCGCCCCGGCGCGGCGGTGGCATAATCCCTGCTGCTCGTCGCACCCGTCATGCCATGCCACCGGAACACGCCCACGCTCCCCTGCCCGACACCTTCGCGCTGCATGCGGGCGAGTTGATCGCCCTGCAAGTGCAGGCCGCGCGGGCGGCGGGCCTTGCCGATCCGCATTTTCACGACGCGCTCGCCGACGGTTCGGCCGCACCCGAATTGCGCGTGATCCCGGCGGGCACGTTCGAATACGGCGCAGCGGCGCAGGAGGCGGCCTCGCCACAGGAGCGCCCGCGCCGCTGCGCGCTGATCGAACGCAGCTTCGCGCTCGGCACCTATCCCGTCACCACGGAAGAATTCGAAGCCTACGCGCGTGCCAGCGGCTGGCAGCCGCGTGCCGAACTGGTGTGGCTTGCCGGCCGCAAACCGGTCATCAATGTGCGCCAGAGCGAGGCGCGCGACTACTGCGCCTGGCTCTCGGCGCAGACCGGCCAGCGCTACCGCCTGCCGACCGAACTCGAATGGGAATACGCCTGCCGCGCGGGTGCTGCGACCGCCTACCCCAACGGTGACCGCATCGGCCCCGGCGAGGCGCTGTACAACGCCAGCATGGGCTACGACGCGACGCGGCCGCGGCGGCCGCGCCTGTTGTCGCGCTGCTTCCTGCGCTGTGGTGCGCAGGACGTCGGCCGCTACCCGCCCAACCGCTGGGGCCTGCACGACATGACCGGCAATGTGTGGGAATTCACCGCCAGCCCGTGGCGCCGCGACCACGCGAGCCTGCCCGAGCGTCCGCTGCCCGGCCGGCCGCAGGCGGTGGTCACCAAGGGCGGCTCGTGGTTCGACGGCCCCGAGGACTGCCGCGCGGCCGCACGCCGGCGCCGGCTGGAGAATGAACTCGACCTCAATCTCGGTTTCCGCGTGTTGCGCGAGTTGTGAACGATGTCTGCGGCGTCCGATGACATCGCGAATTTCGTCGCCGAACTCGACGACGCGGTCCAGGCGCACATGGACTGGACGCGGCGCATCATCCGCTGCGCGGTGCTGCGCACCCCACCCGACGCCGACGTGGTCGCCCCGCACGCGCATACCCTGTGCCGTTTCGGCACCTGGTTCGCCACGAACCGCAGCCATTTCGATGCGCTCGATCCGGCCGCTGCACAGCGCGTGGATGCCGTGCACCGGTACATGCACGATGCGATGCGCGTGATTTTCTCCGCCCTCGCCGGCTGCGAGGCCGGCCATCCCGCCGATCTCGACGCCTTCGAGTCCGCGCAGGCCGAACTGATCGCGCTGCTCGCGCAGTTCAAGACCCGGGCCCTGTCGAACACGGCGCGCCAGGATCCGCTCACCGGGCTGCCGCTGCGCAACGAGATCGCAGGCGACTACGCGCGCCTGCTGAAGGAGGCGGGACGCAGCGGCGGCCTGCTGTACGTGGCCATGATCGACATCGACCACTTCAAGCGCATCAACGATACCTACGGCCACCCGGCCGGCGACGACGTGCTGCGCCGGCTGGTCGCGACGCTCAAGCAGGCATTGCGCGGCAACGAGCCGCTCTACCGCTACGGCGGCGAGGAATTCCTGTGGCTGCTGAAATGCCGCTCGCTCGAGGAGGCGAAAAAATCCGCCCGGCGCGCGCTCGCCACCGTCGGCACCACGCCGGTCGTGCTGCCCGGCGACGAGATCCTGCGCCTCACCATCACGCTGGGACTCGCGCGCGCCGGCGAGGGTGAGGACTTCGCCAGCGTACTGGCGCGCGCCGACCAGGCGCTCTACCAGGGCAAGCACAACGGCCGCAACTGCTACGTGTTCGCCGACACCTGAAACCGGATCGATGCAGCGCGCTCAACCGGCCTGCAGGATCGCCTGCGCGGCGCCGGTGCCGCTTTCCCAGGCGCGTTCGACGCCGACGCCGGCGATGCCGTCGCCGATCACCACCACGCCAGCGTCAGGGGCGTCGATCCAGCCGTGCCCGACCGGATTTTCCGGCCGCGCGTAGCGCCACAGGTGAGAAGCCTCGACCTCGACCGGCCACGGCAGGCCCAACAGGCCCATCAGCGCCGACGCGCCCCGGGTGCTGGCTTCCATTTCGTGGGCGTTGAGATAGGTTTCGGCGAAACCGTGCGTGCTGTGTACCGCCCACAGGCCTTCGCCGCCGCCGGGCTGGCGCACGGCGAGCGCAAGAAGATGGTCGTCGAAGCGGATCACGTCGGTGTCGGGGCCGCCGTCCCAGCGCATCAGGAAGGACCACACCGGGCGGTAATGCACGCCGGCGAGCCGATCCTTCAGCGTGGGCAGCGCGTCGAGCAGCGCGACCGCCTGCGGCACCGGCACGCCGACGATCACGCGGTCGTAGCCTTCGAGCGTGCGCCCGTCCTCCAGCACCAGCGTGTGCGGCCGCACCGCGGTGACGCGGGTGGCCGGGTAGACGCGGGCGCTGCCGGAGAGCTGGCGCACCAGGCGCGAGGGCTCGACGGCGACGCGGTAGTGATGCTCGAGACCCGCCTGCGCCCAGCCCTGGTTGGCGCGGCCGACGAGGCCGCCGGTCACCGGGATCACGCCGCCCTCGCGCGCCCAGGTTTCGAGCTGCGCGCGGAAGGGGGCGCGCGCAGCCGATACCAGCGGCGCGCCGAGCGTCGCCCAGCCTTGATCCAGGCGCCGCGTCGACAGCCGGCCGCCGGCACCGCGCGATTTTTCGAAAACGTCGACTTCCCAGCCTGCCTCGGCCAGCAGGCCGGCGCAGCGCGCACCGGCGATGCCGGCGCCGACGATGCCTGCCCGTTTGCTCATGTTGATGCTCCCTACGGCTTGCGCGGACCGCCCGCGCATACGCAATCAACTGTATCAGCAATCGCCAAGGTGCCGAACCCTGGTCAATCCAGGGTTTTCTGCATGGCGACATGGGGAATGCCCGCCTCGTCGTAGGGCTCGCCGACAGCGGTGAAGCCTGCGCGCGCATAGAAGCCGGCGGCGTGCACCTGCGCGCTGAGCGCCAGCGCGCGATGGCCGCACGCGCGTGCCGCGATGATCACCGCGGCGAGCAGCGCCTTGCCCACGCCGCGCCCGCGCCAGGCCGGCAGCACCGCCATGCGCCCGACGTGGCCGTCGGGCAGCAGGCGCGCGCAGCCGATTGCCGTGCCGTCCGCCAGAGTCGCGAGAAAATGCACCGAAACCGCATCGTCCGCATCCCATTCGAGCGCTTCGGGCACGCCCTGCTCGTCGATGAACACCGTACGCCGGACCTGCGCCAGCACGGCATGGTCGCGTGCCCAGTCAGCCAGGCGCACGCCGAACTCAGCCATGCGCCGCCCCGGCGGTGAAGCGCCGCGCCGCGCGCCGCCCGCGATCGGCGCGGATGCCTGCGAGCAGCGCGAGCCCGGCAACGAAATAGAGCCCGGTGAGCAGCAGCGCGCGGCGATGGTCGCCCGCCGTGAGCCAGCTCGCCGCGCCGTAGGTGAGCGGGCCGAGGATCGACGCGGCCTTCACCGCGAGCCCCCACAGGCCGAAGAATTCGGCCTGGTGCGCCGGCGGCGCCAGCAGCCCCACCATGGCGCGGCCCGCCGACTGCGATGCGCCCATGCACAGGCCGGCGAGATTCGCCGCGACCCAGAACATGCGCTCGTCGGGTGCCGCCCAGGCGAGCAGGACCATCGCGATCCAGCCGGCGAGCGTGAGCGCGATCGCGCGCACATGGCCGATGCGGTCCTGCACGTGGCCGAAGAAGAACGCCCCCAGCGCGGCGGTGACGTTGACCACCAGCACCAGCTCGATGGTCTGCCGGGTGTCGAAGCGGAACACCTGCGCCGCGTAGATCGCGGCCAGCGTGATCACCGCCTGGATGCCCGCCTGGTAGAGCACGGTACAGACGAGGAAACGCCGGAGGTCGGGCAACTGGCGCAGATGGCCGAGGGTGTAGCGCACCTGGCGCCACGCGCTGCGTGCGGTGCGATCGGGCTGCGGCGTCGCGCGCTCGCGCAGCAGCAGCAGCGTCGGCAGGCTCGCCACGAGAAAAATCGACGCCGTGATGAGCATCGCCACCGGCACGAAGTCCGCCGCGCCCTGCCCTGCCGCCTGCGCATGGGCGATCCAGGCGAGACTCGCGCCCAGCGACACCAGCCCGCCGACGTAGCCGAGCGCCCAGCCCCAGCCCGAAACCCGGCCCAGTGCGCGCGGCCGCGCGAGTTCGGGCAGAAAAGCCGCGATGAGATTCTCGCCGGTGCCGAAGAAATAATTGGAAAGGATCAATGCGGCGACCGCCAGCGCCAGCGCGCCGGGCGCGGCGAAATACAACAACGCCGTAAAGCCGACGCAGCCCAGCGTCGTCAGCCACAGGAGACTTTTCTTCCGCGCATGGGCGTCGGCGTACGCGCCGATCAATGGCGCAGTCAGCATCACCAGCGCGTAGGAAACGGAGAGTGCCAGCGTCCACGCGAACGTCGCCCAGGGCGCGTCGCCCGCGACGACGCCGACGAAGTAGGCGCCGAACACCGCGGTGATGACGACCGTCGTGTAGCCCGAATTGGCGAAATCGTACATCGCCCAGGCCCACACCTCGCGGCGGCGCACGCCGGGTTGCAACAAGGCTCTCATTTGGAACTAGGCATACGAAGCTGGATCGTGAAATCAGGGTGTCCAGAACCCGCGGCGGCTGGCAGGCCGATGACGCTGCCATGAATCTGCCGCGGCAATTACTCGTCCCCGATGATGCCATGACCGCGTTGGCCACGCCTCAATTCCGGGCAGGAAATACCGTTATCCAGACAATGGCACGTGCGGTAGGGTTTAAGCCGCCAATAGGGGGAATCCCCTTTCCCCGGCAGGGATCTCGCCGCCTCCGAACGAGGTCATGCAGGCTGTACCCATGCTAGAAACCGTCAAATTCCTGCTGGTCCCGCCCGATACGAGTCTGATTTACGAGGGGGTCTACCGGCCTGCGTGGGTAGCCGTCTCCGTCCTTCTCGCCATCCTTGCGTCCTATGCCGCGCTCGACGCCTCGAAACGCCTCGGCCACCTGCATGACACCGCCTCGAGGCTGGCCTGGGCACTGATCGGCGTATTCACGCTGGGCATCGGCATATGGGCGATGCATTTCATCGGCATGCTGGCATTGCGCCTCCCCTGCGGGGTTCGATACGACCCGCTCGTCACGCTGCTGTCGATGATCCCGAGCATCCTGGCGAGTAGCGCCGCATTGGGCGTCGGTTGGTTCGGAAAGCGGCACCTGTCGTTATTTGTCCGGAGCGTGCTGCTCGGCACCGGCATCGGGACCATGCATTACACGGGCATGGCTGCCATGCGGCTGGAGGGGTTCGTGCGCTACGACCCGTTGCTGTTCGCATTGTCGTTCCTCGTGGCCGTCGCGTTGTCCTACCTCGCCTTGTATCTGAACAGCGGCATGGCCGGCACCAGGCGTCGGCATGATGCACTGGCCGCCGTCATCCTGGGCAGTGCGGTATCGGGCATGCATTACACCGGCATGACCGCCGCGTACTTCGTTCGGGGCGACGTGTCGGCGTTGCCTGCCTCCAGCTTCACCCCCGCCACCCTCGCCTTCACCGTTACCCTCACCACGATCTTTGTGGCGCTGGGCGCGCTGGCCCTCGCCGCCATTTCACGTAGCCGCGAGATGCGCGACCAGCTCCGTGACAGCGAGGAACGCTGGAAATTCGCGCTCGAGGGCTCGGGAGATGGAATCTGGGACTGGAATCCGCAAACCGACGAGGCCTTTTATTCGAAGCGCTGGAAGGAAATGCTCGGTTATGCGGGGGATGAATTCCCGGGGACGGGCAGCGCTGCCTTGACCCGGATCCATCCCGAAGACAGGCCGCGCGTCCAAAGCGCGATCCAGGCCTGTTTTGCGGGCGATGCCTTATATGCTCTCGAATTCCGGATGCGCTGCAAGGACGGTTCCTGGAGATGGGTCCTGGCCCGGGGAAAGCTGGTCAGCCGCGACGCCAGCGGCAGGCCGACGCGGATGATCGGCACGCACACCGACATCACCGAGCGCAAGCAGGCTGAAGAGCAGCTGCGCATCGCCGCCATCGCCTTCGATTCGCAGGAAGGCATGATGGTCACGGATCCGGACGGCGTGATCCTGCGCGTCAATCGGGCATTCACCGAGATTACCGGCTACACCGCGGCGGAGGCCGTGGGCCAGACGACGCGGCTCCTGAAATCAAGCCGCCATGGCGCCGATTTTTATCGCGAGATGTGGGAAACCATCAACCGCACCGGCAGCTGGCAGGGCGAAATCTGGGACCGCCGCAAGACCGGCGAAGAATATCCGAAATGGCTCACGATCTCGGCGGTAAAGGACGGCAATGGCGTCGTCACCCATTATGTCGGCACGCATCTCGACATTACGGAACGCAAGATGGCGGAAGAGAAAATCAGCGAACTGGCTTTCTTCGACCAGCTCACCGGCCTGCCCAACCGGACACTCATGCTGGACCGCCTGAAGCAGATCATGACCGCAAGCAGCCGTGACGGAAGCCACGGTGCGCTGTTGTTCATCGATCTCGACAATTTCAAGACGCTCAACGACACGCTCGGCCATGACTTGGGCGACCAGCTTCTGAAGCAGGTGGCCGGGCGTCTGAGAAAATGCGTGCGCGACTGCGACACCGTGGCCCGTTTGGGGGGCGACGAATTCGTGTTGGCACTGGGGGGATTGAGCATGATCGAGAGCGAGGCGGCCCGTAGTGCCGAAATGATCGCCGACAAGGCGCTCGATGCACTCAGCCAGCCCTACCGGCTCGACAGCGTGAGCCACTACAGCACGGCCAGCATCGGGGTAACCCTGTTCAGGAACCACGACACCCCCATCGACGAACTGCTCAAGCAGGCCGATCTCGCGATGTACAAATCCAAGGCGTCGGGGCGCAACACCGTGCATTTCTTCGATCCCGGCATGGAAGCTGCCGTGACAGGCCGCGTTGCCCTGGAAAGGGATCTGCGCGAGGCGGTTGACGGGGAACAGTTCATGCTTCATTACCAGGCGCAGGTGGTCGGCGAAAACCGGCTGTCGGGAGCCGAGGTCCTGCTGCGCTGGCAGCACCCCCGGCGCGGCAGGGTGTCGCCTGCCGAATTCATCCCCGTGGCGGAAGAAACAGGGTTGATCCTGCCCCTGGGGCACTGGGTGCTGAAGACCGCCTGCGCCCAACTGGCCGCCTGGGCCGCCCGCCCGGAAACGGCCTCTCTCACGATTGCGGTGAATGTCAGTGCCCATCAGTTCATGCAGAACGACTTCGTCGATCAGGTGCTGGCGGTGTTCGAGCGCACCGGTGCCGATCCGCACAAGCTGAAACTGGAACTGACCGAGAGCATCCTGGTCGGGAACGTGCAGAACATCATCGAGAAGATGTTTGCGCTGAAAGCCAGGGGCGTGGGCTTCTCGCTGGACGATTTCGGCACCGGCTATTCCTCGCTCTCCTACCTGCGGCGGCTGCCGCTGGAACAGTTGAAGATCGACCAGTCATTCGTCCGCGACGTGCTCAACGATCCCAATGACGCCGCGATCGCCAGAACCATCGTGGCGCTGGCCCGGAACCTCGACCTCGGCGTGATCGCGGAAGGAGTCGAGACGGAAGCGCAACGGGATTTCCTGGCCGGTTTGGGCTGTCATGCCTACCAGGGCTATTTGTTCAGCCATCCGCTGCCACGGGAAGAATTCGAGGCACTTGCACGGCGATGCTTTGACGAGGATCCGGTAGCGTCCCGCTAGCGAAACCGGCGCGTCGGGAATTTCGCCTGATCGCCACACCGGCAAGGCCTCATCCCTCGACCTCGCCCGCCTCCGCCTGTTGTTGCTGCTGCAGCGCCCACATGTGCGCATACACGCCATTCTTCGCCAGGAGTTCGGGATGCCGCCCGCGCTCGACGATGCGTCCGCCTTCCATGACGAGAATCTCATCCGCCTCGACCACGGTGGAAAGCCGGTGCGCGATGATGAGGGTGGTGCGGTTCCGGGCGATTTCCAGCAGCTCGGCCTGGATCGCCTTCTCGGTCTTGGTGTCGAGCGCGGAAGTCGCCTCGTCGAGGATGAGGATGGCCGGATTTTTCAGGAGCGTGCGTGCGATCGCCACGCGCTGCTTTTCCCCGCCCGAGAGCTTGAGCCCGCGTTCGCCGACAATGGTGTCCCAGCCTTGCGGCAGGCTTTCGATGAACTGCAGGATATGCGCCGCGCGCGCGGCCTCGGTCACTTCCTCGCGCGTCGCGTCGGGACGGCCATAGGCGATGTTGTAGTAGATGCTGTCGTTGAACAGCACGGTGTCCTGGGGCACCACGCCGATCGCGGCGCGCAGGCTGTCCTGGGTGACGTGGCGGATGTCCTGGCCGTCGATGGTGATGCTGCCGGCACTGACGTCGTAGAAGCGGAACAGCAAGCGGGCGAGCGTCGACTTGCCGGCGCCGCTCGCGCCGACGACCGCCACGGTCTTGCCCGGCGGAATGACGAAGCTGACATCGTGCAGGATCGGGCGGTCGGGATTGTAGGCGAAACTCACGTGGTCGAACTTCACCTCGCCGGCGACGACGTCGAGCACGCGTGCGTCGGGCCGGTCCTCGATTTCACGCGGGCGCTTCAGCAGGGCGAACATGCGCTCGACATCGGCAAGCGATTCCTTGATCTGGCGGTACATCACGCCGAGAAAGCCGAGGGGCTGGAACATCTGCAGCAGGAAGGCATTGACCATCACCAGGTCGCCCAGCGTCAGCGTGCCCTCGACCACGCCATCGGCGGCGCGCAGCACCATGAGCGTGACGCCGATGGCGATCACGCCGGCCTGCGCGGCGTTGAGGTAGCCGAGCGAACGCTGCGATTTCATCGACATGTCTTCCCACTCGGCAAGGCGTTCGTCGTAGCGGCGCGCCTCGTAGCGCTCGTTGCCAAAATACTTCACCGTCTCGTAGTTGAGCAGGCTGTCGATGGCGCGGCCATAGGCCTGCGAATCGAGCGTGTTGGCGCGGCGCACGAACTGGGTGCGCCATTCGGTGATGGTGACGGTGAAGCCGATGTAGGCGGCGAGCGTGACCAGCGTGATGAGGCTGAATACCCAGTCGAGCTTGACGAACAGGATGACCGCGACCATGAGGATTTCCAGCACCGTCGGCGCGATGCGGAACAGCAGGTAGCCGACCAGGCTGGAAACCGCCTTGGCGCCGCGCTCGATGTCGCGCGTGATGCCGCCGGTCTGCCGCTCCAGGTGGAAGCGCAGCGACAGCGCGTGCAGATGGTCGAACACGCGCATGCTGATGCGGCGCATCGCGCGCTGCGTGACCTTGGCGAACACGATGTCGCGCAGGTCGGCGAAAGTCGTGCTGGCAAAGCGCAGGAATCCATAGGCGAGGATCAGCCCCAGCGGCAGCACCATTTCGGGCCTGGGCTTGTCGAGCGCATCGATGATGTCCTTCAGCACCAGCGGCACCGCGACCGACGCGAGCTTGGCGCCGACCAGGAGCGCCATCGCGAACAGCACGCGGCCGCGAAACTCCCACAGATAGGGAAAGAGGCGACTGATCGAGCGCAGGCTGGGCTCGCCGAGGGGCGGCGGCTCGCTGTGGGCATGGACGGCTGGGTGCATCGCTCAGGTAGAATGGCGGTTTCGTATTCCCGATTCTAACCGTCCCGACGCCGTCACGGCCGACGCGGCGCGCTGACTTGATGAAGCTCTACGGCATTCCCAACTGCACCACCGTGAAAAAGGCGCGCGCCTGGCTGGCTGCGCACGGCCACGACGTGCCCTTTCACGACTTCAGGAAAGACGGCGTCGACCCGGCCTGGCTGCAGCGGGTCGCCAAGCAGGTCGGCTGGCAGGCGCTCGTCAACACGCGCGGCACCACCTGGCGCGCGCTCGCCGAGCCGGAAAAGGCCGCCGCCGGCGACGAAGCCGGCGCGATCGCCCTGATGCTCGCCAAGCCCAGCGTGATCAAGCGCCCGGTACTGGAGCGCGACGGCCGCTACACCCTCGGCTTTGCCGAAAACCAATACCAAGATCTGTTCGGAGAATGATTCCTGCATGGCCAACGAGACTTTCGCACTCGCCGTCGAGCTGCTCAAGCGCCGCTCGCTGACACCCGACGACGCCGGCTGCCACGACCTCATCGCCGCCCGCCTCGACAAGCTCGGCTTCCGCATCGAGCGCCACCGGCACAATGGCGTCGACAACCTGTGGGCGCGCAAGGGCAGCGAGCCCCCCGTCGTCTGCTTTGCCGGCCACACCGACGTGGTGCCCACCGGCCCGCTCGACCAGTGGCTGTCCGACCCCTTCGAACCCACCGTGCGCGACGGCAAGCTCTATGCGCGCGGCGCGGCCGACATGAAAACCTCGGACGCGGCCTTCGTCACCGCCACCGAACGCTTTCTCGCCGCGCATCCGGATCACAAGGGGTCGATCGCC
Source organism: Thiobacillus sp. (assembly GCA_046292745.1). Lineage (GTDB taxonomy): Bacteria > Pseudomonadota > Gammaproteobacteria > Burkholderiales > Thiobacillaceae > Thiobacillus. Next base: position 102,404 of record JBKBQH010000005.1, on the reverse strand, counting down.
TTCCTGCTGACCTCGGACGAGGAAGGCCCCGCCACCGACGGCACCGTGCGCGTGGTCGAAGCGCTCAAGGCGCGCAATGAACGGCTCGATTACTGCATCGTCGGCGAACCCACCAGCGCCGCCGAATTCGGCGACACCATCAAGAACGGGCGCCGCGGCTCGCTGTCCGGCACGCTGCGCGTCAAGGGGGTGCAGGGCCACATCGCCTACCCGCACCTGGCCAAGAACCCGATCCATGCGGTCGCCCCGGCGATTGCCGAGCTCGCCGACACCATGTGGGACGAGGGCAACGCCTGGTTTCCGCCGACGACCTGGCAGATTTCCAATATCCACGGTGGCACCGGGGCGACCAATGTCATTCCGGGCATGGTCGAGATCCAGTTCAACTTCCGCTACGCCACGGCCAGTACCGCCGAAGGCCTGATGGACGCGATGCACGAGATCCTCGACAGCCATGGACTCGACTACGAGATCGACTGGAATCTCTCGGGCAAGCCGTTTCTCACGCCGCGCGGCCCGCTGTGCGACAAGCTCTCGGAAGCCATCCGCGAAGTCACCGGCCTCACGCCCGAGCTGTCGACGACCGGCGGCACCTCCGATGGCCGCTTCATCGCCGACATCTGCCGCGAAGTCGTCGAATTCGGCCCGATCAACACGAGCATCCACAAACTCAACGAGCACGTCGCGGTGGAGGATATCGAGCGGCTGGCGGCGGTCTACGAAAAGGCGCTGGAAAAGCTGCTGACGACATGAAACACTTCGACGACACCGAATCCCTGATCACCGTGCGCGACTGGCTGCGCTTCGCCGTGTCGCGCTTCAACGAGGCCGGGCTCGTCTTCGGCCACGGTTCGGACAACGCCTTCGACGAGGCGGCCTACCTCATCCTGCACACCCTGCACCTGCCGCTCGACCGGCTCGACCCCTTCCTCGACGCCAGCCTGACCCACGGCGAGGCGGCGGCGATACGCGCGGTGATCGAGCGCCGGGTGAAGGAACGCATCCCGGCCGCCTACCTCACGCACGAGGCCTGGCTCGGCCCGCACCGCTTCTACGTCGACGAGCGCGTGATCGTGCCGCGTTCCTTCATCGCTGAGTTGCTCGCCGAGCAGCTGGCGCCCTGGGTGGAGGATCCCGAGGCCGTCACGCGTGCGCTCGACCTGTGCACCGGCTCCGGCTGCCTCGCCATCCTCGCGGCGCTGGCCTTCCCGCGCGCCGAAGTCGACGCCGTCGACCTTTCGCGGGACGCGCTCGACGTCGCGGCCAAGAACGTCGCCGACTACGGCCTTGCCGACCGCATCGCGCTGGTCGAGTCGGATCTGTTCGCGGGACTCGCGGGGCGCACCTACGACGTGATCCTCAGCAACCCGCCCTATGTCAATGCCGAATCGGTCGCCGCGCTGCCGCCGGAGTACCGCGCCGAACCGGCGCTGGCGCTGGGTTCGGGCGAGGACGGGCTGGACGCGACGCGGCGGATTCTGGCGCAGGCGAAGGCGCACCTGAACCCGGGCGGCGTGCTGGTCGTCGAGATCGGCCACAACCGCGACGCGCTCGAAGCCGCGTATCCCCGGCTGCCCTTCGTCTGGCTCGACACCTCGGGCGGCGACCAGTTCGTGTTCCTGTTGCGGCGCGAGGATCTCGCCTAAGCCTTCTCCCCCAATAGCAGCGGCTGGTCGAGCAGGCGCGCGAGCGCCTCGGCCGTCAGCGGCCGGCTGATCCAGTACCCCTGGCCGAATTCGCAGCCCTGCTGGCTGAGGAAATCGAACTGTGCCCGGGTTTCGATCCCCTCGGCGATGGTTTCCATGCCGAGCCCCTTGGCCAGCGCGAGGATGGTCGTCACCATCTGGATGTCGTTCGCCTCGCCCGGAATGCGGCTGACGAAGGAGCGGTCGATCTTGAGCGCGTGGAACGGCAATTGCCTGAGATAGCTCAGGCTCGAATAGCCGGTGCCGAAATCGTCGAGCGACAGCTGCACGCCGATTTTCCGCAGCACGTCGAGCGAGGCGCGCACGTCCTCGTTCATGACCAGCATCACGTTCTCGGTGATCTCGAGTTCGAGGCAGCCGGCCGCCAGTCCGGTGCGCCCGAGCGCCTGCTCGACCGAACGCACCAGGCGCTGGCCGTCGAACTGGCGGGTGGACACGTTCACCGCGAGCCGCATCCCGTTCGCCCGCCCCTCGTCCTGCCAGGCCTTGAGCTGGGCGCAGCCGGTCTGCAGCACCCATTCCCCGAGCGGGACGATGAGCCCGGTGTCTTCAGCGACAGGGATGAAGGCGTTGGGCATCACCAGGCCACGCTCGGGATCGTTCCAGCGCACCAGCGCCTCGACGCCGACCAGCACGCGCCGGCGCAGGTCGACGATGGGCTGGTAATGCAGCACGAACTCGCCGCGATCGAGTGCCTGGCGCAGACGGGTGTCGAGCGTGAGCCGCTCGACCACGCGCGCCGTCTGCTCGGCGCGATAGAACAGGTAGCGGTTGCCGCCCTGCGCCTTCGCCTGGTACATCGCCGTGTCCGCATGCTTGAGCAGGGTGTCGCTGGCGTCGGCGTCGTCCGGATACAAGGCGATGCCGATGCTCGCCGTGCTGTAGATCTGGGTGGGTCCGACGTGGAAGGGCTCGGCCAGGCTGTGCAGAAGACGGGCGGCGACGAGTTCGGCGTCGGTATTCCTCTCGATGTCGCCGACGATGACGACGAACTCGTCGCCGCCGAAGCGGCTCAGATGATCGTGCGCCCGCAGCACCGACTGCAGGCGCCCGGCGACTTCCTTCAGCAACTGATCGCCCGCGCCGTGGCCGAGACTGTCGTTGACGTTCTTCAGACGGTCGACGTCGATGAACAGGAGCGCAAGGCGTTCCTGTGTTCCCTTGAGGTCGTCCAGCACCCGGCCCAGGGCGGCATTGAAGCCCTCGCGATTGGGCAGGCCGGTGAGGCTGTCCGTATAGGCGATCTTCTTCAGGTGCTGCTGGGCTGCCTCGCGCTCACGGATTTCGGCATGCAGCATCTCGGCGTGCCGCTGCAGCTCGCTGGTCTGGCGCCGCACCTGGCGCCGCAGGAAGAGCGCGAATATCACCGCCAGCGTGAGCACGAACGCGATGCCGGCCAGCATCCACCGCAGCCAGCGCGGCGTGCGTCCGTCCGGCGCGGCTTCCAGCCAGCGGCGCAGCGATTCGTAATACGCCGAACGCGGATCGGCCTTCAGTTGCGCCAGGTGCCGGTCGAGCGCCGCGAGCACGGCCGGATCGGCGTTCCTGGGCGCCGCATAATGCACGTAGACGGGGTTGTACACGATCGGGGTGGCGACGAGGTCCGGGTGGTGCGCGTGCAATGCGGCGAACACGCGATTCACCGCGCCGGCGTCGGCCCGGCGCTCGATAATGGCCTCAAGCACCTGGGGGAAGTTGTCGACATAGACCGGCGTGAAGGCAGCATCGAAGCGTTCCGCCAGCTCGATCAGGGCCTGGGTATGCGTGCCGCCGCGCATCAGCGCGACGCGCTTGCCCTTGAGGTCGGGCACGGTTTCGATGCGCGCCCCGGCATGCCGGTACAGCATGCCCCAGTTGCCAAGCAGGCTCTGTTGCGAGAACTGCACGCGATGGGCGCGTTCATCGCTGTAGCCCATCGCCGCGATCAGGTCGATTTCGCCGCGGTCGAGCCGGGCCAGCAACTGGTCGAAGCCGTCGGCCACGTAGACCAGGCGCCACCCTTCGCGTTCGGCCACCCACTTGAGGATGTCGATGGCAATGCCTGCGGGGGCCGCGTGCGCCGGTGCGCTGACGATGGGGGGATTGTCGTACACGCCGACGCGCACCGTGCGCGCGTCGGGCGCGGCGCCCGCGGCAGCCGGCCATAGCAGTCCCAGCAGGCACGCTCCAAGAAGGAGGATCCGGTCACACACCTTGATGTCGTTCCATTTTGGCATCAGATTGATTGCGGCCATCGAGAGCCGACCTTGAATCGCGCCGCGCGCAGGCGCCCTGCCAAAACGCGCTTCGGCCGGCGTCGAGGGCACGCGCCGTGCGCCTCAGCCGGTCAGCGCTGCGGCAATTTGACGGGCGAGTTTCTCGGCTGCGGCCCGCACGGGCGCAGACACCGCATCGCCGGGCGCCGCCTGCGCGATCTCGATGCCGATCACCTCGACCCGCGGCGGCAGCCTGCCGAGCGCCTGCGCCAGCGCCAGCGCCGCGAACACGCCAAAGCCGTGGCTGGACAGGTCGGCGGCGGGAAGCGGGCCATCGGCCGGGTCGAAGCGATGCAGCGTGCCGGGCGGCGCGCCGGATTGCATGGCGTCGATGAGGATAACATGCCCGGCGGCGTCGAGCCGTGTGACCAGTCCCGCCCCCGGGCGGTCGAGCTTGGCGATGACGACGTCCGCGCCGCTGCCCACGCCGAGTACCGTCAGCGCATCGACGACCAGCCAGCCCGCCTGATCGTCCCCCGACGGCGAGCCGATGCCGTAAATGTGCAGCGTCATCGCCGGACGGTCAGGCGCAGGAAATGGGTCGCGCAGGAGATGCAGGGGTCGTAGTTGCGGATCACCTTCTCGCAATGCAGGCGCAGCGCGTCGTCCGGACGGTCGAGGCCGAAGGCGGTGAGCGACCGCCGCAGGTCTTCCTCGATGCGCGCCTGGTTCTGGCTGGTCGGCGGCACGATGCGCGCGTTGACCACGCGGCCGTCGCCGTCGGTTTCGTAGCGGTGCCACAGCAGGCCGCGCGGCGCCTCGGTGGCGGCGATCGCGATGCCCGCGCGCGGCGTGACCGGCACCCACGGCGAATCGGGCACGCGGTAGTCGGCGAGCAGCCGCACCGCCTCGGTGAGCGCCAGCAGGATCTCGACGGCGCGCGCGGTCAGACTGTGGAACATGTTGCGGCTCGGCAGCGCGAAGCCGAGGTCGCCGAGCAGCGCACGGACATCGTCCGGCAGGCGGTCGGCGTTGAGGTTGAGCCGCGCCAGCGGGCCGACGAGATAGGGTTGACCCTTGTAGGCGCAAAACAGCGCGGTCGAGTGCGGTTCGTGACGCTCGGCGAAATGGGTGTCGTAGGCTTCCGCTGCGATCAGCAGGCCGTCGCTGGCGGCGATGTCGCCGCGCTCGATGGCGTAGCCGGCCGGCTGGCGCAGCGCCACCGAGATGAAGTCTTGCGCGTCTGCCGGCATCGGAATCGCCGCCGCCCAGCGCACCAGCGCACGGGCCTCGGGCAGCGCGGCTTCGAGCTTGTCGCGCAGCGCGGCCACGCGCGCCGGCGCCGGCGCGGCGTGGAAGCCGCCGACGCGCACGCCGACCGGATGCACCGAGCGTGCGCCAAAGAGATCCATCAATTCGTTGCCGAGCGCCTGCAGGCGCAGGCCGCGCCGCACTTCGTCGGGCGCCTTCTGCGCCAGTTCGATCGCGTTGTCGCAGCCGAAAAAATCCGGTGCCGCCAGCAGGTGGATGTGCAGGCTGTGGCTCTGGATCCATTCGCCGCAGTAGAACACGCGCCGCATCGCGCGCGCCCACGGGCTCAACTCGACGCCGTAGAGTTTTTCCAGCGCGTGCGCTGCGGTCACCTGATAGGCCACCGGACAAATCCCGCAGATGCGCGCGACCAGGTCGGGAATCTCGGTGTAGTGGCGACCTTCGAGGAATTTCTCGAAAAAGCGCGGCGGTTCGAAAATGCGCAGGCGCAATTCGGCGATGTCGCCGTCCTCGATGGCGAGGTCGAGCGCGCCCTCGCCTTCCACCCGCGCGAGCACGGGCACGTGGATCGCGACGCTGCGCTTTTCAGTCATCGCCCTGCCCCCGGATCGCCTGCGCCGCGGCAAGGAAAACCGGCGCCTGGCTGTTGATCGACTGGAAGCGCTGTGCGATCGCGGCCGCGTCGAGACCGAGCCGGCCGAACTGCGCGGCGAGCGACGCGGTGTTGGGAGCCTCTGCCGGACCGTAGCAGCCGTAGCAGTCGCGCCCCAGACCCGGACACAGCGCGCCGCAGCCGGCGCGCGTCACCGGCCCCATGCACGCGATGCCGCGCGTGACGATCACGCAGGGATGGCCCGCGCGCTTGCACTCGGTGCATACCTTGTCGGCGGTGTCGCGCGGGGCCACGCCGAGCAGCAGCGCGTTCAGCGCCGCCAGCAGCTGCGGGCTGCTGACCGGGCAGCCCCACAGTTCGAAATCGACTTTCACGTGCTCGGCGAGCGGCGTCGAGCGCTCGAGGCATGCGATCGCCCCGGGGTGCCGGTAGATCTGCGTGACCCAGCCGGTGTCGAACACGCCGTTGCGCAGGCCCTGGATGCCGCCCGCGGTGGCGCACGCGCCGATCGCGACCAGGATGCGGCTGTGGGCGCGGATGTGGCGGATGCGCTCGAGATCCTCCGGCGTCGACACGCTGCCCTCGACGAAGGCGATGTCGGTGTCGGCATCCGGGTCGAGCGGGCCGGCTTCGGCAAAGTGGACGAGTTCCACGCGCGCGGCGAGCGCGAGCAGATCCTCGCCCAGGTTGAGAAAGGCAAGCTGGCAGCCGTCGCAGGAGCTGAACTTGTGCACCGCGACACGCGGTTTGGCAGAGATCGGCGCGTCCATCAAAACCCCCTGTGCGCGAGCAGGGACTTCACCTCGTCCCAGTTGAACACCGGGCCGTCGCGGCAGACGAAGGCGCCGCCCAGCTGGCAGTGCCCGCAACGGCCCACCGCGCACTGCATGTTGCGCTCCATGGAGAGAAACAGGCGCGACGCCGGCAGGCCGCGTTGCAGCAGACTGCCGGCCGCCGCGTGCATCATGCCCTCCGGCCCGCACATCATCGCCACCGCGCACTGGGGATCGTAGCGCGCCAGGCCGAACAGTTCGGTCACGCGGCCGACGTGCCAGGGCCAGAACGCCGCGCCCTCGTTCGCCGCGACCAGCACCTGGGTATGCGGTAGCTTCGCCCAGGCGTCGTACTGGTCGCGCCAGAGCAGGTCGTCGGCGTGCTTCACGCCCTGGATGATGACCAGCCGGCCGAAGCGCTCGCGCCGCCTGAGCACATAATGAATCACCGAGACCACCGGCGCACAGCCCAGCCCCCCGGTAACCAGCACCAGGTCGCAGCCGCTGACTTCCTGCAGCGGCCAACCGCGTCCGAACGGCCCGCGCAGTCCCACCCGGTCGCCCGGCTGCAGTTTCGCCAGCCCCTGCGTGACGCGGCCCTGCGCGCGGATGGTGTGGCCGATGCCGTCGCGATCCTCGGGATCGGACATGATCGAGATCGGCACTTCGCCGACGCCGTAGAGATACAGCATGTTGAACTGCCCCGGCGCGAAGCGGTACGCCGCCTGCGCGGCGGGGTCGTCGAGCCGCAGGCGCAGCGTAAAGATGGTCGGCGATTCCTGCGTGCGCGCGAGCACGGTGGCGGGGTGCGGCGCGCCGGCATCAATCGGTTTGGGCAAGGTGTTCGCCTCCTCTCCCGCGAGCGGGAGAGGGTTGGGGAGAGGGCTGATCGGAATCGCCGATGAGCGCGGCGACTTCTCCGGTGAGATCGATCCCCACCGGGCACCAGGCAATGCAGCGGCCGCAGCCGGTGCAGCCGCTGCGGCCGAACTGGTCATGCCAGCCGGCGAGCTTGTGGGTGAGCCACTGGCGGTAGCGCGTGCGGATATCCGGCCGTACGTTGAAGCCGTGCAGGTGGCCATGACTCTCGCCGAAGCACGAATCCCAGACGCGCTGATGCGTGCTGGACGCGCCATCGAGCGCGGGCTGGTCGAGTTCGGCGTGGCAGAAGCAGGTCGGGCACACCGCCGTGCAATTGCCGCAGGCAAGGCAGCGCGACGCAACCTCGTCCCAGCGCGGATGCTCGAGTTGGCGCATCAATGCATCATGCAAATCCTTCCCCGGCAACGCGCGCGTCTGCGCGGCGGCCGCGGCGTCGCCCTGCGCGCGCGCGGCATCGATCTGCTGTGTGGTCGCGGGCGCCAGATCGAGCGACGCCAACACGGCACGACCCGCTTCGCTGCCGGCGGTGGCGACGAAGCCGTCGGGCAACTCGGCGAGCGCGATGTCGTGGCCGGCCGTCGGCACCGGGCCGTCGCCGGTCGAGGCACAGAAACACGTCGCCGCCGGCACCGCGCATTGCACCGCGACGAGGAACAACCCCGCGCGCCGCGCCGCGTAGTGCGCGTCGACCCGCTCCGGGCGCAGGAAGTGCGCGTCCTGCAGGGCGAGCGCGGCCAGGTCGCAGGCGCGCGTGCCGATCACCGCGAGTTTCGGCGCCTCCGGCAGCACCGCCTCGAAACGCAACACGCCGTCGTCGCCGCGAACGGCCCGCCAAAGTGTTTCCTGCGCCGCGAAATTCAGTGGCTTGAGCGCCTGCGGGCCGTTGGCCCAGGCGAAATAGCGGTTGCCGGGGTCGGATGCCAGGCGATAGCGGCCGGGGCCCTGCTCGGCCTGCAGACCGCGCGGCAGCGCGTCGTGCTCGCCGAGCTCGCGCAGGACGATGGCGCCGTTCTCGGTTGCCGGGCCGATGCAGCGATAGCCGTCCCGCCCCAGCGCGGCGAGCAGGGCGGGCAGTCCGTCGATCGGCAGCAGCACGGCAGGGTCGGCGTGAGCGAACATTCAGAGGGCGTCCCGGTTGTTGTCGGCGCAGGCGCGAAGGCCATCCCAAGCCACAGAGTAGCTTATTCCATGCCGGGTTTCACAATCATGAAAAGGCGCTGGACGGGCCTTCGCTATAATGCCGGCTCCCGCAGACTGGAAGGAGCATGCCATGCAGCAGCAAATCGATGTCTTTCTCGCTTCGCTGACGACGTTCTGGACCCAGCTTGCCGGCTTCGTGCCGCAATTGCTCGGAGCGCTATTGCTGCTGTTTGTGGGCTGGCTGTTCGCCAATCTCGTCCGCACCGGCGTGACCAAGCTGCTCGACCTGCTGAAGTTCGACAGCCTGGCGGAAAAGACCGGCATCGAGGCCTTCCTCAAGCAGGGCAACCTGGACGTCTCGCTGTCCAAGCTGCTCGCCCGCCTCGTCTACTGGATCATCATTTTCGTCGTCGTCGTCACCGTGGCCAACAGCCTCGGCCTGCACATGGTCGCCGAACTGTTCAACAAGGTGGTGCTCTACATCCCCAACATCATCGTCGCGATCCTGGTGCTGGTGTTCGGCGTGCTGATCGCGCGCTTCATCAACCGCCTGGCGTTCGCCTACCTCAACAACATCGGCGTGCAGGGCGCGCTCACCATCAGCACGCTGGCGGAATACGCGACCATCATCTTCGTGGTGTTCGTCGCGCTGGAACAGCTGGCGATCGGCACCAACCTGCTCACTGCGGCATTCCAGATCGGTTTCGGCGCCGTCGGCCTCGCGTTCGCGCTGGCCTTCGGCCTGGGCGGCCGCGAGTGGGCCGCCGGGGTCATCAAGAAACTAACGGAAAAGTGAGGCTTCGGGCGTGCTGGTCGGCCCGCGCCAGCTAGCGGATTTTCGGCTTGCGCACCGGCTGGCCCGCCGCTCCCCTCGGCTTGCGGCGCGGCCCCGGCTCGAGTCCCGCCCATTCCATCACCCGCGCGACGAGCTCGTCGTCGAGTTCCATCTTCTGCCCGCGCTTGAGCTGCGGCGGCAGCACGATGGGGCCGAAGCGGATGCGCGTGAGCCGTGACACGGTGAAGCCGAGGTGCTCGAAAATCCGCCGCACTTCGCGCTTGCGGCCTTCCTTGATGATCACGCGGTACCAGCGGTTGGCGCCCTCGCCGCCGGCACGGAAGCAGCTTTGCAGCTGCGCCGGGCCGTCGTCGAGCTCGACGCCGTCGAGCAACTGCTGGATCTGCTCGTCGCTGAGCTCGCCGAGGATGCGCACCGCGTATTCGCGCTCGACCTCGAAACGCGGGTGCATCAGTTTGTTGGCCAGCTCGCCGGAGGTCGTGAAGATCATCAGGCCGTCGGTGTTGTAGTCGAGGCGGCCGATGGAAATCCACTTGGCGCCGCGCAGCTTCGGCAGCGCATCGAACACGGTGGCGCGGCCCCCGGGGTCGTCGCGGGTGACGATTTCGCCTTCCGACTTGTGGTAAATCAGGATGCGGGTGCGCTTTTCGTCAAAGCGCAGGTAGATGCGACGGCCGCTCACCTTGACGATGTCGCGCGGGCCGACCTTCATGCCGATCGTCGCGGTCTCGCCGTTGACCTGCACGCGGCCCTGGGCGATCCATTCCTCCATTTCGCGGCGCGAGCCGAGGCCAGCCGAGGCCAGCGCTTTCTGCAGGCGTTCGCTCGCCGCCTCGGGCGCGGCGGCCTGCGCGAGGCGGGCCGCCGCGCGGCCCTTGGGAACGGCGGTCGGCGAACGCCGGATGGGAGTGGGACGGGCCATGTTCAGTGAGTCTCGTTAGCGGCGCCGGTTTCGGTCGCCGCGCCAATGGGGGCGGGTTGCGCCACTTCGATGATCGCAGCGGGACGGCGTGGCCCGGCGGTTTCGACGATCGCGCCGAAGGTCTCGCGCGCGTCGTGTTCGCGCAATTCGGGGATCAGCGCGGTCTCGTTCGGCGCGACCAGGTTGCCCAGCGCTTCCAGCGGCGGCAGTTCCGACAGGGCGCGCAGGCCGAGGTCGGACAGGAAATGGGAGGTGGTGCCGAACAGCGCCGGGCGGCCCGGCACGTCGCGGTGGCCGATCGCCTCGATCCAGCCGCGCTCCTCCAGCGTCTTGATGATGTTGGGGTTCACCGACACGCCGCGGATGTCCTCGATGTCGCCGCGCGTCACCGGCTGCCGGTAGGCGATGATGGCGAGCGTCTCCAGCACCGCGCGCGAATAGCGCGGCGGCTTCTCGTCCTTCAGCCGCGACAGCCACGGCTGCATCTCCGGGCGCGTCTGGAAGCGCCAGCCGTCAGCCACCTGAACCAGCGCCACGCCGCGTCCGTGCCAGGCCTGCTGCAGCGATTCCAGCGCGCGGCGCAGCACGTCGTTCGCCAGTTCCGGTTCGAACATGCGCTTCATGTCGGCGAGCGTCAGCGGCTCGGGCGCGGCCAAGAGCGCGGCTTCGAGCACGCGCGCCAGGTCGTCCGGAGAGTCATTCGGCTGAAGATTCATGGCGCTTCACGTAGATGGGGGCAAAGGGTTCGGCCTGCGTCACGTCGACGAGCGTTTCCTTGGTGAGTTCGAGCACGGCGAGAAAAGTCACGACGAGCTCGTGCACCGTCGCAGCAGTGGGGAACAAGTCCTTGAATTCGCAGAACTCGCCCGGTGTCAGTTGCTTCAGGATGCGCGTCATGACTTCGCGGATGGAGAGATCCTGGCGGCCGATGCGGTGGTGGGTGCGCGTCTTCGCGCGCGACAGGATCGCCAGCCACGCGGCGGCCAATTCCTCCGGATGCACGCTCGGCAGGCGCTTGGCCGCCGCCGGCAGGAACACGCTCACGGTATCGAAGTCGCGCCCCGCCTGCGGCAGCGCGTCGAGATGCTGGCCGGCGAGCTTCATCTGCTCGTATTCCATCAGCCGACGCACCAGTTCGGCGCGCGGGTCCTCGCCCTCGCCCGCCGCCTCGGCCTGCTCGCGACGCGGCAGCAGCATGCGCGACTTGATGTCGATCAGCATCGCCGCCATCAGCAGGTATTCCGCCGCCAGTTCCAGCCGGGTCGCACGCGCCGCCTCCACATAGGCCATGTACTGCCTGGTCAGCGCCGCCATCGGGATGTCGAGCACGTCCAGATTCTGGCGGCGGATCAGGTACAGCAGCAGGTCGAGCGGCCCCTCGAAGGCTTCGAGGAAGACCTCCAGCGCATCGGGGGGGATGTAGAGATCCTGCGGCAGCTCGGTGAGCGGCTCGCCGCGCACCTTGATGACGGGGGCAGCGGGAGCGGCGGGCGTCTCCGGCGGGGCGGGATCGAGAAGCGCGGCTTCGGTCATGGCCGGCATTTTACCCGAGGGCGGCGAGGGAACGGCTATCGCTGCCAGACCCTGGTGATTGCCTTGGCCTTGTTCATCACAGGAAGCGATCGAGCAACTTCCTGCTATGCCGATCCAGCGCCGCGAGATCGCGGATCAGGAACTGGACGCCGTGGGCGTCGGCGATCAACAAGCTCGACGGCCCCAGGCGACGGATGTCTTCCTCGCCCCGCAAGACGAAGCTCGTCTCGCCGCGATCCGTCTCCACCTCCCAGGTGCTGGGCGTGGCGAAGCTGGACACCTGGCGCAGGCGGCGAATCTCCGGCATGAATTCGCGGCTGGCCAGTTCATCCACCACCAGGCCGCGCATCGCGGACGGCAAATCCGCGAGGCGATCGATCCAGGCCAGCTCGTGGCCGTCCGCGCTCATCAGGGAAATGCCCTCCTCCGGCGCCGCGATGGGAAAGGCGCGCACCGGCACCACGCCCTCGTGGGCCGCGCCATTCGCGGTGGTGAGCACCAGCCGGCCAAAGGCATTGCGGTGCAATTTGAAATCGGGCGCGCTCATGCGGATTCCTTCGCGGTGGCGACTTTCACTTCGGCGCCAGGTGACGGCAGGTCATCCAGATCGGTGTCTACATTGCGCGCCTGGGCCTGATACAAGCGGTAGTAGGCGCCCTCGCGCGCCATCAGTTCGTCGTGGTTGCCCACTTCGACGATCTGGCCGCGATCCATCACCACCAGCCGATCGGCGCGGCGCAAGGTGGAGAGCCGGTGGGCGATGGCGATGGTGGTGCGGCCGCGCACCAGATTGTCCAGCGCCTTCTGGATTTCCCTCTCGGTCTCGGTGTCCACCGACGAGGTCGCCTCGTCCAGAATCAGAATGCGCGGGTCGATCAGCAGCGCGCGGGCAATCGAGATGCGCTGGCGCTCGCCGCCGGACAGACCGTGCCCGCGCTCGCCCACCAGCGAGTCGTAGCCCTGGGGCAGGCGCAGGATGAATTCGTGGGCGTGGGCCGCGCGCGCCGCCGCGATGATCTCGGCGCGGCTGGCTTCCGGCTTGCCGTAAGCGATGTTCTCCGCGATGGTGCCGAAGAACAAAAACGGCTCCTGCAACACCAGGCCGATGTTGCGGCGGAACTCGGCCACCGGCAGGGAGCGCACGTCCACGCCATCCACACGGATCGATCCCTCGCTCACGTCGTAGAAGCGGCAGATCAGATTCACCAGCGTGCTCTTGCCGGAGCCGCTGTGCCCCACCAGGCCGATCATCTCGCCCGGCGCGATGGCGAGATCGACGCCGCGGATCACCGCGCGGTTGCCGTAGCGGAAGCCGACGTCGCGCACTTCGATCTTGCCGCTCACCCGCGCCAGATGCACCGGCCTGGCCGGCTCCGGCACGCTGGAGACGTGATCCAGAATGTCGAAAATGCGCTTGGCGCCGGCGGCCGCCTTCTGCGTCACCGACACGATGCGGCTCATGGAATCCAGCCGCGTATAGAAACGGCTGATGTAAGCCAGGAAAGCCGTCAGCACGCCGACCGTGATGTGATTCTGCGACACCTGCCAGATGCCGAAGGCCCACACCACCAGCAGGCCGAGTTCGGTCAGCAGCGTCACCGTGGGCGAGAACAGCGACCAGGTCTTGTTGAGCTTGTCGTTCGCCGCCAGGTTATGCCGGTTCGCCTCGCGGAAGCGCTCCGCCTCGCGGTTTTCCTGGGCGAAAGCCTTCACCACGCGGATGCCCGGGATGGTGTCGGCCAGCACGCTGGTCACCGCCGACCACACGCGGTCGATCTTCTCGAAGCCGGTGCGCAGCCGGTCGCGCACCACGTGGATCATCCAGGCGATGAAGGGCAGCGGCAGCAGGGTCACCAGCGCCAGCCAGGGATCGATGGAAAACAGGATCGCCGCCGTCATGATGATCATCAGCACGTCGGTGGCGAAGTCCAGCAGATGCAACGAGAGGAAAACGCAAATGCGGTCCGTCTCCGAGCCGATGCGCGCCATCAGGTCGCCGGTGCGCTTGCTGCCGAAGTATTCCAGGGAGAGTTGCAGCAGATGCTCGTAGGTGGTGGTGCGCAGGTCCATGCCGATGCGCTCGGACACCAGGGCGAGGATATAGGTACGCGCCCAGCCCAGGCCCCAGGCCACCAGCGCGGCGCCGAACAGTCCGGCGAGCAGCAGGAGAACCAGATCCGTGTTGATGGGCTGGCCGTTCTGATAGGGAATCAGCACGTCGTCCATCAATGGCATGGTGAGATAAGGCGGCACCAGGGTCGCGGCGGTGGACGCCAGCATCAGCAGGAAGGCGGCGAGCAGTTGCCACTTGTAGGGCTTGGCGAAGCGCCACAGGCGGAACAGCGTCCAGGTGGACGGCGCCTCGTGGATTTCGCGGGCGCAGAGGGGGCACGCTTCCTGGTCCGGCTCCAGCGGCGCCTTGCAGGTCGGGCACACCAGTTCCTCTTCCGGCGCCGCCACGCCGGACGCCTGCCGTTCGAACTGCTTGAGCAGGCGCAGCGCGGCGACGTTGTGGCCCAGGGTATAGCGCCATTCCGCGAGACGCGCCGTGGCGTCGCTCAGTTCCAGGCTGCCCACCCCGGCATGGTCGTAGTGCCGCAGGCTTAGTTGCGGGTGCAAGGGCCAGTCCCGCCAGGCCGTTTCGCCGGGCGCGCGGGCCAGGACACGACGGTCGGTCAGCACCACCGCCCCGCGGCCGAAGCGCAGGCGGGCGTCCAGGTCCAGTTCCAGCCAGGCCAGCACCGATTCGCCGCCAGCGAGCAACTGCGCCAGTTCAGGACCCAAGACCGGTGGCAGGGAGGATGGGGAGGAAACAGGATTCTGGCTTGTCATCGCAAATCGATCTGGCGCGCTGAAAACGCCGAAGTCCCCACCCATGCCCTTCGGAAGGGGGAAAATGAACGCAAAACCCGGCGATATCGTTGACCGCGCCCGGTAGCGCAAGACTTTGGACTTTCCGGTATCCTTCGCCTGCGCGCAAAGGAAGTGGCCTGAAAAAACAAGGGATTATAGCCCAGCGCGCTCGCCAAGGATAAGCATCCGGGCCACCACTAGGCAGTCAACATTTTCCGGGACGGCATGAACAAGCGAAACATCGAATTTCTCCGCGTCACGCATCTGCGCGGCCCCAACATCTGGACCTACCGTCCGGTCCTGGAAGCCTGGGTCGACATCGGCGACCTGGAAGATTTCCCCTCCAACACCCTGCCCGGTTTCTACGAGCGCCTGTCGGCCTGGCTGCCCGGCCTGGTCGAGCATCGCTGCGGCGTGGGCGAGCGCGGCGGCTTCCTGCTGCGGCTGAAGGAAGGCACCTGGCCGGCGCACATCCTGGAGCACGTCACCATCGAACTGCAGAACCTGGCGGGCATGAAAGTCGGTTTCGGCAAGGCGCGGCAGACCCATGTGCGCGGCGTATACAAAGTCGCCGTGCGCACGCGCCACGAGGAGGTCGGCCGCGCCTGCCTGTATGCGGCGCGCGATCTGGTGATGGCCGCCATCGAGGACCAGCCCTTCGACCTCGATGGCACGGTGGAACGCCTGCGTGACCTGGCCGACGCGCTGCTGCTCGGCCCCAGCACCGCCGCCATCGTCGACGCCGCCACCGACCGCCACATTCCCTGGCTGCGGCTGACCGACGGCAATCTGGTGCAGCTCGGGCACGGCGCGCGCCAGCGCCGCATCTGGACGGCGGAAACCGACCAGACCGGCGCCATCGGCGAAGGCATCTCCCGCGACAAGGACCTGACCAAGATGCTGCTGAAGTCCTGCGGCGTGCCGGTGCCGGGCGGCGAACTGGTGGCGAGCCCGCAACAGGCCTGGGAAGTGGCGCAGGACATCGGCCTGCCGGTGGTGGTCAAACCCATCGACGGCAATCATGGCCGCGGCGTCTCCATCGAACTCAACACACAGCAGGAAATCGAGGACGCCTACCGCCTCGCCCTCGCCGAAGGCAGCGACGTCATCGTCGAGCGCTTCATTCCCGGCAACGAGCACCGCCTGCTGGTGGTGGGCGGGCGCGTGGTGGCGGCAGCCCGCGGCGAAACCGCCTGGGTCAGCGGCGACGGCAAATCCACTGTCGCCCAGCTCATCGACAGCCAGCTCAATACCGACCCGCGCCGCGGCACCACCGAGGACTATCCGCTCAACCACATCCGGCTCGACGACGATCCCGCGGTGGTGCTGGAACTGGCGCGCCAGGGTTTTCAACCGGATTCGATCCCGGCGGCGGGACACAAGGTGCTGATCCAGCGCAACGGCAATGTCGCCTTCGATGTCAGCGACCGCATCCATCCCGATATCGCGGCGGCAGCCGCGCTGGCGGCGCGGGTGGTGGGCCTCGACATCGCCGGCATCGACCTGGTGGCCGAGGATATCTCGCGCCCGCTGGACCAGCAGCGCGCCGCCATCGTCGAAGTGAACGCCGGCCCCGGCCTGCTCATGCACCTGAAGCCCGCCGAGGGCGCGCCGCAACCAGTGGGCCGCGCCATCGTCGATCACCTGTTCGCCGCGGACGAATCCGGCCGCATTCCCATCGTCGGCGTCGCCGGCAGCCGCAAGGCCACGCTCATCTCGCAGCTGGTGGCCTGGCTGCTGCATCTGGGCGGGCGACACGTCGGCCTGGCCTGCAAGGACGGCCTGTATTTTTCCCGGCGCCGGGTCGAATCCACCCCCAGCATCCATTGGGACGCCAGCCAGCGCCTGCTGATGAATCGCAGCGTGGACGCCGCCGTGTTCGAAACCGACGCGCGGCAAATCCTGCGCGAGGGCCTGGCCTACGACCGCTGCCAAGTCGGCGTGGTCACCGACGCGGCAGGCGCGGACGCCCTGGCCGAGTACTACATCAACGACCCGGAGCAGATGTACGCCATCCTACGCACGCAAGTGGACGTGGTGCTGCGCGACGGCGCGGCAGTGCTCAACGCAGCCGATCCGCTGGTGGCGAAAATGGCCGACCTGTGCGACGGCCAGGTGATCTTCTACAGCGCCGATCCGCACGAAGAAGTGCTGGCCCATCACCAGTCCCAGGGGGGGCGCGTGGTGTTCGTGCGCGACGAGCGCGTGATTTTCGCCACCGGAAGAACTGAGGTACCGCTGGTCGCGCTCAAGGCAGTGCCGCTGGACCGTTCCGGCGAGGAAGGCTGCGACATCGAATGCGTGCTGGCCGCGGCGGCCGCCGCTTGGGCCCTGGGCGTGCCCGCCGACCTGATCCAGACCGGCCTGGAAACCCTGGAAGCCTCTCCGGCGGACACCAGCCGTCCCCTCACACTGCATACCACCTAGCCGAACGGCATCAGGATCAAGCATGAAAGTCTCCCGCATCCGCGCGCTCCGTGGCCCCAATCTGTGGAGCCGCCACACCTGCATCGAAGCCACGGTGGCGTGCGCCCCCAAGGAATGCATCATGGCCGACCTGCCCGGTTTCGAAGCCCGCTTGCGCGAGCGCTTCCCGGAAATCGGCGTGATCGAAGCCACCACCCCGGACGAGCCGCTGTCCCTGGCCCACGCGCTGGAATATGCCGCGCTGGGCCTGCAAGCCCAGGCCGGCTGCCCGGTGGCCTTCAGCCGCACCAGCAGAACCTCGGTCGCCGGCACCTATCTGGTCGCGATCGAATACACCGAGGAAGAAGTCGGACGTCTCGCGCTGGAACTGGCGGAAAAACTCTGCCGCGCGGCCCTGGACGACACGCCCTTCGATCTGGCCGATGCCCTGCACCGCGTGCGCGAACTGGACGAGGACGTGCGCCTCGGCCCCAGCACCGGCGCCATCGTGCAGGCTGCCATCGCGCGTGGCATTCCCTATCGCCGGCTCACGACCGGCAGCCTGGTGCAGTTCGGCTGGGGCAGCAAACAGCGGCGCATTCAGGCGGCGGAAACCGATCGTTCCAGCGCGGTGGCCGAAGCCATCGCCCAGGACAAGGTACTGACCAAGAAACTGCTGGCGGCGGCCGGCGTGCCGGTGCCGAGCGGGCGCCCAGTGACTGACGCCGAGGATGCGTGGCTCGCGGCCCAGGAAATCGGCGGCGCGGTGGTGGTCAAGCCGCGGGATGGCCGTCAGGGCAAGGGCGTCGCCGCCAACATCACCACGCACGAGCAGATCCTCATGGCCTACGCCGCTGCCCGGGAAATCAGTTCCGACGTGATGGTGGAACGCTACGTCACCGGCCACGACTACCGCCTGCTGGTGGTGGGCGACAAGGTGGTGGCCGCCGCGCGCCGCGATCCGCCGCAGGTGGTGGGCGACGGCGTGCACAGCGTGCGCGAGCTGGTGGAACAGGTGAACAGCGACCCGCGCCGCGGCGAGGGCCACGCCACGTCGCTGACCAAGATCCGCTTCGACGATATCGCGCTGGATACCCTGGACAAGCAGGGCTACACGGCGGAGTCGGTGCCGCCCAAGGGCGCGCTGGTGATCCTGCGCAACAACGCCAACCTCAGCACCGGCGGCACCGCCACCGACGTCACCGACGACGTGCATCCGGAAGTGGCGGCGCGCGCGGTGGCCGCCGCGCAGATGGTCGGCCTCGACATCTGCGGTGTGGACGTGGTGTGCAACAGCGTGCTCATCCCGCTGGAAGACCAGGCCGGCGGCATCGTGGAAGTGAACGCCGCGCCCGGCCTGCGCATGCACCTCGCGCCGTCCTACGGCAAGGGCCGGCCGGTGGGTGAAGCCATCGTCGCCAGCATGTTCGGCGAGGGCGAGGACGGACGCATCCCCATCGTCGCCGTCACCGGCACCAACGGCAAGACCACCACCGTGCGCCTGATCGCACACATGCTGACGCAAAACAAATTGCGCGTCGGCCTCACCGCCACCGACGGCGTGTACGTGCAGGGCAAGCGCATCGACACCGGCGACTGCAGCGGGCCCAAGAGCGCGCGCAGCGTGCTGCTGCATCCGGACGTGGACGCGGCCGTGTTCGAAACCGCGCGCGGCGGCATGCTGCGCGAAGGCCTGGGCTTCGACCGCTGCAAGGTGGCCGTGGTCACCAATATCGGCCGGGGCGATCACCTGGGCCTGAACTTCATCAACACGGTGGAAGACGTGGCCGCGGTGAAACAGATCGTGGTGCAGAACGTGGCGCCCGACGGCATGGCCGTGCTCAACGCCGCCGACCCGCTCTGCGCCGCCATGGCCAGCAGTTGCCCCGGCGGCGTCACCTTCTTCGCCCGCGACCATCATCACCCGGTGATGGGCGAGCATCGCGGAAAAGGCCAGCGCGTGGTGTATGTGGATGACGATGCCATCATCGCCGCGCAAGGCGAGCTGCAGGAGCGGCTGCCGCTGGCGAACATCCCGCTCACCGCCAACGGCAGCATCGGCTTCCAGGTGGAGAACGTCATGGCCGCCGTGGGCGCCGGCTGGGGGCTGGGGCTGGACTGGAAAGTCATACGCGCCGCCTTGGCGAGCTTCGAGGCCGACGCCGCCAGCGTGCCCGGCCGCTTCAACCGCTTCGACTACCAGGGCGCCACCCTGATCGCCGACTACGGCCACAACCCGGACGCCATCGCGGCCCTGGTGCAGGCGGTGGAGGCCATGCCGGCCAGACGCCGCATGGTGGTCATCAGCGCCGCCGGCGACCGGCGCGACGAAGATATCCGCCAACAGACGGAAATCCTTGGCGACGCGTTCGACGATGTCATCCTGTTTCAGGATGCCTGCCAGCGCGGCCGCGCCGACGGCGAGGTACTGGCGCTGCTGCGCGACGGCCTGAAGCAGGCGAAGCGTGCCGCCACCGTGGAGGAAATTCGTGGCGAAATCCTGGCTATCGACCATGCGCTCGACCGCGTGAAGCCAGGCGACCTGTGCCTGATCCTGGTGGACCAGGTGGAAGACGCGATGGCGCGCATCGCGCAACGGATGGCCGAAAACCGATAGCATTCCGCCCAGAGCTCATTCTAGAAACTGTTGAACCAGCACACGGCCATCACTTATACCAACTCGACCACGGACACGACGTCTGCGCGGCCCACCGCGTCTGCCGTGGTGGACTCGATCAGATGCCCATCACACCTGGCTGAGCCGCTCACGCAAGCCAATCAAGGTTTCCTGCTCACCACGCACGCGGAAGAACGCGCCCGCCTCGTCGGCGCGCTCTTCCAGCACGGCGCAGCGGGCGAAAACCTCGCCGCGCAGTTGCTGCGCTGACCAGGGCAGGAAAAGCTCGGCCTCGACGAGATCCTTCTGGAAGAAGGCGACGATGGCGCGGTGCAGCGTCGCGACGTCCTCGGCGCGGCGCGCGCTCATGACGATGCAGCCGGGATAGCGGGCGCGCAGTTCGGCGGTGCGTTCGTCGCGGGTCGCGGCGTCGCCGACGTGGTCGATCTTGTTGAAGATGCGCAGGCGCGGCACGTCCTGCGCGCCGATCTCGTTCAGCACGTGCTCGGTGGCTTCGATCTGCCGTTCGAAGCCGGGGTCGCTGGCGTCGACGACGTGGAGCAGCAGCGCGGCGTCGAGCGCCTCTTCGAGCGTGGACTTGAACGACGCGACCAGGCCATGCGGCAGGTTCTTGATGAAGCCGACGGTGTCGCTGACCAGCACGCGCGGGATGCTCTCGGGGTACAACGTGCGCACGGTGGTGTCGAGCGTGGCGAAGAGTTTGTTGGCGACCAGCACGTCGCTGCCGGTGAGCGCGCGCATCAGGGTGGACTTGCCGGCGTTGGTGTAGCCGACGAGCGCGACGCTGGCGAGGCCCTGGTGCGCCTGCCGCCGCGCGCGCTGGGTCTTGCGTTCGGCGTCCATCGCGGTGATCTCGAGCTGCAGTTCGGCGATGCGGTCGCGGATCTTGCGACGGTCGAGCTCGGTGTGCGATTCGCCGGCGCCGCGGCCGCCGACGCCGCTGCGCTGCCGCCCCTGTGGCCCGGCGAGCTTGGCCGCCTCGCGCAGGCGCGGCGCCAGGTAGCCGAGGCGGGCGATCTCGACCTGCGCGCGCGCGGCACGCGAGCGCGCGTTGCGGTGGAAGATTTCGAGGATGACCATGGTGCGGTCCATCACCTCGCAGCCGGTATCCTTTTCCAGGTTGCGCGCCTGCGACGGCGAGATTTCGTGGTCGACCAGCAGGATCTCGATCGGGACGGGCGCGACCGCGGCGGGGTCGTCGGCGCTCGCGACGGGCGTGGCGAGCCCATACGAGGGCCCCTGCGGCGCGCGCCCGGCTTCGTCGGCCACTTCGCCGTGCACGAAGCGGCGGATTGCCTGCCGCTTGCCGACGCCCAGATAGGCGGTCGAGTCGAAGCCGGCGCGTTTCTGCGTGAAAGTGCGAGTGACGGTGTAGCCCAGCGTCTTGGCGAGTTCGCGCAGCTCGGTCAGCGAGGCCTCGAACTCGAAATCGCTCACGCCCGGCAGCTGCACGGCGGCGGCGATGGCGTAGCGGGGGGGTTCAGGGGCGTCGTTGGGCATGCGTGAGGCTTTGATTGTGTTGGCGAAGGCGGATAGTACCCGTCATTGCGGCGGGCGATGGCATGGGCCCGCCTGGGCGGCGCCCCTGCCCCTGATGACGGGAAAATCTCAGGCCGTGCCGAAGACCACCGCCGCCACCTCCTGATAGCGCCTGGCGTAATGCACCGTCAGCCCGGCGCGGATATGGTCGGGCAGCTTGTCGAAGTCGCGCCGGTTGGCTTCGGGCAGGATGAGCTCGTGGACGCCGATACGGCGGGCGGCGATGACCTTTTCGCGGATGCCGCCGACCGCCAGCACCTGTCCGGTAAGCGTGAGCTCGCCGGTCATGGCGAGCGGACGCGGCACTTTCCTGTTCTTCGCCAGCGACAGGAGCGCAGTGGCCATGGTGACGCCGGCGCTGGGGCCGTCCTTGGGCGTGGCGCCTTCCGGCACGTGCAGGTGCACGAAGCTCTTGTCGAAGAAGGTCTCGTCCGCGCCGTAGGCCTTGAGGTGCGCAGCAACGTAGCTGTAGGCGATTTCGGCCGATTCCTTCATCACTTCGCCGAGCTTGCCGGTGAGCTTGAAGCCGCGGTTGAGCGTGTGCACGCGGGTGGCCTCGACCGGCAGCGTGGCGCCGCCCATCGCGGTCCACGCGAGTCCGGTGACGACGCCGATGCCGGTGATGGGTTTTTCCCGGGTGAACACGGGCTTGTCGAGGTAGGCCTCGATCTCGGCCACGCCGATCCTGATCGGCGTGGCGGCGCCGCCGAGGATCTTCACGACGGCTTTTCTCGCCACCCGGCCGAGCTGCTTCTCCAGATTGCGCACACCCGCCTCGCGGGCGTAGCCCTCGATGACGTGGCGGATCGCGCCTTCGGTAATGGTGAGCTGGTGCTTCTTCAGACCGGCCCGCTCGAGCACGCGCGGCCACAGGTGGTGCCTGGCGATGGCGACTTTTTCCTCGGTGATGTAGCCCGAGAGGCGAATGACCTCCATGCGGTCGAGCAGTGCCGACGGAATACTGAAATCGTTGGCGGTGCAGATGAACAGCGCCTTGGACAGATCGAAGCGCACGTCGAGATAGTGGTCGAGAAAGTCCGCGTTCTGCTCGGGGTCGAGCACCTCCAGCAAGGCGCTGGCCGGGTCGCCCTGGTAGCTGGCGCCGATCTTGTCGATTTCATCCAGCATGATGACCGGGTTGGCCGACCCCGCCTCCTTCAGCGCCTGCACGAACTTGCCGGGCATGGCGCCGATGTAGGTGCGACGGTGGCCCTTGATCTCGGCCTCGTCGCGCATGCCGCCCACGGAAAAGCGATAGAACTTGCGGCCCAGGGCTTCGGCGATGGACTTGCCGATCGAGGTCTTGCCCACCCCCGGCGGGCCGATCAAGAGCAGGATCGAGCCTGCCATCTCGCCGCGCATCGCGCCGACGGCGAGGAATTCGATGATGCGGTCCTTCACGTCCTCCAGCCCGTCATGGTCGCGGTCGAGGATCTTGCGCGCGCGTCCGAGGTCGACCTTGTCCCGGGTGTGCACGCCCCACGGCAGGACGGTCAGCCAGTCGAGGTAATTGCGGGTGACCGTGTATTCGGGCGAACCGGTCTCCAGCAGCGAGAGTTTGTGCATTTCCTCGTCGATGCGCTTCGCGGCCTGCTCTGGCAGGGTGAGCTTGGCGATGCGCTCACGGAAGGTGTCGAGCTCGGCGGTCTTGTCGTCCTTGGCCAGCCCCAGCTCCTTCTGGATCGCCTTCAGCTGCTGCCGCAAAAAGAACTCGCGCTGCTGCTGGGTCATCTTCTCGTCGACTTTTTCACGGATCTGCGATTGCAGGCGCGCGACGTCGAGCTCCTTCTTGAGAAGCACCAGCACCTTTTCCATGCGCTTCTTCAGCGAGAAGGCTTCCAGCACTTCCTGCAGCTCCTGTTTCGATGCCGTGGTGAGGCTGGCGGCGAAGTCGGCAAGCTGCGACGGCTCGTTGGGACCGTAGCGGTTGAGAAAGAACTTCAGCTCCTCGGAATACAGCGGGTTGAGCGGCAGGAGCTCCTTGATGGTGTTGATGATGGCGATGGAATACGCGCGGATCTCCTCGGAATCCGCCCTCCCCGGCTCGTTCGGGTACTCGACGCGCACCTTGTACGGCACGCTGTCCGACAGCCATTCGACGATGCGGAAACGGCGCACCCCTTCCGCGATGAACTGCATCTTGCCGTCGCTTCGCACCGGGTGGTGGATGCGCACCACCGTGCCGACGGTGCGGAAATCCGACCGCTTCACGTCGTCGGTGTTTTCGGGCTTGACCACGACCAGGCCCACCATGTGGTGAGGCGTCTCGCCGATCGCCTCCACCGTGGACAGCCAGGGTGCTTCGTTCATCAAAAGCGGCACGGTCTGCGCCGGAAAGAAGGGCTTTTCGGTCAGCGGCAGCAGATGGAGTTCTGCCGGCAGCGCCGGCGCGGCCGGCAGCTGGCGCGCATCAGGAATGATTTCGCCTTCCAGGGCTTTCGATTTGGACATGGTCCGTGGTTCCCGTTCTGTTCTATTCGAGCTAGGAGTATCGGGCCGATTGGCGCGATTTCAAGGCGCCTGCCGCGAAGGCTTCAGGGACGGGCGGCAGGTGACTGCACCGGGATTTCCTGCGCCAGGTCGGGCAGGCCCGAGAGGATCATGAGCTCGACGCGGCGGTTGCGGGCGCGCCCTTCCGGGGTGTCGTTGGACGCGACCGGCTGGCTCGCCTCGCGGCCGATGGCGTAGAGGCGGTCGGGCGCGATGCCGTTTTCGGCGAACAGCCGCACCACGCTGCTGGCGCGCACCGCCGAGAGTTCCCAGTTGGACGCGAACAGCGCGCTGCGTATCGGCACGTTGTCGGTGTGGCCGATGATTTCGATCTTGAACGGTTCGTTCCTGAGCGTGGCGGCCACCGCGCGCAAGGCATCGAGCGATTCGGGCTGCAACTCGGCGCGGCCGGGCGCGAACAGCACGTTGGCGTTGATTTCGATACTGACGCCGCGCCGGCTCTGGGTCATGCGCACCTTGCCCTCCTTGACGAGCGGCCCCATCGCCTCCATGAGGCTGTTGGCGACAGCCGCCATGTGCTCCTGCTCCTCGATCGCCTGCTGTTCCTTCAAGCTGCGCTGCCGCACCTCCGGCGGCAAGGGCCTGGGGGTCAGCTGCGGCACCGCCGTCTCGCCCTGCGCCGGCGACCGGCCGAAGGCGCCGCCCAGCGTGTCGGCGAGAACGCGGTACTTGGATTCGTTCACCGCCGACACGGCATACATCACGACGAAGAACGCGAACAGCAGCGTGATGAAGTCGGCATAGGAAATCAGCCAGCGATCGTGGTTCTCGTGGTCGCTTTTGATGCGGCGGCGGCGGCGCATCAGAGGTAGCCTTTCAGGCGGGCCTCGATGATGCGCGGGTTGTCGCCCTGGGCGATGCCGATGAGGCCGTCGCACAGGATCTCGCGGTCGCCGACCTGGCGCGCGATGATGAACTTGAGCTTGTTGGCGATCGGCAGGAAGACGAGGTTGGCGAGCCCGACGCCGTAGAGGGTGGCGACGAAGGCGACCGCGATGCCGGCGCCGAGCTTGCTCGGGTCGGCGAGGTTTTCCATGACGTGGATGAGGCCGATGACCGCGCCGAGGATGCCGAGCGTGGGCGCGTAGCCGCCGGCGACTTCCCACACGCGTGCCGCCTGGCGCTGTGCCGTTTCGAAATTGACGATGCGCACGTCCAGCGTATCGCGCAGCCTGGCGACGTCGGCGCCGTCGATCAGCAGTTGCAGCGCATCGCGCTGGAAGGGATCGCGCACCAGCGCCAGGTGGCGCTCCAGCGCCAGCAGACCTTCCTGGCGTACCGTGTGCGACCACTGGATGACCCGGCGTATGGTCTGTTCCGATTCGAACTCGGGCGGCCGGAAGACCAGCTTCGCCATGCGCACGCCCTGCAGGAACAGCGGCAGCGGGTAATGCACCAGCACCGCGGCGAGCGTGCCGAGCACGACGATGACGAAGGCGGCGGGTTGCAGGAAGATGGAAGCATGCCCACCCTCGAGCGCCTGGCCGCCGAGAATGGCGACGACGGCGAGCACAAGCCCGATCAGGCTCCCACGATCCATGCATCGTCCTTCAGTTTGGCACGCAGCCGCGCGATGGCCTGCCCGTGCAACTGGCAGATGCGCGATTCGGACACGCCGAACACCTCGCTGATTTCACGCAGGTTGAGTTCCTGCTCGTAATAGAGCGACAGCAGCAGCCGCTCGCGCTCCGGCAGGCCTTCGATGCCGGCGATGATGCAAGCGCGGAGGTTGGCGTCCAGCAGCTGCGGCAGCGGCATGCTCGATTCGTCGGCCGCCTGTTTGTCGAGAAAGGAGTCGTCGTCCTCGGTGTCGCCGAAATCCTCGAAATACAGCAGCTGGTGGCCACGCGCATCGCTCAGCATGGCCTGGTAGTCGGCCAGCGGCAGCTTCATGAACTCGGCGATCTCGGTCTCGCTCGGCTGCCGGCCGAGGCGGTGCTGCAGCGTGCCGATCGCCTGCTCGATCTTGCGCATCGATTGGCGCGCGCTGCGCGGCAGCCAGTCCGACTGGCGCAGCTCGTCGATCATCGAGCCGCGGATGCGCTGGATGGCATAGGCTTCGAACTGCGCGCTCTGCGCCTCGTCGTAGCGGCTGATCGCATCGAGCAGGCCGATCATGCCGGCCTGCAGCAGGTCATCCTCGTCGACGCTCGGCGGCAGGCGTCCCATCATGTGATGCGCGAGACGCTTCACCATGGGCATGTACTGTGCCAGCAGCTCGTTCTTTTCTTCGCTCTTGTCGCTTTTGCCGGATGCGTTGTACATGAGGCTCGATCCTAGTCGGCTGCCACGGGCGCCATCGGCCCAGGTGGCGACGATAGCGCGAGTGTACGCCCGCCCGCGCCGCATTCGAAGTGCGTGCAAGCGATCTTCGGCGGAATGGCCCCACGCTTGTGGGTCGTCGGCCACACCTGCCCTAGCCCCGCCGATAGGCTTCCACCAGGCGTCCGCCCTGGATAACCCGCTGCATGAAATTGCCGACGCTGCCGAGCGAGGCCTGCTGCGGCCAGCGCAGCAGGCTGTCGGCGAGCTTGCGGAACTGCGAGGTCGACTGCGCGACCGGGAAGGCCTCGACCACCGAGGTGCGCATGTCGCCCGCGCGCGCCAGCCGCTCGTCGTCGGGAATGAAGCCGAGGTAGTCGACCGTGACGCCGAGGTAGCGCTCGGCGGTGTAGGCAAAGTTGTGTGCGACGGCCTGG
Source organism: Thiobacillus sp. (assembly GCA_046292745.1). Classification (GTDB taxonomy): domain Bacteria; phylum Pseudomonadota; class Gammaproteobacteria; order Burkholderiales; family Thiobacillaceae; genus Thiobacillus. The sequence goes on along the minus strand of JBKBQH010000005.1, from coordinate 75,926 downwards.
GCGTCTTCGGCCGAACCCATGCGGTTGAGCAGCAGCCGGAAACGGCGCTTGCCGAAATTCTGCACCAGCCGCTTGACCAGCGCGTAGCCCTGGGTGATGGCGGTATTGCCGGGCGGCAGCACGACCATGATCTCGGACGCTGCGAGACCAAGCGGCAGCGCGTCGGGGTCGGTCGCCTCCTCCATGTCGACCAGCACGACGTCGCCGCCGCACTGCAGGCGGTTGAAGGCCTGCGCGAGCCATTCCTGGTCGCGCCCGGAGAGGCGGCCGAGGCGGCCGAAGCCGCCGCCGAGCGGCAGCACCTGGACGTTGTCGGGTCCATTCAAAATCAGCGCCTCCAGCGGGCAACGGCCTTCGAGCACGTCAGCGACATCGAAACGCGGGGTGAGTCCGAGCATGGCCGCCGCGCCCCGGCCGTGGCGATCCTGGTCGACGACGAGCACGTCGCGCCCGGAACGCGCGAGCGCCACGGCGAGATTCACGGTGGCGGCGGTCTTGCCGGCCCCCGGCTGGCCCGACATCACGGTGATGACCTGGAAGCCGTTCTGGCCAAGCAGGGCACGCAGTCCGGCGGCCTGGTCGCTGAAGAACTTATCCATGGATCACCGCGCTTTCGCGAGAGAGGCCGGCGCCGCCGTTCAACGCATACGCGAGCTCGCTGTCGTCGAGCTGCCAGGGCGAGGTCTGCAGGCGGGTCTTGAACGCGCGGTGAACGAGGTACTGGCGGTTGGCCAGGTGCAGGTCCTCGGGCACGCGCTGGCCGGTGGCGACATAGTGCACATTGAGCTGGTGGCGGATCGCGCAGTCGAGCACGGGACCGAGGCTCGCCGCCTCGTCGACCTTGGTCATCACGCAGCCGTCGAGGCCACGCAGGCGGTAGGCCTGCACCACTTCCTCCAGCGTGTCGCCATGGCTGGTGGCGTTGAGCATCAAGAGGCGCTTGATCGGCTTGCCGGCCTGGCACAGCATCTCGACCTGCTCGGCGACGGCCCGGTCACGCTGGCTCATGCCGACGGTATCGATCAGGACCATGTGCTTGTTGCGCAACTCGGCAAGCGCGAGGCGCAGATCGGCGGCGTCGCGCACCGCGTGCACGGTCACGCCGAGAATCTTGCCGTAGATGCGCAACTGTTCATGCCCGCCGATGCGGTAGCTGTCGGTGGTCAGGAGCGCGAGCTTGTCGGCGCCATGGCGGACCACGCAGCGTGCCGCGAGTTTGGCGGTGGTGGTGGTCTTGCCGGCGCCGGTCGGGCCCATCAGGGCAAACACGCCACCGGCATCGAGCAGCGCATTCTCGCTCTGCACGATCTGCATGCGCTTCATCAGGGTATTGCGCATCCAGGCGCGCGCCTGCTCCTCGTCGCCACGGGGCAGCGATTCCAGCAGCTCGCGCGCGAGCACGGGGCTGAAGCCGGCGCCGAGCATGTCGCGCATCACCGCGGCGGCGGCGGGATCGCGCCCGGGCAGGTCGCGCCAGGCGAGATCGGCGAGCTGGCTTTCCAGGCGCGAATGCAGGCTCTTGATTTCGCTGATGACGCTTTGCGCGAGCTGGCTGCCGTCTTCGCTCGGCACCGCGACGCGCTCGATCAGCCGGCGCTTGAAGGTGACGGCGGGCTCGGGTTCGGCGCGCGGCGGCATGCTGGCTTCGGCGGGGCAGGCTTCGGCGGGACGCGGCACAGGCCGGGCGCGCGGCGCCTCGACGACCGGCGGCGTGAGCGCGGCGATGTCGTCGGCCGGGATCGCCAGTACCTCGACCCCGCCTTCGACGGCGCGGTTCGAGAGGATGACCGCGTCGGGGCCGAGCAGGTCGCGCAGTTCGCGCATGGCCTCGCGGGATGTCTTGGCGACGATTCGTTTCACGTTCATGCTGCTCCTCCTACCAGGGAAGTCACTTTGATCTGCTTGCCTTCGGGCACTTCAGCGTGCGAAAGCACCTTGAGCTGGGGGATGGCGCGTCGCAGGAAGCGCGCCAGCAAGGGGCGCAACGCAGCCGGGGTCAACAAGACGGGCGGGTGGCCGAGCGCTTCCTGGCGCTGCGCCGAAGCGATGGCCTTGGCCATCAGCGTGTCGGCCAGGCCGGGCTCGAGGCCGACGGCATCCTGGCCTGCCTGCAGCGTCTGCAGCAGCAGGCGCTCCAGGCTCTGGTCCAGCGCAATGACCGGCAGTTCGTTCACCGGGCCGTAGATCTGCTGCACGATGGCGCGGCCAAGCGCCACCCGCACCAGCGCGGTGAGTTCGTTCGGATCCTGCACGTGGCCGGCATTCTCCAGCAGCACGTCGATGATGGTGCGCATGTCGCGGATCGGCACGCCCTCGGCGAGCAGGTTCTGCAGCACTTTCTGCACCGCCGACAGCGTAAGCACCTTGGGCACCAGGTCCTCGACCAGCTTGGGCGAGGTCTTGCCGAGATGGTCGAGCAGCGCCTGCGTTTCCTGGCGGCCGAGCAGCTCGGCGGCATGCTGGGTGATCAGATGGTTGAGATGGGTGGCGATGACGCTGCCGGGGTCGACGACGGTATAGCCCATCGCCTGCGCCTGCTCGCGCAGGCCGGCATCGATCCAGGTGGCCGGCAGCCCGAAGGCGGGGTCGCGCGTGGCCACGCCCGGCAGCGCGGCGGTGACGTTGCCCGGATCGATGGCGAGGAACATGCCGGTGCGCACTTCGCCGCTGCCGATCTCGACCCCCTTCAGCGTGATGCGGTAGCTGTTGGGGTTGATCTCGAGGTTGTCGCGGATGTGCACGGCCGGCGGCAGGAAGCCGATCTCGCGCGCGAATTTCTTGCGTATGCCCTTGATGCGTCGCACCAGCTCGCCGTCGGCGGATGCGTCGACCAGCGGGATCAGGCGATAGCCGACTTCGAGGCCAAGCGTGTCGATCGGGGCGACGTCCTCCCAGCTCGCTTCCTGGCTTTCGATCGTCGCCGCCGGCGCGACGGCGACCCCGGGCGCCGCCTTCTCGGCGGCCGCCTTCAGTTTCTCGCTGCGCCAGGCGACCCAGGCGATGCCGCCGGCGAGCAGCAGGAAGGCGAAATTGGGCATGCCCGGAATCATGCCCAGCAGGCCGATGATCGCGGCAGTGATGTACAGCGCCTGCGTCTTGTTGAACACGTTCGACAGCATCTGGCCGGTGATGTCCTCGTCGGTGCTGACGCGGCTGACGACGACGCCGGCGGCGATCGAGATCACCAGTGCCGGAATCTGCGCGACGAGGCCGTCGCCGATCGCCAGCAGGGTGTAGTTGCGGGCCGCGTCCGACAGGCCGAGATCGTGCTGGAACACGCCGACCAGGAGGCCGCCGATGACGTTGATGACAAGGATGAGGATGCCGGCGATGGCGTCGCCGCGAACGAACTTCGACGCACCGTCCATCGAGCCGTAGAAGTCGGACTCCTGCGAGATCTCGGCGCGGCGGCGGCGTGCCTCGTTCTCGTCGATGAGACCGGCGTTGAGGTCGGCATCGATCGCCATCTGCTTGCCCGGCATGGCGTCAAGGGTGAAGCGCGCGCTGACCTCGGCGATGCGGCCGGCGCCCTTGGTGATGACGATGAAGTTGATCACCACCAGGATGAGAAAGACGATGATGCCGACAGTGTAGTTGCCGCCGACCAGGAAATGGCCGAAGGCCTCGATCACCTTGCCGGCGGCGTCGGGGCCGGTGTGGCCCTCGAGCAGCACGACCCGGGTCGACGCCACGTTGAGCGACAGGCGCAACAGGGTCGAGAGCAGCAGCACCGTGGGGAACACGGCGAATTCGAGCGCGCGGGTGGTCGACAGGCTCACCAGCAGCACCATGATCGACAGCGCGATATTGAAAGTGAACAGCATGTCCAGCGCGATGGGCGGCAGCGGCAGCACCAGCATCGCGAGGACGAGCAGGATGAAAACGGGCGCGGCCAGCGCGCGCGCGTTGGCCCCGTTGAACAGGTTGGCAAGGGTCAGGCTGCCGTTCATGCCTCAGCCCCCACCCCGGCACGCAGGGGGTCGAGTTCGGGCGGGACCGGCAGCACGGCCGGCGCGGCCGGGCAAGTGCCGCCGGCCTCCTTGTAATGCCGCAACTGGAAGACATAGGCGAGCACCTCGGCCACCGCCGTATAGAGGGCCGCAGGAATTTCGTCGCCGATCTCGGTGTGGCGGAACAGCGCGCGCGCCAGCGGCGGCGCCTCCAGCAGCGGCACCTTGTGCTCGGCCGCCACTTCGCGGATTCTGGCGGCGACGAGATCGGCGCCCTTGGCGACGACGCGCGGCGCGCGCATCCTGCCTTCGGTGTATTTCAGCGCCACCGCGAAGTGGGTCGGGTTGGTCACCACCACGTCGGCAGTCGGGATCTCGGCCATCATGCGCCGGCGCGCGACCTCGCGCTGCTGCTGGCGGATGCGCGCCTTGAGATAGGGGTCGCCCTCGTTCTCCTTATGCTCGCGACGCACTTCTTCCTTGCTCATGCGCAACTGCTTGAAGTGGTTCCAGACCTGGAAAGGCAGGTCGATCATCACGATGAACACCATCGCGCCGGAGACCAGCAGGAAGATCTTGCCGATGAGGTTGCCCATGTGGCTGATCGCGCTGCGGGGTTCCTCGAGACTGAGCGAGAAGACCGCGTCCAGGTTGTCCCACAACAGCCAGGCGGCGACACCGCCGAGCAGGCCGACCTTGGCAAGCGACTTCACCAGCTCGATCAGCCCCTGCCAGGAAAGGATGCGCTTGATGCCGGTGAACGGGTTGAGGCGGTTGAACCTGGGGGCGAGCGCCTTGGTGCTGAACAGCCAGCCGCGCAGCAGGACCGGCGAGGCGAGCGCGGCGGCCAGCACCAGGAACAGGAAGGGTGCCAGCGCCAGCGCAGCGTCGGAAAAAAGCCGGGACAGCAGCGCCATCGCGTGCGTGCTGTCGCGCGCGACACCAGGATCGAACGCCAGGCCGCCGCGCATGACCTGCGACATCGCCTGGCCGAGGCTGCCGGACATCATCCACAGCGTCGCGCCACCGGCCATCAGCACGACGAAGGTCCCGAGCTCACGCGACTGGATGACCTGGCCTTCCTCGCGTGCTTTCTGCAGCCGCTGCGGCGAAGCTGGTTCTGTCCGTTCCTGATCGCTTTCTTCAGCCATCCCTGATCACCTGTCGATGGACCGTTCCGCGCATGCGAACCGGTTTATCCTGGACTGGAGTATCGGACACGCCCGGCGCGGGCGATCAGGGGAATAAAGGCGGAATTGGGCGCTTATTCACGCTCAAGCGTGGGCGGTCAGGGCTTGGCCGCTGCGGCGGGCGCTGCGGGTTTGCCCGCAGCCGCGTCCGTCTCGTCGCCGGCCTCGGCGTCGTTTTCGGCACCGGAGGCCTGGCGCGTGATCGCCTCCTCGGTGCGCTTGTTCATCACGATGATGGCGATGCGGCGATTGACGGGATCGTTGGGCCGGGCGCCCTGGAACGGCACCGAGTCGGCCAGGCCCACCACGCGCAGCATCTTGGACGCATCCATGCCGCCGGCGATGAGCTCGCGGCGCGACGCGTTGGCGCGGTCGGCCGAGAGCTCCCAGTTGCTGTAGCCACGACCGGCGTTGGCATACTGAACCGAGTCGGTGTGGCCGGACAGGCTGATGCGGTTCTCGACGTCGTTGAGCACCTTGCCGATCTCGTGCAGGATGATCTTGGTGTAGGGTTGCAGTTCGGCGCTGGCGAGATTGAACATCGGCCGGTTCTGTTCGTCGACGATCTGGATGCGCAGGCCTTCGCTCGTGATGTCGATCAGCAGCTGGCGCTTGAACTGCCTGAGCGTGGCATTCTGCTCGATCGCGGCTTCCAGACGCGACTTCAGCTTCTTGAGCTTTTCCTTCTCCTGGCGCTCCAGTTCGGCGCGCGCGGCCTTGAGGTTATAGGATTTTTTTTCTTCCTCGGTCTGCCCCTTCTTGACCTGGCCGCTCTGGCGCGTGAGGTCGGTGCCGCCGCCCTTCAGCACGCTGGAGCTGTCGCCGCTGCCGGAACCGCCCTGCATGGCGACCTTGAGCGGGGTCTTGAAATATTCGGCGATGCCTTCGAGATCACCCTTGGTCGTCGAGCCGAGCAGCCACATGAGCAGGAAAAATGCCATCATCGCCGTGACGAAGTCGGCGTACGCGATCTTCCAGGCGCCGCCGTGGTGGCCGCCGCCGCCCTTCTTGATGCGCTTGACGATGATCGGCGCTTTTTGCTCGGCCATCTTTATCTCTCAGTTCCGCGAGGCGACGCGGATCAGCGCGATTTCGCGCCCTTGACGTGGGTTTCGAGCTCGCTGAACGAAGGCCGCTCGGTCGAATACAGCACCTTGCGGCCGAACTCGACCGCGATCGCCGGCGCGTAGCCGTTGATGCTGGCGAGCAGGGTGACCTTGATGCACTGGAATATCTTGGTCGACTCGTGCAGCTTCTGCTCTAGCAGGCTGGCAATCGGGCCAACGAAGCCGTAGGCCAGCAGGATGCCGAGAAAGGTACCCACCAGCGCGTGCGCGATCAGGATGCCGAGCTCGGCCGGCGGCAATCCCACCGACTCCATCGTATGCACCACGCCCATCACCGCCGCAACGATGCCGAAGGCCGGCAGGCCGTCGCCGAGCTTGGAGACGACATGCACCGGCACCTCGCCTTCGTGATGGTGGGTCTCGATCTCGTTGTCCATCAGGTTCTCGATCTCGAAGGCATTCATGCTGCCGGAAACCATCAGGCGCAGGTAGTCGGTGATGAACTCGATCAGATGGTGGTCCGCGAGAATCGTCGGGTATTTGGAGAACAGCGGACTGCTTTCCGGATTCTCGACGTCGGACTCGACCGACATCAGGCCCTCCTTGCGGATCTTGGTCAGCAATTCGTACAGCAGCGCGAGCAGATCCATGTAGAGCGCGCGGTTGTACTTGGAGCCCTTGAACGTTGTCGGCAGCGCTTTCAGGGTGGCCTTGATCGCCTTGCTGTTGTTGCCGACGAGGAATGCGCCCATGGCGCCGCCGCCGATCATCAGCAGTTCCAGCGGCTGGAACAGCGCGGCCAGATGCCCCCCCGCCAGAGCAAAACCGCCAAACACGCACAAAACAACCGTAATCCAACCACCAATGACTAGCACGAGCGTTTGTTCCTCTCGATTGATCGGGGCGTCTCGTTCTGCTCCCCCCCGCCTTGAAATCGTTCGGCTGCCGGATCACCGGCACCCTGGACTTGGATTCGGCAATCGGGCGCCAAACTTGATGGTCCGAAGCCGGTATTTGTCATTCGGTCGTCCTGCCGCATCCGCCATAGGTAGAGGCGGTGACGCGGCTGCGGCGCCAGCGGGACGACCGCATCGGGGGCGCGGTCGCCGGCCATGAAAGACAGGCTCATAAAGCAGCAGCCCGCACGCATCTGCGCGCAGGCCTGCGCCCACAAGGCCGGCATCGCCGCCGGCGAGAGGAAGGCGAACACCACGTCGAAATCGCCCAGATCGAGGGCGGCGTAGTCCTGCCGCAGCAAGCGCACCCGGCTGCCGGACAGTCGGGCGCGCAGGCGGCTGATCGCCCACGACGCCGGCGCCAGCTCGACGCCGCTGAATTCGCCCAGCGGAAAGCGCTTTTCCAGATCGAACAGCAGCCCGCCCAGCCCGCTGCCGAGGTCGATGAAACTGAACCGCCGGTCGGCCGGCAACTGCGCCGCCACCGCATCCCAGGCCTTGCGGTCGGACAGGTAGAGCGGTACCCGCGTGCGAAATGTCGTCCAGAAGAAGCCGCCCAGCAGAACGAAGGCGGCGAGGTAGATCCCCGCGGCGATGTCGAACTGCAACGCAACGAACACCGCGGGCAGGAAAGCCGCGTGCAGCGGCAGCCACCAGCGCGGCTGCCGCAAGGCGAGGCTCAGCCCGCCGGCGAGCGCGCCCTGGATCGACACGAACTGCCACAGCGTCGGCTGGTAAAAGGTGAACTGCGGCAGCAGCCGCACCGTCAGGGCGGCCAGCGCCAGCGCGGCCAGCTGAACGAACAGGGACTGGAGGGCGACCGGCACGCGCATCATCACCCGCGTACCGGCGACCGGATCAGGCGGCAGCGGGCAGCCCGGCCGTGGCCTTGGCCTTGCGCGTCTTGCCGGCGCGCGCCGGAACGTTGCACAGGCCGCATACGAAGTGGTCGTGCAGGTCGTCCGGGTGGACGACGAAATGGCCGCCGCAGCAACTGCACGCGGCCGTCTGCAGCAAACGGCTTTCGAAGAAGCGGTTCAGCGTCCAGGCCCGGGTGAAGCTCAGTACGCTCTCGATCTGGTTGGTGTGCAGGTATTCCTGGTACAGCCGGTAGCTCTTCAGCACCGCCTCGATGCCGCTGCATTCGCTGTTGCGGGTCAGGTAGCGGTGGATGTTGACGAACAGCGAGGCGTGCACATTGGGCAGCCAGGTCAGGAACCAGTCGGTCGAGAACGGCAGCATGCCCTTGGGCGGCGAGACGCCTTTCACTTCCTTGTAGAGCTTCAACAGGCGCTCGCGCGACAGGCTGGTTTCGGCCTCCAGCACCTGCGGCCGGGCGCCGAGCTCGATCAGTTCGATCGCCAGCTGCGTGTCGCGCATTTCGTTCAAGAGACTCTTCTTGCTCATGTCCGCTCCCGGCCGGCCCGGCTGATTCAGGCAAACGCCGCCATCGACTGGCCGGCCATCAGAATCGCGGCGTGCGACTGCGCCATGGCACGGTCCTTGGTATAGCTGGTGAGCATGTTGAGCACCATGCCGTCGTCGAAGCGGAAACGCGAGACCAGCATGCCGGAACCGGCGAGCTTGAGGATCTGCGCCGGCGTGAGATTCTCGATCAGGTCGGCGACATCCTGGCTGATGCCGAGCCGGAAAACGGCGGTGGCCTTGTCCTGTTGAATCATGCTTTGCGCCAGCATCAGGTAGCTGAGGTTGACATCGCGCATTTCGTCCAGCATTTCATCCATTTTCATGAGCCTGTCCTTCCGTCGATTTTTTTCGAATCCGGCCTCAACTCGGCCTGGTGGATTCGTTTTCGGACGGACCCCCGTAAAGTTGAGTTGGAAAGACACTGGTTTGCATGACGTCAATCCGACGCTGCGCCTGTCGGTGTTTGTCCTACAGCATTGCTCAGCTGCGCTGGTAGACATCCTCGAAGCGCACGATGTCGTCCTCGCCGAGGTAGGTGCCGGACTGCACCTCGATCATGTGCAGCTCGACCTTGCCGGGATTTTCCAGCCGGTGGCGGGTGCCGAGCGGAATATAGGTCGACTGGTTTTCGGTCAGCAGTTCGACCTCCTCGCCGCGGGTGACGCGGGCGGTACCGGACACCACGATCCAGTGTTCGGCGCGGTGGTGATGCATCTGCAGGCTGAGTTTCTCGCCCGGCTTGACCATGATGCGCTTGACCTGGAAACGGTCACCCGCGTCGATGCCCTCATACCAGCCCCATGGGCGGTAGACCTGCTTGTGGACGAGGTGCTCGCAGCGCTTCTCGGCCTTCATGCGGTCGACCAGTTTCTTCACGTCCTGCACCCGGTTGCGGTCCGCCACCAGCACGACGTCGGCGGTTTCGACCACGACGAGGTCGGAGACGCCGAGCAGGGCGACCATGCGGCTCTCGGCGCGCACGAAATTGTTCGCGGCGTCTTCCAGCATGACGTCGCCGCGCACGGCGTTGCCCTGCGCGTCCTTCTCGGCCACCTCCCACAGCGCCGACCAGGCGCCGATGTCGTTCCAGGCGATGTCGGCCGGCACCACGACGGCGCGGCGGGTCTTTTCCATCACTGCGTAGTCGACCGACTCGGACGGACACGCCTCGAACGCTGCCGGGTCGAGCCGCACGAAGTCGAGATCGGGCTTCGCCCCGTCGAACGCGGCCCGGCTCGCCGCCAGGATGTCGGGACGCAGCGCTTCGAGTTCCTCGAGGAAATCGGCGGCGCGGAACAGGAACATGCCGCTGTTCCAGAAATAGTCTCCCGCGTCGAGGTACTGCTGCGCGGTCGCGCGGTCGGGCTTCTCGACGAAAGCCGCGACCGCGTGCGCCCCTGCGACGCCCGCCAGGGGGGCGCCCTTGCGGATGTAGCCGTAACCCGTCTCCGGCGTGGCGGCGACGATGCCGAAGGTCGCAAGATGCCCCTGCGCCGCCGCCTGCGCGGCGGCGCGGATCGCCGCATGGAAGGCGGCGACGTCACCGATGAGATGGTCGGCGGGCAACACCAGCATGAGCGCGTCGGGGGCGTCGCGCATCAGCGCCAGCGCGGCGACGGCGATGGCCGGCGCGGTGTTGCGTCCTACCGGCTCGAGCATGATGGCGCGTGGCACGGCGCCGATCTGGCGCATCTGTTCGGCGATCATGAAGCGGTGCTCGACATTGCACACCATCAGCGGCGCGGTCATTTCCGGCATCCCCGCCAGACGGCCGACCGTGTCCTGCAGCAGGCTCCGGTCGCTGGTGAGCGGCAGCAACTGTTTCGGCATCGCGGCGCGCGACAGCGGCCACAGGCGGGTGCCGGAGCCGCCGGACAGAATGACGGGATGGATCGTGTTCATGCTGGGTCTGCTCGTGGCGTGATGGTCAGGTCAATTTAGGCAAATACTATTCCAGGCACAAAGCCAGGGCGGCATCCCAAGGCGGCAGGCGCACGCCGAAGGTATCGGCGAGCCGGGTGCAGTCGAGCTGGGAATTCGCCGGGCGCGCAGCGGGCGTGGGATAGCCCGCGCTCGGAATCGCCGTCAGACGTGCGAGTCCCGCTTCGCCATGCGCGGCCATCTGCGCCAGGATCGCTGCCGTGAAACCGTGCCAACTGGTGCGCCCCCCGCAGGCGAGATGGTAGACGCCCGAGTTTGCGGCAGGATTACGCCGGTCCAGCCAGCGCGCGATCACCAGCGCAGTCGCCTCGGCAACCAGCCGCGACCAGGTCGGCGCGCCGAACTGGTCGTCGACCACCGCAAGCGACTCGCGCTCGCGCGCGAGCCGCTGCATGGTCAGCAGGAAATTGCGCCCGCGCAGGCCATAGACCCAGGCGGTGCGCAGGATCAGATGCGGTATGCCGGCACGCGCCACCGCCAGCTCGCCCGCGAGCTTGGAGGCCCCATACACCCCCAGCGGGTTCGGCGTGTCCGCCTCGGTATAGGCACCGGCCTTGAGGCCATCGAACACGTAGTCGGTGGAGAAATGCACCAGGGGCACGCCGCAGGCGGCGAGCTCGCCGGGCGCCGCGGCATTGATCGCGTATGCCAGATCGGGCTCGGATTCGGCGCGGTCGACGGCCGTGTAGGCGGCCGGATTGACGATGAGATCGGGCGCGAACGCCGCGACCCGCGGCCGGATGCGCGCGGTGTCGGCAAGATCGAGCTCGCTGCGGTCGGCGGCGATCACTTCGCCCAGCGGCGCCAGCGTGCGCCGCAGCTCCCACCCCACCTGGCCGTTCACGCCAGTGAGCAGGATTCTCACGCGAAGACCTCGCAAGCCGCGAGCGGCAGTCCGGCCTGGTCCTTGGCGGACAACAGCGGCGTGCCGTCGAGCGGCCAGGGTATCGCCAGTTCAGGATCGTTCCACGCGAGGCAGCGCTCGGCGTCGGGCGCATAGTAGTCGGTGGTCTTGTAGAGAAATTCGGCGTAGTCGGACAGCACCAGGAAGCCATGCGCAAAGCCGGGGGGAATCCATGCCATCTCGTGGCCGTCGGCGCTCAGGCGCATGGTTGCCACGCGGCCGAAGTGGGGCGAGCCACGGCGCAGGTCGACGGCCACGTCGAACACCTCGCCCGCCACGACGCGCACCAGCTTTCCCTGCGGCTGGCGGATCTGGTAGTGCAGGCCGCGCAGCACGCCGCGCGCCGAGCGCGAGTGGTTGTCCTGCACGAACTCGGCAGCGACGCCGAGATCGGCGAAGGTCCTGCGATTGTAGCTTTCGAAGAAGAAGCCGCGCGCATCGCCGAATACCCTGGGCCGCAGCAGCAATACCTCGGGATGCTGGGTGGCGATCACCTCCATCAGAACACCCGCTCGCGCAGCACGTTCATCAGATACTCGCCGTAGCCGTTCTTCATCAAAGGTTTCGCCAGCGCTTCCAGGCGCGCGGCGTCGATGAATCCCTGGCGGTAGGCGATCTCCTCGGGACAGGCGATCTTGAGCCCCTGCCGCTTCTCGATCGTCTGGATGAACAGCGCCGCCTCGATCAGCGAATCGTGGGTGCCGGTATCGAGCCAGGCCTGCCCGCGCCCCATCACCTGCACGTCGAGCTCGCCCCACTCGAGGTACTGGCGGTTGACGTCGGTGATTTCCAGCTCGCCCCGCGACGACGGCTTCAGGGCGCGCGCGATGTCGATCACCCGGTTGTCATAGAAATACAGGCCGGTGACGGCGTAGCGCGACTTGGGACGGGCCGGTTTTTCCTCCAGGCTCACCGCGTGTCCGGCGGCGTCGAACTCGACCACGCCGTAGCGCTCGGGATCGTGCACCGGGTAGGCGAACACGGTCGCGCCCGCCTCGCGCGCGTCGGCCGCACGCAGGTCGTCGGCGAGTTCATGGCCGTAGAAGATATTGTCGCCCAGCACCAGCGCGCTGGGGTCGCTGCCGATGAAGCCTGCACCAATGAGAAAAGCCTGCGCGAGCCCCGCCGGCTCGGGCTGCACGGCATAGTGGATGTCGAGCCCCCACTGCGCCCCGTCGCCCAGCAGCTGCGTGAAGCGCGGCGTGTCCTGCGGCGTGGAAATCAGCAGGATGTCGCGGATGCCCGCCAGCATCAGCGTCGTGAGTGGGTAATACACCATGGGCTTGTCGTACACCGGCAGCAGTTGCTTGGAAACGGCCTGGGTGATCGGGTACAGGCGGGTGCCGGAACCGCCGGCGAGGATGAGGCCTTTGCGTGTGCTCATGCGGACGTGTCAGCGTAGTTCTGGGAAACCCAGCGGCGGTATTCGCCGCTGGTGACGTGATTCACCCAGTCCGGGTTGGCGAGGTACCAGGCGACGGTCTTGCGGATGCCGGTCTCGAACGTCTCGCCGGGTGTCCAGCCAAGCTCGCGCGCGATCTTGGTCGCGTCGATCGCGTAGCGCCGGTCGTGGCCGGGCCGGTCCTTCACGAAAGTTATCAGGCTGGCGTGCGGCGTCACCGGCGAGCCGGGATGCAGTTCGTCCAGGATGGCGCACAGGGTGTGGACGACTTCCAGGTTCGTCTTCTCGTTGCGGCCGCCGATGTTGTAGGTCTCGCCCACCCTGCCCGCCTCCAGCACCCGGCGGATCGCGCTGCAATGGTCGCCGACGTAGAGCCAGTCCCGCACGTTGCTGCCGTCGCCGTAGATCGGCAGCGGCTTGCCGGCCAGCGCATTGTGTATCACCAGCGGAATGAGTTTTTCCGGGAACTGCAACGGGCCGTAGTTGTTCGAGCAGTTGGTCGTCAGCACCGGCAGGCCGTAGGTGTGGTGATAGGCGCGCACCAGGTGGTCGGACGCCGCCTTCGACGCCGAATACGGGCTGTTCGGCGCATAGGCGGTCGTTTCGGAAAACGGCGGGTCGGTCGGCCCCAGCGAGCCGTAGACCTCGTCGGTCGATACGTGCAGGAAACGGAACGCCGCCTGCTCGCCGGCCGAAAGGCCGGACCAGTGCGCGCGCACCGACTCCAGGAGGTTGAACGTGCCGACGACGTTGGTCTGGATGAATTCGGCCGGCCCATGGATCGAGCGGTCGACGTGGCTTTCGGCGGCGAAGTTGATCACCGCGCGCGGACGGTATCGCTGCAGGAGCACGTCGACCAGCGCGCGGTCGCCGATGTCGCCCTGCACGAAAACATGCCGGGCGTCGCCGTCGAGCGGCCGCAGGTTTTCAAGGTTGCCCGCATAGGTCAGCTTGTCCAGGTTGACGACGGCCTCGTCGCTGGCCGCCAGCCAATCGAGAATGAAGTTGGCGCCGATGAAGCCGGCGCCGCCGGTCACCAGGAGCATCGCATCACTCCTGCGCGGGCTTGTCGGCCTTGTCGGCGGCGGCCGGTGCGGCCTCGCTGTCCGCTGCCGGGGCCGGCGCGAAGCCGCTGGCGTATTCGATCTTGGCCGATTCGCGCAGTTTCTTCACTTCCGCCTCCAGCTGCGCCTTGCGCTTCTGGGCCAGCAGGGCGCGCTCGATCGCCGGTGCCGACTGTTCGAGCGTCACCGGCTGCAACTGGCTTTCCAGCAGTTGCTGGACCAGCATGTAGCCTGGCCGGCTGGGCAGGAGCGCCACCTGCCCGTCGCGCATCTGGGTAAGCCGCGCCAGCAGGGGCGCGGGGATCTGCTCGGCAGGCTTCACGGCGGTCGCGGCCTTGCCCTCGATGCCCTGTTCCCTGAGCCAGTTGACGAAGTCACCCATCGAGCGGCTGCTCTGGAGCTTGGCCTCGACCTCGCCCCTGCGTGCCGGATCGACCTTCAGCTCCAGTTCCTGGACCCGGTAGATGCGCCGCTGGCCGAAGAGCTCGGGATGCTGCGCATAGTACGCGGCGATTTCGCTCTCGGTCGGCTTGGCGATGTCACGGGTGCTCCGCTCGACATAGGCTTCCGCCAGCGCCTGGCGGCTGGCCTGCGCCATCGTGGCCGCGACCGCGGGCTCCTTGTCCACCCCGGCTCGTTTGGCCGCGGCGGCGATCAGGCGCTGGTCGATCAGCAACTGCAACAGTTTGCTCCGCGCCTCGGCGCGCTGGGCGTCGTCCAGTTCGCCCAGCCGCGCCACCGCCTGATTCAGTTCGGTTTCGCTGATGGCTTCGCCGGCCACCGTTGCCACGGCCGGGCTTTTGTCGGCGCCGCCGGGCTTTTCGCAGCCGGCGAGCAGTGCTGCGGCGGCGACGACGGCGACGAAGGAGGGGTGAAGGACGTTCATGGGCGCTCCGTTGGCGAGATGCGGCCTGTATGGTGCGGGATCGCGCCGCAATCGGCAAGCCTGCGCGCCGGGCGCGCAGGCGAAAACGCCCGGATCCCCTTGCGGGTTCCGGGCGCTTCCAACGGGATGGACCGAGGGTTACAGGCCGTCTTCCAGGCCGCGCGGGCCGGCCGACTGCTTGGCCTCGCGCAGCAAGCGCGCCGCGCGCTGCTTGGGGGTTTCGCGCAACGGATCGTTCAGGCCGCCGGGGCCTGCCTTGCGTGCTTCCTGCAGCGCCAGCGCGGCCCGCTCGCGTGCCGCCTGCTCGTCGCGAAGGCGCTGGGCTTCGGCGGCGCGTTGCGCGGCCACCAGCGCCGCCTGCCGCTCGCGTTCGGCCTGCTCGGCCCTGAGCGCAGCCTCGCGCCTGGCCTTCTCTTGCTGGGCTTCCAGCGCAGCCAGGCGCTGCCTTTCCCGCGCTGCCTGTTCGGCTGCCTGCTGACGCGCGCGCTCGGCGGCCTCGCGCTTGCGCTCGGCTTCCTCGCGCGCCTTCTGGGCTTCGAAACGCGCACGCGCTTCCCTTACTTCCTGACGAAGCTGGTCGCCGGTCTGCTTGATGCGCTCGCCGACCTTGGCGAGGTCGTTTTCGGGTTGTTCCGCCAGGGCGTTCAGGGACAGCAGGCCCGCCAGGACCAGCAGCGCGACGGCGAAAACGGGTGTGGTTTGCATGGACGTTTCCCTCCTGAAGAATGTTCCGCGGGCGATTCCTTTCCCGGCCGCTGTATGCAGCCTGGAAAATTCGCCTGCCTCTGAGGGGTTAACGTACTTTGCGGTCGAATCTTTATCGGTCGGCCGACCGCCGGTCGGCTCAGGCCGTCACGGCTTCCTCGAATTCGAGGACAAGCTTGTCGTCGGCCCCGATATCGATCGTCACCCGTCCGCCATGGGCGAGCCGGCCGAACAACAGCTCGTCGGCGAGGGCCTTGCGGATCGTGTCCTGGATCAGGCGCGCCATCGGCCGGGCGCCCATCTGCGGATCGAAGCCGTGTCTCGCCAGATAGGCTTTCAGGGCGTCGGTGAACACCGCCTCGACCTTGCGCTCGTGCAGCTGCTCCTCGAGCTGCATCAGGAACTTGTCGACCACCTGCAGGATGACCGGCTCGCTAAGCGGCGCGAAGGGGATGATGGCGTCGAGCCGGTTCCTGAATTCCGGCGTGAACATGCGCTTGATTTCGGCCATTTCGTCGCCGGCCTCGCGCGAGCCGGAGAAGCCTATCGCCGCCTTGTTGAGCATTTCGGCGCCGGCATTGGTCGTCATGATCAGCACCACGTTGCGGAAATCCGCCTTGCGGCCGTTCGTGTCGGTCAGCGTGCCATGGTCCATCACCTGCAGCAGCACGTTGAAGATGTCGGGGTGCGCCTTCTCGATTTCGTCCAGCAGAACAACGGCATACGGATGTTTGTTGACCGCCTCGGTGAGGAGCCCGCCCTGGTCGAAACCGACGTAGCCGGGCGGCGCGCCGATCAGGCGCGACACCGCGTGGCGCTCCATGTATTCCGACATGTCGAAGCGGATCAGTTCGACGCCGAGCACGTAGGCGAGCTGGCGCGCGACCTCGGTCTTGCCGACGCCGGTGGGGCCGGAAAAGAGGAAGTTGCCGATCGGCTTCTGCGGGTTGCCCAACCCGCTGCGCGACATCTTGATCGCGGTCGACAAGGCATCGATCGCCGCATCCTGGCCATACACCACGGCCTTGAGGTCGCGGTCGAGCGTTTTCAGCGAGTCGCGGTCGTCGGCCGACACGGTCTTGGGCGGAATGCGCGCGATCTTGGCGATGATCTCCTCGATCTCCTTCGGCGTGATGGTGCGCTTCTGCTTCGACTTCGGCAGGATGCGCTGCGCCGCCCCCGCCTCGTCGATGACATCGATCGCCTTGTCGGGCAGGTGGCGGTCGTTGATGTAGCGCGCCGACAGCTGCGCCGCGGTGGTCAGCGCCGCCGACGTGTATTTCACGCCGTGGTGATCCTCGAAGCGCGATTTCAGGCCGCGCAGGATCGCCACGGTTTCGTTGACCGAGGGTTCGGGCACGTCGATCTTCTGGAAACGCCGCGACAGCGCATGGTCCTTTTCGAACACGCCGCGATATTCGGTGTAGGTCGTCGCGCCGATGCAGCGCAGGTTGCCCGACGACAGCGCGGGCTTGAGCAGATTGGAGGCGTCCAGCGTGCCGCCCGACGCCGCGCCGGCGCCGATCAGGGTGTGGATCTCGTCGATGAAGAGAATCGCCTTGGCATTGTCGGCGAGCTGCTTCAGCACGCCCTTCAGCCGCTGCTCGAAGTCGCCGCGGTACTTGGTGCCGGCGAGCAGCGCGCCCATGTCGAGCGCGTAGACCGTGCTTTGCGCCAGGATTTCCGGCACCTCGCCCTCGATGATGCGGCGCGCCAGACCCTCGGCGATGGCGGTCTTGCCGACGCCGGCCTCGCCCACCAGCAGCGGATTGTTCTTGCGGCGGCGGCACAGCGTCTGGATCACGCGTTCGAGTTCCTGCTCGCGCCCGATCAGCGGGTCGATCTTGCCGGCGAGCGCCTGGGCGTTGAGGTTCTGCGCAAAACTGTCGAGCGGCGAGGTGGCCGGCGACTCGGGATTGGCCTCGGCCGGCTCGTCCGGGCGCGGCGCCGGCTCGCTCTGCGGCGTCTTGGTGATGCCGTGGGAGATGTAGTTGACGATGTCGAGCCGGGTCACGCCCTGCTGCGACAGGAAATACACGGCGTGCGAATCCTTCTCGCCGAACACGGCGACCAGCACGTTGGCGCCGGTGACCTCTTTCTTGCCGGACGACTGCACGTGCAGGATCGCGCGCTGGATCACGCGCTGGAAGCCGAGCGTGGGCTGGGTGTCGACCTCGCCCTCGCCGCCCACCCTGGGGGTATGGTCCTCGATGAACTTGCTCAGCTGCTCGCGCAAGGCCTCGAGGTTGGCACCGCAGGCGCGCAGCACTTCGGCGGCGGAGGGGTTGTCTAGCATTGCCAGCAGCAGGTGCTCCACCGAAATGAATTCATGGCGCTTCTGCCGGGCGTCCATGAATGCCATGTGAAGCGTGACTTCGAGTTCCTGGGCAATCATCTAACTTTCCTCCATCGTACATTGCAGCGGGTGCTGGTGCTGCCGCGCGAAATCCACAACCTGCTCAACCTTGGTATGGGCAATGTCCCGCGGGTACACCCCGCATACACCCACGCCCTCAGTATGCACTTTGAGCATGATTTGTGTAGCGCGTTCGTGGTCGATGCCGAAAAACTTTTGCAGCACGTGGACGACGAACTCCATGGGTGTGTAATCGTCATTCAGCAGCAATACCTTGAACAACGGCGGCGGCTTCACTTTGGCCGCGGACGGTTCCAGTAAGGTTGCGCCTTCTCGCTTGGTTGCCATAGCCGGAATAAGCCCAGGTTGGTGGCTTTATTTTGAGGTCACGGGAGGAATTTTCAAGCCCGCTGGAAGTAGGGCCAAGCGTCCCGGGGCGGGACGGGGATGGCGGAGAGGGTGGGATTCGAACCCACGGTAGGCTTGCACCTACGCCTGATTTCGAGTCAGGTACATTCGACCACTCTGCCACCTCTCCGGCGGCGCGTATTGTACCCGAGTCGAGGCGCGCTGACGCCGGCTGGACGAAATTTTCGCGCTCGGTCAGACTGTGCCCATGCCGATCACACCCAAGAAGGCAGCCCTCCAGCGAACATTCGCATTGACGCTCAGCCTGCTGATCGGGGCTTGCAGCCAGCCGGTGCCGCCGCCGGAAACGTCGGGCGAACTGCACGTCGGCACGCGCAACAGCCCGGCTTCCTATTTCATCGCGCACAACGGCGAGCCCGCCGGTTTCGAGCACGACCTGCTGCAGGCGTTCGCCAAGTCGCAGGGCTGGACGCTGCACTGGACGGAGAAGAACCGGCCCGAGGCGCTGTTCGAAATGCTCGACACCCACGCCATCCACCTGGCTGCGGCCGCCCTGCCCCAGTCCGTGATCGAGGAGCGTCACCTGATCGCCGGCCCGGTCCTGTTCGAAACCCCGATCCACGTCGTCACCCGCGCCGGCGAGCGCAGGCCGCGCAGCCTGGCCGACCTTGCCGGCAAGCGTCTCGCCATCATCATCGGTTCGGGGCACACGCCCATCCTGATGCGCGAGAAGCGGCGCCAGCCGGAGCTGTCCTGGGCGGCGCTCGAGAACGTCTGGCCGGAGGAACTGCTGGCGCAACTGAAGGCCGGCAATTACGACGCCATCGTCATCAATGGCATGGACTTCGATCCGATGCGCAGCCTCTACCCCGAGCTCGCCGTGGCATTCGACATCGGCGAGGCGCAGAAGATCGCGTGGGCGCTGTCAAAACGCAGTACGCCGTCGTTCCGCAATGCGCTCGCCCGTTTCGTCGCGCAGGCGCGCACCGACGGCACGATCAGGCGCATCTACGAGCGCTACTTCGGCCACGTGAAAAAGCTCGACAGCGCGGACGTGCTCGGCATCCTGCAGCGCCGCCCGCAGCGCCTGCCCGAACTGCGCCGCCATTTCCAGGAGGCGCAGACGCTCACCGGCATCGACTGGCGCCTGCTGGCGGCGATCGGCTACCAGGAATCGCAGTGGAACCCGCTCGCCACCTCGCCCACCGGGGTGCGCGGCATCATGATGCTGACGTCGGAGACGGCCGACCGCATGGGCGTCGCCAACCGCCTCGATGCCCGCCAGAGCATACTCGGCGGCGCCCGCTACCTGGCGCTGATGAAGGATGCCCTGCCGGCCCGGATTCCAGAGCCCGACCGCACCTGGATCGCGCTCGCCGCCTACAACCAGGGGCAGGGCCACATGGAGGACGCGCGCCGCATCGCGCAGGCGCGCGGCGGCAATCCGGACAGCTGGGCCGACGTCAAGGAAGCGCTGCCCTACCTCAGCCGCGGCACCTATTCCCGGGTCATGAAGTACGGCTACGCACGCGGCGGCGAGGCGCTGCATTTCGCCGAGAACATCCGCAATTACTACGACATCCTGTTGCGCCTGGAACCGGCGTTCGACCCCCTGATCAACCTCGGGCTCGACCAGGCCGAGCCGGACATCCGGGGCTGAACCGCTCAGGCAGGCAGGATCCGGTCCACCCCGCCCATCCAGGAACGCAGCGCGTCCGGCACGGTCACGCTGCCGTCGGCGTTCTGGTAGTTCTCGAGGATCGCGACCAGCGTGCGGCCCACCGCCAGGCCCGAGCCGTTCAGGGTGTGCAGCAGTTCCGGCTTGCCCTGCGCGTTGCGGGTGCGCGCCTGCATGCGGCGCGCCTGGAAGGCCTCGAAATTGGAACAGGAGGAAATCTCCCGGTAGGTGTTCTGCGCCGGCAGCCACACCTCGAGGTCGTAGGTCTTGGCCGACGAGAAGCCCATGTCACCGGTGCACAGCAGAATTTTTCGGTACGGCAGGCCGAGTTTCTGCAGGATCGCCTCGGCGTGCCCGGTCAGTTCTTCCAGCGCCGCGTACGAATCCTCCGGCCTCACCATCTGCACGATCTCGACCTTGTCGAACTGGTGCTGGCGGATCATGCCGCGCGTGTCGCGGCCGTAGGAGCCGGCCTCGGAGCGGAAGCACGGGGTGTGGGCGACGAACTTCAGCGGCAGGGCGTCCGCAGGCACGATCTCGTCGCGTACCAGGTTGGTCACCGGGACTTCGGCGGTGGGGATGAGATACAGGCGGTCGGCGTCGGCCTCGCTCTGCTTCGAGTCACGCGGCACGTGAAACAGGTCGGCCTCGAATTTCGGCAACTGCCCGGTGCCGCGCAGCGAATCGGCGTTCACCAGGTACGGCACGTAGACCTCCGTGTAGCCATGCTCGCGGGTATGCACGTCGAGCATGAACTGGGCGAGCGCGCGGTGCAGGCGGGCGAGCGCGCCCTTCATCACGGTAAAGCGGCTGCCGGCAAGCTTCACCGCAGCGGCGAAGTCGAGCTGGCCGAGGTTCTCGCCGAGGTCGACGTGGTCGCGCACCGGGAAATCAAAGGTGCGCGGCGTGCCCCAGCGGCTCACTTCAACGTTGGCGGTCTCGTCCTTGCCAACCGCCACCGATTCGTGCGGCAGGTTGGGCACGCCCATCAGGAAATCGTTGAGTTCGGCCTGCAACTCGGACAGGCGTGTTTCGAGGGCCTTCAGTTCGTCACCCAGTCCGGCCACTTCGGCCATCACCGCCGCGGTGTCCTCGCCCTTGCCCTTCATCATGCCGATCTGTTTCGACAGGGTGTTGCGGCGGCTTTGCGCTTCCTGGGTGCGGGTCTGGATCGTCTTGCGTTCGGCTTCCAAGGTTTCGAAGCGCGCCGTATCGAAAACAAATCCGCGCGCGGCCAAGCGCTCGGCGACAAGGGCTGCGTCTTTGCGCAGCAGCTGGATATCAAGCATGGGAATCCGGGAAAGACGTCGAAAGCGGCATTTTCGCCGATCGCCCCGCCATCCGGCTAGGGGCAGTGGCGAATTTAGGCCGCCTCGATCATTCCAGCCGCCTCTTCCACGTCGACCGCGACGATGCGCGACACGCCCTGCTCCTGCATGGTGACGCCGGCGAGGTGCTGCGCCATTTCCATGGTCACGCGGTTGTGGGTGATGAACAGGAACTGCGTCTGCCCGGACATCGCCTTGACCAGGTTGCAGTAGCGCTCGGTGTTGGCGTCGTCGAGCGGCGCGTCGACCTCGTCCAGGAGGCAGAACGGCGCCGGGTTGAGCTTGAACATGGCGAACACCAGGGAGAGCGCGGTGAGCGTCTTCTCGCCGCCCGAGAGCAGGTGGATCGACGCGTTCTTCTTGCCCGGCGGCTGCGCGAACACCTGCACGCCGGCGTCGAGCAGCTCCTCGCCGGTGAGGATGAGCCTCGCCTGGCCGCCGCCGAACAGCTGCGGGAACAGCTCGCCCATGTGCCGGTTCACCGTGTCGAAAGTTTCCTTGAGCCGCGCGCGCGATTCCTGGTCGATACGGCGGATCGCGTCTTCCAGGGTGTGGACCGCCTCGGTGAGGTCGGTGCACTGCGCGGCGAGGTATTCGCTGCGCGCCTGCGCCTGGGTGAGTTCGTCGAGCGCAGCGAGGTTGACCGCGCCGAGCGCGGCGATCTCGTTCTGCAGGCGGTTGATCTCGGCCTGCAGCGCGCCGGGCTTCGGGCTGTCGGCGTAGCCGGACGCGAGGCTCGCCTCGTCGGCGGCCGCCTCGCGCAGCTGCAGCTCGAACTGCGACTGCATCAGCATCGCCTCCTGGTCCTTGAGCTTCAGCTGTTCGATGGCGCGGCGCAGCGGTTCCAGCCCCTGCTCGCACGCCAGCCGCGCCTCGTCATGGCTGCGCAGCTGCGCGGTCAGGCCCTCGAGCGCGTCGCGCGCGGCGGCGAGCGCGGCTTCGGCCGTGGTGCGCGTGGCGAGCGCCGCCTGCAATTCGGCGTCGAGCGCGTCGGCCGGCAGCGCGGCAAGTTCCTCGCGCGCCAGCGCCAGCCGCGCTTCATCGGCGGCGATTTCCTGCTCGACCCGCGCCAGCGTCTCGGCCAGCTCCTGCATCTTGTTGGTGCAGGTGGTCAGCGCAAAACCGGCTTCCTGGTGGCGGCGCTCGGCGGCGCGCTGCAGTTCGCGCGCCTCGAACACGGCGCGGTCGGCCTGGTCGCGCTGCTGGCGGGCGGCGTAGAGCAGCTCGCGCGCGGCGTCGCCCTGCGCGCGGTAATCCTTGAGGCGGGCCTCGATCGCATCCAGCGCGGCGCGCTCGGCCGTGAGCTGGCGCGTGACCTCGTCGAGTTCCTGGGTGATCTGCGCGGCGCGGCTCTGCACCCGCTCGACCGCCTGCTGCAGACGCAGGAGTTCCATCTGCGCGGTGTGGTGGCGGCTCTGGGTCTGGCCGCTTTGCGCGCGCAGCGCCTGGATCTCGCGCTGGCGCTCGCCATAGGCCCGCTGGGTCTCTCCGTACGCGGCCTCGAGCGCCGCCACTGCGTCGCGCAGACGCGCGGCGTCGGCGGTCAGGCGCTCGAGTTCGCGGCCGCGCGCGAGTATGCCCTCGACCGCCGTGTGCGGGCCGTGGAAGGTGACGCTGTGCGGCGTGAAGACGTGGCCCTCGGGGGTGACGACGCATTCGCCCGGGCGCAGGGTCGACGCGCGCAGACGTGCCGCCTCGGCGTCGTCGGCCCAGTACACGCCGGCGAGCCAGTCGCCCAGCACCGCCTGCACGGCCGGATCGTCGCTGGCGACCTTGCTCGCCAGCGTCTCGGGCTGCGGCCGGGCCGGCGCGATCGCATGCTTGCCCCACACGGAGAGGCGCGCCGGCGGCGCGTCGGCGAACCAGCCCGGATCGGCGTCGGCCGCCACCGCCTGCAGGCGTTCGCGCAGCACCGCTTCCACGGCGGCCTCCCAGCCGGGGGCGACCGTGAGTTTTTCCCACAGGCGCGCGGCGCCGTCGAGATTGCGGTTCTTCAGCCAGGCGCCGAGCTTTTCGTCGGCTTTGAGGCTTTCCTGTAGTTTCTTCAGCGCGGCAAGCTCGGCGTCGATCTGGTGCAGGCTGCGGCGCGCGGCGTCGAGCGCCTGCTGCTGCTGCGTCCGTACCGCTTCGAGTTCGGGCAGCGCGGTTTCGGCCGCTTTCAGCTTCGCCTGCGCGGCCGCCAGCGTCTGCGCCAGTTCGTCGACCTCGACCTGCTTTTTTGCCAGGCCGGCCGCGTCGGGACGCGGCAACTGTGCCTGTTCCTGCGCCAGCCGGCGCTGGCGGGTTTCGAGCTGCTCGATCTGGCGGCGGGTGTGACCGAGGCTGTTCTCGTCGACCTGGCGCGCCTGGTCGAGCTGGGAGACCGCGCGCTGGGCGTCGCCAACCGCCTGCTGGGCACTGCGCAAGGCGGCTTCCTTCTGCGGCAGCGTGCTGTCGGTCGCCTGACGGGCGGCGGCTTCGGCCGCTGCCAGCGCCGCCTGCAGTCCCGGCTGCTGCGCGGTCACTTCCTCCAGCGCCGCGGCGGTCGCGGCGCGGCGCGCCTGCTGGGCTTCCATGCGCGCGCCGAGATCCTGCACCTGGCGGCCGAGGCGCTCGCGGGTGGCGTTCTGGTGCGCCATCGCCTGCTCGATGCGCGCGACCTCGGCCTGGGCCTGGTAATACGCCGCCTGCGCCGCGTTGAGCGCGTCCTGCCCGGCAAACTGGCTCTGGCGCGCGGTTTCGAGCTGGGACTCGATGTGGCGCAGGCGCGCGGTCTCGGCGTCGAGCCGGTTCTGTGCTTCGGCGAGGTCGCGCTCGATGCGCGCGCGCTGCTCGGCGGCGTCGTGCTTCTTCGCGTACCACAGGCGGTGCTGGGCATGGGTGAGGTCGGCCTGCAGCTGCTTGTAGTGCTGCGCGACCTCGGCCTGCGCGGCAAGCTTCTCGACCTGGTGCTTCAGCTCGCGCTGGATATCCTCGACACGGTCGAGGTTGTCGCGCGCGTCCTTCAGCCGCGCCTCGGTTTCGCGGCGGCGTTCCTTGTACTTGGACACGCCCGCCGCCTCTTCGAGGTAGGCGCGCAGTTCCTCGGGCCTGGCCTCGATCAGCTTGGTGATCATGCCCTGCTCGATGATGGCGTAGGCGCGCGCACCGACACCGGTGCCGAGGAAGAGGTCGGCGACGTCGCGCCGGCGCACCCGCAGGTTGTTGATGTAATAAATCGATTCGCCGCTGCGGTCGAGCACGCGCTTGACCGCGATTTCGGCGTACTGCGACCACTGGCCGGCGGCGCGCCCGAGTTCATTGTTGAAATGCAGTTCGACCGAGGCCCGCGAGGCGGGCTTGCGGGTGCCCGAGCCGTTGAAGATCACGTCCTGCATGGTCTCGCCGCGCAGGTGCTTGGCGGACGACTCGCCGAGCACCCAGCGCACCGCGTCGATGACGTTGGACTTGCCGCAGCCGTTGGGACCGACCACGCCGGTCAACTGCGCGGGGACGGGAATGACGGTGGGATCGACGAAGCTCTTGAAGCCGGTAAGTTTGATATGGGTCAGACGCAAGACGGGGCAACCTACGGATTTATAATATGTCTCCCAACGTTCCCGTGCGGGGACGCCTTTGTCGCCGCCATTCTACACCGAGCCTTTTCATGCCCTCCACGCCGTCCAAGACCCTCGAGACCTTTGCCAACCCGAAACCTCAGCGTGATTTTCATATTCACATGGAAATCCCTGAATTTACATGCCTTTGCCCCAAGACAGGCCAGCCGGATTTCGCCACGCTCCTCCTCGACTACATTCCGGACAAGACCTGCGTGGAACTGAAAAGCCTGAAGCTCTACATCTGGAGTTTCCGCGAGGAGGGACATTTTCACGAGGATGTCACCAACCGCATCCTCGACGACCTGGTGGCCGCGACGAAACCGCGCTTCATGCGGCTGACTGCTAAATTTTACGTACGCGGCGGCATCTTCACCAACGTCGTCGCCGAACACCGCAAGAAAGGCTGGCAGCCGGCCCCGCGGGTCGAACTCGACACTTTCCCGCCGCAGTCGAACACCCGCGGCTGACCGGCCCGCCGGGCTGGCAGACTCCCGGCCTTCCGCAGGAGGCTGCCGTTCGCCGAACATTCGATATTCACCCCACCCCAACCATCAAGGAGGAAGCAGAATGACAGTCTGGGTACGCTGCATGCACGCCGGCCAGACGGCGATAGGAACGCTCGAAGGCGACCGGGTCGTCTTTCACGAAGGAGACCTGTTCGGCGGCGTGCGGCCGACCGGCGTGTCGGCCGCGCTGTCGGACGTCACGCTCATGACGCCCTGCGACCCCGGCAAGCTCCTCGGCCTGTGGAACAATTTCCACGAGCGCGCCCGGGTCGAGGGCCTGTCGCGGCCGCCGCATCCCCTCTATTTCGTCAAGACGCCCAACTGCCATCTCGCCCACGGCGAGGTCATCCGCCAGCCGCCGGGCTACGACGGCCCGGTGGTGTTCGAAGGCGAGCTCGGCGTCGTCATCGGCAAGCGCTGCAGCCACGTGTCGCCGGCCGAGGCGGACGATTACATCTTTGGCTATACCTGCGTGAACGACGTCACCGCGCGCGGCGTGCTCAAGGCCGACCCGTCCTTCGTGCAGTGGGTGCGGGCGAAGAGCTTCGACACCTTCGGGCCGTTCGGCCCTGCCATCGTGACCGGCGTCGACCCCGACGCGCTGACCGTGCGGACGCTCGTCGACGGGGTGGAAAAGCAGAACTACCCGGTCGCCGACATGTTCGTGCGGCCGCGCGAGATCGTCAGCCTGCTCTCGCAGGACATGACGCTGATGCCCGGCGACCTCATCGCCTGCGGCACTTCGGTCGGCACCGAACCGATGCCACCCGGCTGCACCGTCGAGATCGTCATCGACGGCGTCGGCACCCTCGTCAACCGCTTCGAGGCCTCACTTCAGCAGCAGCGCGACGCCGCTGACGATCAGCAGGACGCTGATGCCGCGCTGGAAAGCCTCTTGTGACAGACGGGTGTGGATGCGCCCGCCGAGGGCGAGCGCGACGCCCATCAGCGGCAGCGCCAGCGCGACCACGCCGAGGAAATCCCGGGTGAAGAGGCCGGCGCCGGCGTAGCCCAGCAGGCGGCCGGCGCCGTCGATCAGGAAAACCGTCGCGAAGGTGGCGCGGAAAGCCGCCTTGTCGAGGCCGCGCGCCTTGAAGTACATCACGTAGAACGGACCGCCGGTGCCGAACAGCGTGCCGATGAGGCCGCCCGAGGTGCCGGCGAGCGCCCCCCAGCCGCGCGCCGCGCCCTGTTTCGGGGTGTGGCCGGACAGCGTGTAGAGCGCGAAGGCGATGACGAACACGCCCAGGCCTTGCAAGAGCAGTTCGGCGTCGGCGGCGGAGAGCGCGAACAGCGCCAGGAGCACGCCCAGCGCGCTGAAAGGCAGCAAGGGAAGGATTTCGCGCCAGCGGATGTCGGCACGGTTGGCCGCGCCCTGGCTCGCCGAGGCGAGGTAGTCGAGCACCACCACCAGGGGCACCACCAGGGTAAACGGCAGGATCAGCGCCAGCAGCGGCACGGCGATGAGGCCGGAGCCGAAGCCGGCGATGCCGCGCACCAGATACGCCACCGCCACCACGCCGGCCCCCAGCCCCCATTGCCAGGCACTGAGTTCGTCCATTTTCCCTCCCCTGTTGCGCGAGAATAACCACGTCTTGAAATGGTGCGCGAGTATAGGGCAGCCCGATGACGACTCGCTAGAATGCCAACGATGAATTCACCCTATTTCCTCGGCATCGACTTCGGCACCAGTGGCGCGCGCGCCTGCGTGATCAACGCCGACGGCGTGATCGTGCACACGGATCAGCGCGATTTCGGCAATCTGTCGGAATACGAACGCGCGGGCATCTGGCGCGAGGCGCTGTGGGACCTCGTCGCCACCCTGCCCGCCGCCATCCGCAGCCGGCTTGCCGACATCGCGCTCGACGGCACCTCGGGCACCGTGCTCGCGTGCGACGAGGAACTCAGCCCGCGCCACCCGCCGCTCCTGTACAACGACGACCGTGCCGTCGAAGAGGCTGCGCTGATCGGGCGCACCGCCGAGCCCGGCCATCCCGCTGCCGCCGTCACCTCGGGGCTCGCCAAGGTGCTGTGGCTGAAAAAGCGGCTCGGGTTCACGGGGGCGCGGCTGTATGTCAGCCAGGCCGACTGGCTGTCGGGCCTGCTCACCGGCCGCGTCGGCATGACCGACTACCACAATGCCCTCAAGATGGGGCTCGACCTCGACGAATTGACCTGGCCGGCGTGGGTCGATTACCTCGCCGACGTCGATTACCTGCCGGTGCCGATCGCGCCGGGCGCGCGGCTCGCCACCGTGTCGCGTCCGCGCGCGCGCTATCTGGGCGTTTACCCCGGCTGCATGGTGCACGCCGGCACCACCGATTCGATCGCCGCGTTTCTCGCCGCCGGCGTCAGCGCCAGCGGCGAGGCCGTCACCTCGCTCGGCAGCACGCTGGTGCTGAAGCTCTTGTCCGACACCCGCGTCGAGTCGACTGCACACGGCGTGTATTCGCACTGGTTCGGCGATCGCTGGCTGGCGGGCGGCGCGTCCAACGCCGGCGGCGCGGTGCTGCGGCAGTTCTTCGACGACCGCCAGCTGGCGGCGTTGTCGGCCCGGATCGATCCGTCGGTCGAAAGCCCCCACGACTATGTGCCGCTGCCGGGGACCGGCGAACGCTTTCCGGCGAACGACCCCGCGCTGGCGCCGCGCCTCGCGCCCCGTCCGGCGGATGATGCCGAATTCCTGCATGGGTTACTGGAGAGCCTCGCGCGCATCGAGGCGCGCGGCTACGCCCTGTTGGCCGAACTCGGCGCGACGCCGCTGCGACGCGTCCAGACCGCCGGCGGCGGCGCGGACAACCCCGCCTGGACGCATATCCGCGGACGCCTGCTGGGGGTGCCGGTTTCCCGGGCGGCCCACACCGAAGCCGCCTACGGCGCGGCCCGGCTCGCGCGGGACGGGGCACGCCTGTTCGAGACGCCCGGCTGAGCCCGACGAATTCGCGCGTGTTCTGTTTCCTGTCCGGGGCGCGACGGAACGGCGCCGGGTTCAGCGCGCGACCGGCTTCAATTTGTAGATCCGCAGGGCGTTCTCGTAACCGATCTTGCGCGCCAGCGCGTCGGGCAAGGCGGCGAGCAGCGTGGAAACGCCGTCCCGGTTCCTGCTCCCCGCCATCGAAAGCGTCCTTGGCGCATCGTTGCCGGCGAAATCATGCGCCACGATGAAGCTGTCGGTACCGATGACGAAGCGCTCCGGGTAGGCGTGCAGCAGCGGAAGCCAGTCGCGGTTGACGCCGCCTCGCGAACCGACCAGATCGGTCGCCTCGTTGCCGCCGAACGGACGAATGCTGAAATACAGGTTCGGATGGCGTTCGAGCAGTTCGCCAGCGAGCCTGGGCGACAGGGCGTCGGTGGGGTGCGAGCCGAGATGCGCCCAGACGATTACCGCCTTGCGGTTGTGGGCGAGCAAACGCTCGATCGCCGCCAGGTTACCCTTGAGCTGCGGCGGGTTGCGCGGCGAAATGAGCTTGCCGGGCGTGGCCATGTCCTCGGCCACGGGATCGCAGTGCAGGTCGATCGGCACGTCGTGGCGGGCGGCGATATCCGCCAGCAGCAGCATGAGCGGGTGGTCCGGCGGGGTCTGGATGAAATGATGGGTCGGGGTGTGCGAGACATGCAAGGCGGCGATCTCGCCGAAACCGATGGCACCCCGGGCGATCTGGGCCTCGGCCACGGCTTCGAATTTTTGCCGGAGTTCGTCCGGGACACGCTCGAGCCGGCTGGCCTTGTCCAGCAGCATGTTCAGGGTGCCCGAGCCCAGGAAGGCGAGGCGCGGCGCGTGTTTCGCCCCGATGCTGGCGACGTGTTCGCTGAGCACGGCCGCCGCCTGCGTGGGGCTGGGCAGCGGCATGATGACCGTCTGCTGGATGTTGTGGTTGTCCATGATCTGCAGCAGGGTCCGGGCGGTCTGATCCACGGACTCCGGCGTGGCGTCCTTGCCCACGACCGGGTGCACATGCACGTCGATCCACTCGCCGCGCGCGTGGACCGGGCTGCTCAGGCATGCGACCAGAAAAAAGGCTCGCCAGCGGGCGCTCCGGCAAAGGCCGGCAAAAGGGCTTGAGGTCATGGCTTGTCCTCCCGGAGGTGCAAATCAATTCTGCATTTATGAGGCCGTTTCCACCAGCTCCAGCGCATTGCCATCCGGGTCGCGCACGAACAGCGCGCGCCGCCCCGAGCGGCTCAGGGTGTAGGTGATGCCTGCGGCGTCGAGCCTGGCCTTCAGTTCATCCCAGCCCTTTACGGCCAGGGCGGTATGGCGGTCGCGCCCGCCGTGCGCAGGGCGGCCCCCGACCGGATCGGGGTTGGGCAGGCAGAGCAGATGGAGCTGGCAATCCCCGATGTCGTACCAGACGCCGTCGAAATCCATCCCGGGCCGGGCCGGACTGGGGGCGAGGCCGAGCACCCCCTCGTAAAAGGCGCGCGCACGGTCGAGGTCGGCGATCAGGAGCGACGCATGCAGCAGCGCCGTGATCTCAGGCATCGGCGGCCTCCCTGCGCTGCGCGTCCTCCATGTGGCCGGAAAACAGGCTGGCCGTGACGATCATGAGCGCGCCGATCCATTCCTGCCGGCCCATGTGCTCGTGCGCAAGAAAATACGCCGCGACCGCCGCGACCACGAGCTCGAACAGGAAGATGACTATGGCCTGGTTGGCCGGCACGCGCGCGAGGCCATATTGCACGGCGTAGGTCACGCTGCCGATGGCGAGTCCCACGCCCGCGAGCAGCAGCCAGACGCTTCCGCCCGCCCCGGCGACGAAGTCGAGATCACCGGGGAAGGCCACAAGTCCGGCGAAGGTCAGCAACAGCACGCCGAGCCAGATCGAGACCGAGCGGGCGCCGTCGGCGACCCCCGCGAGATGGCGGCTGATCACGTTGCTCAGCGCGAACGCGACGCCGGCGGACAGCGCCAGCCATTCGGCCCGGTTGGTCGGCAGCGGCCACTCGCCGTTGGGCCGCCACAGCATCACCATCGCCCCGCCCAGCGAGAGCGTCATCACCCACACGCCCACGCGGTTCAGCTTCTCGCCCAGGAGGACACGCGAAAACAGCACCGTCCACAACGGCGAGAGGAAGAACAGCAGCAGCACGCGCACCACCTCGCCCTCGAGCATCGCGAGGACGTAGGCGAGGTTGGTCCAGCCGGCGACCAGCGCCAGTGCGAGCAGCCAGCCCCAGCGGCCGCGCGCGGCAACCAGCGCGCGGCGATGCAGCCAGCCGAACGCCAGCAGCGGCACGGCGTAGGTGAAGAAACTCGACGCGACCCCGCCGACGCCGGCCGCCTCGAGCAAGCGATAGGGATACCAGATCAGGCCCCAGAGGGTGGCCGCATACAGCAGGCTGGCCAGCGGAAGTGCGCGTTGCAGGGCAAGGGATGGCATGGGGCTTTATAATGCGAGGCTTGTTAGAAATCCACACGGCAATGAATCCGCGTCTCCAGTTACTCCACCCCTACCCGTTCCAGAAACTGCGTGAACTCTTCGCGGGGGTGACGCCGAATCCCGGGCGCACGCCGATCAATCTCTCGATCGGCGAACCCAAGCACCCCACGCCGCAGTTCATCAAGGACGCGCTGGTCGCCGGACTCGACGGGCTCGCGCATTATCCCATCACCCAGGGGTCGGACGCGCTGCGCGGCGCGATCGCCGCGTGGGCGCGGCGCCGCTACGGCGTGGCGCTCGACCCCGCGACCGAGGTGCTGCCGGTCAATGGCTCGCGCGAAGCGCTGTTCGCCTTCGCCCAGGCGAGCGTCGATTCCAGCCGCCACGGCCGCCGCACGATCATTTCGCCCAACCCCTTCTACCAGATCTACGAGGGCGCCGCCTTGCTCGCGGGCGCGCGCCCCTTCTTCCTCAACACCCTGCCGGAGAACGGCTTTGCCATGGACTGGGCGCGCGTGCCGGACGACCTGTGGGAAACCGTCAACCTCGTCTATGTGTGCTCGCCCGGCAATCCCACCGGCCGCGTGATGACGCTGGACGACTGGGAGACGCTGTTCGAACTGTCGGACCGCCACGGTTTCGTCGTCGCCGCCGACGAATGCTATTCGGAAATCTATTTCGAGGAAGGCAGCGCCCCGCTCGGCGCGCTCACCGCGAGCGAACGGCTCGGCCGCGGCTTCCGCAATCTCGTCGTCTTCAATTCGCTCTCGAAGCGCTCCAACGTGCCCGGCCTGCGCTCCGGCATGGTCGCCGGCGACGCCGGCCTGATGAAGGCCTTCCTGCTCTACCGCACCTATCACGGCAGCGCGATGAACCCGGCCGTGCAGGCGGCGAGCGTCGCCGCCTGGAGCGACGAGGCGCACGTGGCGGAAAACCGGCGCCAGTACGCCGCCAAGTTCACCGCCGTGATGCCCCTCCTGAAACCCGTGCTCGAGTTCGACGCACCCGACGCCGCCTTTTACCTGTGGGCGAAGGTGCCGGGCGGCGACGACACCGCGTTCGCGCGCGGTCTTTATGAGGCCGAGCACGTCACCGTGCTGCCCGGCAGCTACCTCGCGCGCGACGCCGCCAACGTGAACCCCGGCCGCGGCTTCGTGCGCATCGCGCTGGTCGACACGCTGGACGCCTGCGTCGAGGCGGCCTGGCGCATCGTGCGCTTCACGGACGGCCGGAAATGATGCGCTGGATCGCCCTCTGCCTGCTGGTTCCGGCGCTGGCCTGGGCGGGCGCCGTCGAGGAAGCCGCCGACATCGCGGCGGGTCGCGCGCTGTTGCAGGAGGAAATGCTCAACGCCGAATACATCACCAACTCGAAGGGAATCGTCACCGTTCTCTTCGGCCGCAGCGTCGATCCCGGATTCATCGAAACGGTGGTCAGGCGCCTGAAACGCGATCCCGCGATCCGCGGCGTCAACTACGCACAGGTCGACCACGATTTCTGCCACGTGCGCTGAGCGCAAACCGTTTTCATTTTTATCACACCCCGGAAACCCATCATGCAAGCACTGCAAGCCATCATCGAAGACGCATTCGAACGCCGCGCCGAACTCACCCCCCGCAACGCGCCGCCCCAGGTCAAGGACGCCGTCATGGCCGTGATCGACCTGCTCGACATGGGCCAGCTGCGCGTCGCCGAGCGCAGCGACGGCCAGAACTGGACCACGCACCAGTGGGTGAAAAAGGCCGTGCTGCTGTCGTTCCGTCTCGAGGACAACGCCTTCATCAAGGGCGGCTACACCAACTACTACGACAAGGTGCCGTCCAAGTTCGCCGACTTCAACTCCAAGGACTTTCGCGAGGGCGGTTTCCGCGTCGTGCCGCCGGCGGCCGCGCGCAAGGGCAGCTTCATCGCGAAGAACGTCGTGCTGATGCCGAGCTATGTGAACATCGGCGCCTACGTCGACGAGGGCACGATGGTCGATACCTGGGCCACCGTGGGTTCCTGCGCGCAGATCGGCAAGAACGTGCATCTCTCCGGCGGCGTCGGCATCGGCGGCGTGCTCGAGCCGGTGCAGGCCAACCCCACCATCATTGGCGACAACTGCTTCATCGGCGCGCGTTCCGAAGTGGTCGAGGGCGTCATCGTCGAGGACAACTGCGTGATCTCGATGGGCGTCTACATCGGCCAGTCGACCAAGATCTACGACCGCGAGACCGGCGAGATCCACTACGGTCGGGTGCCCGCCGGCTCGGTGGTCGTGTCCGGCAACCTGCCGTCCAAGGACGGCAAGTACAGCCTCTACTGCGCGGTGATCGTGAAGAAGGTGGATGAAAAAACGCTGTCCAAAGTAGGTATCAATGAGCTGTTGAGGGGTATTTGAGCCAGACTCCGGCGGCACCCCGCAGCCGACCCCCGAAAGGAATGCGCATGAAACACACACTCGTCGCTCTCGCCCTCGTCGCCGTCGGCCTGGCCGGCTGCCAGACCAACCCGGTTTCCGGCCGCAAGCAGCTGGTGCTGGTATCGGAGGAACAGGCGCAGGCCTCGTCGGCGCAGGCCTACGCGCAGACAATCTCCGATGCGCAGAAAAAGGGCAAGCTCAGCACCGATGCCGCGCTCAACGCGCGCGTCAAGCGCATCACCGACGACCTCATCGCCGAGGCCAAGTTGATGTACCCGCCGAGCCGGGACTGGAAGTGGTCGGTCGCGGTGATCGACGAACCGCAGCTCAACGCCTGGTGCATGCCGGGCGGCAAGATGGCGATCTACACCGGCATCATCCGCAAGCTCGACCTGACCGACGACGAAATCGCGCAGATCATGGGGCATGAAATCTCGCACGCGCTGCTCGGCCACGGGCGCGAGCGCATGTCGCGCGCGATCGCGATGCAGGGCGGCATCCTCCTCGGCTCGGCGGTCGCCGGACGCGACCTCAGCGTGCTCACGCCGGTCGCCGACATCGCGCTGACGCTGCCGAACAGCCGCGAGGGCGAGTCCGAAGCCGACCGCTACGGCATCGAGCTCGCCGCGCGCGCCGGCTACGACCCGCGCGCCGCGGTGCGCCTGTGGGAGAAAATGAACGCCGCCAACAGCGGTGGTCCCCCGCAATTCCTCAGCACCCACCCCTCGCCTGCCACCCGCATGCAGGCGCTCAACGCCCTGGTACCGCAGATGATGCCCATTTACGAGAAGGCCCGCGCCCGATGAATACCGCCACCGACGAACAGATCGCCAGCCTCAAGACCCTCAATCACGTCACCTACGCGCTCTACGCGCTGTCGCTGTTCGGTTTCGGCATCACCGCCGTGATCGCCGTCGTGCTCAACTACATCAAGCGCGACGACGCGCGCGGCACCTGGCTGGAAAGCCATATCCGCTGGCAGATCTCGACTTTCTGGTGGGGGCTGCTGTGGGTCGTCGTGGGCTGGATCACCTTTCTCATCCTGATCGGCTGGGTGGTGTGGGCGGTCGCGTGCGTGTGGTTCATCTACCGCATCGCCAAGGGCTGGCTCAATCTCAACGACAACAAGCCGATGCCGGTGCAGTAAACCCCCTCACACACATGACAAAGACCTGAACCCGACTTATGCCGGCTCCCGGGCGGCGAGCCATTCACCAAGCGCATCGGCTGCCATCGGCCGCGCGATGCAATAGCCCTGACCAATGTCGCAGCCATGGTCATACAGCCAAGCGAGGTCCGCTTCGGTCTCGATGCCTTCGGCGACCACCACAAGACCGAGCGCGTGGCCGAGCGCGATCGTCGACTGCACGATGGCGCGGTCCTTGGGCGAATCCGCGAGCGTCCGGATGAAGGTCTGGTCGATCTTGAGCTCGTGCACCGGCAGCGATTTCACATAGGCGAGTGACGCCTGGCCGGCGCCGTAGTCGTCGATCGACAGCTTCACCCCGAACGCGGCCAGTTCCTGCAGCTGCGCCTGCGCCAGCGCCGGATCCTCCATCAGCGCGCTCTCGGTGATTTCGAGGCACAGCGCGGCAGGCGGCAGACCATGCTGGGCCACCAGCTCGCATACCCGCCGCATCAGTTCCGGATCGAGCAGATCGCGTGCCGACAGATTGGCCGACAGCACCAGATCCCTCCCCCCTGCACGCCAGGCGGCGGCCTGCTTCACCACCTCCTCAAGCAACCACGGCGTGATCTCGCGGATGAAGCCGGTGCTTTCCGCGAACGGGATGAAGCGCCCCGGCGGCACCAGGCCACGCACGGGGTGCTGCCAGCGCAGCAGCGCTTCGGCGCCGCTCACGCGGCCGCTCGCGAAATCGAACTTGGGCTGGTAGTGCAGCACGAACTCGCGCCGCACCAGCGCGTCGCGCATCTCGCCGATCAACGAGAGTTGTTCCGGCAGCGGTCCCGGTCCCACCTCCTCGGCAAACATGAAGCCGCACTGCCGCCGCTTGGCCTCGTACATCGCGAGTTCAGCGCGTTGCAGCAGCGCGGCGAGATCGCTGCCGTCGGCCGGGCGCAGGGCGATGCCGAGGCTGCCGTTGACGTCGAGGCGCTGGCCCTGCAGGTCCATCGGCGCGTGCAGCGCCACGCGCAGCGATTCGGCGAAGGCGAGCACCGCGGCGCGATCCACGCCTTCCAGCAGGAAGGCGAATTCGTCGCCCCACAGCCGCGCCAGCATCACGCCGGGCGGCAATTGCTGGGCGAGCCGGCTGCCGACCTGGCGCAGCAACTGGTCGCCGAGCGGGTGCCCCAGCGCGTCGTTGATCGCGGCGAAACGGTCGAGATCGAGCACCAGCAGCGCGCATTCGGTCGAGTCGTCGAGCGCGGCGAGGCGTTCCTCCAGGCGCACCCGGTTCGGCAGCCCGGTCAGGCTGTCCTCGTACGCCAGCCGCGTGATCTTGGTCTCGCGCGCGGCGATCCCCAGGCGCATGCTTTCGAAACTCGCCGCGAGCTGGCCGATCTCGTCCTTCGAGTGCACCGCCACCGGCTGGCTGTAGTCGCCGGCCTCGATGCGCCGTGCGATGGCCGCGAGCGCGTTGACCGGCCCGGCGATGCGCCGCGCGAACCACAGGCTGCCGAACACGAACAGCACGATGCCGCCGCTCGCGATCAGCAGCAGTGCGCGTTCGAGTTCCTTGAACACGCCTTCGCTGCGATCGAGCGAATGCAGCAGGATCACCCGTGCCTGGTCGCCGAGCGGCAGCGCGACGCCCTGGTAATGGTCGCCTTCCAGCATCACTTCCCGCGGCTGTCGCATGTCACCCGCCATCGCCCGCAGCAGCGCGGCATGGCGCGCGTCCGCCAGCGAACTCGCCAGCACGCGGTCGCCGCGCGCATTGGTCAGGCTCACATCGAGGCCGCTCGTGCGCGCCAAGCTCGCGGCCCAGTCGTGGTGGACCGGGAAACCCATCACGATCCAGGCGATGCGCACCGGCGCGAGAATCGGCACCATCACCACCTGGTACAGCCGGCCGTCGCCCATGCGCACGATGTCGCTCGCGCGGCCGGCCGCCTCGGCCGCCGCCTGCAGCGCGGGAAAACCGAAGGCTTCGTCCGGCTTCTGCAGTTGCTGGATGTCGGCGATGACCCGGCCGTCGAGCCCGATCGCCATCATCGCGGTGGCGCCGATGCGCGCGCCGTGATTCTGCAGCACCGAGATCATCGTCGGCCGGTCCTGCGTGGCGATCGCCTCGCGAAAGCTGTAGTCGCGCGACAGCACCGTGGCGGCGAGTTCGAGCTGACGCTGGTTCTGGTCGAGCAGTGCCTCGAAGCTGGTCTGGCCCGCGGCGAGTTGGCGCTGCGATTCGACGCCGACGATGTGTTCGCCGCTGCGCTGCACTAGCAGCAGCATCAACCCCATGATCAGCATCCCCATGCCGACGAAGACCACGGCGATGCGCCGTTCAAGCATGCGTCCGGCCATGTTCAATACACCACGGGGTCGGCCGGCGGCTTGAAGCGCGGATGCGGCGGCGCCACGTCGAGGATGAAATCCGCACGCAGCGGCGCCGCGCCGAGGGTCACCGTCTGCAGCGCGGCGGCGGCTTTCTGCCGCGGATGCCAGACACGCACGCGGTAGCGGCCGGCGGGCACGTTGTCGAGGCGGACCAGGCCATCGGCGGCGGTCTTGCCGAACCAGGGCGTGTCGACCACCAGCACATGCGCTTCCATCCAGTCGTGGATGTTGCAGCCCAGCACGACCTCACCGGACTTGTCGAACACCACCGGCTTCGCCGGCTGGCCGACGTAGAGCTTGATCTCGAAGGTCTTCGCGGGCGAGAAGGAATAGACGTGGTGCTTGATGCGGTCGCGGTTGGGAAACTGCACCGAGGTGCCTTTCTGCACGATGCTGAGATAGGGCACGAATTCGCGGTCGACCTGCTCGATGCGCGCCGTCTGCCTGGGCGCCGGCGCGCGGCCTGCCAGCGGCTCCAGCATCACCGCCGCATCTTCCAGCGGGGCGCCCACCGGCAGCCGCACGGCCACCTCGATCGCCGCTGCCCGCACCTCGATCGCAAGGCAGGCGAGCAATGCCAGCAGCGGCAGACGCCAGCACTTCATTCAGGCACCTTCAGGGCGGGTGCGATCTGCCAGATCTCGGTCGCCAGTTCGCCATCGCGATACACCAGCACGTGGCGCACCCGCACCGTCGTCTTGCCGCCAAACTCGGCCGACGCCGTCAGCATCACGCCCTGCGGATGGGCGTATTGTTCAACGCGGCCGGAGCGGGACGGACGCGGCAGACCGTCGTTCTGCGCCGCGAACTTTTCCCACACTGCGCGGATCGCCGGCTTGCCGCGATAACGGCCGTCGAGCGGGCCGCCGACCCAGTCCAGCCAGGCATCGTCCGTGTAGTCGCGCATCAGCGCCTCGACGTCGCCGGCCGCTGCCGCGCGCAAATGGGCGGCCGCTTTCTTTTCGTCTAGCGGGCCCGCGGTCGCAAGGCTTGCGACCGCCAGGCACGTCAGCAGGAACAGGTGGCGTCTCATGGGCGACGATCGGGCGCGGACAGATACTCAATACATTGCGGCAATTACCGGCCACGCTTTAGGCACGCCGCCCCGCATGCGCCGCGCGGGGGGATTCAGGGTTTGCGGCCGGGCTCGGCGCAGCGAATGATCGCCTTGTCGCCCTTCAAGTCGAGACAGTGGCGCATGTCGGCGCCGTGACGGCGCTTCGGCTTGGCCGATGCCGCCGGGCCCGGGGCGGCCTGGGCTGCGGGGGCCTCGGTCGGCGCCGGCGCCGCCGTGTCCTGCGCCAGGGCTGTGCTGGCGAGCATGCACGCCGGCAACATGATGAATCCGATCTTCATGGAAGCTCCTTGGTCATGGGTCACCCCGCCATGATAGCGCCCCACAAAAATAGTTTTACCGCCTTGTAAGGACGGAGTCGTCGCCCCGACAGACAGGGGGGAGGCAGTGCCATGCCGGTTCCCGCCCACACCAAAACCACACATTCATTCATCAAAGGAGTTCGATCCATGTCCACGACCACCCAAGCTTCTCTCCTCGCATCCGTCGCCGCCGCGATGGCTCTCTCGATGTCCGCCGCGAACGCCGCCGACAGTCCCAAGGGCAGTTCCGGCCCCGCCATCGGCGCCAGCGACAAGGTGCACTGCTACGGCGTGCATTCCTGCAAGGGCAACAGCGACTGCAAAACGGCAGAGCACAGCTGCAAGGGCCAGAACGCATGCAAGGGGCATGGGTTCAAAGGAATTGCTGCCAAGGAGTGCCTAGACAAGGGCGGCGTGATCGCCGATCTCAAGGCCTGAGCGACATCCGCCTGGCCCGGTGCGGCGGCGGCCGCCGCACCGGCCTTTGACGCATATCTTTGCATCGAAGCTTACTCCATGACGCACGCCCCAGCCCCGATTCGCAAACCCTCCCCCGGCTTCGGTCTCGGCCTGCGCCCGGTGCATTACCCCGATTTTCTCGGTGCGCCACAGCGCGTCGACTGGCTCGAAATCATTTCCGACAACTACCTGGTGCCCGGCGGCAAGCCGCTCGCCATGCTCGACGCCGTGCTGGCGCGCTACCCCGTGGCGATGCACGGCGTGTCGTTGTCGATCGGCTCGACCGACGGGATCGACCGCCAGTATCTCGCCGATCTCGGGAAACTCGCCCGGCGCGCGCAGCCGCTGTGGATTTCCGACCACCTGTGCTGGACCGGTGTCGCCGGCCACAACGCGCACGATCTCTTGCCGCTGCCCTATACCGAGGAGGCGCTGCGCCTGGTGGTGCGCCACGTCGGCGAGGTACAGGACACGCTCGGCCAGCGCATCCTGCTGGAAAACGTGTCGAGCTACCTCGAGTACCGCAGTTCGGACATGAGCGAATGGGAATTCCTGCGCCACGTCGCCGAGGAAGCCGACTGCCTGCTGCTGCTCGACGTCAACAACATTTACGTCAGCAGCATCAACCACGGGTATGACGCGCGCGCGTTCCTGCGCCACCTGCCGGCCGAGCGCGTGCAGCAGATCCATCTGGCAGGCCACAGCGACCATGGCGACCATATCGTCGACACCCATGACCATCCCGTCGCCGAACCGGTGTGGACGCTCTACCGTGAGGCCTGCCGGCTGTTCGGCGAGGTCGCGTCCATGATCGAGCGCGACGACCACATCCCCGAACTCTCCGAACTCGTCGCCGAACTCGACCGCGCGCGCGCCATCGCCGCCGAGGCGCTCGACACCTGCGCGGCCGCCGCATGAATGCGCCGACGCTGGCCGCCCTGCAGACGGCCTTCCATGACCACCTGCTCGGCCAGCCCAGCCGCATCGCCGGCGAGATCGCCGACGGCGGTCGCATTGACGTCGCCCGTCGCCTGCACATCTACCACCATGCCTATCGCGCGCGCCTGCTCGACAACCTGCGCGACGCCTTCGAAAAGACCTGGGCCTATCTCGGCGACGACACCTTCGACGCCGCCGCGCTCGCCTTCGTCGAATCCCACCCGCCGGCGCACCGCAATCTGCGCTGGCACGGCGCCGATTTTCCGGCGTGGCTCGCCGAACGCCATCCGGCCGACCCTGAGATTGCCGAACTGGCGCTGCTCGACTGGCAGTTGCGGCGCGCCTTCGACGGCCCGGATGCCGAGTCCCTGGCAGCCGGCGCGCTCGCGGCGGCGGATTGGGACGCCGTCGGCTTCCGCTTCGTCCCCACGTGCTTCCTTGCGCCGCTGCGTTTCAACAGTGCGGCGATCTGGCACGCGCTCGACCAGGACGAGCCGCCGCCCGCCGCCGAAGCCCTGCCGGCGACAGCCTGGCTGCTGATCTGGCGCAAGGCCTGGCAACCGCACTTCCGCAGCATCGACGAGCAGGAACATGCCGCGCTGGCGCACCTCCTGGCGGGCGCCACCTTCGCGCAGCTGTGCGCCGCGCTGGGCACACGCCTCGGCGACGCAGCGGCTGCGGCGCAAGCCGGCGCCTGGCTCGGGCGCTGGCTGCAGGACGGCCTGATCGCCGGCCTCACGCATCACGACCGCTGACGCGGCGCTTCACTCGTGCGCGCCAGGCGCCTACACTCTGGCCGCAGAACATACCGACCCTGCGGAGGGCGACCCACGGCGCGACGGCATTTTTCAGCCTCTGGGGAGAAATGCATGGAGACGAACCCGTCCGGCGACGCGTTTGCAAGCGTGCTGCGCGATGAATTGACGCGACTGCGTCCCGAGAACGACGCGCCCGCCGGGCAATGCCCGGAAACCTGCGCCGACCACGCCGCGCTGATGGGCCTGGCGCTCTCGGGCGGGGGCATCCGCAGCGCGACCTTCGCGCTGGGCGTGATCCAGGCGCTTGCCAGGCTGCGCCTGCTGCGCGGCTTCGACTACCTCTCCACGGTTTCCGGCGGCGGCTACATCGGTGCCTGGCTGTCCGCGCTGATCCATCGCTCGCGCCTGCCGGGCCAGACGGCCGCCGACGCGATCGCGGCGGTCGAGCGCGGGCGCGGGGGCGGCCCCCCCCCCCCGGGCCCCCCCCCCCGCCCGGCC
>JBKBQH010000005.1:0-35275 GCA_046292745.1 Thiobacillus sp. | reverse complement strand
GGCCTCGGCGGCGACCAGCGCCCCTGGTGCGCCGCCGAGGCCGTCGCCAGCGCGTGCCCGCCCGAGCATCCCGCGGTGCGTTTCCTGCGCCGCTACAGCAACTACCTCACGCCGCGCCTCGGCGTCCTGTCCGGCGACACCCTGGCGGCCGTCTCGGTCTACCTGCGCAACCTGCTGCTGAACCAGCTGGTGCTCGTCGCTTTGTTCGCCGCGCTGCTCACCCTGCCCTATCTGCTGTTCGACGCCGCACGCTGGCTGCTTGCCCCCGGCAGTCTCGACACGCTGGCACCGCCTTTCGCCCTGGCCGGACTGCCGCTGATCCACGGGCTGGCCATCCTGCCCCTGCTGGTCGCGGTGGCGGCGTGCGCGCTGAGCCTGATGTGTTTTGAGGCACAGGACCGTTTCAACGCCAGCGGCCCGGCCTTCATCGTCGGCTTCGTCGTGCTGCCTGCGCTGCTGTCGGCGGCGATTCTCGCGGTCGCGCTGCAGGCGCCTGCCGCCGCCGGCAATCTGCCCGAATGGATGGCGGCCACCGCCGTGATCTACCTGGTGCCCTGGGTGGTCGTGTTCTGGGTCAAGAACGGCGGCAGCCGACTCGTACTGATTTCGCTGCGCAAGCGCTTCCGGCTGTGGCCGACCCACGGCGACCCGGCGCGGCTGCGCCAGGGCGCCATCGATCTCGCCCAGTGGGCGGCCGGCCTGGTGCGTTTCGCCTGGCAGATCCCCTGGACGCTGCTGGCCGGCGCGCTCGGCGGCCTGCTCTTGTTCGGCCTGCGTGAAAGCGCGGCCGCACTGCCGGCGACCGGCGGCTTGCACTATGCCGTCGCTTTCTACACCCCCCTCGTCCTGCTCACTTACGCCGTCGTCGTCACGATGCACATCGGGCTCATGAAGCGCCTGTATTCGGAAAACGACCGCGAATGGTGGGCGCGTCTCGGCGGCTTCGTCCTGCTTGCCGCGCTGCTCTGGCTGGCGGCGTTCGCGCTCACCCTGTATGCGGCGCCGCTGCTCCTGTGGCTGGCAGGCCTCGCGCTCGCCGGCGGGGTGGCGTGGGCGGCGAGCAGTCTCGGCGGCGTGCTGCTGGGCAAGAGCGCGCTCACCGGCCCCGGTGCCAGCCCCTGGCGCAACCGTATCGCGCAAGCCACGCCCTACGTATTCGTGATCGGACTCGTCATCCTGCTGGCGAGTGTGCTGCACCTGCTCCTGGCCACCCCGGGCGGCCTCGGCCTGTGCGACCGCTGCGTGCCGATTGCCGCCGGCGGCAGCTGGGACGCGCTCGTGCGCGCCGCGCTGTTCAATCTCGAAAAGGTGCGTCTGCAGCACGTGCTGATGGTGCTCGGCGCGTGCGCCGCGGTGTTCGCCCTGCTCGGCTGGCGCGTCGACGTGAACCTGTTCTCGCTGCACGGTTTTTATCGCAACCGTCTTACCCGCTGCTACCTCGGCGCCACCCGCGTCGGCGACGACAACCCCCGCAGGC
This sequence comes from Thiobacillus sp., assembly GCA_046292745.1. Classification (GTDB taxonomy): domain Bacteria; phylum Pseudomonadota; class Gammaproteobacteria; order Burkholderiales; family Thiobacillaceae; genus Thiobacillus. Next base: position 33,798 of record JBKBQH010000005.1, on the reverse strand, counting down.
CGCACCCCTTCACCGGATTCGACCCGAAAGACGACCTGCCGCTGTCATACCTGGCCGACCAGCGGCCCTTCCACATCGTCAACGCCGCGATGAACCTCACCGGCGGCGAAGACCTCGCCTGGCAGACACGGCGCTGCGCGGCCTTTGCCTTCACCCCGGCGTTCACCGGATTCGAATTCTGGAATTCGGAAGGCCGGCGTGTCGGCGCCTATCGGCCGACCGCGCAGTACGCGGCCAACCAGTTCGCCTTTCTCAACGCGCCGGGCGGCATCCTGCTGGGCAACGTCATCGCCACCTCGGGCGCCGCCGCCAATCCCAACATGGGCTATCACACCTCGGCCGCGCTCTGCGCGCTGATGAGCGTGTTCAACGTGCGCCTCGGGCGCTGGTCGGGCAATCCGCTGCACCCGGCCGCCTGGCGCAAGGCCAGCCCGCGCTTCGGCGGCCTGCCGCTGATCAGGGAGGTGTTCGGTCTGCTCGACAGCCGCGCGGCCTTTCTCAACGTCTCGGACGGCGGCCATTTCGAAAACCTCGGCATCTACGAACTGGTGCGGCGGCGCTGCCGCGTCGTGGTCGCGGTCGACGCCGGCTGCGACCCCGACTACCAGTTCGAGGATCTCGCCAACGCCATTCGAAAATGCTGGACCGACTTCGGCACCCGCATCGACATCGACCTCGCGCCATTGCGGCCGCAGGGCGACGGCAAGCACAATCCCTCGCACTTTGCGGTCGGCTGCATCCGCTACCGCAACGCGCCCGAGCCCGGCATCCTGCTGTATCTCAAGGCCTCGCTCACCGGCGACGAAACCACCGATGTCAAGCAGTACGCCGACGGCCACCCGCGCTTTCCGCACCAGTCGACCGGCGACCAGTTCTTCGACGAGAACCAGTTCGAAGGCTACCGCGAGCTCGGCCGCCATGTCGGCCTCAGCGTGTTCTCGCCGCTGTTCGCGCCGCAGACGCCCAACGCCGCCGAAAGCCTCACCCCGGCGCAAATCCGCGAGGCGCTGCAGGCGCGCCTGCCCGACCATCCGCTGCTGCAGGCCAACCGCGCCAGCGGGTAGGTTCAGGCCGGCACGCAGCGCACGACGTCGCCCACCCGGATCGGCCCGCCGGCAACGATGCGCGCGTTGACGCCGCCATGCCCGCGCATGGCGTTGAAACCTCCCGCGCCCAATACCGCCTCCATGCGCGAGCAGGGATCGCAGGCGCCCGTCACTTCCAGCACCACCGCTTCGCCGATGCACAGCAGCAGCGGCTTGTCCGCGAACAGCGCCCGCGCCGCCAGCAGGTTCAGCCCCGACACCAGCAGATTGCGCCGCAGTTGCGAGGCGTCGACCGCCCGCCCGGTCAGCGCCGCCAGCACCGGCAGGTGCTCGGCCTGGATCAGCGTCACCTGCCGCTTGCCGCCTGCCACCCGGCTGCGCGAAGGCTGGGCGTAGTGATCGCCCTCCAGCCCCAGCGCTGTAAGCGCCTGCACCGACGCGACCGCGCGCACCGCGCCGCGCCGCGCCGGCCGGATGAATATGGCCTCGACACGGCCTGGGCGGGGAAAGCGCGTGGTCAGGTCGCGCAGACCGGATTCCTCCGGGCGCCTCGCCGGCGGCGCGCCCGGGTCAGCGGGCCCGGGCACGGGCGAGTCTGGCTTTCAGTTCCGGCAGGATCGCCGCGGCTGCCTGTTCGCCCTCGAGGATGGCGAGGTGGCGGTCGCCGAAATTGACGCTGCTCACCGCCGAGGTCCTGGGGCGGATCACCACGTCGGCTTCCTTCAATTCGTGGCTGCTGATCGTGTGGCCCATGATGGCGAAAGTCTGCAACAGCACGTCGAGCGTGCCGGCGAGCCTTTCCCGGCGGCCCACGCTGGAAATGTCGACCGCGATCACGAAGTCCGCCCCCATCGCGCGCGCCGACTGCACCGGCACCGGCGAGGTCGCGCCGCCATCGATGTAGTCACGGCCGCTGATCGTCACCGGCTGGAACACCCCCGGCACCGCGCTCGACGCACGCACCGCCATGCCGGTGTCGCCGCTGCGGAAAAGCACTTTCTCCCCGCTCTGCAGGTCGGTGGCCACCACGCCGAAGGGACGCGCGAGACGCTGGATCGGCTGGTTCTTCACGCGTTCGTTGACGAAGCCCTGCAGCGCCTCGCCACGCAGCACGCCGCGGTTGGGCAGGGCCCAGTCGGCGAGCATGTCCTCCTCCATGCCAAGCGCCAGTCTCTGCAGCTCGTAACCGCTCATTCCCGAGGCATAGAGCGCGCCCACCACCGAGCCCGCGCTGGTGCCGACCACGATGTCCGGCACGATGCCCTGCGCCTCCAGCGCCTTGATCACGCCGATATGCGCGAAGCCGCGCGCCGCCCCGCCGCCGAGCGCGATCGCCACCTTGAGCGGCGGCCTGGGCGCGACAACGGGCGTGGGGGGCGCGGGGGGCGGGGGCGACGCGCAGGCAGACAGCAGGACGGCGACGAAGGCGATGGACAGGCGGCGCATAAAAAAACGACCTCGAACGAGAGGCCGGATTATGCAGGCTGGCGGCGTTTCACGGTAGCCGGCGCCTCACGGCGGACCGTCATGTCAGGCCGCAGCGGATCACCCCGACGGCGATGCCTTCGATCACCAGTTCCTCGCGCGCAAGATCGACCTCGATCGGCGGGAAATCGGGGTTTTCCGGCAGCAGCTGGACAGTATGGCCGCGCTTCCGGAAGCGCTTCACCGTCACCTCGTCGCCGAGGCGCGCCACCACGATCTGCCCTGTCCTGGCCTCGGGTTGACGATGCACCGCAAGCAGATCGCCGTCGAGGATGCCGGCGTCCCTCATGCTCATGCCGCGCACTTTCAGCAGGTAGTCTGCGCGCGGCGCAAACATCGCGGCATCGAGCTGCAGGTGGCGCTCGATATTCTCCTGCGCGAGGAGGGGCCTGCCGGCGGCCACCTGGCCGATCAGCGGCACCCCGCCGCCGCCCTTGAGGCGAATGCCGCGCGAGGTGCCCGGCACCAGGTCGAGCGCGCCTTTTCTCGCCAGCCCCTTCAGGTGCTGTTCGGCAGCGTTGGGCGAACTGAAGCCGAAGCGCTCGGCGATCTCGGCGCGCGTGGGCGGCAGGCCGGTGGTTTCGATCCGTTCACGGATCAGGTTCAGGATTTCTTCCTGGCGGGGCGTCAGCTCGCGCATGGGCATTCCTCCGTATACTGTTCATATTTACAGTTGTATGCGTATCCAGTATAAATACCCGGACCGGAAAACACCACTGCGGGCGACACGCCACGCAGGCCCAGGAGAACTCCATGAAACTCGGCAAGATCAGCCCCCTCGCCTTCAGCCGCATGAAGCAGCGCGGCATTTCCATCGCCGCGCTCTCCGACCTGATCAGCCACGGCCAGGTCGAAAGGCAATTTGACGGCGCCCGCGTCGTGTACCTCGATGCGCCCGCCCCGGCCCGGGCCGGCCGGCCGCAGCCCCGCCTGTACGCGCTGCTGGATGCGGCGGGCGACGTGCTGACGGTGGAGAAACGGGTGCGGCCGGGGACATGATCCGACGCTCCGGCTCGACAACGCCTGCGTGCATCCTTGCGGTGCCTCCCGCCGCCGCCTAGAGTGAGAAGCGGGAGAAGTCGGCGGCGCGCCCGCCCCGGCTTCGTCACCGTCCGGAGAGAATGCGCATGAACACGAACCTGTTGGCAGCGGCGGCCGTCGTCGCCCTTGTCGTTGCCGGCTGCGCCGACATGCCCCAGCTCGGCGGGGGGCCGAAATACGGCGACAGCGCAGGAACCGTCACCAGCCAGACTGCCCGCGACGGCACGATCAGCGCGCTGGAAAACCTCCAGGTCGACGAAAACTACAAGCTCGGCATCGGCACCGTGGTCGGCGCGGTCGCCGGCGGCCTGCTCGGCGCGCAGATCGGCGAGGGCCGCGGCTCGACCGTCGGCGCCGTGCTCGGTGCCGCGGCCGGTGCCGCGGCGGGCACCGTGGTCGAAAGCAAGATGAAAAAACAGGACGTCCAGCGCGTCACGGTGAAAATGCGCACAGGCGGCTCGGTCACCATCGTGCAGCCGGTCGACCCTCGTCTGCGGGATGGCATGGCGGTACGCGTGGAAGGCAGCGGCGAGAGCGCCCGGGTGGTGCCGCGCTAGTTCCGCAACCGTGACCCCCGACGACGGCTGTCGTTCACCTTGCCAGTCATGCTTGGTAGCGCTTGGCACTTATCCCCCCGGCCACGCGCGCATACATGACGCCCACCCTGCCCCACGCGCTGCCCGACTATTGCGGCGGCAGCCTCGTCAACCTCATGCGTTCCGTTGCCGCGGCGCTCGGCACGGACACGCCCTATCCCCCGCTCGCCGCCCTGCCGCCGGCTGCGCTCGCCGGCGCACGCCACCTCGTGCTGCTGGTCGTCGACGGCCTCGGCCTCGACTTCCTGCTCGGCCACGAGGGGGCGCTGCGCCGGCACCTGCGCGGCCAGCTCACCTCGGTCTTCCCCTCGACGACGGCGAGCGCGATCCCCGTGTTCCTGACCGGGCTTGCGCCACAGCAGCATGGTCTCACCGGCTGGCACATGTATTTTCGCGAAATCGGCGCCGTCGCCGCGCCGCTGCCCTTCCGCCTGCGCACCGGCCGGCACAGCGTGCGCGACGCCGGCGTCACTCCGGCGCAACTGTTCGGTCTCACGCCGCTGTTCGATCGCCTGCCGGTGGCCTGTCACGTGGTCAGTCCGCAGCAGATCATTGATTCGGATTTCAATGTCGCGCTGTCGGGCCGCGCGCAGCGGCACGGCTACCAGACGCTGGACGAACTGTTCGGCGTCCTCGCCGGTCTCGTGCAAAGCACGGCGCCGCGCAGCTATGTGTACGCCTACTGGTCGCAACTCGACAGCCTCGCGCACGAATACGGCATCGCCAGCCCCCAGGCGGCGGCCGCCTTCGCCACGCTCGACGCCGCGTTCGCGCGATTGCTCGATGCCGCACACGGCACCGGCAGCGTGATCCTCGTCACCGCCGACCACGGCTTCATCGACTGCGACGAGACGATTGACCTCGATGACCATCCGGCACTGCGCGACACCTTGCGCCTGCCGCTGTGCGGCGAGCCGCGCGCGTCGTTCGCCTATGTGCGCGAGGGCCAGGCGCAGCGGTTCCAGGACTACGTGCACACCCGGCTGGCTGGCCTGGTGGACGTACTCCCCAGCGAAGCGGTCCTGAATCAAGGCTGGTTCGGCGCGGGTGCGACACACCCGCGGCTCACGGACCGCATCGGCGACTATCTGCTGCTGCCGCGCGGGCAAGCCATCCTGCGCGACTGGCTCGTCGGCGAGACACGCCACGTACATATCGGCGTCCACGGCGGTGTCAGCACTGCGAGCACGACTATGGGTGCCATGCGGGAACCGACGCCACGTACATATCGGCGTCCACGGCGGTGTCAGCGCTGCGGAAATGACCGTGCCGCTCGTCGTCGCGGCGACGGGTGCGTAAGCGGAGCCGCCGCAGCGCAGCAGCCTGGCGGCCGGGTACGCGACGGCCTCAGCCGCGCACCCTGAACTTCGGTTCCAGCGCGGCGAGTTTCTCCATGATGCCGGTGTATTCGAGCTCGGCCATCGGCAGCATGGCCGCACCGAAGAACCCCTGGCGGCGCATGTCCACTGCCTTGTCCGAGACGCGCTCTCGCACCGTGTCCCAGAACGGGTGGGCAAAGGCGTCGAGCGCCTCGGTGAGCTTGCCGTGGTGCATGGCGTAGGCGGCACAGCTCACCGCCGGCGGGCCGTCGAAGTAGCTGATGCCGGAATTCAGCTTCACCGGCATGAGCGGCATCTGGTGCGAGCCGCGCATGCACCCGGCGACGAAATGCCCGGTGGCGAAGGGTGCCAGCATCTCGCCGGTGGCGGGAAAGTTCATCTGCACCCGCACCAGCATCACCGGATCGTCCTTGCCGGTATATTTGCCGGCGATGTTGTGCAGGCGCGAAGTCGCCACCGCCACGGCCTGCTCGCCGGTGGCGCGACTCCATACCGACTCCACCACGTAGCGCTCGGGATCACGCAACAGGGCAGCGATGTCATACAGCTGCTCGGGCGCGTCGAGTTCGATGATGCGATCCCCTTCGGTGTGATTCACGTCCATGATCACGAAGCGGAAACCCTTCGCCATCTTGGGCGAGAGGATCAGCCCCGGCGTGTTCATCGGATCGGCGAAGGCCGCGTAGAGCGGAAAATTGAACGCGCCCGGATCGGTCTTGTCGGCGGCGAAGAAGACGAAAGGCTCGTTCGGGCGCTCGTCGAACGACATTTCCGCCACCGCCGGCCCCATGCCGTGCACGTTGCCGGAAAACGAGTCCTTCAGCAGATCCTGCCCCGCGCCATACAAGCCCTGCGCCTTTGCGACCGCAGTACCGGCGAGAAAGGCCTCCCACGCCAGCCGGTGCACCGCCTCGTCCTTCACGCCGCGCGTGTGCGTCATCAGGATCGCGATGTCGTCGCCGGTGTGGCTGATCGCGTGGTCGATCAGCACGTCCCGCGCGTGCTCCGCGACATGCGCGCGTACCGCTGCCAGGAGATCGGCCGAGGGCGCGATGTGGCCACCGATCGAGCCGATATCCGCCTTGATGACGCTGAGGGTGATGTTCATATGCCTTCTTCCCGGATGCGGACACGCATTCAGTGTAGGCAATGGCGCGCCATCCGGTGGCAGAAACCGCCGTGCCCGCATCCGGGTTGGCGGCATGGCGGTTACCATTAGGGCTCGATCCTGCATTCCAGCCTTGCAGTCAGCATGTCGACACCCCGTCCGCATACCGCCCCCCCGCATCTGCCCGAGACCGGCCCCACCGCGCTGCGCGACTGCATTGCGCGATACCAGGCCTGCATTCCCGGCCTGCGCGCGCTTGGCGAGCAGCTGTCGAATGCCGCCACGCTCGACGCGCGCATCGGCCTCTACGAAGCCTGTGCGCCGCTGCTGGAACAGGCGATGTGGTCCGGCGCGGCCGACTTCCACGCGCTTTTGGACAGCTACCAGGCACTCCACCGCGAACAGGAAGCGTTGATCGCCAGGCGCGGCAACGATGATCGCCACGATTTCATCGTCGCCATCCCTGTCGCCGACCGTCCGCCGCATCTCGGGGCCTGCCTGGAAAGCCTCTACCAGGTGTGCGCGGCGTTCGACTACGGCGGCCGCAGCGCGGGCGTGTGGCAGAAAATCACGGTCATCGTTGCCGAGGACAGCCGCGACGAGAACAACGTGCGGCGCCATCAGGCGCTGGTCGACGCCTACCGCAGGAAAGGCTTGCGGGTCATCCACTACGGATTCGCCGAGCAGTACGCCCTGCTGCACGCCCTGCCCCCCGCGCAGCGCGCGCGCCTGGGGCATCTCCTCACCGCGCAGCCCAGGGACCGCTTCTATCTCAAGGGCCAGGCGGCCAACCGCAATCTCTGTTACCTGAAATTCCTGCAATTGACGCAGGACAGGGACCGCACGCTGTACTACCTCGTCGACAGCGACGAGAGTCTGTGCGTGAACCGGCAGACCGGGACCGGCGAGGAAAGCGTCTATGCGCTGCCCTACTTCCATGTCATCGACCGCATCTTCCGCCGCACCGACACGCTCATGCTCACGGGCAAGATGGTCGGCGATCCGCCGGTGTCGCCCGCGGTGATGGCGGTCAACTTCCTCGACGACGTCATTGCCTTTTTCGCGCGGCAGGCGGCGCTGGACGGCTCTGGCACCTGCAGCTTCCACGGCGCACGGGGGCCGGTCGCCGGCGAGGCGGCCTACCACGACATGGCGAAGCTCTTTGGCTACGAGGCGCACGCGGCCAGTTATCCCTATCCCTGCCGGCTCAGCGGCGCCCATGATCACGCCGCGTGCCTGGCCGATTTCGCCGGCCGTCTCAACGCCTTCTTCTTCGGCGAACACCTCACGCGCAAGACCTGGTTCGCCTACGGCAGGGGCTTTGCCGAACTCAGCCCCGCGCGCACCGTCTACCCCGGCAACTACGTGGTCAACCACGCCGGACTCAAATACATCATTCCCTTCGGCCATCTGCGCCTGCGGATGTCCGGCCCCACCGCCGGCCGCCTCATCGCCGCCGAGATCGGCCCCCGTTTCGCTGCGTTCAACATGCCCAACCTGCACCGGCGCACCACCGACGCCGGTCTCGCCGACGACTTCCGTCCCGGCGTGGAACTGCGCGAAACGAGCATCGACCTGTCGAATGAGTTCGAGCGCCAGTTCTTTGGCGATCTCATGCTGTTCGCGACCGAGGCGCTGGTCAGGGAGGCGGACGTCAACCGGCCTTTCGCGCGCGCCCTGGTCGAAAGCGTAGTCGAGCGGAAGGAAACCGAGCTGCTCGCGCTGTACCGGCAGAAGCACGATGCAATCGCCGAACACAGCCGCCGATTGGACCAGCTGGTCTTCCACGCCGGCCACTGGTGGCTGGACGCCGCGAGGCAGTCGTCCGACATGGAAAAGGCGATGCGCCACGTCCGCGCATTCCTCGACAACGTCGAGCGCAATTTTGGCGAGCACGCGCGGGCCTGGCGGCAAATCCAGTCAGCCGGGCACCGCGCCGTGCGCAAGGCGCAGATTGTCGAAGCGCTGGTGAACTACCGCGCCGAGCGTGACGCCTGGGACAGCCTGTTCTGAGCGAACGACGCCCGCCCTACAGCAACGCCGTATCCCGCGCCCCCGCAACGATCTGAGCGCGACATTCCCGATATACCGCCGCTGCCGCCCGCAGCGTATCCTCCGGCACCTGCACCGCCGAATAATCGCTGCGCACGCGCTCGATCCTGCCGCTGAGAAGCCGCGCCGACGTATCCCCCCGGCGCGCCTTCCCCGTCAGCCCGAACACCTCGTAGCGCACGCTCAACGGCGTATCGAGCTCCAGCCATTCGGCCAGCTTCGGCAGCAGCGTCTCCGGCGCCTGCACCAGCAGCTCCGCGTCGAAATAGTGATAAGGCCAGTCGCTCGTGCGGCAAAACGCCGCCAGCGTCCGCAGCCGATTCATGTAGTACCTCGCCGCTTCCACCGGCGAGGCGTACGGCGCCGGGTCAGGCTTTTGCGCGAACAGGTGCACGATGCTCCGGATCGTGCGCGCCGGCTCCGCCAGCGAAACCAGAATCCTGAGGTCGGCAATGCCCAATCGCTCGGGTCTGAGCCCATAGTCGTCGTGCAGCAGCTTGTCGAGGAGATAGCGGCTGCCCGGCTTGAGCGCCTCGTGCTGCCGATACGCCGCCGCCTGCCGCGTCAGCGCGGCCGCGTCCTCATAGCCGAGATGCATTTCGTAATAGCCATTGATACTCGGATGCGAGCCGAGAATGTGCGCCGCCAGGCTGGTGTAGGCGCGCATGTGGCTCAGCAGGAAGATCCGGCCGCCGGGGCAGGATTCAATGCTCATGGAAGCAGGAGGCATTGCTCATATCGACGCCGAACGGGCCATCTCCCGATGAGCGGATGGCCCAGTCTCCCCTTTGCGGGGGTCAAAGCGGCCGCGTCCCCCGGCATTCCGGGTAGCGGGCGCAGCGCCAGAATTCCCTGCCTGCGTGTTCGCCGCGCTTGACCTTGCGCCTGACCATGCGGAACTGGCATTCCGGGCAATACGGCGCGCCCGTCGTCAGGACGCTGAGCGGATCGCGGAAATACTTCACCGGCGCTTTCACGCCGGCGATCAGCGCATGCAGCGCCGGCCCCGCCATCAACTCGATATTCCTGCCGCGCGCGAACGCCGCCGCCTCGTCCGTGAACACGCCCGACGTCACCACATAGCCGCCGCTGGCGCCCTGCGCGGCCATCACCCCATAGAGTTCCCGCACGATCGTCACGCCCACCCTTGTCGCGCGCCATTGCTTGCACTGCACCAGATACGTCTCGCCGTCCTTTTTCATCACCAGGTCGACGCCCCCATCCGCGCCGCCGCCGCCCGCCTCGCGCACCGAATAGCCCCGGCGCCGGAAAGCCTCGCCCACCAGCGCCTCGAACTGCTGCCAAGACATCGCGTTCAGCGCCACCGCGTCGGGGCTCGCCGCCACTCGCGCATGAAGTTCGCGGCGCGCATGGCGTCCCCAGGCCGACATCGCCGCCGCCAGCAGCAAAACCAGCGGCAGGGCATATTGTCCTGCCGACGCCAGGGTCCGGACCAGGTTCTGCCCCACGAAGCCGTCCATGCTGCCGGGCTGCGCAACCGCGGTCACCTCGCGCGTCGCCACGGCGTGCAGCCCGGCATAGGCGGCGACCGCAAGGCCCACGGCGAGCCACCAGGGCAGCTTGCCGACAAGCGCGACCCAATCGTCGAACAGCGTCTGTCTGCGGCGCGCCATCTGTCAGTCGTCCCAAAAAAGCGTGACACCCTGCCCTGCCTGCCCGGGTCGACGGTGCCGGTCGTCCGGGTCGCTGCCTGCGTTGCCAGGCGTCCATCGCGCCCCTGTCCGCGGCATATCTTACGGCAGGATGGTCATGCCTTGCCCGCCGCTTCGTCCAGCTTTTTCAGGTGGGCGAGCTTCTCGGCGATTCTGCCTTCGAGGCCGCGCGGCGTGGGTTCATAGAACTGCGGCTCGGGCATGTCGTCGGGGAAGTAGCGCTCGCCGGCGGCATAGGCGTCGGGTTCGTCGTGGGCGTAACGATAGGCGCGGCCGTAGCCCAGTTCCTTCATCAGCCTGGTCGGCGCATTGCGCAGGTGGATCGGCACCTCGCTGGAAGGATTGGCCTGCACGAAGGCACGCGCCGCATTGTAGGCGACGTAGGCGGCGTTGCTCTTGGGCGCGCAGGCGAGGTAGAGGCAGGCTTCGGCGAGCGCGAGCTCGCCTTCCGGGCTGCCCAGGCGCTCGTAGGTCTCGACGGCGTCGAGCGCGATCCGCAGTGCGCGGGGGTCGGCAAGGCCGATATCCTCGCTCGCCATGCGGATCAGCCGCCGGCCGAGGTAGCGCGGATCGGCGCCGCCGTCGAGCATGCGCACCAGCCAGTAGAGGGCCGCATCCGGCGCGGAGCCGCGTACGCTCTTGTGGAGCGCGGAAATCTGGTCGTAGAAGGCCTCGCCGCCCTTGTCGAAGCGGCGCAGCGATTGCGCCAGCGCGTTCTCGACGAAGGCGGCGTCGACTTCCTTCACCTGCGAGGTGCGCGCGGCGATGTCGAGCTGTTCCAGCAGATTCAGCAGCTTTCTGGCGTCGCCATCGGCGTAGGCGGCCAGGAGCCTGTCGACGCCCTCGCCCAGTTTCAGGCCAGGCAATTCCTGCAGCGCACGCTGCATCAACTGGCCGAGTTCGTCGGGCGTCAGCGATTTCAACACATAGACCTGGGCGCGCGACAGCAGCGCGCCGACGACTTCGAACGAGGGGTTCTCGGTGGTGGCGCCAATGAAGGTGAACAGCCCCGCCTCGACGTGCGGCAGGAAGGCGTCCTGTTGCGCCTTGTTGAACCGGTGGACCTCGTCGACGAAGACGATGGTGGCGCGGCCGGTACGCTGGTTCAGGCGCGCGCGCTCGACGGCGTCGCGGATATCCTTGACGCCGGACAGCACCGCGGAGATGGCGACGAAGTCGGCACCGAAGGCCTGCGCGGTCAGGCGCGCGAGTGTCGTCTTGCCGACCCCCGGCGGCCCCCACAGGATCATCGAATGCAGCCTGCCGGCATCGAAGGCGAGCCGGAGCGGTTTGCCGGGGCCGAGCAGGTGCGACTGGCCGACCACATCGTCGAGCCTGTGCGGACGCAGGCGTTCGGCGAGCGGGGCGCGGGGGGCGGACGCGGATTCCGGACCGGCGGGCTCGGTGTCGAAGAGGTCTTGCGGGGCCATCACCGGATTATCCGCCAGAACGGACCCGCCCCGCGCAGGGGTCATTCGCCGATGATGTCGGCGCCCTTCGGCGGGACAAAGCTGAAGCGCGCAGCCGGAATGGCGGGGTTGCGCACCAGGCGTGCGAGCCGGAGCGTGGTGCGCTGGCCGAAGAAGTCGAACAGTTCCATCTGCACCAGGGTGTCGCCCCGGAACCCCATGCGGATGCGCTCGAAGCTGGTGTCGCGGTTTTTCGGCGTGGCTTCGAGCCATTCCAGGCCGTCGGCGTCGGGCGCGTCCTTCAGATGGAAATATTTCTCGATGGCGTCGTCGCCGGCGAGCAGCGCCGCGGGCGTGCCCGCGATGGCGTCGGCGAGCGGCTTCACCGTGACCTGCTCGAGATCCTTGTCGTACAGCCACAGCTTCACGCCGTCGCTCACGATCACCTGCTCGTAAGGTTTGCTGTAGTCCCAGCGGAACTTGCCGGGGCGCGCGAAGGCCATTTTCCCGCTCGCCTGCTGGCTGACGCGGCCGCCGCGGTCGGTCACGGTCTGGGTGAAATCGGCCTCGGCGGTGCGCGCGCCGGCGATGAAGCCCTTGAGGCGGTCGATGCCGCCGGCAAGGGCGGTGAGCGGCAGCGCCAGGGCGAGTGCAAGGATGAGTCGTTTCAAGCGGGGCTCTCCGAATGGCGGGGACTCAGGTTCAGGCGCGCAAACGCGGCCGAGGTTCCCCAAAACCAGACCGCCCCGCACTATAACGCGCGGGGCGACCGGGGGTGAAGCAGGAACGATCAGGCGATCAGCGGCACGATCAGGAGCGCGACGATGTTGATGATCTTGATCAGCGGGTTGACTGCCGGGCCGGCGGTGTCTTTGTAGGGATCACCCACGGTGTCGCCGGTGACGGCGGCCTTGTGCGCCTCGCTGCCCTTGCCGCCGTAATTGCCTTCCTCGATGTATTTCTTGGCGTTGTCCCAGGCGCCGCCGCCGGTCGTCATCGAAATGGCGACGAAGATGCCGGTGACGATGGTGCCGAGCAGTACGCCGCCGAGCGCCTGCGGGCCGAGGATGACACCGACCAGCACCGGCACCAGCACCGGCAGCAGCGACGGGATCATCATTTCCTTGATCGCCGACTTGGTGAGCATGTCGACGCAGGTGCCGTATTCCGGCTTGGCCGTGCCTTCCATGATGCCGGCGATTTCGCGGAACTGGCGGCGCACCTCCACCACCACCGAGCCGGCCGCGCGGCCGACCGCTTCCATCGCCATCGCGCCGAACAGGTACGGCACCATGCCGCCGATGAACAGGCCGATGATGACCATATGATTCGACAGGTCGAACGCCATGCCCATGCCGGTCCTGGCTTCGAGCGCGTGGGTGTAGTCGGCGAACAGCACCAGCGCGGCGAGGCCCGCCGAGCCGATGGCGTAGCCCTTGGTGACGGCCTTGGTGGTGTTGCCGACGGCATCGAGCGGATCGGTGATGTCGCGGATCGCGCTCGGCAGATCGGCCATTTCGGCGATGCCGCCGGCGTTGTCGGTGATCGGGCCGTAGGCGTCGAGCGCGACGATGATGCCGGTCATCGACAGCATGGTGGTCGCGGCGATCGCGATGCCGTACAGACCACCGAGGCTATAGGCCGCCCAGATCGCGGCGCACACCGCCAGCACCGGCAGCGCGGTCGACTTCATCGACACGCCCAAGCCGGCGATGATGTTGGTGCCGTGGCCGGTGGTCGAGGCCTGCGCGATGTGGCGCACGGGTGCGAACTCGGTGGCGGTGTAGTACTCGGTGATCCACACCATCGCCGCGGTCAGCACGAGGCCGATAATCGCCGCGAGGTACAAGTTCAGCGCCGACACCGGCGTGCTCATGTCGGACACGATGAGGCCCTCGGGGAACATCATCGTCGTGACCGGATAGAAGGCCACCAGCGCGATCACGCCCGACACCGCCAGCCCGCGATAGAGCGCGTTCATGATCTTGCCGCCCTCGCGCGCCTTGACGAAAAAGGAGCCGGCGATCGACGCGACGATGGCGATGGCGCCGAGCACCAGCGGATAGATCACCGCCGCGCCCGCCGCCACGCCGGTCACCATCAGGCTGCCGAGCAGCATGGTCGCGATGATGGTGACGGCGTAGGTCTCGAAGAGATCCGCCGCCATGCCGGCGCAGTCGCCGACGTTGTCGCCGACGTTGTCCGCGATCACCGCCGGGTTGCGCGGGTCGTCCTCGGGAATCCCCGCTTCGACCTTGCCGACCAGGTCGGCACCGACGTCGGCGCCCTTGGTGAAGATGCCGCCGCCGAGACGGGCGAAGATCGAAATCAGCGAGCCGCCGAAGCCGAGGCCCACCAGCGCGTGGATCGCGTCATCGGTGGACACACCCATGCCGGTGAGGATGGCGTAGTAGCCCGCCACGCCCAGCAGGCCGAGGCCGACGACCAGCAGGCCGGTGATGGCGCCACCCTTGAACGCGACGTTGAGCGCGGCGTTGAGACCATGGGAAGCGGCCTCGGCGGTGCGCACGTTGGCGCGCACCGAGACGTTCATGCCGATGAAGCCGGCCGCGCCGGACATGATCGCGCCGATGGCGAAGCCGACCGCCGTGGCCATCGACAGGAAGACGGCGAGCAGCACGAACAGCACGACGCCAACCACGCCGATGGTCGTGTACTGGCGTTTGAGGTAGGCCTGCGCGCCCTCCTGCACCGCGGCCGCGATTTCCTGCATGCGCGCGTTGCCCGCGGGCAGCCTGAGGATCCAGCCGATCGACAGCACCCCATACAGCAGAGCCAGGACCGCACTGGCCAATACCCACATCAACTGCGTATCCATCTACTTCTCCTTGTCGTCGTTGTCACCATCAAACAAAACGGCAGCCGAAGCTGCCGTTTTTCCCTACTGCCTGCCCAGCGCGAGCCCGCCTTCGAAACGCGTGCCCGGCTCGAAACCGAAGATCCGGTCCAATTCCAATTCCCGGATCAACTGGTCGACCGCGCCCTGCCCATGCTCCCGCTGCACTTCCGAGAGGATGAGCTTGGCCGAGTTGCCGTTGTAGAAGCCGCCGAAGTCGGCTTGCACTTTCAGCAGTTGACGGGCTTTGTCGAGTGTCATTGTTTTTAGGGCTCAGGGGCTAGGGATTAGGGGGTCGCGCGGGCGACGCCTGCGCCTCGTTTAAAAGATGCGACGCAGCCACACGCTCGCCTGGCCCCCAGATCCCCAATCCCGTCTCCTCACAACTTGAATTCCGGCAGCTTCTTCGCCACTGCGACGTTCTTCAGCGTCACGTACACCGGCAGGCCGTCCTTGTACTTCGGATAGTCCTCGCCCTGGATCAGCGGCGTGAGATAGCGGCGGCACTTGGGGGTGATGCCGAAGCCGTCCTTGCTGATGAAGTCGCGCGGCATGAACTTCTCGACGTTGGCCACTTTCGACAGCGGCGCCATGCCGATCTTGTACTTGTAGGGGGCATCGGAAATGCGGTCGACCGTCGGCATCACCGAATTGTGGCCCTTGATCGCGAGCTCGACGGCCTTCTTGCCGAGCTCGTAGGCCTGCTTGACGTCGGTTTTGGAGGCGATGTGGCGCGCGGCGCGCTGCAGGTAGTCGGCGACGGCCCAGTGGAACTTGTGGCCGAGCGCGTCCTTGATCATGTTGGCGACGACCGGCGCGGCGCCGCCCAGCTGCGCGTGGCCGAAGGCGTCCTTCGTGCCCTGCTCGGCGAGGAAGCGGCCGTCCGGATAGTGGCAGCCCTCGGAGACGACGACGGTGCAGAAGCCGAATTCCTTCACCTTCTTGTCGACGGCGGCAAGGAACTTCTTCTGGTCGAACTCGATTTCCGGGAACAGGATCACGACCGGAATGCCGTGATCCTCGACCAGGCCGCCGGCGGCGGCGATCCAGCCGGCGTGACGGCCCATCACCTCGATGACGAACACCTTGGTCGAGGTCTTGGCCATCGAGCGCACGTCGAAGCTCGCTTCGAGCGTGGACACGGCGATGTACTTGGCGACCGAGCCGAAGCCGGGGCAGCAGTCGGTGATCGGCAGGTCGTTGTCGACGGTCTTCGGCACGTGGATCGCCTGGATCGGGTAGCCCATCGCTTCGGAGAGCTGGCTGACCTTGAAGCAGGTGTCGGCCGAATCGCCGCCGCCGTTGTAGAAGAAGTAGCCGATGTTGTGCGCCTTGAACACTTCGATCAGGCGCTCGTATTCGCGCTTGTTGGCTTCGAGCGACTTCAGCTTGAAGCGGCAGGAACCGAAGGCGCCCGACGGCGTGCTGCGCAGCGCGGCGATCGCGGCGGCGGATTCCTTGGTGGTGTCGATCAGGTCTTCGGTGAGCGCGCCGATGATGCCGTTGCGGCCGGCGTAGACCTTGCCGATGACGTCCTTGTGGCGGCGGGCGGTTTCGATCACGCCGCAGGCGGACGCGTTGATGACCGCGGTGACGCCGCCGGACTGCGCGTAGAAGGCGTTCATTTTTTTCGCCATGATGGTGCTGTCTCCTTGATGGATGCTCGGGTCGTTTGCAAAACTGGAGGCCAGCGCCTCAGCGGCGCTGGCCCGATTTTCAACTCTTGCCGGACGCCTCTTCCTCCGCGGCCCGGCGGGCTTCCTCGTCGGCCTGCATCTTCAGGAGCGTGGTGACGCAGTCGCCGATGTCGTCGTATTCCTCGCGGCCGGTCGCGAAACGGTCGCGGATGCGCCAGAAGAACATGCAGCGGTAACGCGTGTCCCCCGTCTTCGACAGCACGAAATGGCAGCCATGCTCGGTCCAGTAAAAACCCGGACACAGCGTCAGTTCGCGGTCGTCGATGTGCAGGCGGATCTCGGTCTCGACGTCCTGCACCTCGATTTCCCTGCCGTAGCGCTCGTTCACCGCCTGCTGGACGACCCAGCGCTCGGTATCGGTCATCGGGGCGATCTTCGCCGGCATCGCGTCCTCAGCCGAGCGCCTTGAAGATGGCGTCGCGGATCTCCTCGACCTTGCCGATGCCGGACACCTTCACATATTTGGGCGCCCCCGGCTCGCCGCGGGCGGCCCAGTCGCCGTAGTACTTCACGAGCGGCTCGGTCTGCGCGTGATAAACCTCGAGACGCTTCTTCACGGTTTCTTCCTTGTCGTCGTCGCGCTGGATCAGGGGCTCGTCGGTGAGATCGTCCTTGCCTTCGATGCGCGGCGGGTTGAACACGACGTGATAGGTGCGTCCGGAGGCCAGGTGCACGCGGCGGCCGGACATGCGCTTGATGATCTCCTCGTCCGGCACGTCGATCTCGACGACGTAGTCGATTGGCACGCCGGCGGCCTTCATCGCCTCGGCCTGCGGGATGGTGCGCGGGAAACCGTCGAACAGGTAGCCGTTCTTGCAGTCGGGTTCGGCAAGGCGGGCCTTCACCATGCCGATGATGATGTCGTCGGAGACCAGCCCGCCGGCGTCCATGATGGCCTTGGCCTTCATGCCGAGCTCGGTGCCGGCCTTGATTTGCGCACGCAGCATGTCGCCGGTGGAAATCTGCGGAATGCCGTACTTCTCTTTGATGTAGTTGGCCTGGGTGCCTTTGCCGGCGCCGGGGCCGCCCAACAGGATCAAACGCATTGCTGTCTCCCTTGATATTTGGATTGGAAAAGCTGCAATAGCCTAAGCCAAGCAGGGGCTTTGCAACACTTAAAAAATTTTATTCGGCGATTCAAGCCGCTGCTATGCAGCCGCCCCGAACAATGCCCGCACCCGCGCCAGGTCCTCCGGCGTGTCGACCCCCGGCGCCGGCGGCAGCGGCGTGATGCCGAGGCTGATGCGGTAGCCATGCCACAGCACGCGCAGCTGTTCGAGCATTTCGACGCGCTCGAGCGGCGACGGCGCGAGGCCGGCATAGGCGCGCAGAAAGCCGGCGCGATACGCGTAAAGCCCAATGTGGCGCAACGCGCCGAGCTCGTGCGGCATCGGTGGTTGCGCCCTGAAGGACGCCGACCCACTATGAACTGAAGCCCATGTGGGATCGTATGCAGCGAAAGCGTCGCGCGGCCAGGGTATCGGCGCGCGGCTGAAATAGATGGCGTAGCCGGCTTCGTCGGCGACGACCTTGACGACGTTGGGATTGACGAAGTCGGCGTGGTCGTGGATGGGATGCGCCAGTGTCGCCATCACCGCGTCGTCGTGCAGCACGAGCTGGCGTGCCGCCTCGCGGATGAGCTGCGGGTCGATCAGCGGTTCGTCGCCCTGCACGTTGACGACCAGGGTGTCGTCCGGCCAGCCGAGGCTCTCGGCGACCTCGACCAGGCGCTCGGTGCCCGACTGGTGCTCGGGCGAGGTCATCACTGCCTCGAAACCGGCGGACACGACCGCCTGCTGCACGCGCGCGTCGTCGGTGGCGACGACGACCGAGTCCGCCCCCGCCTTCACGGCCTGGTCGAGCACACGCAGCACCATCGGGCGGCCGCCGATGTCGGCGAGCGGCTTGCCCGGCAGCCGGCTCGAAGCGTAACGCGCGGGAATGACGACGCGAAACCGCATCGCCTAGCCTTGCTTGCCGAGCTCGTCCGGATTCAGCGCGCGCGCCTCTTCCGGCAGCATCACCGGGATGTCGTCGCGGATGGGATACGCCAGGCGACAGGCCCGACACACCAGTTCGTGCTCGGCTTTGCGCCATTCGAGCGGCCCCTTGCAGACGGGGCAGACAAGAATTTCAAGTAGTTTTGGGTTCATCGATCGGGGTCCTGAAATACGGAACCGCGCCTTCGGCGTCGGTCTGTTGCGATTTACAGCGGTAGAGGTGGATGTCGGCGACCGACAGCAGGGTCTCGAGATCGTGGCCGTCCCTGGGCGCATGGGCCACGCCGAGGCTCACCGCCATGGGCAGGCCGTTGCCCATGCTCCAGGCGTTGGTGCGCGTTTCGATGCGATCGAAGATGTGCTTGACCTGGGCCTCGTTGCGCTGCGGCAGCACGGCGACGAACTCGTCGCCGCCCCAGCGGCCGCACACGCCCATATCCGCCGACTCGCTGAATATCTGCGCGAACTCGGCGAGCACGCGGTCGCCCACGCCGTGGCCGTAGCGGTCGTTGATCTCCTTGAACTTGTTGAGGTCGGCGAACAGCACGGTCGCCGGCAGGTCGACCAGCGTGCGGTCGAAGATGTTGTCGGCCGCGGCGAGCAGACCGTGGCGGTTGAGCAGGCCGGTCAGGGCATCGAAGCGGCTGCGGTAGTCGAGCTGCCGACGCTGGCCCTCGATGCGGCCCATGAGTATGTAGGCGTAAAGCGCGAGCGTGACCCAGAACACGCCGAAAAAGACATCGCCGGCGGTGACCTCGAAACCGCCCAGCCGGTAACGCACGGCGAACGACAGCGCCATGCCGAGAAAGACGCCGCCGAGCACTTCTGCGAACACGCCCATGCCGTAGCGCATGCCGTTGCCGAGCAGCACCATGAGGAAAGCCAGCGCCGACGGCGGGATCGCGTTGGGGTCGTGGATCACGCACAGGGTGACGATGACGAGATCGGCCGCCATGGCGCAGCGGATCTTGAGCAGGGTGACATTCCTGAGCGCCAGGTGGAAAAACCAGGAGTTGAGCACAAAGTAGACGCCGAGCGCCACCAGCAGCTGCTCGACGTTGAACAGCACCGGCTCGATGCCGTCGAGCGTCGAAAAATAGATGAGCGCGAGCGCGAAGAACAGGTAGCGGGTAAAGAACTGGGTGAAGATCTCGGCGCGGTCGGGTATCCAGAAGCCGGGACCACCGTCACTGCCTTCCCAGCGCCCTGCCTGGCGGCGTTCGCTCCAGGCAGTGTTCTGCGGATTGCTCATTCCACGTTCCCCCCCATGCGGCCGCGGGTTTGTGTTGGTAGTGCGGCGAGGCGCGCATCCAGCCAGTGAATGAAACCGTCTTCCGGCGCAACGTCGAGTTCGACCGCCCACCAGCCGGTTCCGGCGAATGAGCGACATTTTACCGCGTCTTTCTCGGTCATCAGCACGGCGCCGTCGACAGGAAGCTCGTCCGGACGAAATGCGTGATGGTCGGGAAAGGCGCGCGCCTCGAAGGCCAGTCCCTGCGCGCGCAACATGTCGAAGAACCCCTGCGGGCGCCCGATGCCGGTCGCCGCGAGCCAGCGCTGCGGCGGCAGGTCGGCGAGCGCCAGGCGCGCCTGGGGCGCCTGCAGCCGCCACGCCTGCCCGGGGCGATAATCGGCACACCAGGCCGGCACCCCCAGATCGCTGCGCGGCGGCGCGCTGCCGCGCAGCACCTCCACCACGGCATCGACCTCGCGCAGCCGCCGGGGCGGCTCGCGCAGCGGGCCCGCCGGCAGGGGCCAGCGGTTGCCGAGCCCGACCGCGGCGTCGACGACGGCGATCTCGATATCGCGCGCCAGGCGGTAGTGCTGCAGCCCGTCGTCGGACACGATGACATCGACGCCAGGGTGGCGCGCCAGCAGCGTGCGCGCGGCGGCGACACGATCACGGCCGACCACCACCGGCGCGCCAGTCTTGAGGTGGATCAAGAGCGGCTCGTCACCGGTCGAGGCCGGGTCGCTGTCGGGCGCGACCTCGACGCAGCCGCGCGCGCGGCCGCCGTAACCGCGGCTGACGACACCGGGATGCCAACCCTGCGCGCGCAGGTGGTTCGTCAACCAGATGGTAAGGGGCGTCTTGCCGCTCCCCCCCGCCGTGATATTGCCGACCACGACCACCGGCACGCCGACCGTGACCGCCGATCGCCAGCCGTGACGATACGCCAGCCGGCGCAGCCACGCGGCGAGGGCGAACAGGAAAGCGGCCGGCGCGAGCAGCAGCGTGGCGAAGCCGGTGCGCGTCCAGAGGCGCTGGAGCGTCGGCACGGTCTGCCGCTCAGGGAGATGTCTGGGTGGCGAAGGTGATGCGCGCGAGGCCGACGCGGCGTGCCGCCTCCATCACGTTCACCACGGATTGATGCGAGGCGCGTGCATCGGCGTTGATGACGACCACCGGGTCCTTCTGCTCGCCCGCGGCTTGCTGCAGCGCAACCGCCAGCGACTCGATCGAGCCCTCGGCCAGCGTCCGGTTGTCGAGGGCGTAGCGGCCGTCCTCGGAGACGGCGATCTCGATCTGCCGCGGCTGCGCCGGCGTCTGCTCGGCGCTGCTGGTCGGCAGGTTGATGCGCAGCTCGGCGAAGCGCGCATAGGTCGTCGTCACCGCGAGGAAGATCACGATGACGAGCAGGATGTCGATGAACGGAATCAGGTTGATTTCCGGGTAGTCCTCCCGGCGGCCTTTCCTGAAGTTCATGCCTGTTTCCGGTCGCCGTGGACGATCTCGACCAGCTTGATCGCCTGCTGCTCCATGTCGACGACGAGCGCCTCGACCTTGGCGCGGAAATAGCGGTAGAAGATCATTGCCGGAATGGCGACGATGAGACCGAACGCGGTGTTGTAGAGCGCGATCGAGATGCCATGGGCGAGCTGGCCGGGATTGGTGCCGGTGGCAGTCTGCGCGCCGAAGATCTCGATCATGCCGACCACCGTGCCGAGCAGGCCCAGGAGCGGCGCCATGCTGGCGATGGTGCCAAGCGAGGTGAGAAAGCGGTCGAGTTCCTGGGTGACGGCCCGGCCGGATTCCTCGATCGACTCCTTCATCACCTCGCGCGAATAATGCGCGTTCTTCAGCGCTGTGGCGAAGATCCGTGCCAGCGGCGGGCCGTCGGCCAGACGGGTGACGAGCTCCTGCGTCACGCCGCGCTCCTGAAAGTGCTTCACGGTTTCCAGCAGCAGGCCGGGGGGAGCCACTTCCTTGGTGCGCAGACTGTACGCGCGTTCGATGATGATGGCAACTGCAACGACCGACGCCAGGATCAACGGCCAGATCGGCCAACCGGCCGCCTCGATGATGGCAAGCACTGAATACGACTCCTCTTCTGGAACATCCGAAATGTAGCGTCCGCGCGCCGGTTTGGGCAAGCATCAAATATTCGCGTCGGGTATTTTGCGGTTCGGATAAGTTCTCCACAAATGATGGGGATAAGTCTGTGAGAAAGTATCGGCCACACTGCCCAAACGCCCGTATACAAAGGGAAATGCCTGGAGGCCCAAAAAATGACCATCCACAATTTCCATTAACAATCAATCAGTTATTAAATACTGGCAATCGTCAATAGCGAACAGGCGCTTTATTCGTGAAGATTTGATGACTGTGCATGAAGCATGCCTGCACAAACCCGTTTATGCTGCGAGCCATGTCTGGATTCGACGACTTGACCGAGACCGTACCCCCCCTTCCGGTGCTCACGGTAAGCGAGCTCAACCGCATGGCGCGCCGCGCACTGGAATCGCAACTGCCCTTGTTGTGGGTTGAGGGCGAGGTGTCCAATTTCACGCGCGCCGCCTCGGGGCACTGGTATTTTTCCCTCAAGGACGCCCACGCCCAGGTGCGCTGCGTGATGTTTCGCGGCCGTAACCAGTTCGCCGATTTCACGCCGGTCAACGGCGAGCACGTCGAGGTACGCGCGCTGCCCACGCTGTACGAGGCGCGCGGCGACTTCCAGCTCGGCGCCGAGCAGATCCGCCGCGCCGGCGCCGGGCGTCTGTATGAGGCCTTCCTCAAGCTCAAGGCCAAACTCGAAGCCGAAGGCCTGTTCGATCCGGCGAGAAAGCGTCCCCTGCCCCGCTTTCCCCGCGCGCTCGGCATCGTCACCTCGCCCCAGGCCGCCGCGCTCGCCGACGTGCTCACCGCGCTGGCGCGCCGCATGCCGGGACTGCCGGTGATTCTCTACCCGACGCCGGTGCAGGGCGCCGGTGCCGGCGCGCAGATCGCCGCGGCGATCCGCACCGCCGGCGCGCGCGCCGAATGCGACGTGCTGCTGGTGTGCCGCGGCGGCGGCTCGCTCGAGGACTTGTGGGCGTTCAACGACGAGGCCGTGGCGCGCGCGATCGCCGCGAGCCCGATGCCGGTGGTGAGCGGGGTCGGCCACGAGACGGATTTCACGCTCGCCGACTTCGCCGCCGACCTGCGGGCGCCCACCCCGACCGCCGCCGCCGAGCTGGCGAGCCCGGGGCGCGCCGAATTGCTGCAGCGGCTCGACCATCTGGCGCGACTGCTGCGTCACCATCAGGAGCGCCGCCTGCAGGCCGAGATGCAGCGCATCGACTATCTGGCGCGGCGGCTGCTGCATCCCGCCGAACAGCTGCGCCGCCAGCGGCTCGACCTGGCGGCGCTGGCGCAGCGCCTGGTCGGCGCCGCCCGCGCCCGGGTCGCGCGGGAACAACTCGCCGTGGCCCGACTGGGCCAGCGCCTGGCGACGCCGCGCCATCGCCTCGCCCACGCGCAGCAGCAGCTGGGCAGCCTCGCCGACCGCAGCCGCCGCGCGACTGCGGCCGGATTCGCGCGCCAGCACCTCACCCTGGAGCGGCTGGCCGCGAGTCTCGCCCACCTCAATCCGGAAGGGGTGCTTGCGCGCGGCTACAGCATCGCGCTGCGCGCCGACGGCTCGGTGGTGAGGGACGCATCGACGCTCGCCCCGGGCGACCCGCTCGACCTGCGCTTCCACCGCGGCCAGGCGCGTACCCGCGTGGAAGCGATCGAGCCGGACTGACGCCGCCCGCAGCGGATAAGTCAGCCTGCCTGCAGGTGCGCGCGCACCTTCGCGGTCGCCTGCGCTTCGAGATCGCCGGCGAGGCAATCCAGCACCACGGTGTCCGGCCAGGCGCGCAGCCAGGTGAGCTGGCGCTTGGCGAGCTGGCGCGTGGCGGCGATGCCTGTTTCGCGCAGGTCGGCGAGGCTGATGTCGCCGTCCAGATACGTCCAGGCCTGGCGGTAGCCCACCGCGCGCATCGCCGGCAGATCGGGTGTCAGCACATGGGTCCGGCGCAGGGTTTTCACCTCGTCGAGCAGGCCTGCGGCGAGCATGGCGTCGAAGCGTTCGGCGATACGCCGGTGCAGTACGGCGCGGTCGGACGGGATCAGCGCCAGCTGCAGCACGCGATACGGCAATTCGACCTCGGCCCGCGCGATCAGGGCCGACATCGGGGTGCCGCTGAGGCGGAAGATTTCCAGCGCACGGCCGATGCGCTGCGAATCGTTCGGCGCCAGCCTTGCGGCCGTCGGCGGATCGACCCGCGCCAGCTCGGCGTGCAGCGCCGGCCAGCCGCGCGCGGCGGCGTCGGCTTCGATCGACCGGCGCATCGCCGCGTCGGCACGCGGCAGCTCGTCGAGTCCCTTGAGCAGGGCGCGAAAATACAACATGGTGCCGCCGGCCAGGAGCGGCACGCGGCCGCGCGCCGTGATCTCGGCCATCAGGCGCAATGCGTCGTCGCGGAAGGCCGCCGCCGAATAAGCCTCGGTCGGGTCGCGGATGTCGAGCAGGTGGTGCGGCGCGCGCGCCAGCGTGGCGGCGTCGGGCTTGGCCGTGCCGATGTCCATGCCGCGATAGACCAGCGCGGAATCGACGCTGATGATCTCGAGCGGAAAGCGCGCGGCCAGCGCGACCGCCAGCGCGGTCTTGCCCGACGCGGTCGGGCCCATGAGGAAGACGGCGGGGGGATGGGGGCGGTCAGGCATCGGCGAATTATCGCCCAGGCCGGCGGCGTGCGCCGGCGCCGGCCAGCACGTCATGCCTATTCAGCCGGCTTGCCGCGCGGATGGAGCCAGGTGACGGTCTCGCCCTGCATCGCGAGGGGCGCCGCCACCAGGCGAATATTGCCGTGCAGCAGGCTGCGCATCGCTTCCGCGTCGAGCGGGCGGCTGATCCAGTATCCCTGCGCCAGATCGCATCCCATCCCCCGGAGCGCCACGTATTGTTCCTCGCGTTCGATGCCCTCGGCGATCGTTTCCATTCCCAGGGCCTGCGCGAGGGAAATCACGGCACGCACGATGGTTGCGTCCTGCGCTTGCCCGAGGCCGTCGACAAAGCTCTTGTCGATCTTGATGGTGTTGGCCGGGATGCGCTTGAGGTAGTTCAGGGACGAATAGCCGGTCCCGAAATCGTCGATCGCGATGCGCACCCCCAGGCCGGTGATCTCGCCGAGGATTTTCAGGCTCAGGTCGGGGTTGAGCATGGCCGCGCTTTCCGTGATTTCGAGTTCGAGACGCCCCGGCGCGAGCCCGGTTTCGCGCAGTGCCTGCGCCAGCTTGTCGATCAGATGCGGATCCTGAAACTGATGGGTCGACAGATTCACCGCGACCCGCACGCCTTCGGCCGCCGCGCCCCACTGCCCGAGCTGCTGGCAGGCCGTGTGCAACACCCATTGCCCGAGTTCGATGATCAGGCCCGAATCCTCGGCCACCTGGATGAACGATTGCGGCTCACGCAGCTTCCCGTCGGGCATGGCCCAGCGCACCAGGGCTTCGACTGCGGCCAGCCGTCCGCTGCGCATGTCCACCATGGGCTGGTAGACGAGCCGGAACGCGGCCCGCTGCAGCGCATCGCGCAGCTCGTGCTCGAGATCCAGCCGCTCTCTTACCCGCCGGCCCATGTGATCCGTGTAGACGGCATAGCCGTTGCGGCCGAGCCGCTTGGATTCGTACATCGCCGTGTCGGCGTGTTTCAGCAGGGTTTCGATATCGTCGCCGTGATCCGGGTACAGGGCAATGCCGATCGAGGGCGTCGTGCGCAGCGCGTGGCCATTGACGTCGAACGGCGTACGGAAGGCGTCGAGTATCCGCTGTGCGATTAAGAGCGCCCCCGTCTCGCCGCTGCCCGGCAGGATCAGGAGGAATTCGTCGCCGCCGAATCGCCCCAGGATATCGCCTTGCCGCAACAGCCGCTGGACGCGCTGCACCACACGGATGAGCAGCGCATCGCCGGTGGCGTGCCCCATGACGTCGTTGATGGCCTTGAAACGGTCCAGGTCGAAAAAGACGATGGCAAACGAGGTCCTGGCCACGCGCGCGGCCTCGAGGCTGGCGTCGAGTATCTCGTTCAGGCAGCGGCGGTTGGGCAAGCCGGTGAGCGCGTCGCGCCGGGCCTGGTTGATGAGCTCGCTGCTGTGAAAACGTTCGCGCTGGGTAACGTGATGCGCGATCACCACGAAAATGGCGAAAAACCCGACGAAACTGGCGAAGATGGGCCAGTTGTGGCGCCACCAGCGCGCGGTCACGTAGCTGGCCGGCAGCGAGACATACGCATACAGGTCGTGGCCGTCCAGCTTGGTGAACGCGCCGATACGCCGCCTGTCGCCCGCGACCCAAGGCGAGTTGCCCTCGAAATAGCCCTTGGTTACACCGGGGTTCGCCGCGATGATGCGCGCCACCGGCCCGGGCGACAGCCGACCGTACGTGGCACTGGCATCACCCACGGGGAAGCGCGCCTGCTGGTAGCCGTCACGGCGCAACAGGCCGATATAGCTGGTCGACGGTATGGGCAGCTGGTGCAGGAACGTGCCTTCCTTTTCCAGCGGCACCGCCGCCTGGACCAGCAATCTTGGTTTGCCGTCCGGATCGCGCAGCACGTGGCGAACCGTAAAACGCCAGCGCTTGATCGCCTTGCCGAATTCCGGCGGCCCCACGGTATAGGGCGCGGGATTGTTCATATCCGCCAGCAACTGGCGGATATAGGGCGGGTCGAGGCGGAAATCCGGTTTCGTCTCGCCCGGCTTGACTGCTGTATTGAGCAGCATTTCGCCGTCGGGCGCGAAAACGGCAACGGCGCGCACCTGAGGGTGCCGGTTCTGGAAGGCGACGAGTTGCGGCCGGAACGCTTCGGGATTCTGGTAGAACCCGGCCTGATCGAGCAGGACCGCGAGGGGAGCCAGGCCGTTGCCCAATTCGTCGAAGAAGGCTTGCGAGGCCGACGCAAGAAACCCCGAGTATATCTGGAGATTGTAGTGAACGTCCCGCTTCTCGCGCTGCCAGGCGTAAGCGCCGTAGGCAAAAAGCGCCCCCGTGCCGACGAACAGCAAGGCCAGCAAAGCATTGCGAAGCAACCTCGAAAAAGCCGCTATCTCGGACGAATGCACCCGGGGCCCTTGGCTGGGACGATGCCGCATCAACGGCCACGCCAACGCTTTCTTTACCGCTGTCGGGTGATACACCGCCACGTCCGGGCACGCCATGGCCCCTGCCTGGCGCCGGGGGACGAAAAAAAAACGGCGGGTCACCCCGCCGTTTCCTCCCGGCCAAAACGCTCAGGCAGCCTGGGCGTATTGCGCCTTCGCCTTGCGGGCCGCCTCGATTTCCTCGGGGCCGTAGGCCTTGCCCGACCACAGCATTTCGTAGGCGATTTCCTCGTTGCCGTTCTCGCACAGGTCCAGCACTTTCTGGAACAGCGGCTGGAAGGTCTCGGAACGGTGCGATTTCTCGTGGTTCTCGAAGCTGGTCCAGAAGGTCACGATCAACGCTTCCTTGCCTTTCATCGGGCTTTCCACCGCCTGGCCGATGGTCGAGCCCTCGTTCGAGACCCGGCCCGAATTCAGCGCGACGAAGCCGCCGACGAAGCCGGTATCGGAATGGTAGGTCTTGACGTTTTCGCACAGGTACGCGACGCGCTCCTGCAGATCGTCGACGGTGTACTCGGGCTTCAGGATCACCCGGTTGATGGTCACGACGCCATCGCTGGGGAAGTTTGCAATTAATCCACTCATGGTTTCTCTCCTCTGTTCAAAAGGTTGAACAAGTGAAACCCATTTTAATTACCTGAGTGAATTAGTCAACTAATAAATTTAATATATTAATGATTCCATCAATAAACTGAATCAATATTGAAAGCTCATGAAACGTTTGTATTCAATGAGTTATCAAATAAACTTTATTCAATATCTTATATATACCGTTTTTGTTCACTGCGTTTTCCCGGCCGTTTCTTCATGATGACCACCCCGTGTGCAACCTCGATGCCGGACACCGGGATGTTTTCGTAGAGTGGGTTGAGCGGCTTGAGCATCCAGCCGTCATCGCGCCGCACGATCTGCCGGAAGATGTACTCGCCGTTGACGTAGGCGACGACATAGGAGCCATCCTTCACCAGGCCGGAAGGCTCGACGACGATGATCTCGCCCTCCTCGAACTCGGGGAGCATGGAATCGCCGAGCACCATCAGCGCGTAAGGCTCGGACCCGGCGCAATTGCTGGCCTCGTTGATTTCCTGGATGGGAATGGTCTTGCGGGGGGTGGGGTCGCTCATGGCTGCACCTGAATACCTGACTAATTAACTCGGAATTATAACCAAAAGCGCAGGCGCGCGTTCAGCGCCCGCGCATGAACATCGCGTCGAGTTCCTTGAGGCTCAACTGGAACCAGGTTGGGCGCCCGTGGTTGCACTGCCCGGCCCGTTCGGTCGCTTCCATCTCGCGCAGCAAGGCGTTCATTTCCGGCAGGGTGAGGCGCCGGTTGGCACGCACCGCCCCATGGCAGGCGAGCGTGGCGAGCAGTTCGTTGCGCCGCTCGGCGAGCAGGCGCGCCACGCCGAATTCGGCCACCTCGGCGAGCACCGCGCGGGTCAGCCCGACCGGATCGGCGTCCTTGAGCAACCACGGTACCGACCGCACCGCGACCGAGGTCGGCGAAGTGACCGACAGTTCGAAACCGATGCCGGCGAGCGCATCCAGGTGCGGGGCGATCTCGGCCACGTCGCGTGCGTCGACCGTGAGCGCCACCGGGATCAGCAGGGTCTGCGCCGGCACCGTGCGGGCGTCGAGCGCGGCCTTGAGTTTCTCGTAGACCACCCGCTCGTGCGCCGCGTGCATGTCGACCAGCACCAGTCCCTGCGCGTTCTGCGCCAGCACGTAGACGCCATGCAGCTGCGCCAGCGCGTAACCGAGCGGCGGCACGTTACCCTCGCCCGCTTCCGGCAAGGGCTGCGCCGCAGGCGCGACCAAGTTCCCTGAATCCTGGCCGCTGAACCCTGCCCCCTCGCCTGCAAGCGGCGCGCCGCGCTCAGGAGGCGCCGCGAGCGGCGCATAGTACGCCAGCGCCTCGTTCACCTGCAGCGGCATCGGTGTCTGCTGTGGCGTCCAGGCCGGCGCGCGCTGCGCCACGGCGGAGGCGGCTTGCGCCGCCCCGGTACTCACCGGCGCCGCCAGCATGCGCTCGACGGCATGGAACAGGAACTGGTGCACGCCGCGGCTGTCGCGGAAGCGGATCTCGGTCTTGGCCGGGTGCACGTTGACGTCCACGCCTTCCGGCGGCAGATCGAGGAACAGGCAGTAGGCCGGGTTGCGCTGGTGATGCAGCACGTCGCGGTAGGCCTCGCGGAGGGCGTGAACGATGAGCTTGTCGCGCACGTAGCGGCCGTTGACGTAGACGTGCTGGGCATCGCGGCCGGCGGTGGCGGCGGCCGGTTTCACCACCCAGCCCGCGAGGCGCAGCGGTCCGGCCGCGGCGTCGACCGCGATGCTGTTGCGTTCGAAGTCGTCTCCCAGCACGTGCCGCACGCGCGCAGCGGGCGCCTCGGCCGCGAGCCGCAACTGGACGCGCCCGTTGTGCGACAGGGTGAACGCCACCCCGGGATGCGCAAGCGCCAGCCGCCGCACGGTCTCGGCACAGTGCGCGTATTCGGTCGTCTCGGTTTTCAGAAACTTGCGCCGCGCCGGCGTATTGAAGAACAGGTCCTGGATGTCGACCGTCGTGCCGGGCGCGCGCGCGGCCGGCGCCGGCGCTTCCAGCCGCCCGCCTTCGGCCTGGATCGCCCAGGCGTGTTCGGCGCCCGCCACGCGGCTGATGATCTGCACGCGCGCGATCGACGCGATCGACGCCAGCGCCTCGCCGCGGAAGCCCAGGCTCGCCACCCGTTCGAGGTCGGCGAGGCTGGCGATCTTGCTGGTGGCGTGGCGCGTCAGCGCCAGCGCGAGTTCGTCGCGCGCGATGCCGCTGCCGTTGTCGCTGACGCGGATGCGCTTGATGCCGCCCTGTTCGAGGTCGATCTCGATGTCGGTCGCCCCCGCGTCAAGGCAGTTCTCGAGGATTTCCTTCAAGGCCGACGCCGGCCGCTCGACGACCTCGCCGGCGGCGATCTGCGAAACCAGCACGTCGGGCAGGACGCGAATGCTCATGCCGGGTCGAAGCGCACCTTGCGGCGCGCGGCCATGGCGCGGCCGAGACGTTCGAGCGCGGCGGCGTCGAGGGTTCGTCGGGCAAGCGGCAGCAGGCGAGCGTTCTCGAACTCGAGGTGGGCGCGGTGCATCTCGACGAAGCGGCGCGTGAGCGCGGCGTCGAGCGCGGCGGTCCTGCCCGCCGCGACGCCCTGCAGTTCGACGCACAGGCGGCGCCACAGCAGCGCCTGTGCGTCGTGCTCCAGCGTCAGCGCCTCGACCAGGTCGCAGGCGCCGGGCGCACCCGCCGCTTCCAGCAACGGAAACAGGTTGCGCTCCTCGTCGTCGTGATGATGCACCGCGGCGGTGTCGAAGTAGGCGAGCACGGCGCGCGCGGCCTGCCGCGCCTGGGAGTCGGCACCGTGCACGGGCAGGTGATCGAGGAGTTTTTCGAGGGTGTCGCATTGCCGCGCGATGCGGCCGTGACAGGCTTCCAGCACCTCGAGCGGCGCCTCGAAGCCCGGCGCCGCCGCCCCGAACAGGCTCTCGGTCATGGGTTGCGCGTCAGCCGCGAGGGTGCGGTGAGCGGGTGCGTGGCGAAATGGTTTCTGATGCCTTCGACGATGGCGTCGACCAGTTTGTCCTGGTAGCCCGGGTCGTTGAGACGCTTTTCCTCTTCCGGATTGGAGATGAAGGCGGTCTCGATCAGGATCGAGGGAATGTCGGGCGCCTTCAGCACGGCGAAGCCGGCCTGCTCGACCTGCGGTTTGTGCAGGGTGTTGACGTCACCGATGCGCTGCAGCACGGCGTGTCCCAGCTTGAGGCTGTCGTTGATCGTCGCCGTCTGCGACAGGTCGATCAGCGTGCGCTTGAGAAAAGGATCCTTGACGTCGATGTTGATGCCGCCGATCAGGTCGGCCTCGTTTTCCTTTTTCGCCAGCCAGCGTGCCGCCACGGAAGTGGCGCCGTTTTCCGACAGGGCGAACACCGACGAGCCGCGCGCGTGCGGCTTGATGAACGCATCGGCGTGGATCGAGATGAAGAGGTCGGCCTTGACCGCGCGCGCCTTGCTGACGCGCTGCGCCAGCGGCACGAAATAGTCGCCGTCGCGGATCAGCACGCCGCGCATGTTCTCCTGCGCGTCGATCTTTTCCTTGAGCTTCTTCGCGACCGAGAGCGTGATGTGTTTTTCGAGGGTGCCGGCCGCGCCCACCGCGCCCGGGTCTTCGCCGCCGTGTCCGGCGTCGATCGCCACCGTGATCAGCCGCCTGTACTGTGGCACGACAGGCAGGGACGGCGGCGGCACCGCGGCCTGCACCACCTGCGGCGCCGCACCGCGGCCGCCAGCGTCGGCCGGATACAGGTCGACCACCAGCCGGTGGCCGTACTGGCCGGCCGGCGGCAACTGGAAGACCGAGGGCTTGACCGGCTGCTTGAGATCGACGACCACGCGCGTCACGCCGGGACGATTGCGTCCGACCCGGATGCCGCCGACGTAAGGATCGTCGGCAGCGAGCTGCCGGGCCAGCGCATCGAGCGCAGGCCCGGTGCCCACCCCGTCGAGGTCGATGACCAGCCGGTCGGGGGCCGCCAGGGTGAAGAAGGTGTGCGCAAGCGGCTGCGCGGCTTCGAGCGTGATGCGTGTGTAGTCGGGCGACGGCCACATGCGGGCAGCCGTGAGCTGCATCGCCTGGGCCCCGCCCGACAGCAGCACACAGCACAGCAGGAAGAATTTCGTCAGGACGTGCAACATGCCTCCAGGTAGTAGGCGCCGCGCGGGCTCGTCGCTACGCATTCGATCTCGCGCGCGTCGTCCGCAATCGTGAGCCGGATGATCACGTCCGGCTGCGGCAGCCAGCCCGCGGCCTTCTCCGGCCATTCGATCAGGCTCACCGCATTGCCGCCGGTCGCGTCGCGAAACCCGGCGTCGAGCCATTCGCGCGGATCGTGCATGCGGTACAAGTCATAATGATATAGCTCAAATGCCGGCAGGCTGTAGGTTTCGGCAAGGGTGTAGGTCGGACTTTTCACGCGTCCGTTGTATCCCAGCGACCGCAGCAAACCGCGCACCAGCGTTGTCTTGCCGGCGCCGAGCTCGCCTTCGAGATAGAAGGTCATCCCCGGCACGAGTTCCTGCGCGAGGCGCGCGCCGAACGCGAGCGTCGCCGCTTCGTCGGGCAGATGGCGCCGGCAGCGCACGGTATCATCGGCTGTATGCATGAAACAGATTTAGCGCGGTTGGCGCAACAGATCAAGGCCTGGGGGCGCGAGCTCGGCTTTGCCGCGGTCGGCATCGCCGACGGCGATCTTGCAGCAGCGGAAGCCAGCCTGCAGGCGTGGCTGGAACAGGGCTTTCATGGCGAGATGGATTATATGGCCAGGCACGGCACCAGGCGCAGCCGGCCGGCGGAGCTCGTGCCCGGGACTGTGCGCGTCATCAGCGCGCGGCTCGATTATTTTCCGCCGCTGGCGGCCGATGCGCATGCGGTGCTCGCCGACGCCGGCGCCGCCTACGTCTCGCGCTACGCGCTCGGACGCGACTATCACAAGGTGTTGCGCAGCCGCCTGCAGGCGCTCGCCGACCGCATCACCGCCGCGGCGGGCGTACACCATTACCGCGTCTTCACCGACAGCGCGCCGGTGCTGGAAGTGGAACTTGCCACCCTCGCCGGTCTCGGCTGGCGCGGCAAGCACACCCTGCTGCTGAACCGCCAGCACGGTTCGTGGTTTTTTCTCGGCGAGATCTACACGGATTTGCCGCTCCCCGTGGACACGCCCGAAACCGAACATTGCGGCACCTGCCGCGCCTGCCTCGACGTGTGCCCGACGCAGGCCATCGTCGCGCCCTACCGCCTCGACGCGCGACGCTGCATTTCCTATCTCACCATCGAGCTCAAGGGCAGCATCCCGCTCGAGCTGCGCCCGCTCATCGGCAACCGCATCTACGGTTGCGACGACTGCCAGCTGGTGTGCCCGTGGAACCGCTTCGCGCAGACGACCAGCCTGTCCGACTTTGACGTGCGCAACGGCCTCGACAGCGCCAAGTTGGTGGCGCTGTTCGCCTGGAGCGAAGCCGATTTCAACGAACTGCTGGCGGGTTCGGCGATCCGCCGCATCGGGCATGAGCGTTGGTTAAGGAATGTCGCGGTGGCACTGGGCAATGCGCCGCCCGCGCCCGAGATCACCACAGCCCTGCTGACGCGGCGTGATCACCCGTCCTCCCTGGTGCGCGAGCACGTGGCCTGGGCGCTGGCGCGCCATTCAGACACCTAGGGACAACTAGGCCGACCGCAGTTCCTCCTGCGCGTGGCGAATTACCGAGACGCCTGAAGTCAGCGCGAGTCCCGCCAGCACCAGTGCCACGGCGATGTCCGGCCAGCCGTGCGTCGTCGCCCACACGCCTGCCGCCGCGATCATCACCGCGATGTTGCCGAGCGCGTCGTTGCGCGAGCACAGCCACACCGAGCGCGCCTGGGCGTCGCCACCGCGGTGGGCATACAGCAGCGCCGCCACGCCGACGTTGACCGCCAAGGCGAGGAGACTCACCCACCCCATGATGAAGGGCTCCGGCACGACCCCCGCCGCCCACTGCCATGCCGACTTCGCCAGCACGAACACGCCGTAGCCGACCATGATCCAGCCCTTCCACAGCGCGGTGCGCGAGCGCCACACCGGCGCGAGTCCCAGCACGAACAGGGCGACGCCATAATTGGCGGCATCGCCCAGAAAATCGACCGCGTCGGCGAGCAGCGACACCGACTGCGCCGCGAAGCTGGCGACGAGTTCGGCGCCGAACATCGCCGCGTTGAGCACCAGCGCCACCCACAGCGCGCGGCGGTAGCGCGGGTCGGGCGGCGGCGCGTTGCACACCGCATCGCAGCCACAGCCGCTCATGATAGATGCCGCCTCATGCGGCCCCGCAGGTAAAATGCCATCTTCTCCATAAGCGTCATCCTGCCATCCATGTCCAGCCGTGACCAGCCCCCCTCCCCACCCCTCCCCCGCACACGGGAGAGGGGGCAAACGCTGGGCCCAGACCGACCTATCGGCGTATTCGATTCCGGCATCGGCGGGCTGACCGTGGTGCGCGCGCTGATGGAGCGCCTGCCCTTCGAGAA
>JBKBQH010000004.1:0-236591 GCA_046292745.1 Thiobacillus sp. | reverse complement strand
GCTGCTGCGGCGGCGGCCTGCTCGGCCCGCGCCATGTGCGCGGCGGCGGCGTTGCGCGCCAGCTGGGCGGCCAGCGCCGCGGCGCGCGGCTGCACCACGGCGAACTGCCAGGCCGCGGCGCCGACGAGCAGCAGTACGCCGAGCGCGCCTGGCCGGCCCAGGCGGCGGAGATGAAAGCGGATGTGCTCGAGCCCTGCCATCACCCTCTCCAGTCCAGCCGCAGCACGAAGCGCAGCGGCTGCTGCGCCTCGTTTTCCTGCAGCGCATGACTCACCAGCGTCACGCGGGCAAAGCCGGCCTCCAGCCGGAGCTGCTCGATCCAGGCCAGCATGTCCTGGGCGCTCATCGCCTCGGCGGTGAGCGTGGCCTCGGGCTTGCGCGCGTCGGCTTCCAGCGCGACCAATGCGACGGTCTTGGGCAGGTTGGCCTCGAGGCGGACGAACAAGGCGTCCCAGGGTATTGCCAGTTGTGCGTTCGCCTCGCGCGCTGCCTGTGCGCCGTCCACGACCGGGGCGGCACGCCGCGCCGGGACGCGCGCGACCTGGGGTGCCGCGGCGACAGCCGCATCCAGCGCGGTCTGCGTCTGTGCACCCTGCCAGCCGCTCATGCCGGCCAATGCCAGCCCCGCGGCGAGCAGCAGCCAGCCGGCCCAGTGGGGGCGCGGCAACGGATGCAGGAAATCGAGTGCGAGGCGCCGCATCTCAGGTCTCCAGTAGCGGGGCGAGCGCAGTACGGCCGGCCGGCAGCACCTGCACGCTGCGCCCGCCGGCCGCTGCCTGCCAGTCGGCGCGCACGCCGGCGCTCTCGATCCACAGCGGCGCCGGGGTCTCTTCGCCGGCGAGCAGCGCTTCGCGCGTCAACATCCCGGCGAGCACCGCGCCCGGGTCGTCCTGCGCCTGTGCGCTGCGCAGACAGGTCGCGCGGCCATCCGCCAAGGCGAGCAGCGTCAGTCGGCCCGGTTCCGCGAGCGTCATCCAGGCGCGGCCGCGACCGAGGCGGCGGCGCTGGCGGTTCCACGCGCCCACCAGCCAGGGCTGCACCGCAGCCGCCTTCAGCGACGCGGCGCGCAACACGCCGTCGAGTTCGGCCAGACGCGCCGGCTCGACACTGGCCACGAGGAAGGGCCTGCCCGGCGGCTCGGCCTGCCAGGCCACCCGCCAGTCGCGCGCGGCCTCGCCGAACTGGCGCACCAACTGGTCGTGGATCCAGCTCCGCTGTTCGGCCGGCTTCAGGGCCAGCGGCGGCGATGGCAACAGGTGCACCTGCGTGAAATGGTGCGACAGCGTCACGTTCGACCGGCCGCGCAGCCTGGCATCGGCAAGCAGCGCGGACAGTTCGGCGAGCGCGCCGGCCCAGCCCGGTGTCGCGACCGCTGCCTCGCGAGGATCGCTGCCGGCGGCGACGGCGACGCGGCCGGGGGTGAGGGCGATGCGCACGCTAGGCGACAAAAGTGACACGGTTCACCTCCTCCAGCGTGGTCGTGCCCTGGCGTACCAGGTCGAGCGCGGAATCACGCAGGCTGCGCACGCCGGCGCGCGCGGCTGCCTCCTTCACCTGGCGAATCGGCGCGCGGGTGCTGATGCGTTCGCGGATCTCGTCGTTCAGCAGCATCATTTCGGCGATCGCGCGGCGGCCCTTGTAGCCGCTGCCGCGGCAATGGCCGCAGCCGCGGCCGGCGCGGAAGTCGTAGCGCGCCGCCGACGCCGGCGCGATGCCCGAATCGGCCAGCAGTTGCGGATCCGGCGCATAGGCTTCGGCGCACTGCGGGCAGTTCACCCGCACCAGGCGCTGGGCGAGGATGCCGTTCAAGGCCGAGACGAAGCTGTAGGGATCGACCCCCATGTGCATGAAGCGGCCGATGACGTCGAACACGTTGTTGGCGTGCACGGTGGTGAACACGAGGTGGCCGGTGAGCGCGGACTGCACCGCGATCTGCGCGGTCTCGGCGTCGCGGATTTCGCCGACCATGATCTTGTCGGGGTCGTGACGCAGGATGGAGCGCAGGCCGCGCGCGAAGGTCAGCCCCTTCTTCTCGTTGACCGGGATCTGCAGGATGCCGGGCAGCTGGTATTCGACCGGATCCTCGATGGTGATGATCTTGTCCTGGCCGGTGTTGATCTCGGAAATCGCGGCGTACAACGTAGTCGTCTTGCCCGAGCCGGTGGGACCGGTGACGAGGAACATGCCGTAGGGCTCGCGCGCGAGCTTGCGGATCTGCGCGAGATCGTCGCCGGCGAAGCCCAGGCCCTCGAGCGAGATGCCGCGCAGTTCGTCGGCGAGCTGCTGGCGGTCGAGGATGCGCAGCACCGCGTCCTCGCCGAAGACGCCGGGCATGATCGAGACGCGCAGGTCGATCTCGCGGCCACGCATCAGCACCTTGAAGCGTCCGTCCTGCGGGACGCGCCGCTCGGCGATGTCGAGTTCGGCCATCACCTTGATCCGCGAAATCACCTGCTCGGCCATGTCGCGGCCGGGCGATTGCGCGATCAGGTTGAGCACGCCGTCGATGCGGTACTTGATCGCAATGCCCTGGGCGTCGTTTTCGATGTGGATGTCGGACGCGCCGGCGGCGAGCGCGTCGTAGAGCGTCGAGTGCACCAGCCTGACCACCGGCGAGGCGTCCTCGCCGATCGCCCGGAGCGAGATTTCCTCCACCTTTTCGCCGCTGGCGGCGGCCGCCGCCTCGCCGACGACGCCGTCCATCGCGCGCAGCTCGCCTTCCAGGCGGTGCAGCCAAGCGAGGATGTCGTCGCGCCGCGCCAGCGCCGGCGTGAACGGCGCGCCGATGCGGGCCTCGGCCCACTCCAGCAATTCGGGCTTCAGCGGATCGGCAAAGACAAACCGCAGCACGCCGTCGGCGTCGCGGCAGGCGGCGCATTCGCGCTCCAGCGCGAGATTGAACGGCAGGCGGTCGAACGCCGGCCGCAGATCGCGCAGCCGGTCCATCGTCAGTGTCTCGAACGCGAACGCGCAGCCGAGTTCGTCGAGAAAATCCGCATCGTCGAGCCCCGCGACGCGTTGCAGCGCGGCGAGGACCGAACCGCCCTCCTTCGTGGCAAGCTCGCGCGACTGTTGCAGCAGGGCGGGCCGGATGCGCGGCAGACGCGCGGCGGGCGCGGTCATTCCAGGCTCCCGGCGAGTTCGAAGATGGGCAGGTAGAGCATGACGACGATGACGCCGATGACAAGGCCGATCAAGGCCATCAGGATGGGCTCGAACAGACGGGTGAACCACTCGACGAAGCGACTGGTTTCTTCTTCGTGGAAAGCGGCGATGGCTTCCATCATCTCGCCCATGCGACCGCTCTTTTCACCGACGCGCAGCATGCGCAGCGCCACCGGCGTCACCAGGCCGGCGCGTTCCATCGCCTGCGACAAGGGCTGGCCCTCGCGGATACCGAGCGCGGCCTGCTGCAACCGCAGGCGCAGTTCCGGCTGCAGCAGGCCGCCGGCCATGTCGAGCGCGGTGACGACGGGTATGCCGCCCGACAGCAGCATGCCGACAGTGCGATAGAAACGGGTGAGCTGGAATACCCGCAGCGGCTCGCCGAGGCCGGGCAGGCGCCACAACTGACGCGCCAGATACGCCCGCGCGAGCGGCCGGCTCGCACCGTAGGCCGCGGCGCCAAGCAGCGCGAGGATCAGCAGGCCGGCGTCGACGGCGTGCGCCTCGACGAAGCCGCCCCACTGCATCAGCACGCGCGACGCCCACGGCAGGCGGTCGAGGTTGTCGGCGTAGACCGAGGCGAAACGCGGCGTGACGAAGCCAAGCAGGAACAGCGCGACGAGCCCGCCGACGATCAAGAGCAGCACGGGGTAGATCGACGCCGAGATGACTTTCTTGCGCACCTGCTCGACCTGTGCCTGGTAGGCGACATAGCGCGCCAGCGCCTGCGGCAGGTCGCTGGTGCGCTCGGCCGCACGCACCGTCGCCACGTAGAGCGGCGGGAAGGCGTCGGGAAAATGGCCGATCGCGGCGGAGAAGGATTCGCCTTCGTACAGGTGCTTCAGCACGCCGCCGAGCACCTTGCGCGCCTCCGGCCTCGCCTCCTTTTCGTCCAGCGTCTGCAGCGCCTCGACCAGCGTGAGTCCGCTGCTCAGGAGCGCCAGCAGCTCACGCGAGAACAGGTCGAGCGGAAAACGCGCACGGCGCGTCAGCGTGAGGAAGGCGAGCCCGCCGATCGGCCGCACGTCGAGCACGGCCAATCCCTGCAGGCGGGCCTGGTCGGCGGCGTCGGCCGGGTCGGCCGCTTCCAGCTGCAGACGCACGCGCTGGTTGCCGCCGAGGGCGCGAACGTCGAAGCGCATGGCTTACCAGTTGGTGATGTCGGCGGCGTCGCCGGTACCGCCCGGCTGGCCGTCGCGGCCGAGCGAGAACAGGTCGACCTCGCCATGCTCGCCGGGCGAACGGTATTGATAGGGATTGCCCCAGGGGTCGTTCGGCACGGCTTTCTTCAGGTAGGGGCCGCGCCAGCGCGTGACGCCGGCGGGTTGGGTGTTCAGGGCCGC
This sequence comes from Thiobacillus sp., assembly GCA_046292745.1. Classification (GTDB taxonomy): domain Bacteria; phylum Pseudomonadota; class Gammaproteobacteria; order Burkholderiales; family Thiobacillaceae; genus Thiobacillus. Next base: position 232,083 of record JBKBQH010000004.1, on the reverse strand, counting down.
CAGGCCCTGCTCGGTCGCCGGGTAGCGGCCGATGTCGAGGCGGTACTGATCGAGCGCGTCCTCGAGCGACTTGATCTGCGCCGCGGCGACCTGCACTTCAGACTTGCCGACCTGGCCGAAGAAGCGCGGCGCCACCACGCCGACCAGCAGGCCGAGGATCACCAGCACGACGAGGAGCTCGAGCAGCGTGAAGCCGCGCACCCTGCAAAGGGGTTGACCGCATCGCACGCCCATGTGTCGGGTCCTCATCCTCACCTCCATTCCGAACGGACGACACACGCCCCGGGCGCACTGCCGTCTCTGCCAGCCTTGGTTTGATTGATGCAGCCGGCGCTCCGGGCAGGCCGGGCAGGCTTCAAAAAATGTAACACTCCAATAGTCGACCCACGGCCGTCGCAACCCTGGCACTTCGTACCAGGGGCAGCCGCAGATCAGGCATGGGTGTCATTGTGCCGTCACTCGGTTTAGCTTTTGTGACGGCGACGGAGGCGGGGTCGGTTCAGGTCTGCAGCATTTCGGCGGCGCGCACGATGGCGCGCGCCTTGTTCTGCGTCTCCAGCCATTCGTTCTCGGGCACCGAGTCGGCGACGATGCCGGCGCCGGCCTGCACGAACAGCGTGCCGTCCTTGACCACGGCGGTGCGGATCGCGATCGCGAGGTCCATGTCGCCGTTGAAGCCGAGGTAGCCGACCGCGCCGGCGTAAATGCCGCGCTTGGAAGGCTCGAGTTCGTCGATGATTTCCATCGCCCGCACCTTGGGCGCGCCCGACACGGTGCCGGCGGGGAAGCTGGCGCGCAGCACGTCGAGCGCGGCAAGCCCGGGTTTCAACTTGCCCTCGACGTTGGAGACGATGTGCATGACGTGCGAGTAGCGCTCGATCTGCATGTGCTCGGTGACTTTCACGCTGCCGGTCACCGCCACGCGCCCAATATCGTTGCGGCCGAGGTCGAGCAGCTGCAAATGCTCGGCGCATTCCTTCGGATCGGCGAGCAGTTCCTCGGCCAGCCGCTGATCGTCCTCGCGCGTGAGCCCGCGTGGCCGGGTGCCGGCGATGGGACGCAGGGTGACGGTGTCGCCCTCCAGGCGCACCAGGATCTCGGGCGACGAGCCGACGACGTGGAAGCCGCCGAAATCGTAATAGAACAGGTAGGGCGAGGGATTCAGCCCGCGCAGCGCGCGGTAGAGCGACAGCGGCGAGGCGTTGAACGGCCGCGACATGCGCTGCGAGAGCACCACCTGCATGATGTCGCCGGCGGCGATGTAGTCCTTCGCCCTGGCAACTGCCGCCTTGAACTCGGCCTCGCCGAACTCCGACTGCGGTTCGTCGGCCGACAGCGGCGGTTGCGAAGGCAGATGCACCGGCGCCTTCAGCTTCTCGGCGAACACGCCCAGCCGCAGGTGGCCCTGCGCATAGGCATCGGGCTGCATCGGGTCGGCGTGGGTGACGAGGTAAAGCTTGCCGGCAAGATTGTCGAACACCGCCAGTTCCTCGGTCAGCATCAAGAGGATGTCGGGCGTATGCAGCACATCCGGCTTGCGCGTGGCCGCGAGCCGCTTCTCGATGTAGCGGATGGTGTCGTAGCCGAAATAGCCCGCCAGCCCGCCGGTGAAACGCGGCAGCCCCGCCACCGGCGCCGCCTTGAAGCGCGCCTGGAAGGCGGCGATGAAGGCGAGCGGGTCGGGCAGGTTGTGCTCCTCGACGACCTCACCGTCGGTCTCCAGCGTCAGCACGTGGCTGCGTACGCGGATCACCGTGCGCGCCGGCAGGCCGATGAAGGAATAGCGCCCGAAACGCTCGCCGCCGACCACCGATTCGAGCAGGTAGGAATACGGCGCGTTGGCGAGCTTGAGGTAGACGGAGAGCGGCGTTTCGAGGTCGCCGGGCATCTCGCGCACCAGGGGGATGCGGTTGTAGCCCTGGCGGGCGAGGTCGAAAAATTCTTGTTCAGTCATGTTTTCACCACAGAGACACAGAGGGCACAGAGAAAATCGGCATCAACCATCGACGGTTTTCACCATCGATCACGCATCGAAAATCTCTCTGTCTCTGTGCCTCTGTGGTTCATGCTTTTCGCACCATCTTCGCCGCCTCGGCCAGCGTTGGCACCACGGCGTCCAGATCCAGCTCGGTGACGGGGCGGCCGCGATTGTAGCCATAGGGCACGCAGAACACCGGGCAGCCGGCGGCACGCGCGGCCTGGGTGTCGTTGAGCGAGTCGCCGATCAGCAACAGTTCGGCCGGCGCAACCTTGAACACCTCGCAGGCATGCAGGAGCGGCAACGGGTCGGGCTTGCGCTTCGGCAGGCTGTCACCGGAAAGAATCAGCTCGAAGTAGCCGATGAGCCCGGTGTCCTTCAGGAGCGGCACGGTGAAGCGCTCGGCCTTGTTGGTGATGCAGGCCAGATGCACACCCATGGCCTTGAACGCGTCAAGGCCTTCGACGACCCCCGGATAGGGCCGCGAATACCGCGATACGTTTTCGCCGTAGTGCTTCTCGTACGAGGCGATGGCTTTTTCGAACAGTGCCGCGTCCGGCTCGGCGTCCATGTCGCCGGTGAGCACGCGCTTGACCAGCCGCGACACGCCATTGCCGATATAGGTCGAGATCGTTTCCAGCGACGGGCACGGCAGGCCGAGGTCGGCCATCATCAGGCGGGCGGCGTGTGCCAGATCCGGCGCGGTGTTGAGGAGGGTGCCGTCGAGATCGATGACGGCGGCCTGGATGCTAATTGGAAAATTCATTTATTCACCACAGAGACACAGAGATCACAGAGACAGCGGGAACATAGAGAAAAACCACGAAATACGTCTGGGCGAGCCCCGGCAAGACGGTTTTCCCTGTATCCCCTGTATCCTCCGTGTCCCTGAGGTTCCAGATCAGACCTTCGCCAGCTCGGCGCGCATTTCGCCGATGATGCTGTCGTAGCGGTGCGGATCCTTCTCGTTGCGTTTGCCGAACACGGCGGATCCGGCAACGAAGGTGTCGACGCCGGCGCGTGCGACGTCGGCGATATTGGCGGGGCCGACGCCGCCGTCGATCTCGAGACTGACGCTCAAGCCGCGGTCGTCGATCATCTTGCGCACCTTCTTCGCCTTGTCGAGCACGTAGGGAATGAACTTCTGGCCGCCGAAGCCGGGGTTGACGCTCATCAGGAGCACCATGTCGAGCTTGTCCAGCGTGTACTCCAGCACGTCGAGCGGCGTGGCGGGGTTGAACACCAGGCCGGGCTTGCAGCCGGATTCGCGGATCAGGCCGATGGTGCGGTCGATATGCTCGGACGCTTCCGGGTGGAAGGTAATGTAGGTCGCGCCGGCCTTGGCGAAGTCAGGGATGATGCGGTCGACCGGCTTGACCATCAGGTGCACGTCGATCGGCGCGGTGACGCCGTGCTTGCGGAGCGCCTCGCACACCAGCGGACCGATGGTGAGGTTGGGCACGTAGTGGTTGTCCATCACGTCGAAGTGGACGATGTCGGCGCCGGAGGCGAGCACGTCGTCGACCTCCTCGCCCAGTTTGGCAAAATTGGCGGACAGGATGGACGGGGCGATGCGGTAAGTCATGGGAAGCTCCGGGAGGTCGGTAAACCCAGGCATTTTAACAGCCCGCCACGGCCTTGCGTTACACTGGCCTTTTCCTCATCCCGACGGGCAGCACCGTGGCCGAAGGCAACAAGTACCACATCAGCATCAGCGTCAACACGGCCTATCTTGCCGACCAGAGCGACCCCTCGTCCGATCGCTACGTGTTCGCCTATACCATCACGATTTCCAATACCGGCACCGTGGCCGCGCAACTGATCTCGCGCCACTGGATCATCACCGACGCGGAGAACGTGGTGCAGGAAGTCAAGGGCCTCGGCGTCGTCGGCGAGCAGCCGCTGCTGCGGCCGGGCGAGAGCTTCGAGTACACCAGCGGCACCGCGCTGGCGACGCCGGTCGGCACCATGCGCGGCACCTATCAAATGGTGGCGGAGGATGGTAACAAGTTCGACGCCGAGATTCCGCCCTTCACGCTGTCGATGCCGCGCGTGCTGCACTGAGTCGGGAACCAGGATTGGGAGGTGGGCGATCTTGGCAACCTGATATTTTGCCTGCCCCTATTTCTTCATCGTCCACCACACGATGAAGATGAACAGCCCCAGCGCGATCCCGGCTTCCAGCAGCAGCCAGCCCAGTCCCTGCGTTTCCATTGCTGATTCGCTCCGTTGATATACTCGACGCATACCGTCGACCGAGCCATCTTTACCCGTGAAGTTGTTCCATGCAAGCCCGTGGCTGATCGTTCTGCTGTTCTCGGCGTGCGGCGTGCTGCCGCCTGCTCCGACGCCAGCCCCCAAACCGGCGCCGGCACCAGAGCCCGCGCCGCCCACGGCTCCGGCCGTCCCCCCTGTGACCTTGCCGACCCCTGCAGTTGCCTTCCCGACCCTGAAGGCGGTCGAGTGGTCTGCGGTCGAGCGCTGGCAGACGGACGCCGCCAGCGAAGTCTGGCCCGCCCTCCTGCAAAGCTGCTCGACGCTGGTGAAACGCAGCGCCTGGCAAGCGATCTGCGCCGAGGCGATGGCGATGCCGGCGCCAGATGACGCCACTGCCCGTGCCTTCTTCGAGCAGCGTTTCCAGCCCTACCTGGCCACGCAGGAGGACGGCAGCGAGGAGGGCCTCGTCACCGGCTATTACGAACCGCTGCTGAAAGGCGACCGGGTGCGCACCGAGCGCGCGCGCTATCCGCTTTACGCCGCGCCCGACGACCTCGTCACCGTCGATCTCGCCAGCGTGTACCCGGAATTGAAGAACCTGCGCCTGCGCGGCCGGCTGGTCGGCAACAAGCTAGTGCCCTATCCCACACGCCGTGACATCGAGGCGGCCGCCAACGGCAGGCCGAACGGCTTCAGGGGCAAGCCCATCGCCTGGGCGGAAGACCCGGTCGATCTCTTCTTCCTGCAGATCCAGGGCTCGGGCCGCATCGAGCTGCCCGACGGCACGCATCTGCGCGTCGGCTACGCCGACCAGAACGGCCATCCGTATGTGTCCATCGGCAAGCTCCTGGTCGAACGCGGCGAACTCAAGCTCGAAGAAGCGTCGATGCAGGGCATCAAGGACTGGGGCGCGAAGAATCCCGACAAGCTGCCCGAGCTCCTTGCCGCCAATCCCAGCTATGTGTTCTTCCGCGAACTGCCTAACGGGCTTCCCGGCCCGCTCGGCGCGCTCGGCGTGCCGCTCACGGCGGGGCGTTCGATCGCGGTCGACCCGCGTTTCATTCCGCTCGGCGCACCGGTCTTCCTCGCCACCACGCAACCGAATTCGCCCGAGCCGCTGAACCGGCTGGTCATGGCGCAGGACACCGGCGGCGCGATCCGCGGCGGCGTGCGCGCCGATTTCTTCTGGGGTTTCGGCGACGCCGCCGGCGAGCGTGCCGGACGCATGAAGCAGCGCGGCCGCATGTGGGTGCTGCTGCCGAAGGACTATCCGCTCGCAACCGTCCGGCGCTGACCGGGATTCTTTCCGCGCGAACCTGCGAGCCCGCTTGACGCTCCCACGATGGGAAGGTTTACGGTGCGTTCATCGCATCGGGAAAAGGAGTACGACATGAGCACCCTGTCCGTGAACATCCAGGGCATGACCTGCGCGAGCTGCTCGACGCGGGTGGAAAAAGTCCTCAAGCAGTTGCCGGGCGTGACCGACGCCACGGTCAACCTGGCGACCGAAACCGCGACCGTCTCTGGCGACACCGACCTCGCTGCCGTGCAGCAGGCGATCGAGCGCGCCGGCTTTGCCGTGCCGACCGAAACGCTCAAGCTCGATATCAGCGGCATGACCTGCGCGAGCTGCTCGGCGCGGGTGGAAAAGGCGCTCGCCCGGGTGCCGGGTGTCTTCGAGGCAAGCGTCAACCTTGCCACCGAACAGGCGACGGTAAAGCTGGCGCGGGGCACTTCCGCTGCCGCGCTGATCGCCGCGGTCGAGCGCGCCGGTTATGGCGCAAGCCTGCCTGCCGCCAGCGACGCGGCCAAGGCCACCCCGGCGCGCGCCCTGCCCGACTGGTGGCCGGTCGCGCTGGCGATCGCCCTGTCGCTGCCGCTCGTCGTGCCGATGGCCGCCCGCGCATTCGGCGTGCACTGGATGCTGCCCGGCTGGCTGCAATGGGCGCTCGCCACCCCCGTGCAGTTCTGGCTCGGCGCGCGCTTCTACCGCGCCGGCTGGAAAGCCTTGCTGGCCGGCAGCGGCAACATGGATCTGCTGGTCGCGGTCGGCACCAGCGCGGCCTACGGGCTCTCGGTCTATCTGCTGCTCACGCACGGCGACCCCATGCACCTCTACTTCGAGGCCTCTGCCGTCATCATCAGCCTGGTGCTGCTGGGCAAGTGGCTGGAAGCCCGTGCCAAGCGCCAGACCACCGAGGCGATCCGCGCGCTGCAGGCGCTGCGTCCCGCCACGGCGCGGGTGCGCCACGACGGCGTCGACCGCGATCTGCCGATCGACGCGGTGCGCGTCGGCGACATCGTGGTGATCCGCCCCGGCGAGCGCGTGCCGGTCGACGCCGTGGTGCTCGAAGGCGAAAGCCAGGTCGACGAGGCCCTGCTCACGGGCGAGTCGCTGCCGGTCGACAAGCAGCCGGGCGACACCCTCACCGGCGGCGCGATCAACGCCCACGGGGTGCTCGTCGCCCGCACCACCGCGATCGGCACCGAGACCGTGCTCGCGCGCATCATCCGTCTGGTCGAGGACGCGCAGGCGAAGAAGGCGCCGATCCAGCGCCTGGTCGACAAGGTGAGCGCGGTGTTCGTGCCGGTGGTGATGGCGATCGCGCTCGTCACCTTCCTCGGCTGGTGGGCGGCAGGCGCCGGTGTCGAGCAGGCTATCCTCAACGCCGTCGCGGTGCTGGTGATCGCCTGCCCGTGCGCGCTCGGGCTCGCCACGCCGACCGCGATCATGGCCGGCACCGGGGTGGCCGCGCGCCACGGCATCCTGATCAAGGATGCCGAATCCCTCGAGATCGCGCACCGCGTCGAGACCGTGGTGTTCGACAAGACCGGCACGCTCACCGACGGCACGCCGCATGTCGCCGCCTGCGTCGCGTCGAGCGGCCACGACGAACGCGAAATCCTCGCCATCGCCGCCGGGCTGCAGGCAGGCAGCGAGCATCCGCTGGCGCGCGCCGTGCTTGCCGAAGCGGCGCGGCGCGGCGTCACGCCGTTTTCCGCGCGGGCGCAGCAGGCGCTGCCGGGGCGCGGCATCGTCGGCGAAGTCGAGGGCGTGCGCTACTGGCTCGGCAACCGCCGCCTGATGACGGAAAACGGCGTCGACACCGCCGCGCTCGACGCCGCTGCAAGCGAACAGGAAGCCGCCGGGCGCAGCGTGTCGTGGCTCGCGCGCGCCGACGATCGCCGCGCACTCGGCGTGCTTGCCTTCGGCGACGCCGTCAAACCGAGTGCCGCGCACGCCGTGACGCGCCTCGCCGAACGGGGCATCGCCACCGTGATGCTCTCCGGCGACAACCGCGGCGCCGCCGAGGCCGCCGCGCGCGCGCTCGGCATCGACCGCGTGATCGCCGAAGTGCTGCCGGCCGACAAGGCGGCGCACGTCGCCGCGCTCAAGGCCGAGGGCAGGACGGTGGCGATGGTCGGCGACGGCGTCAATGACGCGCCCGCGCTCGCCGCCGCCGACGTCGGCATCGCGATGGCGAGCGGCAGCGACGTCGCCATGCACACCGCCGGCATCACGCTGATGCGCGGCGACCCGGCGCTGGTCGCCGACGCCATCGACATTTCGAAACGCACCTACGCCAAGATCCGGCAAAACCTGTTCTGGGCCTTCGTCTACAACGTGGTGGGGATTCCGCTCGCGGCTTTCGGCTTTTTGAGCCCGGTGATCGCCGGCGCGGCGATGGCGTTCTCGAGCGTGAGCGTCGTGACCAATGCGCTGACGCTCAAGCGCTGGCGTCCCGCCGGCGAAACGCGTTGAAATCAGTCCCCGTGGCCAGGCGGTGCGGCGTCACCGCCTGGCCAGTCGTACTCGACCTCGATCAGCAGCAGCGCGCGCACGGCGCGGCCGTTTTTCTGCGCGGGTGAAAATCGCGCGGCGCGAAACGCGCGCACCGCCGATTCGTCGAACACGCCCGGCGGGTCGGCCTGCACGATCTCGACATCGCTGACCCGCCCGTCCGCTTCCAGCTTGAGTTGCAGCCGCACTTTGCCCGAGCGCCGCTGGCGGTCGGCATCCAGCGGGTAATCGGGCTCGATGCTGCCGAGCGCGCGCGGCTGCACGTCGAGCTCGCGCGCAGTGTAGAAAGTCAGGTCGACCGCGCTGTGAAGCGCACCGCCCGCCGCCGGCTCGGGGGGACGCGGCTCGGCCGCTGGCGTCGGCAGCGCCGTGGCCGAAACGGGGGGCACGGCGGGTTCGGCCGGCGGCGCCGGCAGCGCCGGCCCGGCTTCCGACGGCGCAAGCGGGGCCGGCGCGGATTGCGCGTCGACCAGCCTCGCCTCGATCGTGTGGCCGCCGCCAGGCGACGCCGGCGGGGCCACCTGGACGAGCGCGATGAGCGCCGCGTGCAGCCCGAGCGAAATCCACAACGCGGCAAGCGGCCGCTGCAGTCGGGGCGGAATCGACGGCTCGTCGAGCGAACCGGCGGAAATCGGGACGGTCATAGTGAAACGCGCGGGCAATCGGCGTGCCCGCTGCGCAGCAAGTACATTTGAACCGGCCGGCGCACGGCGCGCGCCGGCCTACAATACGCCGCGTTCTCCTTTCCCGGACTCACCATGAAAAGCCTAGTCATCGCGAGCGCCATCTTAGCATCGGCCCTCACCACGCCGGCCTACGCGCAGAACGTCGAACTCCGTACCGTTTCGATCAAGTCCGCCGACGGCACCGAGGTGCCGGTCGAGGTCGCTCACCCCGCTGGCCGCGGCCCTTTTCCGCCCGTGCTGTTCATCCACGCCAAGCGCGGCTACGAAGGCGACGAGCGCGCCCACGTGCGCGAACTCGCCGCCCAGGGCTTCCTCGTCGTCGCCCCCGACTGGCAGAGCGGCCGCTTCATCGAACGCTGGCCGTCGGCGCACAACCCCGATACCGAAATGGACGTCGAGGCCGGGCTCGATTACCTGAAATCGCTGCCCAACGCCTGCCGTGGCAAGGTTGGCATCGTCGGCCTGTCGCGCGGCCCCTACTACGCAATCCGGCTCGCCGCCAAGCGCGGCGCCGACATCGCCGCCATCGTCAGCTACTACGGCCACATGCAGAACCCCAATGCGCCCGAGCCCGAGCAGTTGTTCAGCATCGCGCCGGAAATCGCCAAGCTCGACACGCCCATGCTGTTCCTCATCGGCGAACAGGACTACGAACTGCGCCGCATGAGCGGCGGCCGCGCCTTCTATGCGCTGTGGGAGCGCGGCGTGCCGGTGGAATACCAGGTCTACCCGATGGCCCGCCGCGCGTTCGATTTCCGTCCCGACCAGACGCCGGAAGAAAAAATCGCCAAGCGTCACGCACGCGAGCGCGCCAAGGCCTGGCTCGTGCAATGGATGAAGCTGACGCCGCAAATGACATGCCGCTGAAAGCGCCTGTATGAGCAACCCGCGTTCCGCCGTCTGGCCGGCGCTGGCCGCCGCCGCGCTGTTCGGCGCCAGCACGCCGCTGGTCAAGCTGTTGGTGGGCGAATTCCCGCCGCTGCTGCTCGCCGGCCTGCTGTATCTGGGCAGCGGCCTCGGGCTCGCGGTAATTCGCCTGGTGCGCGATCGCGGCTGGAAGCCGAGCGGCCTCGCGTCCGGCGAATGGCGCTGGCTCGCCGGCGCCATTGTTTTTGGCGGCGTGCTGGGGCCGGTACTGCTGGTAGCCGGCCTCGCCCGCACCGATGCGGGGCCGGCCTCGCTCATGCTCAATCTCGAATCCGTGTTTACGGCGGTGCTCGCCTGGGTGGTGTTCCGGGAAAACGTCGACCGCCGCATCGTGCTCGGCATGCTGCTGATCGTCGCCGGCGGGGTGGTGCTCGCGTGGCCCGCTGGCGTCAGCGCGGCGCCGGATGCGGTCGGCCTCGCAGCCATCGCCGCCGCCTGTCTGTGCTGGGCCATCGACAACAACCTGACGCGCCATGTGTCCGCTTCGGACGCGCTGTTCATCGCCGGCGCCAAGGGCTGGACCGCCGGCCTCGTCAACGTCTGGCTTGCCTTTCTCATGGGCGCCACCTTGCCGGCCTGGCCCACGGCTGCTGCCGCCATGGCGGTCGGCCTCGCCGGCTACGGCTTGAGCCTGGTACTCTTCGTGCTCGCGCTGCGTGGCCTCGGCACCGCCCGCACCGGCGCCTATTTCTCCACCGCGCCCTTCATCGGTGCCGCCATCGCCATCCTGCTGCTGGACGAGGCAACATCTGCGCCGTTCTGGATCGCCGCGGGGCTGATGGCGCTGGGCGTGTGGCTACACCTGACCGAGCGGCACGAACACGCGCACACCCACGAACCGCTGGAACACGCCCACCCGCACGTCCACGACGCGCATCACCGGCACGCGCACGATTTCGCGTGGGACGGCCGCGAGCCCCACAGCCATTGGCATCGCCACGAGACACTGACGCACAGCCATCCGCATTACCCGGACCTGCACCATCGCCACCGGCACGATCCGGCCGCCGATTCCTGATCGCCGCCAGGCACGCAAGCGCCACGCAACCCGCGACACAAGGCGGCCGATGCCCCGTTTTGATTCCATTTCGACGTCCGCGCACCATACGTGCGCATCGCGGCGGCGGGTCCGGCGCAGCCGGAAACACACAACCCATTGAAGGGAAACACATGCCGCGCCTGGCACGCTACCTGCTAAGACAGTGTGGGCCGTGGCTAAAGCCGGCATGTCGGCGACAACCACGCTCAGGCAGTCTCCTCCGAACTTGCGGCCTCTCTGGAGGCCGCTTTTTTGGCGACGCCATGAAAATCCCGGGAACCGCATGAAAGTACTGATCGTTGAAAACCAGCCCGAGCGCCTGGCAATGCTGGTGCCGGCACTCGAAGCCGCCGGCTGCGTGGTTACCGCCACCCTCAATTCCGCGCGCAGTCTGGATGTGCAGATCCAGATCCTGCGCCCGGACGTGGTCATCATCGCGCAGGATTCGCCCGACCGCGACACGCTGGAACACATCTGCGTGGCCAACCAGGGCTGCCCGCGCCCCATCGTGATGTTCACCGGCGACGGCAGCCCCGAGGCGATCCGCGCCGCGACGCAGGCGGGCGTGACGTCCTATGTGGTCGACGGCCTCGATCCGGCGCGGCTCAAACCCATCCTCGACGTTGCCGTGTCGCGCTTCGAAGCCTTCCAGGCATTGCACGACCAGCTCGAACAGACCCGCCTCGAACTCGCCGAGCGCAAGCTCATCGACCGGGCCAAGGCCCTGCTCATCAAGCAGACCGGCGCATCCGAACCCGAGGTCTACCGCGAGATGCGGCGCGCAGCGATGGACCGCGGCATGAAGCTCGCCGACATCGCGCGGCAGATCCTGCAAAAAGCCTGACCAGTTGGTGCATGCCGCTGCAAACACGCACCCATTGCGGGCATCCTGCGGCGCATCCACTTTCCGAGAATCGGGACAAAACCCGCGCAACCCGCGCCGCACAAGGATTTCATGATTCTGGCACAGTGGTTGCTATCCCCTGAGTGAACAGTCGCAACGATGTGGCTTTCAGCGTGACCGTCAAAACATTCGTAACTGGACAAAGGCGTCCGCCCTGAAGGCGACGCCTTTTTTATTTGGAGAAAACCGTGAGCGACATTCTCGACGCAACCCAACCGCAGGATCCCAGCAAGCGTGATTTCATGAAAAAAACCACTGGACTTTCCGTTGCCGCCGCCCTGATGGCCATGGTGCCTCCGGGCGTGCGGAGCGGCGCCTGGGCCGCCGGCTCCGACGCCCCTGAAAAACCCAACCTCAACATCGGCTTCATTCCGCTCACCGATTGCGCCAGCGTGGTGATTTCCTCGGTCAAGGGCTTCGACAAGAAATACGGCCTCACCATCACGCCGACCAAGGAAGCCTCGTGGGCCGCCGTGCGCGACAAGCTGGTGAACGGGGAGCTCGACGCCGCGCATGTGCTGTATGGCCTCGTCTACGGCGTGCAGCTCGGCATCGGCGGGCCGAAGAAGGACATGGCGGTACTCGCCACGATCAACAACAACGGCCAGGCGATCACGCTGTCCAACCAGCTGAAAGCCAAGGGCGTGACCGACGGCGCATCGCTCGCCAAGCTCGTTGCCGCCGAGCCCAAGGAATACACCTTCGCCCAGACCTTCCCCACCGGCACCCACGCGATGTGGCTGTACTACTGGCTGGCGGCCAACGGCATCAATCCCTTCACGCAGGCCAAGGTCATCACCGTGCCGCCGCCGCAGATGGTCGCCAACATGCGCGTCGACAACATGGACGGCTACTGCGTGGGCGAGCCGTGGAACGCGCGCGCGATCCGCGACAACATCGGCTTCACTGCCGTCACCACGCAGGACATCTGGAAGGATCACCCCGAGAAAGTGCTCGGCACCACCGCCGAGTTCGTGCAGAAATATCCGAACACGGCGCGCGCCATGGTCGCCGCGATTCTCGACGCGTCGAAGTACATCGACGACATGAAGAACCGCTCCGAGGTCGCCAAGATCATCTCGGCCAAGTCCTACGTCAACACCGACTTCGACTCGATCGAAGACCGCATGCTCGGCCAGTACGACAACGGCATCGGCAAGAAGTGGCAAGACCCCAACTACATGAAGTTCTACGCCGACGGCGCGGTGGGCTTCCCCTACCTCTCGGACGGCATGTGGTTCCTCACCCAGCACAAGCGCTGGGGACTCTTGAAGGAGCATCCCGATTACCTGGCCGTGGCGAAGCAGGTCAACCGCATCGACGTCTACAAGGACGCCGCCGCGATGACCAAGACCCCGCTGCCCAAGTCCGACATGCGCAGCTCCAGGCTCATCGACGGCGTGGTGTGGGACGGCAAGAATCCCAAGGCCTACGCCGACGGTTTCAAGATCAAGGCTTGAGTGCCGCGTAACCAGGAGTTCACCATGAACGCAGTCACCCTCAACGAAACCCTGTCGCAGACGCTCGCCGCGCCGGAAACCGAACGGCTGCCTGCCGCTGCGCCCGAGTTGCCGCCACGACGCACGCCACTGCTGGAAACCGAAGGCGGCAAGCGCCTGCTCGAAGGCATCGGCAACGCCGTGAAGGCGGTCATCCCGCCCACGCTCGGCATAGTCCTGTTCGTCGCACTGTGGGCGCTCATCGCCAACAGCGGCGGCGGCATTCCCGGCCCGGCCGAAACCTGGGCGTCGGCGGTCGAGCTGTTTTCCGATCCGTTCTACGACAATGGACCCAACGACAAAGGCATCGGCTGGAACGTGCTCAACTCGCTGACCCGCGTCGGCATCGGCTTCGGACTCGCTGCGCTGATCGGGATTCCGCTGGGTTTCCTGATCGGCCGCTTCGCCTTCCTCAACCAGATGCTCTCGCCCATCATCAGCATCCTGCGTCCGGTTTCCCCGCTCGCATGGCTGCCGATCGGGCTCTTGGTGCTGCAGAAGGCGGAGCCAGCGTCGATCTGGGTGATCTTCATCTCCAGCATCTGGCCCATGGTGCTCAACACCGCAGCCGGCGTGCAGCGCATTCCGCAGGACTACATGAACGTGGCGCGCGTGCTGAACCTGTCTGAGTTCAAGGTCTTCACCAAGATCCTGTTCCCGGCGGTGCTGCCCTATGTGCTGACCGGCGTGCGCCTGTCCATCGGCGTGGCCTGGCTCGTCATCGTCGCGGCGGAAATGCTCACCGGCGGCGTCGGCATCGGCTTCTGGGTGTGGGACGAGTGGAACAACCTGAACGTCGCCCACATCATCATCGCCATCTTCGTCGTCGGCATCGTCGGCCTGCTGCTGGAGCAGGGGCTGATGCTGATCGCGAAACGGTTCAGTTATGAGTAAGCGGTAAGCGGGGAGCGGCAAGCGGATAACGCGCACGCCGCCACCGCTCACCGTTTACTGCTCACCGCTCACGGAGAAACCAATGCAAAGCTATGTCCAGATCGAAAACGCCGGCATGACCTTCAACACCAAGAAGGGCAAGTTCACCGCGCTCACCGGCATCAACCTCCACATCGACCAGGGCGAATTCATCGCGCTGATCGGCCATTCGGGCTGCGGGAAATCGACCCTGCTCAACCTGGTTGCCGGGCTGCTCGACGCCACTGACGGCGTGCTCTTGCTCGCCAACAAGGAAATCAAGGGCCCCGGGCCGGAGCGCGGCGTGGTGTTCCAGAACCATTCGCTGCTGCCCTGGCTGACCGCCTTCGAGAACGTTTATCTTGCCGTGGAAAAAGTGTTTGGCAGCAGGGAGACCAAGGCCCAGATGAAGGCACGCACCAGCCAGGTGCTCGATCTCGTCGGCCTCAGCCACGCCGCCAACAAGCTGCCGGGCGAAATTTCCGGCGGCATGAAGCAGCGCGTCGGCATCGCCCGCGCGCTGGCGATGGAGCCGAAAGTCCTGCTGATGGACGAACCCTTCGGCGCGCTCGATGCGCTGACCCGCGCGCATTTGCAGGACGAACTGATGAAGATCGTCGCGGCCACGAAATCGACCGTGGTGATGGTCACGCACGACGTCGACGAAGCCGTGCTCCTGTCCGACCGCATCGTGATGATGACCAACGGCCCGGCGGCGACCATCGGCGAGATTCTCAGCGTGGACCTGCCGCGCCCGCGCGACCGGCTGGCGCTCGCCAACGACCCGCGCTACCACGCGCTGCGCGGCCAGGTGCTGGAATTCCTCTACAGCCGCCAGATGCGTCCGAAAGAAGCGGCGTAAGACCGGATGGCGAGCCCCAGCACGCTCGCGGTCATCGAGCGCTACGAGGAATACCGTCACGCGCTCAACGAACTGATCGCCTCCATCGTCACCGGCATCGCCAGTCCGGCGCTGTTCGACGATGCGGGTGCGCGCGACGAGGCGGTGCGCTGTGCGGGCCGCCACTATCCCTTCGTCGACCTGCTCTACCTGCTGGATACCGAAGGGACGCAGATCACGCCCAACCTGCCGGTGCGCAAGGGCCATCCGGCTGCCGGCAAGGGCCTGGGCACCTCCCGTGCGCAGCGGCCCTACTTCATGCTCGCGCGCAGCCAGCCCGAAGGCGTGGCGATCACCGCGCCCTATCTGTCCAGCGCCAGCGGCCTGCTCTGCATCACCGCCATCGTGCCCGTGCGGCATGGCGAAGAAACCGGCTATCTCGTGCTCGACATCGATCTGGCCGAGGCCGTGGCGTTCTTGATGGGCGACGCCTCGCGCAAGCGCTTCGTGCCCTTCTTCAAGGCGGTGTACAGCGTCATCGTCGCCGGACTGTTCGCTGTCGTGTTGCTGCTCGGTTACGCGGCGCTGGTGGAACTCACGGAAATCTTCATTTCCGCCGGCGACCCCGCCGACCTGCATCTCAAGCCCTTCGGCGTCATCATCTTCCTCACCCTGGGACTGGCCGTGTTCGATCTCGGCAAGACCATCCTCGAAGAAGAAGTGCTGATGCACAAGGACGTATACCGCCACAGTTCCACCCGCCGCACCATCACCCGCTTCATGGCGGCGATCCTCATCGCGGTATCGATCGAGGGCCTGCTCTTGATGTTCAAGTCGGCGGTGGGAGACGGCGAGCACGTGACGGACGGCGTGTGGATGATGGCGGCTGCGGTCGGGTTGCTGGTCGGGCTCGGGGCCTACGTGTATCTCGGCGCGCGCGCCGAGCAAATACTCTTGAGCCAGAAGCCGAAAACGGGCACGATGAAGTCTGACTGAACAGGACTCCCCGCCATGACTTACTGCGTCGCCATCAAGACCGACAGCGGCCTGGTATTCGCCTCCGACTCGCTCACCAACGCCGGCATCGATCAGGCCAACACCTATTCGAAGATGCATACCTTCGTGCTGCCCGGCAGCCGCATGTTCGTGCTGCTCGCCGCCGGCAACCTGGCCACCACCCAGGCCGTGGTGAAGCGCCTGCGCGACGACTGCAACTTCAACGCGCCGATCAACCTGAACAACGTCGTCAGCCTCACCTAGGCGGTGGGCTATGTCGGCTCGCTGTCGTCCGACGTGCAGCGCGCCCAGGCCGCGCGCGACACCGCCAGCACCAACTTCGAGGCCACCTTCATCTTCGGCGGCCAGATCGCCGGCCAGCCGCCGGAAACCTATCTGGTGTATCCGCAGGGCAATCACATCCACGAATCCGGCGCGCACCCCTTCCTGCAGATCGGCGAAACCAAGTACGGCAAGCCCATCCTCGACCGCGTGATCCGCAGCGACACCCCGCTGGAACAGGCCGCGCGCTGCGCGCTGGTGTCGATCAACTCCACCATCCGCTCCAATCTCACCGTGGGCCCGCCGGTCGAACTGCTCATCTATTCCACCGACGCGCTCGACGGCGGCCGCCGCCTGCTGCTGTCGGACGACCACCCCTACTACCGCGCGCTGGGCGACGCCTGGAACGAAGGCCTGCGCCAGGCGCTCAACAACCTGCCGCCCTTCGAATGGGAAAACCAGCCGCAGCCGCTGCAAGTCGTGGCAGCGGGCAAGAACGGGCAGATGCAGGGGTAGTTGTGAGCAGTAAAAGTCTGACCATTCCCTCACGACTTTCCCCTCACGACTCCCCACTCCCCTTCCCCCTCGCCGCCCGTGCCAGCAGCACGGCCCGTTCGCGCGCGTTCTGCGCCAGAGAGGCGGCGCGGGCGAATTCGGCGCGGGCTTCGTCGAGCCGTTCCAGTTTTTCCAGCAGGTCGCCGCGTACCGCCGGCAGCAGGTGGTAATCCCGCAGCGCGGGTTCCCCGGCGAGCGCCTCGACGCGCTCCAGGCCAGCCGCCGGTCCATACGCCATGCCAATGGCGACGGCCTGGTTGAGCGCCACCACGGGCGAGGGCGCAATCTCGGCCAGCGCGTCGTAGAGTGCGGCGATGCGCGCCCAGTCGGTATCCGCCGCTGTCGCGGCGCGCGCATGGCAGGCGGCGATGGCGGCTTGCAGCGTATACGGCCCGAGCGCGCCCGGCAGGCTCTCGGCGCGATCCAGCGCCGCCAGCCCGCGAAGAATCAATAAACGATCCCAGCGCGCACGATCCTGATCCATGAGCAGGACAGGCTCGCCGTCGGTGCCCACGCGCGCGGCCAGCCGCGAGGCCTGGATTTCCATCAGCGCGACCAGGCCATGCACCTCGGCCACGGCCGGCAGGCGCGTGGCCAGAACGCGGCCCAGGCGCTGCGCCTCCTCGCACAGGGCGGGCCGGGTCCAGTCGTCGCCGGTGGTGGCGGCGTAACCCTCGTTGAAGATGAGGTAGATCACTTCGAGCACCGACGGCAGGCGCGCAAGGCACGCCGCGCCGCGCGGCGTGGCGAACGGCACGCGCGCCTCGGTGAGCGTGCGCTTGGCGCGCACGATGCGCTGGGCAATCGTCGCCGGCGGCTTGAGATAGGCGCGCGCGATTTCCTCCACCGACAGGCCGCCCACCACCTTCAGCGTGAGCGCGGATCGCGCCTCCGGCGAGAGCAGCGGATGACAGGCGGTGAACACCAGCGCGAGCACGTCGTCGCCGAGATCGTCGTCGAGCGCGGCGTCCACCGCCTCGGCAAAGTCGGCTTCGCGGATGGCGTGCTGCGTGTCGAGTTCCACTGCAAGTTCGGCGTGCTTGGGCGCGGCCTGGGCCTGATGGCGCAGCACGTCGAGCGCGCGCCGCTTCGCCGCCGTGGTGAGCCAGGCGGCGGGCTTGTCGGGCACGCCGTCGCGCGGCCAGTGCTCCAGCGCCGCAGCCAGCGCATCCTGCGCGCAGTCCTCGGCCAGCGCGAGATCGCGGGTGAGCCGCGCGACCGCGCCGACGACCCTGGCCGATTCGATGTGCCAGATCGCCGCGAGCGTGTCGGCGACCGCCCGCGTCGTCACGCCGGCACGGCCTCGCCGCTCATGTGGAACACCTCCCACACGTGGCCGTCCGGGTCCTGAAAGCCGTGCTGGAACATGAAACCGTGATCCTGCGGCGCGCTGTAGGTGTTGCCGCCGGCGGCCACGGCCTCTTTCACCATCGCGTTCACCGCCTCGCGCGATTCGAGCTGCAAGGCCAGCAGCACCTCGGTCGCGGCGCGCGCGTCGGCCGGCGGGTGCGGCGCGAAACCGGCAAAGCGTTCGCGCGTCAGCAGCATGGCGTAGATGTTCGGGCCGACGATCATGCAGGTGGCGGATTCATCCGTGAATTCGGGGTCGAAGCTGAAACCCAGCCGGGTGAAAAAGGCGATGGATGCCGCAAGGTCGGCGACCGGCAGGTTGACGAAGATTTGTTTGACCATGGTGGGGCCTCCTGTTCGGATTTCGCGCGGCGTCAGTCGTCCAGCCGCAGCGCCCGCGTCGGCGCGTCGTCCGCGATCGGCCGCACTTCCACGCAGCCGCGCTGCGCGCCGGGGATGCGCGCGGCAATCGCCAGCGCCGCGTCCATGTCCGGCGCGTCGATGAGGTAATAGCCGCCGACGAGCTCGCGCGTTTCGGCAAACGGCCCGTCGGTGACCTGGCGCTTGCCGTCGCGCACGCGCACCGTTTTCGCCGTGGCGGCGGGCAGCAGGCGGTTGCCGGAGATGAAATGGCCCTCGCGTTTGATCGCCTCGGTGAACGCGGCGTACTCGGCGAAATGCCCCGCGCGGTCGGCGGGTTCGAGGTCTTCCATCATCTGTTCGGCGCAGATCAGGCATAGGTAGTTCATCGTGGTTTCCTCGTCTTACTGCCATGTATTCGAACGCTGGTCTGTGATACAGCATATTTTGCCCTGCATTCCCATGCCTCCCCGCCGAATATCTCTGAACCATCGACGAACACCCGTCCGCCCGGCGCGAGCGCGGCACGAATGCTCGCCCAGGCCCGCTCACCGGCTTGCGGATGGCGGCCGTCGAGCGCGCCGACGCGCACGGCGACGACGAGGTCGAAGCGCGCCTCGCCCACGGCCAGCGCATAGTCCTCGATACTGCCCTGTCGGAACGTCAGCCCGCCCGCCGCGATTTCCGCTGCCGATCCGGCGAAGGCCTGCGCGATGGCGTGCGGCGAGCGATCCAGACCGAGCACCTGTCCGCCGGGCGCGACCCGCGCCGCCATCGCGCGGGCGAGCGCGCCGGGGCCGCAGCCGATCTCCAGCACGCGCAGGCCGGGTGCGAGCGGCAGCGCGTCGAGCACGGTCTGCAAACGGGGCGAGAGCGGATTCATCGCGTCACACCCGCACCGTCTTCCAGCGCCCGCGCGAGAACAGCCACAGGGTGAACACGCCCACTGCCGTTTCGGATACGAACACGCCCCAGAACACACCCGACGCCGCCCAGCCCAATGGCTGCGCGAGCGCCCACGCGAGCGGAATCTGGATCAGCCAGAAGAACACCAGATTGATCCAGGTCGGCGTCATGGTGTCGCCCGCGCCGTTGAATGCCTGTACCGACACCATCCACCAGCCGTAGACGAAATACGACAGCGCGAGGATCGACAGCCACTCGGCACCGACGTCGACGACTGCCGCGTCGTCGGTAAACACGCCGATGATGCCCGCCGGCCACAGGTAGAACGCGACCGACACCGCCAGCGTGAACGCCATGGTCATCCAGCCGATGCGCCACACCGCCGCTTCGGCGCGCCCCGGTTCGCCCGCGCCGAGGTTCTGCCCGACCAGCGTCGCGGCGGCGTTGGACAGGCCCCACGCCGGCATCAGCGTGAACATCATCACGCGCATGGCGATGGTCGCGCCCGCCACCGCTTCGGTCGATACGCTGGCGAGTATCCGCATGAGGAACACCCACGCCGCCATCGCCACGATCATCTGACCAATGCCGCCGACCGAGGTGCGCGCGATGGCGAGCATGGTCGCGCCGTCCCAGCGGAGATCGGCGAACACCCCGCGCAGATGTGCGCTGCCGCGTGCCAGTATCCACAGCTGCATCAGCACGCCCGCGCCGCGCCCGAGGTTGGTGGCCATCGCCGCGCCCTCGATGCCCATGGCGGGAATCGGCCCCCAGCCAAAGATCAGGATCGGGTCGAGCACGATGTTGATGCCGTTCGCCACCCACAGCACGCGCATCGCCGCCGCCGCGTCGCCCGCGCCGCGAAACACCGCGTTGATGACGAACAGCAGCAGGATCACCGCGTTGCCGCCCAGCATCCACTGGGTGTAACGGTAGCCCTGCTCAATAGCCCAGGCGTCCGCGCCCATCAGGCGCAGCAGGTCCTGCGCCCAGACGATGCCCGCCACGCTCACCGGCAGCGAGACCAGCACCGCGAGCAGGATCGCCTGCCACGCCGAGATCGCCGCCGCGTCGCCGCGCTGTTCGCCGATGCGCCGCGCGACGATGGCCGTGACCGCCATCGACAAGCCCATCGCCACCGAATACAGCAGAAAGAGATAGGTTTCGGTCAGCCCCACCGTTGCCACGGCGGATGCGCCCAATTGGGCGACGAAGAAAATATCGACCACCGCAAAGGTCGATTCGAGCACCAGTTCCAGCATCATCGGAATCGCCAGCAGGAACACCGCGCGCGCGAGCGGAATGCGCGTGTAGTCGGCCTGCGTGCCGCGCAGCGCCGCGGCAAGGTCCGACCACAGTGTGTGGCGCACGCCAGCTTCATTCATCGGCTTGCCGCGACATGCCGCGCGAAATTGTCGAGAATCGCCTGCCAGCCCGCGCGCTGCATCTCCAGCGGAAATTCGTTCTCGGGATCGAATTCGACACGTACCCGCACGCCCTGCGCGGTCTCGTCGAACGTCACCCGCGCGTGCCGGCCGCCGAAGTCATATTCGATCCGCGTGCACGGTTCAACGTGGGTGTAAGTGCCTTCGAAATCGAAGCCGTGGCTGCCGTCCCGCGCTTCCATGCGCGACGAGAACGCGCCGCCGGCGCGCAGATCGACCTCGGCGCGCGGGCAATGCCAGTCGCTCGATGCGGCGTTCCACTGCACGATGTCGGCGGGCGTGGTGTAGGCGCGCCAGACGGTCTCGACGGGCGCGGCGACGGTGGTTTCGACGGTGAGCTTAATGGCAGGGCTTCCTTTGGAATGATGTGCATGACTCATGAGTCGTTCACCCCCGTCTGGCCGCGTCGATGGCGGCGACATCGATCTTCTTCATGGTCATCATCGCGGCGAAGGCGCGCTTGGCCTCCTCCCCGCCGGTGGCCAGCGCCTCGGTGAGCGTGCGCGGGGTGATCTGCCAGTTCACGCCCCAGCGATCCTTGCACCAGCCGCACTCGCTTTCCTTGCCGCCGTTGCCGACGATCGCGTTCCAGTAGCGGTCGGTCTCTTCCTGCGTGTCGGTGGCGATCTGGAACGAGAACGCCTCGGTGTGCGGGAACGCCGGCCCGCCGTTGAGGCCGATGCAGGGGATGCCGCAGACGGTGAAGTGGACGACCAGCACGTCGCCCGCCTTGCCCGACGGATAGTCGGCGGGCGCGCGCGCGACGGCTTTCACTTCGCTGTCAGGAAAAACCGAGGCGTAGAAGCGCGCGGCGGCTTCGGCATCAAAGTCGTACCAGATGCAGATGGTGTTCTTGGGGATCGGGGTCATGGCAGGGCTCCTTTCATTTCACATAGCACGGCGCGCATTCGCGCACTTCGACCGTGGCGAAGCGCGCGGCAGGGCAGCGTTTGGCGAGTTCGACCGCTTCGTCGCGGCTGGCGCACTCGACGAGATAGAACCCGCCGACCATTTCGCGCGCTTCGGCGAACGGGCCGTCGGTGAGCGCGAGTTTGCCGTCGCGGGTGGCGACGCGCACGCCGTGGCTGTCGGGTTTCAGCGATTCGCTGGCGAGCAGGCGGCCCTGCGCCGCGAGTTCGCCGCCGAACGCGAGCATTTCGTCGTACAACGCGCGCGCTTCGGTTTCGTTGCGCGTCTCGCGGTCGCCGCGCGGCTCGGTGATCAAGAGCAGGAATTTCATGGTCGTCTCCTCGGGGTTCTGGGTCAGGGCGCGCCACCACATGGCTCAGTGCATCGAGTGCAGGCCGATGCAGTTGCCTTCGGTGTCCTGGACGATGGCGATGAAGCCGTATTCGCCGATGGCCATTTTGGGTTTGAGCAAGGAGCCGCCCGCGTCGACCGCGCGCCGCGCCTCGACCGCGCAATCCTCGCACGCGAAATACACCAGCGTGCCGCCGCCGCCCGGCGCGACGCCCGCCATCTTCGCCAGCGCGCCGCCCGCGCCGGTGCGCGTCATGTCCATGGGAAAGGCCCACATTTCCAGATCATCCTGGCTATCGGGCATTTTCAGGCTCTCCAGCGTGATGCCCAGCATGGTTTCGTAGAACGCGCGGGCGCGCGGCATGTCTTCGACATAGAGTTCGAACCAGACGACGGGGTTGTTCATGGTGGTGTCCTTTCAGGGTGGTGAACGGGTGCTGCACCCACACGACGCTTGAGCCGGGTGCGTTTCGACATGGCCAAAAAATAATCCGCAGTTGCCTCACGCCGGTCGCTTACCCGCGCGACGGCGCCAAACCCTACGGCCCGTCTGCGACCGCCCCTCGATTTCCCCCGGGTTGCCACGTCCATCCGGGGCGGGATGGCGCGTACCGCTCCCGCGCTACTGAATGCTGGCTTGACGAGGATAAAGTCGCGCTGGAATCTGCTGAAGGACGAAGCAGGCATGTTCACCCAGCGGCGAACAGTGGCGCGCATATTCGACAACTGGCAGCGTTCCGGAATCGTTGTGGCCGGCTTCGTGGCTTCAGCTCGCGATCAGCAGAAACAGCAGCACCAGATTGAGCGCGATCGACAGCAGCGCCACCAGCGGCCAAGCGCCGGCGGGCGAGCGCTCGATCAGGGGGGTGCGACGGCGCAGCAAGGGGTTGGCTTCGCCGCGCTCGAGCGCGAGCAGCATTTCCTCGGCGGTTTCGAAGCGTTGCGCGGGATCGCGCGCGACGGCCTTGAGGAGCACGTTCTCCAGCCAGGGGGGCAGGTCGGGCCGGTAGCGCACCGGGGGCGCCGGTTCGCCGAAGCGCGGATGCTGGAAGGGCTCGATCTCGCCATAGGGATAGCGCCGGGTGAGCAGGTGATAGAGGGTGACGCCGACGGCGTAGAGATCGCTCTGCACGCCGGCCTCGGCGCCGCTGAACAACTCGGGCGCCATGTAGCTCGGCGTGCCTGGCTGGGCGTGCGGCTCGCGCACGTCGAGCGTGGGGCAGCGCGCCACGCCGAGATCGAGAATGCGCAGCTTGCCCGCCCTGTCGATGTGCAGGTTGGCGGGCTTGATATCGCGGTGGACGATGTCGAGCCGGTGCAGCGCGGCCAGCCCTTTCAGCATGCGGATGCCGAGGGTGACGGTTTCGACCGCGGTGAAATGCTCGCCGGCGCCGAGTTTGTCCTGCAGCGTCGCGCCCTCGACATGGCGCACGGCGAAATATAGGAAATGCCGCCCCGGCAGCGGCAACACCTCGGGAAAATAATGCGAGTGGACGCGCTTGAGGAACCATTCTTCGGCGAGCAGGCGCGACGCCGCCTCGACATCGCCGGCGAGCACCGGCTGCAGCGTCTTCAGTGCCCAGTGCTGGCCGGTTTGTACGTGGCGCGCGTGGTAGATCAGGGTGTCGCGGCCGCTGTGCAGTTCGCCTTCGATGACGAAGTCGTCGAGCCTTGCCCCCGGTTGCAGCCTGCCCGGCAACGGCAGGTCGTGCGCCTCGGTCAACGGCGCCTCGGCCTCGCCCGTGGCGACGACGCGCACCACCAGTGCGGTCGCGTTGTCCTGCCCCCCCGCCGCCAGCGCCGCCTCGACCAGCGCCTGCGCGGCGCGCTGCGGGTTGTCGTGCAGCTTCAGGAGCTTGTGCAGTTCGATCTGGCCGAGCGGTTCCCACACGCCGTCGCAGACGATGAGGAAAACATCGCCCGCAGCGAGCTCGCCGTCGCCGAAGTCGGGCATGACGTGGGTGTCGAGCCCGAGCGCGCGCTTCAACACATGCGACATGCCCGGCGTCTCCCACACATGATCGACGGTCAGCGGGTGGAGCGCCTCGCCGCGCAGGCGATAAAGCCGGCTGTCGCCGACGTGCGCATAGTGGAAGCGGCGACCGCGCAACACCAGCGCGGTCAGCGTCGTCGCCATGCCGCCGGCTTCGTGGCGCGACGCGGTCTGGCCGGTGAGCCAGCGGTTGATCGCCGTGAGCACGGTGCCGAGCGCGCGTGGAATCTCCCAGGTGTCGGGGGTGGCGTAATAGTCGGCGAGCAGGTTGCGCACCGCGGTCTCGGCCGCCTCGCGGCCGTGCGCGCCGCCCGAGACGCCGTCGGCGACCACCGCGAGCATGCCCTTGGTGGCAGCGAGCTGCGCATCGGCAGGTTCGACGAAGCCGCCGTAGTCCTCGTTGCGCGCGCGCGGCCCGGTCGCGCTGGCGTAGCCGAATTCGAGGCGTAGGGACATGGGGGGCGGGACCGGGGGCCGGGGCTTGTTTCTTACATCCTACCGCCTAATCCCCCTTACACCTTCGCGCCCGCGATCGCGGCCGCGCCCCAGGTGGTGCGCCAGCGCGTTTTCACCGACGCCAGGCCGACGAGCGCGGCGAGGCAAAGGGCCGCGAAGATCAGCAGGCCCAGCTGGTAGCTGCCGGTAACACCGCGGAGGTAGCCGAGGCTCGACGCCAGGTAGAAGCCGCCGATGCCGCCTGCCATGCCGACCAGCCCCGTCATCACGCCGATCTCCTTGCGGAAGCGCTGCGGCACGAGCTGGAATACCGCCCCGTTGCCCACGCCGAGACTGCCCATGGCGAGGATGAACCAGAACAGCGCGACCCAGCGGCTGTCCGCCCCGAAGCTGACGATGGCGAGGAAGAGCGACGCCAGCACGTACATCGCGAGCAGGGTGCGGATGCCGCCGATGCGGTCGGCGAGCGCGCCGCCGAGCGGCCGCACCAGCGAGCCGGCAAACACGCAGGCGGCGGTGAAATAGCCGGCCTGCACCGGCGCCATGCCGAACTGGTCGTTGAAATAGAGGGTGAGACTGGACGCCAGCCCGACGAAGCCGCCGAAGGTGCAGAAATAGAAAAACATGAACCACCACGCATCCTTGTCCTTCAGCACGTTGAGGTACTGGTGCAGCGACTTCGGCGGCGGGCAGTCGGGCGCGTCCTTGGCGAACACGAGATAAACCAGGAAGGCCACGCCTGCGGGGATCAGCGCCATGCCGAACACGTTGCCCCAGCCGTAGGCCGCGGCGAGACCGGGCGCGAGCAGCGCCGCCAGCACCGTGCCGGAGTTGCCGGCGCCGGCGATGCCGAGCGCGGTGCCCTGGTGCTGCGGCGGATACCAGCGCGAGGCGAGCGGCAGCGCGACCGCGAACGCCGCGCCGGCGAAGCCGAGCAGAACCCCCAGCACCAGCACTTCGCGGAAGCTGTGGATGCCGGCGAGCCAGGCCCAGGCGAGCGCAGCGATGACGATGAGCTGGCCGATCAGGCCGGCCTTCTTCGGCCGCAGGTGGTCGACCAGCACGCCCATCACCACGCGCAACAGGCCGCCGGCCAGCACGGGCGTGGCCACCATCAGCCCCTTCTGCGCCTGGGTGAGCTCGAGCGAGGCGGCGATCTGCACCGCCAGCGGGCCGAGCACCACCCAGGTCATGAAGGCGATGTCGAAGTAGAGGAACGCCGACAGCAGCGTCGGCGTGTGGCCGGATTGCCAGAAACCCTTGTTCATGCAGTGCTCCAGGTAAGGCGGATTTGTCGTCGTGCGATTCAGTGCCGTTCCATCACCACGCCCACTTGCGGCATCGCCGCGAGGCCCGTTTCGCGGGCGTGGTCGACGAATCCCTTGTTGCGCCAGAAGAAGGCGCCCGGCAGGGTGGTGGGGATCACCAGCACGTAGAACAGCGCGCGGCCCAGAATGGCGGCGGCGACGGCGGCAAGCGCCAACGGCGCGAACAAGAGGCCCTCGCCGCTTGCCGCGATCGCCAGCGCGATGAGCAGCGACACCCCCAGCAGGCCGTTGCGCACCAGGTAGGGCCAGCCGTAGGTGGTGGTCTGTTCGTAATGCGCGGCGGCACCCTCGTCGCCGCGCGCTTTCATGTCGCGCGCATGGGCCGCGAGTCCGATCGCTTCGAGCGCGAAACCTGCCGCGGCCATGCCGCCCAGCAGCGTCGCCAGCGACGCCGACATCGCGCCCGTCGCCAGCGCGGCCAGCGCGAGCAAGAGGGCGCCCAGCGCAAGCGCCGTCCCCGAGAAGGCGGCGCCGGTATGCCAGTGGTCCCAGAACGGCCGCGCCGGAATGCGGTAGAGCTGGATCATGTAGTAGCCGCCGACGGCAAGCCCGACGAGCGCGGCCACGGCGCTGGCGGTCTGCAGCGCGCCGGCGTAGGGCAGCCCGTCAAAAAACGCAAAGAAGCCGTAGGCGGCCAGGCCGCCGAAGAACAGTGACACACCGGCGATCTCGCGGCTGACCGGCGACAGGCGCCAGTTGTTGAAGCCGCGGTAGAAGCGCAGCGGCTTGCCCAGGTGCAGGTTGAGCTTGACAAGACCGAAGGCCATGAGTGCGATCATCGTCGCGACGGTGGGCAGATAGGCGGCGCTGCCGATGAAGCCGGCAATCGCCTCCGAGCCCAGCCAGGCGCCGACGGACAGCAGCAGGAAAGCGCCCATCACCGCCTGCACCGACAGCGTGAAGGCGACGTGTGCGTTCTCGTGCGAGCCGAGCAGTTTCTTCAGGTTCCACCGCCGCGCGAAGCCGTGCTTGGGGTCGACCACCGGCCGGTAGCGTCCGCTGGCGTCGTCGCGGTGGTATTTCAGCGGCGCGCTGTCGAGCCGCACCATGTCGCGCTGGAGGCTGCGCGTCTGCTCGAAGCGGATGTTGGGGTGGGTGATGTCGGTGCGGGGAAAACCGGGGATCTCGGCCTTCGCCTGGGTGCGTCCCTCGGGGATGTTCTCGATCACGCCGAAATCGAGCGCCTTGCCTAGGCAGGCCGCGACGCAGGCGGGCTTCAGCCCCACCTCCAGCCGGTCGACGCACATGTTGCATTTCGAGACCTGGCCCTTGACCGGGTCGAGCTGCGGCGCGTTGTAGGGGCAGACCCAGGTGCAGTAGCCGCACCCGAAGCAGATGTCCGGATCCTGCAGCACGGCGCCGTATTCGGCGAACTTGGTGTAGGCGCGCGTCGGGCAGCCCTTGAGGCAGACCGGATTGTCGCAGTGGTTGCACGCCATCGAGATGTTGAGGCGGCGGGTGTCCGGATAGGTGCCGCCCTCGACGAAACCGACCGAACGGAAGGCGATGTGCGCCGGATTGTCGTTCTTTTCCGAGCAGGCCGCTTCGCAGGCGTGGCAGGCGATGCAGTTGTCGGCGTTGAAGAAGAAGCCGTGCTGCTTGTAGCGGTTGGGATTGGCGCCGATCGCGGGGTTGCCGTTGATGTTAAGGCTGTGATCGCGCAGCGCATGTCCTTCGGGCACGGTTTCGATGGGCGTGCCATAGCGGTTGACGGTTTGCGTCACCGGATCGTTGAGCCGGGCATAGCCGGGCTCGTTGTGCCGCAGGTAGGGAAAGATGCTGTGCCGGCGCGGCGCGCTGTTGTCGCTTCCGCCCGCATCACAGGAATCTGTGCGCCTGTAGGCGATGCCGGTCATGCTGCTGGGTTGTTTGGACATGTCGTTTACTCCTCAAAACTTGCGCATTTCCATCGACAGCCTCGCCGCCGCGACCTGGTCGGCGATCTTCTCGATGCGGATGGCCGACTGCTTGTACGCCGGCTGCCGCGAATGCGGGTCGAGCAGGCCGAGCGTCAGGCGGTTGGCGCAGTCGTGGAAGTGGAAGGGCAGGAAGACCATGTTCTTCGGCACCCGCTGGGTGGGTTGCGCCATGGCGATGGCGTCGCCCCGGCGCGACACCATGCGCACGTATTCGCCGCGCATGATGCCGAGTTCCTCGGCAAGCGCGGGGTTGATCTCGATGAAAGGGATGGGGCTGTACTTGTTGTTGTTGCCGATCTTCCCGGTCTTGGTGCGGCCGTGCCAGTGCTCGATGAGGCGTCCGGTGTTGAGCCAGATGGGGAACATCTCGTCCGGCACCTCGTTGTTGTCGATGAAGGGCAGCGGGATGAGCCGGGCGCGTCCATCCGGGTAGGAGAACGTCCCGTCCTCGGTGTAGAGGCGCTTGCCGCCCCTGGGCGGCGCCTCGCCGCGCTCACGCTGCGCCGCCGTGTATGGCCACTGGATGCCGCGGTGCTGCTCGATCAGCGCGTGATCCATGCCGGAGATGTCGGCCAGCCGGCCACGCGACAGTTCACCCATTTCCTGGAAAATCTCTGCAGCGGACTCGGGGAATTTCACCTTGCCGTCGCGGTTGAAGCGCTCGGCCACCCGGTTGAAGATCCACAGGTCGGGCTTGGCCTCGCCGGGTGGCGGCGTGACGGGCTTGACGCGGTTGATGCGGCGCTCGGTGTTCGTCATCACGCCGTCCTTCTCCGCCCAGGTGCCGGCGGGCAGGAAGACGTGGGCGTATTGCGCGCTCTCGGTGTCCTCGTAGCAGTCCTGCACGCAGCAGAACTCGAGCTGCTCCATGGCGCGGCGAACGCGCGCGGTATTGGGCAGCGAGGACAAGGGGTTGGTGGCGATCAGCCACAATCCCTTGATCTGCCCGGCCTCCATCGCCTGGTAGATGTCGGTCTGGTACATGCCCCGCTGCTTCGGGAAGAATTCCGGGTCGACGTTCCAGAATTTCGCCACCTCCTCGCGGTGCGCGGGGTTCTCCAGGTAGCGGTAGTTGGGCAGGCCCGAGCACGACGACCACTCGCGCGTGCCCATGGCGTTGCACTGGCCGGTGATCGACAGCGAGGTGCCGCCCGGCTTGCCGATGTTGCCGGTGATGAGCGCGAGGTTATTGATGCCGACCACGCCGTCGGAGCCGTGCGTCGACTGGTTGATGCCCATGGTCCAGATCTGCATCGCCGCCTTCGCCTTGGCGAAAGTGCGCGCGACGACGCGGATGGTGTCCTCGTCGATGCCGCAGATCCGGGCGGCGGTGACCGGATCGTATTTCTCGACCTCGGCGCGCAAGGCCTCGACGCCGGTGGTATTGGCGTCGATGTAGCGCTGGTCGTGCAGGTTCTCCTGGAAGATCACGTGCATCATCGCGTTCATCAGCACGACGTCGGTGCCCGGCGTGATCGGCAGGTGCAGGTGCGCGTTCTGCGCCAGCATGGTCACGCGCGGATCGACCACGATGAGCGTGAAGCCGCGCTTTTCCTGCGCCTCTTTCAGGCGCCAGTAGATGATCGGGTGCTGCTCGGGCAGGTTGGAGCCCCAGGCGATCAGGCAATCGGTGTGCTCGAAATCCTCATAGCAGCCGGGCGGGCCGTCGGAGCCGAAGCTGCGCTTGTAGCCCGATACCGCCGACGCCATGCACAGCGTGGTGTTGCCGTCGTAGTTGTTGGTGCCGATGAGTCCGCGCGTGAGCTTGCCGAGCGTATAGAACTCCTCGGTGAGCATCTGCCCGGTGGAGATGATGGCGAAGGCATCCCGGCCGTATTTCGCCTGGATGCGACGGATCTCGTCGGCGAGTTTGTCGAGCGCGGCGTCCCAACTGGCGGGTTGCCACGGCTCGTGCCAGCGCGGCCGCATCAGCGGCTGCGTGCCGCGTCCGGCGGAATCGAACAGCTCGTGCTCGAAAATGCCTTTCAGGCACAGCTTGCCGCGGTTGACGTCGGCGTCGGCGACGCCGCGCGAGGCCACGGGCTTGCCTTCGGCGTTGAGGCCGACCTCGATCGAGCAGCCGGTCGAGCAGTAGCCGCAGGCGGCGTATTTCCATTCCACGACACCCTTGTCGGCGATCTTGACGGGGTTCTTCCTGGTACGTCCGAACAGCATGGGAATTCCTTTCGATGGGTCCGGGTTGCGGCGATCAGCGATCCGGGCAGCCTTGTTCCGGCATCAGCGACAGGCTTACCAGCCCGTCCGCCACCCGCACCGGATAGCGCGCGGCACAGCCTTCGTCGGGCGCGGCGGCAAGGCCGGTGTCGAGGTTGATCTTCCAGTCGTGCAGCGGGCAGGCCACACGCTTGCCGTGCACGATGCCCTGCGACAGCGGGCCGCCCTTGTGCGGACAGCGGTCGGCGAGCGCGAACACCTCGTCGTCCGCGGTGCGGAATACGGCGATGTCACCGGCAGAGGTGACGACGACCCGGGCGCCCTGGCGCGGAATGTCGTCCAGACGGCCGATCGGAATCCAGTTTTCGTTCATCTTCATGTCAGTTCCTCGGAGGGTCATACCAGGGCGGTGATCGGGGTGAATTCGTGGCGCGCCTCGCCTTCGGCACGGGCTTTCCACGGATCGATCTGCGCGGTCTGCTGCGAAATCCGGAAGCGCTCGGCGAGCGCCTTGCGGTTGGCCGCGTCGTCGACGACCTTCGCCTTGACGTGCGCCAGGCCCACGCGCTCGACCCACGGCGCGGTACGCTCGAGGTAGTGCGCTTCTTCGCGATACAGCTGGGTGAAGGCGGCGCAGTATTCGAGCACCTCCGCCTCGGTTTCCACCTTGCACAGCAGGTCGGTGACGCGCACCTTGATGCCGCCGTTGCCGCCGACGTGCAATTCGTAGCCGGAGTCGACGCACACCACGCCGAAATCCTTGATCGTCGCCTCGGCGCAGTTCCTGGGGCACCCGGACACCGCGAGCTTGAACTTGTGCGGCATCCACGAGCCCCAGGTCATCTGCTCGAGCTTGACGCCCAGCCCGGTGGAATCCTGCGTGCCGAAGCGGCACCACTGGCTGCCGACACAGGTCTTCACCGTGCGCAGCGCCTTGCCGTAGGCGTGGCCGGAAACGAAGCCTGCAGCAGACAAATCGGCCCACATCGCCGGCAGGTCTTCCTTCTTCACGCCGAAGAGGTCGATGCGCTGCCCGCCGGTGATCTTCATCTCGGGCACCTTGAACTTCTCGGCGACGTCGGCGATCGCGCGCAGTTCCTTCGGATTGGTCAGCCCGCCCCACATGCGCGGCACCACCGAGAACGTGCCGTCCTTCTGGATGTTGCCGTGGGCGCGCTCGTTGATGTAGCGCGACTGCGCGTCGTCCCGGTACTCGGTCGGCCACGCGCACAGGAGGTAGTAGTTGAGCGCGGGACGGCACTTGCTGCAGCCGTCCGCGGTCTTCCATTCGAGGTGGCGCATGACTTCCGGCAGGGTTTTCAGTTGCTGCGCGACGATGGCGGCGCGCACTTCGTCGTGGCTGTGCTCGGTGCAGCCGCACAGCGGCTTCTTCGAGGGCGCGGCCGAGTAGTCGCCCCCCACGGTGTGGGCCAGCAGCGCCTCGACCAGGCCGGTGCACGAACCGCACGAGGCCGAGGCCTTGGTGTGGGCGCGCACTTCGTCGAGGGTGAAGAGCTTCTTGCTGCAGATGGCGCCCACGATGTCGCCCTTCTTCACGCCGTTGCAGCCGCAGATCTCGGCCGTGTCCGGCAAGGCGGCGACGCGCTCGGCGGGGCCGTGGCCGGAATCGCCGACGTGGTGCTGGCCGAACAGCAGGGTCTTGCGGAACTGCGACACGTCGGTGCCTTCGCGCAGCAGGTCGAAATACCAGGCGCCGTCGAGCGTGTCGCCATAGAGGCAGGCGCCGACCAGGCGGTTGTCCTTCAGCACCAGCTTCTTGTAGCTGCCCGCCGCGGCGTCGGAGAACACCAGGGTCTCGGTGCCTTCCGCACCGGCGAAATCGCCGGCGGAGAACAGGTCGATGCCGGTGACCTTGAGCTTGGTCGAGGTCATCGAGCCCTGGTAGCGCGCGACGCCGTGCTCGGCGAGATGGTTGGCGCACACCTTGGCCTGCTCGAACAGCGGCGCGACCAGCCCGTAGGCGACCCCGCGATGGTTGACGCACTCGCCGACCGCATAGATGCGGGGGTCGAAGGTCTGCATGGTGTCGTTGACGACGACGCCGCGATGGCAGTGCAGGCCGGCCGATTCGGCAAGCTCGGTATTGGGGCGGATGCCGACCGCCATCACCACGAGGTCGGCCGGGATCGTCCCGCCATCCTTGAACTTCACCGCGCCGACGCGGCCGCTGTCGGCGCGCACGAGCTCCGCGGTGTGCGTCTGCAGCAGGAACCTGAGCCCTTTTTCTTCCAGGCTCTTCTGCAGCAGGCGCGCCGCCGGCTCGTCGAGCTGCCGCTCCAGCAGCCAGGCGCCGATGTGCACGACGGTGACGTCCATGCCGCGCAGCTTCAGACCGTTGGCCGCTTCCAGGCCCAGGAGGCCGCCGCCGATGACGACCGCGTGCCGGTATTGCGAGGCGGCACGGATCATCACGTCGACGTCGGCGATGTCGCGGAAACCGATCACGCCGGGCAGGTCGGCGCCAGGCACCGGCAGGATGAAGGGCTTGGAGCCGGTGGCGAGCAGGAGGCGGTCGTAGGGCGCGCGGGTGCCGTCGTCCGCCTCGACGCAGCGCGCCCGGCGATCGATCTTCACCACCTTCTTGCCGGCGAAGAGCGTGATGCCGTTCTCGGCATACCAGTCGCGGCTGTTGAGCACGATCTGCTCGATCGTCTGCTCGCCCGCCAGCACCGGCGACAGCATGATGCGGTTGTAGTTGGGATGCGGCTCGTCGCCGAACACGGTGACGTCGTAGAGGCCGGGGGCCGCCTTCAGCAGCTCCTCCAGCGTACGCATACCGGCCATGCCATTGCCGACGACGACGAGTTTCAATCGGGGACCCGATGCCCGGGGCACGCTCATATCCATTTCACCACTCCAAACAAGCGACTCAAAAGTGATGACCGAGATACGCCGTTGCACCTGGTCCACCCAACACCAAGCAACAGCCGTGCCATAAACAGAAAGTCAATCCATCAGATTGTTTTACAAGGATTTTTCAACCGGGTCTCGGCGTGCGCCAGTAGGCGCCGTGCACCACACCGGTGCCGAAGAGCAGGCCATGCACCCAAGCCTGCACTGAAAGCGGCGCCAGGGATCCTTGTCGGGATATTCAGTCAGGAGACCGGAGCCCGGGCATGAAAAGGAAAGTGCACCCCACGCCCGAATCCATCGAGGGCCGTGATCGCGCGCGCCTGATTGAGATCGTCGGTATAGCCCGCCGCGTACAGGCAGGCGGCAAGTTGATTGCGCACTGTCAAGGGCATGGGCTGCTTGCCGTTCAGCACATCGGCGATCCAGGCGCCGGTGGCGCGCGCGTCCACCGCGGGCAGATTCGCCTGCGTCGATGGCAGCGCGTGCGACGTATATACCTGCTCGCTCCGCCCATCCCGTATCAGCAGCATGTCCGGCCGCTTGAGCGGGTCGGCGAAAGCCTCGCCCTCGCATCCCTGCAACAGCAGCGCCTGCCCCCCCAGCGCTTCCAGAATGTCACGCAGCGAGATGATTTCGGATGCCGACGCCGCCGGCACGACGCGCAGCGAAGCGCTACCCAGCGGGTCCGCCAGGGTTGCCAGCCGCACCGCCAGGCTGTCGAGGCCAAGCCGCGCGCGCAGCGCCAGCATGGCGGCAAGCCCGGGGTGGAACAGCGCGACAGGAGCAAACGCCAGGCCTTCGGCGCGCAGCGCCGTATTGACCTGCCGCACCGAACCACACGGCATTACCCCCAGCTCGCGCAGCACGTAGGCTGCCGCCGTGCCGCCGCCGCCGTCGAGCGCGCCATGGATCAGCACCGGGATGTCGAAACGTTTGAGCAGCAGCGCCAACAGCGGCGTAAGGTGGGGATGCGAACGCACCCCGCGATAGGCTGGCAGCACCACGGTAGCGAACGGCCCCGCGGGCGTCTCGAATGCCGGCAAGCGCTCGGCCAATGCAGAATGCATGCCCAGCCAGGCGTCGAGACCCGGCGCATGCTGGTGCAGGGCGACCAGCAGCGCCGCCGTCTCCAGTTCCGGCACACCACCATCGAGCAACGCAGCCAGCAAGGCCCGCGCGTCGGAATAGGCGAGCCCGGCGCCGGATTCGATCTGCCGGATCAGCGTGGCATAGCTCATCCCCGCCCCCCGTTCCGGGGCGCACCCGGTGCACTGGCGGCAAGGGATAGACGAGACAGGCATGGGCAACTCCTTGCCCATGCCGCGAGCAGGGGGCATGCCAGCTCAATACGCTTCAATACATCAATGACTTGCAGGCCACCTCGGCAACGAAAATCCGGCAGGCCGCACAGGCACGGTGCACGCCGTCCCGCCTGTGCCGCCTATTGGTGCATCCATCTCGTCGTCCTGTGCAATTTGGTTTACTCTAGGGCCGGTACAACTCTCCCACCGGAACGTGCGCAAAAAAATCAAGGCCAGGGACCTGCAACCGGGCATGCACCTGGACGAGCTGTGCGGCTCGTGGATGGAACACCCGTTCTGGCGCAGCAAGTTCGTCCTCAAGGATCCAGAGGACATCCGTCGCATCATCGACAGCGGCATCACGGAAGTCTGGATCGACACCGCCAAGGGCCTGGACGTGCCCGGGCCGACCCCACAGCAGACCGAGCAGGCGGTGACCGCGATGCTGATGGAAGCCGAACTCGACCGTCCTGCCCCCCGGCCGCAGCCTGCCGCGGCCGTCCAGGCGACGCCGCTGGACGAAGAACTCAAGCGCGCCGCGGCGATCGTCGGCAAGGCCAGGCACGCGGTCGTCTCGATGTTCCAGGAAGTGCGCATGGGCAAGGCGGTGAGCGCGGAATCGGCCGGCGCGCTGGTCGAGGAAATCTCGTCCTCGGTGCTGCGCAATCCGGGTGCGCTCATCAGCCTCGCGCGGCTGAAGACCGCCGACGACTACACCTACATGCATTCGGTCGCGGTGTGCGCGCTGATGGTCTCGCTCGCCCGCCAGCTCGATCTGGGGGAGGCGGACGTGCGCGAGGCCGGCATGGCGGGCCTGCTGCACGACCTGGGCAAGGCGAAAATGCCGATGGAGGTGCTCAACAAGCCGGGCAAGCTCACCGACGAGGAATTCCGCATCATCAAGAACCATCCGGTCGAAGGCCACCGGTTGCTGGTCGAGGGCGGCAGCGCGAGCGAGATCGTGCTCGACGTCTGCCTGCATCACCACGAGAAAGTCGACGGCACCGGCTATCCGGACCGGCTCTCCGACGCGCAGATCACGCGCTTCGCCAAGATGGGCGCGGTGTGCGACGTCTACGACGCGATCACGTCGAACCGCCCCTACAAGGCGGGCTGGGATCCCGCCGCGTCGATCCGCAAGATGGTCGAGTGGAGCAATGGCCACTTCGACGAAAAAATATTCCAGGCCTTCGTCAAAAGCATCGGCATCTATCCGACCGGCTCGCTGGTGAAGCTCGCCTCCGGGCGCCTCGCGGTGGTGCTCGAGCAATCGGGCAAGTCGCTGCTGTCCCCGCGCGTGAAGGTTTTCTATTCGACCCGGTCGCGAAGCTACCTCGTGCCGGAAGTGATCGACCTGGCGCATCCTGGCGCGTCCGACAAAATCGTCGGCCGCGAGGATGCGGCGACGTGGGGCATCAAGAACCTCGACAGCCTCTGGTCGGGCTGAGCAGGCACCTCAGCGCGGCTGGCGCCGCAGCCACGCCTTGCGCGCTTCCTCCAGCCCCCCCATCAGCAGCGCCAGCCCCAGCGCCGCGCTCCACACCGACGCGCCCACCGGCGCCGTGCCGAACAGCCAGTTGCCGGCCGGCGTGTAGACGATGAACAGCAGCAGGCCCAGTTCCGCGGCGATGCCGACGAGGAGCAGCGGATTGCCGAGGAGGCTGAACGAAAATGCCGATTTCAAGGGATGGCGGCACAGGAAGACGTTGATCACCTGCGCCAGCACGATGCTCACGAGACAGGCGGTGGTGGCCTCGAGGTAGCGTGGCGCGTTCCTTGCCAGCGTTTCGCCGTATTGCCAGCCGGCCGCGGTGAGGACGAGGAAGAAGACCGCCATCGCGGCGGCGGCCTCGAGCGCGCCGAGGAACAGGTAGGCGCGGACGACCAGCTTCCATGACAGCAGCCGCTCGCTGCGCGCGCGCGGCGGACGCCGCATCACGTCGGGGTCGGGTTTTTCGGCGCCAAGGGCGAGCGCCGGCAGCATGTCGGTCCCCAGGTCGACCGCCAGGATCTGGATGACGGTCAGCGGCAGCGGGATGCGGAACAGCACGAAGGCGAGATACGGCACGATCTCGGGAATGTTCGACGACAGGATGTAGGTGAGGAACTTGCGCAGATTGTCGAACACCGCGCGGCCTTCCTCGATGGCGGCGACGATGCTGGCGAAGTTGTCGTCGAGCAGGACCATGTCGGCCGCTTCCCTGGCGACGTCGGTGCCGGAGCGCCCCATGGCGATGCCGATGTCGGCGGTTTTCAGCGCCGGCGCGTCGTTGACGCCGTCACCGGTGACGGCGACGATCTCGCCCTTTTTCTGCAGCGCCTCGACGAGCTGCATCTTCTGCTCGGCGCCGACGCGCGCGAACAGGATTTCCGGCGCGTCCAGCGTCAGCTGCAGCTGCGCCGGCGACAGGCGGCGCAGCGTGTCTCCGCCGACGACGACCGGCGTGGCGCTTTCCACCAGGCCGATCTCGCGCGCGATCGCCAGCGCGGTGTGCGGATGGTCGCCGGTGACCATGATGACGCGGATGCCTGCCGCGCGACAGCGGGCGATGGCCGCCGGCACCTCGGGACGCGGCGGATCTTCCAGCCCGACCAGGCCGGACAGGATCAGGCCGCGCTCGGTGGCGGGCAGGCCGCCGTTCGCCGCGCCGGCATCCGGCACGCCATGCGCGAAGGCGAGCACGCGCAGGCCGCGCCCGGTCATCTCGTTTTCCGCCGCCAGCACGCGGCTTTTCATGGCGGCATCGAGCGGCACACCCCGTCCATCGACCAGCACCCGGTCGCACACGCCGAGCACGGTTTCAAGCGCGCCCTTGCAGTAGAGCATGCGGCCCCCGGGCGTGGCGACCACCACCGACATGCGCTTGCGGTCGGTGTCGAAAGGGATTTCGCCGATGCGCGCGTAGCCGTCGAGCGCGCCTGCCACGCGCCGGCCCATTTCGGCCAGCGCCATTTCCATCGGGTCGCCCTCCCAGGCGGAGCGGCCATGGTTGGCGACCGGCTTGAGGTTGTGGCACAGCGCGGCGTTGACGAACAGCGCGCGCGCTTCGCCCGCCGGCGGCCGCGAGGCGAGGTCGTCCGGCGTGAAGAAGCGGCCGCCCAGCCATAGCCGCCGCACCGACATGCGATTCTGGGTCAGCGTGCCGGTCTTGTCGGACAGGATCACCGTGGTCGAGCCGAGCGTCTCCACCGCCGGCAGGTGCCGCACCAGCGCGTTGCGTTTCGCCATGCGCTGCGTCGCCATCGCGAGCGACAGCGTCACCGTGGGGAGCAGCCCCTCCGGCACGTTGGCGACGATGATGCCGACGGCGAACAGCAGGTTGTCCCAAAACGGCATGCCGAGCGCCTGGCCGACGAGGAAAAACACGCCGCCGAGCCCGGTCGCGAGAACGGCGACGAGGCGCGACAGCCGCGTGATCTCGCGCTGCAGCGGCGAGGCCGCCGCGCCGGCGGACTGCGTGAGATGCGCGATGCGCCCGAATTCGGTACGCATGCCCGTGGCGTAGACCACCGCGCGCGCCTGGCCCGAGACAATCGAGGTGCCGGCGAGCACGAGGTTGCGCGCCGCGAGCGGCGGTGCCTCCGCATGCGGCCCGGCATCGAACGCCTGGGGCAGCGACTCGCCGGTGAGCGTCGCGCTGTTGACGCGCAGGCCGACGGCTTCGATCAGGCGGCAGTCGGCCGGCACATTGTCGCCTTCTTCGAGTAGCACGATGTCGCCGGGCACGAGTTCGCCGGCGAGCAATTCCACAGTCTCGCCGTCGCGCAGCGCCATCACCCGTTGCGGCAGCAGTTGGCGCAGCGCCGCGACCGCCTGCTCGGCCCGGTATTCCTGCCAGAAGGAAAAGACCCCGTTGACGAGAATGACGCCGACGATCGCGATCCCCAGCCTCGCCATGCCCTGGCCGGGGTCGAAGGTCTCGGCAAAGAACGCCAGCGCCGCGGCCACCCACAGGACGAGAGCGAAAAAGTGGGTGAATTCGCGGGCAAAACGCAGCGGCAGCGGCTCGCGCGCCACTTCCTCGAGATGGTTGGGACCGAACTCGGCCAGCCGGCGCCGCGCTTCGGCGGCGGTCAGTCCCCCCGCCGAGGTGCGCAGGCTGCCGAGGACTTGTTCGGCGGTGAGGCTCTGGATGTGCACGGTAAGGCTGGAACCCGGCTATTGCCTATCCCAGCATAGCGCAACAGCGCCGGCTGCCCGCCGCGGCGGGCAGAACGAAGGTCAGCGGCCGGGGCCGCGGTAGACGCAGCCGGCGTCATGGGTTTCCATCACGCGTATCTGCGACAGCCCCGGCAGGACCGGCTGCAGCCGTTGCCACAGCCATATCGCCAGGCCTTCGCTGGTGGGATTTTCCAGACCGGCGATCTCGTTGAGGGTGCGGTGGTCGAGCGCGTCGTGGACCGGCCGCCAGGCTGCCTCGATGTCGCCGAAGTCGATCACCCAGCCCAGCGCCGGATCGAGTTCGCCGCTGACGGTGATCTCGACGCGGAACGAGTGGCCGTGCAGGCGCGAGCAGGGATGCGAGGCGGGCAGCGCCGGCAGGCGGCGGGCGCATTGCAGATGGAATACGCGGAAAATGTCCATGCCGCATTGTCGCCCAAGTCGCGCCGGCCGGCCAGGCGCAAGGAACTTCCTGTTGCACAGGCGAACTATTCCAGCACCTTCCACGATATCGGACCTGACATGCCCCGCTCTCCCCTGTTCGCCGCCACCCTCGCCCTGATGCTACTCGCCGGCTGTTCGGCCGACAGCGGCCCCACGCTCAGCGCCCCCGAGGCGTTCGCGCAGGCCAGCGCCGGCAAACTCACGCTGATCGACATCCGCCGTCCGGACGAGTGGCGCCAGACCGGCGTCGCTGTCGGCGCCCTGCGCATCAACATGGTCCATCCGCAGGGCGTGCCGGGCTTCGTGCGCGAGGTCGGCGCCGCGCTCGACGGCAGGCGCGACGCGCCGATCGCGCTCATCTGCCGCACCGGCAACCGCACCACCCGAATGCAGAAGGCGTTGCAGGAAGCCGGCTATACGAACGTCACCCATATTCCCGAAGGCATGGCCGGCAGCGCGGCCGGCCCCGGCTGGATCGCACGCGGCCTGCCGATCGATCCGTGCGAAACCTGCTGAGGCCCCTCACCCCGCGCAACAGGAGAGCTGCTTCACGTCCTGGGTGAAGGTCTGGGCGCACAGCTTGAGTCCTTCCACCATGGTGAGGTAAGGGAAGAGCTGCGCGCCCAGATCAGCCACCGTCATGCGGTTGCGAATGGCCAGCGCGGCGGTCTGGATGATCTCGCCGCCTTCCGCCGCCAATACCTGCGCGCCCAGCAGCCGTCCGCTATTCTTGTCCGCCACCAGCTTGATGAAGCCGCGGGTATCGAAGTTGGCCAGCGCGCGCGGCACGTTGTCGAGCGTGAGCGTGCGGCTGTCGGTTTCGATGCCTTGTTGCTGCGCCTGCGCTTCGGTGAGCCCCACCGTGGCCACCTGCGGATCGGTGAATACCACCGCCGGCACGATCGCGAGATCCAGCGCCGCATCGCCGCCGGTCATGTTGATGGCGGCGCGGGTGCCGGCGGCGGCCGCCACATACACGAACTGCGGCAGCGCGGTGCAGTCGCCGGCCGCATAGATGTGGGGCACGCTGGTGCGCAGATGGTCGTCCACCTTGATGGCGCCAGTGGGGTCCGTGACCACGCCGGCGGCCGCGAGATTCAACCCCGCCGTGTTGGGTTTGCGCCCGGTGGCGACGAGCAGCCGGTCGCCGGTGACGACGCCCGCGCTGGTTTCCAGCTCGAAAGCCTTCCCATCGAAGCGCACGGCATTGACCGTCGTGTCCGTGAGCACGCGCATGCCTTCCTCGACCAGCGCCGCCCGGAGCTCCGCGCCGAGGGCGGGGTCTTCCTTCGACAGCAGCGCGCCGCGCGCGATCAGCGTGACCTGGCTGCCCAGGCGCAGATAAGCCTGCGCCAGTTCCAGCGCGACCACCGAGCCGCCGTACACGACCAGATGGCTCGGCGTTTCCTCGGCGACCAATGCCTCGGTGGAGGTCCAGAACGGCGTGCCGGCGAGTCCCGGCACGTCCGGGATCTGCGGCGAGCGGCCGCTGGCGATCAGAATGCGGTCGGGCGCGAGGCGCGTTTCGGCGCCATCGGCTTGTTTCACCACGAGGGTCTTTGCATCCTCGAAGCGTGCGAAACCGGAGAGCAGGGTGATGCCCGGATTAGTTTCCAGAATACTCTCGTACTTCGCATGGCGCAGTTCTTCCACCCGCGCCTGCTGCTGTGCGACCAGCGCTTTGCGGTCCAGCGTCGGCGCATGCGTGGCCAGCCCTGGAAACGGGTGGCGGGCCTGCAGATGGGCCACATGCGCGGCGCGAATCAGAATCTTCGAGGGCACGCAGCCGACGTTGACGCAGGTGCCGCCGGTGGTGGCGGCTTCGATCACCGTCACCGCGGCGCCTGCCTCCGCCGCGCGGAGGGCGCAGGCCATGGCCGCCGAGCCGCTGCCGATGATGGCGACGCTGAGTCTGGATTCGGTCCCGGGCGTGGTGCCGCAGCACGCGCCCCCGGACGCCGTCGCGCCGTGCTCGCGGGTCATGCCGGCCACCTGGGGAATCTGCGCCGTCATTGGGCTTTCCCGCCCTTCACGGTGGATTCATAGCCGGCCTCGAAAGTGGCGTCTTCCAGCGCCTTGAGCGTGGTCCTGGCGTCGTCGTAGGTCACGACCGCTTCTTTCTTCTTGAACGACACCTCGACCTTGGACACGCCAGGTACTTTCTGCAGCGCCTTCTTCACCGTGATGGGGCAGACTTCGCAGTACATGCCCGGCACCGACAGCGTGACCGTGCGCACGGCGGCAAAGGCCGCGCCGTTGGCGGCGAAAACGAGCAGCGAGGCGAGAACGAACTTTTTCAGCATGGCGGGGCTCCTTAATCAATAAAACAACGGGGCAAGGTAGGGGAAGATGAAGGCCGCCGCGACGAGCACGGCCACGATCCAGAACAGCACTCTGTAGAGGCGGTGGGTCTGGGGCAGGGCGCACAGCGAACCGGGCGTGCAGGCGGCCGCCGGTGCGCGGTAGATTTTTTTCCAGGCGAAGATGAGCGCGATGACGGCCGCGCCCAGGAACCAAGGCCGGAACGGTTCCAGCACGGCGAGGTTGCCTACCCAGGCGCCGCCGACACCCAGCATGACCAGCACCAGGGGGCCGATGCAGCACAGGGAGGCGGCGACGGCGGCGACGGCGCCGCCGATGAGCGGCAAGCGGCCGGTTTTCTCTTGCGACATGGCGTCTCCTTCAGGAACGGATGCCGCAAGTCTGAATGCCGTACCATACTACGGTGTCAAGGAGAATTTCGAGGGACGGCAATGGCCAGACAGACGCTCACCATCGGCACGCTGGCGCGCGAGGCCGGGGTCAACGTGGAGACGATCCGCTACTACCAGCGGCTCGGCCTTTTGATGGCGCCGGACAAGCCGCTGGGCGGCATCCGCCGCTACGGCGACGCGGATGTCGCGCGGGTGCGGTTCATCAAGGCGGCGCAACGCATCGGCTTCATGCTCGACGAGATCGCACAGCTCCTGCGGCTCGACGACGGCGCGCATTGTTCCGACGCGCGGGCGATCGCAGAACTGAAGCTCGCCGACGTGCGCCAACGACTGCAGGACCTGCAGCGCATCGAGACCGTGCTGGCGCAGCTGGTCGAGCGCTGCGCCAGCCGCCGCGGCGCGGTGAGCTGCCCGCTCATCGACGCGCTGCGGCCGGGGCCGTAAGACTCAGGCCGCGAGTTCCTTCAGCAGCGTGTTGCGCCGCGCCGTCTCGCTGCCGGTAAGCGCAAACCCACGCAAGCGTCCCGCCTCGTCCAGGAAGCGGGCGCACACGCCGCCTTCGTGGTTCTCGACCTGCCAGCGGCCGGGCGTGCCGATGCGCGGCGGCAGCACGACGACCGGGTGCGCGGGCGTTTTCACCATCACCGGCATCGGCGGATACACCACCGGCGTCGGCGTGCCGGTGAGTGTCGCCGCGAGCGCACGCGCCTGCAGCAGCAAAGGCTGCACATAGGGCAGGTTCTGGCCCTCGACCTCGGCACAGTCGCCCATCGCGTAGACGTCCGGGACGCTGGTTTCGAGCAGCGCGTTGGTCTGGATGCCGCGGCCGGTCTGGATGCCGGCGGCCTGCGCCAGTTGCGTGCGCGGCTTGAGGCCGATCGCCGACAGCACCACGTCCGCCGCGAGCGTCTCGCCGTTGTCGAGGGTGACCACATAGCCGCTGCCGCTGCGATCGACGTGCTTGCCGGTGCGGCCGAAATGCCACGTGACGCCGAGCGCGGCGAGCGCGTCGGCGAGCCGCCGGCCCGCTTCCACCGGCACCAGCCGTTCGAGCGGCCACTCGCCCAGGTGCACCACGTCGACCTCGAAACCGGCGTGCGCAAGGTCGTTGGCGAACTCGCAGCCGATGAGGCCGCCGCCGAGCACCGCGACGCGCCGCTTGCCCTCGAGCGCGGCCCGGAAATTGGCGTAATCGGCGAGATCGTTGACCGTCAGCACGTCGGCCGCGCCGTCACCCGCGAGGCCGTGCGCAATCGGGTCGGCGCCGAGCGCGAGCACCAGCTTGGCATAGGTCAGCTCGCCGGTCGCGGTGCGCAGGCGGTGGCCCGCGGTGTCGATCGCGGTGACGCGGGTGTGCGTCAGCACCGTCGCCTTCTGCTCGGCCGCCATCTTCTCCGCGCTGGCGCTGGCGAGCGCCGCTGCGGTGCGGTTGGTCGCGAAGGCGTTCGACAGGTTGGGCTTGGAATAGAAGGCGCCGTCGTCCGCCGTGACGAGCGTGACGGGCGTGTCCGGGTCGCGCTTGCGGAACTCCTTCAGCAGGGTGTAGCCGGCGAGGCCGGAACCGACGATGACGAGGGGGTGCATGGAGTTCTCCGGGAAATCAAAGGGGGCGCCGGGCGCCCCCGGGATCATCAGGCGGCGGTGATTTCGACCATTTCGAAATCAGCCTTGGCGACGCCGCAGTCGGGGCATTCCCAGTTGTCGGGCACGTCCTCCCAGCGGGTGCCGGCGGCGATGCCGTGCTCCGGGTCGCCCTCGGCTTCGTCGTAGATGTAACCGCACACGATGCATTGCCAAGCTTTCATTTCGTTTCCTTTCGTTTTCAAGATTCTATCGATGTCGCGCGTTCAGGCGGCGATCGCGTCTTTTTGCGCCTGGTAGTGGCGCGCGTGCTTCTCTTCCACCTTGGCCAGCGCGGCGAAGCGCTTGGCGGCCTTGTCCAGCACGGTCCGGAACATTTCGGCGTGTTCGCGGGATTCGGCAATCTGCTCGTCGATCTCGGCGACCGCGGCGGTGTTGCCCTCGATCATCGCCTCGTGGCGGAACTTCGGGTACATCTCGGTGTACTCGTGCGTCTCGCCCTCGATCGCGTACTGCAGGCACTTGGCCGGCGTCATCGTCTCGTCGGCGAACAGCAGCTCGGCGTGGCCGAAGGCGTGCAGCATCTCCTGCGCGGCGGTGTCCTCGAACACGCGGGCGGTCGCCTCGTCACCCGCCTTGCGGCACTGGCGGGCGAACCACATGTATTTGATGTGGGCCATGGACTCGCCGGCAAAGGCGGCTTCGAGGTTCTGGATGGTCGGGGACTTCGTGTTCTGCATGGTGGGCTCCTGTTCAGTTGATTTGCAATGTCAATCAAGACAGGAGCGATATTAGAGATCATCGATATATCGATCCAACGGAAAGTCTGCATGAATATGATTGACGATATCAATCGATGGCCCGACGCCATCTGCCGTGCCAGACTTGCGCTTTTCCGCCCCTGCCGTCCGCTCATGCGCCTGCCCGCCCGCCTCGCCCTCTTCGCCTGCGCCAGCCTGCCGGCCGCCGTTGCCGCCGCCACGCCGCAGCCCGGCCTCTACACCGTGACCCTGCAACTCGCGATGCCGGGCACCGCGCTCCAGCTGCCGGCGCGCCAGCACCAGAAGTGCTTCGGCGAACGCGAGATCGTCTACGGCACCGCCTACGCCGTCGCCGAAACCGGCAGCCTGTGCGCGATCACCCAGTTCCAGCAGGCCGGCGACACGGTGCGCTACAACTTCGTCTGCGAGACGGCCGGCCCTTCCCGCATGGTCGGGCGCGCGGAGGGCCGCCGCGACGCCAACGGCTACGAGATCCGCATGGTCGGCGGCTACGTGCCGCCGAGCCCGGGCATGCAGCACTTCACGCAGATCCTGCGCGCGCAGCGCATCGGCGCCTGCCCGACGCGCTGAGGGCATGGACTGGACGCTGTTCGGCTCGGCGCTGCTGTCGTCGACGCTGTTTCCCGGCGGTTCCGAGGCGCTGCTGCTCTACCGCCTGCACCAGGGCGCCGACCCGCTGGCGAGCGTCGCAACCGCGACCGCCGGCAA
The DNA here is from genome assembly GCA_046292745.1 of Thiobacillus sp. Classification (GTDB taxonomy): domain Bacteria; phylum Pseudomonadota; class Gammaproteobacteria; order Burkholderiales; family Thiobacillaceae; genus Thiobacillus. The sequence continues at coordinate 187,687 of JBKBQH010000004.1, read as the reverse complement.
CGTGCTCGGCAGCCTCATCACCTACAGCATGGGGCGCTTCGGCCGCGTGGCGGTCGCGCGCCGCAGCGTCAAGACCGAAGCCCGCATGGCGCGTGCCGAGCGCTGGTTCGCGCGCTGGGGCCGGCCCAGCCTGCTGTTCGCCTGGCTGCCGGTGGTCGGCGATCCGCTGTGCCTGGTCGCCGGCGTGCTGCGCGTCGACGTGCCGGCCTTTCTGCTGCTGGTGACGCTGGGCAAGCTGGCACGTTACGCCGCGCTTGCCTGGCTGATGTAGCTCAATAAAAGTCGAAGCGCGCGCCGACGTCGAACAGCACCGCCACGCCGAGCAGCGCAAAGATCGCCGCGGCGACGCCGTGCACCAGCTTCACCGGCATGCGGTGGGCGGCGCGATCGCCCAACAGCACCGCCGGCGCGTTGGCGACGAGCATGCCGAGCGTGGTGCCGGCGACAACCCGGAAAAAATCCCCGTACTGCGCCGCCAGCGCCACCGTCGCGATCTGGGTCTTGTCGCCCATCTCGGCGAGGAAGAAAGCGACGGCCGTGGTGCCGAACACGCCCCAATGCACCAGCCGGGCGTCGCCTTCGTCGAGTTTGTCGGGAATCAGGATCCACACCGCCATGGCGATGAACGACAGGCCCAGCACCCAGCGCAGCACCTCGGGCGCGACCAGCGTGGTGACCCACGCGCCGAGCGCGCCCGCCACGGCGTGATTGGCCAGGGTGGCGACGAGGATGCCGAGGATGATGGGAACGGGCTTGCGGAATTTCGCCGCCAGCAGGAAGGCGAGCAGTTGCGTCTTGTCGCCGACTTCGGCCAGCGCGACCACGCCGGCCGAGATGAGAAATGCGTCCACTTGAAGCTCCGGGCCGGTTCCACGCGATGACCCGCTCGCCACGCCGGCCAGCCGGGGCGATCGGGTCAAAGGTCTTGCCAGGCCTGCCTCGCTGAAAAGCGAGGGCTGCATGCGCCACGGCCAGGCGGCCAAGTCTGTTGACGCACGCCCCGCTGTACCGCCGCGGGCGACTACTCCCCAATGACGCGGCGGATTCTACCCGGGCGCCGCTGACGCGTCCAGACGGACGGGGACTGACGCCGCCCGGCCTCTTGTCCCGTCCAGAGACCGGGCAACACCGGCCGTTGAGATCGGGCAGGTCAAGCCGGCGCCACCCCGTCCGGAAGCGCGGCCTTGAGCGTCTGCGCGAGGCGTTCGAAAGTCTCCGGGAAGGGCGCGCGACGGCGCCACACCAGGGCGAGCGTGCGGCCCGGCGGCGGCGACTTGAAGGGCCGGATTTCAACCGCCTTCTTGATGACGCGCGGGCCGGCGTCGACCGACAGCGCCGGCAAGAGCGTCACGCCCAGCCCCATGCCGACCATCTGCCGGAGCGTTTCCAGGCTGGTCGCCCGCACTTCCTCGCGGCCGCGCGAACCGCTGCCGCAGACGTCGAGCGCCTGGTCGCGCAGGCAGTGGCCTTCATCGAGCAGTAACAGCTTTTCGTTCATGATGTCAGCGACCTTCAGTTCCTTGCGCGCCGCCAGGGCATGGCCCGCGGGCAGCGCGGCGAGGAACGGCTCGTAGAACAGCGGCTCGACGCGCAAGGCGTCGTCGGCCACCGGCAGCGCGAGCAAGCCGGCGTCGAGCCTGCCGTCGACGAGGTGCTCGAGGATCTGCGGCGTCATCTCCTCGCGCAACAACAGGCGCAGGCCAGGGTGCTTCTTGTGCACCAGCGTCAGCGCGTGCGGCAGGTAGTACGGCCCCAGCGTGGGGATCACGCCCAGATGGATCGTGCGCGCCATCGGGTCTTGCGCATGGCGGGCGAGTTCGCGGATGCGCTCGGCCTCCTCGACGATGCTGCGCGCGGCGGCAAGGATCTCCTTGCCGATCGGCGTCGGCGTGACACGCTTCAGGCTGCGGTCGAACAGCGTCACGCCGAGAAAATCCTCCAGCTTCTTGATCTGCGTCGACAGGGTCGACTGCGTGATGAAGCAGGCCTCGGCCGCGCGCCCGAAATGGCCATGATCGGCGAGCGCCACCAGGTATTTGAGTTCCTGCAGGGTCATGCGTATCCATTCGTTTTATCAATCGTCTCATTCTAGATTACTCATGAGACAAATCGTTGCACCTGGTCTTAAATGCACATTCCATTGTGGAATAACGTATCGAAAGGAGAGCACGCCATGTCCGAAAGCCAATGCCCGTTTCATGCCACCGCCGCCGTCGGCGCCCCGACCGTCCACGACTGGTGGCCAAACCAGCTGAACCTCAAGATCCTGAGCCAGTTCGTGCCGCAGACCAGCCCCATGGCGCCTTCGTTCGATTACGCGGAGGAATTCCAGAAGCTCGATCTGGCCGCAGTCAAGCAGGACCTGTACGCCTTGATGACCGATTCACAGGACTGGTGGCCGGCCGATTACGGCCATTACGGCCCCTTCTTCATCCGCATGGCGTGGCACGCGGCAGGCACCTACCGCATCGGCGACGGCCGCGGCGGCGCCGGCCTGGGCCAGCAGCGCTTCGCACCGACCAACTCGTGGCCGGACAACGTCAACCTCGACAAGGCGCGGCGCCTGCTATGGCCCATCAAACAGAAGTACGGCAACAAGATTTCCTGGGCCGACCTCATCGTGCTGGCGGGCAACTGCGCGCTGGAATCCATGGGCTTCAAGACCTTCGGCTTCGGCGGCGGCCGCGCCGACGTGTATGAACCCGACGAGTCGGTGTACTGGGGCTCCGAGAAGGACTGGCTTGCCGACACGCGCCACGGCACCGATCCCGACAAGTTCGAGAATCCGCTGGCCGCGGTGCAGATGGGCCTGATCTACGTCAACCCGGAAGGCCCCGGCGGCAAGCCCGATCCGCTCGTCTCGGCGCAGCTGGTACGCGAGACCTTCGCGCGCATGGCGATGAACGACTACGAGACGGTGGCGCTCACGGCCGGCGGCCACACCTTCGGCAAGTGTCACGGCGCAGGCCCGGCGACGCACGTGGGCCCCGCGCCCGAAGCGGCCGGCATCGAGAACCAGGGCCTGGGCTGGATCAGCAGCTACAAGAGCGGCAAGGGCGGCGACACCATCAGCAGCGGCCTCGAAGGCTCGTGGACGCCGACGCCGACGAAGTGGGACATGAGCTATCTCGACGTGCTGTTCGGCAACGAGTGGGTGCCGGCGAGGAGCCCCGCGGGCGCCTCGCAGTGGACGCCGGTCGCGCACACCGACGCCAACCTGGCGCCGGCGGCGCACGACGCCTCGAAGAAAGTGCCGATCATCATGACCGACGCCGACATGGCGATGCGCTACGACCCCGAGTATTCGAAGATCGCGCGCCATTTCAAGGACCACCCGGACGAGTTCGCCGACGCCTTCGCGCGCGCCTGGTTCAAGCTCACCCACCGCGACATGGGGCCGAAGGCGCGCTACGTCGGGCCCGAAGTGCCGGCCGAAGACCTGATCTGGCAGGATCCGATCCCGGCGGTGGACCATCCGCTGGTGGACGATGCGGACGTGGCCGTATTGAAAGCCAAGGTGCTGGCATCTGGCCTCACCACCGCCGAACTGGTTTACACCGCGTGGTCCTCCGCCGCGAGTTTCCGCGGCAGTGACAAGCGCGGCGGCGCCAACGGCGCGCGCATCCGCCTCGCGCCGATGAAGGACTGGGAAGTGAACGAACCGGCGCAGCTGGCCAAGGTGCTCGCCAAGCTCGAAACGATCCAGGCCGAATTCAACGCTGAGGCCGCCAGCGGCAAGAAGATTTCGCTCGCCGACCTCATCGTGCTGGCAGGCTGTGCCGCGGTCGAGAACGCCGCGAAGCAGGCGGGACAGAACGTCACCGTGCCCTTCACCCCGGGTCGCATGGACGCCAGTGCCGAGCAGACCGATGCGCACTCCTTCGCCCCGCTCGAACCCATCGCCGACGGCTTCCGCAACTACCGCAGCGCCCGCTTCCCCGACGTGCCCGACGAGGCGCTGCTGGTGGACAAGGCGCAATTGCTGACGCTCACCGCGCCGGAAATGACGGTGCTGGTCGGTGGCCTGCGCGCGCTCGGCGCCAACCACGGCGGCACGAAGCACGGCGTGTTCACCGGGCGTCCTGGGGTGTTGACGAACGACTTCTTCGTCAACCTGCTCGACATGGGCAACGAATGGAAGCCGGTCGATGCGGACAAAACCCTGTTCGAGGTGCGCGAGCGCAAGAGCGGCAAGGTGAAGTGGACCGCCACCCGCGCCGACCTGGTGTTCGGCTCGAACTCGCAGCTTCGGGCGATCGCCGAGGTCTACGGCCAGAACGACGGACAGGCCAAGCTCGTGCACGATTTCGTCGCGGCCTGGGTGAAGGTGATGAACCTCGACCGCTTCGATCTCGCGTGAATCCCCGCCCCCACCCATCGCGGGCGGGGGCGGTTTCCCAACCCATCGAGAACGGACAAGCCCATGAGAGCCCTCCTGATTCAACCCGACAGCCGCAGTATCGAGGTAATCGACATTCAATCGCATGAAGACATCGCGCGCCACGTCGGCTACGACACGCTCGAATCCGACGCGGTCGGCGATGCCGGCGACCGCCTGTTCTTCGACGAAGAATGCTTCCTGCGCGGCAGCGGCGGGCGCTTCCAGATCGACACGCTGATTCCGGTGGCCGGCGTCGGCGTCATCGCCGGCCAGGACGGCGATCGCTTGTGCGACGTCACGATCGATCCCGATGCACTGCGCCAGCGCATCAAGTATCTCTGAAACAAGGAGACGACCATGATCGGACACTATTTCTATGCGGCGCTCGCGCGCCTCGGCGGCGGCTTCGAAGGCCTGGATCCGGCATGAACGCGCCCGGAACGCCTGCCCGGGCGCAGCCCGTACGCCTGCGGGCCCTGGCCGTTGCCGACCTCCCGGTGGCGAATACGGTCGTCGAGCGCGCGGTGATGGGCTGGGCGCTCGCCGAGCGCGTCAAGCGCCTCTCCCTGCCGAGCTACCGCTACCATCCGCACGATCTGCTGCACATGGCGGGCGTCGTCGCCGAGGATGCGATGGGCACGCCCGTCGGTGTCGCCATGTGGGAAGAAGCCGAACCGCGCGACACGCCCGCAGGGCAACGCGGCCTGCTGCTGCACGGCCTCTACGTCGACCCGGCACATCAGCGCGCCGGTGTCGGCAGCCGCCTGCTCGACGCCGTGGCCGATGCTGCGCGGGCAGCGGGATACGACGGCCTGCTGGTCAAAGCGCAGGCCGACGCGATCGGTTTCTTCGCCGCGCACGGCCTCGCATGCCTGCCGGTGAACGATCCGGCGCGCGACTATCCGCACCGTTACTGGATGGCGCTGACGCGCGCCGCGGGACGCGGCCCTGCCCTGCACGGGCCGCCTGGCGGATAATCTCCAGCCGACCGCCGCCGGCACAATGTCAACCGGCCGGCAACGCCCGCCGAGGAAGACGATTCTCCCAGCGACAGACGACGAAGGACAGCATGGACCTCACTCACCCCGACACCCCGGCCACCTGGCGCGCCGCCTGGATGCAGCAGGCGCAGGCGCATCCGTTCACCACGCTCGGCCTCGCGCTCGCGCTCGCGGCGGTGGCGGCGCTGCTCGCGTCGAGCCTGTGGCGCGTGGCGTCCGGGGAAATCGGCGCGACGCTGCGCCTGGCTCTCCTCGGCGGCACCGCCGGCTTCGCCGCCACCGCGGCGGGCGCCCTGCCGGCGCTCTTTCTGCGCGGCCTGTCGGCGCGTACCGAGGACACCATGCTGGGCCTGGCCGCCGGGATGATGCTGGCGGCGAGTTCCTTTTCGCTCATCCTGCCCGGACTCGCGGCGGGCGAGGCGCTCACCGGCAACGCCTACGCCGGCGCGCTCACGGTCGTCGCCGGGCTGGCGCTCGGCGTGCTGCTCATGCTCGGGCTCGACCGCTTCACGCCGCACGCGCACGAACATGGCGGTCCCTGCGGCGCCGGCTGCGAGCGTGTCTCACGGGTATGGCTGTTCGTGTTCGCCATCGCGCTGCACAACCTGCCCGAGGGCATGGCCATCGGCGTGGCGTTCTCGCAGGCCGACCTCGCCGTCGGCCTGCCGCTCACCACCGCGATCGCGCTGCAGGACGTGCCCGAGGGCCTTGCGGTCGCGATGGCGCTGAAGGCGGCGGGGCTCACCCCGGCGCGCGCGGTGGGGATCGCCGCGCTGAGCGGCCTGATGGAGCCGCTCGGCGCGCTCCTCGGCGTCGGCCTCGCCAGCGGGCTTGCGCTCGCCTACCCGATCGGCCTGGGGCTCGCCGCCGGCGCGATGATCTTTGTGGTCAGCCACGAGGTCATACCCGAAACCCACCGCAACGGCCACCAGACGCCGGCGACGATCGGGCTGATGGCCGGTTTCGCGGTCATGATGGTGCTGGACACGACGCTGGGTTAAGTCCGAGGTCCATCCGGCAGCGCTGCGGCTTCGGATGCGGTCGCCGGGACACCGGCCAGCGCCAGCGCGTAGATGCGCTGCAGGTCTTCCTCGCTGACGTCGACGAAGGTGTCGATCTGGGAAAGCGCGTAGACCAGGCTGCTGTGCGGGATCATGTGCTTCTCGCCCGGCTCGTCGGGCATGGCGGCCCGGTGCCAGGCCTGCGGATAGCGCCGCCAGGCAAAGGGATAGTTGTATACGATCGCGACGCCCAGCAGCACCGCCGCATCCAGCAGCACCGGGCTCAGCACATAGCCATAGCCGAGCGCGTGCACGGCCTCGCCGCCGAGCACCGCGTACAGCGCGGTGGCGCCGCCCGGCGGATGCAGGCAGCGCAGCGTGTACATGGCGGCAATCGCCAGGCTGACCGCGAGCGCCGCCGCGAGCATGGGATCGCCGCCGAGCCAGCGCGCGCAGGTGACGCCTATGAGCGCCGACACCCCATGCCCGCCGAACACCGGCCACGGCTGCGACAGCGCGCCGTGCGGCGCGGCGAACAGCAGCACCGCCGAGGCGCCCATCGACGCCGTGGCGAGCACGCCGCCGTGGCCACCCAGCCAGGCCTGGCCGACCCACACCACGGCGAGGATGCCGACGAGCCCGCCGAGCGCGGAGATCCAGTGCTCGCGCTCGGAAACCGAGTAGGCCAGCTTGCGCATGCGCCGCACGCGCGCCTTCAACCCGTGCTCCAGGCGCGCGGCCGCTTCATGCCGGCGATCTTGCACGCCTGCTTCACGTAGCCGTAGGGGAAGAGCTCGAACAGTTTCTTCTGCGCGTCGCGGCCGAAGCGTTCCGCCAGGTGCTTGATGACGAAGCGCGCGTCGGCGGCGATCTGGTGCTCGTCGTAGTAGTCGCGCATGAAGCGGATCGCGTCCCAGTGATCGTCGGTCAGCGCGATGTTCTCTTCGCGGGCGAGTTCGCGGGCGACATCCTCGTTCCAGTCGCCCGGCTCGATCAGATAGCCCTCGGCGTCGCGCCCAGGCATCATGGCCTTGGGGTCGGTCATCTGGTTCATCACGGTCTCCTCTCGTTCGGGGAAGGGATGACCGTAGTTTAGGGACCGCTAATATATCTATCCAGCGATTAATTTTGGTGTCTAATATCGAAAAGTCCGATAGATATGGATACCGAGCTCGCCCGCACCTTTCTCGCCGTCGCCGCCACCGGCAATTTCGTCGCGGCCGCGAGTCGCCTGCACGTGACGCAGTCGACGGTGAGCGCGCGCATCCACAACCTGGAAGGCCTGCTCGGCGCGCGCCTGTTCCAGCGCGGCCGCAACGGCGCCGAACTCACCCCCGCGGGCAAACGCTTCCTGCGCCACGCCAAGCACCTGGTGCGCACGGTCGAGCAGGCACGCCACGACGTCGGCCTGCCGCAGGGCTTTTCCGACGTGCTCACGCTGTCGGGGCGCATCGCGGTGTGGGAAGGCTTCCTGCCGCACTGGGTGGCGTGGATGCGGAAGGCGGCGCCGGACGTGTCGCTGCGGCTGGAGATCGGCTTCGAGGCCGACATCATGCAGGGGCTCATCGAAGGCAGCGTCGACATCGGCGTGATGTATACCCCCACCTCGCGCCCCGGCCTCGTCGTCGAGGCGCTGTTCGACGAGACGCTGCTGCTCGTGACGAGCGACCTCGCGCGCGGCTGGCCCGACCCCGGCTACATCCACATCGACTGGGGGCCGGAATTCCATGCGCTCTTCAGCGACCACCACCCCGAAGTCGGCCCGCCCGCGCTCGTCGCCAACATCGGCTGGCTCGGCGTGCAGCAACTGCTCACCTACGGCGGCAGCGGCTATTTCCCGCAGCGCCTGGTGCGCCAGTATCTCGACGCCGGCCGCCTGTGGCAGGTGCCCGACAGCCCCACCCTGCGGCTGCCCGCGTGGATGGTGTTTCCGCGCGACAACACCAGCGCGACGCTGACGATCGCGCTGGCGGGCCTGCGCGAACTCGCGCAGGAGGAGCGCGGGCGTGGCGGTTGAGGCGCTGTCCCTCGGCCGGACGGCCCCAGCCGCTGGCCTGCCTCGGGAACGGCCGGGGCATGCGTAGACTCAATTAACTATTTTCCAGGCTGGACCCGGGACGCATAATGCGCCAAGCGCTTATTTGAAGAGAGGTGTTAGCGATGCACATGAACCGCCGCGAGTTTCTGCAACTGCTGGCCGTCGCCGCCGCATCCGGCATGGCGATCGACAGCAAATCCGCCCTGGCAGGCAATGATCCCAGCCTGTACAACGTGCCCCGCAAGGGCAATGTCTCGTTCCTGCATTTCACCGACTGCCACGCGCAGCTCATGCCGATCTGGTTCCGCGAGCCCAACGTCAACATCGGCGTGGGCCCCGCGCGCGGCAAGGTGCCGCACATCGTGGGCCAGGAATTGCTGAAACATTTCGGCATCAAGCCCGGCACCCCCGAGGCGCACGCCTTCACCTACCTCGACTTCACCGAGGCCGCCAGGGTCTACGGCAAGGTCGGCGGTTTTGCCCACCTGAAGACGCTGGTCGACATGATGCGCGCGCAGCGTCCCGGCGCGCTGCTGCTCGACGGCGGCGACACCTGGCAGGGCTCAGCCACTTCGCTGTGGACCAACGCGCAGGACATGGTCGACGCCTGCATCAAGCTCGGCGTGAACATCATGACGCCGCACTGGGAAGCGACCTTCGGCGCCGACCGCATGCTGGAAGTCGTTAACAAGGACTTCAAGAAGGCCGGCGTCGATTTCGTCGCGCAGAACATCGTCACCAACGATTTCGGCGACCAGGTGTTCAAGCCCTACGTCATCAAGGAGCAGAACGGCGTCAAGATCGCCGTGATCGGCCAGGCCTTCCCCTACACGCCGATCGCCAACCCGGCCTACCTCATCCCCGACTGGAGCTACGGCATCCGCGACGACAGCCTGCAGAAATGGGTCGACGAAGCGCGCGCCAAGGGTGCCCAGGTCGTGGTCGTGCTGTCGCACAACGGCATGGACGTCGACCTCAAGATGGCGTCGCGCATCCACGGCGTCGACGCGATCTTCGGCGGCCACACCCACGACGGCATGCCGCGCCCGGTACCGGTCAAGAACGCCCGCGGCGGCACCACGCTGGTCACCAACGCCGGCTCCAACGGCAAGTTCCTCGGCGTGATGGATTTCGACGTCCGCGGCGGCAAGGTGCAGAGCTTCAACTACCGCCTGCTGCCGGTGTTCTCCAACCTGCTGCCGGCCGATCCGGGCATGGAAGCCTACATCAAGAAGGTGCGCGCGCCCTACGAGTCCAAGCTCAGCAAGCCGCTCGCCGTCACCGAGGAACTGCTGTACCGCCGCGGCAACTTCAATGGCACGTGGGACCAGCTTATCTGCGATGCGCTGATCGAGGTCAAGGGCGCCGAGATCTCGTTCTCGCCGGGCGTGCGCTGGGGTACCAGCATCCTGCCGGGCGAGACCATCACCTACGAGCGCATGATGGACCAGATGGCGCTGACCTACCCCGGCACCACGCTCAACGAGATGAGCGGCGAAATGATCAAGACCATCCTGGAGGACGTCGCCGACAACATCTTCAACCCCGACCCCTACTACCAGCAGGGCGGCGACATGGTGCGCGTCGGCGGCCTGCAGTACACGATCAACCCGAACGCCAGGATCGGCAGCCGCATCACCAACATGATGCTGAAGGGCAAGCCGATCGATCCGAAGAAGAACTACAAGGTCGCGGGTTGGGCATCGGTAGCGGCCCCCGTCAAGGACACCCCGATCTGGGACGTGGTCGAGCAATTCCTCGCTTCGAAAAAGACGATCAAGAAGGTCGTCCTCAACGAGCCGAAGATCGTCGGCATCGGCAAGAACAACCCGGGCATCGCCGACTACAAGGGCGGCGTGTCCTGAGTTTCCGGGGCCGGCGCAGCAAAAAAGGGGCCCAGGCCCCTTTTTTGCGTCCTGAAACAGTCCAAGCCCATGCCGCGCGTTGCGCTTGATCTCGTACCTGCGGGTGTCGGCTTCATTGACCTCATCCTTGTCAGGTCGCAGGAAAGTCTCAACCGCCGGACGCGCCTCGGGGCCCCGCGCACTTCGAGCCCGCAATTCCGGCGCGATACGCCCCGGGCGGATAGCTGCGGCGCGGTGCGCGACATGAATCGCACCGGAAAACGCAACAGCGACCGCCGGAGTCAGCGCAACAGCAGCAGGGCGATCTTCGCCTGGCGGATCAGCTTGGTGGTGGTACTGCCGACCAGGAACTCGCGGATCTTGGAGTGGCCGTAGGCGCCCATCACGATCAGGTCGATGGCGTGCTCGTTGCGGTAGGCGCACAGCACGTCCTCGACCTGGCCTGAACGCAGGCTGGCGTCCACCTCGAACCCGGACTGCCCGAGCGTCGTGCGCGCCCAGTCGAGTTGCGCGCGGGCTTCCGGCTTGTCGGCGCCGACCATCACCACATGGCAGGCGAGCCCCCGGAACAGGGGGCTTGACGCGACCATCTCGACCGCCTTCTTGGTGGTGGCGCTGCCGTCGAAGGCGATGAGGATGCGCTGCGGCTCGCTGTAGTCGGCGGGGATCACGAGGATCGGACGGTGCAGCGTGCGCACCACGTTTTCCAGATGGCTGCCGATATGCTCGCCGGTGCTGTCGCCGTGCTCACCCTGTCGCCCCATCACCAGGAGGCGGATCTCGCCCTGCAATTCGAGCAGCGTGTCGACCAGTTCGCCGTGACGCTGGCGGCTGGTGGGATTCGGCACGCCGTCGGCGATGGCGCGTGCCTTGGCGGCCTCCAGCATGAGCCGCCCCTGCTCCAGCGCCACCCGGCTGCGTTTTTCGTCGAGCTCGGCCAGTTCCTGCAGCAGATGTTCGCGGCTGCCCAGACCGATGTTGCCGCTCAGATCCGCGGGGATCGGATATTCCAAGCGGCCCAGCACGTGTAGGAAATTCAATGGCGCGTCCATCCGCCGGCTGGCCCAGGCGGCGTAGTCGCACACTGCGAGTGTCAGCCTGGAACCATCGATACATGCAATGACCTGTGACATCGTTGTCGTCCCCTTAATGTCCCATCAGATTATCGACGGCGCCCGGCTTGTCGTGCACCGCGAAGCGGTCGACGATGGTCGCGCTGGCCTCGTTCAGACCGACGACCTCGACCGCGGTGCCCTCGCGGCGGAACTTCAGCACCACCTTGTCGAGCGCGCTGACCGAGGTGATATCCCAGAAATGCGCCTGACAGAGGTCGATCACCACCTTGTCCACGGCTTCCTTGAAATCGAAAAAGTCGACGAACTTGTCGCTTGATGCGAAGAACACCTGGCCGACGACCTTGTAGGTGCGGGTGAGCCCGTCCTCGCTCAGCTCCGATTTCACATACTTGTACTGCGCCACCTTGTTGGCGAAGAACATCGCCGCCAAGAGCACGCCGACAAAGACGCCGATCGCGAGATTGTGGGTGGCGACGACGACGACGACGGTCGTCACCATGACCGTGCTGGTGCTCATCGGATGCTTTTTCAGGTTGGCGAGCGAACTCCAGCTGAAGGTGCCGATCGCGACCATGATCATCACCGCGACCAGCGCCGCCATCGGTATCTGCGCGACCCATTCGCCGAGGAACACGATCAGCAGCAGCAGGAACACGCCGGCCGAAAAGGTCGACAGCCGGGTGCGCCCACCGGACTTCACGTTGATCACCGACTGGCCGATCATCGCGCAGCCCGCCATACCGCCGATCATGCCGGAGGCGATGTTGGCGACGCCCTGGCCCTTGCATTCGCGGTTCTTGTCGCTCGTCGTGTCGGTCAGGTCGTCGACGATGGTCGCGGTCATCAGCGATTCGAGCAGGCCGACCACCGCGAGCGAAACCGAATACGGAAAGATGATCGCCAGCGTCTCGAAAGTGAGCGGCACCTCGGGCCATAAAAAGACCGGCAGCGTGTCCGGCAGCGCGCCCATGTCGCCGACGGTGCGGATGTCCATATCCAGTAACATCGCCACCGCGGTCAGCACGACGATGGTCACCAGCGGCGAAGGAACCGCCTTAGTGACCTGGGGGAAGCCGTAGATGATCGCCAGCCCGGCCGCCGTCATCGCGTAGACGTGCCAAGTGACGTTGGTGAGCTCGGGCAGCTGCGCCAGGAAGATCAGGATCGCCAATGCGTTCACAAATCCGGTGACGACCGAGCGCGAGACGAAACGCATCAGCGACCCCAGCTTGAGATAGCCCGCGCCGATCTGCAACACGCCGGTCAGCAGCGTGGCGGCCAGCAGGTATTGCAGGCCGTGATCCTTGACCAGGGTAACCATCAGCAGTGCCATCGCACCGGTGGCGGCCGAGATCATGCCGGGGCGGCCGCCGACGAAGGCGATCACCACCGCGATGCAGAACGAGGCGTAGAGACCCACCTTGGGGTCGACCCCGGCGATAGCCGAAAAGGCGATCGCCTCGGGAATCAGCGCCAGCGCGACCACGATGCCGGCCAGCAGGTCGCCGCGGATGTTGGTGAACCAGTTTTGTCGGATAGCGTTGATCATTGGACTACCAAATACGAAATACGCAACACGGGCCAACTCCAAACCACAAGACGGAGCAAAACCAGAATCGAGAACTGGAGAACAGGACAGGCGGCACGAAATGCCAAGGGCATCCGGCACTGAAGAAACGGTGGCGGGAAACTACCGGGAAATCACATGGGATGGGGATTGGCTTCGCGCTTGATTGCGTTTCAGGACGCGCGATTATCCTTTTTACCCCGCACCCTGTCCAGAAACGGTATGCCACCTTTGGCGGTAGCGTCCGTCAAGGTGGTGAATTTCTGGTCATCTACTCCGGCATGGCCAAGACCATGCGCAAGCCGCCAATGGCCCCGGCTGCGGCGATCCGAATAATGGATCAATACCGCTTCCGCCCAAAACTCCGGCGTGTAAATCCCTGTCGCTATCCGTTCCACCTGCGTCTCCCGCTTCACCCATTCTACGAAACGTTGGACTCCACTTTTTTCTGCCTCATTCATGAAGCGGGGGCGATGCACCCGCTTCATGTACGTAAGCCGAGAGCAATAAGCACTGAGAAAACGGCCGGGATGAGGCGCGCAGGCGACCGGCAGGCATAGATGGTTATAGGAAAACCATGTAGGCCGCGAGCAGGATACCGATGATGGCGAGCGCCAGGTTGACCAAGACCCCTGCGTTCAGCCAGTAGCCCCGGGGAATTTCCTGCTCACCCAGCGTTTGCAGCACGTTCCGGTGTTGCCGCACCGACACCAATAACAACGCCACGCCCAGCAGAACGAGCGTCACGCCGATGACCAGTGATGACCCTCGATGCAGCGGTTCGGTGTTGGCGCGTATCACGACATGCAGAAACAAACCGAAACGTTCGACCAGAAAGCCAAACCCCATCAAGCTCACGCCGGTTCGATTCCAGGCCAGCAGGGTGCGTTCGGCGGCGAACAGCACACGTGGATCATCCAGGTAGGGCATAGGGCTCCTTTGATAGCGGGAGGATGAGACGGGCAGTCAATCCGCCGCCTGGCGTGTCTTCCAGCACAAGCTTGCCGCCATGCGCGTGCGCAATGGCCCTCACCAGCGAAAGCCCCAGCCCGCTGCCCGGGGTGCTGCGCGCGGTATCGCCTCGGGCAAAGCGTTCGACCAAGCGCGTCTTGTCCGCGCTGGACAGGCCGCTACCGTGATCGCTGACGGCGAGTTCAACATACCCACCGGACTGCGCGAGCGCGATCTCGACCGGGGTGTCCGCCGGCGTGTGCTTGAAGGCATTGTCGATCAGATTGGCCAAAGCCTGGGCCAGCAGGGCGGAGGCGCCCGATACCGGCGCCGATTCGGCATGAGTGAGCGCAAACGGCCTGCCGGTTTCCTCTGCTTCGGCTGCATAGAGTTCGGTCACGTCACGGGCGACGGCTGCGAGATCAAACGTGGCTTTGGCCATGAGTTCGCTGCCTGCCTCAAGTCGGGCGATGGTCAGAAGCGCCTCGAAAGTGGTGAGGATCTCTTCACTGTCTTGCAGGCTTTCTTCCAGCACCCCGCGATAACTCTCGCTGTCGCGCGGCTGCCGAAGCGCGACCTCGATACGCGTCTTCAGGCGCGCCAGTGGCCGACGCAGGTCGTGGGCGACATGGTCGGACACCTCGCGCATCCCGCGCACGGCGGCCTCGATACGTTCCAGCATGGCATTGAGATGTCCGGCCAACAGGTCGAACTCATCGCCTCCGCTGCTGGCCTGCATACGCTGGGTGAGGTCGCCCGACGCGATGCGGCCAGCCACCGTGTTGATGGCTTCGATGCGGGCAAGCCACTGGCGGCCGAGCGCAACGCCCATGAGGAGCGCGAGCAGCGCTGCCAGTGCGATCATGGCCGCGGCCAAACCCAGGGCCAGTTCGCGCAGATCGTCGATCTCTCCGGGCGCCTGGGCGATAAGCAGACGCCCGCCGTCTGGCAGAGTCAAGCCTATGATGGGGAGAATGGCACGGGTGTCGTGGTCCCCTTCCTCTTCCTGCGGCAAAGCCACACTGAGGCGGCGCACCCGGCCGTCAGCCCTCAGTCCCTCGGGCCAGCGTGAAAGATTTCCAGCCAGATACTGTCCTGCAGCGTCTTCGAGGCGGTAATGACGCAGTTGCCGGTCACTGCGCAAGCGGGCGAGCAAAGCGATGCTCTGTGCCCGCTGCCCGGCCGGCAGGGCAGACAGCGCGCGCGCCTCGCCCTGTAGCGCCGAATCGATCTGATCGGCCGTGTAGCGGTCGAGCACGACGAAAAGGGCAGCCAGCATCACGGCCAGTGCCAGTACCAACAGCAGCGCCTGGCGCAAGGCCAAGCGCATGGCGGTGGTTCGCAACAGTGCGCGCGGGCGCTCGAACATCAGACCTCATCCCCCAGCCGGTAGCCGATGCCTCGCAGGGTATGCAAGAGCGGCTTGTCGAAATCGCGGTCGATCTTGGCCCGCAGCCGGCTGATCTGGCTGTCCACGACATTGGTTTGCGGATCGAAATTCAAATCCCACACTTGTTCCAACAGCATGGTGCGGGTGACCACCCTTCCGGCGCGCCGCATCAGATATTCGAGCAGGCGCATTTCGCGGGGCTGCAGGCGGATCAGCCGTCCGGCACGGGTGACGCGGTGCCTTTCCAGATCGAGCTCCAGATCGGCGATCCTGAGCACCGCCGGCGTGCTGGCATCGACGACCTGGCTGCGACGTGCCAGGGCATCGATGCGCGCCAGCAGCTCGGAAAACGCATAGGGCTTGACCAGATAATCGTCGCCGCCGGCCCGTAAGCCTTCCACCCGCTGATCCACCTGGCCCAGTGCCGATAGCACGAGTACCGGCGTCTTGACGCCGTCGGCCCGCAACATGCGGATCAGCGTCAAGCCATCGCGACGCGGTAGCATGCGATCGACGACCAGGACATCGTAGCGGCCATCGAGGGCCAGCATGAGTCCGCTTTCTCCATCGAAAGCCACGTCCACGACATGACCCGCCTCGCTCAGGCCCTGGCGCAGATAATCGGCGGCGCTACGGTCATCTTCTACGATCAGCACGTGCATGCAGGCAAGGGTAACAAAACCCGCGGATTTCAGGCATGACGATTCGGCGAGAATCGGTTTATCCTCGGCAGGATGGGTATCGGCACACTCCTCAGCCACTACGGACTACTGGCTGTGTTCATCGGCAGCCTGCTGGAAGGCGAGACCGTGCTCGTGCTCGCGGGTTTCGGTGCGCATCGAGGTTATCTCGACTTTGCCACCGTAGTGATCGTAGCCATGCTGGGTGCCGTGCTGGGGGACCAGTTCTATTTCTGGCTCGGGCGGCGTCATGGGCCGGCCCTGCTGGCGCGCTGGCCCAGGCGAGCCGCAGCGATCAGGCGGGCGCTCGACCTGGTCGAACGGCATCCGGTGAAGATCGTTCTCGCCATGCGCTTTGCCTGGGGCCTGCGCACGGCGATGCCCATCGCCATCGGCATGAGCGGGATATCCCGCATGCGATTCCTGCTGCTCAATCTCGTGTCCGCCGCGCTGTGGGCACCGGTCGTGGCGGGGGCTGGATGGGTATTTGGCGAGGCGCTCACCCGACATCTGGGAGACATTCGGCGCATGGAGCATTGGGCGATTGCGGCCTTGGTGGCCATCGTCGTACTCGCCCATGTCATACAGCGCTGGTGGCGCGGCAAAACACCATGAACAGTCACCCCCTGCTTTCCGGGCTCCACCCACTCGCACGTCTGCGCGCCTGGCATCGGCTGACGCTCGCAGCAACATGTGGTGTCCTGGTGGCTATCCTCATTCCTGCGGCATTGTGGGAGAGCCGTGTCCTGACAGGATGGCTAGTCGGCAGCCTCTTTTACCTGGGCATCGTCTGGTGGGGCGTGGCGCGCCTGGATGCCGCCGGTACGCGACTGCGGGCCACTGCCTTCGACCCCGGCAATGCCACGCTCTACGTTTTGGTCGTGGCCGCCTGCTGGGTGAGCCTTGCCGGTGTCCTACTGGTGACGGATGCGGCACGAGGCATGAGCAGTACGGCGCGCTGGGCACACATCCTCCTGGCGCTCACAGCGCTCCTCGCCACATGGCTCATCATCCAGACGGTATTCGCGCTGCGCTATGCGCGCCACTACTACCGTTCCGGTGGCAATGGCTTGACTTTCCCTGGAGGGAGCGCGCCGGACTATCTGGATTTCGCCTATTTTGCAGCCGTCATCGGCATGACGGCACAGGTCGCCGATGTCGCCATCACCACCCCAGCTATGAGACGCCTCGTCCTGCTGCATGGGCTAGTCTCGTTTGGTTTCAACATCCTGGTGCTCGCGTTGACGCTCAATCTCGTCGCAAGCGCACTGGGCTGAACCGGGAAGCTCACCAAATCGCAACCTTGGCGTCAGGGTTTTGCGAGTCTCACTGCGTAGTCTTCACATCACGGCAATACCGCCGCATTGATGAAAGGAAACGCACCATGAAACGCACTGCAAAAATCCTTACCGCTGTCACGATCCTGTCCGCGCTCGCCGGCGGCACCGCTTTCGCCACCGGCGCGATCAAGCTGCCGGACGAGGTCAAAACCTCGAGTATCAAAGTGCCCGAGGGCTTGGAAACCCAGGCTGAATTCGGCAAGTATGCCAAGGTCACGCAACAGCAGGCCGAGACCGCCGCGCTGGCGGTAATGCCCGGCCAGGTCGTGAAAGCCAAGCTGGATGACGAAGACGGCTACCTCGTCTGGCAGATCGACATCAAGCACACGAAAGGCGTGACCGAAGTCGCGGTCGATGCGGGTAACGGCAAGCCGCTGGCGATGGAAGCCGAGGAGGATGACGACCACGAAGACGAGCATAAAGACCGCCGCGAACGCGGCTAACCCCCCGCCGGCCGCAAGGCCGGCTTTGTTTTGCACTCGGGAGAGGACAACCATGACCCGCCACGCATTCCCCTTGATTCTGCTGCACTGGCTGACCGCGCTCGCGGTCATTGTCGCGTACGTCTCCAGCGGCGATCCGACGAAAGCCAGCCATGCCCTGTCCGGCCAGATCCACGTCGCCAGCGGGCTGGCCGTGTTTCTGCTAGTGGCGCTGCGGCTGCCGCTGCGTCTCGCCGTGGGCGCGCCGGCGGACGAACCCGCGCCGCGCTGGCAGCAACGCGCGGCGCGCGCCATGCACGTCGCGCTCTACGCCTTGCTTTTTGCCGTGCCGCTCGCCGGCTGGGCGGAGCTTGCCGACAAGGCCACGCAGTTCAGCGTGCTCGGGCAGGCGTTGCCGCTGCCTGACGCGGGGGCGTGGTGGGTGCGCGCAGCAGGTGCCGCGCACACCACGCTCGGCGATGCGCTGGTCTGGCTCGCAGGCTTGCACGCGGCGGCGGGGCTCGCGCATCACTACGTCCTGCGCGACGCGACGCTCGCCCGCATGTTGCCCCGGCGCGGTTGACGTCCTCCCCCCCCCCCCGCAGAATCGACACACCACAACCTCAGGGAGTCTTACATGAACCCAGCCACCCAACAGGAACTGGGCGACGCGCTCGCCAAAGTGCCCGAAGTCACGCTCGCGTTCTGGGCGGTGAAAATCCTCGCCACCACGCTCGGCGAAACCGGCGGCGACGCGGTGTCGATGTCGATGAATCTCGGTTATCTCACCGCCACCGGCATCTTCGCCACGCTGTTCCTCGTCTTCGTCGCCGCGCAGATCCGCGCCAAGCAATATCACCCCGCGTTGTACTGGGCGACCATCATCGCCAGCACCACCGTCGGCACCACGATGGCCGATTTCTTCGACCGCTCGCTCGGCATCGGCTACGCCGGCGGCACGTCCATCCTGCTCGTGCT
This sequence comes from Thiobacillus sp., assembly GCA_046292745.1. Taxonomy (GTDB): domain Bacteria; phylum Pseudomonadota; class Gammaproteobacteria; order Burkholderiales; family Thiobacillaceae; genus Thiobacillus. The sequence goes on along the minus strand of JBKBQH010000004.1, from coordinate 168,997 downwards.
CCTGCTAGGCTCGCTGTGGGTGTGGAAGCGAAGCGCCGGCAGCGTGGCGGTGGAGACCGTGGCCTCGCCGCGCACCGAGCTCTACTACTGGGTGACGATCATGTTCTCGCAGACGCTCGGCACTGCGCTCGGTGACTGGACGGCGGACACCGCAGGCCTGGGCTATACCGGCGGCGCGGTCGTGTTCTCGGCGCTGCTCGCGGGCGTGGCGCTGGCCTACTACAAAACGCAGATATCGCGCGCCGCGCTGTTCTGGGCCGCGTTCATCCTCACCCGCCCACTCGGCGCCGTGGTCGGCGACTTTCTCGACAAGCCGGTCGCCGCCGGCGGGCTGCACCTGTCGCGCTACGTCGCATCGCTGGTGCTGCTCGCGGCCATCGTCAGCCTGCTCTGGCTCATCCCCCAACGCGCTGCCCGCCGCGCGCACTGAACCTTTATCTACATCCCTGCAAGGAAAATCCCTTGAACCTCGCTCCCGCCTCGCCCGCCCGCGCCCTCGTCAACAAGGTGCCGGAAATCACGCTCACCTTCTGGGCGATCAAGATTCTCGCCACCACCGTCGGCGAAACCGCCGCCGACTACCTCAACTTCAAGCTCGGCATCGGCCTCACGAACACCTCACTCGTCATGGCCGCGCTGTTCGCCGTCGCGCTGGCGTTCCAGGTGCGCGCGCAGAAACTCCATCAGTCGCTGTACTGGCTGGTGGTGGTGCTGGTGAGCGTGGTCGGCACGCTCGTCACCGACAACCTCGTCGATCATTTCGGGGTGCCGCTCACGCTGCTCACGCCGGTCTTCGCCGCTGCGCTCCTGGTCACTTTCGGCGTCTGGTACGCGCAGGAAAAAACCCTGTCGATGCACCACATCGACACGCCGACGCGCGAAGGCTGGTACTGGCTGGCGATTTTGCTCACCTTTGCGCTCGGCACGGCGGCGGGCGACCTGGCGGCGGAAACGCTCAAGCTCGGCTACCTCAATTCGACGCTGATGTTCGCCGCCGCGATTGCGCTCATCGCCTTCGCGCACTACGTCTTCCGGCTCGGCGCGGTGGCGGCGTTCTGGATCGCCTACGTGCTTACCCGGCCGCTCGGCGCATCGTTCGGCGACTGGCTGGCGCAGCCCGTCGCCAACGGCGGGCTGGGGCTCGGCACCACGAACACCAGCCTGGTGTTCCTCGCCGCGATCCTCTCGCTGGTGGCCTACCTGGCGCTGGCCAGCAGGCCGGCGGCGCAGCGCGCGGGCTGAGCCGTCCGGCGGAACCGAACGCGGCGCGGGCCGTCCGACACGGGCGGCCCGTTTGAAACCTCTGCATAACTCGCGACGAACCGCGCCAACCTGAGCATAACAGGCCTTCCGACCAACTGCCCGTTGCTCCGAGCACGCTGAACCGCCTGCAACCGCAGAAATCCTCTGGCGACGAAGCCCTCGATCTGCACGTTTCCGACAGCCACTTTCTGCGCAAGGTCGACCGCCTGTCCTCGCCTGCATGGCCAGCCGGTAGGGTTTGGCGTCGATGCGGCGTACGGTCTGGCCTTCCCATACCGACACGGCAACGACACGCCCGCCGACTTGCGGCGCGCCGACGCTGGCGTCGTCGGTCGTCACTTCGCGCTGCGCGCGCAGCCATGCCCAGCCGCTGCCCGGGCGACGCGCAGTCCGGCGGCGGCAAGCGCAATTCGGACTCCACGTTTCACGCTCAGCGCCTCAACCAACCCGGCCTTCGGCCATCAGCGTGGCGGCGCAGCTTCTCGCCCTGGAAGGTGTCGGTGTCGGTGACGTTGTGGCCGTGTTCGGCGAAGCCTTCGATGCAGTCGAACGACAGCCGGTTGCCGAGCGCGAACACCAGATAGTCGTAGCGCTGCGTTTCGCTCGCCGCGTCGGACCGCTCGCTCGGCATCCAAGTCACGGTCTGCGCCACCGGATCGATCGCCCGCACCTCGGCGCGCACGAAATCGTTGGCGTCGCCGGCGCGCGGCCGATATACAGCTACCCGATCGAGGGGACACGCCTGAGCCAGGTCGCACGATTCACGACGCGCTCTTGTTGAGGCCGAATTTCTCCACCCGGTAGCGCAGGGTTTCGCGCGTGCTTTTCAAGAGCCGCGCCGCGCCGGTGACGTTGCCGTCGGCGCGCGCCAGCGCCGCCTCGACCAGGCGGCGTTCCATGTCTTCGAGCGACAGACTGCCGTCGAGCGGCAGCCACAGGCCGTCGCCGCCGGGCGCGGACGGCGGCGCGGTGGCGGCGAGTTGCAGCCAGCGTTCGGGAAAGCTGTCGTCCTCGGCGAACAGCACGCAGCGCTCGACCACGTTGCGCAGCTCGCGCACGTTGCCCGGCCAGTCGTGCGCGAGGAGTTTTTCCCACACCGCATCGGGAATGCGGCGGACGCGGCGGTTGGCCTTGGCGTTGAATTCGCGCACGAACAGCGGCACCAGCTGGCGGATGTCGTCGCGCCGCGCGCGCAGCGGCGGCAGCACCAGGCGGAACACCGACAGGCGGTGAAACAGGTCGGCGCGGAAGCGGCCTTCGCGCACTTCGGTTTCGAGATCGCGGTTGCTCGCCGCGACGAACTGCACGTCGACCGGAATCGCCCGCTCGCCGCCCAGGCGGCGGATGCTGCGATCCTCGATGGTTTTCAAAAGCTTCACCTGCAGATCGAGCGGCAGTTCACCGATTTCGTCGAGGAACAGCGTGCCGCCGCTGGCCTGTTCGACCAGTCCGCGCCGCCGCGACTTGGCGCCGGTAAACGCGCCCGCCTCGTGGCCGAAGAGCTCGCCTTCGATCAGCTCGCGCGGCAGCGCCGCGCAGTTGACCTCGACCAGCGGGCCGCGCCGCCGGCTGCCGGCGTAGTGCAGGATGCGCGCCGCAAGCCCCTTGCCGGTGCCGGTTTCGCCGCCGATGAGCAGCGCGGAAAACGGCACCTGCGCCAGCCGCGCGAGCATCTCGCGGGTGTCGCGCGCGGCGGCCGAATCGCCGGCGTAGGCCTCCGGCTCGTAGCGCCGTTCCTCGCCCGCGGCGTGGTCGGCGAGCCGCCGCTCGGCGCGCGCGGTGCGCGCCGCACCGTTCAGCACCAGCGACAGGCGTTCCATGTCCACCGGCTTTTCCAGGAAATCGAGCGCGCCGAGTTTCAGCGCGCGCACCGAATCGGGCACGCCGCCGTAGCCGGTGACGAAGATCCATTCTCCAGCCATCCCGGCCGCGCGCGCGTCGTCCAGCAGGTCGAGCGCGTTGCCGTCGGGAAGATTCATGTCCGAGAGCACCACCGCGGGTTCGAACTCGTGGCCCCACAGGAGCGCGCGCGCCTCGGCGAGCGAGGCGGCGAGCCGCACCTCCCAGCCTTCGCGCTGGAAATGGCGTTGCAGCTCCTGGCCGAGCAGGGCTTCGTCTTCGATGACGAGGAGCGGTTGGGTCATGGCGTCTCCGGGGGCGGCAGGCACGGCAGGCGCAGGCTGGCGCGCGCGCCGTGCGGGCTGAGGTTTTCGAGCGCGAGCGCGCCGCCGAGATCGAGCGCAAAGCGGCGCACCGCCGCCAGCCCCAGCCCGGTGCCGCCCGCGCGCTGGGTGGAAAACGCGCTCACGCCCTGTTGCAGCAGGGTATCCGGAAAACCCGGCCCATCGTCCTCGACCGCGAGCGCGAGGTAGTCGCCCTCGCGCGCGGCAGCCACCCGGATCGTGCCGCGCTCCGGCAATACCTGCGCGGCGTTGAGCACGAGATTGAGGAGCGCCTGACGCAGGCGGTCGGCCGGCAGGCTGCACACCAGCGCCGGTTCGATGTGCTGTTCGAGCGCAATCTCCGGCGCAATCTGGTAGCGCGCCAGCGCGAGCAGTTCGCGCACCAGCGGCGCGAGCTCGACGCGGCTCGCGGCCTCGGGCGCGTGGCGCGCCTGGTCGAGCAGCGCGTTGGCGAGCTTGCTCATGCGCCTGAGTTCGGCGATCGCCGCGTCGAGCCGCTGCCGGCCTTCGTCTTCCGGCAGGTCGTGGCGCAGGTTGGCGAGCGCGAGCGTGACGCCGGCGAGCGGGTTGCGCAGCTCGTGCGCGACGCTCGCCGCGAGTTCGCCCACGGCGGCGAGCTTGTCGGCCTCGGCGAGGCTGCGGTTGTAAGCGATGAGCTCGCGGCTGGCGCTGCGCACCTCGGCTTCGAGGCTCGCCTGGCGCGCGGCCTGCGCCGCTTCGAGCGCGGCGAGCCGCGCGACCATGTCGTTGTAACGTGTGAGCAGCGGCGCGATGAGGCTGTCGGCGCGGCGTGTTTCGACGCGCGCGAAGTCGTGCTCGGCCAGCCGCTGCATCAGGCCGTCGAGGTCGCGCAGCGGATCGAGGATGCGCCGGCGCAGAAACCAGAAACCGGCCGCGCCGCCGGCCACGGCGAGCACGAGAATCGCCGCGGCGAGGCGGAATTCCAGGCGGGCACGCGCCGCGACCGATCGCAGCAGCCTGTCGTGCGCCTGGCTTTCGGCGGCGAGCGCCTGGTTCATGCGGGTGAGCGCGGCGTGCAGCATTTCGCGTGGCGGCAGATCGGGAGCGGCGAGCACGTCGCGGGCTTCGCGCAAACGCTGCCGGGCGTCGGGGGTGAGCAGTTCGCCATCCCGCGACAGCGTATCGATCTCGGCGCGCAGGCTCGCCAGCGCCGCGCGTTCGAGCGGACTGTCGTCGCGCAGGGCGCGCGCCAGCGTGGTTTGCAGCGCGAGGCTTTGCGTCTGCACGCGCTGCATGGCGGCAAGATGGCTTTGCAGCGGCGCCAGCGCACTGAGGTTGCGCCCCATGGAGGTGAGCATCAGGCCCAGCACGAGCAGCGCGACGCCCGCCACGACCAGCGCGGGAAAGGCGAACGATCGCACGAACACGTTCTTCATGGGCCGGGGTTGTACCGTATCGGTGTTCATGCGGCAAGCGCACGCCGCTTCACAGCGAACGCAGCGTCTGGCCGATGGCTGCCGTCAGCGCCTCCAGGGCCGGGCGATCGAGCGGTCGACCTGGCTCGCGGATCGCGGCGAGCTGCCGCTGCAGGCCGTCGATGCGCTGCACGGTGGCGGGCGCGATTTCCTTCACGTCGCGCGCCTGTTCGAGGTAGCGCGCGACTTCGGAGAGATCGGTTTGCGCGCGCGCGGGATCGCTGCCGACGAAGGCGTCGATGCCGGCATAGCGCGCGTGGAGCCGCGCTTCGATCAGGCTTTTTCTGAGCTCGCTGCCGGCGCGCAGACGGACCCAGCCGGTGGCGACGTAATCCGCCGCGCGGTCGGCCAGCGCGCGGGTGCGGTTCCACAACAGGTCGGCGTCGCGGCCCGCCTCGCTGCCGCCCTGGACGAGTTTCTGGTCGAGCGCGCGCGCGTCCCGCGCCAGCGCCTGCACCTCGGCCTTGACCGTATCGTCGGCGCGGCTCGCGGCGCGGTCGAGCTGGGCGATCGCGCGCTGCACGTCGGCGCGCGCGGCGTCCAGGCGGCCGGCCTTGAGATTGGCCTGCGCGCGCGCGAGGTTGGCCTTGGCCGGCACCAGCGGTTCGTCGACGAAGGCGGTGTAGTGCACGACGTTGTCCTGCGCCGCCATCAAGTGGTCGGCGGCGAGCTTGAGGTTGCCGCGCGCAAGCTCGGCCTGCGCGGAGTGGATGAACTGGCGCGTGGCGGCGAGCGGCAGGTCGACTTCCTCGTAGAGCAGCGCGGCGTCGACCGCCTCGAGCTCGGTTTTCGCGCCCTTGGCATCGCCCGACTTCAGCCTGGCCTGCGCCGCGTCGAGATGCGCGCGCGCCACCGGCGCATTGGCAAAGTCCTCGATCTCGTCGAGCGAGGCGTAGATCGGCACGAGGTCGGGCTGCACCTCGCGGGTCTGGTCGTATTGCAGTTTCGATTCGGCGACCTTGATCTGATCGCGCACCCGCGTCGTCGGCAACGTGGCCTGGATGATGTCGAGCAGGGTGTCGGCCTGCCGCAGCTGCTCGCGCGCGGCGGTTTCGTCCTTGCGGGCAAGGGCGTCGCGCGCGTCGCCGATGCGGCGCAGCACTTTCATCGCCGCGCGCGAGATCGCGGCTTCGTCGGCGCGGCTGATCGCGCGCCCCGGCGTCACGGTCAGGTCTTCGGTGATGCGCGACTCGGGCGCGGCCCACGCCAGCGAGCTGCCCGCCAGCGCAGCGGTCATCAACAGTACGACAGGTTTCAGCGGTGCTTTCATCGGTGTCTCCTTGAATTCGGTCAGCACGAGGGTGTGCCGACTCCGCTTCAGCAGGGGACGTGCCAGCCCGGAAACGCCTGAAAAATCAGGGATGCAGATCATCCGGCGCACAGCGCGCGGGGGAAATCCCCCGGCCGTGCGGTGACTTTGCGCCGCCTCAAATCTGGAAGGCGGCGAGCAGCACCAGGCCTTCGGCGGCTTCGCGCAGCGGCCCGGCATGGGGCAGGCGCGCGTCGTCGGCACGCGCGTCGAGACGCGCGCACCAGGCGTCGAGCGCGGCCACGTCGGCCGGCGCGCGCAACAGCAGCACGAGTTCGAAATTGAGAAACAGGCTGCGGATGTCGAGGTTGGCCGAACCGGCCACGCCCAGCGTGTCGTCGAACAGCAGCGCCTTGGCGTGCACCATCGCGCCGGGCACATAGCGGATGCTTGCGCCCGCCGCCGCCAGTTCGCGCAGGGCACGCGCGCGCACCCAGTCGGCGAGCCGGTGGTTGGAACGTGCCGGCAGGATCAGGCGTACCTCGACGCCGCGCCGCGCGGCGAGACACAGCGCCTGCAGCAGCGCCTCGTCGGGCACGAAGTAGGGCGTGACCGCGACGATGCGGCGACGTGCGGTGTAGCACGCGGTCATCAGCACGTCGTGCAGGGTGTCGCCCGGCTGGTCGGGGCCGGCGGGCAGCACGGCGAGCCGCGCGCCGGCCGAAGGTGTGGGCGCGGCCGGCGCCGGCGCGCGAACGGCAAAACGCCAGTCGCGTTCGAAGCCGTGCGCAAGCACGGCTGCCGCCTCGCCTTCGACGACGAGGCTGAGGTCGGTCCACTCGGTATCGGCGGCAAAGTATTCCTCCGCCACGTTGCGCCCGCCCATCCAGGCGCGCGTGCCGTCGGCGACGACGAGCTTGCGGTGGTTGCGCAGATTGGTGCGGCCGCGCAGCGGGCGATGCAAGAGCGGAATGAACCAGGCGATATCGACGCCGGCCGCGCGCAGTTCGGTCAGCCGCGTCCGCGCAAGCCGCAGCGACCCGATGCCGTCGATCAGCAGCCGCACCCGCACGCCGGCGCGCGCCCGTTCGGCAAGCAGCGTCATGAAGGCGTCGCCGCGCGCGTCGGCGGCGAGGATGAAGAGTTCGACGTCGAGCGTCGTCCGCGCACCGCCGGCCAGGTCGAAGAGCGCCTGCCAGGCCTCGGCGCCGTCGGCGTGCAGTTGCACGCGCTCGGCGCCCGCGGGCGCGATGCCGGCGTGCGCGAGCAGGCGATCGACCGCGTCGTCGCTTGTGCACGGCCGGGGCGCTGCCACCGCGATGCGGCGCGGCGCCAGCTTGCGGGTGCCGATGGCGAGGTAAAGCGGCACCGCGAACCACGGCAAGAGCAGCATGAACAGCAGCCAGCCGAGCGTGGCGGCGGGATGGCGGCGCTGGCGCAGGATGTGGGCGGCGAACGAGAGCATCGCCAGCACGCCGGCGACGAGTGCGAGATGGAGCAGCCAGGGATGGGACACGGCAGCGCGGGCATGGGGGGGGTGAAGTCGCCGCCAGTGTCCGTGCCCGCCGCGGCGGCTGTCAAACCCGTGCCGGCGCATTTGCCCCGGCACGGTGGGGGAAGTACCCCGGCCGAGACGCAGGCGCCGGCCACATGTCTTTACGAATCAGAGGGTTGAACTTCTGGCACGGCGCCTGCACAGCGACAGGCAGATGGACGCGGTCCATCCCCGTTCGATTGGAGACTCTCATGAAAGACCTCAATTCCGTCATCGGCGTGTACGACACGCACGACGCCGCCGAGAACGCCGTCCGCGCCCTGCAGCGCAGCGGCTTCGACATCAAACGCCTGTCGATCATCGGCAAGGGCTACCGCACCGAGGAGCACCCGGTCGGCTTCTACACCACCGGCGACCGCATGAAGGCCTGGGGCGGCATCGGCGCCTTCTGGGGCGGGCTGTGGGGCATGCTGTTCGGCGGCGCCTTCTTCTGGGTGCCGGGCTTCGGTCCGCTCGCCGCCGCCGGCGCCGTCGCCAACCTGCTCGCGGGCGCGCTGGAAGGCGCGGTGCTGGTGGGTGGCCTGTCGGCGCTGGGCGCCGGGCTGGTGGGCCTCGGACTCACGAAGGAAGAGGCGATCAAGTACGAGCGCGATCTGAAGGCCGACCGCTACCTGCTCTTCGTGCACGGCACCAGGGCCGAGGTGGACGCCGCGCGCAACCTGCTGAAGTCTGTCGAGACCCCGGCCTGATTCACGCGGAGACAATCATGAATACACGTATGCGCCTCGTGCTTGTCACGCTTGCGGCCGTGCCGGCCCTGTTCGCCAGCGGCTGCGCCTCGCTCGGTGGCGAGCGCCCGGCGCGCGTCACCGTGCCCGAGATCATCGCGCTCGCGCGCGAAGGCGTGCCCGCCGACACCATCATCGCCAAGATGCGCGCGTCCGACACCGTCTACCGCCTGTCGGCGAGCCAGCTCGCCAGCCTGCGCGACCAGGGCGTGCCCGGCCCGGTGATCGACGCCATGCAGCAGACTTACCTCAACGCGGTGCGCCGCGACCAGCGCTTCGAGGACTGGAACCGCTGGACCTTCGACGGCGGCTGGTGGTACGGCGGCGGCCCCTACGTCTGGCTCGGCCCCTGGTACTGAGGAGAACGTTATGGACACGCTCATTCTGTTTCTGCGCGATTACGGCTGGTTCATCGGCCCGCCCCTACTCATCATCCTCGTCGCAGCCCGGGTGTTCCACCCGTCAGTGCGTGCGCGCTACCGCAAGGACGGCGAGATTCCCTTCGACGGGTGAATGGGAACCGACGCCCATGCCGCACGGTCGGAGCAGCACCGTGTCCGCTGCCTGGGCAGCGCGGACGTGTCCCCAGGGTTCTCGTCTACAGGAGTCTTCATGTCCAATCTGGCACTCTCCCCCACCCGTCTCATTCTTGCGCTGCTCGCCGCCGGCGCGCTGGGCGGCGGCGGCGCGGCCTGGATGATCGGCAGCCATGCCCACGCCACCGCGCCTGCTGCGAACGCACCGCAGGCCGTGGCCGCCGCGCCGCTGGCGCCGATTGCTGGCGCCACGGATTTCACGTCCATCGTTGAGCGTTACGGTCCGGCGGTGGTCAACATCAGCGTGACCGGCGCCGCGTCCGATAACGACGGCGACGACGGCGCGGCGGCGCTGCCGCGCGGCCTCGATCCGGACGATCCACTGTTCCAGTTCTTCAAGCGATTCGGCGGCCCCGGCTTCGGCCCCAATTTCGCCGTCCCGCGCGGCCAGCCGATGCTGCGCGGCCAGGGCTCGGGCTTCATCGTCAGCCCGGACGGCCTCATCCTCACCAACGCGCACGTGGTGCGCGGCGCGTCCGAGGTGAATGTGAAACTCACCGACCGCCGCGAGTTCCGCGCCAGGGTGCTGGGCCGCGACGACAAGACCGACGTCGCAGTGCTGAAGATCGCCGCGACCAACCTGCCCACCGTGCCGCTCGGCAATCCGCGCGAGCTGAAGGTGGGCGAATGGGTGCTTGCGATCGGCTCGCCGTTCGGCTTCGAGAACAGCGTGACGGCGGGGGTGGTGAGCGCCAAGGGCCGCTCGCTGCCGGACGACAGCTACGTCCCCTTCATCCAGACCGACGTGGCGGTGAACCCCGGCAACTCGGGCGGGCCGCTGTTCAACGCGCGCGGCGAGGTGGTGGGCATCAACTCGCAGATCTTCAGCCGCTCGGGCGGCTACCAGGGGCTGTCGTTCGCCATTCCCATCGATCTCGCCGTGCGCATCAAGGACCAGATCGTCGCCACCGGCCACGCCACCCACGCGCGCCTGGGCGTGACGGTGCAGCAGGTGAACCAGGCGCTCGCCGATTCGTTCAAGCTGCCCAAACCCGAGGGCGCGCTGGTCGCGCAGGTGGAACCGGGCAGCGCGGCCGACAAGGCGGGACTCAAGACCGGCGACGTGATCCGCGCCTTCGACGGCCAGCCTGTCGTCGAGTCGGGCGACCTGCCCGCGCTCGTGGGCCAGGCCACGCCGGGCAAGACCGCCGTGCTGGAGATCTGGCGCAACGGCAAGCGCGAGGAACTGCGCGTGACGCTCGGCAACGCCAGCGACAAGCCCGCCAAGACCGCGGCGAACGAACCCGCCGACAAGGCACGCCTGGGGCTGGCACTGCGCCCGCTCGCGCCGGAGGAATCGCGCGCGGTCGGCGTCGAAGCCGGCCTTGTCGTGGAAGATGTGCGCGGCCCGGCGGCGCGCGCCGGGGTGCAGCCGGGCGACGTGATCGTCGCGGTCAACGGCAGCAAGGCCGACAGCGTGGGCGCGGTAAAGCGCGCGGTGGCACGGTCGGGCAAGTCGGTCGCGCTGCTCATCCAGCGCAACGGCCAGCGGCTGTTCGTGCCGGTGCGGATCGGCTAAGCCAGCGCCGCGCCGCCGAGCGCGATGCGGTAGCGCTCGGCGTGCCAGCGACCGTCGCAGAGGTTCTGCCAGGTGAAATCGAGGCTGTCGCGGCCGGCCATCGCCGCCGGCTCGATGCACACACCATGGAAACCGAGGCCGAGCGGCGCGCACTCGAGCTCGTGTGCATCGCGCCAGCCGTCGTGGCCGAGGTGCAGGCGGGCGGGGGCCGGCAGCACGAGCAGCAGACCGCACTCGCGCGGCAGCCGGGCGATCGGCGCGGCGGGGGTCCACACCCAGACGGCCGCGGCGGGACGCCGGCCGTGATAACGCGCCCACACGGCGTCGACGCGATCGATCGGGTGGCCGAGGCGGCGTGAGGCCGCGAGCTTGACGAACTCGGCATGCGCCCAGGCAAGCGGCATCGCGCCGCCGGTGGGCCGGCCCGGCCGCATCCGGCCTGCCGGCGCGGCGTCCCACACCTGTTCTGGCAAGAGGCCGCGCTGCGCCATCGCCGCCATCGCCGCGAGGTAGGGCAGCGCGTCGTCACCGGCGGCGAGCGCGTAATGGCCGCGCTCGCCGGTGAGCAGCGGCCAGCCACGGCCCCGCCCGGTGCCGTCGAACGGCGAGCCGTCGTCGTGCTCGCCGTAACCGTCGCCGGTGTAGCGATGCCACACCGGGCCGGCGGGCGTGTCGCTTCTGAGCAGGGCGTCGGCGAGCTTCACGCTGTCGACGATCAGCGCATCGTCCGCGCGGCGCAGGCCCAGGCGCACCAACTGCAGAAAATCCAGCGCGACCTGCTCGCCGGCCGTGGGCGCGAGCCCGTCGGCATGGTTCTTCACCGGCAGCGTGCGCTGCATGGCATGGTCGTCGCACACGATTTCAGGCGGCGCGATGCGTGCATAGTAGGCCGCGATGCCGTGCGCCGCGCCCAGCGCCGTGTCGCGCGCGACGCACCAGTCTTCGAGCCGCGCGTTCCAGTAGTCGGCCACCGCCAGCGGCAGCGCGCGCTCGGCCTCGGGCAGGAGCGCAGCGCCGGCAACCAGCGCGGCGATGCTCTCGGCAAGGGTGAAGGCGTTCACGCCGGCATCCTCTTCCCAGCGGTCCTGCGGGCTGGCCGGGCCGTGCGCCACCAGAAAGGCGAGCGCGCGGCGGAGGCAATCCCTGATCGGGGCGCCGGCGAGCGCGCCGCGGTCGGCCAGCTGTGCGGCGAGCAGTACCGGAAACGCCGTTTCGTCGAGCTGGATGCCATGCCAGTAGGGCTTGCCGCCGAGCCACTGGTTCTGGTGCCAGTGGCCGTCGGCGTCTTGCGTGGCGACGAGATACGCGAGCACCGCGCGCGCTTCGGCGGCGCCGCCCAGCGCCAGCAGCGCCTGCGCCGATTCGACCAGGTCGCGCGGCCAGACGAGATGGTAGCCGCCGCGCTCCTCGCCGCGGTTGCCCCAGGGCACCGAGAGGCTGGCGACCATCGCGCCGATGAAGGTCTTGTCGCCGTGGGTCTTGAGGATTTGCGCCGACCAGTCCCACTGCGCACGCAGCGCGTCGGGCAAATCGGGCGGCGGCGTGTGATGCCCGCACTGGGCGTGCCAGGCCGACCACGCCGCCAGCTGCGCCGCGCGATGCGCCGCAAAGGGCTGCACCAGGGCAGCGCGCGCGAGCGTGGCGGCCGCCTGCTTGGTGGCGGCAAACCCGAGCGCGAGGGTGGCGCGCGGCGCCAGCCGGCCCATGAGCGCTACGCTGCCCGGCCCGGCGGCTTCGAACGCCCAAGCCATGCGGCCGTTGGCGCTGAAGTCCTGCCAGCCGTCGGATGCGCCGACGTAGCCGGCCGACCCAGCCACCAGCGCGTCGTCGCCTGTCGCCGTTTTCGCCACCAGCGCAAGGCCGAACGGCCCCTGCTCGGCCCACAGCACGTGCTCGCCCCGGTAGCGCGTCGCCCAGGCGCGGTTGTCACGGCCAGTACCGCCCAGGTGCGGCGCGAGCAGAACGTGCACGGCCAGGACGGGGTCGCCCTCCAGCGCGACGTCGACGAGCAGCGTGTCGCGCGCGGCATCCGGGCATACCGCCAGGGTGAGCGTGAAGCGGGGATGGCGATGCGTCAACGTGGCCAGCGGAACGCCCGGTGCCGGCACCATTAGCTCATAGTTGGCAAGCTGCTTGACCTCGACCCAGAAGCCCGCGCCGTCGCCGACGATGAAGCCGAGATCGCGGATTTGCGGTATGTCGATGCGAGGGTAGTAGACCTCGTTGACGATGCCGTGTCCCAGGGTGAACCACACACGCGACGATCCCAGCGCAGTGCCGACCAGATCCTTGTCGCTGCTGGTCCAGCTGGGGGCAATGCCCGGAGCGCCAAAGGCGAAGCCGCTCTGGTCGGTCATGGCGGGGGGCGCGGTGCGCGGTCAGGTCGTTGCCTGAAGTGTAGTCGCCGCATCACTGGCCGGCCGGCAGGAAGGATTACATTGGACGGTTGCGGCACTCAGGGCATTTGCAAGACTTGATGGATTTTATAGCCCAGCCCCCTTTTGGGGCCAAAAACCGTCTGGGCAGGTTCCCTGCCGATGTAGCCGCGTTGATTTACCGCTCCCCTGCCTTGACGGGTTTCCTTGACCTGCTGGACGGCGCCATGGCGATGCTTTGCCTGGTGGGGTCGCATGGCGGAAGGGAGTGGGAGTCGAACCCACCTGAGCACGACTGACGTGCTCAACCGGATTTGAAGTCCGGCCGTCCCACCGGGGAGCGAATCCCTTCCGTGCGGTGGCACTGCTTTGTAACACAACTAGGCCGGCCGGTGCGTCGCCAGGCCTGACTCCGGGCGCAGGCGATGCGCATCGCCGATGCGCCGCGTATAACCGACGCGATCGAAGTATTCCAGGATCTGGATGGCCAGCTTGCGCCCGGTGCCGATGCGGTCGCGAAAGGCTGCGGCCAAGGCGCTGCCCTCCATTTCCGCCAGCTCGCGCACGATGCTCGCCAGCTCATCCACCGCCTCGCGCGTGAAGTAATGGTCGTGGGCCACCAGGCAGGTCTGGCCGGTGCGTGTCACGCGTTTGAGCAGCAGGCGCATCTTGTCTTCCTCCAGCAGCAGGCTGCGGGCGAGGTCGCGCACGCGCGGTGGCTGGAAGCGCTCCGCCTCCAGCAACGGCCGCACTGTGGTCCACAGCTGCTCCTCCTGCACCGAGAGCTTCACCTTGTGTTCCGGCAGATGCAGCCAGGCGCCGGTCTGCTGGATGCGGCCGGCCTGCAGCAGCTCGTCCAGGGCGGCGCGAAACACCGGACGCGGCAGGGCCGGCAGAGCCATGCGCCGCAGGCGCTCGCGGTCCGGGCCGAGGGCGTCGATTTCGCGCTGGTGCAGTTCGCCGAGCTTGGCGAGCAGGGTGTGCAACAGGTTTTCCCAGCGGGTGCGGGAGCAGGCCCAGTGTCCGTCCCCGCTCCGCACGCTGCGCAGCATGGATTCGTCGAGCAGCGCGGGCACTTCATCGTCGCGCAGGTTGCGGTTGCGTGCGAACTGCACCAGGTCCACGCCCTGGGCGCTGTGCTCGAGCAGCGCGGCGAGGGACGCCGCCGCATCGGGCAATTCGATGGCGTGCAGCAGCGCGATGCGCGCCGGCTTGCGCCGGTTGCGCGCCGGCGCGTCGGTATCCAGCACCTGCCCGCCGCCCAGGGTGCGCGTGGCGGACTGGTCGCGCAGCACGAAGCGGTCGCCGTGCACGGCGCAGATGGGCTTATCGGTGACGAGTTGCGCCAGCATCGTCCGCCCCGGCTCGAGGCTGTCGCCTTCCAGCAGCGCGACGCGCGCGCTGAGGTCGGCTGCGCCGAGATGGAAGTGCACTGGCGTCCAGTGGCGCAGGGGCTTCTCTTCCGATGCCAACAGCCGCAGCCGCACGTCCACGCGCTGCACCGGGTGGTGGGCCGCTAGAGCCAGCACCCAGTCGCCGCGATGGATGTGTTCCCTGTCGGCCTGCGTGCCGGCCAGGTTGAGGGCGCAGCGCTGGCCGCTACGGCCCGCTTGCGCCGGCTGGTTCTGGGCATGGATGCCGCGCACGCGCACCGGGATGCCGCTGGGCGACAGCAGCAGCTTGTCGCTGCCGCGCACCGCGCCGGAGAATACCGTGCCGGTGACCACGGTGCCGGTGCCGGCCAGCGTGAACACGCGGTCCACCGCCAGCCGGAAATGGCCGCCGTTGGCGCGTGCCGGCATGGCGGCGGCCACTTCATCCAGATGCGCGCGCAAGGCGGGGATGCCGTCGCCGCTGAGGGACGAGACGGGAAACAGCGGACAGTTTTCGAGTTGCGTGCCGGCGAGCAGGGCGGCGATTTCCGTGTGGGCTGCCGCCACGCGCTCGGGTGTTACCGCATCGATCTTGGTCAGCGCCACCGCGCCGCGATCCAGACCAAGCAGATCGAGAATGGCCAGATGCTCCCGCGTCTGCGGCATGGGCCCGTCGTCGGCGGCGACCACCAGCAGCACGAAGTCGATGCCGGTGGCGCCGGCGAGCATGTTGTGCACCAGCTTCTCGTGGCCGGGCACGTCGATGAAGCCGAGCGTCTCTCCGTTAGGCAGGGGCGTGTAGGCGTAGCCGAGGTCGATGGTGATGCCGCGCGCCTTTTCTTCCTTGAGACGATCGGCATCGACGCCGGTGAGGGCTTTCACCAGCGCGGTCTTGCCGTGGTCGATGTGGCCGGCGGTGCCGATGATCATGAATTGCGCCTTTTAGCGATCGTGGTCGCCCTCTCCCCCAGCCCCTCTCCCGCGGCGGCGACCGAAGGAAGTCCCTTTAGGGGGAGAGGGGTGCGCGGCAGCGCGGGAGAGTGCCTTCGGGTCCAGGTGCGCCAGCTGGGCAACGAAGTCAACCATATCCTGATCTTCCAAGCAACGCACATCCAGCCGGAACGCGCCTTCCGCCACACGCCCGATCACCGGCACCGGCAGCTCGCGGAACGCTCGCTCGATCTTCTTCAGCGCGCTGCCTTCGCCCTTGCCTTTGATGCGCGGCGCGACGACCAGGGCCGCACTGGGCAGACGGTCGATGGGCAACGAGCCGCTGCCGATCTGGCTGTGCGCGGGCTGGACGGAAACCTCGGCATGCGCACCGAGCGCCTGTCGCAGCGCCGGCAGCAGCGCTTGCGCCGTGGCTTCGATCTCAGGCAATGGGCGCGTGAGCAGACGCAGCGTGGGCAGGCGTTGCGCCAGCCGTTCCGGGTCGCGATACAGGCGCAACACGGCCTCGATCGTGGCGTAGATGATCTTGTCCACGCGCAGGGCGCGCTTGAGCGGGTTCTTTTTGATCTTGGCGATGAGGTCCTTGCGGCCGACGATGATGCCGGCCTGCGGACCGCCCAGCAGCTTGTCGCCGCTGAAGGTGACCAGGTCGGCGCCGGCGGCGAGCGACTGCTGCGGCGTCGGTTCCCTGGGCAGGCCCCATTGGCTCAGATCGACCAGCGTGCCGCTGCCGAGATCGACCAGGAAGGGCAGATCCTTCGCGTGGGCGAGCCCGGCCAGCTCGCTTTCTTGCACTGCCGCGGTGAAGCCCTGGATGGCGTAGTTGCTGGCGTGCACCTTGAGCAGCAACGCGGTCCTGTCCGACACGGCTTGTTCGAAATCGCGCAGGTGAGTGCGGTTGGTGGTGCCGACTTCCACCAGCTTGCAGCCGGCCCGCGCCATGATGTCGGGCACGCGAAACGCGCCGCCGATTTCCACCAGCTCGCCGCGCGAGACGATGACTTCGCGGCGCAGGCCCAGGGTGTTGAGCGCGAGGAACACCGCGGCGGCGTTGTTGTTGACCACGGTGGCGGCTTCCGCGCCGGTGAGTTCCCGCAGCAGCGGTTCCACCAGACTGTCGCGGTCGCCGCGCGCGCCGCCGCCGAGGTCGTATTCCAGATTGCACGGCCGGCGCATGACTTCGATGGCATGGGCGATGGCTTCTTCCGGCAGGGGCGCGCGGCCCAGGTTGGTGTGCAGCACCGTGCCGGTGAGGTTGAACACCGGGCGCAGGGCCGGGTGTGCGGCGTGTTCCAGCGTGCGTTGCACCCGCGCCGCGAGTTGCGGTTCGCTCACGGCATCGGCGGGCAGTTCGCCGTTGCGGGTGATGTCGCGCAAGATGTCGAGCACGCTGCGCACCGCATCCACTGTGGGCGCGCGGCCATATTCGGCGGCGAGGGCCTGGACGGCGGGCAAATTGAGGACGCGATCGACGGCCGGAATGGCGGCGAGAGAGGCGGGGTGCTGCATGGGAGTTTCACCAAACGTCACGCGTCATGGTGCCTTTTTTTGAAGTGCTTGCAGTATAGGTGCTATGCCGGAACCAGAAACAGGTTGGGCCCGCTGCGTTGCACGCCTTGCTCATCCATGAGGATGTCCAGCGCAAGGGTGGCGAGGTCGTCCGCCGTGGCTTCCAGCTGCGGGTCTTGGTCCAGGTAGAGGATCTTGAGGTAGGAGCCGCATTCCTCGCAGGCTTCCGCCTTGACCGCGCCCTTGTCCCCTTCGATGCCGTAATAGGCAATGCCCCTGGTGGATTCGCAGTTGCTGCACTTGGCGCGCACCATGTGCCATTCCGTGGCGCACAGCGAGCAGTGCAGGTAGCGCAGGCCATGCTCCGCGCCGATGCGCACGAGGCTCGCCACCGGGGCCGAGGCGCACACCGGGCACAGATTGGGCATGTCGGTGCGGCCGAAGGCGGTGCTGCCCAAGCTGGTGCTCATGTGCAACCAATAGGTCTGCAGTGCGGCGGCGATGATGGGAGCGGCGGCCAGGTCGAATTGAGCGTGGCCATCCAGGATCGCGTCGGCGATTTTTTCCAGGTCGTCGTCACCCAGGGTTCGGATGCGGGCGATGGTGTCCTGCGTGGCTCGCGGCAGATTGTCGAAGACGGCGTCCGTAATCTGCCGCAATGCGCCGCGCCAGGCGGGATCACGCTTCCAGCTGCGCGCGGCAAGTGGCGGCATGCCGTGTTGGCGCGACAGCGCAAGCTGGCTCGCCTCCGGCAGCGGCACCGGCGGAAAGCCCGCCAAGGCAGCCTGCTGCGCGTCGGCCAGTTGCGCCAGGAAGGCGAGGAAGGCGCCCAGCTTGTGGCCGGGGGCGAGTTGGCGACAGCGTGCGGCGCGGTCTTTGAAGAAACTGTCCCGCGCCGGCAGGCGCAGGAAGGGGATTTCGCCCGCCGGGGCTTCGAGCTGCCCCGGCTGGAGGATGGTGCTTGCGGTCCCTGTCACTAACGGTTTCCTTTGCTGACTTCCTTGTACCACGCCGGGTGGTGGTGCTGGGCCCAGGCGGCGGTGACAGTGCCGCGGGTCATGGCGCGTACCGAGCCCTTGATCCAGATGGCGGCATAGATGTGCACGATGATGGCGAGAATGGCGACGAAGCCGGCCACCGCGTGCACCAGCACCGCCAGCCGCACCAGGGCGATCGGGAAATACGGCGTGAACCAGGGCTGCCAGATGACGATGCCCGAAAGCAGCAGCAGGACGATGGCGATCACCAGTGTCCAGAACAGGTACTTCTGCCCGATGTTGTACTTGCCGATCTCGGGTAGCCCCTCGGTCTTGTTGCACAGGATGTCGCCCAGATGCTTCTGCCACTCCCTGTCTGCCGCGGTGATCCGGTTCTCCCCCCACAAGCGGCTGGCGAGGGCGAAGAAGGAAATCACCAGCACCACCCCGATGAAGGGGTGCAGGATGCGCGACCAGGTGCCGCCGCCCAGCAGATTGGAGAGGAAAAAGAACGCCGGGTGGAACAGCGCCAGTCCGGAGATTGCCAGCAGAATGAAGCTGACGGCCAGGATCCAGTGATTGGCGCGCTCGCTCGCCTGGTAGCGCGTGACCGGTTGCTCGTTCATGATGTGTGCTCCTCGTCCTTGGCTTCGCCCGGAACTTCACTTGGCCCGGCGGTCACGTAATGGAGGAAGCCGGCCAGTACCGCGACGCCGAGCCCGAGGCTGGCCAGCGGTTTGGTGATGCCCTTCCACAGCGACACCATGGGGCTGATGCCCGGATCCTTGGGTAGATTGTTGTAGAGCCCCGGCTGGTCGGCGTGTTGCAGCACGTACATGACATGGGTGCCGCCGACACCCGGCGGGTCGTACAGCCCAGCGTTCTGGTAGCCGCGCTCCCGAAGGTCGGCGATGCGGCCCTCGGCGTGGTGGATCATGTCCTCCTTGGAACCGAACACGATGGCACCGGTGGGGCAGGTCTTCACGCAGGCCGGTTCCATGCCCACCGCGACGCGGTCCGAACACAGCGTGCACTTGTATACCTTGCCGTCCTTCTTCGAGATGCGCGGGATATTGAACGGGCAGCCGGTGATGCAGTAGCCGCAGCCGATGCAGTTTTCCTCGTGGAAGTCGACGATGCCGTTTTGGTATTGGACGATGGCGCCGGGCGACGGGCAGGCTTTCAAACAGCCGGGATCGGCGCAGTGCATGCAGCCGTCCTTGCGGATCAGCCATTCCAGCTTGCCCGCCTGCACTTCCACTTCGGAGAAGCGCATCACCGTCCACGATTGGTCGGTCAGATCGCGCGGATTGTCGTAGACGCCGACGTTGACGCCGACTTCATCGCGCAGGTCGTTCCACTCCATGCACGCCACCTGGCAGGCCTTGCAGCCGATGCACTTGGAAATGTCGATCAGCTTCGCGACCTTGATCGCCTCGCCGCGCGCGGTGGGAGCCGGCGTGGTGGTGGCGGACCGGGCCTTGATGTCGAGTGATTGCAGTGCCATGGTTCGCCTCCTTATACCTTCTCAAGGTTCACGAGGAAGGACTTGAATTCCGGCGTCTGGGTGTTGGCGTCGCCGACGAAGGGCGTCAGCGTGTTGGTGATGTAGCCGTTCTTGGCCACGCCGGTGAAACCCCAGTGGATGGGCACGCCCACGGTGTGCACCTTTTTGCCGCCGACATCGAGGGTGCGCACGCGCTTGGTGACCACCGCCACCGCGACGATGAAGCCGCGGTTGGACTTCACCCGCACGTGGTCGCCGGCCTTGATGCCTTTTTCCTTGGCCAGTTCCTCGCCGATTTCCACGAACTGTTCCGGCTGCACGATGGCGCTGAGCTTCACGTGCTTGGTCCAGAAGTGGAAGTGCTCGGTGAGGCGGTAGGTGGTGCAGACATAGGGGAACTTGTCCGGCTTGCCGAAGCTTTCCCAATCGCCCTTGAACACCCGCGCGGCCGGGTTGGCCCGCGCCTTGTCGTTTGTGGGATGCAACAGGTTGTTCGCCAGCGGCGACTCCATCGGCTCGTAGTGCTCGGGGAAGGGGCCTTCCGACATTTTGTCCACGGCGAAGAAACGCGCCACGCCTTCCGGATTCATGATGAAGGGGCTCATGCCGTCTTCCGGCGCGGAGTCCGGCTTGAAGTCCGGAATGTCGGCGCCGCCCCACTTGCCGCTGGCGGCATCCCAGGCGATGACCTTGCGCTTCGGATCGTAAGGCTTGCCGGCGGGGTCGCAGGAGGCGCGGTTGTACAGGATGCGCCGGTTGGCCGGCCAGGCGAAGGCCCAGTTCAGCGTCTGTCCGATGCCGAAGGGGTCCGAGTTGTCGCGCCGCGCCATCAGATTGCCCTTCTCCGACCAGCAGCCGGAGAAAATCCAGCAGCCGCAACTGGTGCTGCCGTCGTCGCGCAGTTCGGCGAAGCCGTTCAACTGATCGCCGGCTTTGACCAACACTTTCGTCGCGTCCTTGGGATCGGTCACGTCCTTCAGCGCGCGGCCGGAGAATTCCCTGGCCAGTTCTTCCGGCGAGGGCGCATCGGGCTGGCGATGCTTCCAGGTCAGGTTGAGGATGGGGTCGGGGAAGGCGCCGCCGTCCTTCTGGTACATCGCCTTCAGCTTGAGGAAGATGCCGGCCATGATTTCCTGGTCGCCCTTGGCGTCGCCCGGCGGCTCGGCCGCTTTCCAGTGCCATTGCAACACGCGGCTGGAGCTGACCAGCGAGCCGTCTTCCTCCGCGAAGCAGGTGGAGGGGAGGCGAAACACTTCGGTCTGGATCTTGGCCGGATCCACGTCGTTGTACTCGCCGTGGTTCTGCCAGAACTCCGAGGTCTCGGTGGCCAGCGGGTCGATGATCACCAGGTATTTCAGCTTGGCCAGCGAGCCGGAGACTTTCACCTTGCATGGCGCCGAGGCCAGCGGGTTGAAACCCTGGCAGATGTAGCCATTGACCTTGCCCTGGTTCATGTTCTCGAACACCTGCAGGATGTCGTAGCCCTTGTCCAGCTTGGGCAGCCAGTCGTAGGCCCAGTTGTTCTCCGCGGTGGCCGCGTCGCCGTACCAGGCCTTCATGGTGCTGACGAAGAACTTGCCGTAGTTCTGCCAGTAGGAAAGCTGGCCGGGGCGCAGCGGCTTGAGGGCGCGCTTGTCGATATAGGTCTTGTAGTCCTGTTCCGCGTCGCCCGGCAGGCTCATGTAGCCCGGCAGCAGATTGGACAGGAGACCCAGATCGGTGAGCCCCTGGATGTTGGAGTGGCCTCTGAGCGCATTCATGCCGCCACCCGCCACGCCGATGTTGCCCAGCAGCAGCTGCACCATGGCGCCGGTGCGGATCATCTGCGAGCCCTGCGAGTGCTGTGTCCAGCCCAGGGCGTACATGATGGTCATGGTTTTGTTCGCCGCGGAGGTCTCGGCGATCATCTCGCACACCTTGAGGAAGGCATCCTTGGGCGTGCCGCAGATGGAGGACACCATCTCCGGCGTGTAGCGCGAGTAGTGCGTCTTCATCAGCTGGTAGACGCAGCGCGGATTTTCCAGGGTCGGGTCGGTGACGACATAGCCGTCCTTGCCGATCTGGTAGCCCCAGGTGGATTTGTCGTACTTGCGCATCGAAGCGTCGTAGCCGGTATAGATGCCATCCTCGAAGCCGAACTCGTCCTTCACCAGGAAGCTGAAGTCGGTGTAGTTCTTGACGTATTCGTGATGGATTTTGTCGTGGCTGAGCAGATAGTTGATCACGCCGCCGAGGAAGGCGATGTCCGAGCCGGCGCGGATCGGCGCATAAAAATCCGACACCGCGGCCGAGCGCGTGTAGCGCGGATCGACCACGATCAGCTTTGCCTTGCGCTGGGCCTTCGCCTCGGTTACCCACTTGAAGCCGCAGGGGTGAGCCTCGGCGGCATTGCCGCCCATGATGAGGACCAGGTCGGTATTCTTGATATCGACCCAGTGATTGGTCATGGCACCGCGGCCAAACGTCGGGGCAAGACTTGCCACCGTCGGGCCGTGTCAGACGCGCGCTTGATTATCGAATGCGAGCATCCCCAGGCTGCGCGCGATTTTCTGCGTCAGGTAGCCAGTTTCGTTGCTGGAGGCGGAGGCGGCGAGCATGCCGGTGGAAACCCAGCGGTTCACCGTCTCGCCCTTGTCGTTTTTTGCGATGAAGTTCTTGTCGCGGTCATCCTTCATCAGCTTGGCGATGCGGGTGAAGGCCTCGTCCCAGGAAATGCGCTTCCACTCCTTGCTGCCGGGGGCGCGATATTCCGGGTACTTCAGCCGGTTGGGGCTGTGAACGAAATCCAGCAGGCCCGCGCCCTTGGGGCACAGGGTGCCGCGATTCACCGGGTGGTCCGGATCACCCTCGATGTGCATGATCTCCGCGTGGGCGTTTTTGGACTTGTCGCCCAGGCTGTAGATCAAGATGCCGCAGCCGACGGAGCAGTAGGGGCAGGTGTTGCGGGTTTCGGTGGTGCGGGCGAGTTTGAAGGCGCGGACTTCGGCCAAGGCGTCGGTGGGGGAGAACCCCAGCACCGCCAGGCTGGAGCCGCTCACCCCCGCCGCGCAGATCTTGAAGAACTGGCGTCTGGTGACTTGCATATCTCCTCCGTTCAGGGTTTGCAACCGTATGCTCGGCTTGGAATTTTGAAATCTGCAGACAGGGGGCGCACCCCGCCGCACATCCCATGCAGGATAGACAATCATCAGGCGACTGCAAGGAGTAAAGCGGGAGACCGATACCTACTTGCGCGACAGACCCAAGGCGGGCCCGGTGGAGGGGGTAAACACGAGACTGCACAAGGAATTGTGCGGAAGTGAAACGGGAGCGCGATCTGCCAAAAAATGTTCGGCGTACTTTGCGAAGGTATCGCGGTGAGACACGCCTCGAGCCGGGGCGTTGCGACAGCATCATCCGGAGCGACGCCGTGCCAGCGGAAAATCACCGAGTACACGAGTTCTTCTACAACCGCATTCGAAAGCAGGCGCGACTTGGCTGTCTCCCGCCTGCCACTTGCAACCCGCAGTGCTACGCAAAACAGATGGCCGCTTAACCCGTTGGGCTCTGCGGTTGACGACCTACCCCACTTCAAGCGGGCTTCACCGCCACCAGGTCGATCAGCGCCGACATGCCGTGATGGTGCGCGCCTTCGCTGATGAAGGATTCGTGTTCCGTCAGATGCTCGATGCGCCAGTCGCCGAACCAGCGCCTGAGATCTGCCTCGTCGTAGAGATTGGCGGGATTGGGCGGCCCGCCGGTGCCGTATTCGATCTGCCTGGGCGTGTAGCCCTGCAGGATGAGGGTGCCGCCGGGCCGGAGGGTGCGGCGGATGCCTTCGATGATGCGCTCGCGCTCAGGCGGCGCGGCGAACTGGATGAAGATGGCGACGACGACGTCGTACGCGGCCTCGGGCCAGGACCACGCCAGCACGTCGGCCTGTTCGAATTCCAGCGTGACGCCGCGCTCGCGGGCGAGCTTTTCGGCCTTGGCGAGCGCGGCGGGCGAGAAATCGATGGCGTGGACCTTCAGGCCCTGCCCGGCCAGCCACACACCGTTGCGCCCTTCGCCGTCGGCGATGGCGAGCGCGCGCTGGCCGCGCGCCAACCGATGCGCCTGGCTGGTGAGGAAGACGTTGGGCGCGGTGCCGAAGACATAGTCGTCGGTGGCATAGCGCGCATTCCAGAAGTCCAGGCTCATTACCTGGCGTTGGCGGCAAGCAGGCGCTCGAGCTGCGCGGCCGGCACCATGCCCGGCACGCGCTGGCCGTTGGCGAAGATCAGCGTGGGCGTGCCGCTGATGCGCAGGCGCTGGCCGAGCGCGATGGTGGCGTCGACCGGGTTGGCGCACTTGCCGTCGTTCCTGGGCAGCTTGCCGTCCTCGATGTAGTCGTTCCAGGCCTTGTTGCGGTCGGGCGCGCACCAGATCTGCTTCGAGGCCTGTACCGCCTTGGGATGCAGGCCTTCGACCGGGTAGAGGAAAGTGTAGACGGTAATGTTGTCGACCTTGGCGAGTTCTTCCTCGAACTTGCGGCAGTAGGGGCAATCGACGTCGGAGAACACGACGAGGCGGCGTTCGCCCTTGCCTTTCACGGTCTTCAGCGCGTCCTGCAGCGGCAGCGTTTCCCACTTCACCGCCTGCAGCTGGTTGAGCTTCTGCTGGGTGAGATTGGTGCGGTTCTTGAGGTCGACCACGTCGCCCAGGAAGACGTACTGCGCCTTGGCGTCGACGTAGATCAGCTGGCCGTCGAGGTAGACCTCGAACAGGCCGCTGTAGGGCGTCTTCGTCACCGAAGCGATCTGCGCACCGGGGAATTGCGCGGTCAGCGCCTTGCGGATCGCCGCTTCGTTGGCATGGGCGGCGGTGGCGAACATGAGGCCGGCCGCCAGGGCGAGGGAAAGAAATTTCATGCGTAGTGCTCCAGTGGGAAAAACAATCAGGACATCGCCTCGCGCACCAGCGCCGCCTTCAGCGGCGCCAGGCGGTCGACGAGGGACATCCCGGCGTTGCGCAGCCATGCGGCGCGCGGCGACGCGAACAGGTGGTGCAGGCCGTGGGTGAGCGCCTGCATGCGCAACACCGGCTCGGCGCGCTGGCGGGCGTAGGCCTGCAGGATGCGCAGGTCGCCGAGGGGCGCCCGGCGGTGTTGCGCCAGCACTTCGACCAGCGCCTCGGCGTCGCCGAAGCCGAGGTTGACGCCCTGCCCCGCCAGCGGATGCACGCCGTGCGCGGCGTCGCCGATCAGCGCGACACCGGGCGCGACGGGGGAGCCGACCCGGATCAGCCGCAGCGGGAAGGCGGCGGCCGGCGTCAGCAAGTCGAGCGCACCGAGACGGTCGTGCCCTGCCGCGCGCACTTTTTCAGCCAGTGCCGGGGCATCCAGCGCAACCAGTTCGTCCGCATGCGCCGACGAAGTCGACCACACCATGGACATACGGGTTCCCGACAAAGGAAGCCAGGCGAGGATGTCGCCGTCGGCGAACCACTGGAAGGCGGTGCCGTGGTGCGGCCGCTCGCACGCGAAATTCGCCACCACGCCGCTCTGGCCGTAGGGGGTGCGTGTCGACGCGATCCCCGCCCAGTCGCGGATGCGCGAGGCCGCGCCGTCGGCGCCGATCACGAGCTCGGTTTCCAGCACTGTGCCGGCGTCGAGCTCGATGCGCGTCATGCCCTCGCCGCGTTCGATCGACGCGATCGCCGCCGGGCAGTGGCGCGCGACGCTGCCGTCGGCCTCGATCGCCTGCCACAGCGCGTGCTGCAGGCGGCCGCTTTCGAGGATGGTGGCGAGACGCGGCACGCCGGCTTCGTAGGCGTCGAGCCGCACCGCGCCCGCGGCGTCGCCGGCGACGTCCATGCGGAACACCGGCTGGACGCGGTCTGCCTCCAGCCGCTGCCAGGCGCCGATCGCTTCGAGGAAACGCTGGCTCGCCGGGCTGATGGCATAGATGCGGGTGTCCCAGACCTCACTGGGCATGGTCGGCGGCTGGCGCTCGATCAGCGCGACGCGCACGCCACGGCGGCCGAGCGCGAGCGCGGCGGCGGCGCCGACCAGCCCCGCGCCGACGACGACGGCCTGATAACGCGACACGTTCATCCGTTCGCCCCGAACATCATGCGCCGCGCGACGAAGGCCTTCGCCGGCGGAAAGGCCTCCAGCGCCAGGAGGCCGAGGCCGCGCGCGTGGCGCAGCGGGCCGAGGTCATTGGAGAAGGTGCGCACCAGAAAATCGGTGAAACCGAGTCCGCCGATGACATCGGCACGGCGGCCGCGCGCGTAGGCGGCGAGCATGGCGGCGCTGCCGAGCGCATCCGGCGGGGTATCGCCGGCGAGGGCCGCCAGTTCCCACGCGTCCCTGAGGCCGATGTTGAACCCCTGGCCCGCAACCGGGTGCAGCGTCTGGGCCGCGTTGCCGATGCGCACCACGCGGTTTCCCGCTTCGCTGCCGGTCCAGGCGAGCTTGAGCGGAAAGGTCTTGCGCGGGCCGGCTTCGAGGAAGCGCCCCTGGCGCCCCCCAAAATGCGCCTGCAGGGCAGCGAGGAATGCCGTGTCCGGCAGCGCGGCGATGCGCTCGGCGTCGGCACGCTTCGCCGTCCACACGAGGGCGTAACGGTCGCCTTTGGGGAGCAGCGCCGCCGGGCCGTCCGGGGTGAAGCGCTCGAAGGCCTGGCTGGCGTGCGGCAATTCCGTCTGCACGTCGCAGACCACGGCCATCTGGTCGTAGTCACGCTCGAACTTCGGCTTGGGCGCCTCGTCGCCGCGGCCGCCGTCGGCGACGACCGCGAGCGGCGCGGCGAGCGTGCGGCCGTCGGCGGTGGCGAGCGTCGCCGTCGCCGCCGTCGATTCGATGCGCGCGACCGCAATGCCGTACTCGACCGCGACGTCGGCGTCGCGCAGCGCCTGCTTCAGCGCGACGGCGAGCTCGGCGTACGACAGCACGTAGCCCAGCGCCGGAACACTCAAGTCCCCGGCGTCCAGGCGCGTCACGCCGAGCGCGCCGCGCTGCGAGATGTGGATGCGGGTGATCGGCGTGACGTCGGCGAGCCGGCCCCATATGCCGAGGCGTTCGAGAATCAGGCGCGAGCCATGCGCGAGCGCCAGCGTGCGCGAGTCGCCACGCGCGTTTTCCGGCTGCGATTCGAGCACGCGCACCGGCACGCCGTGCTGCGCGAGCGCGAGCGCGCACACCGCGCCGACCGGGCCGGCGCCGACGACGCGTACCGGAGTCAACCCCGCATCCATGCTTCGATCTCGGCGACGGTCTTGGGCGGCGAGGTGAGCACCTCGCAGCCCGTTTCGGTGACGGCGACGTCGTCCTCGATGCGGATGCCGGTGTTCCACAAGGCCTTGGGCACGTCGTCCGCCGGCCGGATGTAGAGACCGGGCTCGACCGTCAGCGTCATGCCCGGCAACAGCGGCCGCCATTCGCCGCCGAGCTTGTATTCGCCGGCGTCGTGCACGTCCATCCCCAGCCAGTGGCCGGTGCGGTGCATGTAAAAGCGTTCGTAGGCCTTCGACTCGATGAGGCTGTCGACATCGCCGACGAGCAGGCCCAGGTCGACCATGCCCTGCGTGAGCACGCGCACGGCGGCCTCGTGCGGGTCATTCCAGCAGTTGCCCAGACGCACCGCGGCAATGGCTGCCGTCTGCGCCGCCAGCACCACCTCGTAGGCGTCCTTCTGCGCTGCGCTGAACCTGCCGTTCACCGGGAAGGTGCGCGTGATGTCGGCGGCGTAGCTGCGGAACTCGGCGGCGGCGTCGATCAGCAGCAGATCGCCGTCGTTGAGCGGCTTGTCGTTGAACACGTAGTGCAGCACGCAGGCGTTGGCGCCGCTGGCGACGATGGAATTGTAGGCCGGCGCCTCGGCGCCGCCGCTGCGAAAGGCGCACAGGAGCTCGGCCTCGATTTCGTATTCGTGGCGGCCGGGGCGCGTCGCGCGCATGGCGATGCCGTGGGCGCGGGTGGAGATCTCGGCGGCGCGGCGCATCAAGGCCAGTTCGTGCGCATCCTTGATCAGCCGCATCTCGTCGAGCCAGACGCGCGCATCGGCCAGCAGATGCGGCGCACGCACGCCGCTGCGCGCCTTGGCCCGGACCGCGTTGAGCCAGCCCATCACTCGCGTGTCCCACGCCGGATCGCGGCCGATGATCGTCGCGAGCTGCGGCTGGTTCTCGAGCAGCTTCGGCAATTCCGCATCCAGTCGATCGAAAGCGAAGGCCTCGTCGAACGCGAAGACCTCGCGCGCGGCAGCGGGGCCGTAGCGGAAACCGTCCCAGATCTCGCGTTCCTCGTTCTTCTCGCGGCAGAACAGCACATGGCGCGGCGCCTTGCCGCCGACGAGCACCATCACCGCCTCGGGTTCGGCAAAGCCCGTGAGCCAGTAGAAATAGCTGTCGTGCCGATAGGGATAATGGGTGTCGCGGTTGCGCGGCACCTCGGGCGCGGTGGCGATCACCATCACCCCCTCGCCCATTTCGTTCAGGACGCGCTCGCGGCGTGCGCGGTGGATCGCGGCATCAAGCTGCATGGTGGTGTCTCAGTTCCTCGTCGAGGGCGACGAGGCGCGCCGGCGTGCCGACGTCCTCCCAGCGCCCGGAATAGTGCTCGCCCGACACGCGGCCGGCGTCGATCGCCTGCCGCAACAGCGGCGCCAGCGGCGCCTTGCCGCCCGCCGGGGTGTGCTCGAACAGCGCGCGGTGATAGACACCGATGCCGGAAAAGGTCAGCCGCGGCGCGAGGAGGGCCTCGCCGTTCTTCACGCGATCGCCGTCGAGGACGAAGTCACCCTGTGGATGATGCGGCGGATTGTCGACCAGCACCAGGTGCGCGCGGTCATGGCCGGCGGCGAGCCGCGCCAGCGGCCCGGCCAGCCGGGCAAAATCGAATTCGCAATAGATGTCGCCGTTCACCACCGGGAATACGTCCGCTTCGATGAGCGGCAGCGCGGTCGCGATGCCGCCTGCCGTCTCCAGCGCGCTCGCTTCGCGCGAATATTCGATCGACACGCCGAGCGCCGCGCCGTTCCCCAGCGCATCCTCGATTTTCTGCCCCAGATGGGCGTGGTTGATGACGATGCGGGTGAAGCCCGCCGCGCGCAGGCGCTCGAGGTGCCAGACCAGGAGCGGCTTGCCGCCCACCGGCAAGAGCGGCTTGGGCGTGTGGTCGGTGAGCGGGCGCATGCGCTCGCCGCGCCCGGCGGCGAGGATCATGGCAGTGGCGCTCAAAACGTGTACCCCACCTTCACGTCCCGATTCTCCAGCGCGTCGAGCAGGAACAGCAGCGGCTTCAGCTCGTCGTAGCGCTCGCAGACCTTGCGCAGGTAGTGCATGACGAGCGGCATGTCTTTGAGATACCCGTCCTTGCCGTCGCGGTGATACAGGCGGGCGAAGATGCCGAGCACCTTGAGGTGGCGCTGCGCGCCCATCCATTCGAAGTCGCGCCAGAATTCGCCGAAATCAGCCCGCACCGGCAGCCGCGCGGCGCGCGCCTTTTCCCAGTAGCGGATCACCCAGTCGAGCTGCTGCTCCTCGTCCCACTGGATATAGGCATCGCGGTAGATCGACGCGAGGTCGTAGGTGATGGGACCGTAGACGGCGTCCTGGAAGTCCAGAATGCCGGGGTTGGGGTCGGAGACCATCAGGTTGCGCGAATGCCAGTCGCGGTGAACAAAGACCTGCGGCTGCGCCAGGTTGTTGGCGAGGATGCGCTCGAACACGGTGTCGAGGATCGTTTGCTGCTGGTCGTTCATGGCGACGCCGAGATGCTTGCCGACGTACCACTCGGGAAACAGCATCAGTTCGCGGGTGAGCAGCGCGCGGTCGTATTCCGGCAGCACGCCGGGGCGGCTCGCCTGCTGGATGCGGATCAGCGCGTCGTTCGACGCCAGGTAGAGTTCGCGGGCCACGCCTGGATCGAACGCGGCTTCGTTGAGCGCGGACAGGTAGGTCGTATTGCCGAGGTCGGTCAAGAGCAGGAAGCCCTGCTCGAGATCCTGCGCCAGCACCTCGGGAACGTGCACGCCAGCGTCGCGGAACAGCCGCGCCACGGCGATGAAGGGCCGGCAGTCCTCGTGCGCCGGGGGGGCGTCCATCACGATATAATCGCGACCTCTGGCGCCGCCTTGATTTAAGCTGGCGCGGAAATAGCGGCGGAAGCTGGCGTCGGCCGACGCCGGGGCGATATCGAACGAGTCGCTCCCCAACTGGCGCACGGCCCACTCCTGTAATGCGTGCAAACGATCCACTGCCTCGATACTCCGAATAACGAACTTCCGGATTTTACATCCTTGTCCTTCCAGCCCGGCCTCGCGTTCATCGCCCTGTGTCTGGCCGCATTTCCCGCGGCGGCGGACGGCCTCACACTGAAAATGGACGTCGAGCTCGGCGGTTCCGCGGTAGCCGGCAAACAAGGACCGCTGTTCGTCGCCGCCGACCGCATCGAGTCGACCGCGCCGAACATCGTCGAAGCCTACGGCCAGGTCGAGGCCCGCCAGGCCGGCCAGGCCTTCTTCGCCGGCTGGCTGCGCTACGACGCCACGCTGAACGCGATCGAGGCGCGCGACGCGGTCCGGCTCGAACAGCCCGCGCTGGTCGTGCAGGGTGACGCCCTGGCGCTCGACCTCGACGACTACAGCGGCCAGCTCAGCCAGCCGCGCTACCAGTTCACCCGGCAGCCGGGGCGCGGCGACGCCAACCTCGCCGAGTTCATCGACGAGAACCGCTTCCAGCTCAAGGACGCAACCTACACCACGTGCCCCGTCGGCAACGACGACTGGTTCCTCAAGGTCAGCGAGCTCGACATCGACAAGACGCGCAACGTCGGCACCGCCCGCAACGCCTCGCTCACCTTCCTCGGCACCCCCATCCTTTACACGCCGTGGATGGACTTCGCGCTCAACAACGAGCGCAAGACCGGCGTGCTCGCGCCCACCTTCGGCACCACCGAGCGCAGCGGCATCGACATCATGGTGCCGTACTACCTCAATCTCGCCCCCAACTACGACGCCACGCTCTATCCGCGCCTGCTGTCGCGGCGCGGCGTGCAGCTGGGCGGCGAATTCCGTTACCTGCTCGCCGATTTCCGCGGCGAGAACCGGCTGGAATACCTGCCGAACGACGATGTCGCCGGCCGTTCGCGCTGGAGCGTCGCGCTCAGGAACCAGTACCGCATCGATGCGAACACCCAGGCCGGGATGCATTTCGACCGCGTCTCCGACAACGACTATTTCCGCGACCTGTCGAACCTGCTCGCGATCACCTCGCAAATCCATCTCAACCGCGAGGCCTGGATCGCCACGAATCGCGACTCCTGGCGCGCCGAACTGCGCGCCCAGAGTTTCCAGACACTGCAGGACTCGACCACCACGCCGATCGCCGAACCCTATGCGCGGCTGCCGCAGGCGCGTTTCGGCATGCATCATGCCTTCGGCAGCGGACTGGAATTCCGGCTCGACAGCGAAGCGACCCGCTTCGCCCACCCCGACCCGGCCCGGCGCGAGGGCACCCGCGTCCTCGCCTACCCCACGTTGCGCCTGCCGCTCAACACGTCGTTCGGCTTCCTCACCCCCCAGATCGGCTGGCACAGCACCTGGTATGCGCTCGACAACGGCGCGCCGGAGCAGCGGATTTCCCGCAACCTGCCGATTTTCAGCCTGGATACCGGCGTCGCCTTCGACCGCCCGTTCCGCTTTCGCGGCGTCGACTACGAGCAGACGCTCGAGCCGCGCGCCTACTACGTTTTCGCGCCCTACCGCGACCAGACCGCGATCCCCGTGTTCGACACGACCCAGCTGGATTTCAGCTACGCGCAGATGTTCACCGAGAACCAGTTCGTCGGCGGCGACCGCGTCAACGACGCCAACCAGCTGACCCTGGCCCTGACCAGCCGTTTCACCGAGGCGGCAAGCGGCCTGGAGCGTCTGCAGGTCACGCTCGGCCAGCGTTACTACTTCAGCGGCCAGCGCGTCACCCTGCCGGGCGTGGCACCGCGCAGCAGCAACGCCACCGACCTGCTCGCCACGGTGAGCGGCCAGATCACGCGCGACTGGCGCGTCGACGCCGGCTGGCAGTTCGACACCCAGAACGGCACCACGGTGCGCCAGAACCTGGGCGCGTCGTATCGCCCCACGCCGGGCCGGGTGCTGAACCTTGGCTACCGCTTCATCGACCAGCGTACCGAACAGGTCGACCTGTCGGCACAATGGCCGCTCGGGGCGCGCTGGTACGGCATGTTCCGCTACAACTATTCGTTCCAGGACGACAAACTGGTCGAAGGCCTGGCCGGCGTTGAATACAATGCCGGCTGCTGGGTGGCGCGCGCAGTGTTCCAGCGCCTGGCCACCAAGGAGAACCAGTCCACCGACGCGCTGTTCTTCCAGCTCGAATTGAACGGCATGGGCCGACTCGGCTCCAATCCACTTGATGTGTTGAAACAAAGTGTTCCCGGATACAGGTCCAGCAATGAAATCCTTCCTTCGCCCTGATTGGTTCCGCCCGCGCTGGCTTCTCGCCCTGTTCCTCGTCTTGCCGACGATGGGGACGGCGCAGGCGGCCGTCACCACGCTCGATCACATCGCCGCCATCGTCAATGACGAGGTCATCACGCGCCAGGAGCTCGCGCGCCGCTACGAGGAAGCGGTGCGCAACCTGTCACAGCAGAACACGCCGCTGCCGCCGCGCGAGATCCTGGAAAAGCAGCTGCTCGAGCGCATGATCACCGAACTCGCGCTGCAGCAGCACGCGCGCACTACCGGTATCCGCGTCGACCCTGCCCAGATCGAACGCGCGCTGCAACGCATCGCCGCGCAGAACCGGCTCGACCTCGCCGGCCTCGCGGCCGCGCTGGAACGCGACGGGCAAAGCCTGGAAAGCCTGCGCGCAACGCTGCGCAACGAATTCCTGATCACACGCGCGCGCGAGCGCGACGTCGACAACCGCATCACGGTCACCGACGCCGAGATCGAGGGCTATCTGCAGACCCAGATCCAGCAGGGCGTGGAAAACGAATACAACTTCGCCCACATTCTCATCACCGTGCCCGAAGGCGCCTCCCCCGAGGTGATCCAGGCGCGCCGCGCCCGCGCCGAGGACGTGCTCGCCCAGCTCGCCGCCGGCGCCGATTTCGCCCAGCTGTCGGCAAGTCATTCCGACGCGCCCAACGCCCTGCAGGGCGGCGCCTTCGGCTGGCGCGCCAGCGGCAAGATACCGACGCTGTTCGCCGAGGCGCTGAAACCCTTGCAGCCGGGCCAGGTTTCGCCGCTTTTGCGCAGCAGCAACGGTTTTCATATCCTCAAGCTATACGACAAGCGCGGCCTCGACGCCACGCTGACCGTGACCCAGACGCACGTGCGCCACATCCTGATCAAGACCAACGAGCTCACCTCCGAGGCCGATGCGCGCAACCGTCTGCTCCAGCTCAAGGAACGCGTCGACAACGGCGTGAAATTCGACGAACTCGCACGTCTGCATTCCGAAGACGCGAGCGCGAGCAAGGGGGGCGACCTCGGCTGGATCAACCCCGGCGACACGGTGCCGGAGTTCGAGAAGGCGATGAACGCCCTGCGTCCCGGCGAGGTCAGCCAACCCGTGCAGTCGCCCTTCGGCTGGCACCTGATCCAGGTGCTGGAACGTCGCGAGCAGGACGTCACGCAGGAGCGCCAGAAGCTGCTGGCGCGCCAGGCGATCCGCGAACGCAAGGCGGAAGAGGCCTTCCAGGACTGGGTGCGGCAGATCCGCGACTCGGCCTACGTCGAGTTGCGCCCGCTCAACTGAGGTGCGCGCCGACGCCTTGCCCGTCATCGCGCTGACCGCCGGCGAACCCGCCGGCGTCGGCCCGGATCTCTGCCTCGCGCTGTCGCAACGCCCGCTGCCGTGCCGTCTCACGGTGCTGGGCGATCGCGGCGTGCTGCAGTCGCGCGCCGCCCGGCTCGGCGTCGCCGTCGACCTGCTGCAGGACGACGTCGTTCCGCCGCATCAGCCCGGCCGTCTGCACGTGCGCCACGTCCCGGTCGCCGTAGCGGTCACGCCGGGCCGGCTCGACGCCGGCAACGCCGCACACGTGCTCGCGCTGCTCGACGCCGCCCTCGAAGGCTGCCTGAACGGCGCTTACGCCGCGATGGTCACCGCGCCGGTGCACAAGGGGGTCATCAACGATGCCGGTTTCGCCTTTACCGGCCACACCGAATACCTCGCCGGGCACAGCGGCACGCCCCGGGTGGTGATGATGCTCGCCGGCGGCGGGCTGCGCGTCGCGCTCGCCACCACCCACCTGCCGCTGCGGGAAGTCGCCGACGCCCTCACGCCCGCACTGCTCGACGAGGTCATCCGCATCCTCGACGCCGAGCTGAACACGAAATTCGGCCTCGCCGCGCCGCGCATCCTGGTGGCCGGCCTCAACCCCCACGCCGGCGAGTCGGGCCATCTCGGGCGCGAGGAGATCGACGTCATCGAACCGGTGCTCGACCACCTGCGCGACGAAGGCATGGACCTCGTCGGCCCGCTGCCCGCCGACACCCTGTTCTCCCGCATCCGTCACGAGCCCTGCGACGCCGTGCTCGCCATGTACCACGACCAGGGCCTGCCGGTGCTGAAATACGCCAGTTTCGGCGCCGGCGTGAACGTCACGCTGGGCCTGCCCTGCATCCGCACCTCGGTCGACCACGGCACTGCGCTCGATCTGGCCGGCAGCGGCCGCGCGGAAGCCGGCAGCCTGGTCGCGGCAATCGAGATGGCCCTGGAAATGGTTCGTGCGAAGGGGACAGGAGCCCGGGAATGAGCGGCCGGAGACCGCGACATTCACTCGCCCCTAACACCTAGCCATGCATACCCCCCGCAAGCGCTTCAGCCAGAATTTCCTCGTCGACGACGGCATCATCCACGCCATCGTCGCGGCGATCCGTCCGCAGCCGGGCGAGACGGTGGTCGAGATCGGCCCCGGCCTCGGCGCGCTGACCAAGCCGCTGCTCGATCGCCTGCCGCACCTCACCGTCGTCGAGCTCGACCGCGACATCGTCGCGCGGCTGCAGAAAACCTGGCCGGAAGCGCGGCTCACCATCCATTCCGGCGACGCCCTGAAATTCGACTTCGGCAGCCTCGGCAGCGACCTGCGTATCGTCGGCAACCTGCCGTACAACATCTCGACGCCGCTCCTGTTCCATTTGATGGGATTCGCCGCGCACATCCGCGACATGACCTTCATGCTGCAAAAGGAAGTCGTCGAACGCATGGTCGCCGAGCCGTCGACCCCCGACTACGGGCGGCTGACCGTCATGCTGCAGCGGCGTTTCCACCTCGAATGGCTGCTCGACGTGCCGCCGACCGCGTTCAACCCGCCGCCCAAGGTCGACTCGGCGGTGGTGCGCCTGATTCCGAAACGGCCGGAGGAAATTGCCGCGCTCGACGACGCGCTGTTCGCGCGCATCGTCGCCGCCGCGTTCTCGCAGCGCCGCAAGACGCTGAAAAACACGCTGGCGGGCCTGGTGCCGGCCGAGGATTTCGCCGCGCTCGGCATCGACCCCGGCCTGCGCGCCGAAGCGCTGCCGCTCGCCGGCTACGAGGCGATCACACGCCGGCTGGCCGCGCGCGCCTGAGCCTCAATCGGCGAGCGTCGGGTAGTCGGTGTAGCCCTTCTCCTCGCCCGTATAAAACCGCTCGTAATCCGGCGCATTGAGCGGCGCGCCGCGGCGGAAGCGTTCGACCAGGTCGGGATTCGCCAGCATCAGGCGGCCGAAGGCGATCGCATCGGCGGCCCCGCTTGTCACTGCCGCCTGCGCCGACGCGAAATCGTAACCGTTGTTGAGGATGAGATTGCCCGTGTACAGGCTGCGCAGTCGTGCGTAGTCGAACGGCAGCCATTCCTCCGGCGGCGCGCCGCCGGTGCCGCGCAGAACATCGAGGAAAGCGAGCTTCAACGGGTTGAGCCGGGTGACGACGTAGTCGAAGGTCTGCTGCGGCGTGTCGTCGAAGATGTCGTTGAACGTCGTCACCGGCGACAGGCGCAGGCCGACCCGGTCCGCGCCAATTTCACCGCACACCGCTTCCATCACCTCCAGCAGCAGGCGGGCGCGGTTTTCCGTGCTGCCGCCGTAGCGATCGGTGCGCCGGTTGGTCGACGAGCGCAGGAACTGGTCGAGCAGATAGCCGTTGCCCGCGTGCACCTCGACGCCGTCGAATCCCGCCGTCATTGCGCTGTGCGCGGCGCGGGCATAGTCGGCGACCACCCCTGGGATTTCCTCGGTTTCGAGCGCGCGCGGGGTGACGAAGGGTTTCATCTCCGTCCCCGTGAACACCTGCCCGGCGGGGCGGATCGCCGACGGCGCGACCGGGAGCGCGCCGCCCGGCAGCAGATCGGGGTGCGAGATGCGGCCGACGTGCCACAGTTGCAGCGCGATCTTGCCGCCGGCGGCGTGGACCGCCTCGGTCACCTGCCGCCAGCCGGCGATCTGCGCCGGCGTGTGGATGCCCGGCGTGCGCGGATAGCCATGCCCCATGGCGCTGATCGGCGTGGCCTCGGTGAGGATGAGGCCGGCCGACGCGCGCTGGCGGTAGTACTCCGCCATCAACGGCGTCGGCACGTCGCCCGCGCCGGCGCGGTTGCGCGTCAACGAGGACATCACCACGCGGTTGGCGAGATCAATGGCGCCAAAGCGGGCGGGGGTAAACAGGTCGGTCATGTTGGGTCACCTGTGCGGGTTGTCTGTGCCATGGCGGCGCGGAACCGTCTTCGCCGCGGACAGCGGGGCCTGCGCTTTGCGTGCAGGCCCGAAGCCGGCGAAAATGGCCGCGCTGACAATCAAGGCCCCAACGATGATCGAAAATCCCGAACGTTTCAACCGTGCGCTGGCGCTGTTCGACGCCGCCAACGCCGAGGACCCCAATCTGGACGAAGGCCAGCCGAAGGAATTGCTGTACGGCCGGCGCATGTCGGACATGATCGGCCGCTTCGCGCCGGCGGCCTCCGAGGCCGCGCAGCTCGCGGTGCGCGCCCAGCACATCCAGCGCTGGAAGGTGCCGCGCAGCCAGTACCCGATGAACAAGGAGGGCTACCATGCGTGGCGCACCGGTCTTTACGCCTTCCACGCCGACACCGCCGGCGCGCTGATGCGCCAGGCCGGCTACGACGACGCGATGATCGAGCGGGTGAAGAAGGCGGTCGGCAAGCGCGGCATCAAGAGCAACCCGGAAACGCAGCTGCTGGAGGACGTCGCCGGACTCGTCTTCATCGAGCACTACCTGCTCGCCTTCGCGCAGAGCAAGCCCGACTACGATGAAGAGAAGTGGCTCGAAATCCTCCGCAAGACCTGGAAGAAGCTGTCGAAGGCCGCCCAGGCCTATGCGCTCTCCGGCAAGATCCGGCTGCCCGCGCCGCTGGTGCCGCTGATCACCAAGGCCATCCGTTGAGGGCTGCCCTCAGGTGGCGGGTTGCGCCCAGCCCGCGGTCCCCTTCTGGATGAACTCGATCGGGTAGCCGTCGGGATCCTCGATGAAGGCGATCACCGTGCTGCCGTGCGACATCGGACCGGCCGGGCGCAGCACCTTGCCGCCCCTGGCCGCCACGGCGTCGCAGGCCGCATGGGCGTCGTCGACCTCGATCGCGATGTGCCCGTAGCCGCTGCCCAGCTCGTATTTGTCCACACCCCAGTTGTACGTGAGCTCGAGTACCGCGGCGCGGTCCTCGGTATCGTAGCCGACGAAGGCCAGCGTGAACTTGCCGCCCGGATAGTCCTTGCGGCGCAGGAGTTTCATGCCGAGCACGTTCGTGTAGAAATCGATCGAGCGGTCGAGGTCGCCTACCCGCAACATGGTGTGCAGCAGTCTCATGATGCAATCCTTTCCGGCTTCTGATGCTGTCCCCGCATGCGGGCAGGGGCATCCCTCCAGCGGGTCGATCCCCCTGCGGGGGCCCCTCGCCCTACGCTTCCGGGCGCCACCCGCAACATGGTGTGAGCAGTCTCATGATGCAATCCTTTCCGGCTTCTGATGCTGTGCCCGCATGCGGGCAGGGGCATCCCTCCAGCGGGTCGATCCCCCTGCGGGGGCCCCTCGCCCTACGCTTCCGGGCACCACCCGCAACATGGTGTGCAGCAGTCTCATGATGCAATCCTTTCCGGCTTCTGATGCTGTGCCCGCATGCGGGCAGGGGCATCCCTCCAGCGGGTCGATCCCCCTGCGGGGGCCCCTCGCCCTACGCTTCCGGGCGCCACCCGCAACATGGTGTGCAGCAGTCTCATCACACGCGCCTTCCCATATCAGATCCTGAACAAGACATCGCCCATTCTGCGCAACTCGGTGCGCCTTGCCAGCGCGTCCGGGCACAGCGCGGCGACCTGCGCCCAGAAGCGCGGCGAATGGTCGAGGTGCACCAGGTGCGCGAGTTCGTGCGCAGCGACGTAGTCAATCAGCGCGAGCGGCGCCTGCACCAGCCGCCAGTTGAGGCGCACGTGGCCGCGCCGGGTGCAGCTGCCCCATTGCGTCTGCGCGTCGGACAGGGCGAAACGCGCCGGCGCGCGGCCGAGCTTCCGGGCCAGGCGGCCGAGCCGCCAGGCAAGCACGCGCCCGGCGCGGGCGAGCAGCCACTCGCGCACCAATGCCTGGAGGTCGGAGCCCGGCGCGGCGTACACGTGCAGCACACCGCGCTGGCGGCGGACCTCGGTGAACAAGGAAGCGCGCACGTCGAGCGCGAGCGTGCGGCCGAGGTAGCGTACCCCGTCCCCCGCGTCGCAGGCCGGCACGCGCGCCTGCATGCGGGCCCACGCGCGACGCAGCCAGTCATGCTGGCGCGCGACATAGGTTTCGATTTCGTCGCGCGGCGTCCATACCGGCGCGTGGATGCGCACTTCGCGCGCGGTGACGGTGAGCCCGAGCGTGCGGCGGCGGCGCGAGCGCCGCAGCTGGTAGGGCACCGCGGCGTCGCCGAGCTGCAGCACGCCGCTATTGGCGCGCGCGAGCAGGGGGCAGCCTCGTCATTTCGGTTTCGATCCAGGCTTCGACCATTCGAGTCAGCTCGGCGGCGCTCTTGCCTGCGCTGTCGATCACCGGGCCGATGCGCACGGTGACGGTGCCGGGCCGCTTGACGAAGGCATTCTTCGGCCACACTTCGCCCGCGTTGTGCGCGACCGGCACGATGGGCGCCCCGGTCTCGGCCGCCAGCCAGCCGCCGCCGATGCCATAGCGGCCCTTCTCGCCGGGCGCGACCCGCGTGCCTTCGGGAAACACCAGCACCCAGAAGCCCTGCGCGAGCTTCTCGCGACCCTGGCTCACGATCTGCTTCAGGGCCTCGCGCCCGGCGCCGCGGTCGATGGCGATGGGGTTGAGCAGGCGGAACGCCCAGCCGAAGAACGGAATTCTCAGCAGTTCCTGCTTGATCACCGGCGACACCGGCGGAAACACGCAGAGGAAGGCGATCGTCTCCCACGCCGACTGGTGCTTGGCGAGGATGACCGCCGGCCGCGCCGGCAGGTGTTCCACGCCCTCGATGACGTAGTGGATGCCGAGCACATGGCGCGCGAGCCACAGGATCGCACGGTTATAGCCGGTGATGAGGCGATAACGCGTGTGTGCCGGGAAAGGAAAGCTCAGGAAGGCAACGACGCTGAAGAACAGCGTCAATACGGTCTGCAGAACCGCGAATACGACCGAGCGGATCAGGTTCATGCAGCGGCTTTGAGCAGGTGTTCGACGGCATCGGCGAGGTCGGCGAATACCGGGGTATCGACGGGCAGGCCGCCTGCGGCGAGCGTCTTCTCGCCCTTGCCGGTGCGCACCAGCAGCGGCCGCGCGCCCACGCTCGCCGCCGCCTGCAGGTCGCGCAGCGAATCGCCGACCGCGGGCACACCGGCGAGATCACGCCCATAGCGCGCGGCGATCTCGTCAAACAGGCCCGGCCGGGGCTTGCGGCAGCTGCAGTCCATGTCGGCCGCGTGCGGGCAGTAGAACACCGCCTCGATGCGCCCGCCCGCCTGCGCCACCGCACGATGCATCTTGGCGTGGATCGCATTCAGCGTCGCCATCTCGAACAGGCCGCGCGCCAGGCCCGACTGGTTGGTCGCGACGACCACGCGCCAGCCCTCGTGCGTCAGGCGCGCGATCGCCTCCAGGCTGCCGGGAATCGGCTTCCATTCGTCCGGCGACTTGATGAACTGGGCGGAATCGAAATTGATGACGCCGTCACGATCGAGAATGATGAGCTTCATGCGGGCAGTTTAGGCGGCCAGGCGGGAGATGTCAGCCACCCGGTTCATGGTGCGGTGCAGCTGGTTCAGGAGCGCCAGGCGATTGGCCCGGAGCGCGGGATCGTCGGCGTTGACCATCACGGCGTCGAAAAAGGCGTCGACCGGCGTTTTCAGCGCGGCGAGCTGCCGCAGCGAGCCCGTGTAGTCGCCCGCCGCGAAGGCGGCGTCGGCCTTGGGCGCGATTTCGCCGAGCGCCGCGAACAGCGCCTTTTCCGCATCCTCGACGAAGCGCGCCGGGTCGGCGGATTCGCCGACCGCCCCCCCGGCCTTCTTGAGGAGGTTGCCGACGCGCTTGTTGGCGGCGGCGAGGCT
This sequence comes from Thiobacillus sp., assembly GCA_046292745.1. GTDB lineage: Bacteria > Pseudomonadota > Gammaproteobacteria > Burkholderiales > Thiobacillaceae > Thiobacillus. Next base: position 129,260 of record JBKBQH010000004.1, on the reverse strand, counting down.
GGGCGCTTCGGGCAGCTTCGCAAATTCGCCCACCGCGCGGCAGCGTTGTACGACCTCGTGCAGCGGCGGCAGGTTGGCGAACACCGCCGCCACGGTTTCCGCGCCGAACATCGGCGTCAACTGGTTGGCATTGCGCTCGTAGATGAAGAGCTTCACTTCCTCGGCGACGTTGCCCGCCAACATCCCCGGCGGGAACACCGACAGCGCGCATTCGATCAGGTCGTCGAGCCTGAGGCGCAGGCCCGCCTTGTCCGTGGCGAACATCGCCCCAAGCAACTGGAAGGACTTGATCACCGACAGCGCGTGGCGGCGCAGCGCAAACGGATCCTTGTCGCCGGTGGGTCTGAGCCCGATGCCCCAGATGCCGACCAGCGTCTCGATGCGGTCGGCGATCTGCAGCACTTCGCTCACCAGGTTGGACACGGCCCCGGTCTCGTCGCGTCGCACCCGATACTGGTCGGCGATCGCCTGCGCGACGCGCTCGTCCTCGCCGTCGTGGCGCGCATAGTGGCCGCCCATGATGCCCTGCAGCTCGGGAAATTCGCCGACCATGTCGGTCAGGAGATCGGCCTTCGCGAGCCATGCGGCGCGGTCGGCCAGACTGACGTCGGCATCGACCCGCCCGGCCACCCAGCGGGCAATCGCGCGCACGCGCTCGACCCGCTCGCCCTGCGTGCCCAGCTTGTTGTGATACACCACCTTGGCCAGCCCGGGCACGCGCGATTCCAGCGTCTTCTTCCGGTCCTGATCGTAGAAGAACTTGGCATCGGCCAGACGCGGGCGCACCACGCGCTCGTTGCCGCCGATCACCGCCGACGCATCGGCGGGCGAGATGTTGGAGACGATGAGGAATTGGTTCGTGAGTTTGCCCGCAGCGTCCAGCAGCGGAAAATACTTCTGGTTCGCCTTCATGGTGAGGATGAGGCACTCCTGCGGGACTTCGAGGAAAGCCTGCTCGAACTGGCCGACGAGCACGTTCGGGCGTTCGACCAGCGCGGTAACTTCATCGAGCAAGGCGTCGTCGTCCACGGGGACGAGCCCCAGCGGCGCGGCGGCGGCCGCGAGCTGGCGCGCGATCTCGGCGCGGCGCTCGGCGAAGCCCGCGATCACCGCGCCCTCGTCGCGCAACTGCGCCGCGTAGCTGTCCGCGTCACGCAAAGTGATCGTCGCCCGCTTCGCCTCGAAACGATGGCCCTGCGTGACGCGCCCTGCCGTCAAACCCAGCACCGAGACGGGCACCACGTCCGCGCCATGCAGCGCGACGAGGCCGTGCGCCGGACGCACGAAGTTGACCGTCGTCCAGCCGTCGGCGAGCTGGTAGCTCATCACCTTGGGGATGGGCAGCTTCGCCATCGCGGCTTCGAGCGCCTTCTGCAGGCCTTCGGCGAGCGTGACGCCGGGCGCGACGCTGTCGTAATACAGCGCTGCGTTCTTGCCCTCGCCCTCGCGCCGCAAGGTGCTCGCCGCCGATTCATCGGCCCCAAGCGCAGCCAGCCGCTTCAGCAAAGCGGGTGTGGGCTGACCGGTCGCATCGAGGCCGACCGACACCGGCATGAGCTTGGTCGAAACGGGTTTGTCGGCAGCACGCGCCAACACATTGGCGACATGCGCGCCCAGCCGGCGTGGCGAGGCGAAATTTGCGACGGCGGCATTCGCGTCGGCCAACCCCTGTGCGACGAGGCTCTCGGCAAGCGCGGCAGCAAATGCCTCGCCCAATTTCTTCAGCGCCCTGGGCGGCAGTTCTTCGGTGAAGAGTTCGACGAGCAGGTTTTGCGCGCTCATGCCGCCTCCTTCTTCGTGAGCTGGGCCTGCGCTTCCCCGGCCCAGTCACGCGGCGCCATCGGGAAGCCCAGCCGCGCGCGGCTGTCGAGGTAGCTCTTCGCCACCGCGCGCGCGAGGTTGCGGATGCGGCCGATGTAGGCGGCGCGCTCGGTCACCGAAATCGCGCCGCGCGCGTCCAGCAGGTTGAAGGTGTGCGCGGCTTTCAGCACCTGCTCGTACGCCGGCAGCGCGAGTTGCGCGGCCATGAGTTCCTGCGCCTTGTTCTCGTGCGCGGCGAAGGCGGTGAGCAGGAAATCGACGTCGCTGTGCTCGAAGTTGTAGGCGCTCTGCTCGACCTCGTTCTGGTGGTAGACGTCGCGATAGGTCAGCCCCCGGGTCCACACCAGGTCGTAGACACTCTCGACACCCTGCAGATACATGGCGAGGCGCTCGAGGCCGTAGGTGATTTCGCCGGTGATCGGCTTCACGTCGATGCCGCCGACCTGCTGGAAATACGTGAACTGGGTGACTTCCATGCCGTTCAGCCACACCTCCCAGCCGAGGCCCCAGGCGCCGAGCGTGGGGTTTTCCCAGTCATCCTCGACGAAGCGCACGTCGTTCTTTTTCAGATCAAATCCCAGCGCTTCGAGCGAGCCCAGATACAGCTCCAGAATGTCGGCCGGCGCGGGCTTCAGCACCACCTGGAACTGGTAGTAATGCTGCAGGCGGTTCGGGTTGTCGCCGTAGCGGCCGTCCTTGGGGCGGCGGCTCGGCTGCACGTAGGCTGCCTTCCACGGCTCCGGCCCGAGCGCGCGCAGGAAGGTGGCGGTGTGCGAGGTGCCGGCGCCGACTTCCATGTCGTAGGGCTGCAGCAGCGCGCAGCCGCGCTCGCCCCAGTAGCGCTGCAGGGTGAGGATGATGTCCTGGAAAGTGGGTTTCACAGTGGATAGTTGGCGGATCGGAAAACCGGGATTTTAGCGTGCCCGGGGCTTCCCTATGCGCTTGCAGCCGCCAGCGCCTCGATTTCCGACGACAGTTCCAGCCAGGTTTCTTCTTCCTGTGCCAGTTCGGCGCTGATTCGCGCCAGCCTGCGGCCGGTTTCGGCGATCTCGTCGAGCCCGGGCGAGCCGGACAGGCGCGCTTCGAGGGCGGCCTTTTCGGCTTGGAGCGCGGCGACGCGGGCGTCGGCCCGGTCGAGCTTCTGTCGCAGGGATTTGAGTTTACTGCCGGACGGCGCGGGTTTCTTTGCCGCCACCGGCGCGGGCGCGGACGCGGCGGTTGCAGCCACCCGGCCGGCGGTTTTCAGGTTTTCGCGCACGCGCTTCGCCTCGTCCAGCAGATAGCGCTGGTAGTCGTCCAGGTCGCCGTCGAACGGTTCCACGCCGCCGCGCGTGACCAGCCAGAACTCGTCGCACACCGAGCGCAGCAGGGCGCGGTCGTGGCTGACCAGCATGAGCGTACCTTCGAATTCGTTCAAGGCCATCGCCAGCGCTTCGCGGGTGGCAAGATCAAGGTGGTTGGTCGGTTCGTCGAGCAGCAACAGATTCGGCCGCTGCCACACCAGCATGGCGAGCACCAGCCGCGCCTTTTCGCCGCCGCTCATCGTGCCGACGGCCTGCTTGACCATGTCGCCGCTGAAATTGAAGCTGCCGAGGAAGGTGCGCAGGTCCTGTTCCCTACTGCTGAACTGGCCGGCGCCGCCGTTGGCGATGGTGTCGCGGGCAAGGCGGATCATGTGTTCCAGCGGCGTGTCGCCCGGGCGCAGCACGTCGAGCTCCTGCTGCGCGAAGTAGCCGATATTGAGGCCTTTTCCCTCGATCACTTTGCCTTCGACCACCGGCAGCGTGCGCGCGATGGTCTTCACCAGCGTCGACTTGCCCTGGCCGTTGGCGCCCAGGATGCCGATGCGCTGCCCGGCGAACACCGATTGGCTGACGCCGCGCACGATCACCGTCGGCGCGCCCGCGCCGACGGCAGGCGGATAACCGAAGCTGGCGTCGGTAATCGTCAGCATGGGGTTGGGCAGGCTTGCCGGTTCCTTGAATTCGAAAGTGAAATCCGCGCTCGCCAGCATGGGCGCGAGCTTTTCCATGCGCTCCAGCGCCTTGACCCGGCTTTGCGCCTGGCGGGCCTTGCTGGCCTTGGCCTTGAAGCGGTTGATGAAGGATTGCAGGTGGGCGATCTTGTCCTGCTGGCGCGCCCAGGCCGCCTGCTGCAGCGCCATCTGCTCGGCGCGCATGTCCTCGAAGGTGCTGTAGTTGCCGCCGTAGCGGGCGAGCCGGCCATTCTCGATATGGATCGTGACCTTGGTCACGGCGTCGAGAAACTCGCGGTCGTGGCTGATGACGATGAGCGTGCCGGGATATTTCACGAGCCAGCTCTCCAGCCACACCAGCGCATCCAGATCGAGGTGGTTGGTCGGCTCGTCGAGCAGCAAGAGGTCGGACGGACACATCAGCGCACGCGCCAACTGTAATCTCATGCGCCAGCCGCCCGAGAAGCTGTTGACCGGCCGGTCGAGTTCGTGCACCTGGAAGCCGAGTCCCAGGATCAGCGCCTGCGCGCGCGCCTGCGCGTCGTGCGCGCCGGCGTCGGCGAGCGCCGTGTAGGCGTGCGCCATGCGTTCGCCGTCGTCGCTGGCCTCGGCGGCGGCCACTTCGCGCTGCGCCTCCATGAGCCGGGTGTCGCCCGCGATGACGAAGTCGGTCGCGGATTCGCTGGTTTCCGGCATGTCCTGCGCCACCTGCGCCATGCGCCACTGCGACGGCAGGGAAAAGTCACCGCGGTCTTCGTGCAGGGTGCCGTTGATGAGCGCGAACAGGCTGGACTTGCCGGCGCCGTTCTTGCCGACGAGGCCGACCTTTTCGCCGGGGTTGATCGTCACCGAGGCGTTGTCGAGCAGGACACGCGCGCCGCGCCGAAGGCTGAGGTTCTTGAGGAGGATCATGCCGAGAATGCGGCGCGCAGGACACGCGCCACCCGAATCGAAAGCGGGATTCTACTCCGCCGCTTTTTCAGCCCGGCACGGGATGGCCGATGTTTGCCGCTTCGACAGGGAATGACGGCATTTCGTCAGCCCGCGTCCCCGCCCCCTGGCGCCACCTCGAGACAGGCCGACAAGCATTTGTTCTTGCGGATGTTTTTTATCGTCGCCCGGAGCACACGGGTGGCACGGGCGTTGCATGGTATCGGTCAGACCCACCGCAACAAGGAGCACATCATGAAACTGCAATTCGGAAAAAAACAGCTGGTCCTCGAACTCAGCAGCTCGCCCTTTTCCTGGTTCCGCGGTGAAACCGAGCGCATGAGCCTCACCAGCCTGTCGCTCCTGTTCGTGCAGTTCTCCGTGTTTGCCCGTCAGCCGGCGGCGTAATGCAGGTTGGACGCGCAACCCGCGTGAGCCTGAGCCTTTCCCGTTCGCCGCTGGCCTTCTTCAGCGGCAGCACGAGTCGCATGTCGATGTTCAGCCTGACCGTGCTGTTCATCGAATTCCGGGTGATGCAGCAGCACGCCGTCCCGCAAAAGCAGGAGTAATCAGCGCGGCACGTCGAGCACCGCCTCGAGTCCGCCGCCCGGCCGGTTCGCGAGCGTGATCCGGCAGCCGTTGGCCTCCGCCAGCTGGCGGACGATCGCCAGCCCCAGCCCCGTTCCCCCCGTCGCCTGCGAGCGCGACGCTTCCAGCCGGTAGAACGGCCGGAACACTTTCTCCAGTTGATCTTCCGGGATGCCCGGCCCCGAATCGCGCACGATGACGCGCGCCCTTGCCTTGCCGCACTCCAGCGCCAGTTCGACCGGGCCGCCGCCGTAACGCTGCGCGTTCTGCACCAGGTTGGCAACGATCTGGCGCAGCGCCAGCCGCCCGGCCTCGACCACGCAGGGCGCGGTGGCCGGCCAATCCAGCCCGGCATCGGTCGCAAGCTCTTCCAGCAGGACGGCCAGATCGAAGCGCGAACGGGCCTGCGGCTGGGTGCTGCGCGCAAGTTCGAGATAGCCCGCGATGAGCCGGTTCATGTCGGCCAGGTCGGCGAGCGCGCGGTCGATGCGTGCCGGCTTGGGATCGTCGCGCAGCAGTTCGAGATTGAGCTGCAGCCGCGTCATCGGCGTGCGCAGGTCATGCGAGATGCCGGCGAGCAGCGTGGTGCGGTTGTCGAGCAGTTCGCGCACCTCGGCCGCCATGGCGTTGAAGCGGCGCGCCAGTTCGGCGAGTTCGGCGGGCCCGGTTTCCGGCAGCGGGTCGGGCAGCTCGCCCGCGCCGACCTGGCGCGTCGCCTCGACCGCGCGCGCCAGCGGCACCGTCACCCGGCGCACCAGGATGAGCGCCGTCATGAGGCTCAGCAGGGCGCCCAGCGCGATCACCGCCAGCGCCGCCAGCGGCAGCTTCACCGCATAGCGCTGGGGGAAAAATCCCACGCGCAGGTCGTGGCCGCCGACCGGGATATCGAGCCACGCGGCCTCGGTGCCGGGCACCCCGCGCAGCACGACGGTTGCGCCCAGGCGTGCGGAGAGCGCGTGCTCGATCTGGCTGCGGAAGGCAAAGCGCGGCGCGTCCGCCGTCGCGCCGACGTCGACCGTGGTCAGGCGCAGGCCGTGCCTGCGCGCGAGTTCGCGCTCGAACGCCGCGCGCGTCTCGGGCGGCAGCTCCACCCAGGTCTGCGCCGACAGCACGATGAGCCCTGCCAGATCGTCGGCGGAACGCTCGGCAACAGGCAGGATCAGGGTGTATGTGACGACCCAGAACGCCAGCGCCTGGAATACGACGAAGACCAGCGCCAGCGTGAGCGCGGTACGGGCAAAGAGGGAACGGGGCAGGACGGACAAGGGCTAAGGGCGGTTTCCTGGCGCCGCACCCTTGCCCTGCGGCACGAAGATATACCCCATGCCACGCTGGGTGCGGATATAGGCGGGGTGGGCGGGGTCGTCCTCGATCTTCTTGCGCAGGCGGTTGACGCGCACGTCGATGCTGCGGTCGAAGGGGTCGCGCTCGAAACCGCGCAGCTGGTCCATCAGCCAGTCGCGCGACAGCGCGCGGTTGGCGTGGGTGACGAGGATCTCGAGCAGTTCATACTCGCCACCGGTGAGCGCGATTTCGGCGCCGTCGCGGCTGAGCGTGCGGGCGTCGAGGTTGAGGCTGAACGGGCCGAAACGCACGGTGCGCGCGGATGCGGCCGGCGCCGTCGCGCCGCCCTGGCGCCGCAGGACGGCGCGGATGCGCGCCAAGAGCTCGCGCGGGTTGAAGGGCTTGGGCAGGTAGTCGTCGGCACCGACTTCGAGGCCGATGATGCGGTCGATGTCCTCGCCCTTGGCCGACAGCATGATGATGGGCGGGAACCCCGGCTGCGCACGCAGGCGGCGCGCGATCGACAGCCCGTCCTCGCCGGGCATCATCCAGTCGAGCACCACCAGATCGGGCCGCCTGGCGGCGAGCAGGCGGTCGAGCGCGGCAGCATCCGCGGCCGTCTCGACGGCATAGTCCTGCGCCGTGAGGTATTCGGCGACAAGTTCGCGAATACCCGGGTCGTCGTCGGTGACATAGATGAGCGGCTTGTCCATGCGCTAACTATATCAGCGGCCTCGCGGCCCCATTCCCGGGTTGGTTACACACTGTTACAAAATCGCCCTGGCGCGAAACAGAGCGCTTACTTTCCCCACCCAGAATGCAAAGCGTGGCAGCGATCCACGCGGCCACAGACAAGGAGATCACGATGATTGCACGGAAAAACTGGTTGTTCGGTGTCGCCGCCCTGGGGTTGGCGACCGCCGTCCCGGCCCATGCCTCGCCCGACAGCGCCGTCGATTCCGTGTGGCTCGTGGCGAAGCGCGACGCGGACCGCGAGACCCGCCGCGACGAGCGCGACGGACGCCGCGACGAACGCCAAGGCTTACGGCGCGACGACGATGCCCGCACGAGCCCGGACGGATACGGCTACGGTTACGAGCGTCGTCAACAGCATCGCCACGAAAGCGACGAGCGTCGTCGTGATCGCCGCTGAACCGGATTCCATGCACCCAAACAGGAGAGCAGCATGAACGCACGCATTCTCAACACCACCCTGATCGCCGCCCTGATGGGCGCCACGGGCGCCGCGCACGCCGGCCCCGGCTACGGCGACGAATTCACCGTGCGCGCCCGTGTCGTCGCCAGCACCCCGATCTACGAAACGATCAACGAGCCGCGGCGCGAATGCTGGACCGAGACCGTCGGCTACGAGACTCGCAGCAGCGGAACCGGCAGCGGCGGCGCCATCCTCGGCGCCATCGCCGGCGGCCTGCTCGGCTCGACCGTCGGCAAGGGCGACGGCCGCGTGGCCGCCGCCGCAGTCGGCGCCGCCACCGGCGCGGTCGTCGGCGACCGCATGGGCAGCAGCCCCCGCTATGAAACGGTCCCGCAGCAGGTCGAGCGCTGCCGCGCCAGCGACAATTTCCGCCAGGTGCTCGCCGGCTACGACGTGCGCTACCGCTTCCAGGACCGCGAATACAGCACCCGCCTGCCCTACGACCCGGGCAACTGGGTGACCCTGAACGTGAGGTTCTCGGTGGCCGAGGACGCGCATCCCGGCCGCTGGCACAGCGGCCGCAACAAGTGGCGCGACTGAGTCACGGCCCGCTGCTTGCCACGTTGGCTTTGACAGGAAAGGAGAACGGCCATGTTACGCAAACTTCTGATCGCAACCGCCCTCGTCGCCGCCTCGGGCAGTGCGTTCGCCCACGGCGGCCCCGGCTACGGCCGGGTCGTCAGCGTCGAGCCCTACGTCTCGTTCACCTTCGGCACCGGTCGTCACGACGGTTTCCGCGTCGTCTATGAAAGCGGCGGCCGGCACTACTGGACGCACAGCACCTACTATCCGGGCCCTGTGATCGTCGTGCCGCCGCCGCATCAGGTGCATTACATCCACCACTATGTGCCGAAGGTGAAGCATCACAAGCACCACCGCAAGCACTGGCGCGACGACGAGGACGATGACCGTGGCGACTGGAACGACCGCCGCCACGACTACCGGCACGGCGACTGGCGCTGAAGCCGCACGGCGGCGGGCACCGGGGTTCCCGCCGGCCTGCCGCATGACGTATGCTTGCGACCAGCACCTCATGCAACAGGCGCATTGTTGACTCTTCTGCGGCGCACCGTCCTTCTGCTGGCCCCCGCCTTCGTCGCCGGATGCTATCCGCTGCACGCGACGATGGGCCACCTCGACCTGATGGCGCGGCGCCAGCCGATCGAAGCGCTCGTCGCCGATCCGGCCACGCCCGCAGCCCGGAAGGCCCGTCTGGAACGCGTGAGCGCGATGCGCGACTTCGCCAGCCGCGAACTGGCGCTGCCCGACAACGGCTCTTACCGACGCTACGCGCAGCTCGACGAGGACTACCCGGTCTGGAGCGTGTGGGTGACGCCGGAGTTCGACCTCGCGGCACGCCAGTCGTGTTTTCCCATCGCCGGCTGCGTGCCGTACCGGGGCTACTACACGCGCGCGGCGGCCGAGGCGTACGCCGCCCGCGCCCGTGCGTCGGGCGACGACGTGCTGGTGGGCGGCGTGACCGCGTATTCCACGCTCGGGCATTTCGACGACCCGCTCACCAGCGCCATGCTGCGCCTGCCCGACACGCGTCTTGCCGGTTTGCTTTTTCACGAACTGGCGCATCAGGTCGTGTACCTGAAAAACGACGCCACGTTCAATGAATCCTTCGCGCGCGCGGTGGAAATCGAGGGCACGCTGCGCTGGCTCGCGCATCGCCAGGACGACGCGGGCCTCGCCGCCTACCGCGCCGGGCTCGGCCATGCCGAGGCGTTTTTCGCGTCAGTCAAGGCAGCGCGCGCCGCGCTCGCCGAACTCTATGCGGCGCCGCTCGACGACGACGCCAAGCGCGCCGGCAAGGCGCGCATTTTCGAGGCCCTGCGCGCCAGCCACCGCCGCCGCGTCGCCGAAGATGCCGCCTGGTCGGCCTACGACCCCTGGTTCGACGGCGAGATCAACAACGCGAAGCTCGCGGCGGTGGCGACGTATTTCGACGAAGTCGCGCAGTTCCGCGCGCTGCTGGCCGAGAAACAGTACGACTTCGCCGCGTTCTACGCGGCGGTGAAGGCGCGCGCCGCCGCGCGCGGCCTCGCGCGCGTCAGCCCTTGATGCAGACCAGCGGCCTCAGTTTCGCCACCTTGCGCGCGAGCCCGGCGCGGTCGGCCGCCTCGACCACCGCGCTGACGTCCTTGTAGGCCCCCGGCGCCTCTTCCGCGACGCCGCGCAGCGAGGGGCTGCGGATCAGGATGCCGCGGCTCGCCAGTTCGTCCACCAGCGCCCGCCCCTGCCATTGCCGGGTCGCCTGATGCCGGCTCATCGCGCGCCCGGCGCCATGGCAGGCCGACGCGAACGCTCGCGTCGCACCGGACTCGGTGCCCACCAGGACGTAGGACGCGGTGCCCATGCTGCCGCCGATCAACACCGGCTGGCCGACATCGCGCAATTCGGGCGGCAATGCCGGGTGCCCCGGCCCGAAGGCGCGCGTCGCCCCCTTGCGGTGCACATGGAGCTGGCGCGTATGGCCGTCGATGGTGTGCGGTTCGACTTTGCAGGTGTTGTGCGAGACGTCGTATATGAGGCTCAGGTGCGCGCCCGGCAGAACGTCGGCGAAGACCCGGCGTGCCAGATGGGTGATGACCTGACGGTTCGCCAGCGCACAGTTGATCGCCGCGCGCATCGCACCGAGATAGGCCTGGCCCAGCGCAGACTTGATCGGCGCGCAGGCGAGTTCGCGGTCCGGCAGCGTGATGCCATGCCTTGCCGCCGCGATCACCATGTCGCGCAGATATTCGGTGCCGATCTGGTGGCCCAGCCCGCGCGAACCGCAATGTATGCTCACCACCACCTCGCCGGCCCGCAGGCGGAAGCGGTCGGCTGCGCGCACGTCGTAGATTTCGACGACTTCCTGCAGTTCGAGGTAATGGTTGCCCGAGCCGAGCGTGCCGATTTCCTCGCGCTGGCGCCGCTTGGCGTGTTCCGACACCTTGTCCGGCTCGGCGCCGGCCATGCAGCCGTGTTCCTCGATGCGATCGAGATCGGCCGCGCTGCCGTAACCGCGCTCGACCGCCCAGCGCGCGCCGCCGCGCAGCATCGCGTCCATTTCGGCGGCGTCGAGGCGCAATTCGCCCGTACTGCCGACGCCGGCGGGTATGCGCGCGAACAGCCGGTCGGCGAGGCGCTGCTTGACCGGCTCGATGTCGGCGACGGCGAGCCCCGTGTGCAGCGTGCGCACGCCACAGGAAATGTCGAAACCCACGCCCCCCGCCGAGACCACGCCCCCCGCCTCGGCGTCGAACGCGGCGACGCCGCCGATGGGAAAGCCGTAGCCCCAGTGCGCGTCCGGCATGGCATAGGCCGCCTCGACGATCCCCGGCAGGGTGGCGACGTTGGTGATCTGCTCGAAAACCTTGTCGTCCATGTCGCGGATCAGCCCGGCGTCGGCGAAGATCACGGCAGGCACACGCATGCCGCCAACAGGCGCGACGCGCCATTCGTACGTCGACACCTGCTCGAACCGGCCAAGATCCATCGCTGCCCCTCAAACGTCGATCACGCACTGCGCGAGCCAGCGCCCCGCTGCGTCCTGTACCACTTTCAGCTCAGTATAGGTGGCGCCCTTGATCTCGACTGCGGGCTGATGCCGCGACGGATCGACGCGCTCGCCCCAGGCGGTGGCGCGCAGGCGATGCGCCTGGATGCGCACCTCGAAACGGCCGAACACGAGGTGTCGCGCGGCCATTTCCAGAATCAGCGCGTTGAGCCAGTCGACCAGCAGCAGTTCGTCGTCCGGCGCCTCGCATTCGATCTCGACCGCTTCCCGCGCCGCGACGCCCGCCGGGTCGGTGACGACGGCGATCATCGCCAGCGCCGCCTGCTCGAAGGCGGCGGCGAGCGTCGGCCCCACGCCGCGCACGCCCATATCGGCCTGATGCGGGAAATGTTCCCAGAACGCGGCGTCGGCATGACGCAGCGTGGCGACCGCCTGCGCGCGCGCCTGGAACACCGCTTCCCGGATGCGCGCCGGCGCGACGCCTTTCGCCACCGCGCCGGCGTCGATCGACTGCGCCGCGTGCAGCGCCCGGCGCAGAAAATCCGGCGCGGGAAAGGCCCTGTCCTCGTAGCCGGGGCGGCCACGGAAATCGCATTCGCAGGCCCGCAGAAAATCTTCGAAACGCTCAGGCCGGCGGAACGCATCGACGCGCTCCAGCAACTCGACGAGCGTGCCGGGGCGCAATGCCGGCGCGCGATGCGCAAGGCCATGCTCGCGCGCGACCACGACCGCCAGGTCGCGGCAGTCGGCCGGCACGCGCAGGCGCCCGCATACGGCACGCACGAGTTCGACGCCCCGCGCTTCGTGGCCTACGTGGCGCGGCCACAGCGCGGGCGGCGTCGTGCCCTTGCCGAGGTCGTGCGTCAGCGCGGCGAAGCGCACCGGCAACGCGTATCCCTGGCGCGCCGCCCAGTCGATCACCCGCATCACATGCACGCCGGTATCGATTTCGGGATGGTGCTCGGGGGGCTGCGGCACACCGAACAGGCGGTCGACCTCGGGCAGCAGCCGTGCCAGCGCGCCGCAGTCGCGCAGCACCTCGAACATGCGCGAGGGCTGTTTCTCCATCAGGCCGCGCGCGAGTTCCTGCCACACGCGTTCGGGCACCAGCGCGTCGACTTCGCCGGCCTCGACCATGGCGCGCATGAGGGCCCGGGTTTCCGGGGCAACGCCAAAGTCGGTGAAGCGCGCGGCGAAACGCGCCACGCGCAGGATGCGCACCGGATCCTCGGCAAAAGCCTCGCTCACGTGGCGGAAAGTTCTGGCGGCCAGATCCCGCTGGCCGCCGTAGGGGTCGATCAGGTTGCCGGCCGCGTCCTCGGCCATGGCGTTGATGGTGAGGTCGCGCCGCCGCAGATCCTGCTCGAGCGTGACGTCCGGCGCCGCATGGACGGTGAAGCCCTTGTAGCCGCGGCCCGACTTGCGCTCGGTGCGCGCGAGCGCGTACTCCTCGTGGGTGACGGGATGCAGGAAGACCGGAAAGTCGCGGCCGACCGGTTGAAAGCCCAGCGCGACCATGTCCTCGGGGGTGGCGCCGACCACGACGTGATCGCGGTCGGCCACGGGCAGGCCGAGGAGCCGGTCCCGGACAGCGCCGCCAACGACGTAGGTCTTCATGGCGGCACGCCGGTATCAGCGGCGGGCGTGTTCCCGGTAGGCCTCGTAGCGCGCACGCGGCGACTCGGCCCGCAGGTACCCGGGGGCGACCGCCTCCAGCGCGACCGGCTGGAAATCGAACACGGCCGGCCAGCCGCCGCTGCAGACGTTGTCGGTCAGCATGGCGTAGTAGTTGTCGCGCGTCATCAGCTTCCTGCCCGGCATCATCTCCAGCGCCCAGGCCTGCAGATAGGACAGCAGGTCGCCGAGCGGCACGATGCGGCGCCGCTTGCCGATCACTTCGCCGACGTAGGCGACGAGTTCCTGCAGCGTATAGGTTCTGGGGCCGCACAGTTCGTAGGTCTGGCCGTAGGTCGCGGTGTTGTCGAGGCTGTCGGCGAAGGCACGCGCCACGTCCTCCACGTACACGGGCGCGAAGCGCGCCGCGGCGTTGGCGAGCGGCAGCACGGGGAAGATCTTCAGCAGGCGGGCGAACATCGTCAGGAAGGAATCACCGCGGCCGAAAATGACGGAGGGGCGGAAAATCGTGACGTCCAGCCCATAGCCGTGGATGAACTTGGGGCCGTTGAGGTACCAGTTCTCGTGCTCGATGTGATGGCGCCCGGCCTCGCGCACCAGCGCCTCGGCAATGCCCTTCGAACGCTGGTAGGCCGAACGCGACGTGGGGTTGGCACCGAGCGCGCTCATGTGCAGCAGGCGCTGCACGCCGGCCTCGCCCATGGCGTGGACGACCTTGCGCGCCAATTCGATGTGCACCTTCTGGAAGTCGCCGCGACGCGCGCCCGGCAGGTCGACGCGGCCGACCTTGTCCTCGTGCAGGATGCCGACGAGGTTGATGACGGCGTCCATGCCGCGAAACTGGCGGATCAGCGCCTGCTGGTCGTGGACGTCGGCTTCGACGACTTCCACGGTGGGAAGCAGGATCAGCGCCTTGGCGGCTTCGCGGCGATGGGTGAGCACGCGGACCTGGAGGCCGCGCGCGGCGAGCTGGCTGACGAGGTGCGTGCCGACAAAGCCGGACCCGCCGAGAATGCAGAGGCGTTCAATCTTCATGGTGTGTACAGGGAAAGGGTATGCCGGGCGACGCCGATTTTAGCCCGAATGCGCCGGCTTCGGCCACGCCGGCTAGTTTTCCGCTGGCGCCGCCTCGTCCGGTGCGGCCGGCAGGGGGGCGGGCGCGCGGCGCGGCGGCACCGTGCCGAGGCGGTCCTTCAGCAGCACCGAGGGCTGGTCGAAGCGGGCCGCGTAATACATGGCGTTGCTCATCACTTTCTTCACGTAGTCGCGCGTCTCGGCGAAGGGGATCGACTCGATATAGACCGCGGCCTCCATTTCGCGGCTGTCGCGCCAGCGTTGCGCGCGCCCGGGCCCGGCGTTGTAGGCGGCGGTGGCAAGCACCGGCGAGCCGTCCAGGCTGTCCTGCACATGGCGCAGATAGTAGGCGCCGAACTGTATGTTTTTCGCCGGATCCTGCATCTCGTGCGTCTGGAAACCCCTGATGCCCAGCCGCTGCGCGATCCAGCGCGCGGTCGCGGGCATGACCTGCATCAGCCCCGAAGCGCCGACACGCGAGTGCGCATGGTTGATGAAGCGGCTCTCCTGCCGTATCAGGCCGAACACCCAGGCTTCGTCGATGCCGTTCTCGCGCGCGGCCTTCTGCGCGAATTCCCGGTAAGGGGCGATGAAACGAAGCTCGAAGTCGTGCAGCTCGCGCGTGCGCTCGGCGGTGTTGATGGCGCGGTCGTACCATTCCATGCGGCGCGCGAGTTCCGCCGCCGCCAGCAACTGGGCATCGGAAAAATCGCGGATCGACCAGTTCCACTCCTGCGCGGCGTCCTGGCGCAGGCCCAGTTCGTACAGCGCGACCGCGCGCGCGATGCCGGGCTCGCGCGAGACGGCGGCGACGGCCTCGCCGCCGGTCTTGATGTTGACGAGCGGCGTCTGCGCCACCGGGCCGAGCTCTTCCTGGGCCAGCTGGCCGTAGTAGTGATGTTCACGCGACAGCGGCAGGAAAATCGCGTTGGCAGCGGCGCGCTGCCCCAGGGCCGCCAGCGCCCGGCCGCGCCAGTAGCGCCACACGGGCTGCGCCCGCAGGGCCTCGTCCATGCCCTCGATCGCCTGCCGCACGCCCGGCCAGTCACCGGCGCGCAACGCCGCGCGCGCCCACCATTCGCGCTGGAAATCGTTGAGCGCCTCCGAGCCGGCCTGCGCGAACCACGCCAGCGCGCGCGGTTCGTGCCGGCGCGCCGCCCAGGCAGCCAGCCGTGCCCAGGCGACGCGCTGTTCGGCCTCGGTGAACTGCGCCATCCAGCGCCGCAGCGCGCGTTCGGCCTCGTCGGAATCGCGCCGCGCCAGGCCGTCGAGTGCGTACAGCGCGACTTCCCGATCGCCGCGGCGGCTGAAATCGAGCCCGCTGCCGGCATTGAGCAGCCGCGCCGGATCGCTCACGGCCTGGTCGATGATCGCCGCCGTGGGGCGCGCGGCGGCGGGCAGGGATTGGGCGACGATGCGTGCGACGTTGGGATTGCCGGCCTCGAACGCCAGCCGCAGGCGACGCCAGACGTCTTCCTCGCGCAGCAACCCCGCGGCGAGCAGGCTCTGGAACAGCGGGGTGCAGGCCGACGGCATGTCGCGCCCGGTGAACCACAGCGTGATCGCCTCGTTCAAGCGCCCACGCTGTCCCAGCGCCCATTCGGCGCGGTGCGCCAGGCATTGGTGGACGGGCTCGGGACGAACCAGGCGCGGATATTCGGCGAGGTATTGCGGCCAGGCTTCGCGCGCGCCGAGCGACTTCAGCCAGTCGGCACGCAGCGCCTCCGCCATCCGGCTGCCGGGATGGCGCGCCAGGAAATCGGCAATGCGGGCGTCGGCGGCGCCGTTGGTCAGCATCAGCCGCCAGAACTCGACGTAGGGTGCCAGCACATGATCGGCCGGCACATCGCGTGCCACGCGCTCGAGGCTGGCCACCCTGCGCGCCTCGTACGCCTGCTGCGCCTGCCGCACCGCGCTGTCGCCCGGCGCCGCCGCGACCGCCGCCGCGAACAGCAAACCCGCCCACACTAATCCTAAAAACCGCAGTTGATCGCTCAACACCTCAATGGAAGCCTCGTGAATGCTGAGTTTTCTGCCTTCATTCGCGTACACCTTTTGGGTGAAACCGCTACGCACCCGCTGGCACGCCTGGCCGCGCGCCTGCCTTTGTCGCGCCTCGTTGCAGGCCCCGGCCTGCCGCCTCGTCGCTTCGCGGCAGACACCCGCCCAGACGCACCATCGGGCGCGTCCAACTGCGGTTTCTAGGATAATCCGGTTTGCCAAAACATGCCGCGAGGTTACCACGGCCGCGCCGCGCCTCGCCCACGTCACACGATCGAGGCAGGGACGCGTTATAGTGTACGTCGCCTCGACGAGGCTTTACCCCAAATCCAGAATCAGGAGCCTGACATGAACGTGAACGTTGGCACTACCGACCGCATCATCCGCATCGTCGCCGGCCTCGCCCTCATCGCCTGGGCCGCGCTCTTCAACGGCCCGGTGTGGGCGTGGATCGGCGTCATCCCGCTCGCCACCGGCATCTTGCGCATCTGCCCCGCCTACAGCCTCCTGGGCATGAACACCTGCGGCACCAGGCAATAGCTCAGGCGAGGAAAAGCCGGTACGCCGGGTTGCGCGACTCGTCCCAGTAGCGATAGCCCAGCCCGTCGAGGAATTTCTGGAACGCGGGCTTTTCCTTCTCCGGCACCTGGATGCCCACCAGCACGCGACCGTAGTCGGCCCCGTGGTTGCGGTAGTGGAACAGGCTGATGTTCCAGCCGCGGCTCATGCTCTGCAGGAACTGCATCAGCGCGCCCGGGCGCTCGGGAAATTCGAAGCGGTACAGCACCTCGTTGACCGCGTCGGGGGCGCGCCCGCCGACGAGATGACGGATGTGCAGCTTGGCCATTTCGTTGTCGGTGAGGTCGATCGCCGCCAGTCCGTGACGCTGCAGCAGCTCGACCACGCGCGCACTCTCGCCCGCGCCCGGCACCGACAGCCCGACAAATACCCGCGCTTCCTTCGGGTCGGAATAGCGGTAGTTGAATTCGGTGATGTTGCGTGCCCCCAGGAGGCTGCAGAAATGCTTGAAGCTGCCCGGCGTCTCGGGAATGGTGACCGCCAGCACCGCCTCGCGCTTTTCGCCGAGCTCGGCGCGCTCGGCGATGTGGCGCAGGCGGTCGAAGTTCATGTTGGCGCCCGAGGCGACCGCGACCAGCGTCTTGCCGTGCAGCCTGTCGCCGGCGACCGCCGCCTTCAGCCCGGCAACCGACAGCGCCCCCGCGGGTTCCAGGATCGATCGGGTGTCCTCGAACACGTCCTTGATCGCCGCGCAGATCGCGTCGTTGTTGACGCGGATGATCTCGTCGACATAGAGCTGCGACAGGCGGAAGGTTTCCTTGCCGACTTTCTTCACCGCGACCCCGTCGGCGAAGATGCCGACGCGCGGCAGCGTGACGCGTTCGCCCTTGCACAGCGACCGCGCCATGGCGTCGGCGTCCTCGGGCTCGACGCCGATGATCTTGATCTCCGGACGCAGGCGCTTGATGTAAGCGGCCATGCCGGCGATGAGCCCGCCGCCGCCGACCGGGATATAGACGGAATGGATGGGTCCGGGATGCTGGCGCAGCAATTCCATCGCGACGGTGCCCTGGCCCGCGATGACATCGGGGTCGTCGTAGGGGTGGACGAAGGTGGCCTTCGCCTCCTTCGCGAGCTGGGTCGCATGTGCGCAGGCCTCGTCGTAGTTGTCGCCGTGCAGCACCACCTGCGCGCCGCGCGCGGCGACGGCGTCGACCTTGATCTTCGGCGTCGTCGCCGGCATCACGATGATTGCCGATGCTCCCAGTTTCTGCGCCGCCAGCGCCACGCCCTGCGCGTGGTTGCCGGCCGACGCCGCGACCACGCCGCGCGCGAGCTGCGCCGCGGTGAGCCTGGCCATCCTGTTGTAGGCGCCGCGGCATTTGAAGGAGAACACCGGCTGCAGATCCTCGCGCTTGAGCAGCACCTGATTGCCCAGCCGGCGCGAGAGATTGGGGGCCATGTCCAGCGGTGACTCGATCGCAACGTCGTAGACGCGCGAGGTCAGGATGCGTTCGAGGTAGTCGACGGGATGGCTCATGGCGAGGTTTGTAAAAAGGGCGCGATGTCGCTATCTTAGCCGGCTGCATCCCAATCGACGAAACCATCATGACCCAGGACGAAATGAAGCAGGCCGTGGCGCGTGCCGCGGTCGATTATGCCAAGGGCGGCATAATCGGTGTCGGCACCGGCTCGACCGCCAACTATTTCATCGACGCGCTGGCCGCGGTGAAGGGCCGCATCGACGGCGCTGTCGCCAGTTCAGAGACGACTGCCGCGCGCCTGAAGGGCCACGGCATCCCGGTGCTCGATCTCAACAGCGTCGGCGAACTCGAAATCTACGTCGATGGCGCCGACGAAATCACCGAGCACTTCGCCATGATCAAGGGCGGCGGTGGCGCGCTGACGCGCGAGAAAATCGTCGCCGCCTGCAGCAAGCAGTTCGTTTGCATCGCCGACGAAAGCAAGCTGGTGGGCGTGCTCGGCAAGTTTCCGCTGCCCGTGGAGGTGATTCCCATGGCGCGCTCCTATGTCGCGCGCGAACTGGTGAAGCTGGGCGGACAACCGCGCCTGCGCGAAGGCTTCACCACCGACAATGGCAACGTCATTCTCGACGTGCACGGCCTGTCGATCGTCGACCCGGTATCGCTCGAAACCGCGATCAACCAGATCGTCGGCGTGGTGACCAACGGCCTTTTCGCGCGCCGCGGCGCCGACGTGCTGCTGCTCGGCACCCCGGGCGGCGTCAAGACCTACAGGAAATAATCACTGCGGCTGCGACGGGGGCTCGTCTTCCGGCTCCTGCTTCTCGGCCGGCACGCGGTATTTCTCGGTCGCCCACTGCCCCAGGTCGATCAGCTTGCAGCGCTCGCTGCAGAAGGGTCTCCATTGGCTCTCGGCCGTCCACGCCACGGGCGCGCCGCAGATCGGGCAGGCGACGACGGGGGGACTCGCGGGTTTCACAGCGTGCAGAACGTCAACTCGAAATCGAGCGCCCGGTCGGTACAGCCGCGGATCGCCGCCGCGCCCACCTGTACGAAGCGGATGTTGAGCACGTACTTGTTGGCGGAAATCTCCGGCACGCACGGCAGCCCCTCGTCCAGCCCCACCCGGATCAATTGCGGATTGCGCGATTCGAGCATGCGCTGGTAGCTCCCCAGGGCGGCATGCTGCAACTCGGGGCGGCCGCTGTCGCGCAGCAGGCCGAGCACGATCGCGACCGCATCGCGAATCGGCGTGAACGGCCCCAGCCAGTGCTGCAACTGGTGGGCGCGCGCGTCGGTGCCGCGATGCAGCCAGTAATGGTAGGACGGCAAATCGAATTCACACATGCCGCCGGGGATCGCCGCACGCTGCTTGATCGCCATCAGCCACTCGTCGTCGCGCAAATGCTGCCCGATCCGGCCAGGCAGCTGGTAAATGCCGTGATGGGCCGCCTCGATCGCGGCCAGCACCTGCTCCAGCGTCTCGTCCTGCACGTTGGGATTGCCGCGCAGGGCGACCAGCACGGCCTTCTGGCGGTCGAGTTCCTGCAGCAGGTCCGATTTCAGGTCGGCTCGCGCCGCCACCTCGGCGAGCTCGAACAGGGTCAGCAGCGCGGCATGATGGGCGTGCGGCTCGGCCGAGGCGGCGAAGGCGTCGAAGCGATCGAACAGATCCTCCAGCCGCAGCAGGGTGCGGATGCGTTCGCTGAGGGGATATTCGTAGTGGATCACGCCGCAACGCGCTGGTTGTAATGGGGCGATTGTCACCTATCCCTGCGGAAAATCAAGGTGAAACCGACGCGGCCAACGCCAGATAGCGCGCGTGCAGTGCCGCCACGACGCCACGCAGCGCGTCGAGCGAACCACGGTTGTCGATCACGTCATCCGCCGCGGCGAGCCGGCGTGCACGCGTGGCCTGGGCAGCCAGGATCGTCGCGGCCTCGTCCCGCGTCAGGCCGCTGCGCGCCATCACGCGCTCGATCTGCAGCGGCTCCGGGCAATCGACCACCAGCACGCGGTCAATGACGTCGCCATAGGCACCGGTTTCGACCAGCAGGGGAACCACGACCATGGCATAAGGCGCCTCGAGTAAGGCAAGCGCCTGCAAAACCGTAGCCCGGATGCGCGGATGCAGGATGGCCTCCAGCCGGCGGCGCGCGGCGGCGTCGGCGAACACGAGGCGCCGCATGGCCGCCCGGTCGAGCCCGCCGTCCGCCTGGATCATCTCGCCGCCGAATGTCTCGCGGATGTCGGCCAGCGCTTCGCCACCGGGTGCCGTCAACCGGCGCGCAATGTCGTCGGTGTCGATGACCGGCACGCCCAGCGCCGCAAACAGGTCGGCGACGGTGGACTTGCCGGAACCGACGCCGCCGGTGAGCCCCACCGTGAACATCAGATGTGGCCGAGATAGGCCTGCGTCAGATCAGCGCCGAAGAACAGCGCCACCAGGCCGCCGCCTGCCAGATAGGGCCCGAAGGGTATGGGCGCCCGGCGATCGTGCTTCACCAGCACGATCAGCGCGATACCGACGGCAGCGCCGACCACCGAGGATAGCAACAGGGTGATGGGCAGCAACTGCCAGCCAAGCCAGGCCCCGATCGCGGCGAGAAGCTTGAAGTCGCCGAAGCCCATGCCCTCCTTGCCGGTCGCGAGCCTGAACAGCCAGTAGACCGACCACAGGATCAGATACCCGGCCATGGCGCCGACGACCGCGTCGTTCAGGCTTGCAAAATGGCCGTCCAGATTGAACAGCAGGCCCAGCCACAGCAGCGGCAGGGTCAGGCTGTCGGGCAGGAGCGTGGTGTCGAGATCGATGAAGGCGAGCGCGACCAGCGTCCAGATCAGCAGCAGCGCGCCCAGCGTCTGCACGCTCACCCCCCACTTCCAGGCGGCGGCGGCCGACAACAGCGCGGTCACGAGCTCGACCGCCGGGTAGCGCGCGCCGATCGACGCGCCACAGGCCGAACACCGCCCGCGCAACCACAGCCAGGACAGGACGGGAATGTTTTCGAGCGCGCCGATCGGGTGGCCGCAGTGCGGGCAGGCCGAACGGGGCCACCACAGGTTGTAGGCCGGCGCCGCCGCGACCGGCTCGCCGCGCAGCTCCGCACATTGCGCGTGCCACGCCGCCTCCATCATTTTCGGCAGGCGGTGGATGACGACGTTGAGAAAACTGCCGACCAGCAGGCCGAACAAAAAAACCAGCCCGGTGAAGAGGGCCGGCTCGATCATGGAAGCGGGGATCATCCGACCGCTTGACCCATTTTGAAGATGGGCAGGTACATCGCGACCACCATGCCGCCGATGAGCACGCCCAGCACCACCATGATGAGGGGCTCCATCAGGCTGGACAATGCCGCGACGGCGTCGTCGACTTCGGCTTCATAGAAATCGGCGACCTTGCCGAGCATGGCGTCGAGCGAACCGGACTCTTCGCCGATCGCGGCCATCTGCAGCACCATGTTGGGAAACCGCCCCGAGTTCTGCATCGCCACCGTGAGCGCCGTGCCGGTCGAGACTTCCGCACGGATTTTCTGGGTCGCCTCGACGAACACCTGGTTGCCCGACGCCCCGCCCACCGAGTCGAGCGCCTCGACCAGCGGCACGCCCGCGGCGAACATGGTCGACAGGGTGCGCGTCCAGCGCGCGATGGTGGCTTTCTCGATGACCGGGCCGAAAATCGGGAGCTTCAGCATGATCCGGTCCATCGCCATCTGCAGCTTGCGCGAACGCTTCCAGGCCTGGAGGAAAGCATAGATTCCGCCGCCGATCACGCCGAAAATCGCCCACCACCATTGAACGAAGAAATCGGAAAGCGCGATCACGAACAGCGTTGGCGCCGGCAGGTCCGCGCCGAATCCGCTGAACAAATCCTTGAACGCGGGGATCACGAAAATCATGATGACCGCCGTGATGACGAAGGCGACCACGATGATCGAGACGGGATAGAACAGCGCCGACTTGATCTTGCCCTTGATGGCGAGAATCTTTTCCTTGTACACGGCGAGGCGGTCCAGCACCGTCTCGAGTATGCCCGCCGCCTCCCCCGCACTGACCAGGTTGCAGAACAGCGCGTCGAAATACAGCGGATGCCGGCCAAACGCCTGCGTCAGGCTGCTGCCCTTCTCGATGTCGGCCTTGATTTCCAGCAGCAGCCGTTGCATCGAGGGATTGGAGTGGCCGCGCGCCACGATTTCGAAGGACTGCAGCAAGGGCACGCCCGCCTTCATCATCGTTGCCAGCTGACGGGTGAACAGGGTGACGTCCTTCTCGCTGATGCGCTTGCCGCCACCAAACAGCGAGCCCTGTTTCTTGACCTTGGTGACGGTTATTCCCTGCTTGCGCAACTGGACGTTGACCTGGGCCTCGCCGCCCGCCTGCATCTGGCCCTTGACCTTCTTGCCGCGCTTGTCCATGCCTTCCCACTGGAAGGTGGATTCCTTGATTGCCTTCGCTGCTGTCGCCATAGCGGTGTCCCTTACATGTTGGTAACGGCCTCGACCTCTTCCAGCGAGGTGAGCCCGGCCTTGACCTTGAGCAATCCTGCCTGGCGCAGGTCGAGCACGCCCTCGCGACGCGCCTGGTCGGCGATATCGGTCTCGTTGCCGCCCTTGAGGATGATGCGCGTCATTTCATCGGTAATCGGCATCACCTGGTAGATGCCGACCCGGCCCTTGTAGCCCGTGCCGTTGCAGATGTCGCAGCCGACCGGCCTGTAGGGTGTCCAGCTGCCGTCCAGCTGGTCCTCGGTGAAGCCGGCCGCGAGCAGCGCCTCGACCGGCAGCTCGACCGGCTGCTTGCAGCTGCACAAACGGCGCGCGAGGCGCTGCGCGGTGATCAGGATCACCGACGAGGCCACGTTGAATGGCGCCACGCCCATGTTGAGGAGGCGCGTCAGCGTGCCCGGGGCATCGTTGGTATGGAGCGTGGACATCACCATGTGGCCGGTCTGCGCGGCCTTGATCGCGATGTCGGCGGTTTCCAGGTCACGGATCTCGCCGACCATGATGACGTCGGGATCCTGCCGCAGGAAGGATTTCAGCGCCACCGCGAATGTCAGGCCCGCCTTGTCGTTGACGTTGACCTGGTTGATGCCGGGCAGCTGGATTTCCGCCGGGTCTTCCGCGGTCGAGATGTTGACGTCGGGCTTGTTGAGGATGTTGAGGCAGGTATAGAGCGACACCGTCTTGCCGGAGCCGGTGGGGCCGGTCACCAGCACCATGCCGTAGGGGCGCTGCACCGCGTTCAGCAGCAGTTCCTTCTGCCAGGGCTCGTAGCCCAGCGCCTCGATCCCGAGCTGCGCGCTGGCGGGATCGAGAATACGCATGACGATCTTTTCGCCATACAGCGTCGGCAGGGTGCTGACGCGGAAGTCGATCGCGCGGTTCTTCGACAGCACCAGCTTCATGCGGCCGTCCTGCGGCACGCGCTTTTCCGAGATGTCGAGCCTCGAGAGCACCTTGATGCGCGACGCCACCTTGTCCTTGATCGCCATCGGCGGCTGCGCCACCTCGGCCAGCACGCCGTCGCGACGGTAGCGGATGCGGTAGAACTTCTCGTAGGGCTCGAAGTGGATGTCCGACGCGCCCTGGTTGATCGCGTCGAGCATGATTTTCTGCAGGTAGCGCACCACCGGCGCATCGTCGATTTCGATGCCGCCGACGTCCTGCTGGCCGGTGTCCGCGCTTTCCTCGTCGGTGAATTCGAGGTCGAGCGCCTCGGCATTGAGGACCGCCTGGGTGTTGTCGGCGACCTCGTTGACCTTCTGGATCAGCTTGCCGAGCTTGTCGTCCTCGACCACCACGGGTTCGACCGTCTGGCCGGTCTGGAACTTCACCTCGTCCAGCGCCTGCAGGTGCGTGGGGTCGGACGTCGCGACATAGAGCTTGTTGCCACGCTGGTAAAGCGCAACGACGCGGCGCTTCTGGATCAGCTTGTGATCGAGCAGCCCCTTGGGCAGGCTGTCGGGATCCATGGCGTCGAGGTCGAGATAGGGGTAGCCGAACGAGGCGGCGGCGAACTCCGCCACCTGGCCCGCCTTGAAGCGCCTGCCCTTGATCAGCTCGGTGACGAAGGACTCGTCCGCCTCGACGGCCCGCCTCCACACCGCCTCGGCTTCGGCTTCGGACAGCCAGCCGTGGTTGACCATGGCCCGCGCCAGTCCGGTCAGATTGTGTGAATGTGATACTGCCGCCATAGACCCGCTCGATCCTGTATCAAAGTATGGTCCGTCCTTGCCGCCGTTTCAGCCCGCCCCGCATGGGGATCAAAGGCCTTAACGGCGGTTTTTCGTCTAAGTTGAGGGGGATTTCGACGCTTCGTCATTCCGTTCCGGAAGATAGATGCGCACCATCTTCACCACCCGGTCCTGTGTCTGCACGATTTCGACCGGCACATCGCCCAGCTTGAGGCTGACGCCCGCCTCGGGGATGTCCTCGAACTGCTCGAGCAACAGGCCGTTGAGCGTCTTCGGGCCATCCAGCGGCAACGACAGGCCCAGCTTGCGGTTCAGATGCCGCAACTGCACGCTGCCCTCGGCAAGCCAGGTCCCGGCCGCCTCCTGTCGCAAGTAACCGGCATCCGACGGCGCCTGGGTGGTGAATTCGCCGACCATCTCCTCCAGCAGGTCTTCCAGCGTCACCAGTCCCTGCAGTTCCCCGTATTCGTCGACCACCAGCGCGAGGCGGCGCCGGCTGCCCTGGAAATTGCGCAACTGGGTGAAGAGCGGCGTCCCGGCCGGCACATAGTAGGGCGCCTCGAGATTTTCCTTCAGCGTCTCGGGGTTCAGGTCCTCGCCCACCAGCGCATGCAGCACCCGCCGCACATGCAGGATGCCTAGCAAATGATCGGGCGACCCCGCATACACGATCAGCCGCGTATGGTGGCTGGTGCTGATCTGCTGGCGCAGCCGTTCGGGGGCCTCCTCGATATCGATCGCCTCGATCTGGTTGCGCGGCGTCATCACGTCATCCACCGTGATGTCCTCGAGCTCGAGCAGATTCATCAGTATCCGGTGGTGCTCGCGCGGCAGGCGCCCCGACGATTCCAGCACGACCGTGCGCAACTCCTCCAGGCCGAGGCTGGTGCCCTGCCCCGGCTCGGGCGGCTTGATCCGCAGCATCCACAGGAGCCCCTGCACGAACAGGTTGACGAACCAGACCACCGGATACGCCAGCCGGAGCATCGGCGCCAGCACATACGCCGCGGGGTAGGCGATGCGCTCGGGGTAGGACGAGCCCAGCACCTTGGGCGTGACTTCGCTGAACACCAGGATGAGGAAGGTCAGGATGAGCGTGGCCGCCGACAGGGCCAGATCCGATTCACCGAACAGGCGGATGGAAATGATGGTCGCCAGCGTCGCCG
The DNA here is from genome assembly GCA_046292745.1 of Thiobacillus sp. Taxonomy (GTDB): domain Bacteria; phylum Pseudomonadota; class Gammaproteobacteria; order Burkholderiales; family Thiobacillaceae; genus Thiobacillus. The sequence goes on along the minus strand of JBKBQH010000004.1, from coordinate 103,863 downwards.
CCACGATATTGACGAGATTGTTGCCGAGCAGGATCACGCCCAGGAGCTTGTCGGTCCGGGCGAGCAGCGACTGGGTGAGCCGCGCGCCGCGGTGGCCGCTCTCGGCCGCATGTCGCAGCCGGTAGCGGTTGATCGCCATCATCGCGGTTTCCGACGCCGAAAAGCACGCTGACACGAACAGCAGGCCGACCAGGAGGCCGAACAGGGTGCCGATGGAAAGGTTTTCCAAGCCCCAGTCCCGCGGCTCAGCGGCCGAGCAGCACTTCCAGCACGAACTGGGTGCCCAGGTAAGCCAGCAACAACAGCGTGAAGCCCGTGATCGTCCAGACCAGCGCGGTGCGTCCGCGCCAGCCACGGAAATGGCGCCCCGCCAGGAGGCCGCCGAACACCAGCCAGGACAGGATCGCCAGCACGGTCTTGTGGTTGAACTGGAGCGGCGTACCGAACAGCGCCTCGGAGAAGAACACCCCGCTGAACACCGCCAGCGTCAGCAGCACGAAGCCGGCGCCGATCGTCCGGAACAGCATCGCCTCCAGCGTCAGCAGCGGGGGCGCCCCGCTCTGCGGCAGGCCGCCGCGGTGCAGCTGCTTTTCCAGCATGGTCATCAGCACCGCGTGCAGCGCCGCGACCGCCAGCAGTCCATAGGCGAGGAAGGCCACCACCAGGTGCGCGCGCAAGGCCAGCGCCTGCGAATTGGGGATCGCATGGGAGGCGGTGAACACCGCCATGCCCAGCACCGAAAGCGCCGCCAGGCCGCTCACCCAGGCCTGCAGGCGCGCCAGCGGCGCGCCCCGGCTCGCCAGCCAGTAGGCCAGCGCGGTCAGCCATAGCACGGTCGAGACCGAACTGCCGAACCCCAGCCGCAAATCGCCCTGCCCCAGCACCGCGTGATACAGGAGCGCCCCGTGGCCGGCCAGCGCCAGCGGCAGCAGCCAGCGCACCGAAGCATCGCCGGGTGCGCGGTGCAGGCGCCAGGCCACCCAGCCATACAGTGCGCCCACACACAAAGTAGCCAGCAGGAGCGGGGACATTCGTTAAAATGGAAACTCTTGGTTCAAGCGAACCTCATTATCCATGCCGCCCCCGGCGGCAACAAGGAAGCCATGCTAGAAAATCTCAGCGGACGCCTCGCCGGCGTCGTCAAAACCCTGCGCGGACAGGCGCGCATCACCGAGGCCAACGTGCAGGACACGCTGCGCCAGGTCCGCCTCGCGCTGCTCGAGGCGGACGTCGCGCTGCCCGTCGTCAAGAGCTTCATCGAGTCCGTCAAGGCGCGCGCGCTGGGACAGGAAGTGCTCGCCAGCCTGTCGCCCGGGCAGGCGCTGATTGGCATCGTGCACGACGAGCTGACGAAACTGATGGGCGGCGAGAACGCCGACCTCAATCTCGCCGCCACCCCGCCCGCGGTGATCCTGATGGCCGGCCTGCAGGGTTCGGGCAAGACGACCACCAGCGGCAAGCTCGCCCTGCTGCTGAAGAACCGCAAGAAGAAGGTGCTGCTCGCCTCGGCCGACGTCTACCGGCCGGCCGCCATCGACCAGCTGCGCCAGCTCGGCGGGCAGCTCGACGTCGCCTTCTTCGAGGCCGGCGACGAGCGCGACCCGCTGAAAATCGCGCAGGCCGCGCAGGACCATGCCCGCAAGCAGTTCTACGACGTGCTCATCGTCGACACCGCCGGCCGCCTGGCGATCGACGAAGCGATGATGGACGAAATCCGCGCGCTGCACGCCACCTTGAAACCCGTCGAGACCCTGTTCGTCGTGGATGCGATGCAGGGCCAGGACGCGGTCAACGTCGCCCGCGCCTTCAACGAAGCCCTGCCGCTCACCGGCGTGGTGCTCACCAAGCTCGACGGCGACGCGCGCGGCGGTGCGGCGCTGTCGGTGCGCCAGGTCACCGGCAAGCCGCTCAAGTTCGTCGGCGTCGGCGAGAAACCCGCCGCGCTCGAGCCCTTCCACCCCGAGCGCATGGCGAGCCGCATCCTCGGCATGGGCGACGTGCTCTCGCTCATCGAGCAGGCGCAGGCGTCGGTCGACCTGGCGCAGGCGAAGAAACTCGCCGACAAGGTCAAGAAGGGCAAGGATTTCGACCTCGAGGACTTCAAGCTGCAAATCCAGCAGATGCGGAAAATGGGCGGTCTCGCCGCGCTCATGGACAAGCTGCCGGGCGCCGGGCAGATGCCGATGCCCGCGGGCGCCGACGACAAGGCGGTGAACCGCGTCGAAGGCATCATCAACAGCATGACGCCGCTCGAGCGGCGCAAGCCGGAAATCATCAAGGCCAGCCGCAAGCGCCGCATCGCCGCGGGCGCCGGCGTACAGGTGCAGGAAGTCAACAAGCTCCTCAACCAGTTCGAGCAGGCGCAGAAGATGATGAAAATGATGGGCAAGGGCGGCCTGTCCAAGATGATGCGCGGCATGAAGGGCGTGCTGCCCGGCATGCGGTAGGTCCGCTGCCGGATAGCGGCCGCTTCGCCCGCCCCCGGCCGGATCGCGCCCCGGCGGCGAAAAACCGCGACAACCCGCTGGCGGACCTGGTTTTTTTGGGTATAATCCGCGGTTTTCTCCGATTACCGGTAGGTTGAGCCATGGTCGTTATTCGTCTTTCGCGCGGCGGCGCCAAGAACCGCCCCTTCTACAACGTGGTCGTGGCCGATTCGCGCTGCCGTCGCGACGGCCGCTTCATCGAGCGCGTCGGCTTCTACAACCCCGTCGCCCCCGAGGGCGCCGAGGCCGTGCGCCTGGACCAGGACCGCATCGGCTACTGGGTGAAGAACGGTGCGCAACTGTCCGACACCGTCGCCCGCCTGGTCAAGCGGAACAAGCCCGTCGCGGCCTGATTCGTCCGCGACCGGGAAGCCGGGCCGGCCGCCTGAATTGAACAACGACTGGGTCGTGATGGGGCGCATCGCCGCCCCGTTCGGCGTCAAGGGCTGGGTCAAGGTCCAGCCCTACAGCGACGACCCGGGCGCGCTGGGGGATTTCGGGTCCTGGCGCGTCGGGCGTGGCGAGGCGCAGACGCACTATCCGGTCGAAGCCGTCCAGGATCACGGCAACGCCCTGGTTGCCAAGCTGGCCGGCGTCGACGACCGCGACGCGGCCTACGCCCTGCGCGGTCTGGAGGTTTCGGTGGCGCGCGGCGACTTGCCGCCGCCGGAAGAAAACGCGTTTTACTGGTCGGACCTGATCGGCCTCACGGTGATCAACCGCGAGGGTGCCGAGCTCGGCAAGGTCGCGGGCCTGATGGAAACCGGTGCGCACGACGTGCTGGTGGTGCAGGGGCGACGCGAGCGCCTGATCCCCTTCGTCGCCGCTTTCATCGGCGCGGTGGATCTGGCGAAACGCACGATCGAGGCCGACTGGGGCGAAGACTGGTGATGCGTTTCGACGCCGTCACGCTCTTCCCCGAGATGTTCGATGCCGTACTGGATTACGGCATCACCCGGCGGGCGCTGGATCGCGGCTTGTACCGCTTCAAGTCGTGGAATCCGCGCGACTTCACCGACGATCCGCACCGCACGGTCGACGACCGGCCTTACGGCGGCGGCCCCGGGATGCTGATGCTGGCCGAGCCGCTGGACCGCGCACTGAACGCGGTCCGGGATGAACTGGCCGCCGAGAACTTGACGCCGTGGGTGGTGCATTTTTCCCCCCGCGGCCGCCCGCTCAGGCAGCAGCGGGTGATGGCGCTGAAGGAAATGCCTGCGCTGGTGCTCCTGTGCGGGCGCTACGAAGGTATCGACGAGCGCCTGTTGCAGCAGCGCGTCGACGAGGAGATCTCGCTCGGCGACTTCGTGCTGTCGGGCGGCGAACTGCCGGCGCTGGCGCTGATGGACGCGATCATCCGGCAACTGCCGGGCGCGCTCAACGACGCCGAATCGGCCGTGCAGGATTCGTTCAGCCAGGGCCTGCTCGACTGCCCGCACTACACCCGGCCGGAAGTGTGGCAGGGCCTGGAAGTGCCGGCGGTGCTGAAAAGCGGCAATCACGCGGCGATCGCAGCGTGGCGGCGCGAAGAAAGTCTGCGGCTCACCGCCGCGCTGCGCCCGGACCTGCTGGAAAAGGCGCGGCAGAAAGAGGATTGACCGGTTTGCCCCAGGCAAGCCGGAAACGAGCGGCCCCGGGCGGAATCAAACACCGGGGCCAATGTGAAACGGCGTGACGTCCCTCTGCAACGAGGCACCTCTCCCGCCAGATGTGAAGGAAACATCGTCATGAACATCATCGAGCAACTCGAGCAGGAAGAAATCGCCCGCCTGGGCAAGACCATCCCCGACTTCGCCCCCGGCGACACCGTCGTCGTCCAGGTCAAGGTGAAGGAAGGCAACCGCGAACGCCTGCAGGCCTACGAAGGCGTCGTCATCGCCAAGCGCAACCGCGGTCTCAACTCCGCTTTCACCGTGCGCAAGATCTCGGCAGGCGAAGGCGTCGAGCGCACCTTCCAGACCTACTCGCCGCTGGTCGCCGCAATCGAGGTCAAGCGCCGCGGCGACGTGCGTCGCGCCAAGCTGTACTACCTGCGCGAACGCTCCGGCAAGTCCGCCCGCATCAAGGAAAAGTTGCCTGCCCGCAAGGCCAAAGGCGGCGCGGCGGCCCCCGCTGCCGAATAAGCGGCCCGCGCCCCGGAAAACGCCCGCCCTGCGCGGGCGTTTTCCGTTTGCGGCCCGCGCCAGTGGCCGGCTTCCGGAACAAGGTGACACGAAGGCGCCGTTTCACGTGCGTCAGCCACTAGAATGCAGCCATGCCGCACTATGACGCGATCCTTGACGCGCCCCCCTGCCGCCTCGGCGCCGTCTTCGCCGGCGATGCGCTGACGCGCCTCGATTTCCTGCCCGCCGACGCGCCGCGCACCGTCCTCCGTGACGCCCGCGCCCGCCGCCTGCGCGCCGAACTTGACGCCTACTGGGGCGACCCCCACCACGCCTTCGACCTGCCCTGCGAACTGGCGGGCACGCCTTTCCAGCTGGCGGTGTGGCGCGCACTGCAGGCGATCCCGCCTGGCCGCCCCACCACCTACGGCGCGCTGGCCAGACAGCTCGGCACCGCCGCGCGCGCGGTCGGCCAGGCCTGCGGTGCCAATCCGCTGCCGATCCTGATCCCCTGCCATCGCGTGCTCGCGGCGAACGGGCTCGGCGGTTTCATGCACGCCGCCGCCGGCATGCCGCTGGACGTGAAAACCTGGCTGCTGACGCATGAGCGACGCGCTGATTGACCGTTTCTGCGACCACCTCTGGCTGGAGGACGGCCTCGCGCCACTGACGCTCGCCGCCTACCGCCGCGATCTTGCCGGCTTTGCCGGCTGGCTCGCCCGGGAGCGTGGCCGCCCGCTCGACGCCGCACAGGCGGGCGACATCGAGGCCTATCTCGCCTGGCGCTTCGCCCGGCGCGCGCAGCCGCGCAGCGCTGCGCGCTACACTTCGGCGCTGAAGCGCTTCTACCGCTATCTGCTGCGCGAGAACCTGATCGCCTTTGACCCCACGCTCAACCTCGACAGTCCCAAGCTGCCGCGCGCGCTGCCAAAGTCGCTCAGCGAAGCCGACGTCGAGCGCCTGCTCGCCAGCGCGGCGGGCGAGTCCCCGCATGACACGCGTGACCGCGCCATGCTGGAAACGCTCTACGCGACCGGCCTGCGCGTATCGGAACTGGTGGGGCTCAGGCTGACGGCGGTGAACCTCGACGACGGCGTGCTGCGCGTGACCGGCAAGGGCAGCAAGGACCGGCTGGTGCCGCTCGGCGAAGAGGCCGTCGACTGGCTCAGGCGCTACCTGGCCGCGGCGCGCCCCGCGCTGCTCGGCGCGCGGCTGTCGGACGCGGTGTTCGTGACCAGCCGCGGCGAAGGCATGACGCGGCAGGGTTTCTGGCATCTCATCAAGCGCCGCGCCGCGGCCGCCGGGATCACCCGCCCGCTGTCGCCGCATACCTTGCGCCATGCCTTCGCGACGCATCTCCTGAACCACGGCGCCGACCTGCGCGTGGTGCAGATGCTGCTCGGCCACAGCGATATTTCCACGACCCAGATCTACACCCACGTCGCGCGCGAGCGGATGAAGCAGTTGCACGCGCAGCATCACCCGCGCGGCTGAGTCAGACGCGACGGCTCGCTTCCGCCAGGTAGAACCACTCCTGCCCCGGCAGCGCCGCCGGATTCGGAAACACCACATAGCCGTCACGCTCGGCCACGACCGGCGACCCGTCGTGCCGCACGCCGATGCACTCGCCCGCGCGCACCGGGTCGAAGCTCGCCCATTCGCGCGCGAAGCGGTCCGCCGGGTGCGCGCGGTCGACGACCTGGACCAGGCGCAACGCCTGCCGGCGATCCACCGGCGCCGGCGGCGCCTCGTCGCTCAGTGCCAGATGGGCCAGCGCACGATGGATCGCGCGGTACGCCACCTCCGGCGCTGCCGGGTCGTCGTGCTGCCCGCATTCCAGCGTGAGCGCAATGCCGCCCTGTGCGCGCATGTATTCGGTGGTGCCGATGCCGTAATGCACGTCGGCCTCGCGCGGCGACGCCCCCGCCGCGCGCCGTCGCGCCACGCCGGCGGCGTAGGTGTCGAGCCAGCCGTCGACGAAGCGGTGCACGCCCAGCGCAAGCGCGAGCGCGGTCTCCTCGGCGGCGCGCGCGAAGGGTTCGAGCGGCCCCGTGTTGTCCTCCGGTCCCAGCATCACGAAGGGCTCGCCGGCGGTATGGAAGGAATGCAGATCGAGCAGCGCATCGTGCTGCGCCAGCAGCGGGCACAGCCAGTTGGCGACGCGGTCCTCGAATTCGGCCGGCGACGCGGTCGGCGCGAGGTTGCGGTTGAGGTTGCGTTCGCCCATGCGCTGGTGCCGCGCGTAGGCGAGTGGATTGGTGACCGGCACGAACGTGACCTGTCCGGCGACGAGCCCGAGCGCACCGGATTCGATCTCGCCGATCACGCGCCGGATCGCCTGCGTGCCGCAGGTCTCGTTGCCGTGCACCGCGCCGAGCACGATCAGGCGCGTGCCGGCCGCCAGACCGGTAAAGGCGATGGACTGGAAATGCAGTGATGCCCGGTTCATGGTGAGAACGCCTTCATCGCGAGCGATACGCTCGACAGTAGCAGGAGGCCGCCGACGAGACGGGTCATCCGTTCCCGCGAGAAGCCCGCGTGCGCCCGTCCGCCGAGGTAGAGCGCGCCCAATGCCAGAGGCAGCGTCAGCGCGAAGACCGTCCAGACTTCACGCGTCAGCAGCAGCCCCACTATCAAAAAGCTGACAATGCGTGTCAAGCCTTCGATGAAAAAGAGTGCCGACAGCGTCGCCCGCAACTGCCCCTTGTCGCGGATGCGGTGCGTGAGATAGATCACGTAGGGCGGCCCGCCGGTGCCGAAGAGGCCGCCCACGGTGCCGCCGACGAACGACGCGGGCGCCGCCCATCCGCGGGAGACGGGCTTGTCGCCATGCAGGTTCAACAGGCTGCGCACGGCGAAAGCGAAAACGAACAGCGCCAGCACGAGCAGCATCGGCGTCTGGGGCAGGTCGACCAGCAGGCGGGTGCCGAGCGCGACGCCGACGAGACTCAGGGGTATCAGGAGGCGCACCTCGTCCCATTGCACGTGCCTGAAATGCACGCCCCCCAGCACCAGCGAGGCGGTAAAGTCGAGCAGCAGCACCAGCGGCACCACGAACTGCAGCGGCTGGAACAGCGCCAGCAGCGGCACGGCGATCAGGCCCGAGCCGAAGCCGGTGATGCCGCGCATGAAATACGCCACCAGCAGAATGGCCGCAGCGGCGGCCAGGGTGTCGAGGCTCACGCGCGGACGCCGCGCTCGATGGTGATGCCGAGTTCCTTGATGCCGGGCACGATGGCGAATTTGGTGACCGACACCTTGACCCACGGCGCGCCGAATTCCTCGCGCACGATGCGGGCAACGTGCTCGGCGACCGATTCGACCAGGGTGATCGGCTGCGGCGTGTGGTGCAGGTAGTCCTTCACCCGCCTGGCCACCGCACCGTAGTCGATGGTGTCGGCGACGTCATCGGTGCCGCCCGCCTTGCTGTCGGGCAGCCCGATCTCGAGATCGAGCCGCACCGGCTGCGGCACTTTGCGTTCCCACTCGTATATGCCGATAATCAGTTCGAGACGAAAGTCCCGCAAGAACAAGATATCCATCGCACCGCCCGTCCCGGGCCTACCCCAAACCCGCCATTTTACTGACTTATGACCACCCTGTTGCTGATCGTCGGCGCCTATCTGATCGGTTCCCTCTCGTTTGCCGTCATCGTGAGCCGCGCCATGGGGCTGCCGGACCCGCGCAGCTTCGGCTCGGGCAACCCCGGCGCCACCAACGTGCTGCGCACCGGACGCAAGCTCGCCGCGGCCCTGACGCTCCTGGGCGATGCGCTGAAGGGCTGGGTGGCGGTGATGGCGGCCCGCACGCTCGCCACGCAGTTCGACCTGCCGCCGGACGTGGTGCTGCTGGCGGCGATGGCGGTCTTCATCGGCCACCTGTATCCGGTGTTCTTCCGCTTCCAGGGCGGCAAGGGCGTGGCGACCGCGCTCGGCGTGCTGCTCGGCCTCAGTCCCTGGCTGGGGCTCGCCTGCCTCGCCACCTGGCTGGCCGTCGCGGCGGCATTCCGCATCTCGTCGCTGGCAGCGCTCGTCACCGCGTGCCTCGCGCCGGTCTATGCCGGCCTGCTGATGGGGTGGGACAACCAGGCGACCGCGGTGCTGGTGATCACGCTCCTGCTGGTCTATCGTCACAAGAGCAATCTCATCAAACTCGTCAACGGCGAGGAAAAGCGCATCGGGCAGAAAACCTGAGCGCCCGTCCCCACGAGCCTACCCCGACATGGCGCTCTTCGACAAAACCATCGACCACGCCAAGGAAAGCCTCGCCGAGGTCTCGCGCGAGGCGATCGACCTCGCCGGCAAGCGCCTTTCCGACGTGGTCAAGGACGGCGTGTCCCAGGCCGGCGGCGAACTCAAGGACGTCATCTGGCAGGCGAGCCAGGAAATCGACGCCAAACTCGAGAAGATCTCCGAGGAACTGCACGAACAGCGCCAGTTCACCAAGGACGACGTGCGCGAACTCGTCGACTACGCCGGCGAGAAGCTGGGCGCGCTGATGGACGAGCGCATCGTGCGCGCCAAGACCGAGATCTCGCTGCTGGTGCAGGAAAAGGTCGAATACTTCAAGCACGAGATCGACAATTTCTTCATCGAACGCCAGCGCGACCTCGCCCGCGAGCGGCGGCGGCTCTTCATCAACGTCGCGATCGCTGTGCTGGCCTCGTTCTCACTCGGCTTCGTGTCCTGGCTGTATCACCAGTATGTCGGCGGCGGGCTCGACATGTTCGCGGTGTTCCGCATCGTCTTCGCCTCGCTGATCGGCGGCTACACCGCCTATCTCGCCGTCAGGCTCGTGCGGCGCTGGCTGTCGATGTCGGAACACAAGAAGGACACGCTGTTCCTGGTCAGCCGCTACTGGGGCGTGCTGCGCCCGGAAAGCGTGCTCGGCACGGTCATCCTGGTATGCCTGATGGCGGCACTGGCAGGCCTGCTGCTGTTCCCCGACCAGATCGCGCAGCTCACCGGCAGCGAAAAATGGCTCAAGGCCCTGCGCGACGCCTACCCGATGTTCCGGCCCTGACTACACCGCCGCGAGCGTCGCCAGATCCCAGCGCGGGCGCACCGCGAACGCGAGATCGGGCGACGCGTGCGCGAGCCGCTGCGCGCCGGCGTAGGCGATCATCGCGCCATTGTCGGTGCAGAACTCCAGCCGTGGATACGACACCGCGATGCCGCGCGCGGCGGCCTCGCGCGTGAGGCGTTCGCGCAGGTGCGCGTTGGCCCCCACGCCGCCCGCCACCACCAGCCGGCGGGTGGCAGTGGCGTCGCACGCGGCGAGACTCTTCGTCACCAGCACCTCGACCGCCGCCGCCTGGAACGCCGCCGCGATGTCCGCCGCGTGCCCCGGCCCGACTTTCTTCACCAGCGTCAGCACGGCGGTCTTGAGGCCGGAAAAACTGAAATCGAAATCGCCCGAATTCAGCATCGGGCGCGGCAGGGGGTAGCGGCTGGCATCACCCGTCGCCGCCAGCTTCGACAGGGCGGGTCCGCCCGGGTAGCCCAGCCCGAGGAGCTGCGCGGTCTTGTCGAAGGCCTCGCCTGCCGCGTCGTCGAGCGTCTCGCCGAGCAGCGTGTAGCGCCCGACGCCGGCCACGCGCATGATCTGGGTATGGCCGCCCGATACCAGCAGCGCGACGAAAGGAAACTCGGGCGGGGTATCCGAAATCAGCGGCGACAGCAGGTGGCCCTCGAGATGATGCACGCCAACCGCCGGGATGCCCAGCGCAAACGCCAGCGCGCGCGCCATCCCGGCCCCCACCAGCAAGGCGCCGGCCAGCCCCGGCCCTTGCGTGTAGGCGACGCCGTCGAGCTGCGCCAGGCCACACCCGCTCTCCGCAAGCACCTTGCGGGTCAGCGGCAGCACCCGGCGGATATGGTCACGCGAGGCGAGTTCGGGCACCACGCCGCCGTAATCGGCATGCATCGCGATCTGCGAATGCAGGGCATGGGCGAGCAGGCCGCGCGCGCTGTCGTAGAGCGCGACGCCGGTTTCGTCGCAGGAGGATTCGACGCCAAGGACCAGCATGGGGGGTGCGGGGGGCTGGAAAAATACGCTCGGGGAGGTTATTATTCCCGTTTTCCCATTTTCAGGAAACGCCCTTCTCACATGCCTCACGTCAAAGTCAAGGAAAACGAGCCGTTTGATGTCGCCCTGCGCCGCTTCAAGCGTTCCATCGAAAAAGTCGGCCTCCTGACCGAACTGCGCGCCCGCGAGTTCTACGAGAAGCCCACCGCCGAGCGCAAGCGCAAGCTCGCCGCTGCCATCAAGCGCCAGAGCAAGCGTCTGCGCAGCCAGCAACTCCCCCCCAAGCTTTACTGATCCTGCCGCCGCGTAGTCTCCTGGCATGTCGCTCAAGGCTCGCATCACCGACGACATGAAGGCGGCCATGCGCGCGAAGGACACCGCGCGCCTCGGCACGATCCGCCTGCTGCTCGCCGCGATCAAGCAGCGGGAAGTCGACGAGCGCACCGAACTCGACGACGCCGCGGTCAGCGCCGTCGTCGACAAGCTCATCAAGCAGCGCCGTGATTCGATCAGCCAGTTCAGGGCCGCCGGGCGCGATGACCTGGTCGCCGCCGAAGCGGCGGAACTCGCCGTGCTGCAGGCCTACCTTCCCGAACCGCTTTCCGCCGCCGAAGTCGAAGCGGTGGTCGCCGCCGCCATCGCCGAATCCGGCGCCGCCAGCCCCAAGGACATGGGCAAGGTCATGGGCCTCTTGAAGCCGCGCCTTGCCGGACGCGCCGACATGGGCCAGGTCTCCGCGCTGATCAAGACCCGCCTCGCCGGCTGACGCGCCGGCCCCCACGCCGGGTCTATCATGCGGTCATGATCCCGCGCGATTTCATCGACACCCTGCTTGCCCGCGTCGACATCGTCGACGTCATCGACCGCAGGGTGCCGTTGAAGAAAGCCGGCCAGAACTACCAGGCCTGCTGTCCCTTCCACAGCGAAAAGACACCGTCCTTCACCGTCAGTCCGACCAAGCAGTTCTATCACTGCTTCGGCTGCGGCGCACACGGCACCGCGCTCGGTTTCCTCATGGAATACGAACACATGAGCTTTCCCGACGCCGTCGCCGCGCTGGCGCAGGATGCCGGCCTTGCCGTGCCGCAATCCGGCGAGCCCGAACGCCCGAAGCCGCCGCCCGCGCTGTGGGACGCGCTGGAGCAGGCGGCACAGTTCTACAAGCAGCAGTTGAAGCAGACGCCACGCGCGATCGACTACCTCAAGGGACGCGGCCTGACCGGTGCCATCGCCGCCCGCTACGGCATCGGCTACGCCCCCGACGGCTCGCCCTTGAAGCAGGTGTTCGCCGATTATCAGGCCGACGCGCTGGTCGCCAGCGGCCTGGTCGTCGAGAACGAGGGGCGGCGTTACGACCGCTTTCGCGACCGCATCATGTTCCCGATACGGGATCTCAGGGGCCGGATCATAGGCTTCGGCGGCCGTGTCCTCGGCGCGGGCGAGCCGAAATATCTCAACTCCCCAGAGACGCCGCTGTTCCACAAGGGCGCCGAGATCTACGGACTGTTCGAGGCGCGTGCCGCGATCAAGGCCGCCGGCCGCGCCATCGTCGTCGAAGGCTACATGGACGTCGTCGCCCTCGCCCAGCACGGCGTCGAGTTCGCCGTCGCCACGCTCGGCACCGCCACCACCCCGACCCATGCGCGCACCCTGTTGCGCCACACCGACCATCTGATCTACGCGTTCGACGGCGACACCGCCGGCCGCAAGGCGGCCTGGCGCGCGCTGGAAAACACGCTGGAAGCGCTGCAGGACGGCAAGGATGTGCGCTTCCTCTTCCTGCCCGAGGGCGAGGATCCGGACAGCCATATCCGCCGTCACGGCCGCGACGCCTTCGTGCAACTGCTCGACCATGACACCGTGCCCCTGTCCGCCTTCCTGGTGCGCGAACTCGCGCGCGATTGCCGCCTCGACACCCACGAAGGCCGCGCTGCCTTGCTGAAGGCGGCCAAACCCCTCGTCGACCGCATCGCCGCGCCGCTGCTCGCGGGCCTGATTCGACGCCAGCTTGCCGACATGGCCCAGCTGCCGGTCGAGGCCCTGGGCAGCCTGGGCCTGGCACCCGCCCCGGTCCGGCGCCTGCCGCCGCGATCCGTGCGGCGGGCCGCGCCTTCCCGGCTGCGCAGCCTCGCCCGCACCCTGCTGATGACGCCGCAACGCGCGGCCGAGGTCGACCCGCGCTGGCTCGACGCCAACGACCCACTGCACGAGCGGGTCGGCGAACTCGTCGCCTGGCTGCGCGAAATCGGCGTGTCCGGCTTGCCGGCCCTGGCGGAAGCCGCACGCGGCTCGACGCTGGAGCCCCTGCTCGGCGAACTGATGACCGACCTCATCGACAAGGACGCCGACTGGGACTGGCACGCCGAATTCGAGGGGGCGCTCAAGCAACTGCGAGACGATTGGCAGCGCCGCCGCTGGCAGGAACTGGCCGCGCGGCCGCTGGCGAGCCTCAGCCCCGGCGAACGCCAGGAACTTGCGGAACTGGCACGTTATTAGCTTGCCAAAAACGTCGGGACAAGTCCCCGAATTACGGTATAATTGCCGGTTTTTGAACGATTTTTTCTGTTTCACCCGCACGGGGTGAGGCAGTCCGAAGCGGAGATAAGACTGTGGCTGTACGTGGAAGAAAACCCGGCGGCAACGCCAAAAAAACCGAAGCCCTGCTGCCCTTGAAGGAACTGACGCCGGTCGAGGCCGAGGCGCGCCGCACCCAGTTGAAGAACCTCATCATCCTGGGCAAGGAGCGCGGCTTCCTCACCTACGCCGAAATCAACGACCACCTGCCCGACGAGGTGCTGGACGCCGACCAGATCGAAGGCGTGATCAGCATGATCAACGACATGGGCATCCAGGTCTATGACGAGGCGCCGGACGCCGAGACCCTGCTCATGCAGGACGCCACCCCCGCCGTCGCCGACGAGGACGTGGTCGCCGAGGCCGAGCAGGCGCTGACCACGGTGGATTCCGAGTTCGGCCGCACCACCGACCCGGTGCGCATGTACATGCGCGAAATGGGTTCGGTCGACCTGCTCACCCGCGAAGGCGAGATCGAGATCGCCAAGCGCATCGAGGAAGGCCTGCGTCACATGATCCAGGCGATCTCCTCGTGCCCGCTCACCATCCAGCAGATCCTGGACATGGCCGCGCAGGTCGAGAAGGACGAGATGCGCATCGACGAACTGGTCGATGGCTTCGTCGAGGCAGAAGCCGAAGCGTCGGCCTCGGACGCCGCCGAAGAGGCGGACACCGAGGCCGACGTCGAGGACGACGAGGATGACGAGGACGCCAGCGCCGCCGTGGCCGCCGCCAACCTGGCACAGCTGAAGGCCGAGGCCCTCGCCCAGTTCGACTACATCCGCAAGGCCTACAAGAAGGCGCAGGCCGCCCAGGCCAAGTACGGTCTTGGCAGCCCGCAGCATGCCAAGGCACAGAACGAGGTCACCGAGCTCCTGATGGCGTTCCGCTTCTCGGTGCGCGTGGTCGATCGCCTGTGCGACGAGATCCGTAACGCCGTCGAGGAAGTGCGCAGCCACGAACGCCAGATCATGGAATTCTGCGTCACCCGCTCCGGCATGCCGCGCCCCCACTTCATCAAGTCCTTCCCCGGCAACGAAACCAACCTCGCCTGGGTCGACAAGGAAATCGCCGCCAAGAAGGCCTACTGCTCGACACTCGCCAAGGTGCAGTACGAGGTGAAGGCGCACCAGGAAGCGCTCATCGCCATGCAGGAGCGCGTCGGCATGCCGATCAAGAACCTCAAGGACATCAACAAGCAGATGTCCACGGGCGAGGCCAAGGCCCGCCGCGCCAAGCGCGAAATGATCGAGGCGAACCTGCGCCTGGTGATTTCCATCGCCAAGAAGTACACCAACCGCGGCCTGCAGTTCCTTGACCTGATCCAGGAAGGCAACATCGGCCTGATGAAAGCGGTCGAGAAATTCGAATACCGCCGCGGCTACAAGTTCTCGACCTACGCGACGTGGTGGATCCGCCAGGCGATCACGCGCTCGATCGCCGACCAGGCGCGCACCATCCGCATCCCGGTACACATGATCGAGACGATCAACAAGATGAACCGCATCAGCCGCCAGATCCTGCAGGAAACCGGCGTCGAGCCGGACCCGGCGACGCTGGCGGTCAAGATGGAAATGCCCGAGGACAAGATCCGCAAGATCATGAAGATCGCCAAGGAGCCGATTTCGATGGAGACACCGATCGGCGACGACGAGGATTCGCACCTGGGCGATTTCATCGAGGACTCGACCACGCTGTCGCCCGACGATTCCGCGATCTACGCCAACCTGCGCGACGCCACCCGCGAAGTGCTCGACAGCCTTACCTCGCGCGAAGCCAAGGTGCTGCGCATGCGTTTCGGCATCGAGATGAACACCGACCACACGCTCGAAGAGGTCGGCAAGCAGTTCGACGTCACCCGCGAGCGGATCCGCCAGATCGAGGCCAAGGCGCTGCGCAAGCTGCGCCACCCCAGCCGCTCGGAAAAACTGAAGAGCTTCGTCGGCAGCGGCGAGCAATGAGCGTCCTGCCCCGCCTCGCCGGGGCAGTTTTCTTTCCGGGCCTGTAGCTCAGCTGGTTAGAGCAGGGGACTCATAATCCCTTGGTCCACGGTTCAAGTCCGTGCAGGCCCACCATCATTCCCAAGCCCGCTCGACGGCTTGCGCCTCCACGTGAACGCACTCTGCGCCCACCCCCAAAAAAGAAGGGCGCCCTGCAGAGCGCCCTTGTCCAAGGAATGGGCCGGGTTACGCGTTGTACGCGCGTTCGCCGTGGCTGGCGGTATCCAGCCCTTCGCGTTCCTGCTCTTCGCTGACGCGCAGGCCCAGGGTCATGTCGACCAGCTTGAAGGCGACGAAGGCCACTACGCCGGACCACACGATGGTGATCAGCACGCCCTTGGCCTGCGTGATCACCTGGCCGGCCATCGTGTAGCCGTCCACCCCCACGCCGCCCAGCGCCGGCGACACGAAGATGCCGGTGCCGATGGCGCCGATGATGCCGCCGATGCCGTGGATGCCGAAGACGTCCAGGCTGTCGTCGTAGCCGAGCATTTTCTTCAGGCCGGTGACGCCCCACAGGCACACCACGCCGGCGACCGCGCCGAGGACGATGCCGCCCATCGGGCCGACCAGGCCGGCCGCGGGGGTGATCGCCACCAGGCCGGCGACCACGCCGGAAGCGAGGCCCAGCATGGAGGGTTTGCCGCGCAGCATCCACTCGGCGAACATCCAGGCCAGCCCCGCCGCCGCGGTGGCGAGGATGGTGTTGATGAAGGCGAGCGCAGCGCCGCCGGTGGCTTCGAGGTTGGAGCCGGCGTTGAAGCCGAACCAGCCCACCCACAGGAGCGAAGCGCCGATCATCGTCATCGGCAGGCTGTGCGGCGGCATCGCGTCGCGGCCGTAGCCGATGCGCTTGCCGAGCACCAGCGCCCCCACCAGCGCGGCAACGCCGGCGTTGATGTGTACCACGGTGCCGCCCGCGAAGTCGAGATCGCCCGCCTCGAACAGGTAGCCACCGGTGGCCCACACCATGTGCGCAATCGGCAGATAGGAGAAGGTGAACCACAGCACCGAGAAAACCAGCAGCGCGGAGAACTTCACCCGCTCGGCGAGCCCGCCGACGATCAGCGCCACGGTGATGGCGGCGAAGGTGAGCTGGAAGGCAACGAAAGTGAGCTCGGGAATGACCACGCCGTCGGAGAACGTGGCTGCAGTGCTGTCGCCCGTGATGCCGGCGAGGAACAGCTTGGAGAGATCGCCGATCGCCCAGTTCATGCCGCCGCCGTCGCCGAAGGCCAGCGAATAGCCGTACACCGCCCACAGGATCGAGACGAGGCAGAAGATCGCCATCACCTGGGTGAGCACCGACAGCATGTTCTTGGCACGCACCAGGCCGCCGTAGAACAGCGCCACGCCCGGCACGATCATCAGGATGACGAGCAGGGTGGAGACCATCATCCAGGCGGTGTCGCCCTTGTCCGGAACCGGCTCGGCAGCAGCCTCGGCCGGCACGGTTTCTGCGGGCGCGGCGACGGTCGCGGGTGCTTCCGCCGCCGGCATTTCAGCCGTGACCGGCGCTTCTGCCGGGGCCGCCGCATCCTGCGCGACCGTCAGAGCGGGAGACAGCAGGGCCAGCATCAGGCCCAGCGAAGCCAGTAGCTTTTTCATGTTCGTGCTCCTCAAAGGGCGTCGGGGCCGGATTCGCCCGTGCGGATGCGCACGACCTGTTCCAGGCTGGTGACGAAAATCTTGCCGTCGCCGATCTTGCCGGTGTTGGCCGCCTTCTCGATCGCCTCGATCACGCGCTCCAGCAGTTCGGCCTTGATGGCCACCTCGATCTTCACTTTGGGCAGGAAGTCGACCACGTATTCCGCGCCGCGATACAGCTCGGTGTGGCCCTTCTGCCGCCCGAATCCCTTCACTTCCGTGACCGTCAGGCCGGTGACGCCGATGGCCGACAAGGCCTCGCGCACTTCGTCCAGCTTGAACGGCTTGATGATTGCCGTTACGAATTTCATGATCTCTCCCGTTAGAATCAGGGGTGGGAGCGGCGCTCCCGCCGCGCCCGCCGGTCAGCCGCTTTCTGCCTAGAAGGCCTTGGTGACATACACGGTGGTCGTACTGTCACCGAGGAATTTCGGCGCCGCGGTCAGCGTCTCGGTCCAGGCGGCGCGGTTCGCGTTCGTGTCCGTATACGCAACGCCCACGGTCACGCCATCGAATACCTTGCCGACCTTGCCCATGTCGAACGCCGCACCGACCTTCCAGTCGTCGTAGTCCTGGGAACCATTGTTCTCGAAGCGGAACGTACCCCAGCTGGCGCCCAGGGTCAGGCCAGTCTCGCCGACGGGGACGCTGGCAGCGATAGACAGATAGTCGGAGCCGTCCGCGTTGGCAAAACCGAACACCTCATCGCTCACATAGTACGAATACTTGACCGTGAACCACTTCCATCCCAGCGCGGCATAAACTTCGGTAGTGTCAGCCTTCGTCACGCCATTGCGATCGCCCGGGTAGATATATTGAATCGCGCCGAGATCGAAAGTCAGGCCGGTCTTCCCGATATCGCCGCGGAAACCGCCGTAGACGTCGATTTCCATATTGCCGCGATCATAACCCTGGAAGTCCTCCAGCCAGCCGACGTTGGACGCCCAGGTGCCCAGATAGAAGCCGCTGTCGTGCGTGTAGTCGAGGCCGCCCTGGATGGCCGGATCGCCGCCGGTCTGGGTAATGCCACGAAACACGTAGTCGCTGGTCAGCGTGACGTTCGCGCTCAGCTTGTGCGGGCTGTCCGCGGCGCTTGCCGCAGCGGGCACGCCAGCCAGGCCAGCCAGAAGCAGGACGGGTACGCGTTTTTTCATGAAAGTCTCCATCGGTGAAGAGGCATGCAAAATTGCACTTGGGCCACAGCACGAGGCGTGCCAGATTAATTTCCATTGAAGAACAATCGGTTAGAAATATCGCACCGTGGAACTCCTTGATTGGCGCACCTTTCCGGTGCGCCGTAAAAGTGCGATGCACCCGATTTGTGCCCTCGCTCGGCGTGCTGCCGCTTACCGCCTTCGCCCGCGCGCGCTACACTGACTGTCGACAGGAGGCCGTCATGCGCACAAACCCGAAATTTCCCACCCCCGCTTTCATCAACGAAATGGCCGGCAGGCTCGGCGACATTCTCAAGCAGTCGCCGGCGAAGGACATCGAGCAGAACCTCAAGGCCGGGGTGACGGCGATGCTCGGCAAGCTCGACCTGGTGACGCGCGAGGAATTCGACGTGCAGGCCGAAGTGCTGGCGCGCACGCGCGCGAAGCTGGCCGAGCTGGAAGCGCGCCTGGCCGTACTGGAAGCGCAGCAGCGCGAAGCCGCCGACTGAGCGCGTGGCCGTCGCCGTCGTCACCAGCCGGGCCCTCGCCGGCATGGACGCGCCCGAGGTGGTGGTCGAGGCGCATCTGGCCAACGGCCTGCCGGCGTTCACCCTGGTGGGCCTGCCCGAAACCGAAGTCAAGGAAGCGCGCGACCGCGTGCGCGCGGCGATCCAGAACGCGCGCTATGAATTCCCCGCACGCCGCATCACCGTCAACCTCGCGCCGGCCGACCTGCCCAAGGAGTCCGGCCGCTTCGACCTGCCGATCGCGCTCGCGATCCTCGCCGCGTCGGGGCAGATTCCCGCCGACAGGCTGAAGCAGGCGGAATTCGCCGGCGAACTCGCGCTCACCGGCGCACTGCGCCCGGTGCGTGGCGCGCTCGCGATGGCGCTGGCGATGCGCGGCAGCGGCCGCCAGCTCGTGCTGC
Organism: Thiobacillus sp.; assembly: GCA_046292745.1. Lineage (GTDB taxonomy): Bacteria > Pseudomonadota > Gammaproteobacteria > Burkholderiales > Thiobacillaceae > Thiobacillus. The sequence continues at coordinate 84,945 of JBKBQH010000004.1, read as the reverse complement.
CGGCGGCGGCGGCCCACGAAGCCGCGCTCGCCAGCGACGTGGAGACCCTGGCCGCGTCGAGCCTGCTCGAGGTGTGCGCCTGGCTCGCCGGGCAAGGCGCGCTCGAGGCAGCCGCACCGGACTCGAGGGCAGCGATTCCCGATTATCCCGACTTCGCCGACGTGAAAGGCCAAGCCGCGGCAAAGCGCGCGCTCGAAGTCGCTGCGTCTGGAGGACATTCCATCCTGATGGCCGGGCCGCCCGGCACCGGCAAGTCCATGCTCGCCGCGCGTTTTTCCGGCATCCTGCCGGCGATGGACGAGACCGAGGCGCTGGAAGCCGCCGCGGTCGCCTCGCTCAATGGCGGCTTCCGCGCCGAGCACTGGGGACGCCGCCCCTTCCGCGCGCCGCACCATACGGCGTCGGCCGTCGCACTCGTCGGCGGCGGCAACCACCCGCGCCCAGGCGAGATTTCGCTCGCGCATCACGGCGTGCTCTTCCTCGACGAGCTGCCCGAATTCCCGCGCCAGGTGCTGGAAGTGCTGCGCGAGCCGCTGGAGACAGGCCGCATCACGATCTCGCGCGCCGCGCGGCAGGCCGATTTCCCTGCGCGCTTCCAGCTCGTCGCGGCGATGAATCCCTGCCCCTGCGGCTACCTCGGCCACCCCACCCAGGCGTGCCGCGACACGCCCGACCAGATCGCGCGCTACCGCGGTCGCATATCCGGCCCGCTGCTCGACCGCATCGACATCCAGATCAGCGTGCCCGCGCTCAGCGAAGACGAACTAACGCAGGCCGGCACGGGCGAGCCGAGCGCGGCCATCCGCGCCCGCGTCGAAACCGCGCGCGCCCGGCAGCTGGCCCGCCAGGGCAAGCCCAACGCCGCGCTCGGCACCCGGGAGCTCGAGACGCATTGCCCGCTCGACGGTGCCGGCGAAGCGCTGCTGAAACAAGCCATTGCGCGCCTGAACCTGTCGGCACGCGCCTACCACCGCGTGCTCAAGCTCGCGCGCAGCGTCGCCGACCTCGCCGGCAGCGACGCGATCACGACCGCGCACCTCGCCGAAGCGATCCAGTACCGGCGGCAGGCATGAGTTCGGCCTACGATTCCTGGCGCGAGGAAATGCAGTCGGCCTGGCTCTATCGCGTCGTCGCCGATTGCGAGCGCGGCACGCCGCGCGAAGCGCTGTTCCGCGAGCTCGCGCAGGCCGCCGAGGCGCAGGCGGACATCTGGCGCAAGACCCTCCGCGACCGGGGCGAGACGCCCCCCGGCCCGTTCCGCCCCGACCTGCGCGCCCGGGTCGTCGCGTTCTTGACGCGGCTCTTCAAGCCGCATGCCATGCGCGGCGTGCTGGCGGCGATGAAGGTGCGCGGGATGGTGCTCTACGGCGACGCCGCGCCGCACGCCACGCCGACCACGCGCGACGAGGTCGGCCGCCGGCACCGCAGCAGCGGCGCCGGCAACGCGCTGCGCGCGGGCGTGTTCGGCGTCAACGACGGCCTGGTGTCGAACGCCGCGCTGATCTACGGCGTGGCGGGCGCCGGCCCGGCGCCGGAGATCATCGTGCTGACCGGCGCGGCGGGACTCCTGGCCGGCGCATTCTCGATGGCAGCCGGGGAATACGTGTCGGTGCGCTCGCAGCGCGAGATGTTCGAGTACCAGATCGGGCTGGAACGCGACGAGCTGGAGAAATATCCGGACGAAGAGGCCGCCGAACTGGCGCTGATCTATGCCGCCAAGGGCATGAACCCGGACGAGGCAAAGCGGGTCGCGCAAGCCCTGATGCGTGACCCGGAACGCGCACTCGACACGCTCGCGCGCGAGGAACTCGGTCTCAACCCGGACGAGCTCGGCTCGCCCTGGGTCGCGGCGGTTTCGTCGTTTTCAGCCTTCACCGCGGGGGCCGCGCTGCCGTTGCTGCCCTTCCTGGTCGGCGCCGGCAGCGCGCTGCGGGTGTCGATCGCGCTGACCGCGCTGGGGCTGTTCGCCGTCGGCGCCAGCATGAGTCTCTTCACCGGTCGCCACGCCCTGCTCTCCGGCCTGCGCATGCTTGCGATCGGCGGCGCGGCGGGGCTGGCGACCTATTTCATCGGCGCCTGGCTGGGGGTGACGCTGGTCTGAGCCTCTTCGCGGACAACCGAATACCACGCATCACGTCTGCTCCCACGGCAAGCCGTCGAAGCGCCAGCCGTTCTTCGTGTTGCGGTGGCGCGATTCGTCCATGTCGCCCTCGAAGCCGTGCAGCACGTTGTAGACCTCGGGAAAGCCGTATTTTTCCAGGTAGCGTCCCGCTTCCATCGAGCGCCGGCCAGAACGGCAGATCAGCACCACCGGCCGGTTGACCGAGGCGGCCTTGCGCGCGTGGCCGAGAAAATCCGGGTTCACGTCCCAGTCCGGGCCATCCTGCCAGGCAATGTGGATGGCGCCGACCGGATGGCCGACGAAGAGATATTCGATTTCCGAGCGGCAGTCGATGAAGACGGCCTCGGGACGCGCCTGCAAAAAGGCATGGGCTTCGGTGGGGCTGAGGTGTTTCATGGGCAGTGGCAGAGCGGTGATAACTGCACCATAGCACTGCCGGCGGGGCCCGTGCCAACCGATATAATGCCCGATTGTTCGCCGCCGACCGTCAGCCATGCCCCGCCCCGACCGCTTCCGTTCCCTGCTCGCCCAGCGCATTCTCGTCCTTGACGGCGCGATGGGAACCATGATCCAGTCGTACAAGCTCTCCGAGGCGGACTACCGCGGGACGCGCTTCGCCGATTTCGCCCACGACCTCAAGGGCAACAACGACCTCCTGTGCCTGACGCAGCCGCACATCATCAAGGAGATCCACGCCCAGTACCTGGCGGCCGGCGCCGACATCCTCGAAACCAACAGCTTCAACGCGACCTCGATCTCCATGGCGGACTACCACATGGAGCACCTGGTGCACGAGCTGAACTTCGCCGCGGCCCGCCTCGCACGCGAAGCCGCGGACGAGGCGACCGCGGCCAACCCCGCCAGGCCGCGCTTCGTCGCCGGCGTACTCGGCCCGACCTCGCGCACCGCGACGATCTCGCCCGACGTCAACGATCCCGGCTACCGCAACGTCACGTTCGACCAGCTGCGCCTCGCCTACGGCGAGGCGATCGACGGCCTGGTGAAGGGCGGCGCCGACCTCCTGATGGTCGAGACGGTCTTCGACACGCTCAACGCCAAGGCGGCGCTGTTCGCAATCGAGGAATACTTCGAAGCCAATGGCGTGCGCCTGCCGGTGATGATCTCCGGCACCATCACCGACGCCTCCGGCCGCACCCTCTCGGGCCAGACGACCGAGGCGTTCTGGAACTCGGTGCGCCACGCGCGCCCCCTGTCGATCGGGCTCAACTGCGCGCTCGGCCCGGACCTCCTGCGCCAGTACGTCGAGGAACTGGCGACCAAGGCCGATACCTTCGTCTCCGCCCACCCCAACGCCGGCCTGCCCAACGCCTTCGGCGAATACGACATGGGCGGCGACGAGATGGCGGCGCACATCGGCGAATGGGCGCGCGCGGGGCTCTTGAACATCGTCGGCGGCTGCTGCGGGACGACGCCCCGCCACATCGCGGCGATCGCCAGGGCCGTCGAGGGTGTCGCCCCGCGCGTGCCGCCGGTGCTGGAGCCGGCGATGCGCCTGTCGGGCCTCGAGCCCTTCAACGTCGGCCGCGACAGCCTCTTCGTCAACGTCGGCGAGCGCACCAATGTCACCGGCTCCAAGGCCTTCGCCCGCATGATCCTCGAGGGCCGCTACGACGACGCGCTGTCGGTCGCGCGCCAGCAGGTCGAGAACGGCGCGCAGATCATCGACATCAACATGGACGAGGGCATGCTCGACGCCGAGGCGGCGATGGTGCGCTTCCTGCACCTGATCGCGTCCGAACCCGACATCGCGCGGGTGCCGATCATGCTCGACTCGTCGAAGTGGAGCGTGATCGAGGCGGGCCTCAAGTGCGTCCAGGGCAAGGGCATCGTCAACTCCATCTCGATGAAGGAAGGCGAGGCCGAATTCATCGAGCGCGCCAGGCTGTGCCTGCGCTACGGCGCGGCGGTGATCGTGATGGCCTTCGACGAGGCCGGCCAGGCCGACACCTACGCGCGCAAGATCGAAATCTGCGAACGGGCCTACAAGCTGCTCACCGAGCAGGTCGGCTTTCCGCCCGAGGACATCATCTTCGACCCCAACATCTTCGCGGTCGCCACCGGCATCGAGGAACACGCCAACTACGCAGTCGACTTCATCGAGGCGACGCGCTGGATCCGCACCCACCTGCCGCACGCCCACGTCTCCGGCGGCGTGTCGAACGTGAGCTTCTCGTTCCGCGGCAACGACGCGGTGCGCGAGGCGATCCACACCTGCTTCCTCTACCACGCGATTCGCGCCGGCATGGACATGGGCATCGTCAACGCCGGCCAGCTCGGCGTGTACGAGGCACTCGATCCCGAGCTCCGGGAACGCGTCGAGGACGTGCTCCTGAACCGCCGCCCGGACGCGACCGAACGGCTGGTGGCCTTTGCCGAGAACGTGAAGGGCGGCGCGAAGGAAAAAACCGAGGACCTGGCCTGGCGCAGCCTGCCGGTGAACGAGCGGCTGACGCATGCCCTGGTCCAGGGCATCACCCAGTACATCGTGGAGGACACCGAGGAAGCGCGGCTCGCCGCGGCACGACCGCTGCACGTGATCGAGGGGCCGCTGATGGCCGGCATGAATGTGGTCGGCGACCTCTTCGGCGCCGGCAAGATGTTCCTGCCGCAGGTGGTGAAATCGGCGCGCGTGATGAAACAGGCCGTCGCCCACCTGATCCCCTACATCGAAGCCGACAAGCGCGCCGGCGACGCGCAGAGCGCGGGCAAGATCATCATGGCCACGGTCAAGGGCGACGTCCACGACATCGGCAAGAACATCGTCGGCGTGGTGTTGGGCTGCAACGGCTACGACATCGTCGACCTCGGCGTCATGGTGCCGGCGCAGAAGATCCTCGACGCCGCCCGCGAACACCAGGCCGACATCATCGGCCTGTCCGGCCTCATCACGCCCTCGCTGGAGGAAATGGCGCACGTCGCGCGCGAAATGCAGCGCCAGGGCTTCACCATACCGCTCCTGATCGGCGGCGCGACGACCTCGCTCGCGCATACCGCGGTGAAGATCGCGCCCAATTACGAACACCCGGTCGTCTACGTCAAGGACGCCTCGCGCGCGGTCGGCGTCTGTACCCAGCTGCTGTCGAAGGACATGCGCGACGCCTATGCCGCCGAGATCCGCGCCGACTACGACAAGACGCGCGAACGGCATCTGAAGAACAAGTCGGAAACCTCGCGCATCCCGCTCGCCGAGGCGCGCGCCAACAAATTCCGGATCGACTGGACCGCGTACACGCCGCCGGCACCGAAACAGCCCGGCGTCCATGTCCTGCGCGCTTATGATCTTGCCCGGCTCGCCGACGTGATCGACTGGACGCCGTTCTTTGCCTCGTGGGAACTGCACGGCAAGTTCCCCAGGATTCTGCAGGACGAGGTCGTCGGCGCCGAGGCGACCAAACTCTACGCCGACGCCCGGGCCATGCTCACGAAAATGATCGCCGAGAACTGGATCGAGGCGCGAGCGGTGTTCGGCCTTTTCCCGGCCAACACGGTGAATGACGACGACATCGCCATTTACGCCGACGAGACGCGCGAGCGGATCCTGATGACCTGGCACAACCTGCGCCAGCAGATGAAGAAGCCCGAAGGCCGCGCCAACCTCTGTCTTGCCGATTTCGTCGCGCCGCGGGAAAGCGGCGTGAAGGACTATGTCGGGGCCTTCGTCGTCACCGCCGGCATCGGCGAGGACGAGCGCGCCCGCGCCTTCGAGGCCGCGCACGACGACTACTCGGCAATCCTCTTCAAGGCGCTGTGCGACCGCCTCGCGGAAGCCTTCGCCGAGCACCTGCACCAGCGTGTGCGCCGCGAATTCTGGGGCTATGCCAGCGAGGAATCGCTCACCAACGAGGATCTGATCGCCGAGAAGTACCAGGGCATCCGACCCGCGCCTGGCTACCCCGCGTGCCCCGAGCACAGCGAAAAAGCCGGCCTGTTCGAGATCCTCGACGCCACCGCGCAGATCGGCGTGAAGCTCACCGAGAACTACGCGATGTGGCCGGGTGCCGCGGTGTCGGGCTTCTATCTCTCGCATCCCGACAGCCAGTATTTCGCGGTGGCGAAGATCGAGCGCGACCAGGTCGAGGACTATGCGCGACGCAAGGGCTGGGATGCGAAGACGGCGGAGCGCTGGCTGGCGCCGAATCTCGCCTACCAGCCGGCGTGAAGGGGCTTCACCAGCCCTGCTCCCGCATCTTTTCCAGCCAGAACAGCCCGATCACGGTCTTGGTCTCGCAGATGCGGCCTTCCCTCACCCACTGCATCGCCTCGGCGAAGGGCAGGCGGAAGATTTCCAGGAATTCGTCGTGGTCGCGGCCGTGGTTGCCTGCGACGAGCCCCTTCGCCAGATAGAACACCAGCCGCTCGTCCGAGTAGCCGATGCAGGGGTAGATGGTGGTGACCGCGCGCCACTCGGACGCGGTGTAGCCGGTTTCTTCCTCCAGTTCCCGTTTCGCGCAGCCGAGGTCGTCCTCGCCCGGATCGATCTTGCCAGCCGGCAGTTCGATGAAATCGCGGCGCAGCGGGTAGCGGTGCTGGCGTTCGAGCAGCAAATCGCCGTTGTCGAACACGGGGATGACGACGACGGCGCCGGGGTGCACGAGATATTCGCGTGTCGATTCGGCGCCGTCGGGCAGGCGCACGCGATCGCGCTTGACATGCATGAGCCGGCCCTGGAAGACGGTTTCGCTGGCCAGTTCGGTTTCGGTGAGGTCGATCGGTTCGGATTTCATGGTGCGGCCATTATAAGTCGCGCACCTGCCGGCATCAGGGCAGGCGGCTCCGCACGGCGCGGGCGCCAGCCGCGAGAGATGATCCCCGGTACCGGAAGCCCCGTCCCCAGGAGTGAGCGCCCGCTCTTGTGTCCGTTTGCTGCTAGAATCCCGCCACTGTTCCCCCCGAGGTAGCGGCACGGGGGCAGGTTGGGGCAGTTCAAGGCCCTAAAAATGGCGACGCCGTTGACAGGCAGGGTTCCGGCCGTGGTTTCTGGGAGCGCAGCCCCCAGGCGTCCGGAGCGCCGTCAACCGTCATCACATAACGATACCCGGGGAGTGCCGATGGAAGCGGAAACCAGAAAACCGGGCGAACGCCGCCTGCAGATCCTGCAGACGCTCGCCGCCATGCTGCAGGAACCGCAGCCCGAGAAGATCACCACCGCGGCGCTCGCCGCGCGAGTGGGCGTCTCGGAGGCGGCGCTCTATCGCCACTTCGCCAGCAAGGCCCAGATGTACGAGGGCCTGATCGACTTCATCGAGCAGACCCTGTTCGGGCTGATTGCGCGCATCACGGCCGACACGGCCTCGCCCACCGCGCAGGTCGAGGCCATCCTCAACATGCTGCTGAATTTCGCGCAGAAGAACCCCGGCATGACGCGGGTACTGATCGGCGAGGCGCTGGTGCACGAGAACGAGCGCCTGCAAAAGCGCATCAACCAGCTGCATGACCGAATCGAGGCGCAATTGCGCCAGTGCCTGCGCTTCGCCGGCGACAGGCCGTCCGAACTCGCCGCCCCGCTCGCCAACCTGATGCAGTGCATGGTCGTGGGCCGCTGGCACCAGTTCGCCAAGAGCGGCTTCACCCGCATGCCGGGCGGCGATGTCGACCTGCTGCTCGCGCGCCTGCTCGACGCGCACCCCGCCTGAGCCCCTAGGCGGCCGCGCCGCACACCGGACAGGCTGGATCACGCGGCACCTTCATCACCCGCGCCCCGGCGGCGAGGGCATCCCACAGCAGCAGCCGGCCGACCAGCGGCTGGCCCACGTCCGCCAGCCATTTGAGCGCCTCCGTCGCCTGCATCGCGCCGATCGTGCCGACCAGGGGCGAAAACACGCCCGCCTCGGCACAGCGCAGCTCTGGCTCGTCCGCGTGATCGGGAAACAGGCAGCGGTAACACGGGCTGTCGGCGCGGCCGGCATCGAATACGGCTAGCTGGCCGGAGAACCCGATCGCGGCCCCTGAGACCAGGGGTTTGCGCGCCGCGACGCAGGCGCGGTTGACAGCGTGGCGCGTGGCGAAATTGTCCGACGCGTCGACCACCAGGTCGGCCGCCGCGACCGCCGCGGCGAGCGCGTCACCGTCCAGTCTGCCGGCCACGACGTGCACCGCGATCTCCGGGTTGATGGCGCGCACGCTGGCGGCCAGCGATGCTGCCTTGTTCATGCCGATCGCGGCGGTGACGTGGCCGATCTGGCGTTGCAGGTTGGTGAGGTCGACGACGTCGCCGTCGGCGATCGTCAGGCGGCCGACGCCCGACGCGCCCAGATACAAGGCCACCGGGCAGCCGAGCCCCCCGGCGCCGACGAGCAGCACCGCGGCCTCACACAGCCGTGACTGTCCGGTCACGCCGATTTCCGGCAACAGGATATGCCGGCTGTAGCGCAGCAACTGGTCGTCGGTGAGGTCCATCAGGGCAGCGGCGCTATTTGTAGTAGCGCCACTCTTCCGGGGTGTCGTCGCGGTCGCCGTGGAGATGGCGCTCGTAGACCTTCATGAAGGCCTGCTGCGACTTGATGTCGGGTTCGTTGGCGGCGATGTTGCGCCGCTGCACGCCTTCGCAGAAATAGGCCAGGGCGCGTTTCACCTTGACGAGCAGGCTGTTGTCGAGGTGGAACCCCTGGTCGGCCAGCGCGGCCTCGATGCCCTCCAGGGTGTACTCGCAGACTTGGTAGCGCACCAGCAGGCGCAGACCGTCGGGCGCGGCCGTCACCGACAGGCCTTCCAGGCCTTCGAGCAGAACGCGCGCCCGCTCGACCTGCCCGGGCGGCAGCGGATGGAAGACGATTTCGCGTTCCTTTTCGAGATCACACGGGCGCATGGCGCTCACCCCGGATTGCATTGGGGTCAGTATAGCGCCGCCGCGCCGGGCCGGCGCGCCCGCTCAGCGGCTTTGCAGAATCTGCAGGCCTTTCAGGAGGTTGAGCGCCTGGCTCACCTGGTAGTCGTTCTTCGACACGATCTCGCCCGGTTCCAGGGAGACCGGCTTCTTGTCCTTGCCGGGCTCGACGGGTGACGGCGCCTTGATGGTGTCAGCGGGCTTCTTGGCAGGTTCCGGCGTCGTGCCGGCCGGATTCGCCAGGTGCCTGTCGAGATCGGCCTCGCGCACGCGCAGTTCTTCGGATTCCGGCATGGCCGGATCCTCGACCACGATGTCGGGCTCGATGCCCTTGGCCTGGATCGAACGGCCGTTGGGCGTGAAATAGCGCGCCGTGGTGAGCTTGATCGCCGTGCCGTTGCCGATCGGCAGGATGGTCTGCACCGAGCCCTTGCCGAAGGTGCGCGTTCCCATCACGACGGCGCGCTTGTGATCCTGCAGCGCGCCGGCGACGATCTCGGAGGCCGAGGCGGAACCGCTGTTCACCAGCACGACCATCGGCACGTCCTTCACCCCCGCGGGCAGGTTCTTCAGGTAATCCTGCTGCATCGGGCGCAGGTAGTGCTCGCGGCTCGCCGTCAGGCGCATCTTGGCGTCCTCGGTGCGGCCTTCGGTGTAGACGACGAGGCTGTCGGGCTTGAGGAAGGCCGCCGACACCGCGACCGCGCCGTTCAGCAGGCCGCCCGGGTCATTGCGCAGATCGAGGATGAGGCCCTTGAGGGGGGCCTTGTTTTCCTTGTACAGCTTGTTCAGCGCCTCGACCAGCAGCTCGCCCGTGTGTTCCTGGAACTGGGTCACGCGCACGTAGCCGTAGCCGGGGTCGAGCAGGGTCGACTTCACGCTGCGGATCTTGATGACCGCGCGCGTCAGCGTGAGCACGATGGGCTTGTCGACACCCTTGCGCGAAATGGTGAGCTTGATCGTCGTGCCCGGCTTGCCGCGCATGCGCTTGACCGCGTCGTTCAGGCTCATGCCCTTCACCGGCGTATCGTCCAGCTTGACGATGAGGTCGCCCGCCTTCACGCCGGCCTTGTACGCGGGCGTATCCTCGATCGGCGAGACCACCTTGACGAAACCGTCCTCCATCCCGACCTCGATGCCGAGCCCGCCGAACTCGCCCTGCGTGCCGACCTGCAGATCCTTGAACGCATCGGCATCGAGATAACTGGAATGCGGGTCGAGGCCGGTCAGCATGCCGTTGATCGCTTCCGTGATCAGCTTCTTGTCATCGACCGGATCGACATAGTCGTTCTTGATGCGGGCGAAGACGTCGGTGAACGCTCGCAGTTCCTCGACCGGCAACGCCGTCTCGGCGTCCTTGTTGGCGATCGCCGACAGATTGAGCGTCAACGCCGCGCCCGCAAGCAGGCCGGCCAGGCCGACGAGTATGAATTTAGCCTTCTGCGTCATTTCACTTCACCCACTGGAGGGGGTTGATCGGGCGGCTCTGGTGCCGCATTTCAAAGTACAAGCCGGTATCGGGCTGGCCGCCGCTGTTGCCGACGGCGGCGAGCGTGTCGCCGGGCTGGACCCGGTCGCCCACCTGCTTATACAGACTTTCATTATTACTATACAGGCTCATGTAGCTCTCGCCGTGATCGACGATGATGAGGTTGCCGAAGCCGCGCAACCACTCGGCGAACACCACCTGGCCGGCGGCGATCGCCTTCACCGGCGTGCCCTGCGCGGCGCGGATGAACAGGCCCCGCCAGCTCACCCCGCCGTCCTCTCTCGGAGCGCCGAAACGGTTCACCAGTTCCCCTGCCACCGGCAGGCGCAGCGAACCCTTGAGACGCGAGAACGGCTGGTCCGAGCGGAACGGCACCGGCGTCTCGGTATTGACGCCGACCGGGGCGCGCGGACCGGCCGCGCCCGCCGCTTTCTGCTTCGCCTGCTGCGCCGCCCGCGCGCGCGCAGCCTCGCGCGCGGCCTGCTGCGCCATCAAGCGGTTCAGCCGCTCGACCAGTTGGGTCAGGTTCTGCTCGTCGCGCTTGAGCGTCGCGATCTGGCGCTGCTGCTGCCGGATCTCCGCCGACAGTTTTTGCAGCACCTGCTCGCGCGACTGGCGCTCGGCCTGCAGTTTCTTCTGTTCGGCTTCGCGCGCCGCCTGTAATTGCCTCAGCGCGTCGGATTGCTGTGCCACCTGCCGTTGCAGCGCGTCGAGCCGGGCCAGGTCGGCGCGCAGGCCGTCGATCAACTGGTGCTGGGCGCGCGACAGGTGGGCGAGATAGCGCATGTCGCGCGCGGTCTGGTTGGGATCGCCGCCGTTGAGGAACAGCTTCAGCGCGTCGCCCTGGCCACGCAGGTAGACCCCCTTGAGCGCCTCGGCGAGGTGCGCCTGCTGGTCGCGGATGCGCGCGGCGACGGCGTCGGATTGCTGCTTCAGGGACTGCAGTTCGTCCTGGCTGCGCTGCTGTTCGCTTTCGAGTTCCCGCAGCTGGCGGACTGCCGCGCTGATCGCGCGCTCGGATTCACGCAGCTCGTCGACCGCTTCCTTGCGCGTCGCCTGCTTTTTGCGGAAATCCTGTTCCAGCGACTGCAGGCGCTTCTTCAACGCATCGAGTTCGGACTGCTTGCTGGCGGCCTGGTTGGCGCCCGCGGCCAGCGGGCAGGCCAGCAACAGGACTATGGACAGGGTTCTGAGATTCACCCGCTGAGCTTACCGTGGCCGTCCGCGGCGCATTCGAACTGCACCAGCGCTTCGCCGGTCATTTCGGGCGGCTGCGGCAGTCCCATCATTTTCAGCAGGGTCGGACTGATGTCCTCGAGCGCGCCGGTCTCGGCGAGCGTGGCCGGCCGGCCGCCGATGTAGAGCAGCGGCACCAGGTTCATGGTATGCGCGGTATGCGCCTGGCCAGTTTCGGTGTCGCGCATCATTTCGGCGTTGCCATGGTCGGCCGTCACCAGCGCTTCACCGCCGCGGGCGCGCTGCGCCTCGATTACCCGCCCGAGACAGGTGTCGACCGTCTCGATCGCCTTGATCGCCGCCTGGAGGTCGCCCGTGTGGCCGACCATGTCAGGGTTGGCATAGTTGCAGACGATGAGGTCGTACTGCTTGCTCTCGATCGCCGCGACCAGTTTGTCGGTCACCTCGAATGCGCTCATCTCGGGCTTCATGTCGTAGGTGGCGACGTCGGGTGAGGGCACCAGCACGCGATCCTCGCCGGGGAAGGAGACCTCCTCGCCGCCGTTGAAGAAGAAAGTGACGTGCGGGTATTTCTCGGTCTCCGCGATGCGCAGCTGGCGCAGGCCGAGCTGCGCGACGTACTCGCCCAGCCCGTTCTTGATGCGCTCGGGCGGGAAGGCGACCGACACCTTGAAGTCGTCGCTGTAACCGGTGAGCGTGCAGTAGGTGGAAAGTCGCGGCGTCACTTCACGTTCGAATTCACTGAAATCCGCCTCGATGAAAGGGCGCGACAACTGGCGCGCGCGGTCGGAGCGGAAATTCAGGAATATCACCGCGTCGCCGTCCTCCATCTTCACCGGCTTGCCATCGGGCGGCAGAATCGCCGTCGCCTTGACGAACTCGTCGGTCTCGCCGCGCGCGTAGGCCGCTTCCAGGCCGGCAAGCGGCGTGGCCGCCGAAAACTCGGCGCGCCCCAGCGTGAGAAGATCGTAGGCCGCCTTGACCCGCTGCCAGCGGCGGTCGCGGTCCATCGCGTAGTAGCGGCCGATCATCGAGGCGATTTGACCCACCCCCGTCTGCGCGATCTTGTCCTCGAGCCGCCTGAGGTAGGTCTCGGCGCTCTTCGGCGGCGTGTCGCGCCCGTCGAGGAAGACATGCAGGCACAGCTTGTCGAGACCTTCGCGCCGCGCCAGTTCGAGCAAGGCGTGGAAATGCGATTCGTGGCTGTGCACGCCGCCATCCGACAGCAGGCCCAGCACATGCAGCGTCTTGCCATGGTCGCGCGCGAGATGGACGGCGTTGAGTAGCGCCGGGTTGGTGTAAAAATAGCCGGACTCGATGGCGCGGTCGATGCGGGTGAACTCCTGGTACACCACGCGACCGGCGCCGATGTTGAGATGCCCCACCTCCGAATTGCCCATCTGCCCCTTCGGCAGCCCCACTTCCATTTCCGAGGCATGGATGAGGGTGTGTGGGTTCTCCTTCCACAGGCGGTCGAAATTGGGCTTGCGGGCCTGCGCGATCGCGTTGTCTGCCCGTTCTGCGCGGCAGCCGAACCCGTCCAGGATGATGAGGAGTACCGGCGTGGTCTTCATGAAAAAAATTGGTATTGCCCGACTTGATTTTGTGGGATTATTTTAATATATGCGTGATTGCTAATCTATATGCGCACGCAGGAAACTTCTTTGCAATACGCCTGAATCGGTGATTCCGCAATTGGAATCCCACACCACAGGATAGTTCGCGAATTGGACGGAACGATGAATATGCCGGCTGACGGGGGTGAAATGGACCTGATGGACAAGGATGAGCATATCGAGCAGGCCTCGCGTGCGATGAAGGCCATGTCGCATCCGCTGCGCCTGAAGATCCTGTGCGTGCTCGGCGACAGGGAAATCAGCGTGCAGGATATCGTCGACCAGGTCGGCACCTCGCAGAGCAATATTTCCCAGCATCTGGCGATCCTGCGCGACAAGGGCGTGCTGCGCACCCGCAAGGACGCCAACCGCGTCTACTACCGCGTCGGCGATACGCGCACGCTGAAACTCCTGGGCATGATGCGCGACGTGTTCTGCGGTTTCGCCAAAGGCAGTTAAAAGTCTTCCGGCCCCCCTACCCATGCCCGCGGTTTCGCGCCGCGAATTCCTCACCCGCGAGCCCCCATCAGGCGCAGCGCGTCGCACCGTTCCCCTGTAACATTAATCATGCTGACGGCAAGATTAATTATTCGTATATAATTAAATTCTAATATTGCTTGCCCGCTCTGGTGTGCGGGTCCGTTTACAAGGGGTATCGATGCGGCACACGACAACCAAACCGGCCCGGCTGAAAACGCTCGCGCTCTTGTCCTTGCTCGTTTGCACACCCGGCGCGCTGGCCGAAACCCTGGGTTTCGACCTCGCCGTGCAGCGTGCGCTGACGCAAAATCCGGATATCCTCATCGCCGGCACCCAGATCGGCCAGGCCCGCGCAGCCGTCCGGCAGAGCGAGGGCGCCCGCCTGCCCAAGCTGACCGCCTCGCTCAACGCCACCCGCACCGACGACGCGCTCAATGCCTTCGGCCTCAAACTGTCACAGCGCAACGCCACCTTCAATGATTTCGGCGCAGGCGAATTCAATCCCGCGAACCCCAACGTGTTGAGCGTCGCGCCGGCCAACCTCAATCACCCCGGCCCGGTCAACAACTTCAACGCCCGGCTCGAAGCCCAGTTGCCGCTCTATACCGGCGGCCTGATCGAGGGCTACAACGAGCAGGCCCGCGCCTACCTGCGCGCGGCCCAGCACGGCGACACGATGGCGCGCCAGAAAGTGATCTTCGACGTGCTGCGCGCCTACGAAGGCGTACACACCGCGCGCGCCTATGTCGAGGTCGCCCGCCAGGGCCGCGCTGCAGCCGAGGCCTACGTCAAGACCATCGACAGCCTGCTGAGAGGCGGCGTGGTGGTGAAAAGCGACCTGCTGTCCGCCCGCGTGCATCTCGAGGACGTGAAAATCCAGCAGGCACAGGCCGAGAATGCCGTCAAACAGGCGCTCGACCAGCTGCACTTGCTGCTCGGCATGCCGTTATCCGCGCCGCTCGACGTGGGGGCCAGCGTGGAGGTGAAACCGCTCGACGGCAGCCTCGCCGACGCCCAGGACGACGCGCTGAAATCCAACGCCGGACTCGCGGCCCTGCGTGGCCAGCTCGACGCCGCCCAGGCCGCGGTCAAGGTCGCACGCGCCGGCAAGCATCCGAAAGCCGGCCTGTTGGCCCGTTTCGACACCAACGACGACACGCTTGGTTTCAATGCGCATTCCTACACACTGGGCGCCCAGGTGAGCTGGGACTTCTACGACGGCGGCGCCACCGACGGTGCGATCGCGCGGGCGCAGGCGAGCCGCGACGAGCTGGCCGCCAAGCTCGCCCAGGCCGAAATGGGCATCGCCTATCAGGTGGCCGACGCCTGGCGCCGCGCCGACGAGGCGCAATTGCGTGTGGCCATGCGCGAACTGGCGGTCGCCCAGGCCGAAGAAGCGCAACGGCTGGTGGAAAAGCGCTACACCAACGGCGTCACCACCGTCACCGAGCTGCTCGCTGCCCAGGCCCAGCTCGACAAGGCCCGCGCCGATCTGGTGGCCGCCCGTTATGATCTCAAAGTGCAACGCGCCAGTGTCCGACTGGCGACCGGCCGTCTGCAACCCGACTCTCTGTGAACCCGACCGACATGAAAACACCCGCGACCTCCCGCCTGATGCGTGCCAGCCTGCTTGCGCTGGCGATGAGCCTGATCTACGGCTGCGGCAGCCGTGACGAAGCCGCCGGTCAGACCGCCGCGGCCGGTCGCACCGTTGCCGCCGACGTCCTGACCGTGCAGCCGGCCGAATTGAGCCTGCGCGTCGAGGCGCCCGGCACGGTCGTGTCGGAAGACCAGGTGCAGGTCGCCTCGCGCCTGATGGGCTACATCCGCGAGATCAAGGTGGAGGAAGGCCAGGCGGTAAAAGCCGGCCAGCTCCTGTTCGTGGTCGATCCGTCCGACATCCAGGGACAGATGAGCCAGGCGCGCGCGGGGCTGGCGCAGGCGGAAGCGGCGCTGGCCGACGCCAAGATCGATTACGAACGCTTCGGCGCGCTCTACAAGGAGCAGGCGATTCCGCAACTGCAATGGGACAAGGTCCGCCTGCAATACCAGGTCGCACAGCAGCAGGTCGCCGCCGCCCGCGCCGGGCTGGGGCTCGCCTCCGGGCAGATGCGCTACGCCTCGGTGGTGGCGCCGATTTCCGGCGTGGTCACGATGAAGATGGCCAACGCCGGCGATCTGGCCGCGCCCGGCCGTCCGGTGCTGGTGATCGAGGGCCTGAAGAAACTCCAGGTGCGTACCGAGGTATCGGGCGACGTGTACGCCCGCATCAAGGCGGGGGACAAGGTCAGCATCACGCGCGACGGCGACGCTGCCGCGGTCGAGGGCACCATCGCGCAGATCGTGCCGGCCGCCGACCCGGTGAGCCACACGCATCTGGTGAAGATCGACCTGCCGGCGGGCGCGAAGCTTTCCAGCGGCAATTTCGTTCG
Organism: Thiobacillus sp.; assembly: GCA_046292745.1. Classification (GTDB taxonomy): domain Bacteria; phylum Pseudomonadota; class Gammaproteobacteria; order Burkholderiales; family Thiobacillaceae; genus Thiobacillus. Next base: position 68,765 of record JBKBQH010000004.1, on the reverse strand, counting down.
CGTGGGCTTTGCCGTCGGCACGCGCGAGGGCATCCGCGTGCCCGTCTCGGCGCTGGCCCAGCGCGCCGGCATCACCGGCGTGTTCGTGGTCGACGCGCAGGGCATCGCCCGTTACCGCATGGTGCGCACCGGCGCCGTCGAAAACGGCGAGGTCGAAATCCAGTCCGGTCTCACCGCTGGCGACAAGCTGGCGGTTTCTCGTGTCGATGCCCTGCAAAACGGCGACAAGGTGAGCGGGGGTGCCCAATGAGCGAGCGTTCCGCGCCGCTCAACGTCGCCGGCAAGCTTGCCGGCGTTTTCATCGAATCCAAGATCACCGCCATGATCATGCTGGCGGTGGCGCTCGCCGGTCTCATGGCGCTGTTCGTCACGCCACGCGAATACAACCCGCAGATCGTGGTGCCGGCGGCCAACATCATCGTCGCCAAACCCGGCGCGTCGGCCGAGGAAATCCAGAACCTCGTCGTCAAGCCGCTGGAAGCGATCATGAACGCGCAGTCCGGCGTGGATCACACCTACGGCTACGCCGCGCCCGATTTCGGGCTGGTCACGGTGCAGTTCAAGGTGGGCCAGGATCAGGAAAAGAGCCTAGTCAAGCTCTACAACCAGCTGATGCAGAATCTCGACCGCATGCCGTCCGGCGCCATCCAGCCGGTGGTCAAGCCGATCAACGTCGACGACGTGCCGATCATGACGCTGACGCTGTCGTCCGCCACGCTCGACGACCTGCAGATCCGCGAGGTGGCGACCCGCATGCTCGAACAACTGCGCAACGTGCCGGGCGTCTCGTTCACCCAGGTCATCGGCGGCGCGCAGCGCGCGGTCAACGTGTGGATTTCTCCGGCCAGGCTCGCCGCCACCGGCATCGCGCTCGACCAGGTCGACAGGATGCTCACCGGGCAGAACGTCTCGGTGCCGGCCGGCAAGCTCGTCGACAACAACCGCGTGATGCCGCTGCGCGTCGAGGGTTTTCTCGGCAGCGCGCGCGAGGTCGGCGACATCGTCATCGGCGCGCCCAACGGCCGGCCGGTGTTTCTGAAAGACGTCGCCACCATCGAGGACGGCCCGCTGGAATCCGACGAGGCCACCCGCTTCGCCTTCGGCCCCGCCGCCGGCAAGAACGTCCCACGCGGCGAGGCGCCGGCGGTCACGCTCGCCATCGCCAAGAAGGCCGGCACCAATGCGGTGGTGGTCGCGAACGCCGTGCTCGAAAAGGTCGAACAGCTCAAGCGCGAGGCCATTCCGGCCGAGATCACCGTGGCGGTGACACGCGACGACGGCGCGCGCGCCAACGACGCGGTCAATACCCTGGTCGAGCACCTCGGCATCGCCATCGGCTCGGTGGTGCTGATCCTGGTGTTCTTCCTCGGCTGGCGCGAGGCTGGCATCGTCACCCTGACGGTGCCGCTGATCCTGTTCGTGGTGCTGACCATCGGCCTCTTCGCCGGCCAGACCATCAACCGCATCACGCTGTTCGCGCTGATCCTCTCGCTGGGCCTCCTGGTCGACGCCGCCATCGTGGTGGTGGAAAACATCCACCGCCACCTGCATCACGGCATCGGCGACCGCGACTTCAAGGACGTGGTGATCCAGGCTACCAACGAGATCGGCAACCCGACCAACATCGCCACCATCGCCGTCATCCTGGCGTTCATTCCGATGGCCTTCGTCTCCGGCATGATGGGCCCCTTCATGCTGCCGATCCCGTTCAACGTGCCGGTGGCGATGATCGCCTCGCTCTTGATCGCCTACATCGTCGTGCCGTGGGCGACCAACCTGTGGCTGCGCAAGAAGGCCGCGCAAAGCGAACTCGCGCGCAAGGAAAGCCTCGAGGAAGCCGGCGCGCACCAGACCGACCCGCTGCACCGCGGCTACGTGAAGGTCATCACGCCCTTCATCGAGAACCGCGGCCGCCGCAACCTCATGTTCCTCGCCGTGCTGGGCCTGCTCGTCGCCGCCATGCTGATGCCGGCCTGGCAGTTCATCCGTCCCTCGGGGATGAACGGCCCGCTGTCGGCGCTGGGTGTGGAACTGAAGATGCTGCCCAACGACAACACCAACACCTTCCTGGTGGAAATCGACACCCCGGCCGGCTCCACGTTGGAAGACACCGACCGCGTCGCGCGCGCGGTGGGCGAAGTGCTGGGGCAGAACCGCCACGTCACCGACTACCAGACTTTCCTCGGCATCACCGCGCCGATCGACTTCGCGGCGCTGGTGCGCGGCGACCTCATCAAGCGCGGCGACAACCTGGCGCAGATCCGCGTCAATCTGGTCGACAAGCACCACCGCTCGACCTCGTCGCACGAGATCGTGCAGGCGCTCAACGATACGCTGAAGCCGCTGCGCGCCGCCTTCCCGCAGACGCGCATCAAGCTCTACGAGACCCCGCCCGGCCCGCCGGTGCAGGCGCAGGTGCTGGCCGAACTGTACGGCCCCGACTACGAAAAGCTGCGCAGCGCGGCGCCCGAGGTGCGGCGCGCCTTCGAATCGGTCTACGGCATGATCAACGCCGACGACTCGGTGACCGCGACCATGCAGTCCTTCGCCGTCCGCGTCGATCACGAGAAGGCCGCGCTCTCCGGCGTGGTCGCCGGCCAGGTCGGCAAGCTGCTTCGCGACTACGTGTCGGGGCTATCCATCGGCTCGGTGCACATCGATTCGGCACGCGACCCGGTCAACATCGTGGTGCGCCTGCCGCGCGCCGAGCGCCAGTCGCCCGAATCGCTGATGAGCCTCAGAGTCACCAACATGATGGGCAAGCAGGTGCCGCTCGGCGCCGTGGCCACGGTCGAAACCGTGCCCTACGGCAAGCCCATCTACGATCGCGACCAGCACCCCATGGTGATGGTCGGCGGCGAGATGATCACCTCCAGCCCGGTCTACGCGGTGCTCGCGCTCGACAAGATGCTCGACGGCAAGGTGCTGTCGAATGGCGTCGCGTTCAGGACCGGCAACCTCGGCTTCACCCAGGCGACGGCCGACGACGTCAGCGGCTACCATCTGCTGTGGGGCGGCGAAATGCGGCTGACCCTCGACGTGTTCCGTGACCTCGGTTCGGCCTTCATCGTGGCGCTGGTGTTCATCTACCTCCTGCTGGTGGGTTACTACAAGTCCTTCGTCATGCCGATGATCGTCATGGGCGCGATCCCGTTGACGCTGGTCGGCGTGTTCCCCGGCCACTGGGCCACCAGCCAGGCCTTCACCGCCACCTCGATGATCGGCGTCATCGCGCTCGCCGGCATCGTGGTGCGCAATTCGCTGCTGCTGATCGACTTCATCGTCGATTACCGCGCGCAGGGCTACGGCCTCAAGGAAGCGGTGATCGAGGCCGGCGCGGTGCGCCTGCGGCCGATCCTGCTCACCGCGCTCGCCATCATCCTCGGCTCGGCGATCATGATCACCGACCCGGTGTTCGGCGGGCTCGCGGTGTCGCTCATCTTCGGCACCTTCGCCTCCACCGCGCTGACGCTGATCGTGATTCCGCTCCTCTACTACCTCTGGCAGAAGCGAGCCACGCCGGCGGCTTGATAAACCGCCACGCGCCCTTATCATCCTCTTTCATTTTCTCAGGAGTTTCCCATGACCGTTGAACGACTCGTCCGCATCATCGCCGGCTTCTTCATCATGCTCTCGCTCGCGCTGGCGCACGTTTCCGGCACCGTCGACATGACGCAGGTTTCCTGGCTGTGGTTCACCGCCTTCGTCGGCTTCAACCTGTTCCAGTCGGGCATCACCCGCTTCTGCCCGATGGACATCATGCTGAAGAAAGCCGGCGTCAAGCAGGGCTGCGGCCTCTAGGCGGTGGCTTTCATGGACGTGCAATTCCTGCAGAACAACTGGATGCTGGTGGCCCTGGCCGTGGTGTCCGGCGTCTTGCTGCTGTGGTCCTTCGTCGGCGCCAGGCTGTCCGGGATCGAGCAGGCGGACACGCTCAAGGCCACGCGCCTATTCAACGACGACGCGCTGGTGCTGGACGTGCGCGAGGACAAGGAATATGCGGCCGGGCACATCCCGCGCGCCAAGCACATTCCGCTCGGCCAGCTCGCCAGCCGCATCCAGGAAATCGAATCGCACAAGGACAAGCCCGTGCTCGTCACCTGCCGCAGCGGCAATCGTTCGGCCCACGCCTGCCGCATCCTGAAGAAGGCAGGTTTCACCACGGTATTCAATCAGGCGGGCGGCATCATCGCGTGGGAACGCGCCAACCTGCCCGTCACCAAGAAGTAAGGACCCCCATGGCCAAAGTCGTGATGTACTGCACCGCCGTGTGCCCGTATTGTGTCGCCGCCGAGCGCCTGCTGAAAAGCCGCGGCGTCGCCGACATCGAGAAAATCCGCGTCGACCTCGACCCCGCGAAAATGGACGAAATGATCGAGCGCTCCGGTGGCCGCCGCACCGTGCCGCAGGTGTTCATCGGCGACACCCATGTCGGCGGTTTCGACGATACCTCGGCGCTCGACGCCGCGGGCAAGCTGGTGCCGCTCTTGAACGCCAGCTGAGGATTTCACGAGGCGGCCGCGGCATCCATCGCGGGGAAATCTTTGCGGTTTCTTACTTCTTGTAAATCCTTGCGTCAGTATCCATATAGGCGCAGTCCTGTTCGAGGAATACGCCATGGAACTCGCCTGCCCCCACTGTCTCGCCGTCAACCGCGTGCCGGATGAACGTCTTGCCGACGCCCCCAAGTGCGGCAAATGCGGCGCGCCGCTGTTGCCCGGCAAGCCGGTCGACCTCACGGCCGCCAGCTTCGATCGCTTCATCGCCCACGCCGGATTGCCGGTGCTGGTCGATTTCTGGGCCGACTGGTGCGGCCCGTGCAAGATGATGGCGCCGGTGTTCCAGCAGGTCGCCGCCGATCTGGCGACCCGGGTGTGCTTCGCCAAGGTCGACACCGAGGCCGAACCGCAAATCTCCCTGCGCCACCATATCAAGGGCATCCCCAGCCTGATCCTGTTCAGGAACGGCGAGGAAGCAGCGCGCGTCTCGGGCGCGATGGAGGCCCACGCGCTGAAGCGCTGGCTGGCGTCGCAAGGCATCCACTAAGCACGTGTAAAATGGCGGCTTCCCGGCCTGCCGGCCGGTTCGAACAGTCAGGGAGCCCCCATGAGCGACGCGCAGCAACCCGTTTTCTCCATCGAAAAACTCTTCGTCAGCGACCTCTCGGTCGAAGTGCCGAACGCCCCCGCGATCTATCTCGAGCACGAAGCGCCGCAGATCGACGTCAACCTGTCGACCCAAAGCCGCGCGCTCGGCGGAGACCTCTACCACAGCGGCATCACCGCCACCGTCACCGCGAAAATCGGCGACAAGACCATGTTCCTGGTCGAGGCCACGCAGGCAGGCATCTTCCGCATCCAGAACGTGCCGGCCGACCAGATGCCCATGGTGCTCGGCATCGGCTGCCCGAACATCGTCTTCCCCTATCTGCGCGAAACCGTGTCCGACGTCATCATTCGCGCCGGCTTTCCGCCCCTGCTGCTGAACCCGGTCAACTTCGAGGCGCTGTTCCTGCAGAACCAGCAGCAGGCGCAGCAAGCGGCGCCGGCCGTCCAGACCCACTGAGGCCGGCCTTGCTCGCCCTGCTGCGCCGCGGCTTTGCCGCCGCCCTGCTGCTCGCGCTGGCCGCCCCCGCGGCCGCGCTCGAATACCGCAACACCGGCCGCCCCGCCATTCTGTATGACGCGCCATCGGCCGCCGCCGGCCGCGTCGCCATTGCCGGCGCCGGCCTGCCGCTGGAAGTCGTCGTCGACACCGGCGCCTGGGTGCGGGTGCGCGACCACGGTGGCCGGCTGACCTGGATCGAGAAGGCCGCGCTCGACGGGCCGCGCAGCGTGATGGTCCAGTCCGACACGGCTGCCGTCCGGCAGCAGCCGCGCGCCGATGCCGGGCTTGCGTTCCGCGCCGTGCGCGGCGTGCTGCTCGAGGTGCGCCCCGGCGAGGCGGGGCCGCCCGGCTGGCTCGCCGTGCGCCATGCCAACGGCCTTTCGGGCTGGATCGCGGTCAACCAGGTATGGGGCCAATGAAGCTCGCGGTGCTCGGTGCCGGCGCCTGGGGCACGGCGCTGGCGACGACCTGGTGCGCGCAGCATGCGGTCACCCTGTGGGGGCGCAATGTGCACGAGATCGACGCCATGCGCAGCGCCCGCGTGAACGCGCGCTACCTGCCGGACTGCCCCCTGCCGGCCGACCTGCGGCTCGACGCCGACCTCGACGCCGCCGTGGCGGATGCCGACGTCATCGTCGTCGCCGTGCCGAGCGGCGGGCTGCGTTCGACGCTGGCCGCGCTGGCGAGGCGAGGCACCCTGCCCCCGGTGGTCTGGGTGAGCAAGGGATTCGAGCCGGGCAGCCGCAAGCTGCCGCACCAACTCGTCGCCGAATGCCTGCCGGCGCAGCGCGCGGCGGCCGTGCTGTCCGGGCCGAGTTTTGCCCTGGAGGTCGCGCGGGGCTACCCGACGGCGCTGACGCTGGCCTCGGACGACGACGCGCTGGCGCGGCAGCTGGCCGAAGCGCTCTCCAGCCATCGCTTGCGCCTGTATGCGCACGATGACGTGATCGGCGTGGAGATCGGCGGTGCGCTGAAGAACGTGATGGCGATCGCCGCCGGCATCTGCGACGGCCTCGGCCTCGGCCACAACGCCCGCGCCGCGCTCATCACGCGCGGACTGGCCGAAATGACGCGGCTCGGCGTGCGTCTCGGCGGCCGCTTCGAGACCTTCATGGGCTTGTCGGGCCTGGGGGACCTGGTGCTCACGACCACCGGCGATCTCTCGCGCAACCGCCAAGTCGGCCTCGGCCTGGCACGCGGGCAGGCGCTCGACGCCCTCCTCGCCGAACTCGGCCACGTCGCCGAAGGCGTCACCACCGCGCGCGAGGTCGATGCGCTGGCCAGCGAACTCGGCGTCGACATGCCGATCACGCGAACGGTCTGCCGCGTGCTGTTCGAGGCCCTGCCCGCGGCCGATGCCGTCGATGCGCTTTTGCACCGCGAGCTGCGCCCCGAGTTCTGACGCATCCCCGGCCGTGGAAGCCGGTACCGCAGTTGCGGCCGGCCGTGCTGACACCTTTATGCCATCAAGAAAACCCCCCGTGTGCCGATTCGGAATCAATGTGTGACATAAGGCTCCAAGAGCACCGTTCGAATGAGCCAGAATCCGCCCCTCGTCGGCAAGGACGTCCGCAGCCATGCCCCGCGCCTGATGCGCTGGGGCTTCGTTGCCGTCATGGCGGTCATCGTGTTCGTTGCCGCCATGAGCTTCTGGCGCGTCGAACTCGGCAACAAAACCCTGAACGAAATCGTCGCGCACGATCAGGTTGCCATCGAGTTGCTCTACCGGATGCAATTTGCCGCCCGCGACCGCAGCTTCGCGCTGTTTGCCGCCGTGCACACCGAGGATCCCTTCCTGCAGGACAGCGCGATGCGGCGCTTCGACGAGCAGGGGGCCGCCTTCGGCCAGGCCCGCGCCGCGCTGCTGGGGCTGCCGCTCACCGAACGCGAACGGGCCTTGCTCGACATGCAGCGCGAACAGGCCCGGCGCACGATTTCCGAGCAGCAGCGCGTGATAGATCTGCTGCAGGCGAGCCGCCGGCACGAGGCCGAGATCGTGCTTATCGAGCGCGCCGTGCCCGCGCAGGACAAGATGATCCTCACCCTGACGGCGCTGCTGGACGACGCCGTGGCGAGGACGAAAGCGCATGTGGAAGACCTGCGCCGCGTCCAGCGTCGTGCCGGCCTCCTCTTTGTCGTCCTTGGCCTGGCAGGGCTGTTGCTCACCTGGGGCATTTTCGTTTCGGTCAGCCGCAGGACGGAGGACCTGATCACGCGGCTGGTCGGCACCAGCGAGCGGCTGCGGGCCTCGAACCTCGACCTGAGATTCCAGAAGCAGGCCCTCGACGCGCACAACATCGTCAGCGTGACGGATGCGCAAGGGCGCATCACGGCAGTCAACGACAAGTTCTGCGAAAAAAGCCAGTATTCGCGGGAGGAATTGCTGGGGCAGACGCACCGGATCCTGAAATCGGGCCGGCATCCGCCGGAATTCTACGAGGACATGTGGCGCACGATCAGCGCCGGCAAGGTATGGCATGGCGAACTCTGCAACCGGCGCAAGGATGGCGCGCTCTACTGGATGTCCTCCACCATCCTGCCCTTCCTGGGCGAAGACGGCCTGCCCCGCCGCTACGTTGCCGTTCGCACCGACATCACGGCCATCAAGGAGGCGCAGCACGTCCTGGAAAACAGCCAGGAAAGACTGGAGCAGCTGGTCGCGGCGCGCACGGCCGAGCTGGCGGCGCGGGAGCAGATCCTGCGCAGCCTGACCGACGCCGCGCAGGACGCCGTCATCATGATCGACGCCAGCGCCGCGGTAACGCACTGGAACCCGGCTGCCGAGCGCATGTTCGGCTACAGCGCGGCCGAGATGCTGGGAAAGGATCTCCACACGCTCGTCGTTCCCGAACGCTATTTCGCGCAATATCAGTCCGGTTTCGCGCACTTTGCCCGCACTGGCGAGGGGCCCGCGATCGGACGTACCCTGACCCTGCAGGCAAAACACCGCGACGGCCGCGAGTTTCCCGTCGACATCTCGCTCTCGGCCCTCCGCCTGCACGACGCCTGGAACGCCGTCGGCATCGTGCGCGACGCGACCGACCGGGTGCAGACCGAGGAGCGCCTCAGGCAGCTCGCGACCACCGATACGCTGACCGGCGTGTGCAACCGGCGCCGATTCGACGAGGTGCTTGCGAACGAGATCCAGCGCGCGGCCCGGCTTGCCGGCGCGCTGTCCCTGGTTCTTTTCGATATCGACCATTTCAAGCGCGTCAACGACACCTTCGGCCACCCAGTGGGCGACCAGGTGCTGGTCCAGCTGGCCGTCACGGTCGGCGAGGCGATCCGGTCGACCGACCTGCTCGCCCGCTGGGGCGGGGAGGAGTTCGCGCTCCTGCTGCCCGGCAGCGACCGCGATGCGGCGCGCATACTGGCCGAAAAACTGCGCCTGCGCGTGGAAAGCCAGGTTTTCCCGGACGTCTCGCACATCACGTGCAGCTTTGGCGTTGCGGACTGGGTGCCGGGCGACCGCGCCGAGGATCTGCTGCGGAAAGCCGACGACGCGCTCTACCGCGCGAAGGCGAATGGCCGCAACCGGGTGGAGATCGCGCCGTCCCGACCCGAACCGGCTTGAGCCGGCCTCAGAACAGCTCGATCGAGCCGCCGGCGTGTTCCTCGCGCGCCAGCACGCCGCTCGACACCAGCGCCGCATAATCGCAGACGCGGTTGCGCCCCTGCTCCTTGGCATAGTAGAGCGCCCTGTCGGCCTCCTCGAACACATAGGGCGGCAACGCCTGCTCGGCGATCGCGGTGAACCCGATGCTGACCGTGACCTGACCGACCTGCGGGAAGGCATGATCCTGGACCTTGCGGCGCACGCGCTCGAGGATGGTCAAAATGGCATCCGGCGGCACGTTCTTGATCAGCGCGACGAATTCCTCGCCGCCATAGCGGAACACCCAGTCGACGTCGCGCAGGGCATTGCGCACCAGGCCGGCGAAGATCAGCAGCACCTCGTCGCCGATGAGATGGCCGAAAGTATCGTTGACGCGCTTGAAGTGGTCGATGTCGAACACCGCCAGGTAGTCGGTCGTGCCGTCGTCGCGCTGGCGATGGCCGCCGCGCAGACGCGCGGCCAGCAGCTCGCCCAGCTTCTGCTCGAGTTTCTTGCGGTTGTAGAGGCCGGTCAGCGTGTCGCGTTCGCTGTCGAACAGCACCCTGGCAAAATTCGAATAGATGTTGAGCATGCCGCGCGCGATGCTCGTTTCGGCCGGGTTCCACTCGGGCTGGCGAATCAGGATCGCCTTGCGGCGATCGTCCTGGACGCCGAGGCTGGCGATCAGGTAGGCCTGGCCGTCTTCGCGGTATTCGCGGATCGAATGCTCGGAATCGAGCGCGACGACCTCGGCCCGCAGGGCCTCGCTGAGCGCGAACATGGGAGTCGGCAGCGTGCAGGCCGTGTCGTCCCCCCAACCCCCTTTCGCATCAGCCGCCAGGCACGCCATCGCGATCTGCACCTGCGGCAGCATTTCGTGTATGGAGTTCTGCAGGCTGCGCAGCAGGGTGAGCTCGTCGCGCTGCTCGGTGAGATGAACGACCGACTCGATCACCTCGTGGGTGATCTCGGAATGCGCAATACGCAACGTGGCGGCTGACATGGAAGTGCCCTGGGTATGGTTTGCCAATATTAATCCACATGGCCCGGCCGGGGGATTCCCCTGTGGCGACTGGCATCCGCATGCTTTCCCGCTTTAACGACACTATTGCCCGTTTCCTGAGAGGCCGCCACGCCGACGCTGACACGTCGGCGCCACGTTCGATGCCGCCCCGACCGCATCGACCTGCGCGAGGGCGCCTACCTGCCTCCCCGGGAGTCGCCGCCTCAAGCCATACCATCGCGCGCATCACACGCCCCCCGCAAAGCCGTTCTGCCGCCACGCCTCGAACACCGTCACGCTCACCGCATTCGACAGGTTCATGCTGCGCGACCCCGGCAGCATCGGCAGGCGCAGGCGGTGTTCGGCGTCGAACAGCTCGAGGATGTCGGGCGGCAGGCCACGCGACTCGGGGCCGAACAGCAGCACGTCGTCCGCGCGGAAGGCGATGCTCGCATGGCTGCGGCTGCCCCGGGTGGTGAGCGCGAACCAGCGGCGCGCCGCGAGCGCCGCGCGCACCGCGTTCCAGTCCGCATGCACGCGCACGCACGCCATGTCGTGGTAGTCGAGCCCGGCGCGCGCGACCTGCTTGTCCGAAAGATCGAAACCGAGCGGCTCGACCAGGTGCAGACGGCAGCCGGTATTGGCCGCGAGGCGGATCAGGTTGCCGGTATTGGGGGGAATTTCCGGCTGATACAAAACAATGTCAAACATCCGGCTTGGCCTAGAATACGGGTAATCATTCGAAGAACTATTGTATGGTCCCCTACCTCACCACCGCACTCACCGGCCCCCTGCTGGAGCTGGAAAAGCGCCTGCTCGACGCGCAGCCGACCATCGAGCACTGGTTCCGCCTGCAGTGGAAGGAGCAGGCGGCGCCGTTCTACACCTCGGTCGACATCCGCAACGCCGGCTTCAAGCTGGCGCCGGTCGACACCAACCTGTTTCCCGGCGGCTTCAACAACCTCAATCCGGCCTTCCTGTCGCTGTCGATCCACGCGGCGATGGGCGCGGTGGAGAAGATCTGCCCGGACGCGCAGCGCCTGCTGCTCATTCCCGAGAACCACACGCGCAACACCTACTATCTGCAGAACGTCGCGGTGCTCGCGCACATCCTCAGGCAGACCGGGCTCATCGTGCGCATCGGCACGCTGATCCCGGAAATCACGCAGCCGACCACGCTGGAACTGCCGGCCGGCGGCCGCCTCACGCTGGAGCCGCTGGTGCGCCACGGCGATCGCATCGGGCTGGACGGTTTCGACCCCTGCGCCGTGCTGCTCAACAACGACCTCTCGGCCGGCGTGCCCGACATCCTCAAGGGCATCGAGCAGACCATCATGCCGCCGCTGCACGCGGGCTGGGCGACACGCCGCAAGTCGCGCCACTTCCGCGCCTACCAACACGTCGCCGTCGAGTTCGCGCGCCTCGTCGGCATCGACCCCTGGCTGATCGATCCCTACTTCGACCAGTGCGGAAAAATCGATTTCCAGGCGCGCCAGGGCGAGGAATGCCTCGCCGAGAAAGTGGCCGCCCTGCTCGCCCGCATCCAGTCCAAATACGACGAATACCACATCGACCAGCCGCCCTTCGTCATCGTCAAGGCCGACGCCGGCACCTACGGCATGGGCATCATGACGGTGAAGTCGCCCGACGACGTGCGCGAGCTGAACCGCCGGCAGCGCAACAAGATGGCGGTGGGAAAGGAGGGTCTCGAAGTCAGCGAAGTGCTGATCCAGGAAGGCGTCTATACCTTCGAGAGCATCAACGAGGCTGTCGCCGAGCCGGTCGTCTACATGATCGACCACTTCGTCGTCGGCGGCTTCTACCGCGTGCACACTGGCCGCGGCGCCGACGAGAATCTCAACAGCCCCGGCATGCACTTCGTGCCGCTTGCCTTCGACGAAACCTGCTTCACGCCCGACCGCAGTGCGAATCCGGATGCCGCGCCCAACCGTTTCTATGCCTATGGCGTGATCGCACGGCTGGCGATGCTCGCCGCCAGCATCGAGCTCGACGAGGCGCTCGAAGAAACCGAAGCCGCGATCGCTGCATGAAGCTGCTGTTCGTCGTCGACCCGCTGGAGCGCCTCAAGCCACACAAGGACAGTTCGGTGGCGATGATGCGCACAGCGGCCGCCCGCGGGCACGCGGTATACGCCTGCGAGGCGCGCCAGCTCGCCCTTCGCGACGGCATCGTGCACGCGCCCTGCGCTGCGCTCGAGATCCAGGCCGGCGACGACTGGTTCCGCATCGCGCATGTCGAGACATGCCGGCTGAAGGATTTCCATGCGGTCGTGATGCGCACCGACCCGCCGGTCGACACCGATTATCTGCTCGCCACGTATCTGCTCGGCGTCGCCGAGGCCAGCGGCGCGACCGTGCTCAACCGCCCGTCCGCGCTGCGCGACTTCAACGAGAAGCTCGCGATTCTGCAGTTCCCGCAATTCATCGCGCCGACGCTGGTATCAGCCGACGCGGCCGAGATCGGCCGTTTCCTCGCCGAGCAAGGGGATCTCATCGTCAAGCCGCTCACCGAAATGGGCGGCGCCGGCGTGTTCCGCCTCCGACCTGACGATCCCAACCGCAACGCCATTCTCGAAACGCTGACCCGCCACGGCCACCGCGTCATCATGGCGCAGCGCTATTTGCCGGCGATCGCCGCCGGCGACAAGCGCATTCTGCTGATCGATGGCGAGGTGGTGCCGTGGGCGCTCGCCCGCATCCCCCAGGCAGGCGAGACGCGCGGCAACCTGGCCGCCGGCGGCACCGCACGCGCGCAAGCCCTGGATGCACGCGACCGGCGCATCGCCGACACGGTCGCCGCGTGGGCGCAAGAGCACGGCATCTTCCTCGCCGGCCTCGACGTGATCGGCGACTGCCTCACCGAGATCAACGTCACCAGCCCCACCGGTTTCCAGGAAATCGCCGCGCAGACCGGGCACGACGTCGCGCTGCAGTTCATCGCCGCGATCGAGCGGCGCCATACCCCCGCGGTGCATCCTTGATCCGGCGTCTGCCGTTCCCCCTGCTGATCCTGCTGCTCGGCCTCGCCGCCTGCAGCCCGCCGCCCGTCCACCAGCAGCAGGCCTATGTGTTCGGCACCCTCGTCGAAGTCAGCGTGGCCGGCGTGCCCGGGCCACAGGCGCGCGCCGCCGTCGCCGAGGTGCTGGCGCACTTCGACGTCATGCACCGCCGCCTGCACGCCTGGCAGCCGGGCGAGCTGTCGGCGCTCAATGCGGCGCTAGCGCGCGGCGAGGCGGCGCGGGTGTCCCCCGAGCTCCTTGCCATGCTGAAGGACGCGCAGGCGCTGGCGGCGCTGTCGCGAGAGCAGTTCAACCCGGCGATCGGCGGCCTCGTCGCGCTGTGGGGCTTCCACGCCGACGTGCCGCAGGCGCGCCTGCCCGACGCGCGGGCGATCGCCGATTGGGTCGCCCGGCGGCCGCGCATGGCGGATCTCATATTCGCGGGCGACACGGTGGCGAGCCGCAACCCGGGGGTGCAACTCGATCTCGGCGGCTACGCCAAGGGCCGCGCGCTCGACGACGCGGCGGCGATCCTGAAGCGCCACGGCATCCGCCAGGCGCTGATCAACATCGGCGGCAACGTGCTCGCGTTGGGCGACCGCGGCGACCGCCCCTGGCGGGTCGGCATCCAGCACCCGCGCCAGGCGGGCACGCTGGCGACGCTCGATCTTCATGACGGCGAGGCGCTCGGCACCTCGGGCGATTATCAGCGCTACTTCGAGGCAGGCGGGCGACGCTACTGCCACCTGATCGATCCGGCGACCGGCCGCCCCGCCGACCGCATGCAGTCGGTCACGATCCTGGCGCGCGGCGAACGCGCGGGCACGCGCTCGGATGCCTTGTCGAAACCGCTTTTCATCGCCGGGCCCGCTGCGCTCGATGACGAGGCGACACGCCTGGGCATCGCGGGCTATGTGGCGGTGGATGCCGGCGGCAGGCTGTACGTGTCGCCGGCGCTGAAGGCACGCCTGCGCTGACCCCCGCGCCCGCCGGCCAGCCCAGCCCGCCCCTGCCGTGACGGCAGACAGGAATGCCGCACACCGGCGCGTTAAAATGCTTTCTTTGATCTGAGCTTCCCGCAATGATAGGCATCCTCATCGTCGCCCACGGCTCGCTCGCCGACAGCCTGGTCGAATGCGCCACCCACGTGCTCGGCCAGCGCCCGCACGCACTCGTCACGCTCGACTTCACCGGCCATGCCGACCCCGACGAACGGCAAAAGGCACTGCAGGCGCGGCTCGCCGAGCTCGACCAGGGCGACGGCATACTGGTGCTCAACGACATGTACGGCGCCACCCCCAGCAATACCTTGTGCCGCGTGCTCGAACCCGGCCGCGTCGAGGCGGTGACCGGCGTCAACCTGCCCATGCTGCTGAAGGCGCTGAACTACCGCGAAAGCCTGGCGCTGGGGCCGCTCATCGAGCGCATCGTCGAGGGCGGCCGCAACAGCATCCATCACATCACCGAGACCATGTGCCATGCAGCGACGGGACATTGAGATCGTCAACAAGCTCGGCCTGCACGCGCGGCCGTCGGCGCGCCTCACCCAGCTCGCCTCCACGTTCAAGAGCAATGTCCACCTTTCGCGCAACGGCCGCCGCGTGAATGCCAAGAGCATCATGGGCGTGATGATGCTGGCCGCCGCCAAGGGCGCCACGGTGACGCTGGAAACCGAGGGCGAGGACGAGGTCGAGGCGATGAATGCGCTCGCCGGCCTGATCGAGAGCGGCTTCGGGGAAGAACTCGCATGAGCTTCTCGCTGCACGGCATCGGCGTTTCGGGCGGCATCGCCATCGGCTATGCCCACCTCGCCTCGGCGGCGCGCATCGAAGTGCCGCAGTACATGCTCGACCAGAAGTACATCGACGACGAACTCGCGCGCTTCGACGAGGCCATCCAGACCAGCCGCACCGAGCTCGAGATCCTGCGCACCCACATTCCGCCCGGCGCGCCGGCCGAGCTTTCGGCCTTCCTCGACATGCACCTGATGTTCCTCGGCGACTCGATGATCGCCGAGGAACCCAAGCGCCTGATCCGCGAGACGCAGTGCAACGCCGAATGGGCGCTGGCACAGCAGATGGAGGCGCTGGTCGCGCGCTTCGAAGAGATCGACGATCCCTATCTCCGCAGCCGCCAGGAAGACGTGGTGCAGGTGGTGCAGCGCGTGCTCAAGGTGCTGATGGGCCACCCCAGCCACATTCCCCTCGACGTCAGCTTCGACGTCGAGCGCATCCTGGTCGCGCACGAGCTGTCGCCGGCCGACATGGTGATCTTCAAGAACGTGCGTTTCGCCGCCTTCATCACCGACCTCGGCGGCACCACCTCGCACACCGCGATTCTCGCGCGCAGCATGGGCATGCCGTCGGTGATGGCGCTACACAACGCGCGCGGGCTGATCCGCGACCACGATCTTTTGATCGTCGACGGCCGCGACGGCGTCGTCATCGTCAATCCGGACGAATCGGTGCTCGCCGAATACCGGCTGCGGCAGAACCAGTGGCGCATCGACACCGACAAGCTCAAGCGCCTGAAAACCAGCAAGTCGGCAACACTCGACGGCACGCCGATCGAGCTGATGGCGAACATCGAACTGCTTTCCGACATCGACGCGGTGAAGGCGGCGGGGGCGCAGGGCATCGGGCTGTTCCGCAGCGAGTTTTTGTTCCTCAACCGCCACGATCTGCCGACCGAGGAAGAACAGTACGAATCGTACAAGGCGGTGGCGGAAGCGCTCGACGGCAAGCCGGTGACGATACGCACGCTCGATCTCGGCGCCGACAAGCAGGCGCCCTGGGGCCATACCGTCGCCGACAACCCCGCGCTCGGCCTGCGCGCGATCCGCCTGTGCCTCGCCGAGCCCGCCCTGTTCCACACCCAGCTGCGCGCGATCCTGCGCGCCTCGGCCCACGGCCGCGTGCGCATGCTCATTCCCATGCTGGCGAGCTTCACGGAACTGCGGCAGACGTTGCAGCGCATCGACGAGGCCAAGGCCTCGCTGCGCCGCGACGGCCTCAAGTTCGACGAGGGCATTCCCATCGGCGGCATGATCGAGGTGCCGGCGGCGGCACTGGCGGCGAATTTCTTCGCCGAGCAGCTGGATTTCCTCTCGATCGGCACCAACGACCTGATCCAGTACACGCTCGCGATCGACCGCGCCGACGACAGCGTGTCGCATCTCTACGATCCGCTGCACCCCGCCGTGCTCACGCTCGTGCAGCAGACCATACGCGCCGGCGCCAAGGCCGGCAAGTCGGTGGCCGTGTGCGGGGAAATGGCGGGCGATCCGATGCTCACGCGGTTGCTGCTGGGATTGGGCTTGCGTACCTTCTCGATGCAGCCGGCGAGCCTGCTGCCGGTCAAGCAACAGGTGCTGAAGTCACATCTGGACGAGGTGACGCCCGCGGCCCAGCGCCTGCTGAAGAACACCGACCCCGATAAAACACCGATCCTGCTCGAACGCCTGAACGGCGAGCGGAACTAGCCCGCCAGCTCGGCCGCGATACGGGCGAGCTCCGCGCGCCCCGCGCGCAGCCGCTCGATCTCCTGCTTGATCTGCTGCATGCGGCCCTGCAGCGTGCCCATGTTCTCGAGGATGCGCTGCAGGCCGGCAAGCCGGTTGTCGAGATACAGCTTGTGCTCGCGGATGCGCGTCATCACCGGGTCGAGCGCAATGCGCAGCCAGCGTTCGGTCTCGGTGCGCGCCAGGTTGAATGCCTGCTTCGCCTCTTCGGCCAGGCCCGCGTAGAAGCGGCGGATCATGAAGCGCTTTTCCAGCATGAGGTTGGCCGGGTCGCGGCAGAAGGCCTCGGTCTCCTGCGTCAGCGCCTGCAGGCGGTTGCGGTAGGCCTTGAGGTCGAGACGCGGCACCTGCATCTTGGGCAGCTGGTGGACGACATGGAAGCGGCCGTAGGCCTGCTCGAGCGTTTCCAGCATGCCCTGCGCGAGTTGGGTCGCCGCCTCGATGCGCTCGACCATCCGCCCGGAAAGCTGGCGGATTCCCTGGGTCAGGCCGCGCGTGGTGAGACTCGCCTCCATGGCGGCACGGCTGGCCTGGCAGATTTCACCCAGGGCGTCTTCCGACAGCAGCGCCATCAACTGCGCCCCCTGCGCCTGCACGGTCGCGCGCGTGGCGCGGAACTGCTCGGCGGTGGCGTCGTAGCTGTCCTTCTCCTTCTGCAGCGCGGCGCGCATCTGCTCGATCAGCTCGCGGTTCTTGCCCGACAGCTGGGAGAGCTGGATCAGCTCGTCGCTGCTGCGCTTGAGCCGCGCCGCCAGGTCGGCGCGGCTTTCGTCAATCATCGCATTCACCTCGCGCGCGACCGCGTGATAGAGCATGTCGCGGCGCGCCGGGATGACCTGGTGCGCCAGCAGGTATTCGAGCGACTCGATGCCGGCGCGGGCGCGCAGCGCGGCGTCGCCGCGGATCGACGCCGCCAGCGCCTTCTGCGCCGACACGGTGAACACGCGGCTCCTGGGCAGCTTGAGCACGCGCGCGGCGTCGTCGGCCTGGCGCTCGATGATCGCCTGCACTTCGGCGTCGCTCTTCAATTCATCCCACAGCATGTCGATCTTGTTCAGCACCGCGACGTGGTAGTTGGCGTGGCGATGCACATGCTTCTGCCAGATTTCCAGGTCGGAGCGCGTCACGCCGGTGTCGGTCGCCAGCACGAACATCACCGCGTGCGCGTTGGGGATCACCGACAGGGTCAACTCCGGCTCCGCGCCGAGCGCGTTGAGTCCCGGCGTGTCGAGGATGGTGAGCCCGGCCTGCAGCAGCGGATGCGGGTAGTTGACCAGCGCATAGCGCCACGCCGGCACGTCGACCGTGCCGTCGACATGCAGCTGATGGCGCGCGCTTTCATCGGCCGGATCCCACAGCCCCAGCTCGATCGCGTCGGGCGCGGGCAGCGCGCGGGTTTCGGTCAGTTTTTTCAGGCTTTCCTGCAGTTGCCGGGGATCGGCCGGGTCGAGCGGCATGCGCACCCACTCGATCGGCATGCGCTTGAGTTGCGCCAGCGATTCGCTGCGGCGGCGCGTTTCGATCGGCAGCAGGCTCAGGCTCGGCGATTCGTCCGCACTGGCGAACAGCTCGGTCGGGCACATGGTGGTGCGCCCCGCCTCGGACGGCAGCAGGCGCTGGCCATGGTCGGCGAAGAACAGGGCATTGATGAGCTCGGTCTTGCCGCGCGAGAACTCGGCGACGAAGGCGACGACCAGCTTGTCCTGGCGCAGGCTGGCGGCGGTGTCGGTCAGCCGCAGGGTGCGCTCGGCGTCGATGCCGTGCTGGCGGTCGAGCCAGTCGGCGTAGTCGGTGATTGCGGTCGCCAGGCGCAGGCGCCGTTCACTGTAGTCCGCAACTTCCTGTTCCAGGTGGATGCTCATGTTGCCCGTTCGTTTTCGATTGTTGTCCAGGGGGCTTCGACCCCGACGATGGCCACGGTCTTCTGCCGCGCCGTCTCCCCGCGCACCAGACGGACCGCCGATTTCGGCACGCCCAGGCGCGCGGCCAGCCAGTCCAGCAGGTGCTTATTCGCCTTGTTATCGACCGGCGGGGCGGCGACCTTTAGCTTGAGGCGGCCGCCGTGTTCGCCAACGACGGTCGTGGCCTTCGCGCCCGGCTGCACGGTGAGCTCGAGCAGCCAGGCGGCGCCGTCGCGGCGCGCCCAGACAGGCGGCGTGTTCACAAGGCGCCGAGCAGCGCGCGTTCCAGCCCGAGGATCGGCACCATCAGCACCAGCTGGCACAGGACGAACAACACCAGCGGCGTGAGATCGACGTTGGCGACCATGGGCACGACGCGGCGCAAGGGCCGCAGGAAAGGCTCGGAGAGCTCGTAGACCACCGGCATCAGCGGGGAATTCGAATTGACCCACGACAGCACGGCGCGCACCAGGGTGATGCCGATGACGAGGTAGACCGCGAGCGTCAGCAGGCGCACCACCGCGAGCCCCAGCATGACCGGCCACACACGCCCGCCCGCCAGCGCGAAGGGAAAGCCGTCGAGCCAGTAGCCCGCGACGACGACGACGAATTCGACCGCGAGCGCCACCACCAGGCAGGCCAGGTCGAGGCCGAACAGACCGGGCACGACGCGCCTTAGCGGCTTCACCGCGAAATCGGTGAGGGCGACGATGAACTGCGCGAAGGGATTGCGGAACGGCACCCGGAACAGCTGCATCATGAAACGCAGCAGCACGGCGATGGCGAACAGGTTGCCGATCGTCTGGACGAGAAATTTGAGCGCGGTTTCGATCATCCTGGAATCCTCACCACGAAGACACGAAGATCACCAACCGGGCAGGAAACCGCCCCCCTGAGCGGAACGCCCGGCCGGCAAGCGCATCCGGCAGCGCGGGCGGATCCTTCTGCCTTCCCGCCGTTCCTGGACCCCTGGGCTTCGATTGCGGTTGTCATGGTCATGCGAGCCGTCCCAGTTCGTCGCCGAGTTCGGCGCAGCGCCGGCTCGCCGCCGCCACCGCCTGATCGATCGCCTGCCGCACCCCCGCCGCCTCGAGCGCGGCGATGCCCCGCTCGGTGGTGCCGCCTTTCGAGGTCACGCGCTGGCGCAGCACGGCCGGCTCCTCGCCCGACTCGAGCGCCAGCTTGGCGGCGCCGAGGAACGTCTGCAGCGCGAGCTGGCGCGCGGTGTCGGCGGCGAGTCCTTGCGCGATCGCCGCCGCCTCGAGCGACTCGATGAAGTAGAAGACATAGGCCGGGCCGCTGCCGGACACCGCGGTAACCGCGTCGAGCAGGGGCTCCGCCTCGACCCACACCACGCCGCCGACCGCGCGCAGCACCGATTCGGCCTGCGAGCGCGCCTCGTGGCTCAGGCCCGGCGCCGGGTACATGCCGGCGATCCCGGCCTGCACCAGCGCCGGCGTGTTCGGCATGGCGCGCACGATGCGGGTGTGGCCGCCGAGCCAGCGCGAGAGGTCGCCCACCCGCACGCCGGCGGCGATCGACAGCACCAGCTGGCCGGCGAGCCGCGCGGCCAGCGCCGTGGCCACCGCCGGCAGCGACTGCGGTTTGACCGCCAGCACGATGAGCGGGTGCAGCCGCGCCTCGGCCAGGTCGGCGTGCGTCACCACACCGAAGCGGCCGGCGAGTTGCGCCCGCGTGTCGGGATTGATTTCGACCACCTCGATGTCGGTCGGATCGGTGCCGCTGGCGACCAGCCCGCCGATGATGGCGGCGGCCATGTTGCCGCCGCCGATGAAACTCACTTTATGCATGCTTCCGTATCCTTTCGCCAAACAGCGCGGTACCGACCCGCACCAGGGTCGCGCCCTCCAGAATTGCCGCCTCCAGGTCGCCCGACATGCCCATCGACAGCGTGTCGAGGGCATGGCCGCGTGCCCGCAGCGCGTCGTACAGGTCGCGCACCCGGCGGTACGCCGCCCGCTGCGCGTGAAAATCGGCACTCGGCGCCGGAATCGCCATCAGCCCGCGCAGCGCGAGGCCGGGCAGCCGGGCCACCGCGTCGGCCAGCGCCGGCAGGTCGTCGGGGGCGACGCCGCTCTTGCTCGCCTCGCCGCTTACGTTCACTTCCAGGCAGACATTGAGCGGCGGCAGGTCGGGCGGCCGCTGCGCCGACAGGCGTTCGGCGACCACCGCCCGGTCGACGCTGTGCACCCAGGCGAAATGCGCCGCGATCGATCGCGTCTTGTTGCGCTGGACCGGGCCGATGAAATGCCACTCGATGCGCAGGTCTGCCAGTGCCGTCTGCTTGGCGAGCGCCTCCTGCAGGTAATTCTCGCCGAACCGGCCCTGTCCGCAGGCCGCCAGCGCACGAACCGCGTCAGCGCCGAAGGTTTTGCTGACCGCGAGCAGACACACCGACGCCGGATCGCGTCCCGCCTGGGCGGCCGCCTGGTTTATCCTGTGCCGCACGGTACGCAAGCGCTCACACGGCGCCTCCGGCAAAGCCGCCGTGCGCGGCTCAAGTTCGGGCGTTTCGGGGCCGTTATCCATAGCGCTCATTATCCGACAAAACCCCTTCACCACTGAACGAGGCACGCGTGGACATTTCCGAACTGCTGGCATTTGCCGTCAAGAACAAGGCGTCCGACCTGCACCTGTCGGCTGGCCTGCCGCCGATGATCCGGGTCAACGGCGACATCCGCCGCATCAACCTGCCGCCGATGGACCACAAGGACGTGCACCGCATGGTGTACGACATCATGAACGACAGCCAGCGCAAGGTGTACGAGGAAGTTCTCGAGATCGACTTTTCGTTCGAGATTCCTGCGCTGGCGCGTTTCCGCGTCAACGCGTTCAACCAGCAGTATGGCGCCGGCGCGGTGTTCCGGACGATTCCCTCCAAGGTGCTCACGCTGGAAGAACTCAACTGTCCGCCGATCTTCAAGGAAATCTCCGACCAGCCGCGCGGCATCGTGCTGGTGACCGGCCCCACCGGCTCCGGCAAGTCGACCACGCTGGCGGCGATGATGGACTACATCAACGAGAACCAGTACTCGCACATCCTCACCGTCGAGGACCCGATCGAATTCGTGCACCAGTCGAAGAAATGCCTGATCAACCAGCGCGAGGTCGGCCCGCATACGCTGTCTTTCGCCAACGCCCTGCGTTCCGCGCTGCGCGAAGACCCGGACGTGATCCTGGTCGGCGAACTGCGCGACCTGGAAACCATCCGCCTCGCGCTCACCGCGGCCGAAACCGGCCACCTGGTGTTCGGCACCCTGCACACCTCGTCGGCGGCCAAGACCATCGACCGCGTGGTCGACGTCTTCCCCGCCGCGGAAAAGGAAATGGTGCGCTCGATGCTCTCGGAGAGCTTGCGCGCGGTCATTTCGCAGACGCTGCTCAAAACCAAGGACGGCACCGGCCGCGTGGCCGCGCACGAGATCATGATCGGCACCCCCGCGATCCGCAATCTCATCCGCGAAAACAAGGTCGCGCAGATGTATTCTGCGATCCAGACCGGCGGCAACCTCGGCATGCAGACGCTCGACCAGAACCTGCAGGACCTGGTGCGCCGCAACGTCGTCGCCGGCAACGTCGCGCGCGCCGCCGCCCAGAACAAAGATTCCTTCATGGGCTGACATGCCAGCCGGACCGAGGATAGCCCCCAATGAACGCTGAAAAGACCGTCCACGATCTCTTGCGCCTGATGCTGGCGAAGAATGCCTCCGACCTCTTCATCACCGCCGGCTTTCCCCCCGCGATCAAGGTCGACGGCAAGATAACGCCGGTGTCGCCGCAAAGCCTCACCCCCGCGCACACCCAGGAACTCGCGCGCTCGGTCATGAACGAGCGGCAGTGGCGCGATTTCGAGGCGACCAACGAATCCAACTTCGCGATCAGCCCGCCCGAGATCGGCCGCTTCCGGGTCAACGTGTTCGTGCAGCAGGGCCGCGTCGGCATCGTGATGCGGACGATCAACACCCGGATTCCCAAGCTGGAAGAGTTGAACCTGCCGCCGATCCTGAAGGACGTGGCGATGATCAAGCGCGGCCTCGTGATCTTCGTCGGCGGCACCGGCACCGGCAAATCGACCTCGCTCGCCGCGATGGTGGGTTACCGCAACGAGAACGACGCCGGCCACATCATCACCGTCGAGGACCCGATCGAATACGTGCACGAGCACAAGAAGTCCATCATCACCCAGCGCGAGGTCGGCATCGACACCGACAACTGGTTCAGTGCGCTCAAGAACACCCTGCGCCAGGCGCCCGACGTCATCCTCATCGGTGAAATCCGCGACCGCGACACCATGGAATACGCCATCGCCTTCGCCGAAACCGGTCACCTGTGCCTGTCGACCCTGCACGCCAACAGCGCCAACCAGGCGCTCGACCGCATCATCAACTTCTTCCCCGAGGACAAGCGCGACCAGCTGCTGATGGACCTGTCGCTCAACCTCAAGGCCTTCATCTCGCAGCGCCTGATTCCAAGGAAGGGCAGTCACGGCCGCGTCGCCGCGGTCGAAATCCTGCTCAACTCGCCGCTCATCGCCGACCTGATCTTCAAGGGCCACGTGCACGAGATCAAGGAGATCATGGCGAAGTCGCGCGAACTCGGCATGCAGACCTTCGACCAGGCGCTGTTCGACCTCTACGAGGCCGGCCTCATTTCCTACGAGGATGCGCTACGAAACGCCGACAGCCTCAATGACCTGCGCCTGAAGATCAAGCTGCACGGCCAGGAAGCCCGTGGCCGCGACATGATGGCGGGACTGGATCACCTCGACATCGTGTGATCCGGTGCGATCACGGCAGGGCGCGACGGAAGCGCGGCTTCCCCGCGCCCTGTCTTCATTGCCGGGGGGCCAGCCTCGCCTCCCACGCCCACAGCCCGATCACCAGTTCGTCCGGCGGCGTCTCGACCTCGATGCGCAGCTGGCGCAACGCCCAGTCGCGCGCGCCGGCCGGCAGCCGGTCCGCGAACTGCGGCTGAGCCGCGCTCCACGCGACGAGCCCGGCGAGTTCATTGTCGAGCCGTGGCCCCTGCCGCATCTCGCCCGCCAGCCAGGCACCGGCCATGCGCGCGATCGCGTCGAGCGCGGCGCGGCGCGCGGGGTCGGGCCGCGCGCGTTCGACCGCGCTGCCGGCGGCGAGCACCCAGAACCAGGTGTGCGGCTGGTCCGGCGCCAGCACCATGCCGTCGCGCCACGCGTGGTACAGCCGCCCGTCGCGCCATAAGGTGGCGAGCACGAAATCCAGCGTGCGCGCCGCGTCGTCCACCGCCTCCGCCGCCTCGTCAAACCGTCCCAGCCGCAGCAGCGCCCACGCCGCCTGGGCGTTCGTGTCGGCACGCTTGACGCGGTCGAGCGGCGGCGCCGGGCGGCGCAGGCGCTCGGCCGGCTTCAGCGCGTAATACGCGTTGTCGGCCATCTGCGCCTGGAAATAACCGCCCTGCGCACGATCGCGCAGCACTTCGTTCAGGAAATAGCGCGCCGCGCGGGCGACGTGCCGCGCGGCCGGGTCGTGGACACCCAGCTGTGCCTGCCACGCCGCCATCCAGGCGTTGGCTTCGAGCAGCTTGGACGACTCGAGATAGCCGTCGCGGCCGGGGTCGACGAAATTGAAGAAGCCCGTGTCGAGCGCATCCCACAACCGCGTGCGCTCGGCGCGGCCGGCCGCCTGCACACGCTCGCGCCACAGGCCGTGATCCATCAGATACAGCCAGGCGAGTACCGGCGTGCGCTTGTGCGTGACGCCGGTCTCGAACGGACCGGCGAGCGCGGCGCGCGCCGGGTCGTAGAGCGTATCGAGATGCCGCAGCCAGGCGTCGCGGAAGGCGCGATAGCCCGCCCGGTCGAGTGCGGCGACCCGGTGCAGCACTTCGCCTGTCGCTGACTGCGCCGCCGGCGGCGGCGCCCCCAGCAGCGCGACCAGATCCTGCGCCGGCAACACGCCGACGAAGGCCGTGCGCACCGCGCCGTCGGGCGCCAGCACCAGGGTGAACGGCAGGCCCTTGCCGCCGTAGCGTCGCATCAGGTCGACACGCGCGTCGGCGTCGACCGCCACCCGCACGAAGCCGCGCGCGAGCGCGGCGCGCACCGCGGGCCGGTCGAGGGTTTCGCGCTGGTATTGCTGGCACCAGCTGCACCAGGCCGCGTGGAAGTAGGCGAAGAGCGGGCGCCCGCTTCGCCGCGCGTCGGCCAGCCCGGTTTCGAACGTCGTCAGCCAGCCGTCGCGTTCCCATTCGCTGCGCGAAAACGCCGCGGCGTCGGACAGGCCCGCGCAGGCGAGCACGAAGACGAGTCCCGCTGCGCACAGCGCGCGGGGACGGGAGCAGGCGACTCCTGGGAAAGCCATGGCCATGGCGGCGTTCGCTCGAAAGATAACAAAGAGACGCGCGCGCCGCGCCCGGGTTCCGTTCAGTCCGCCGGCGCGGCCGCCTTTTTATCGCGCATCGAACCGGCGATCAGCCGGTACTGCAGGAAACGCGTCTCGATCGGCCCGTTGAAGAGCGGGATGCGGCGGCTGGCCTTGAGACCGATCAGCTTGGGCAGGAGCGGGTCGCCCGAGATGATCCACGCCTCCCAGCCGGCGAAATTGCGCTTCAGCCAGTCGCCGAGCAGCGGATACCACGCGGCCAGATCGTCGGCTTCGCCGAGGCGTTCGCCGTAGGGCGGGTTGGTGACGATCGTCCCGGCGGGCGCGGGCGCCTTGAGATCGAGCGCATCGGCGACCTGCAGCTGCACGATGTCGGCGTAGCCGGCGGCGGCGAGATTGTGCCTCGCCTTGTCGAGCACCCAGCGATCCTGGTCGGCGCCAAAGAGCGGCAGCGGGCCGGGCGGTTTTTCCAGCGCCTGCGCCTCGCGCTTGAGGCGCTGCCACAGCACGGTGTCGAAATCGCGGTAATGCTCGAACGCGAAGCGGCGACCCCGCCCCGGCGCGCGCCTGAACGCCATGTCCGCCGCCTCCAGCAGAATCGTGCCGGCGCCGCACATCGGGTCCAGCAGCGGCGTGCCGGGTTCCCAGCCCGACAGCATCAGAAGCCCCGCGGCGAGATTTTCCTTGATCGACGCCGCGCTCGCCTCGCGCTTGAATCCCCTTTTGAAAAGCGGCTCGCCCGAGGTGTCGAGATAGAAGGTCACCGCGTCCGGGGTGAAGAAGGCGTACACCGGCACGTCGGGCGATTCGGTATCGACACTGGGTCGTTCGCGGGTTTCCTCGCGGAAGCGGTCGCAGATCGCGTCCTTGATTTTCAGCGTGATGAAGTTGAGGCTTTTCAGCGGCGCGTTCTGCGCGCCCACCTTCACCGCGATGGTCTTCGTGACATCGAACCACGCCGGCCACGGCAGGTCGAGCGCGGCGCGGTAGATGTGCTCTTCCTTCTTGTAGCGGGTGTAGCCCACCTTGCGCAGGATGCGGGTGGCGATGCGCGACGTGAGGTTGGCGCGCATCTCGGCGGCGGCGTCCGCCGTGAACAGCACGCCGGCGGGCAGCTGCCGCACGACGGTGGCGCCGGCGGCGGCGAGTTCGACCACCAGCAATGCTTCCAGGCCGCGCGGGCAGGTGGCGAAATGGCTGGCGGGCGGCAGCGCGTCGCGCTCGGGGCGGGCGGTATGCGGGGACGGGTTACGACGGGGTTCGGGTTTCAAGCAGGACTTTCGCAAGGAATCAGAAGGGCTTGAGCACCACCAGCAGCACCACGACCAGCAACACGATCACGGGGATTTCGTTGAACCAGCGGAACCAAACGTGGGATTTGGTGTTCTGTCTGGCTTCGAACGCGCGCAGCAGGCTTTTGCAGACATGGTGATAAGCGACCAGACCGGCGACCAGCGCGAGCTTCGCCCACATCCAGTTCATCGACAGCGGAAAATACGCGAGCCACAACCAGATGCCGGTGGCGAGCGCCAGCCACATGATGGGCGTGACGAACCGATACAATTTGCCGGCCATGAGCAGCAGGCGGTCGTAGGCGGCCGGATTCGTCTCCATCGCCAGGTTGACGAAGATGCGCGGCAGGTAAAAAAGTCCGGCGAACCAGCTCACCACCATCACGATATGGAACGATTTCAGCCACAGCATGGATAAAGCCCTGATCAAGAAATGGACGCCGAGTCCGCTGACCCTGATTCTACTGGGTTTGATCGCGTATCTGTGGTTCCGCCCGCCGGCGAAGGTGAGCGACGAGAATGTCGCCGCGCCACCGTGGGCGGTGACGCTGCCCGATGGCCGTGCGGTGACGAGCGAATCGCTCAAGGGGCGCGTGGTGCTGGTGAACTTCTGGGCGACCTGGTGCCCCTATTGCCGCAAGGAAAAGCCGGTGATCGATTCGTTCTGGCGGGATTATCGTGCTCGCGGCTTCGAGGTCGTCTCGATCAGCGTCGACGATACGCCGGAGCAGATCGCCGCCTGGATGGCCGACAAGGGCTATGCCTTCATGGCCGCGCCGACCAGCGCGAGCGTGGCGGCCGCGTTCGGCAGCGTGACGAGCGTGCCCACCTCGTTCATCGTCGACGCCGACGGCCGCATCCGCCACAGGATCGCCGGGCAGGTGCACTACCCCCGGCTGGAAAAACTCGTCACGCCCCTGTTGAAAGCACCCGCGCCATGAACGACGCCCTGCCTGTCGAATCCCGCCTGGCCGAACTCGAGGCCAAGCTGGCCTTCGCCGAGGATATGATCGACACGCTGAACCAGACGGTATTCCGCCAGCAGGAACAGCTCGACCTGTTGCAGGCGCAGCTGCGCGTGCTGCACCGCCGGGTGCAGGACGCGCTGCCGGCGGAAGAACGCAACCTGCGCGACGAGATTCCACCGCACTACTGACCACGCCGGGGATGCGCCTCAGCGGCTCAGCGCCTCAGCGGCTAATCGGCTTGTAGCGGATCCGCTTCGGCTTCGCGCCTTCTTCGCCGAGGCGTTTTTTCTTGTCGGCCTCGTATTCCTGGTAGTTGCCGGGGAAGAACACCACCTGCGAATCGCCCTCGAAGGCGAGGATGTGGGTGGCGATGCGGTCGAGAAACCAGCGGTCGTGCGAGATCACCAGCACGCAGCCGGCGAATTCGAGCAGCGCGTCTTCGAGCGCGCGCAGCGTCTCCACGTCGAGGTCGTTCGACGGTTCGTCGAGCAGCAGCACGTTGCCGCCGGCGATCAAGGTCTTGGCCAGATGCAGGCGGCCGCGTTCGCCGCCGGAGAGGTTGCCGACAAGCTTCTGCTGGTCGGCGCCCTTGAAGTTGAAGCGGCCGAGATACGCCCGCGACGGAATTTCGTAGCGGCCGACGGCAAGGATGTCACGGCCCTCGGCGACTTCGTCGAACACGGTCTTGTCGGCGGCAAGCTTGTCACGGCTCTGGTCGACGTAGGCGAGCTTGACGGTCTGGCCGATCTCGACTTCGCCGCTATCGGGTTTTTCCTGCCCGGTGATCATCCTGAAGAGCGTCGACTTGCCGGCGCCATTGGGGCCGATGATGCCGACGATGGCGCCGGGCGGCACCGAGAAGCTCAGGTTGTCGATCAAGAGGCGGTCGCCGAAGGCCTTCGACACGTTGTGGAAGTCGATGACCTTGTCGCCGAGCCGCTCGCCGACGGGGATGAAGATTTCCTGCGTTTCGTTGCGCTTCTGGTATTCGACCGAATTGAGTTCCTCGAAGCGGGCCAGCCGCGCCTTGGACTTGGCCTGGCGCGCCTTGGGGTTCTGCCGCACCCATTCGAGTTCCTGCTTCATCGTCCGGATGCGCGCGGCTTCCTGGCGGGCCTCGGTTTCCAGTCGCGCCTCTTTCTGTTCCAGCCAGCTGGTGTAGTTGCCCTTCCACGGAATGCCGTGGCCGCGGTCGAGTTCCAGGATCCACTCGGCGGCGTTGTCGAGGAAGTAGCGGTCATGGGTGACCGCGACGACGGTGCCGGGGTAGCGCACCAGGAACTGTTCGAGCCATTCCACCGATTCGGCGTCGAGGTGGTTGGTCGGCTCGTCCAGAAGCAGCATGTCCGGGTTCGAGAGCAGCAGTTGGCACAGCGCGACGCGGCGCTTCTCGCCGCCCGACAGATGGCCGATCACGGCGTCCCACGGCGGCAGGCGCAGCGCGTCGGCGGCGATTTCCATCTGCGTGTCGAGGTCGGCCCCGGCGGCGGCGAGTATCGCCTCGCACTTGGCCTGTTCCTCGGCGAGCTGGTCGAAGTCGGCGTCGGGTTCGGCGTAGGCGGCGTAGATTTCGTCCAGCCGCGCCTTCGCCGCGACGATCTCGCCGAGCCCGGCTTCCACCGCCTGGCGCACGGTGTGACCGGGGTCGAGCTGCGGTTCCTGCGGCAGGTAGCCGATGCGGATGCCGGGCATCGGGATCGCCTCGCCTTCGATGTCTTTATCGACACCCGCCATGATCTTGATGAGCGAGGACTTGCCCGAGCCGTTGAGGCCCAACAGGCCGATCTTCGCGCCGGGGAAGAACGACAGCGAGATGTCCTTCAGGATCTGCCGCTTGGGCGGCACGATCTTGCCGACCCGGTTGAGGGAATACACGTATTGCGCCATGAATCGATTTCCAGAGGGGTTTATTTCGGATCGGCCGCGCCCGGACAGCGGCGGAACACGCAGCCATTGTCCGGGTCGCGGCTGACGAAGCTGCCGTCGGGGCACGGCCGCACGTCGGCCGGGCAGACGACCGCTTCGGCGGACATCTCGGGCGGCGGCGGCCCGGCCGGCGACGGCTTCTTGGCCTTGGGCGCCGGTGCGCTGCAGCCCGCGGCCAGCACGAGCAAGGCCGCTGCCATCAGCGCGCGGCTCAAGACAGCTCCCGATCGAGCAGCGCGCGCAGGCGGGCGAAGTCGATCTCGCCCAGTTTCTGTTCGAGGATGCGGCCGTCCCTGCCGATGATGAAGGTGGTGGGCGTCAGCTGCACGTTGCCGAAAGCCTGCGCGTGGGCGCCGTCGGTATCGAGCACGATGGGGAAGGGCAATTGCCGTGTCTGCACGAAATTGTTGACGTATTCCGGCGGGTCGTAGCGCATCGCCACGGCGACGATCTCGAAGCCGCGGTCCTTGTATTGCTTGTAGACCTCGACCATGTCCGGCATTTCCTTGACGCAGCCGGGGCACGAGGTCGCCCAGAAGTTGACCAGCACGACCTTGTCGCGCTGCTCGGCGAGCGCGATCCGGCGACCGTCGAGCGTGGCGAACACCTGCGGCGGCGCGGCGGGCTTGGCCATCAGGGCGTAGGCGAGTGCGCCGCCGAGGGCGGCGATGACGACAGCAATGAGAAAGGGCTTGGGGAATTTCATGGGTCTGATCGAGAGGAAGGGTCAGGACTGATAGGACCGCGCCAGTTTCACATAGTGCTCGGCCGAGTAGGCGAAATACGCGATTTCCCCGGCGGTGAGCGCGCGCACCGGCTTGGCGGGGCGGCCCAGATAGAGGTGGCCGGATTCGAGGATCTTGCCTTCCGGCACCAGCGAGCCGGCGCCGAGCAGCACGTGTTTCCGCACCACCGCGCGGTCGAGGATGATCGAGCCCATGCCGATCAGGCATTCGTCCTCGATGGTGCAGGCGTGCAGGATCACCGCGTGGCCGACAGTGACGCGGGCGCCGATCACCAGCGGGCCGCCGGCCGGGTTCCCGGCCGTCTTGTGCGAGACGTGCAGCACGCTGTTGTCCTGGATGTTGGTGGCCTCGCCCACCGCGATCGAATTGACGTCACCGCGGATCACCGCGCCCGGCCATACCGAGGCGTCGCGGCCGAGACTGACGTCGCCGATGACGGTCGCGCGCGGGTGCACCCAGGCACCGGGCGCGCACTGCGGCACATGCCCCTGGTAGGGCGCGAAGGGATCGTTCAAGGCCATGGCGGGTCTGGGGTTGAATGCGGGGCTACCGGCACAAATTATAATCGCTGTGACTTCCGGCTTTTCCGCCGTCCCTTCGCCTCCTTCAAGAAAGAGTCTCCATGGATACGCCCAAGGGCATGAACCCCCTGCTCGACTTCTCCGGCCTGCCCCGCTTCGCCGATTTCAGGCCCGAACACGTCACCCCCGCGATCGACCAGTTGCTCGCCGAATGCCGCGCGGCGGTGAAGCGGGCCGAGGCGCCCGACACCCCGGCCGAGTGGGACGCCTTCGTCGCCCCGCTGGAGGACGCCAACGAAAAACTCGGCCGCGCCTGGGGCCAGGTCTCGCACCTGCATTCGGTCATGGATTCGTCCGAACTGCGCGAGGCCTACAACGCCAACCTGCCCAAGATCACCGTCTACTACGCCGAGCTCGGCCAGAACGAGGCCCTCTACGCCAAATACAAGGCGCTCGCCGCCAGTCCGGCGTTCGCCGCGCTGTCGCCCGCGCGCAGGAAGATCGTCGAGAACGAGCTGCGCGACTTCCGCCTGGGCGGCGCCGAACTGCCTGCCGACAGGAAGGCGCGCTTCATGCAGGTGCAGGAGGAACTGGCGCAGCTTTCCGCAAAATTCGAGGAAAACCTGCTCGACGCGACCAATGACTACGCGCTCGTCATCGACGACAAGGACGAGCTCGCCGGCATTCCCGACGACGTCTTGGAAGCCGCGCGCGCCGCGGCCGAGGCGGCCGGCACCACCGGCTGGAAATTCACCCTGCACATGCCGTCCTACCTGCCGGTGATGCAGTACGCCGACAGCCGCGAGCTGCGGCAGATTCTCTACCGCGCCTATGTCACGCGCGCCTCCGAGTTCGGCAAGCCCGAGCATGACAACACACCGCTGATCGCGCGCATTCTCCGGTTGCGGCGCGAGGCCGCCGAGCTGCTGGGATTCCGGAGTTACGCCGAGCTCTCGCTCGAGGCCAAGATGGCCGAATCGCCGCGCGAGGTGCTCGATTTCCTCGACGCGCTCGCCGCGCGCGCGCGGCCCTACGCGGAACGGGACTACGCGGAAATGCGGGCCTACGCGCGCGACACGCTGGGGCTGGACACGCTGGAAGCATGGGACAACGCCTACGTCTCGGAAAAGCTGCGCGTGGCGCGCTACAGCTTCTCCGACCAGGAAGTGAAGCAGTACTTCCCCGAGCCGCGCGTGCTGGGCGGGCTGTTCAAGCTCATCGAGACCCTGTACGGGCTGCACGTACGCGAGGACCAGGCGTCCGTCTGGCATCCGGACGTCAGGTTCTACACGCTGACCGATCAGGCCGGAAAGCCGATCGGCCAGTTCTACCTCGACCTCTACGCCCGCGCCTCCAAGCGCGGCGGCGCCTGGATGGACGACGTCATCACCCGCCGCAGGAAGGGCAACAGCATCCAGACGCCGGTGGCCTATCTCAACTGCAATTTCTCGGCCCCGGTGGGCGGCACCGCCGACGGGGGCAAGAAGCCCGCGCTCTTCACCCACGACGAGGTGATCACGCTGTTCCACGAAATGGGCCACGGCCTGCATCACCTGCTGACGCAAGTGGAGGAACTGGGCGTGTCCGGCATCAACGGCGTCGAGTGGGACGCGGTCGAACTGCCGAGCCAGTTCATGGAAAACTTCTGCTGGGAATGGGACGTGCTGCGCCACATGACCGCCCACGTCGATACCGGCGCGCCCCTGCCCCGGGAATTGTTCGACAAGATGCTCGCGGCGAAGAATTTCCAGGCCGGCCTGCAGACCCTGCGCCAGATCGAGTTCGCCAGCTTCGACATGCACCTGCATCACGACTTCGACCCCAACGGCCCGCGCACCGCGCAGGATCTGATCGAGGAAATCCGCAGGAAAGTCGCGGTGATCATTCCGCCCGCCTGGAACCGCTTCCCCAACAATTTCTCGCACATCTTCGCCGGCGGCTACGCGGCGGGCTACTACAGCTACAAGTGGGCGGAAGTGCTCTCCGCCGACGCCTATGCGCTGTTCGAGGATGAAGCGGCGGGCTACGGCAGCGTGCTCAACCCCGAAGTCGGCCACCGTTTCTGGAGCGAGATTCTCGCCCAGGGCGGCGCACGGCCGGCGCTCGAGTCGTTCAAGGCCTTCCGCGGCCGCGAGCCGACCATCGACGCGCTGCTGCGCCACAACGGCATGGCTTAAAGCCCCAGCGAATTCTGGCCGTTATTGATCCGAAACGTTCGAACTTGAAAAACAGCCAACACCAAAACATAGTGAATACCCAGGAAAGCCGCACCGGGTTTCGGATCATTAACAATCGAACCTCGGCTCGTTATGGTTGGGAAATTCAAGTTCTTGAATTCCCCATCCGTAACCCTGCTGATTCTGTCTTCGGGAGCACGTCATGCATGCAGGTCTGATCGCCGCATCGGTTTGCCTTGCGCTGGCGAGCGCACCGCTCGCCGCCGCCCAGTTGTACCAGTGGAAGGACGCCCAGGGCCGCACGGTCTACAGCGACCAGCCGCCGCCGCCTGGCGTTGGCCAAGCCCAGCAGAAGAACTTCAAGGGCAATTTCATCGAGATCGGCGAGTCCTACTCGGCAAGGACCGCGCGCGAGAAATTTCCGGTCACGCTGTTCAGCACCGCCTGCGGCGCCCCATGCGACCAGGCGAGGCAGCTCTTGAGCGAGCGCGGCGTGCCCTACAGCAGCAAGGATCCCCAGGTCAGCCCCGAGGCGAACGCGGAATTGAAGAAACTCACCGGCCGGCTGAGCGTGCCGGTGCTGGTCGTCGGCCAGGACAGGATCGACGGCTTCGAAACCGGCCAGTGGCAGGCCCTGCTCGACAAGGCCGGCTATCCGAAGTCGCCCGGCCCCGGCAAGCCGGCGGCGGCCGAAGCCCCGGCGGCGCCGGCCGTTGCCCCGGAAATTCCGGCCGCGCGTTAAGCGCCGTCCCGCCCCAACGAAAGCCCCGGCGATGACCGCTTGGGTGTTTCGTGTCTTGACCCCTCTTTGCCCGGCCTTTATGGTGGTGCGCAGCTGCGCGCGATATTAACCCTCTCAACAAAAAGGCTACAAGCCGCGCTCGCCTGCCCGCAGGCGCCAACACACCCATGACAGGAATTGGGGGCTGGAGTGAAGCCGGAAGAAAAACCGCAGAATGGCCTCGCCGGCCTGAAGCATTGGCGTCATGACCTGTTCGCCGGGCTGCAGGTGGCGCTGGTCTCCTTGCCGCTGTCGCTCGGCATTGCCGTGGCCTCGGGCGCGCCGCCGGTCACCGGCCTGGTGTCGTCGATCATCGCGGGACTGGTCTTCCCCTTCCTCGGCGGCGCCCACGTCACCATCAGCGGGCCCGCCGCCGGGCTCGCGCCGGCGCTGCTCGCCGGCATGCTGCTCCTGGGCGACGGCGACCTCGCCGCCGGCTATCCGCTGATCCTGGTCGCGATCTTTCTCACCGGCGTGGTGATGATCCTCCTGTCCTGGCTGCGCGCGGGAAAACTCGTCGCGATGTTCCTGCCGGTGACCGTGGTCGAGGCGATGCTCGCGGCGATCGGGCTCATGATCATCATCAAGCAGGTGCCGGCGCTCGTCGGCGACCTCGCGCCGCCGGAAAAATCGATGCTGCTCGCGATCGGCAAGCTGCCCGAGAGTTTCCAGCGCATCGAGCCGCCGGTGCTGGCAATCGGCGCCGTGTGCCTGTTCCTGATGTTCTTCCTCAGCCGCACGCGCCAGAGCTGGCTGCGCCGGATGCCGCCGGCGCTGTCGGTGTGCGCGATCGGCGTGGTGCTGGGCTATGCGTTCGACCTCGCGCCGCAGCACCTGATCCGCATGCCTGACAGCATCCTCGACGGCGGCTTCACGCTGCCGGCCTTCGACACCGTGCTCGGCCGTCCCGAACTCTGGGGCAGCCTGGTACTGATGGTGATCACGCTGACGCTGATCGACAGCATCGAATCGCTCGCCACCATCAGCGCGGTCGACAAGATCGACCCCTACCGCCGCAAATCGCGGCCGAACGTGACGCTGCGCGCGATGGGCATTTCCAACGTGCTCTCCAGCCTGGCCGGCGGGCTCACCATCATCCCCGGCGGCGTGAAGAGCCGCGCCAACATCGACGCCGGCGGGCGCACGCTGTGGGCAAACTTCTACAACGCGGTGTTCCTCATCGTGTTCCTGGGCTTCGCGGTCGATCTCATCGGCCGCATCCCGCTGGCGGCGATCGGCGCGGTCATCGTCTACGTCGGCTGGCGCCTGTGCGAGCTCAAGGTCTTCGGCAAGACCGCCGCCATCGGCCTCGACCAGCTGGTGATTTTCGTCGTCACCATCGTCGCGATCCTCGCGACCGACCTGCTGGCCGGCATACTCGTCGGCGTGGCGGCACAGCTGCTGATGAACACCTACCTGCTGACCCCGTCGCTGCGCATGGTGCTGGAGGGTCGTCTCTCCTTGCGCCGATTCCTTGCCGCTGCGGGCGACGCCGTCTGCGGCATGTTCTGCAGCCCGGTGATCCGCGGGAAGGAAGAACGCACGGGCAGCCGCCCGCAGACGCAACTCTCGCTCGGCTCGCTCACCGGCTTCAACCTGCTGCCGCTCGACCGCGCGCTCGCGCGCGTGCCCGACACGGCCGGCGTCAGCCTCGCGTTCAGCGAATCCAGCCACATCATCGACCGCACCACGATGGAGTACCTGCACGAACTGCAGGAGGAATACGTGCAGCGCGGGCGACCGCTGGAAATCCACGGCCTCGAGCGTTTCCATTCCTTCACGCCGCATCCCTTCGCCACCCGCATGCAGGCCCAGCGCTTCGTGCGCGAGCCCGCCACGCATGGCGCGCGCGAAGCCGCCATGGCGGCGCTCGCCCGGCGCCTCGGCCTGAAGTTCTCACCCGCCGTGTCCGCCGTGCTCAACCGCCACGACTTCGTCTACCTGCGGCGCGGCGCCAACCGCCAGGAATGGAACGTGATGACCGGCCTGCGCGGCGACGCCCACGTGAAACTGTTCGACTACAGCCACACCGCCGCGCCCGAGTACTACGTCGAGCACCGTCACACTCTCGCCATCCTGCGCCTGTGCGACGAGGCCTCGGCCGCGCTGCCCAACCTCGCCTTCACCCCGGGCGACTACCTCGAGCGCTATTTGGTGGCCGACTACCGCGAAGTCGATGTCGCCGGCGTCGACGCCGAGTTCGCCAGGCACACCCGCGTCTACGGTGACGACGCGGCGCGCGTGCGCGCCTGCCTCACGCCCGAGCTGATCCGCCCGCTGCAGGCCCACCCCGACACCTACGTCGAACTGCGCGACAGCGTGCTGCTGGTGTTCCGTCCCGCGCGCGGCCTCGAAGCCGCGGACGCGGTCGAGGACCTGCTCGCCCACGCCGAGGTGATCATGACGCAGCTGGCGCGCACGCTGCGCTGAGCGGCCCGTGCGGCGCTGCGGTAAACTCGCCGCCATGAAAATCGCCGCCTGGAACGTCAACTCCCTCAAGGTCCGCCTGCCGCAGCTGCTGGACTTTCTCGCCACCCGCCGACCCGACGCGGTCGCGCTACAGGAAACCAAGCTCGCCGACGACGCCTTTCCCGTTGCCGAGCTCGAGGCCGCCGGCTACCGCTCGGTGTTCGCCGGGCAGAAGACCTACAACGGCGTCGCCATCGTCAGCCGCAGCGAACCCGTGGACGTCCAGGTCGGCATCCCCGGCCTGGCCGACGAGCAGAAGCGCGTCATCGCCGCCACCGTCGACGGTATCCGCCTGGTGTGCGTGTACTGCCCGAACGGGCAGAGCCTCGACTCCGACAAATATCCCTACAAGCTCGCCTGGTTCGACGCGCTCACGGCCTGGCTGCGGGAAGAGCTTGCGCGCTATCCGAAGCTCGCCGTGCTGGGCGACTACAACATCGCCCCGGAGGATCGCGACGTGCACGACCCCAAGGCGTGGGAAGGCTCGGTGCTGGTTTCGGAACCGGAACGGGAAAAGTTCCGGCAACTGCTGGCGCTGGGCCTCAAGGACAGCTTCCGCCTGTTCGAGCAGCCGGAGAAGAGCTTCACCTGGTGGGACTACCGCATGATGGGCTTCCGCCGCAATCACGGCCTGCGGATCGATCACATCCTCCTCTCCGAACCCCTGGCCGCCGTCTGCACCGCCGCCAGCATCGACCGCGACATGCGCAAGCGGGAACGACCGTCGGATCATGCGCCGGTGATCGCCGAACTCGCCATTTAACCCGGACAATCCAGTAGGGCGCGCGTAGACCCGCAGGGCCGCCTGATGGATTATCCGGGTTTAATACTGCACCACCACCGGGTCGAGGCTGCGCCACAGGTACCAGGTGGCGACGGTGCGCCACGGCGCGTGGCGCGCGCCATGCGCCCGCAGCATGGCCGGCGTCGGCCTCTCGCCCCCGAGGTAATGCAGCGCGACCGCCTTTTGCAGGCCGATGTCGTCGACCGGCCAGACGTCGGGGCGGCGCAGGTTGAAGATGAGGAACATCTCGGCGGTCCAGCGGCCGATGCCGCGCACGTCGACGAGCTCGGCGATCACCGCTTCGTCATCCATCGTTTTCCAGCGCGCGGGCTCGATGCGGCCGTCGACGAAGTGCCCGGCGAGGTCGATGAGATATTCGGCCTTGCGGCGCGACAGGCCGCATGCCGCGAGCGCACCGGGGTCGATCGCCACGAGTGTTTCAGGCGTCACCGTCCTGGCAAGCGTGGCGAAGCGCGCCCAGATGCTGTCGGCCGCCTTCACCGAGATCTGCTGCCCGACGATGGCGCGCGCGAGTGTCTGGAAGGCATCGCCACGGTCGCCGAGCACGCAGTCGGGATAGCGCGCGATGAGGCTCGCCATCACCGGGTCGGCGGCGGCGAGCTCGGCGCAGGCAGTGGACCAGTAGCTGGGTGGGCGGGTTTTCATCTCAATGCACGCGGTTCACGCGATTCACCCTGACCCCTCACAGCAGAATGATGTCGTACTGCTCCTGCGGGTAGCTCGTCTCGACCTGCAGCGACACCGGCTTGCCGATGAAATCGATGAGCTGGGCGAGGCTGCCGGATTCCTCGTCGAGGAAGAGGTCGATCACGCTCTGCGAAGCGACGATGCGGTATTCGCGTGCGCCGAACTGGCGCGCCTCGCGCAGGATCTCGCGCAGCACGTCGTAGCACACGGTCTGTGCGGTCTTGATCTCGCCGCGCCCGCCGCAGGTGGGGCAGGGTTCGCACAGCACGTGCGCCAGCGATTCGCGGGTGCGCTTGCGCGTCATCTCGACCAGCCCCAGGGAGGAAAAACCGCTCACGGTGGTACGCGTGGGATCGCGCGCCAGCGCCTTCTTCAGTTCGGCGAGCACGGCTTCCTGGTGCTCGGCGTTGTCCATGTCGATGAAGTCGATGATGATGATGCCGCCCAGGTTTCTGAGCCGGAGCTGCCGCGCGATCGCCTGCGCCGCCTCGAGATTGGTCTTGAAGATGGTGTCGTCGAAGTTGCGCGCGCCGACGAAGCCGCCGGTGTTGACGTCGATGGTGGTGAGCGCCTCGGTCTGGTCGATGATGACGTAGCCGCCGGATTTCAGGTCCACGCGCCGGCCAAGCGCCTTGGCGATCTCGTCCTCGATGGCGTAGAGGTCGAACAGCGGCCGGTCGGCGCCGTAGTGCTGCAGCTTGTCCGCCACCGCCTGCGTGTAGCTGAGCGCGAAATCGAGCATGCGCTGGTAGGTCTCGCGCGAGTCGACGAGGATGCGGCTGGTATCGCGGGTGACGAAGTCGCGCAGCACCCGCAGCGAGAGATCGAGATCCTGGTACAGAAGGCAGGGCACGCTGCAGTTGCCGCCCTCCTGGATGCGTTTCCACAGCCGGCGCAGATAATCGAAATCGGCCATGATCTCGGCATCGTCGGCGCTCTCTGCCATGGTGCGCACGATGAAGCCGCCGCTGGCGTCGGGGGGCATCAGCTGATGCAGCTTCTGGCGCAGGTGCTCGCGCTCCTCCTCGCCCTCGATCTTCTGCGAGATGCCGATGTGCGATTCCTGCGGCAGGTAGACGAGGTAGCGGCCGGCAAAGCTGATCTGGGTCGAGAGCCGCGCGCCCTTGGTGCCGATCGGATCCTTGATCACCTGCACCATCAGTGTCTGGCCCTCGTGCAGGATCTGCTCGATCGGCCGCTCCGGCTCGCTGCCGTGGCGTTCCTCCCAGATGTCGGCCACATGCAGGAAGGCCGCACGCTCGAGCCCGATGTCGATGAACGCCGACTGCATGCCCGGCAACACGCGCACGACGCGGCCCATGTAGATGTTGGAAACCAGCCCGCGGCATTTCGCGCGCTCGATATGCAGCTCCTGGACGGCGCCCAGGTGCATGACGGCAACGCGTGTTTCCTGCGGGGTGACGTTGACGAGGATCTCTTCGCTCATGTCACTACCCCATTCGATTTTCAAACCCGAGCGAAGGCGCTGCCTTCGCTCGGGTTTGAAAACGGAATCAGACGTCGAGCCCGAAGGCCCGCAGCAGGACAGCCGTATCGTACAACGGCAGGCCCATGATGCCGCTGTAACTGCCTTCGATATGCTCGACAAAGGCGCCGGCGCGGCCCTGGATCGCATAGGCCCCCGCCTTGCCGAGATACTCGCCGCATTCGAGATAGCGCGCGATCGCCGGGGCATCGAGGGGCGCCAGCAGTACGCGGCTGCTCGACAAGCGCGTTTCCACCCGCCCCTCGTGCTGCACCGTTACCGCCGTATGCACCTGGTGCTCGCGGCCGGCCAGGCGCGCCAGCATGGCCTGCGCCTCGACGCGCCCATTCGGCTTGCCGAGGATCTCGCCGTCGACCTCGACCACGGTGTCGGCGCCGAGTACGGGAAAGCGCAGCAGATGGCGCAGGTCGACGGCACGCCAGCCGCAGGCGGCTTTCTCGCGCGCCATGCGCTGCGCGAAATCGACGGCCGGCTCGCCCGGCCACGGCACCTCGGCCACGTCCATGCGGCCGGCGACCGCGCGCAGCGGCAGCACGTCGAAGACGACGCCGATCTGCTTCAAGAGCTCGCGGCGGCGCGGCGATTGCGAGGCCAGGTA
Organism: Thiobacillus sp.; assembly: GCA_046292745.1. Classification (GTDB taxonomy): domain Bacteria; phylum Pseudomonadota; class Gammaproteobacteria; order Burkholderiales; family Thiobacillaceae; genus Thiobacillus. The sequence continues at coordinate 29,263 of JBKBQH010000004.1, read as the reverse complement.
GATGCGTTTGTCGACCAGCATAGTCGGGGCGCGTCAGTCGCGGTGGTAGGGATGTCCCTTGATGATACAGAGGGAACGGTACAACTGCTCGGCGAGCATCACGCGGGCGAGCGCGTGCGGCAGCGTGAGCCTCGACAGCGCCAGCTGCCTCACCGCGCGCGCCTTGACGCTGTCGTCGAGTCCGTCTGCGCCGCCGATGATGAAGGCCGGCGACACGCCCTCGTCCATCCAGGCCGTAAGCCAGCCGGCGAGCTCGCGCGTCGTCAGTTGCGCCCCGCGCTCGTCGAGCGCGACCGGCACGCTGCCGGCCGGCAGCGCGGCGAGGATGCGTTCGGCCTCGAGCTGCCGGGCCCGCACCCCATCCTCGCCGGCGACCCGGTGGCCGGGCCGGATCTCGGTCAGCGCGAGCGGCAGGTCGGGCGGCATGCGGCGCGCATAGTCGTCGTAACCGGCCGTGATCCATCCTGGCATCTTGTGGCCGACGGCGATCAGGTGCAGTTTCATGCCGGACGCGCGGCGGCCCCGGCTTCAGTGGTCGGCCTGGATGTGGCGCGCGCGTGCGGCCTGGCCGGCGCCCCACAGTTCTTCGAGGTTGTAGTGCGCGCGCACCGCGGGCAGCATCACGTGGACGATCACGTCGCCCAGGTCGAGCAGCACCCAGTCGCCACTGTCCTCGCCTTCGGTGTTGCCGACGTACTCGCCGGCCGCCTTCACCTTCTCGCGCACGTTGTCGGCGAGGGCGCGGGTCTGGCGGTTGGAGTCGCCGCTGGCGATCACCATGCGCTCGAACAGCGAGGTGAGCCGACTGGTGTCGAGCACGGTGATGTCGCGTCCCTTGATGTCCTCGAGGGCGGCGACGATGAGTTTGACCTTGTCTTCGATGTTCATGCGTAGAGTTTCTGTTCCTGAATATAGTCGAGCACGGCGTCGGGCAGCCAGTAGCGTGCGCTGCGACGCCGCGCCAGGGTGTCGCGGATCATGGTGGCCGAGATGTCGAGCAGGGGCGGGGTGCGCAGCAGCACGCCGCCGGCGGGCCCGGCGACGTCCTGCCGACGCGCCACCTCGTCCTTGAGTTCGGGCGGCAAGGCGTCGGTAAGCGGCGCGCCCGGTCGTGCCGCCACCGCGACATGGGCCAGGTCGAGCAGCCGCTTCCATTCGTGCCAGGCCGGCAGGCCAAGAAACGCGTCTGCCCCCAGCAGCAGCCACAGCGGGCGGGCGTCGCCGAGTTCGGCGCGCAGCGCCGTCAGCGTGTCGACGGTGTAGCTGGGCGCGTCGCGTTCGATCTCGCGCGCATCGAGCTCGAAACGGGGATTGCCGGCCACCGCGCGGCGCACCATCTCCCGCCGGTGGCGCGCAGCGGTGCGCGGCGCGGCGCGGTGCGGCGGCTGCCCGGCCGGGATGAAGCGCACGCGCTCGAGACCGAGCGCATCGGCCATGTCCTCGGCCAGACGCAGGTGCCCGTAGTGGATCGGATCGAAGGTGCCGCCGAAGACGCCGAGGGGCGGCAAGGGCTCAGCCGCGGACGTGGCCGTCTCCCAGCACCACCCATTTCTGGCTGGTGAGTCCCTCGAGGCCCACCGGGCCACGCGCGTGAATCTTGTCGGTCGAAATGCCGATCTCGGCGCCGAGCCCATATTCGAAGCCGTCGGCGAAGCGCGTCGACGCGTTGACGACCACGCTCGCCGAATCGACCTCGCGCAGGAAGCGGCGCGCGCGACCGTAGTCCTCGGTGACGATGGCGTCGGTGTGCTGCGACCCGTGGGTGTTGATATGGGTCATCGCGGCGTCGAGGTCGTCGACCACTTTCACCGCGATGATGGGGCCGAGATATTCTTCGGTCCAGTCGGATTCCACTGCGGCTTTCAACTTGTCCGCCGCAATGCCGGCAGCCTGCAGGATCGCCAGCGCCTCCGGGCAGCCGCGCATTTCGACGCCCTTGCCGGCCAGCATTCTTCCGATCTCCGGCAGTGCGGTTCCGGCGATGCCGCGCGCGACCAGCAGCGACTCGGCGGTGTTGCAGGTGCCGTAGCGCTGGGTCTTGGCGTTCTCGACGATCTTCACCGCCTTGGCCGGATCGGCGCGGTCGTCCACGTACACATGGCAGTTGCCGTGCAGGTGCTTGATCACCGGCACCCGCGCCTCGCCGGTGATGCGCTCGATCAGGCCCTTGCCGCCGCGCGGCACGATCACGTCGACGTAATCCTTCATGGTGATGAGCTCGCCCACCGCGGCGCGGTCGGTGGTTTCGATCACCTGCACCACGGTCGCCGGCAGCCCGGCCGCTTCCAGGCCTTCGCGCACGCAGGCGGCGATGGCCTGGTTGGAGTGCAGCGCCTCGGAGCCGCCGCGCAGGATCGCCGCGTTGCCGGATTTCAGGCACAGGCCCGCGGCATCCGCGGTGACGTTGGGACGCGCCTCGTAGATGATGCCGATGACGCCGAGCGGCACCCGCATCTTGCCCACCTGGATGCCGGAGGGACGGAATTTCAGGCCGTCGATCTCGCCGACCGGGTCCGCGAGGGCGGCGATCTGTTCCAGTCCCTCGGCCATGCCGGCGACGGTCTTGTCGGTCAATTGCAGGCGGTCGAGCAGCGCGCTGTCGTAGCCGGCGGCGCGCGCGTGCGCCATGTCGCGCGCGTTGGCCTCGAGCAGCCTGGCGGCGTCGCGCCGGATCGCCGCCGCCATCGCCGCGAGCGCATGGTTCTTCCGGTTGGTGTCGGCGCGGGCGATCGCGCGCGAAGCCTCGCGCGCCTGTTTGCCCACCGTCTGCATGTACTGTTTCACGTCCATCATCTTGTCCTGTGTGCGGGCTGTGCCGCCAGCCCGATGCCGACCCGCAGCAGCGTATCCCACGCATCGCCGACGCGCTCCAGTCCCTTGGCCTGGCGGTCGACGCGCGCGAGCTCGGCGAGCGCCGCCTCGATCTGCGTGAGGTCCAGGCGCTTGATCGCCCGTTCGATCTGCGGCGCGCGCTGCTTGTCGCGCCCCCACAGCGTGCGCATCAGGCCCGGCAGGCTGTCGCCCTGATCGAGCGCCCATTTTAGCCTGAGCAGCAGCGTTACCGCCGCGGTCACCTGCCACAGGATCGCCGGCACCGCCTCGCCGCTGTCCCTGAGGTCGACCACGCCCTGCGCGAAACGCGCGCCGTCGCCGGCGTAGAGCGCGTCGGCGAGCACGTCGGCCTCGAGCCGGCTGACGTCGACCACCGCGTGCTCGACGTCGGCCAGCGTCACGGCGCCGGGCGGCAAGAGCAGCGCGAGCTTGTCGATCTCCTGCTGCGCCGCGAGCAGATTGCCTTCGACCCGGTCGGCGAGGAATTCCAGCGCGGCGGGTTCCGCGCGCAGGCCCTGCTTCGCCAGCCGGCGCGCGATCCAGTCGGGCAAGCGCGCGCGGTCGACCGGCTTGGCCTCGACCACGACACCGGCTGCGGCCAGCGCGGCGAACCAGCGGCTCTGCATCGTCTTCCAGTCGAGACCCGGCAGGCTGATGAGCGTAACCGTGTCGGCGGGCAGCCTGGCGGCGTAGGCCTCCAGCGCCTTGGCGCCGTCGACGCCGGGTTTGCCCGAGGGAATGCGGATTTCAGCCAGCCGGCGCTCGGCGAACAGCGACAGATTGTCGTTGCCGGCGAAGATGGCCTGCCAGTTGTAGCGCCCCTGCACCGTGTGCACCGTGCGTTCGACATGGCCCGCCGCGCGCGCGGCGGCGCGGATCGCGTCGCCTGCCTCCTGGGCGGCGAGCGGCTCGTCGCCCACGACCACGTAGAGCGGCGCAAGCCCGCGGGCAAGCTGGTCGGGCAAGCGATCGGCGGCGATGTTCAAGAGCCGTTGGCGGGTTTCAGCGCCTGCAGGCGGCGCACGATGCGCAGCGCGGCGGTGTCGGTCATGTCGCGATGGAGCAGCTCTTCCTCGGTCGCCTTGGCGAGGATCTGCGCATCGTCGTAGGTCATGTCGCGGGTGAGTTCGATCGTTTCCTCGGCGGCAAGCACGGCGCCGCCACGGCCGCTCACGCTGTAGCGCAGCGTCAGGCCGAGGCGGTATTCGGTGACGCGGCCGGCGCCCGACAGTGACAGAATGGCCTTGCTGCGGATTTCCTGGCCCAGGTGCAGCACCGCCTCGGCCTCGGCGGCGCTCGCGACCAGCCGCGTGCCGCGGTTGGCGGCGAGGCTGCTGCGCAGGCGCTGCGCCACCGCGCCCCCGGCGGGCGCATCGAGATACAGCGTGGCAAAGGGAATGCCGTCGTAGCGCCGCAGCTGGAAGCCGCAGCCGGCAGCGAGCACGGCGGGCAACAGGGCGAGAAAGTGGCGGCGCTTCATGCGACGAGGTTGACCAGGCGTCCCGGCACCACCACCACTTTCTTCGGCGGTCTGCCCTCGAGGAATTTCTGCGCGGTCTCGCTCGCCAGCGCCGCCGCCTCGATCGCCGCCCTGTCGGCGGCGGCGGGCACGCGCAGCGCACCGCGCAGCTTGCCGTTGACCTGCAGGACGAGTTCGATCTCGTCCTGCACCAGGGCAGTTTCGTCCACGACCGGCCAGGCCATCGCCGTGCCCGGCCTCAGCTCGGCGTACAGGGCTTCGGCAATATGCGGCACGATGGGGGCGAGCAGCGCGACGACGGCTTCGAGCACTTCCTGGCGCACGCTGCGGGTGATGGCATCGCCCCCCTCCAGCTTGCCGAGCGCGTTCATCAACTCCATCACCGCGGCGATCGCGGTGTTGAACTGCTTGCGGCGCGCGATGTCGTCGCCGACCTTCTGGATGGTCTGGTGCAGCTGGCGGCGCAGGTCTTTAATCGATTTGGGCATCGCGTTCGCCCCCTCTCCCGCAAGCGGGAGAGGGTTGGGGAGAGCCCCCCCCTGCACATGCTCGTATACCGTCTTCCACAGCCGCTTGAGGAAGCGGTGCGCCCCTTCGACGCCGGCGTCCGACCATTCCAGGCTCTGCTCCGGCGGCGCGGCGAACATGGTGAACAGCCGCGCGGTGTCGGCGCCGTAGGTGTCGATCAAGGCCTGCGGGTCGACGCCGTTGTTCTTCGACTTCGACATCTTCTCGGTGCCGCCGGCGATCACCGGCTGGCCGTCGGACTTCAGGATCGCCCTCCCGTCACGCACCTCGACGTCGGCCGGATTGAACCAGGTCTTCTTGCCGCTGGCGTCCTCGCGGTAGTAGGTGTCGGCAACGACCATGCCCTGCGTCAGCAGGTTGGTGAAGGGTTCGTCGCTCGACACCAGGCCCTCGTCGCGCATCAGCTTGTGGAAGAAGCGCGCGTAAAGCAGATGCAGGATCGCGTGCTCGATGCCGCCGATGTACTGGTCGACCGGCAGCCACTGATTGGCGCGGCCGTCGAGCATGCCGCCGTCGTAATCGGGGCAGGCGTAGCGCGCGTAGTACCAGCTCGACTCGACGAAGGTGTCCATGGTGTCGGTCTCGCGCTTCGCCGCGCCGCCGCATTTTGGGCACGTGCAATTGACGAAGTCGGCGCGGCGGTTCAAGGGGTTGCCGGCGCCGTCCGGCACCACGTCCTCCGGCAGCACCACCGGCAGCTGTTCCGCCGGCACCGGCACGTCGCCGCAGGCGTCGCAGTGGATGATGGGAATCGGGCAGCCCCAGTAGCGCTGGCGCGAAATGCCCCAGTCGCGCAGGCGGAACTGGGTTTTCTTCTCGCCGAGTCCCCTGGCGGCGAGGTCGGCGGCGATGGCGTCGACCGCGGCGGCGTAATCGAGGCCGTCGTACTTGCCGGAATTGACGCAGCGGCCGCGCGCCTTGTCGCCGTACCATTCCTGCCAGGCGTCGAGCGAAAAGCTTTCGCCGTCGACCGCGATCACCTGCTTGATCGGCAGTCGGTACTTCTGCGCAAAGCCGAAATCGCGCTCGTCGTGCGCCGGCACCGCCATCACCGCGCCTTCGCCGTAGCTCATCAGCACGTAGTTGCCGACCCACACCGGCACCGGTTCGCCGGTGAGCGGATGGCTGACCTTGAAGCCGGTGTCCATGCCCTTCTTTTCCATCGTCGCCATGTCGGCCTCGGCGACCGAACCCTGCTTGCATTCGGCGATGAAGGCGGCGAGCGCGGGATTGCTGGCCGCGGCGCGGGTGGCGAGCGGATGCTCGGCGGCCACGGCGACGAAGGTCACGCCCATGAGGGTGTCGGCGCGGGTGGTGAACACCCAGAGTTTTTCGTCGCGGCCGTCGAGTTCGTACGGAAAGGCCAGTCGCACGCCGGTGCTCTTGCCGATCCAGTTGGCCTGCATCGTCTTCACCCGCTCGGGCCAGCCCGGCAAGTGATCGAGGCCGGCCAGCAGCTCGTCGGCGTACTGGGTGATGCGGAAGAAATACATCGGGATGTCGCGCTTTTCGACCGGCGCGCCGGAGCGCCAGCCGCGCCCGTCGATGACCTGCTCGTTGGCCAGCACCGTCTGGTCGACCGGATCCCAGTTGACCGTCGCCATTTTCTTGTAGATCACGCCCTTTTCGAACAGGCGCGTGAACAGCCACTGCTCCCAGCGGTAATAGTCGGGCTTGCAGGTGGCAAGCTCGCGCGACCAGTCGATGGCGAACCCCAGCGCCTTCAATTGCGCGCGCATGTGGTCGATGTTGGCGTAGGTCCACGCCGCGGGCGGCACGCCGTTGGCAATGGCCGCGTTTTCGGCGGGCAGGCCGAAGGCGTCCCAGCCCATCGGCTGCAGCACGTTGTAGCCGCGCATCGCGTGGTAACGCGCCAGCACGTCGCCGATGGTGTAGTTGCGCACGTGGCCCATGTGCAGCTTGCCCGAAGGATAGGGGAACATGGACAGGCAGTAGTACTTGGGCTTGGCCGAGTCTTCGTGCGCGCGGAAGGCCTGGGTGTGCGCCCACTTCGCCTGCGCAGCGCGCTCGATGTCCTGGGGAAGGTATTTTTCTTGCATTGCGGCAACCGCTGGGAATCAAGCGTGCAATTATAGCGCCCGCCCGCGGCCACGCGCCCCGGGAACCCCCGGCGCGCGCGCGGGTCGTTGCGTCGTAGCCCTACAAAAACAAGGAGACACGATGAAAACCCTGCTTGCCCTCGCGCTTGCCGCCGCCCTGCCCGCTCACGCCGCCGACCTCCTGCCGGTCAGGCAGATCGGTCTGGAGCTCGCCCGCGACATCGCCATGGCCTCGGTCGAGGCCTGCCGCAAGGATGGCTACAACGTGTCCGCCGTGGTGCTCGACCGCGCCGGCAACGTCCAGGTCGCGCTGCGCGACAGCCTGGCGGCGCGCCACACCCTGGAAATCGCCGAACGCAAGGCCGGCATGGCGGTGATGTCGGGCAGCGACACCGGCGAGTTCCGCAATGCACGCGCCGACATCCGTCCCGAACTCAACCATATCGGCGGCCTCATCGTGATGGACGGCGCGCTGCCGATCCGCGCCGCCGGCAGCCTGATCGGCGCGGTCGGCGTATCCGGCGCGCCTGGCGGCGACAAGGACCGCGCGTGCGCCGCCGCCGCGCTCGACAAGGTGCAGGACAGGCTGGAGTTCGCAATGTAGGACGCGCGCCGCGGCAACGCATCCGCACGGATGACAAGCCCTTGTCCGGACAGGTAAAATGCTGCGTTACGCGAAATTCTCAGCTATCCATCAGGGAGTCCCAGCATGTCCAAGAAGCATCCCGTCATCGCGGTCACGGGTTCGTCCGGCGCCGGCACCACGACTGTCAAGCGCGCCTTCGAGCACATTTTCCTGCGCGAGAAGATCAACGCCGCCGTCATCGAGGGCGACAGCTTCCACAGCCTGTCGCGCGTCGAGTTCAAGGAAGCCGTGAAGAAGGCCGAAGCCGAGGGCAACAAGCATTTCAGCCACTTCGGCCCGCAGTCCAACCACTTCGACAAGCTGGCCGAGCTGTTCAAGACCTACGGCGAGACCGGCACCGGCAAGCGCCGCTACTACATCCACAGCGACGAAGAGGCCGCCGAGCACAACAAGCGCCTCAACACCAGCCTCAACCCCGGCGAGTTCACCCCCTGGGAAGACATTCCCTCCGGTTCCGACGTGCTGTTCTATGAAGGTCTGCACGGCCTGGTGAAAACCGACACCGTCGACGTCGCCCAGCACGTCGACCTCGGCATCGGCGTGGTGCCCATCGTCAACCTCGAGTGGATCCAGAAGATCCACCGCGACGGCGCCGAGCGCGGCTACTCTGCCGACGTCATCGTCGACACCATCCTGCGCCGCATGCCGGACTACGTGAACTACATCACCCCGCAGTTCTCGCGCACCGACATCAACTTCCAGCGCGTCTCGACCGTCGACACCTCCAACCCCTTCATCTCGCGCGACATCCCCACGCCGGACGAGAGCTTCATTGTCATCCGCTTCCGCGAGCCCAAGGGGGTCGACTTCCCCTATCTGCTGAACATGATCCCGAACTCCTTCATGTCGCGCCGCAACACCATCGTGGTGCCGGGCGCCAAGATGGGCTTCGCCATGGAACTGATCCTGGCGCCGCTGATCCAGGACATGATCGCGAACAAGAACAAATAAGTTTCCGGAATTTCCGGGCAGAAGGGCGACCCGCGGGTCGCCCTTTTCACGGGTGCCTTCCGGCCGGGGCCGGCGACGGCCGCTCACGGAACCCGGAGGCGCCGTGGCGGGCGCTTACCTGTCGGACTTCGGCAGCTTGAAGCCGGTGATCTTCACGATGTCGTCCGTGCCATAGTCGTCAACCTTCGGCATGTTGGCATCGTTGGTGTGCTGGATAGACACGTAGGCGGTCCTGCCGTCCGGGCTGAAGATGAAGCCGGTGGGCTCGGCCTCGCTCGGCACGACGGACAGGATCTTCACGCAGCCGTCGCTCTTGAGGTCGCGGTCGGCGCCGTCGGGCAGACAGGCAAAGACGTCACCGTTGGCGTGGTCTTCGACCACGTACAAGTTGCCGGTGCCAGGCTGGAACGCAAGGTTGTCAAACGAATTGAAATCCGTGTCGCCCTCGACGACGCGGTTGGCCGTGGCATACGCGTAGCCCGCGCCGCCGCGGCCGGCGGTGGTGCCGGCGGCGGTGTTGTCAGCCAGATAGGTATAGGTGATCGCGCCACGGGTGAGCGAGCGCTCGCCCGTTCCCAGCGGATTACGATCGATCATGCAGACCACCTCGCCATAGTTGCTGGCGCTCTCGTTGCCGGTGTTGGCCCAGCAGAATTTGTAGCCAGGACCTGCGTACATCGGGTCCAGGTGGCCGTCCTCGGGACGGTAGTAGCCGGTGGCGCCGTACTTGTCGGCATCCGCACGCGCGGTGGCGGCATTCACCTTCACCCAGCCGCCGTCACCGATTTCACAGCCCTGCCCGAACTGCGGAAAGTTGCTGCTGGTGGCGCCGTAGCACGATGCCTGGAACGCATAGACCGAGCCCGAAGCCAGCGGCGACATCGAAAGGCTGCTGATCAGCACGCCCGGCGTGGCGGGAAATTCGGGGACGAACTTGAAGATCGCACCGCCATCGGTATCGAACTCATTGTTCGAGTCGGCATACGAGCCGGGGCGCAGCTCGTCGCCAGCCACCACGACGCCCTCGGGGGTGATGCCGATGCCTTCCCAGGCCATGGCCGGCAGCGCCGGGCGCTTGGCGATCGCGTCGGTATCCGTAATGCCGGTGGCGTTGACGATTTCACCCGTCGTGCGGTCCTTCACGGTGTAGTTGGTGGTGGCGAGCGGATTCAGGATTTCGTAGGCGCCGCCGGCCGTCGTCTCTTCGGTGGCGAGCACGGTGCCCCAGGGGGTGGTGCGGATGCCGTCGCAGGACTGCATGCCGCGCAACACGGTTTCGACCGCGCCGGTCTTGAGGTCGATGCGCTGCACCGAGGGGTTGAATTTGTCACCGGCTTCGTAGGTGCTGTTGCTGACGTTGCTGGGGCCCGCAACGAGCTGGGCGCGACCGCCTTCAACGCAGGTCACCAGATGGGTGGGGTTATGGAGCGGGTAGAAATCCATCATGTCGGTACGGTCCGCCGCATTGCGGGTCAGGTACTCTGCTTTCAGGCCCTTGGCCAGCAACACCTGGTCAGCGGCCTTCTGGGATTCGGTACGGTAAGCACCGGTGGTGGCCGGGGCGGATTCCCCGAGCGGCTGGACGATGCCGAACAATTGCATCGAATGCGCCTTGAGCAGCTGCTCGGTGTGGGCGCCAAAATCCGCGGCGTGGGAAACCCCCGCGGCGAGCAGCGCGAGTGCGATCGTGGACAGGGAAAACGTGGGATGCGACATGGAAACCTCCCTAGGAGCAGATTTGTTCAAGACGGACATTGACGCTTTCCATTCGAAAGCGCAGCGAATCCTAGAGTGCCAATGTGAAGCACGCATGAATCACCCATGAACAATTCGCGGCTTGGGCGTATCACTGTCGGAGACGCCCCGGTTACCGGGAATCCGGCATTTATCCCGGCAGCCCCGGAAAACCCGAATCGCAACTTGATGGTGGTGACGTTTCCCTAGTATTACGGAAAGCTGCCACGCCGCCTCAACGGGGGTCGTGACTATCGAGAAAGGCCTGCCAGATCGCGTCCGGCTTCCATGCCGGCCACATCGCGCGCCGTGCCGACTCGGGCGGGAGCCCCAACACGCGCCGGTGGTAGAGGTACAGAAACGCCGATGCCCGCCAGTTGAGCGCGCAGTGCACCCATACCCGCCGGCCGGCGAGCGCGTTCATGGCCGCGAAAAAGGCTTCCAGGTGATGCCGCTCCGGCGCCTCGTAGGGCACGGGGATCGACACATAGCCCAGGCCGAGCGCTTCGACCCGCGCGGCCTCGTCGGCAAGCGCGCCGTCGGAATCCGGCATCGCCAGGTTGATCACCGCGTCGAACCCGGCGGCGGCGATGTCGGCGAGCTGCGTCGCGGTCGGCTGGCCGGACGAGACGATGCGCTCCGATACCCGGAGAACGTTGCGGATCGAATCCAGCCGCCCCATGTCCGCGCGCTCAGACCACCGAGAATCCCACCAGCGCGATCTCGTCGCCGTCCTTGATGGGCGAGGACTTCCCGGCGAACCGCTTGTTGACAGTGACATTGAGCTTGGGATTGCCGAGCAGCATCTTCTTCCACATCTCGCCGCGTTTCGACAAGACGAACAGCAGGCGCTCGACGTCGGTCACGTCCGCGGGCAGGGCGACCTCGTCGGACGCCATGCCGAGCGTGTCGACCAGATCCCCGAAAAACAGGATTTTCACCATGACGACCCCCGTATAATTCATGTTTGACCGCTGGATTCTACCCCTGCATGGCCTCCCTGCTCGACACCCTCAACCCCGAACAGCGCGCCGCGGTGACGCTGCCGCACGAATCGGCGCTGATCCTCGCGGGCGCGGGCTCGGGCAAGACGCGCGTGCTCACCACCCGCATCGCCTGGCTGATCCAGACCGGACAGGTGTCGCCGCACGGCATCCTCGCCGTGACCTTCACCAACAAGGCCGCCAAGGAGATGCTCACCCGCATTTCGGCGATGCTGCCGATCAACACGCGCGGCATGTGGGTCGGCACCTTCCATGGGCTGGCCAACCGGCTGCTCAGAACGCACTGGCGCGAGGCCGGGCTGCCGCAGTCGTTCCAGATCCTCGATTCCGCCGACCAGCTCTCGGCGATCAAGCGCCTGATGAAGGCGCTGAACGTCGACACCGAGAAATACGAGCCGAAGAAAGTGCAGTGGTTCATCAACGGCCACAAGGAGGCGGGTCGGCGCGCACGCGACGCCGACGCCTTCGACGACTACTCGATGCGGCTCGCCGAACTCTACGAGGCCTACGACGCGCAATGCCAGCGCGAGGGCGTGGCGGATTTCCCGGAATTGCTGCTGCGCTCCTACGAACTGCTGTACCGCAACGAGCCGTTGCGCCGGCATTACCAGGACCGTTTCCGTCACCTCCTGGTCGACGAATTCCAGGACACCAACGTGCTGCAGTACCGCTGGCTCAAGCTTTTCGCCGGGCCGGACACGGCGCTCTTCGCCGTTGGCGACGACGACCAGTCGATCTATGCCTTCCGCGGCGCCGACACCGCCAACATGGCCGCGTTCGAGCGTGAGTTCGCCCACGGCCGCGTGATCAAGCTGGAACAGAACTACCGCAGCCACGGCCGCATCCTCGCCGCGGCCAACACGCTGATCGCGCAGAATACGCACCGCCTCGGCAAGAACCTGTGGACCGCCGAAGGCGAGGGCGAGCCGATCCGCGTCTTCGAGGCCTATTCCGACCAGGAAGAGGCGAGCTTCGTCGTCGACGAGGCGAAGGCACTCAACCGCGAGGGCGTGCCGTTTGCCGACATGGCGCTCCTGTACCGCTCCAACGCGCAGTCGCGCGTGCTCGAGCACGCCTTGTTCTCGGCGGGCGTGGCCTACCGCGTCTACGGCGGCCTGCGCTTCTTCGAGCGCCAGGAGATCAAGCACGCGCTCGCCTACCTGCGCCTCCTGACCAACCCGGAAGACGACGGCGCCTTTTTGCGCGTGGTGAATTTCCCCGCCCGCGGCATCGGCGCGAGGACGCTCGAGCAACTGGCGGAGGCCGCCGCGCGCGCGGGCACGAGCCTGTGGCAGGCCGCCTGCACTTCGGCCGGCAAGGTCGCGAATTTTGCCCGGCTGATCGAGGACATGAAGTCGGCGACCGCCGGCCTCACGCTCGCCGAGACCATCGACCACGTCATCGAGGCCTCGGGCTTGGCCGACACCTACCGCGCCGACAAGGACGGCGCCGACCGCCTGGAAAACCTCAACGAGCTCGTCAACGCCGCCGCGCTGTTCGCCGAGGAATCCGAGGACAGCACGCTGGACGCCTTTCTGGCGCACGCCGCGCTGGAAGCCGGCGAGCACCAGGCCGGCGCCGGCCAGGACGCGCTGCAGCTGATGACGGTGCACGCCGCCAAGGGGCTGGAGTTCCACACCGTGTTCATCACCGGGCTCGAGGAGAGCCTGTTCCCCCACGAGCAAAGCGCGCAGGAGGAAAACGGCCTGGAGGAGGAGCGCCGCCTGATGTACGTCGCGATCACGCGCGCGCGGCGACGCCTCTATCTCACCCACGCGCAGTCGCGCATGCTGCACGGCCAGGTGCGCTACGGCTATCCGTCACGCTTCCTGTCGGAACTGCCCGAAGCGGTGCTGCTGCATCTGAACCGCCGGGTCGAGGTCAGCCATGCGCCGGGCACCCCGGCGCCGCGCGCGACGCCGGCGAACGATACCGGTTACCGGGTCGGCCAGAGCGTGGCGCACGCCAAGTTCGGCGCCGGCATCATCATCGACTTCGAGGGGCGCGGCCCCGACGCGCGCGTGCAGGTGAAATTCCGCGACGCCGGCACCAAATGGCTGGCGCTCGCCTACGCCAAGCTGTCGCCGGTCTGAGGCCTCAGGGCCGGGCGGCGACGTCGGGCGCAGCTCCCGCAGTATCGTCCGCCCATACCGCGAAGATCGCCTGATACGACGCATACAGCGATCCGAACAGGATGGGCATCGCGATCAAGAGGCCGAGCATCATCGGCACCAGCAGCGAAAGGAACAGCAGCAGCCCGAGCGTGAGGCCGTTGACCAGCATCGCGGCCCAGTTCTTCGCGACCGCGCGCAGGCTCACGCCCAGCGCGGTGGCCGGGCGCGCGCCGCCGAACAGGATCAGCGCCGGCGCGAACCAGGTCGCCATGACGAGCGGGGTGAATAGCAGCATGCCGGTGAAAATCGCCGGCATGGCCTGGTTGAGGATCGCCTGCATCGCAGCCGGATCCGTCTCGATCTGCGCCGCCGTCATCACCGCCTGCGGGTCGAACCCCATGCCGAGCATGACCTTGCCGATCACCAATGCACCGAGCAACTGCACCGCGCCGACCACCATCAGCGGTACGGCCGGGCCCGTGACGCCGGAAAGAAAGTTCGGCAGTTCGAGTTCGCGGCCGTCGTCGAGCGCGCGGTAGGCCGCCATGAAGCCCGCCACCATGAGGGGCGAGGCGAGTTCGGACAAGGAACTGCCCACGGCCGGGATGAGCCCCAGCGCCATCACGATGCCGAACAGCACGCCGAAGGCGGCCGACAGCAGCAGGGGGTTCTTGCGGTACAGGCGGAAGCCCTCGACAACCCAGCGGTAACCCTGGCTTGCCGCGACCTTGCGTGGAATATCTTGTTCGGATGCGTTCGTCATGCGGCGAATTTTACCCGACGCCGCACGCGGATTCGCGCCGTTTGCGAAGCGGGCTCAGAACTCCTTGATCACCCACATCGGCGGGCGCAGGCCGGAGTCGAGGCTGTCCTGGCGCGCAAACTGGCCGTCGCCCCGCTGGTCGATGAGGTAATAGGGCTTGCCGACGCGCGGGATGACCTTCAGCATGTAGAGACGGCCGTTGGCGCGGTATTCGACCACGCGCCCCTGGCTGCTCGGCTTGATCGTCACCGCCGGCGCGTCGTTCACGTCGGGCGCGCCGCCTGGCGCCGGCAGCGGCGCAGGCGGCCGCTCGCCGGGTTGCGCGGCGGCAAGACTGCTCAGCGAGAGGATCAGTATCAGGGGGATCAGGCGCATGGCGGGCTCCGGAGGACGTCGGTCAAAGGTTGAGCTGGATTTCGCGCTCGGCGAGCGAAGGCGTGAAACCGCGTTTCTCGTAGTGGCTGAAGATCGCCTCGACCACCTCGGCGGGGTGGTCGATCACGCGGATGAGGTCGATGTCCTCGGGCGAGATCATGCCCTCGGCGATGAGCGAGTTCCGCACCCAGTCGACCAGGCCGGCCCAGAAACCGCTGCCGACGAGGATGATGGGAATGTGCGCGATCTTGCCGGTCTGGACCAGGGTGAGCGCCTCGAACAACTCGTCCAGCGTGCCGAAGCCACCCGGCATGACGACGTAGGCGGCGGCGAACTTGACGAACATGACCTTGCGCGCGAAGAAGTGCTGGAAGGTCTGGCTGATATCCTGGTAGGGGTTGGCGCTCTGCTCGTGCGGCAGCTGGATGTTGAGGCCGACGCTCGGCGACTTGCCGAAGTAGGCGCCCTTGTTGGCCGCCTCCATGATGCCGGGGCCGCCGCCGGAGATCACCGAGAAACCGGCGTCCGACAGCTTGCGCGCGATTTCCTCGGTCAGGACGTAGTAGGCGTGGTCGGGCGGCGTGCGCGCGCTGCCGAAGATCGAAACCGCGGGGCGGATCGACGCCAGGCGTTCGGTCGCCTCGACGAACTCTGCCATAATCCCCAGCATCCGCCACGATTCGCGGGCGGAATACTGGATTTCCGCCGCCCGTGTGGGGTCGGCACTGTCCGGCAACTTGTCGAAATGCATCCCAGAAAACCTCGTGAACGAATCTAATTCAAGCCAGTCCGCAAAAGTGCTGCTGCTGGTGGACGGGTCATCCTACCTCTACCGCGCGTTTCATGCCCTGCCCGACCTGCGCAACGCGGCGGGCGAACCGACCAACGCGATCAAGGGCGTGCTGGCCATGCTGCACAAGCTGCGGCGCGAGTATGCGGCCGATTATATCGCCTGCGTGTTCGACGCGAAGGGCAAGACCTTTCGCGAGGATCTCTATCCCCAATACAAGGCGCACCGCCCGTCGATGCCCGACGATCTGGCGCGACAGATCGAGCCGCTGCACGCCGCGATCCGCGCCGAAGGCTGGCCGCTCATCATCGTCGATGGCGTCGAGGCGGACGACGTCATCGGCACGCTGGTTCGGCATGCCACGGCACGCGGCGTGCGCAGCATCGTCTCCACCGGCGACAAGGACATGGCGCAACTGGTCGACGACCATGTCACCCTGGTCAACACCATGACCGAGGAAACGCTCGACCCGGCCGGGGTCGAGGCCAAGTTCGGCGTGCCGCCCGGACGCATCGTCGACTACCTGGCGCTGGTCGGCGATGCCGTCGACAACGTGCCGGGCGTCGCCAAGTGCGGCCCCAAGACCGCGGTCAAGTGGCTCACCGAATACGGCACGCTCGACAACCTGCTGGCGCACGCCGACGAGATCAAGGGGGTGGTCGGCGACAACCTGCGCGCCGCGCGCGCGTGGCTGCCGCAGGCGCGCGCGCTCCTCACCATCAAGACCGACGTCGAGCTGCCCTTCGATTTCGACGACCTGGTGCTGAAACCGCGCGACACCGACACGCTGCGCGCGCTGTACGAGCGCTACGAGTTCCGCGCCTGGCTGCGCGAGCTCGACGCCGCGGCGACCGCCTCGCCCGACCTGCCGGCACAGGACGGCAGCGGCGCGCACCGGGCGCACTATGAAACGATTCTGACCGGGCCGCAGCTCGACGCGTGGATCGGGAAGCTCGCGGCGGCCCCCGCCTTCGCGCTCGACACCGAGACGACCGGCCTCAATCCCATGCAGGCCGAGCTGGTCGGCATTTCCTTCGCGGTCGCCCCGGGCGAAGCCGCCTACGTGCCGCTCGCCCACCACTATGCGGGGGCGCCCGCGCAACTGGCGCGCGACGTGGTGCTGGCCAAGCTCGCGCCGCTGCTCGAATCGCCCGAGCCGAAGATCGTCGGCCAGCATCTCAAGTACGACCGCCACATTTTCGCCAACGTCGGCGTGACGCTCGCCGGCGTGGTCGACGACACCCTGCTGCAGTCCTACGTGCTGGAGGCCCACCAGCCACACGAACTCGGCAGCCTCGCGGCGCGCCACCTCGGCCTTGCCACGATCAGCTACGACGACGTCACCGGCAAGGGCGTGGGACGCATCGGCTTCGAGCAGGTCGCCATCGAGCGCGCCAGCGAATACGCCGCCGAGGACGCCGACGTCACGCTACGCGTGCGCGACGCCCTGGCGCCGCAGCTCGCCGCCTCCGACAAGCTCGCCTTCGTCTACCGGAAGATCGAACTGCCGGTCGCCGAGATCCTGTTCCGCATGGAGCGCGCCGGCGTGCTGCTCGACCGCGCCCTGCTGGCCCAGCAGAGCAGCGAGCTCGGCCGGAAAATGCTGGAACTCGAACAGCGCGCCTTCCAGGAAGCCGGTCAACCGTTCAACCTCGGCTCGCCCAAGCAGATCGGCGACATCCTGTTCAGGCAAAAGGGCCTGCCGGTCATCCGGAAGACGCCGAGCGGCGCGCCGTCGACGGACGAGGAAACGCTCGCGCAGCTGGCGCTCGACCACCCCATTGCACGCGCCATCCTCGACTACCGGGGGCTCGCCAAGCTGAAGTCGACCTACACCGACAAGCTGCCGCAGATGATCGATCCGCGCACCGGGCGCGTGCACACCAGCTATTCGCAGGCGACCGCGGTGACCGGGCGGCTCGCGAGCGCGGACCCCAACCTGCAGAACATCCCGGCGCGCACCGCCGAGGGTCGCCGCATCCGCGAGGCCTTCATCGCGCCGCCCGGCCACGTGCTGGTGTCGGCCGACTATTCGCAGATCGAGCTCAGGATCATGGCCCACCTGTCCGGCGACGCCGGCCTCCTGAAGGCCTTCGCCGAGGACCGCGACATCCACGCCGCGACCGCCGCCGAGGTCTTTGGCGTACCGCTCGACCAGGTCAGCGCCGAGCAGCGGCGCATGGCCAAGGTGATCAATTTCGGGCTCATCTACGGCATGTCGGCGTTCGGCCTCGCCGCGCAGCTGAATCTGGAGCGCGCCGCCGCGCAGGCCTGGATCGACCGCTATTTCGCGCGCTACCCCGGCGTCGCCGACTACATGCAGCGCACCCGCGAAACCGCGCGCCGCCAGGGATATGTCGAAACCGTGTTCGGCCGCCGCCTCTACCTGCCGGAAATCAACGCCAAGAACCCGGCGCGCCGCCAGGGCGCCGAGCGTGCCGCGATCAACGCCCCCATGCAGGGCACCGCCGCCGACCTCATCAAGCTGGCGATGATCGCGGTGCAGGGCTGGCTCGACGCCGAAAGGCTCGGCAGCCGCCTGTTGCTGCAGGTGCACGACGAACTCGTGCTCGAAGTGCCCGACCGTGAGCTCGACCGCGTGCGCGCCGAACTGCCGGCCCACATGTGCAATGTCGCGCAGCTCAAGGTGCCCCTGCGCGTCGGCGTCGGCGCCGGCCGCAACTGGGAAGCGGCGCACTGAGGCGGGGCAGGCGGCCGGAAAACAAAACGGGCGCCGCGCGGCGCCCGTTTTAGCCTGGATGAAGCCGCTTACTTGAGCGGAATCAGTTCCACGCGGCGGTTCTTGTAGCGGCCTTCCTTGGTGCGGTTGTCCGCCACCGGCTGCGATTCGCCGTAGCCCTTGGCGATCAGCCGGTCCGCGGCGATGCCCTTGGAGATCAGGTACGCGCGCACGGTCTTCGCGCGCCGCTCGGACAGCTTCTGGTTGTAGGCCGCGCTGCCGGTCGAATCGGTGTGGCCTGCCACCTCGATCATGACCTTGACGTCGTCCCAGCCCTTGAGCGTCGCCGCGGCGTTGTCGAGGATGGCCTGCGACTCCGGCATCAGTTTCGAGCTGTCGATGCTGAAGTTCACGCCTTCCAGGACCAGCTTGCGCGGGGTCGTGTCGGCCGGCGCAGGCGCGGGGGCGGGTGCCGGTGCGGGTTGGGCGGCTTTGGGCGGGCAGCCGTCCGGGGTGCCGGGTGCCGGCACGGTCGGGCATTTGTCGAGATAGTCGGGGATGCCGTCGCCGTCGCTGTCCAGCGGGCAGCCGTCGGCGTTGACCTTCACGCCGGCCGGGGTGCCCGGGCATTTGTCGAGGCCGTCGAAAACGCCGTCGCCGTCGCTGTCCAACGGACAGCCCTTGGCGTCGACCTGGGCGCCCTTGGGGGTATTGGGACACTGGTCCACGCGGTTGGGCACGCCGTCGCCGTCGGAGTCGAGCGGTGCGCCGATGCCCCAGGAATAGCCGAGCAGCGCCTGGAAATTGGTCAGGCCGGCGTTGGGCAGGGAATCATTGCCGAACGACTGGTCGGCGCGCACTTCCCAGCGGAAGGCGTCGTTGGCGCCGACGGCCCACGACTGGCCGACGCCGACCGAAACCAGCGGACGGGTGAAATCGGGACCGTTGTCGGTGTTGACGTTGATGAGGCCGAGGCCGCCGGAGAGGAACCAGTTGTAGCGCTGCTGCCGGGAGAACAGCCATTCGAGGCCGCCACGCAGCGTGGTCACGTCGGCATCGCCCACGCCGGCGCGGTTGCCGTCGTACTTGCCGTAGACCAGGTCGCCGAAGAAATTGGTGCTGGTGCCGAGGCGCTGGCCGTAGCGCACACCGAGCAGGGGGTTGGCGTCGTCATCCTTGCCGCCGACCAGGTCCTTGTCGGCCCAGCCCGCGCCGAGCAGCAGGCCGAATTCGCGTTCCGGCATGTCCGCAGCGGCCGCAGCGCCGAAGGCCAGCATGCCGGCCAGTACGCCTGCCACTTGAGCGTGCTTCATCATGATGTGACTCCCTAAGAATGAAATGGACGTCTGCCCGCATTCGGGGCGGGCGAATGGGTGAATTGTACTGCCCGCGCCGCCGCGGACCAACCCGTTTGCCCTATCCCTTGCTCGCAACCCGAGATCAAGTTGCGGTTACACAACAGGTGTGGCTATTTTTTTAAGTTGTCGCGGATTTCGCGCAGCAGCAGGATGTCTTCAGGGGTCGCCGGTGGGGGCACGGAAGGCGCTTCCTGCTTCAGGCGATTGACCTGCTTGACGAGCATGAAGACGACAAAGGCAAGCATGATGAAATTGAGCAGGATGGTGAGGAAGCTGCCGTAGGCGAACACTGGCACGTTGGCGGCGCGCAGGCCTTCCAGCGTCATCGCCGTGCCTTCCGGCACCGCACCCAACGCGATGAACAGATTGGAGAAGTCGAAGCCGCCGGAGACCGCGCCGATGATCGGCATGATCAGGTCCTTGACGACGGAATCGACGATCTTGCCGAAGGCCGCGCCGATGATGACGCCGACCGCCAGATCCATCGCGTTGCCCTTGATTGCGAATTCCTTGAATTCCGAAACGATGCTCATCCCGCCGCCTCCGCTTGCTGGAAAAATCCCTGCCGCGCCCATCATAGACCAGACGCGATGGAGACGCGCTTCCACCCGACCAGTTCATTCATGCGCTTGTCGGGGCGGACGAGGCGGGTAAAATGCGACCCCTTATGCGTATCGGCCACCATGTCCTCAAGAACCAGCTGATCGTCGCCCCCATGGCCGGGGTGACCGATCGGCCGTTCCGCCAGCTGTGCAAGCAGCTCGGCGCAGGCATGGCCGTGTCCGAGATGGTGACGTCGAACTCGCTCCTGTATGGTTCGGCCAAGACCGCGCGCCGCGCCAACCACGAGGGCGAGACAGACCCGATCAGCGTGCAGATCGCAGGCGCCGACCCGGCGATGATGGCCGAGGCGGCGCGCCACAACGTCGACCGCGGCGCTGCCATCATCGACATCAACATGGGCTGCCCGGCCAAAAAGGTGTGCAACGTGATGGCGGGTTCGGCGCTGCTGCAGGACGAGGCGCTCGTCGGGCGCATCCTCGACGCCGTGGTCCGCGCCGTGCCCGAGGTGCCGGTGACGCTGAAGATCCGCACCGGCTGGGACCGCGAGCACCGCAATGCACTCACCATCCTGAAAATCGCCGAGAATGCCGGCGTGCAGGCACTGGCGATGCACGGCCGCACCCGCGCCTGCGGCTACACCGGCGAGGCCGAGTACGACACGATCAAGGCGGTCAAGGCCGAAGCCAGGATTCCGGTCATCGCCAACGGCGACATCACGACGCCGGAAAAGGCGAAACACGTGCTCGACTATACCGGCGCGGATGCCGTGATGATCGGCCGCGCCGCACAGGGGCGGCCGTGGATCTTT
Organism: Thiobacillus sp.; assembly: GCA_046292745.1. Classification (GTDB taxonomy): domain Bacteria; phylum Pseudomonadota; class Gammaproteobacteria; order Burkholderiales; family Thiobacillaceae; genus Thiobacillus. Next base: position 8,576 of record JBKBQH010000004.1, on the reverse strand, counting down.
CGCGAGATCGCGCATTATCTCGCCACCGGCACGCATCTGCCGCCGCCCGAGGTCGCCGAGATCCATGCCGTGCTGCTCGGCCATCTGCACGACCTCTACGCCTTCTATGGCGAGGTCACCGGCGTGCGCGTGGCGCGCAAGCACATTTCCTGGTACACGAAGGGGCTGGTCGGAAGCAGCGCCTTCCGCCACGCCATGAACCAGCTCGACAGCGTCGCCGGTCAGCTCGCCGTGGTGAACGAATTTTTCTCGCAGGCCGCGCGTGCCGACCGCCGACTTCGCTACGAACACGACAACAACGAAGCCATGCAGTCCCCCCATACTGGGGCAAGCGCCTCCCGGCTCGCGGCATAAAAGGAGAACTTCAGCATGATCGAAGAAAACGAAATCGCCGCGTGCATGCGGCGGTCGCTCAACCGCTATTTCAAGGACCTCGACGGCGAGCCGCCGAGCGAGGTGTACAACATGGTGCTGAGCGCGGTGGAAAAACCGCTTCTGGCCTACATCCTCGACCGCGCCGAAGGCAACCAGACGCGCGCCGCCGACATGCTCGGCATCAACCGCAATACCCTGCGCAAGAAACTGCGCGAACACGGCCTTTCCGACTGACCCCGCCATGAAAATCCAGCGTGCCCTGCTCTCCGTTTCCGACAAGACCGGCCTCGTCGACTTCGCCCGTGCGCTCAGCCAAGCCGGCGTCGAACTGCTCTCCACCGGCGGCACCGCCAAGGCCCTGCGCGACGCCGGCCTCGCGGTGATCGACGTCAGTGACTACACCGGCTTTCCGGAAATGCTCGACGGCCGCGTGAAAACCCTGCATCCGAAAGTGCACGGCGGCATCCTCGGCCGGCGCGACCTGCCCGAGCACGTGTCCACCATGCAAAAGCACGGCATCCCCAACATCGATCTCGTGTGCGTGAACCTCTACCCCTTCCGCGCGACCGTCGCCCGCCCGCACTCGCTCGACGACGCCATCGAGAACATAGACATCGGCGGCCCCGCGATGGTGCGCTCGGCGGCCAAGAATTACCGCTTCGTCGCCATCGTCACCGACCCGGCCGACTATCCGTTGCTGGTCGCCGAGATGCAGGCGAATGACGGCGCGCTCTCCGATGCCACCCGCTTTACGCTGGCAAAGAAGGCGTTTTCCCACACCGCCGAATACGACAGCGCGATTTCCAACTACCTCACCGCGCTCGACGACGCCGGCGAGAAAGCGCGGTTCGGCGAGCGCCTCAACCTGAACTTCACCCGTGCCCAGGTCTGCCGTTACGGCGAGAACCCGCACCAGGCCGGCGCCTTCTACGTCGAGGCGGGCGCGCCGGCCGGCACCATCGCCAGCGCGCGCCAGCTGCAGGGCAAGGAACTTTCCTACAACAACATCGCCGACACCGACGCCGCGCTAGAATGCGTGAAGCAGTTCGACGCCGCGCCCGCGTGCGTCATCGTCAAGCACGCCAACCCCTGCGGCGTCGCGTATGGAACCTCGCTGCTCGACGCCTACGACCGCGCGTACAAGACCGACCCCGAGTCGGCCTTCGGCGGCATCATCGCCTTCAACGGCCGGCTGGACGGCGCCACCGCTGCCGCCATCGTCGAACGCCAGTTCGTCGAGGTCATCGTCGCGCCCGAGGTGAGCCCGGAAGCTTCCGCCGCCGTCGCCGCGAAGAAGAACGTGCGCCTGCTCGAATGCGGCGCGTGGTCGGGCGCCCCGTCGGGGAACCCGGCTCAATCAGGCACACCGCAACTCGACATGAAGCGCGTCGCCGGGGGCCTGCTGGTGCAGGACGCCGACGTGCTGCTCCACGCAGAACTGAAAGTGGTGACGCAACGCGCGCCGACCGACCAGGAAATGGACGATCTGCTGTTCGCCTGGCGCGTCGCCAAGTTCGTCAAATCCAACGCCATCGTCTACGCGAAAGACCGCATGACCGTCGGCGTCGGCGCGGGGCAGATGAGCCGGGTCAACTCCGCCCGCATCGCCGCGATCAAGGCCGAGCATGCCGGCCTCGCGGTGCCCGGCTCGGTGATGGCCTCGGACGCCTTCTTCCCCTTCCGTGACGGCATCGACCAGGCCGCCGCGGCCGGCATCCGGGCGGTCATCCAGCCCGGCGGCTCGATGCGCGACGACGAAGTCATCGCCGCCGCCAACGAACACGGCATCGCCATGGTGTTCACCGGCACGCGGCATTTCCGGCATTGATGCGCCGGGGAGGCGTGCGGCGCAAGGCGTGAAGCGGAAACCGCGAACGTCAGCGCCCGCGCCAACCCGCACCCTAACCCCTAACGCCCCACCCCTCACACACTCATGAAACTCCTCGTCATCGGCTCCGGCGGACGCGAACACGCCCTGGCGTGGAAACTCGCGCAATCGCCCAAGGTTTCCCAGGTCTACGTCGCCCCCGGCAATGGCGGCACCGCGCTCGAGGACGGCGTCGTCAACGTGCCGATTTCCGCCATTCCCGCGCTGGTCGAGTTCGCCCGGCGCGAGGAGATCGCACTGACCGTGGTCGGCCCCGAGGCGCCGCTCGCCGCTGGCGTGGTCGACGCCTTCCGCGCCGCCGGCTTGAAGATCTTCGGCCCGACCCAGGCGGCCGCCCGGCTGGAAAGCTCGAAGGATTTCGCCAAGCAGTTCATGGCGCGCCATGGCATTCCCACGGCCGCCTTCGGCACTTTCACCGACGTCGCTGCCGCACACGCTTACATCGACCAACACGGCGCACCGATCGTGGTCAAGGCCGATGGCCTGGCTGCCGGCAAGGGCGTCGTCGTCGCCGCGACGGCGGCGGAGGCGCACGCCGCGGTCGACGCCATGCTCGCCGGTAACCGTCTGGGGAACGCCGGCCACCGCGTGGTGATCGAGGAATGTCTCGCCGGCGAGGAAGCGAGCTTCATCGTCATGGTCGATGGCGAGCACGTGCTCGCGCTCGCCTCGAGCCAGGACCACAAGCGCCTCAAGGACGGCGACATTGGCCCCAACACCGGCGGCATGGGCGCGTATTCGCCGGCGCCGGTGGTCACCCCCGAACTGCACGCGCGCATCATGCGCGAGGTGATCACGCCCACCGTCGATGGCATGGCGCGCGAGGGCATCCGCTACACCGGTTTTCTCTACGCCGGCGTCATGGTGTCGCCAGACGGCGCGCCCAAGGTGCTCGAATTCAACTGCCGCCTGGGCGACCCCGAGACGCAGCCGATCATGATGCGGCTCAAATCCGACCTGGTGACGCTCATCGACGCCGCCGTGGCCGGCCGCCTCGACCAGGTCGAGGCCGAATGGGACCGCCGCACCGCGCTTGCCGTCGTGCTCGCCGCCGAGGGCTACCCCGAGGCGCCGAAGCAGGGGGCCGTCATCGGCCCGCTGCCGGCCGCCGCCGACGATCTTCACGTGTTCCACGCCGGCACCACCCTGCAGGACGGCCGCGTCGTGGTGAGCGGCGGCCGCGTACTCGCGGTGACCGCGCTCGGCGACAGCGTGCGCATGGCGCAGAAGCGCGCCTACGATGCCATCGCTACCATCCACTTCGACGGCATGCAGTTCCGCCGCGACATCGGCTGGCGCGCGCTGGACCGCAAGAAGGGAGGCGCGCGGCGTGAGGAATGAGGCCGGCGGGCTGCGTGCGTACCTCGCGCGCGGCGGCCTGATCGCCTACCCCACCGAATCCTGCTACGGCCTCGGCTGCGACCCGCGCAACGTACGCGCGCTGCGCCGCCTTGTCGCGCTCAAGGGCCGCAGCGCGGCCAAGGGCATGCTGCTCATCGCCGACACGTTCAAGCGCTTCGCGCCCTTCGTCGGCGCGCTCAGCGCGGCCGACCGCGCGCGCATGGCAAAAACCTGGCCCGGCCCGGTCACCTGGGTCGTGCCCGCATCCGCTGCCTGCCCGGCGCTGCTCACCGGCGGCCGCCCGACCATCGCCGTGCGCGTCACCGCGCATCCAGTCGCCGCGCGCCTGTGCCGCGAACTCGGCATGGCGCTCGTTTCCACCAGCGCCAACAAAAGCGGGCGGAAACCCGCCAAAACCGCCGCCGAATGTCGCACAATATTCGGGCGCCGCGTGCGTGTGCTTCCCGGCCGCATCGGCACGCGCCGCCGCCCATCCACGCTCATCGAGCTTGCCACCGGAACGATTCTTCGCCCCTGATGCCCGACATCGCAATCGACACCGCCGCCGTCAAGGCCTGGCTCACCGACCTGCAGGCGCGCATCGTCGCCGCGCTCGAAGCCGCCGATGGCCTGCCCTTCCGCAGCGACAGATGGACCCGCCCTGAAGGCGGCGGCGGCGTCACGCGCCTGATCGAGGAAGGCCGCGTGTTCGAGCGCGGCGGGGTGAACTTTTCGCACGTGACGGGCAGCCAGCTGCCGCCCTCGGCCAGCGCGCACCGGCCCGAGCTCGCCGGCCGCCGCTGGGAAGCGATGGGCGTCTCGCTGGTGCTGCACCCGAAGAATCCCTACGCGCCGACGGTACACATGAACGTGCGCTGCTTCGTCGCGACCAAGGACGGCGAAGTGCCCGTGTGGTGGTTCGGCGGCGGCATGGACCTCACGCCCTATTACGGCTTCGAGGAAGACGCACGTCACTTCCATGCCACCTGCAAGGCCGCGCTCGATCCGTTCGGCGCGGATCTCCACCCGCGTTTCAAGGCGTGGTGCGACACCTACTTCTTCCTCAAGCACCGCAACGAGGCGCGCGGCGTCGGCGGCGTGTTCTTCGACGATTTCGCCGAAGGCGGCTTCGACCGTGCGTTCGCCATGACGAAGAGCGTGGGCGACGCCTTCCTCGCCGCCTACCTGCCGATCCTTGAACGCCGCCGCGACACCCCCTATGGCGAGCGCGAGCGCGATTTCCAGGCCTACCGGCGCGGCCGTTACGTCGAGTTCAACCTGGTGTACGACCGCGGCACCCTGTTCGGCCTGCAGTCGGGCGGGCGCACCGAATCGATCCTGATGTCGCTGCCGCCGCTCGTGAAATGGCGCTACGACTGGCAGCCCGCGGCCGGCACCCCGGAGGCGCGCCTCTACACCGATTTTCTGCCCGCGCGCGACTGGCTCCATGCGTAAGTTTCCCCGCCGCATCCTGATCGGGCTCGGCGTCCTGCTGCTGATCATCGGGCTGATCGGCCTCGTCGCCTACGAACTGGTGTCCTCCGCGCTCGAGGCGCGCTACCTCGCCAAGACCGCGCAGAAGATGACCTGGCAACTTCGCCCCGGCCCGTCCGACCGCATCCGTTTCCCCGGCGACGGCCCCTACGACGTGCGCCTCGGCTACAGCAAGCTGCCCGATTACCTCGCCCGCCTGCAGAAGGCCGGCTGGAAAATCGACGCGCAGGCGCGCATCAGCCTGCAGATGGCGCGGGTCGCCGACCTCGGCCTCTTCCTGCCTTACCACGAGAAGGACCAGGCCGGCCTCGCGCTGCTCGACAGCGACGGCGAGACGCTCTATCGGGCGCGCTACCCCACCCGCGTCTACACCGACTTCGCGGAGATCCCCAGAATCCTGGTCGACGCGCTGGTCTACATCGAGAACCGCGAACTGCTTGCCGAACAGTTTCCCACCCGCAACCCGGCGGTGGAATGGGACCGCCTCGCCCAGGCCGTGCTGGAAAAAGGCATCAGCCTCGTCGACCGCAACCGCAACGTACCGGGGGGCAGCACGCTGCCCACGCAGATCGAGAAATATCGCCACTCGCCCGAGGGACGCACCGCCGACATGCGTGAAAAGCTGCGCCAGATGGGGACCGCCAGCCTCAGGGCCTACCTCAACGGCCCCAATACGCTGGAGATGCGCCGCGAGACCGTGACCGCCTACCTCAATACCGTACCGCTCGCCGCCGCGCCGCGCTTCGGTGAAGTTCACGGCATCGGCGACGGGCTGTGGGCGTGGTACGGGCTCGACTTCGAAGAGATCAATGCGGTGCTCAAGCGCAATGGCGGCGCCGCGCATGGCAAGACCGCAAACGGCAGGCCCGCCCCCGCGAAGCGCGGCCAGCGCGCCGCCCCCGGCGGGGAAACCATCAACCCCGCCTACGCGAGCGCACTCAAACATGCCCTGTCGCTCATCGTCGCCGAACGGCGGCCCTCGTATTACCTCGCGTCCAACCGCAAGGCGCTCGACGCGCTCACCGACGACCACCTCGACCTCCTCGCCAATGCGGGGATCATCACGCGCGCGCTCGCCGACCACGCCAAGAAGGTGCGTCTGCGCGGCCCCGAGCAGCGCACCGACCCGCAGCCGCCACGCTTCGTCGACCAGAAGGCCGCCAACGCGCAGCGCATCCGCGTCGCGCAACTCTTGGGCGAGGCGCGCCTGTACGACCTCGACCGCCTCGACCTCGAGGTGCAGACCACGATCAACCAGCCGGCGCAGAAGATCGTCAGCACCTACCTGCAGAGCCTCGCCCGGCCCGAGGCCGCCGCCGCCTCGGGACTGATCGGCCACCGCCTGCTGGCGCCGGGGAATCCGCTGGACGAGGTGATCTACAGCTTCACGCTGTACGAGAAGAGCCCGCGAGGCAACCTGCTGCGCGTCCAGGCCGACAACCTCAACCAGCCCTTCGACATCAACAGCCAGGCCCGCCTCGATCTCGGCTCGACCGCCAAGCTGCGCACGCTCGTCACCTACCTGGAAGTCATCGCGCGGCTGCACGCCGAATATCGTGGGCTCGACGCCGCCGCGCTGGCCCAGAAGGCCGCGCCGCAGCGCGACGTGCTGGCGCAGTGGGTGGCGACACGGCTGATGGCCAACCGCAACGAATCGCTCGCCACGACCCTCGACGCCGCGATGGGCCGCAGCTACTCGGCGGCGCCCGAACCCTTCTTCACCGGCGGCGGCGTGCATCACTTCGCCAACTTCGACGCCCGTGACAACGGCCGCGTGATGGACGTGTGGGAAGCCACGCGCAATTCGGTCAACCTGGTGTACATCCGCATGATGCGCGACATCATCCGCCACTACAGCGGCAGCACGCCGGGGGCGGCCGCGCGCATCCTCGACGACGCCGCAAACCCGCTGCGCGACACCTATCTCGCGCGCTTCGTCGATCGCGAAGGGCGGGTCTTCATCAGCAATTTCTACCAGCGTCACAAGGCGTCCAGCGCCGAGGACATGGCCGCGGCCCTCTACACGCGCGCCGGGCTGCACCCGCGCCGCTTCGCCGCGGTGTACCGCTACCTCGAGCCAGCGGCCGATTTCGACACCTTCGTGCAAGCGCTGCACGCCCATGTGCCGGCGAGCGCCGAATTGGGCCGGCAGGCACTGGAGGCGCTTTTCCGCACCCATGCGCCGGATGCCTACAGCCTCAACGACCGCGGCTACATCGCGCAGATCCATCCCCTCGAGCTGTGGGTGGTGAAGATGCTGCGCACCCGCCCCGGCATCGACCTTAGGACACTGCAGGAGGCCGGCGCCGGCGTGCGCCTCGAGGTCTACGGCTGGCTGTTCGACACCAGCCGCAAGAACGCGCAGGACATCCGCATCCAGTCGCTGCTCGAAGTCGAGGCCTTCGACCGCCTGCTGGCCGACTGGAAGCGGCTCGGCTACCCCTTCGACACCATCACCCCGTCCTATGCCACCTCGATCGGCAGCTCCGGCGACCGTCCCGCCGCGCTGGCCGAGCTGATGGGCATTCTCGTCAACGACGGCGTGCGCATGCCCATGACGAGCCTCGCCGGCATGCGCTTCGCCGCCAACACCCCTTACGACACCCGCGTCTCGCCCGGTCCCGTCGCGGGCGAGCGCCTCATGCCCGCCGAAGTCGCGCAGACCGTGCGGCGCGCGCTCGCGCAGGTGGTTGAACAGGGCACCGCGGCGCGGCTCGCCAACGCGCTCAAATACGAGGACGGCCAGCCGCTGCCGGTCGGCGGCAAGACCGGCACCGGCGACCATCGCTTCGAACGCTATGGCAGGGGCGGCCAGCTGCTCGAATCGCGCGTGGTCAACCGCACCGCCACCTTCGTGTTCTACCTCGGCGACAGGCACTTCGGCACGCTGACCGCGCTGGTGCAGGGCGAGCAGGCGGGTCAGTTCGGCTTCACCAGCTCGCTCACCGCGCAAATGCTGAAGACCCTGTTGCCGCAACTGCAGCCGCACCTCAAGCTGGTGCCGCCAGCGGCACCCGCCAAGCCCGTCATTACCGAGGAAGCCGCGCCCGCGCCAGTGCCGGTCGCACCGCCGAAACCGGCGCGCGAGAAACCCGACGGCGCGACCAGCCAGGCCGACCCGCCGGCGAAGAAGCCGGCACCGGTGCAGGGCGGCTTTCCCGAGGATCTCGACCCCAGCGTGGTGCTGCCGATCCCGGTGGCGCCGCCAGCAGGCGCGGCACCCGCCGACCCCGCACCCTGACGCGGGCGCAATCCACTCGCGCGCACAAAAAAACGGGGGCGGCTGTCAGCCGCCCCCGTTTTTCCGGACTGCAATGAGGCGCTAGCCCGGATATTTCACCGGCCCGTGATTTGAGCAATTTCCCGAGACACGCTGGGCAAGGCTGATGGGGTGGTTGCGGCAATTGCTCAATCCTTGAGCAATTTCCTGAATTCCGGGCGAACTTCCCCCTACCCCCGAAGCGTCAACATGTCGGGG
>JBKBQH010000003.1:0-250457 GCA_046292745.1 Thiobacillus sp. | reverse complement strand
GGCGCCGGCCAGGCCCGCGCCAGCCGCCGCGAACGCCGCGAACGCCGCGGTCGCGGCGGCCGTCGACCGCTGGGCCCGCGCCTGGGCGGCGCGCGACGTCGACGCCTACCTCGCCGCCTACGCCAGCGACTACGCCGCCGACGGCCTCGATCGTGCCGCCTGGGTCGAACAGCGTCGCGCCCGCATCACCGCCCCCGCGCGCATCGAGATCGCGCTCGGCGACATGAAAATCGTCCAGCAGGGCAACACCGCCACCGCCACCTTCCGCCAGACCTACCGCTCCGACCGTCATCGCTCGACCGTCATGAAGACGTTGACGCTGGCGCTGCAGAACGGCGAATGGCGCATCGTCGGCGAAACCACCCGGTAGGACGCACGCGCATGCGCCGCTTCGCCTGCCTGTTCCTGTCGATCTTCCCGCTGTCCGCCACGGCCGCGCCGGACGTCGATCGCCAGCTCGCGTCGAGCCTGCTCGCCGTCACCGAAAAACGCATCCCCGAAGCGCTCGAGGCGGTCGACCAGCTGACCCGCCTGCATCCCAATTTCCGCCTCGCCCAGCTGGTCAAGGGCGACCTGCTGCTGGCGCGCGTGCAGCCGCTGCAGACGCTGGGCAACGCCCAGGGGCCGCGCAACGCCGAACTCGAGCAGCTGCGCGACGAGGCGCGCCAGCGCGTGCGCGCGCTGACCGACCCGCTGCCGCACGACAGGGTGCCCGCCTATTTGCTGAACCTCGACGAAGGCTACCGCCACGCACTGGTGGTCGACGCCAGCCGCTCGCGGCTCTACGTCTACGCCAACCGCAACGGCACGCCGATCCGCGTCGCCGATTTCTACGTCACCATCGGCAAGGCCGGCGCCGGCAAGGAGCGAGAGGGCGACAACCGCACCCCGGTCGGCATCTACGCCGTGTCTGGCTTCAAATCGCCGCGCGAGCTCAGCGACTTCTACGGCGGCGGCGCCTTCACCCTCACCTACCCCAACGAATGGGACACCCGCCAGGGGCGCAGCGGCCACGGCATCTGGATCCACGGCAGCCCGAGCAACACCTACAGCCGCACGCCGCGCGCGAGCGAAGGCTGCGTGGTGCTCGCCAACGACGATCTCGCGCGTCTCGGCCAGTACATCGAGACCGGCAAGACGCCGGTCGTCATCGCACGGCAAATCGAATGGGTCGCGCTCGACGAGCTGGGCGCGCGGCGAAACGATCTCGCCGCCGCGGTCGAGCAATGGCGGCAGGACTGGGAGAGCCGCGATGTCGAGCGCCTGATGCGCCACTATGGTCCGGCCTTCCGCGCCGGTTCGCTGCCGCGCGCGGCCTTCGCCGCGAGCAAGCAGAAGGCCAACGCCGGCAAGACATGGATCAAGGTCGGCCTCGACAAGCTCAGCCTGATGCTCTACCCGGAGCGCCCCGACTTCGCGATGGTGAGCTTCGTGCAGAACTACCAGAGCAACAATCTCAGCGACCGCACCGTCAAGCGCCAGTTCTGGAGCCGCGAAAACGGCCGCTGGACGATCCTCCACGAAACCACTCTTTAAGGAACCCCATGGTCAAGCTTCACACCACCCTCGGCACCATCACCCTCGAACTCGATGCCGAGAAGGCGCCCAAGACGGTGGAAAATTTCCTGCAGTACGTGCGCGACGGCTTCTACGACGGCACGATCTTCCATCGCGTGATCGACGGCTTCATGATCCAGGGCGGCGGTTTCGAGCCGGGCATGACGCAGAAACCCACCCGCGAGGCGATCGAGAACGAGGCGGGCAACGGCCTCAAGAACGAGGCCTACACCATCGCGATGGCGCGCACCCCCAACCCGAACTCGGCCACGGCGCAGTTCTTCATCAACGTCGCCAACAACAGCTTCCTCAACTTCACCGCGCCCACCCCGCAGGGCTACGGCTATGCCGTGTTCGGCAAGGTCGTCGAAGGCATGGACGTGGTCGACAAGATCAAGAAGGTGAAGACCGGCAATCGCGCCGGCCACCAGGACGTGCCGGCGGAAGACGTGGTCATCACCAAGGCGGAAATCGTCTGAATCGGCCGGTGAACCAGGCGGCACGCCAAGGCGCGAAACGCAGCTACTTCGTCGCCGACCTGCACCTGAGCGACGAACGCCCGGCCGCGACCGGGCGTTTTTTTCGTTTTCTCGACGAGGAAGCGGCCGGCGCGGATGCGCTCTACATCCTGGGCGACCTGTTCGAGGCCTGGACCGGCGACGACCATGACGAGGCGGTCGCCCACGATGCCGCGCGCCGCCTCCGGGCGCTGGCCGAGGCCGGCACCCGGGTGTACTTCCTGCACGGCAACCGTGATTTCATGCTCGCCGCCAGCTACGCCGAACGGTCCGGCATGACGCTGATCGCCGACCCGGCCGTGGTCGATCTCTACGGCACCCCGACGCTCCTGATGCACGGCGACACGCTGTGCACCGACGACCTGGCCTATCTGCGCTTCCGCCGCCGCGCGCGCCATCCGCTGGTGCTGGCGCTGCTGCGCCGGCTGCCGCAGGGCCTGCGCCGGCGGCTGGCGCGGCAGGCACGCGCCGGCAGCGAAGCGGCCAAGGCGGCCAAGCCCGCGGCGATCATGGACGTGAACGCGACGGCCGTCGCGCGCGCGCTGCGCGACGCGGGCGCCAGCCGCCTGATCCATGGCCACACGCATCGCCCGGCCGAACACCGCCTTGTCGTCGACGGACGCGAGCGCGAGCGCTGGGTGCTGCCGGACTGGTACGCGCGCTGGGGTTATGTCGTCTGTGACGCCGCAGGCTGCACGCTCCGCGTCGAGCCCTTATGACGGTGCCGCGATCTGCGGCATGCCCTCGGGTATGCGGAACAGCTCGGGCCGCAACGGCTCGGTCGCCTCGCTTTCGAACTGGCGCGAGCGCCCGGTGAATTCGCGCTCCTCGAGCGGCAGGCCGAGCCCCAGCGTGGCGCCCGATTCCCATACCTGGTTGGCGAGATCGCAGTCGTGCTGCATCTCGCGCGGCGAATCCCGCCACACCCGGTACTGGGAGGCGGCGAGCACCGCCTTGAATTCGGCCAGCGCGCGCGCGGCGTCCGGCACCGCGCGTGCCGCGGCAATCCCCTCGCTGCAGACCACGCCGCCGATCGACAGCTGGAAGCGCCGCGTCCCCGGTGCTCCCGCGTTGACGTTCAAGCGGGGCGCCCAGTTCGCCGGCTTCGCCGGCAGCTTGCCGGGCGAGAAGACCATCGCCAGCCGGCTGCCACGCATCACGTTGATGACTTTTTTCGCGCGGCGGTCGAGCAGCACGAAATCGCCGTCGTCCTGGCCGTCGTCCATGCGCAGAAACGCGGGCGTCACGAGAACCCGCGTGAGATAGGGCGGATCACCGGGATCCTGGTCGACGAAGCGCAGCACGGCCATGTCGGCCGCCTGCGCGGCGCCTGCGCACAGCAACGCGCCCAGCAGCCAGAGGCGTGTCATGCCAGCCCCCTGGCGAGATCCGCCTGCAAGTCGGCGACCGACTCCAGCCCCACGGCGATGCGCACCAGCCCGTCGCCGATGCCGGCCGCGGCGCGCTGTTCGGGGGTCATGCGGCTATGCGTCGTCGTTGCCGGATGCGTGATGGTCGTGCGCGTGTCGCCGAGGTTCGCGGTAATCGACATCAGCCGGGTGGCGTCGATCAGCTTCCAGGCTGCCGCCTGGCCGCCCTTGAGTTCGAACGCGACGATGCCGCCGCCGGTCTTCTGCTGCGTCATCGCCAGTGCATGCTGCGGATGCGAGGGCAGGCCGGGATAGAGCACGCGCGCGACCTGCGGCTGCGCCTCCAGCCACTGCGCCAGCGCCAGCGCATTTCTGGAGTGCGCCTCCATGCGCAGCGACAGCGTTTCCATGCCCTTGAAGATCACCCAGGCGTTGAACGCGGAAAGCGTCGGCCCGGCGGTGCGCAGGAAAGTGTAGACGCCTTCCATCAAGGCCTGGTTGCCGAGCACGGCGCCGCCGAGCACCCTGCCCTGCCCGTCGAGGTACTTGGTCGCCGAGTGGATGACAATGTCGGCGCCGAGTTCGAGCGGCTGTTGCAGCGCGGGCGAGCAGAAGCAGTTGTCGACCGCGAGCCACGCGCCGGCGTCGTGCGCGATGCCGGCGAGCGCGCGGATGTCGCTCACTTCGGTCAACGGATTCGACGGCGATTCGACGAAGAAGAGCTTCGTGTTCGGCCTCAGCGCCGCGCGCCATTCTGCCGGGTCGGTCGGCGACACGTAGGTCGTCTCGATGCCGAAGCGGCCGAGGATGTTGGAGAACAATTGCACCGTCGAGCCGAAGATCGAGCGCGAGGCGACGATGTGTTCGCCCGCCTTCATCAGGCCCATCACGGTGGCGAGGATCGCCGCCATGCCGGAGGCGAACGCGACGCCGCGCTCGGCGCCCTCGAGCGCGGCGAGCCGCGCTTCCATCATCTGCACCGAAGGATTGGTGAAGCGCGCGTAGATCGGGCCGGGCGCCTCGCCCTTGAAGCGCGCAGCGGCCTCGGCGGCGCTGCCGAAGACGAAGCTGGAGGTGAGGAACATCGCCTCCGAGTGCTCGTTGAACTGGCTGCGCACGGTGCCGGCGCGCACCGCCAGCGTTTCGATGTCGTATTCGTCGTTCATCCGTGATCCAGAAGAAAAAAACCCCGCACGGCCGGCGTGTCGGGGCTTGTCCCAACGCTTTAGCCGGATTTGTCGAGCGCCCGCAAGCTGAGGTTCAAATCGGCGCCGTGACCAATCTACGCCCGGCGCCGGGCGTGGTCAACTGCCGGTGGCAAGGTTGAGATCGAGTTGCTGCGTCGACAGCGCGGACGGCGGCGGCGTTTCGCCGTTGCGCACCGCCTCGATGTAGTTCAGGTATTCGGGCGTGACATCGCCGGTGACGTAACGTCCGTCGAAGCACGAAGTGTCGAAGTCGAGGATGGCAGGATTGCCGGCCCTGACCGCCGCGATCATGGCGTCGAGATCCTGGTAGATCAACGCGTCGCAGCCGATCTCGCGCGCGATCTCCTCGTCGGTGCGGCCGTTGGCGATGAGTTCGTTGCGCGTCGGCATGTCGATGCCGTAGACGTTCGAATACCGCACCGGCGGCGAGGCCGAGGCGAAATAGACCTTGGCCGCGCCGGCGTCGCGCGCCATCTGGACGATCTCGCGGCTGGTGGTCCCGCGCACGATCGAGTCGTCGACCAGCAGCACGTTCCTGCCCTTGAATTCCTCGGCGATGGCGTTGAGTTTCTGGCGCACCGACTTCCTGCGCAGCGCCTGCCCCGGCATGATGAAGGTGCGCCCGATGTAGCGGTTCTTGATGAACCCCTCGCGGTACGGCACGTTGAGATGATTCGCCAGCTGCAGCGCCGAGGGCCGGCTGGTGTCGGGGATGGGGATCACCACGTCGATATCGAGATGCGCGAACTCGCGCTGGATCTTCTCGGCGAGCGACACGCCCATGGCGAGCCGCGTGCTGTAGACCGAGACGCCGTCCATGACCGAGTCCGGGCGCGCGAGATACACATATTCGAAAATGCAGGGGTTGAGCACGGCGTGGTCGCTGCACACGCGGCTGTGCAGGCGGCGGTCGTAATCGATGAACACCGCCTCGCCCGGGGCGACGTCACGCAGCAGGCGAAAGCCGAGCGCGTCGATCGCCACGCTCTCCGAGGCGACCATGTACTCGTGCGGCGTCGCCTGCTCGTTGACGCCGATCACCAGCGGGCGGATGCCGTGCGGGTCGCGAAAGGCCAGCAGGCCGTAGCCGGCGATGAAAGCGACCACGGCGTAGGCGCCGCGGCAGCGCGCATGCACCCCGGCGACCGCGCCGAAGATGGTGTCGAGGCTCAGCTGCCGGCCCGACGCGCGCACCTGCAGTTCGTGCGCCAGCACGTTCAGCAGCACCTCGGAATCCGAGTTGGTGTTGACGTGGCGCAGGTCGGTGCGGAACAGCGATTCCTTGAGTTCCTGCGTGTTGGTGAGGTTACCGTTGTGGCCGAGCACGATGCCATAGGGCGAGTTGACGTAGAACGGCTGTGACTCGGCCGACGACGACGCGCTGCCGGCGGTCGGGTAGCGGACGTGCGCCACGCCCATGTCGCCGAGCAGGTTGCGCATGTCGCGGGTGCGGAACACGTCGCGCGCCAGCCCCTGCCCCTTGTGCATGTGGAAGCGGCTTCCCTCCGCCGTCACGATGCCGGCGGCGTCCTGGCCGCGATGCTGCAACACCATCAGCCCATCGTACAGAAGCTGATTCACCGCCGTATTGGCAACGACCCCGATTACCCCGCACATAGCGTGCACCCGTCCATGAAATTATTCGAAACGCACATGTTTAGCCAGATCGGCCGGAATCAAGGGCAGGGCCCGTTCCGCCATGGCCTGCAGGCTGCCCGAGAGCCGGGCCTGCTTCCAGAAATCGGTACGCGGCAGCGAGGTGAGGCCCGCCGCGATCGTCAGGCCGGTGAGGATCACCAGGCCCTTGGCCAGCCCGAACACGCCGCCCAGTGTCTTGTCCGCGCCGCCGAGTCCCACGGCCTTCACCAGCGCGGCGAGGGCGTGGCCCGCCAGCAGCATGCCGATGAGCACCGCCAGGAAAATCACACCGAAGCCGGCGAAATACGCGAGCGACGGGTATTCGGCGCCGACCGGCAGTTCGGGCGCAACCAGCCAGGCGCCCCATTTGCCGAGCACGAAGGCGAGCACCCAGGCCGCCAGCGAAAACAGGGTGTCGACGAGCCCGCGCATGAGGCCGCGCACGACCGCGAGCAGCAGCACGCCCAGCACGAGGAAATCGAGTGTCGTCATTTCGCGAGCACCTGGCCGGCGAGGCCCTGGTCCCGAAGCTTGGCCTGCGCCGCCTCAGCGGCCTGACGCGACGCGAAGGGGCCCACTCTCACCCGGGTGAGGCCGTTGCGGCTGTCGGTAAAGACGGGCAGGCCGCTGAGCGCCGCGCGCGCCTTGAGCGTCTCGACCTTGGCCGGATCCGACAGCGCGGCCAGTTGCACCACGTAGGCGTCGCTGCCGGCCTGCGTGGCCGGCACCGGTTTGGGTTCCGGCTTGGGTTCCGGCTTGGGTTCCGGCTTGGGTTCCGGCTTGGGTTCCGGCTTGGGTTCCGGCTTGGGCGCGACCTGGGGCGGCGGTTTCGCTGCCGCTCTCGGTTCCGGTTCCGGCTTGGATTCCGGCATGGGGTCTTTGGGTTCGGGTGGGGTTTCTGCCGGGGACGGGGGTTCGGCGGCAGGCGCCGGTTGCACCGCGACCGGGCCGGCCGGGGCTTCGGATACGGCCGTCGGTGCGGGCATTTTCACGTCGAGCTGGCGCGCCGGCGGCGGCTCGTCTTCCAGCAGCAGCGGCAGCAGGATGACGGCCGCCAGGGTGAGCCCCACCGCGCCAATCAGGCGGCGCCGGGCGCGGCGCTTGAGGTCGTTTTCACTGCTGGGTGGCGGCATGGTCGAGTACGGCGGCGACGGTGTAGAACGAACCGAAGACGAGAATTCTATCACCTTCGCGTGCTGCTTCCCGTGCCGCGGCCAGCGCCGTCCTGACGCCGGCTTCGACCGCGACGGGAGCGCCCGCGGCATGCTCCCGCAACGCGGCAGCCAGCGACGCGGCATCGCGCGCGCGGGCGGAATCCGGGGTGCAGGTCCACCACGCGTCGACGCAAGCCGCGAGCGCGGCGAACACGCCGGCAGCGTCCTTGTCGGCGAGCATGCCGACCACGGCGAGCGTGCGGCCAGGCACCGGGTTCGCGCGCAGGGTGGCGGCGAGCGCACGGGCGGCGTCGGGGTTGTGCGCAACGTCGACGATGACGTCCGGTGCCGTCGCGATGCGCTGGAAACGCCCGGCGATCCGTGCCGCGGCGAGCCCGGCGCGGATCGCCGCGGCATCGACCGGCAGGCAGTCCCGCGCCGCCTCCAGCACCGCCAGCGCGCCGGCGGCGTTGCGCAGCTGGACGGGGCCCGCGAGGGCCGGCAGCGGCAGCGCGTGCCAGTGCCACGCCGGCCCGCGGTAGGTCCAGGCCGCCTCGCCCGCATCGTAGGAAAACTCGCGGCCCAGGCAGCGCAGGTCGGCGCCGATGCGGCGGGCGTGGTCGCGGAGCGTGGCGGGCGGATCCGGGTCGGCACACACCGCGGGCCGGCCGGCACGGTAGATGCCGGCCTTCTCGAAACCGATCGCTTCCCGCGTGTCGCCCAGATAGTCCATGTGGTCGAGGTCGACGCCGGTGACGATCGCGATGTCGGCGTCGAACACATTGACCGCGTCGAGCCGCCCGCCGAGCCCTACCTCGAGAATCGCAACGTCGACCGCTGCGTCGACGAACTGCCGCATCGCGGCGAGCGTGCCGAATTCGAAATAGGTCAGCGAGACGTCGCCGCGCGCGGCATCGACGCGTTCGAAGGCGTCGACCAGCGCCGCGTCGGCGGACTCGCGGCCGGCGACGCGCACGCGCTCGTTGTAGCGCAACAGATGCGGCGAGGTGTAGAGACCCGTCCTGTAGCCGGCGGCCCGCAGGATGGCGTCGAGGATGGCGCAGGTCGAGCCCTTGCCGTTGGTGCCGCCGACGACGAGGACGGGAAACGTCGGCGCGAGTCCCATCACGTCCTTGACCCGGCGCACGCGCTCAAGGCCGAGTTCGATGGCGCTGGGATGCAGTTGCTCCAGGCGCGCCAGCCATTCGCTCAGGGTCCGGGAAAGGTCAGCCGTCATGGTTCACCGAAGAGGAAAACGCGGAGAAATGCAGCGCAAGGGCTTCCCTGGCGCCCGCCGCGTTGTTCCTGAAAAACGGCCTACGCCGCCAGCGCCGGGCGGCCCATCATGATGGCCAGCGTGGACGCGAGCTCGTCACGCATGCGGCGGCGGTCGATGATGCGGTCGATCGCGCCTTTCTCCAGCAGGAATTCGGCGCGCTGGAAGCCTTCCGGCAGCGTTTCGCGCACGGTCTGCTCGATCACGCGCGGGCCGGCGAAACCGATCAGTGCGTTGGGCTCGGCGACGACGAGGTCGCCCAGCATGGCGAAACTCGCCGACACGCCGCCCATGGTGGGGTCGGTCAGCACGGAAACGAAGGGCAGGCGGTGGCGCGACAGCTGCGTCAGCGCGGCCGAGGTCTTCGCCATCTGCATCAGCGAGAACAGGCCTTCCTGCATGCGCGCGCCGCCGCTGGCGGAAAAGCAGACGAAGGCGGAGTTCGATTCGATTGCCGCCTCTACGCCGAGGACGAAGCGCTCGCCGACGACCGAGCCCATCGAGCCGCCCATGAACTTGAATTCGAACGCCGCGGCGACCACCGGCACCGCCTTCACGCTGCCGCCTATCACCACCAGCGCGTCGGTTTCCGAGGTCGACGCCTGCGCTTCCTTGAGACGGTCGGGATACTTCTTGCTGTCCTTGAACTTCAGCGGATCGAGGGGCGTGACGTTGGCGCCGATCTCGTGCTGGCCTTCGGGGTCGAGAAACAGGGCGAGCCGCGCACGCGCGCCGATGCGGTGGTGGTGACCGCACTTGGGGCATACCTCGAGATTGGTTTCGAGGTCGGCGCGATAAAGCACTTCGTTGCACGCCGGGCACTTGGACCACAGGCCTTCCGGCATGGATTTCTTTTCGCCCTGCGAACGCCGCTTGATCTTGGGCGGCAGGATTTTCTGGAACCAGCTCATGGCGTTCTCCGTGTTTGTTTCGTTATTTCGTGGCGGCGTCGACACCGCGGCGCAGCTCGGCCACCACGTGCTTCACGCGTTCGACGCACTGGTCCTCGGTCGCCATCTCGATCTCGCTGACGATGCGGCTGCCGACCACCACGGCGTCGGCGATGCGCGCGACCGCTTCGGCCGTCGCCGCGTCGCGGATGCCGAAACCGACCCCGACCGGGAGCGCGCAGTGCCTGCGCACCATGGCAAGTTTCTGCGCCACCTCGCCGGTGTCGAGATTGGCGGCGCCGGTGACGCCCTTCAGCGACACGTAATAGATGAAACCGCCCGCCGCGGCCGCCACCTGCTCGATGCGCGCCTCCGGCGTGGTCGGCGACAGCAGGAAGATCGGGTCGAGGCCGGCGGCCTTGAACACGTCGGCGACGCCGGCCGATTCCTCGGGCGGAATGTCGACGGTCAGCACGCCATCCACGCCCGCCGCCTGCGCCGCCTGCGCGAATTTTTCGTAGCCCATGTGCTCGACGGGATTCGCGTAGCCCATCAGCACCACCGGCGTCGCGCCGTTGTGCCTGCGGAATTCCGCCACCATCGCGAGCACGTCCTTGAGCCCCACCTTGTTGGCGAGTGCGCGTTCGGACGCGCGCTGGATCACCGGGCCATCGGCCATGGGGTCGGAAAACGGCACCCCCAGCTCGATGATGTCGGCGCCGGCCTCGACCAGCGCGTGCATCAAGGGCACGGTATACCCCTTGCCGGGGTCGCCGGCGGTGATGAAGGGGACGAGGGCTTTCTTGTTATGCGCGCGGAGCGCGGTGAAGGTCTGGCCGATGCGGCTCATGAGGCTATCTTCTGGTAGGGGGAGGGGGGCGCGTCAGAGCGTGATGCCCGACAATTTCGCCACGGTGTTGATGTCCTTGTCGCCGCGCCCGGAAAGATTGACCAGGAGGATCTGGTCCTTTCCCAGCGTCGGCGCGAGTTTTTTCGCGTAGGCGACGGCGTGGCTCGACTCGAGCGCGGGAATGATGCCCTCGAGCCGGCACAGGTCGCCGAAGGCGGCGAGCGCCTCGTCGTCGTTGATCGCGACGTACTCGGCGCGGCCGGCGTCCTTGAGCCAGCTGTGTTCGGGACCGACGCCGGGGTAGTCGAGTCCGGCCGACACCGAATGGGTCTCGATGACCTGGCCGTTCTCGTCCTGCATCAGGTAGCTGCGGAAGCCGTGCAGCACACCGGGGGTGCCCGCCGACAGCGGTGCCGCGTGCCTGCCGGTTTCCACCCCGGAACCGCCCGCCTCGACGCCGATCAGGCGCACGTTCTCGTACGGAATGTAGGGGTGGAAGATGCCGATGGCGTTGGAACCGCCGCCGACGCAGGCGACCACGGCATCGGGCTGGCGGCCGGCCAGCTCGGGCATCTGCTGGAGGCATTCGCGGCCGATCACGCACTGGAAGTCGCGCACCAGCATGGGGTAGGGATGCGGCCCGGCGGCGGTGCCGAGGATGTAGAAGGTCGACTCGACGTTGGTGACCCAGTCGCGCATCGCCTCGTTCAAGGCATCCTTGAGCGTCTTAGAGCCGCTGGATACCGGCACGACGGTGGCGCCCAGGAGCTTCATGCGGAAGACGTTGGGCGCCTGGCGCGCGACGTCCTCGGCCCCCATGTAGACGACGCATTCCATGCCGTAGCGCGCGGCGACGGTGGCCGACGCGACACCATGCTGGCCGGCGCCGGTCTCGGCGATGACGCGCTTCTTGCCCATGCGACGGGCGAGCAGCGCCTGGCCGATGGTGTTGTTGATCTTGTGCGCGCCGGTGTGGTTGAGGTCTTCGCGCTTGAGGTAGATCTGCGCGCCGCCGTAGGCGTCCGACAGGCGCCTGGCGTGATAGACCGGGCTGGGGCGGCCGACGTAGTGCTTGAGCTCGTGCTCGAACTCGGCGATGAAGTCGGGGTCCTGGCGCGCCTTTTCGTATTCGACGCGCAGTTCCTCGAGCGCCGCCATCAGGGTCTCGGCGACGAAAATGCCACCGTAGGGACCGAAATGGCCACGGGAATCTGGAAGGTCGGTGAGCTTCATGAGGCTTCTTTCGCGTTCGCAATGAATTGCGCGATCTTCTGCGCGTCCTTGATACCTTTCGAGACCTCGACCCCCGAGGACACGTCCACCGCCCACGGGCGGACGGCGCGCACCGCCTCGGCGACGTTGTCCGGCGTGAGTCCGCCCGACAGGACGACCGGCCTGGGCAACCCCGGCGGTATCAGCGTCCAGTCGAAACGCTCGCCGGTGCCGCCCGGCACGCCGGGGACGAAGGCGTCGAGCAACAGGCCTTGCGCGGTATCGAAGTCAGCCGCGTATTTTAGCAAATCCGTCCCCGCGGCGACCCGGATCGCCTTGAGGTAGGGCCGGCCGTGGCGAACGCAATCGGCCGGCCGCTCGTCGCCGTGGAACTGCAGCAGGTCGAGCGGCGCGACGCGCAGCACGGCCTGGATGAACTCGGGGTCGGCGTTCACGAACAGTCCCACGCTCTGCACGAAGGGCGGCAGTTCGCGCAGGAGCGCGGCGGCCGCCGCGGCGTCGACATGGCGCGGACTCTTGTCGTAGAAGACGAAGCCGAGCGCGTCGGCGCCGGCGGCGCAGGCGGCATGCAGGTCGGCGATCCGGGTGATGCCGCAGATTTTCACGCGCAAGCTCATGTCGCGAAGGGCCATCGATCCGGGGTTTCCGGCAGGGCAAAGTGCGCAGGATACCGGATATGGGTGAGATACAGCCCGGCCGCGTCGAAGGTCGGCGCCGCAAGCGTGCGGTCGCGGCTCGCCAGCAGTTCCGCCATCCATTCCGCCGGTTGCACGCCCGCGCCGATCTGGATGAGGCTGCCCATGAGGTTGCGCACCATGTGATGCAGGAAGCCGTCGGCCTGGAAATCGCACAGCAGGTAATCGCCGTGCCGTTCGACCTGCGCGCGGCGCAATTCCTTGACCGGCGACCGGGCCTGGCACTCGGCGGCGCGAAAGGCGGAAAAGTCGTGCTGGCCGATCAGGTGCATTGCCGCACGGTTCATGGCGTCGGCGTCGAGCGGCCGGTGATGCCAGCCGATGAGACCGTCGTGAAGCGCCGGCCGCACCGGATGGTTCAGGAGCACATAGCGGTAGCCGCGCTGGACGGCGGCAAAACGCGCGTGGAAGTCCTCGCCCACCACGCGCGCCCACAGCACGGCGATGCCCGCCGGCAGGTGGCTGTTGACGCCACGCACCCAGGCGGTGAGCGGACGTTCGACCGTGACGTCGAAGTGCGCGATCTGCAGCGC
Organism: Thiobacillus sp.; assembly: GCA_046292745.1. Classification (GTDB taxonomy): domain Bacteria; phylum Pseudomonadota; class Gammaproteobacteria; order Burkholderiales; family Thiobacillaceae; genus Thiobacillus. The sequence goes on along the minus strand of JBKBQH010000003.1, from coordinate 237,535 downwards.
GGCGTGCACCCCGGCATCGGTGCGCCCGGCAGCGGTCACCGTCGTTCTTTCACCGGCGATCGCCGCGACCGCGGCTTCGACCGCGTCCTGCACGCCGCAGCCCTGCGGCTGCGACTGCCAGCCGCAGAAACCGCTGCCGCGATACTCCAGACCGATGGCAATTCTCATTTCAACAGCGTCTCAAGCGAGCACGATACCCAGTAACGACAGGGCCGCCAGTATGACGGCGCTGTCGCGGGCCTGCCACCGTTCTGCGGCCAGGGCGAAAAGCGTCGGCCCCGTGTCCCCGGACGGCGGCGCGCGCAGTGCGTCGAGCCAGTGCGCCGGCGACGGCGCCGGCGCCGTTTCGACGTAATCGAGGGTGAGACCGAGGCGCACGACCAAGGCGCGCCGGTCGAGCCCCAGCGCGGCAAGCGGCGCCGCCAGCACGTAGAGGCCATAGAGCAGGCGCGCGTGCGCGGTCAGCGCCAGCAGCACGGCCAGTCCCGCGAGCAATAGGGCCAGCCGCGCCACACGCAGGCCGCCCGCCGCAAGGCCTTCCATGCTGGGACTCGCCCAGCCGAGCGCCGGCCACGCCGGGATGCCGGGCAACGTGTACGCATAGGCAAGTGCCAGCACGACGAAAAGCCAGCGGGTTCGCCGCAGCAGCTTGAGCAGCAGGCCGCGGGCGGGGGCAGACAGGAAGGCCGTCGCCGCAGCGACGGCCAGGAAGGGGAGCACGGACGGCGCGGCCGCCTCGGCGGCCACCGCCCAGCCGGCCCACAGGAGTATGCGGGCGGCGGCGTGCGGGCCGCGATGGATCGACCCGCTAGCCAAGCGTGCTCAGCATGTCCTGGGCGTCGGATTTCTGCTTGTCGTTGCCTTCGGCCAGCACCTCGTTGAGGATTTCACGGGCGCCTTCCTTGTCGCCCATTTCCACGTAGGCGCGGGCAAGGTCGAGCTTGGTGCCGACCTCGTCGAGTTCGAGCTCGCTGCCGCCGGACTCGCCGAGGTCGAGATCGAGGCCGCTGAAGTCGAATTTGCTGTCCGGACCATTGTCTGGCTCCAGGCCCAGGTCGAGCTTGAGGCCGTCGTCCGCGGCTGCCGGCACGTCGAGGTCGGGCAGTTCGAAGTCGAGATCCGCCATCTTGGCCGCTTCCTCGGCTGCCTGGGCCGGCTCGAACGCGGGCGCTTCGAACGCGGGAAGGTCGTCGACCGTCGCCCCGGGCGTCGTGAAATCCATCGGCCCGCCTGCAAAGCGCGTCTCGGGTTCTGCTTCTGGCTCGGGTTCCGCTGCGGGCTCGGGCTCGGCTTCGGCGGCAGCAGGCGTCGCGGCCTCCGCCTCGCCGCCGAACGCCACCGCGCCGCCGGCGACGGCGGCGGTCGCCGCGACGGTCGCCGCCGGCGCCGCGTCGCCCTTGCCGCCGTAGAGCGGATTGGTCGGGTCGATTTCGCGGCCCATTTCGCAAGCCTTCTGCCACAGCGGATGGGTATCGCTGCCGAGCGCGGCGTACAGCTCGCCGGCCACCGAGGCGAACGCCGCCACATTGCGGCGCGCCGCGTAGATTTCCAGCAGCTTGACGCGGATCTCGTGCCGATCCGGGTTCTTGGCGACAGCTTCCTTGAGGATCTCCTCGGCCTGGGCATCCCGGCCATAGGCCATGTAGACCTCGGCTTCGGCGATGGGGTCGACGTCGTGGGTATCGATGGTGCCGAGCCCGGCCTGGCTGAAGTCGGTCAGGAAAGAGGTGTCGCCGGTGTTGACGCTGGCGCCCGACGAGGCGCCGATCACCGATATCGGCTTGGATTCGTGCCCGGGCAGCAGGCTGTCGTCGAGCACCGTGCTGGCGCCGGTCTTGCGGCGCCGCCCGCCGGCCATCATCCACCACAGCACGCCGCCGAGGACGACAGCCGCAAGGCCGCCGCCCCAATACAGCGGATTGGCGAGCAGGGGTTGGTACCAGCTGGCTCCCGGCTCGGCCGGGGCGACCGGCGGCTTGGCCACCGGCACGGCCGGCGCCGGCGCGGGTTTTTCAGCCTTCGGCGCGGGCGCGGGCGCGGGCGGCGCTTCTGCGGCCGGCGCGGGTCCGGCGGCCGGCGACGGCGCGGGCTTGGCTGCGTCTGCCAGCGCCTGCTCCTTCATCGCGACCAGCTTCTGCATGTCGGCGACCTGCTTTTCGAGCAGGGCGACACGCTGGTTGGCTTCCTGCAGCGCCTTTTCGCGCGCGGTGGCGTCTTCTTCCTGGGCGCGCAGCTTGGCTTCCTGCGCCGCGAGCTGTTCGCGCAGGCTGCGCGCCTCCTCGGCGGCCTTGCCGTTGCCCGGTGCCGGCGGCGCGGCCTTGGACAGCTTCAGCACGTCCTTCTGGGCTTCCGGCGCGGGCCTGGCACGGTCTTCGACCTTGGGGCTGAGCTTGCCGCTGGCGGCAGCGCCCGGCGTGACGTCGGCGGCAGGCGCCGCCTGCACCGTCGCCGCCAGGCGCTGCCGGTAGGCACGCCAGTCGTCGGCCTGCAGCTTCAGCTCGCGCACGGCTTCGGCCCGCGGGATCGCCGCGACCTGCTCGGCCGATGGCACGCTGAGGGTCGTGCCGGACTTCAGGCGGTTGATGTTGCCGTCGAATGCCCCGGTGTTTTCACGGTAGAGGCCCACCAGCGTCTGCTCGAGACTCACGCCCTCCGGCCGCACGCGGCTGGCGATGGCGCTGAGGGTGTCGCCTTTTTTCACGGTGACGCTGCCGGGCGCCGCCGGTTTAGCGGGTTTTCCGGCAGGCGCCGCGGGCGCAGGCGCGGGCGCAGCAGCCTGGGGCGCGGGCGCAGCAACCTGGGCGGCGGCAGGCGCCTGCGGGGCCGCCACGGCGGCCGGCGCCACGGTCTGCGGCTTCGCCAGGCCCGGCGGGTCGAGCAGCAGGGTGTATTCGCGCACCAACCGGCCCGAAGCCCAGTTCAGTTCGATGAGCATGTCGATGAAGGGGTCGGTCACCGGGCGGCTGGAAGTGACTTTCAGCACGGCCTGGTTGCCGCCTCGCCTCTCGATGGAAAAGCGCAGGGTGGAAAGGACGGGGGCATACTCGACCCGCGCGTCGCGGAAGGCCTGATCCGAGGCCAGGCTGGCCGACAGGCTTTCGAGCTCGGCGCGGTCGGCGGCGAAGATCTCGATCTCGGCCGCCAGCGGCTGGCCCAGCGCCGAGGTGATCGAGAGCCTGCCCAGCCCGGCGGCCTGCGCCCAGAGCGGCAAGGCAACCAGCCCGGCTGCGACCAACTGGGTGGTGAAGCGCTTCAATTTCATCCCGTCTCTCCCTGTACGCCCCGTCTGGCGGGGCTGCGTTGAATCGTCGACGCCACTATTGACGGCTCGCCAGGCCCAATCTTTAGTGCAATAAATGCACCAGCGCCCGATTTTGGGGGGCTTTCCCGGTCATGCCGCTTCCAGCAGGATGCGCAGCATGCGTCGCAACGGCTCCGCGGCGCCCCACAGGAGCTGGTCGCCGACAGTGAACGCCGTGAGGTACTGCGGCCCCATGTTGAGCTTGCGCATGCGTCCGATCGGCACCGTCAGCGTGCCGGTCACCGCCGCCGGGGTCAGCTCGCGCATGGTGAGATCGCGGTCGTTCGGCACCACCTTGACCCACGAATTATGCGCCGCGATGAGGCCGTGGATGTCGGCCAGCGGCACGTCGCGGGTCAGCTTGATGGTGAGCGCCTGCGAATGGCAGCGCATCGCGCCGACACGCACGCACAGGCCGTCGATCGGGATGGGGTTGGCGCTGCGGCCCATGATCTTGTTCGCCTCGACCTGCGCCTTCCACTCTTCCTTCGACTGCCCGGAAGGAAGCGCGACGTCGATCCACGGGATCAGGTTGCCGGCCAGCGGCACCGGCCAGGCATCGAGCGGGTAGTCGTCGGAACGGATGAACTCGGCGACCTTGCGGTCGATCTCCAGGATCGCGGCGGCGGGATCCCCCACCATGTCGGCGACCTCGCCGTGGATGGCCCCCATCTGCAGGATCAGCTCCTTCATGTTGCGCGCGCCGGCGCCCGAGGCCGCCTGGTAGGTCATCGGCGACACCCATTCGATGAGGCCGGCGTCGAACAGGCCGCCCATCGCCATCAGCATCAGGGACACCGTGCAGTTGCCGCCCACATAGGTTTTCACGCCGCTGGCGATGCCGTCGCGGATCACGCGGCCGTTGACCGGGTCGAGGATGATGATGGCCTCGTCCTTCATGCGCAGGGTCGACGCGGCATCGATCCAGTAACCGTTCCAGCCGGCGGCGCGCAGCGCCGGGTACATCTCTTTCGTGTAGTCGCCCCCCTGGCAGGTGATGATGGTGTCGCAGGCCTGGAGCGCACTGATGTCGTTGGCGTCCTTCAGCGGCGGCACGTCGCGCCCGATATCGGGGCCCTTGCCGCCGACGTTCGAGGTGGTGAAGAACACCGGGTCAATGTGGTCGAAATCGCGTTCTTCCTTCATGCGCCCCATCAGCACGGAACCCACCATGCCGCGCCAGCCGATCAGTCCTACTTTCATCATTTTCAGATTCTCCGAATTTAGTGAGGCGTAAGGCCTTAGGCGTGAGGCGAACCCTGCGGCTCCCCCCTCACGCCTGCCCCCTCACAAATATTTCACCACCGCATCGCCCATCTCGCTGCACGACACCTTGCGCGTGCCCTCGGTCCAGATGTCGCCGGTGCGATAGCCCTGCGCGATCACCTGCTTCACCGCGTTCTCGATGCGGTCGGCCGTGGCGGTATCGGCAAAGGTGTAGCGGTACATCATCGCCACCGACAGGATGGTCGCCAGCGGATTCGCCAGATTCTTGCCGGCGATGTCGGGGGCGGAACCGTGAATCGGCTCGTACATGCCCTTGTTGTGTTCGTCCAGGGATGCCGACGGCAGCATGCCGATCGACCCCGACAGCATCGAGGCGGCGTCGGAGAGGATGTCGCCGAAAATGTTGCCGGTGACGATGGTGTCGAACTGCTTGGGCGCGCGGATGAGCTGCATCGCCGCGTTGTCGACGTACATGTGCGAGAGCGCAACCTCGGGGTAGTCCTTCGACACCTCGATCATCACCTCCTTCCACAGCTCGGAGCATTCGAGCACGTTGGCCTTTTCGACCGAGCACAATTTCCTGCCGCGTTTCATCGCGATGCCGAAGGCGACGTGCGCGACGCGGCGCACTTCGGATTCCGAATACAGCATGGTGTTGAAACCGACGCGCTCGCCATTCCTGATCTCGATGCCGCGCGGCTGGCCGAAATACACATCCCCGGTCAGCTCCCGCACGATCATGAGGTCGAGCCCGGACACGACTTCGGGCTTCAGCGACGATGCGCCCGCGAGTTCCGGATACAACAGCGCCGGGCGCAGGTTGGCGAAGAGGTTGAGTTCCTTGCGGATGCGCAAAAGGCCGCGCTCGGGGCGCAGCGGGCGGTCGAGCGCGTCGTACTGCGGCCCACCGACGGCGCCGAGCAGCACAGCGTCGGCGTCGCGCGCAAGCGCGAGCGTCGCTTCCGGCAGCGGGTCGCCCGCAGCGTCATAACCGGCGCCGCCAATCGGCGCGGTTTCCATTTCGATTTTCGCGCCGTCGGCGCGTAACGCCTCGAGCACCTTCACCGCCTGCGCGACGATTTCCGGGCCGATGCCATCACCCGGCAAGACTGCAATTTTCATGTTCTCAAAACCCTTTTTTCCGCGCCTGCCCTTCAGGGTAGGCGCGGATGAAAAATTTCATGCAAACAACCACGGCGCTTCCTGTTTGCGCCGTTCTTCGTACGCCCGGATCTTGTCGGCGTGCAGCAGCGTGAGTCCGATGTCGTCCAGCCCGTTCAGCAGGCGATGCTTGCGGCCCGCGTCGACGTCGAAGGCCAGCACGCTGCCGTCCGGCGTGGTCACGGTCTGTTTCTCCAGGTCGATGCGCAGACGATAGCCCTCGTTCGCCTCGCATTCGCGGAACAGGCGGTCGACCGTCGCGGCGTCGAGCACGATGGGCAGGATGCCGTTCTTGAAACAGTTGTTGTAGAAGATGTCGGCGAAGGAAGGCGCGATGATCGCGCGGATGCCATAGTCTTCGAGCGCCCATGGCGCGTGCTCGCGGGAGGAGCCGCAGCCGAAATTGTCGCGCGCGAGCAGCACGCTGGCGCCCTGGTAGCGCGGAAAATTGAGCACGAAATCGGGGTTGGGCTTGCGCGTGGCAGGGTCCATGCCCGGCTCGCCGTGGTCGAGGTAGCGCCATTCATCGAACAGGTTGGGGCCGAAGCCGGCGCGCTTGATCGATTTCAGGAACTGCTTGGGGATGATGGCGTCGGTGTCGACGTTGGCACGGTCGAGCGGCACCACCAGCCCGTCGTGGACGGTGAACGCCCGCATTACTTGGTCGCCTTCTGGATCGACTCGCCGGCCTTCTCGATGTCCTTGCCCATCCCCTGGACGGTGTTGCATCCGGCCAGGGCCATCACGGCGGCGATCAAAACGGCAATCATCGGTTTCATCGGGTTCTCCTTAGAAAGTACGTACATCGACGAAGTGGCCGGCGCACGCGGCGGCGGCGGCCATCGCCGGGCTCACCAGGTGGGTGCGGCCGCCCTGCCCCTGCCGGCCCTCGAAGTTGCGGTTCGAGGTCGAGGCGCAGCGCTCGCCGGGTTCCAGCCGGTCGGCGTTCATCGCCAGGCACATCGAGCAGCCCGGCTCGCGCCATTCGAAGCCCGCTTCGAGAAAGATTTTGTCGAGCCCCTCGGCTTCGGCCTGACGCTTCACGAGACCGGAACCCGGCACGACCATCGCAAGCTTGACGCCGGGTGCGACCTTGCGGCCGCGGGCCACGGCAGCCGCCTCGCGCAGATCCTCGATGCGGGAGTTGGTGCACGAGCCGATGAAGACCTTGTCGACCGCGATCTGCTCGATCGGCGTGCCGGCGGCGAGCCCCATGTATTCCAGCGCGCGGGTCCAGTCGTTCGCCTTGACCGCGTTCGGCGCGTCGGCCGGATCCGGCACGCGGCCGTTTACCGTCGTCACCATCTCGGGCGAGGTGCCCCAGGTGACCTGCGGGGCGATTGCCGCGGCGTCGAGCTCGACCACGCGGTCGAAGCGCGCGTCGGCGTCCGAATGCAGCGTCGACCACCACGCCACCGCCTTGTCCCAGGCCTCGCCCCTGGGCGCGTAGGGGCGGCCCTTCACATAGTCGATCGTGGTCGCATCGACCGCAACCATACCGGCGCGCGCCCCCGCCTCGATCGCCATGTTGCACAGCGTCATGCGGCCTTCCATCGACAGGGCGCGGATCGCCGAACCGCCGAATTCGAGCGCGTAGCCGGTACCGCCGGCGGTGCCGATCTGGCCGATGATCGCGAGCGCGATGTCCTTGGCGGTGACGCCTTTGCCGAGCGTGCCTTCGACCTTCACCAGCATGGTCTTCGACGGCTTCTGCCACAGGCATTGCGTGGCCAGCACGTGCTCGACCTCGGAGGTGCCGATGCCGAAGGCCAGCGCGCCGAAAGCGCCGTGCGTCGAAGTGTGCGAATCGCCGCACACCACGGTCATGCCCGGCAGCGTCAGGCCTTCTTCGGGACCGATGACATGGACGATGCCCTGGCGGACGTCGTCCATCCTGAATTCGGTGATGCCGAACTCGGCGCAGTTGGCGTCGAGCGTCTCGACCTGCAGGCGCGAGATCGGGTCGGCGATGCCGTGCGAACGGTCGGTGGTCGGCACGTTGTGGTCGGGCACGGCGATCGCGGCGTCGACGCGGCGCGGCCGGCGCCCGGCAAGCTTCAGCCCCTCGAAGGCCTGCGGACTGGTGACTTCGTGCACCAGATGGCGGTCGATGTAGAGCAGCGTCGTGCCGTCGGCTTCGACGTGGACGACGTGGGCGTCCCACAATTTCTGAAACAGGGTCTGGCCGGACATGCGGAATCGGTCGTCAAATCGCTGAAACGGCCATTATTTCATAGCTTCGGGGCGGCTGGCACGGGTTTTGTTTGCGCCCCATACGGCATAAACCCACCACGCCAGCGCGGCGCTGGCGGCGGCAAGCGTGTAGGTCCACGCCGGGCCCAGCGTCTCCCAGGTGAAACCGCTCGCCAGCCCGCCGATGGTGCCGCCGACCCCATACGACAGGCTGGTGTAGAGCGCCTGCCCGCGCGCCTGGTGGCGGCCACGGAAATGCTGGTGGATCAGCGCCACGGCCGCCGCGTGATAAGTGCCGAAGGTGAAGGCGTGCAATGTCTGCGCGCCCCACACCAGCCAGGCCGACTCGACGCCCCAGGCGATCAGCAGGAAGCGCAGCACCGCCAGCGCGAAACTCGCGAGGATCAGCGTGCGCGGCGTCACCCGCGCGAAGATGCGCGGCACGACGAGGAAAATCCCGATCTCGCAGATCACGCCCAGCGCCCACAGCCAGCCGACCAGGGATTTGTCGTAGCCGTGGTCGACCAGGTAGATCGAATAGAAGGTGTAGTAAGGCCCGTGCGTCACCGCCATCAACAGGCAGGCCGCCAGCAGCGCGGCGACCTCGGGCCGCCGCACCACCTCGCGCAGCGGCTGGTGGTCGCCGCCGTGGGCAAGGATCTCGGCCTCGGGGATCACCCGCGCGAACGCGGCGATGCCGAGCATCACCGCCAGCACCGCCCACGGCAGCCAGGCGATGGGGACGTAATCCAGCGCGTAGCCCAGCCCCACGACCATGACGATGAAGCCGATCGAGCCCCACAGGCGGATGCGCCCGTAGGCGTCGATGCGATCGCCCAGGTGCGATAGCGTCATCGCCTCGACCAGCGGCAGCGAGGCGCTCCAGAAGAAGCTCACCGTCGCCATTACCGCGAACAACCACCAGAAGCCGCTGCCGAAGAACACGCCGGCGAAGGCGAGCGCGCTGCCGAACGCGGCGAGCTGGACGATCGCGGTGCGGCGTCCGCTGCGGTCGGCGAGGTGGCCCCAGATGTTGGGCGCGAAGATGCGCATCACCTGCAGAAGCGACATCAGCACGCCGATCTCTACCGCGCTGAACGCGAGCGACTGCAGGTACAGCCCCCAGAACGGCGAGATCGCGCCGACGAAGGCGAAATAGAAGAAATAGAAACCGGACAGGCGCCAGTAGGGAACCGCATTCATGCGGCCCGATTATCCCCGAGGCGGGCGCCGCTGCGGCAGCGCGACGCAATCATTCCGCGCTTGACTTCGGCGCGGGCCGCGGCAGCCGGCCCGCTGCGCAGGATGCTATTTCATCGCCGAACGCAGGCGCAGCGTCTCGCCCGCGACGAAGAACACGCCGCTGCCGCGATGGTGCAGCGTCTGCGGCGCCTTGACACGCGTATCGACCCACGCCTTCACCACTTCGAGCACGAAGAAGTTGTAGCGGTTGACCCAGCGCGTGTCGGCAATGCGGCATTCGAGATTGGCGTAACACTCCGCCACGCGCGGCGCGTCGACCTCGGATGAGGGCAGCGGGGTCAGGCCGAATTTCGCGAACTTGTCGATCGTGCGTCCCGAACAGTTGCCGACGCCGACGACCTGCTTCGCCAGTTCCGCCGTCGGAATGTTGAGCGTGCATTCCCGCGTCGCGCGCAGCGCTTCGAAGGAAAAATTGCGCCCGCTGATCACGCAGCCGACCAATGGCGGCTCGAATTCCATCATGGTGTGCCAGGACATCGTCATGAGATTGGCGCGGCCCCGGTGGGCGGTCGCCACCCACACCACCGGGCCGGGCTCGAGCAGGCCGTAGACCTTGCCGAGCGGATAGGATCGTTTGGCCATGGTGTCGCCCCTCTTGAGTGGATTGCACGCTTCCAGCTTAGCCGCTTGGGGCCGGCCGTCGACAAGGCTGGGCCTTGCCCAAAACCCGCAATCCCCACATACTCGGCAGGACGATCTGCCTGCCGATACCCGGTCCGGACCCTTGCCGCCCTCGCCTGACCTCCCCCTCGCCCTCGCCGCCCTGCGGCTCGACGATGCGCTCGCGCTGCTACGGCACGATGGCAGGGACAGCGCGCCACTGCCGGACGAGTCGCCGCTGGATTACCTGCAGCGGCTGATCGACGGCTTGTGCGATCTGTCGCTCAAGGATCCGCTGACGGGACTCGGCAACCGCCGCCACTTCCTGTCGGTGCTCGAGCGCGCGATCGAGACGGTGGCACGCTCCGGCGAGTCGATGCTGCTCCTGCTGCTCGACATCGACCATTTCAAGACCATCAACGACTCCTACGGCCATCTCGCCGGCGACCAGGTGCTGCAGGCGGTCGCCACCTGCCTCGCCGGCTGCGTGCGACCGATGGACACCGTGGCACGCTACGGCGGCGAGGAATTCGCCATGATCCTGCCGAGCTGCCGGCCGCTGTTCGGCCACACCGTCGCGGAGCGCATCCGCCAGACCATCGCCGGACTCGACATCGCCGTCGCACCGCAACTCGAGGTTCGGGTCACGGTCAGCATCGGCGGTGCCTACGCGCCGCAATGGGTGCGGTCGACCGCAGACCTGTGGATCGAGCGTGCCGACCTGCAGCTCTACCGCGCCAAGACCGGCGGCCGCAACCTGGTGCAGCTGGAGCAGCCGCCGGTGCTGGCGGTGAGCGCCGAGGAAAAAGGCCTCTTGTACGAGGCGCTCGACCTCGACGCGGCCCCGGCCGCCGCCCCAGATACCCGAGTGAACGCATGAGCGACGCCGCCTCCCCCGCCACCACCGCGCCCGGCACGGACGCGCTGCCGTTGAAACCGCGCGGCAAGGTGCTCGCCGTCACCAGCGGCAAGGGCGGCGTCGGCAAGACCTTCGTGTCGGCCAACCTCGCCGCGGCGCTGGTGAAACGCGGCTACAAGGTGCTGGTGCTCGACGCCGACCTGGGACTGGCCAACCTCGACGTGGTGCTGAATCTCTACCCGAAAATCACGCTGCACGACGTCTTCACCGGCAGGGCAAAGCTCGAGGAAGCCGTCCTGCCGGCCCCCGGGGGCTTCTCGGTGCTGCTCGCCGGCTCCGGCATGGTCGAGTATTCGCGGCTGACACCGGAGGTGCGCTCCGAGTTCCTGCGCATCGTGGAAAGCCTGGTGCCGCATTACGACGTGGTGCTGCTGGACACCGGAGCCGGGATTTCCGACGTCGTGCTGTTCGCGGTTTCACTGGCGTCCGAGGTGCTCATGGTCGCCACGCCCGAGCCCACCTCGCTCACCGACGCCTACGCCACCATCAAGGTGCTGGTCGGCCAGCAGCAGCGCCAGACCATTCGCCTGATCGTCAACCAGTCGGCACGCCCGGGCAGCGGCGCCGCGATCACGAAGCAACTGCAGCAGGTGCTCGACCGCTTCGTCGTCAGCGAGCCCGGCCGTGGCGTGAAACTGGTGCACCAGGGCGACATCCCGCCCGACCCCGAAGTGCGCCAGGCGATCATGCGCCGCCAGCTCCTGATGCAGGCCGTGCCGACCTGCCCGGCTGCCCAGGCGATCCAGCATATCGCCGGCACCCTGCAGCAGGACGTCATTCCGCGGCCGTAGGCCGCGCGGTGCCGTCGCGCGAGCGGATCACCGCCAATACCTGGTCGGGTGTCAGCCGCAACAGTTCGCCGATGTCCCGATAGTCGTCCGGCAGTGCGGCGTTGTCCCAGCCGTGTGCCGAATGGCGCGCCAGGTTGGCTGCCAGCCTCACGTTCCGCACCCGCTGGGTATGCGCCTGCGCCGGATCGGTCACGTCTGCCAGCAGTTCGGGCAACTTCCAGGCGAGCACCAGCCGGTGCTGCAGTTCCATACCGCGAAAGCCCAGCACTGCCTGCTGCACGTCGGCGCTGCGCAGGGTCGGATCGGCAGCCTGGCGGCGCACGATCTCCAGCATCGGCCCCGGGTTGAAGCACCACATCAGCATTTCGGACAAGTGGCTGAGCAGGGTCGACACGTAGACCTCGTCGGCATGCAGGTCGTGCAGGCGCACCGCCCAGTCGTAGGCGAAGTACGCGGCGCGCTGGGCGCGCCGCACTGTCTGCAACAGGTGCAGCAGGGCCTGCCGGTGGTCCTTCAGCACGTCTTCGACCAGCGGCGCGGCGGGCACTTCGCGGAAAAAGGTTTCCAGGCCCATCATCAGCAGGGCCTGCTTGACGTCGACGAGCTCGTAGCTCTGGTGGTGGTGCTTGTGCCCCTGCAGATAGCGCAGCAGCTTCACCGTCAGCAGCGGGTCGTCGTCGACCACCTCGGCGACGTCGCGCGCATTGAGCTGCGCCTCGTCGGCCCGCTGGCGCTCGATCTCGCGTGCGGTCTGGCGCAGCACCGGGATCTCCGCCTGCCCCAGAAAGGCGAGCCAGGATTCCAGGCTGTTGGCTTGCTGCGACATGATTTCTCCCAAGCTGGGCGCCCACGGCCCGTCCGGCCGTGGCGCGACACGCCTCAGTGCTGAATCGGACCGCGCGCTGACAACTTGAGCGCGGCGCGTCTCATGCGGAATTCAGCCGCTTCGCCCAATACGCCCCCCTGGCCGCGCGGCGTCCGCCGGCTTACTGCAGGTTGCTCGACGCGAACAGCAACACCTTGCCGCCGACGAAACTCACGTTGACCGAGCGCGTCCCGTCGCCCCAGCGGCAGTTGCGCACCCCCATGACGTCGTCGCATTGCTCAGGTTTGCCGATCAGGCGCACGACTTCCTCATACGCCATGCCGGTTTCGATCCGGCTGTAGTTCTCGAGCGTGAGCCTGCTGCAGCCCAGCATGGCCAGGAGCAGCGTCATCGCAACAAAAGCGCGTGTGTGCATGGTGCATCCCCCGAAAAACCGCGACGAGCCTAAATTGCCAAACTACATAATAGGTGTCATTTCCGCGCGGTGGCCGCTATCCTAACGCGTATTCTCGCCTCCCTGGCCACCATGCCTGAAACCAGCCCCCGGATCCGGCTCGCCCTGCCCCGCCTGCTGCAATGGTGGATCACGCTCGGTGTCGCCCCGGACGATTCGGACGACCTGCGCCTGAAAAAGGCGGTGATGACCCTGGTTTCCAGCAGCATCGCCGGGCTCGCGTTGTTCTGGGGCGTACTCTACATCGCCATCGGCTACCCGCTGCCGGGCGCCATTCCGCTCGGCTATTCGCTGCTTTCCCTCGCCAGCACGCTATATTTCTTTCGCACCAAGCGCTTTGCCTTTTTCTGCTTCAGCCAGCAGTTGCTCATCCTGCTGCTGCCCTTTTTGCTGATGTGGAGCCTGGGCGGCTTCGCCAACGGCAGCGTGGTGATGATCTGGGCGATTTTCGCGCCGTTCGCCGCGCTCTTCTTCGTCGATCTCAAGGCGGCCACGCGCTGGATGGCGGCCTTCCTGGCGCTGCTGGTGCTGTCCGCCGCGATCGACCCGATGCTCGCGGCGCGGGCCCGCCCGATGCCGCAAGCGCTCAACACGCTCTACTTCCTGATGAATCTCGGCGGCAGCCTCTTCCTCATCGGGCTCATGCTGTACTACTTCGTGCGCGACCGCGAGATCGCCTACGGCAGGCTGCTGGAAAGCGAGGCGCAAATCCGTGAAATGATGCTGACCGACCCGCTCACCGGCGTCGCCAACCGCCGCCACCTCGACGACCGGCTGGCGATGGAGCTCGCGCGCCAGACGCGTTACGGCCAGCCGCTGTCGGTCATCCTCACCGACATCGACCATTTCAAAGAGATCAACGACACCTATGGGCATGCGGCCGGCGATGCCGTGCTGGCCGCTTTCGCACGCACGCTGGAAGCCAGCATCCGCAGCACGGATTTCCTGGCCCGCTACGGCGGCGAGGAATTCGTGCTGCTGCTGCCGAACACCGACGTCGGGGAAGCGGCCGCGCTCGCCGAGCGCATGCGCGAAGCGGTCCGCCATATCCGCGTGCCGGGCACCGGACTCGGCATCACCGCGAGCTTCGGCGTCACCCTCGCGCGCCGCGGCGAAAGCATGTCGGAAGTGCTGTCGCGCGCCGACGAGGCCATGTACCTGTCGAAGTCGGGCGGCCGCGACCGCGTCACCACCCTGGTCGATTGAGCCGGTTCAGGCGGCGCTGTCGAGCGCGTCCTGCGGCCACGCCGAGGTATCGAGCGTTTCCACGTAGCCGTGCCAGGTGGCGTGCCCGATCAGCGGCAGCAACACGACAAAGCCGACGAAGGCGGTGGCGAATCCCAGCAGCACCGCCGCGCCGATCAGGGCCACCCACAGCGCCATCGCCTTTTTGTTGCGCAGCACCGCGTTGAAGCTGCTGACCGAGGCGGTGATCGCGTCGACCTTGCGATCGAGGATGAAGGGCAGCGAAAACGCGCTCGTCGCGAACACGATCAGCGCGAACAGCGCGCCGACGGCGCTGCCGATGGCGAGGAAGGGCAGCAGCTCGACGAACTCCGGACGCGACGCCGCCGGGAAGAACACATGCACCATCGCCGCCGCGCGCGCCCACACCAGCAGCACGACCAGCAGCACGACGCCGAGCACCAGCAGTTCCCTCAAATGCGTGGTCCCCTCGCGCAGGCAATGGCCCAGCACCGGCTGCAGTCCCATCGCGAGCTGGCGGCTGATCGAATACAGGCCGAGGGCGAGCACCGGCCCGACGAAGACGAAGCCGGTGGCCAGCCCGAGATAGAGGCCGAGCGCGCCAAAATGCCAGGCGAACAGCGCCACCACCACGCTCAGCGCCATCAGCGCCAGCCCGTAGCCCAGGCTCAGCCGCGGCGCGCGGCGCATGTCGGCCCATCCCAGGCGCAGCCAGCGCAGCGGTGCAGCGGTGTCGAGCACGCGGCACGGCACGACGAAAGGCAGGTTCTCGGGAGCCTGGGGCGCTTCGGGCACGGGCAGCGTCGACATGCTTTCTCCTCTTTATCTTTGCTCTGAGGCGGGTCCTGTTCGTCGGGCGTTGGGTGGCGGCCCGGGCGTCGCCTGTTTTTATAGAACATCCCGCGCATGCCGTATGGCTGCCGTCCGGCCACCGCGGCGCCACGGCGCCACGGCGCCAGTGCGTGTTTACACCCGTTTCACGCCCTAGATGAAACGGTCCAGCACAAACACCCCGATCATCGTGAACGCGAGCGCGATCTTCAGGAGCGCGCCGAACAGCAGGCCAAGCGTCGCACCGATGCCCGCATGGGCTGCAGCCTTGAACGACGCCCTGCCGCTGAACTCGCCGACCACCGCGCCGGCAAAGGACCCGAGCACGATGCCCGGCAGGCCGAAAAACATGCCGACGAGGGCCCCCACTGCTGCGCCGACGACGGCGCGCGACGAGGCGCCGAACCGCTTCGCCCCCAGGGCCGAGGCGAGGAAATCGATGCCGTAGCTCAGTACCGCCAGCCCCCCCAGCAGGGTGAGCGTGACCCAGCCGACGTAGGCGAAGTTCTCCGCCCACGCCAGCAGCACCAGGCCGGCAAACACCAGCGGGATGCCGGGCACTACCGGCAGCACCAGGCCGGCGAAACCCAGCACGATAATGAGCGTAGCGAACAACCACAGGAAAACCTGCAGGGCAGGATCGATCATGCGGCGGCCTCGTGCTTCGGCAGGCCCGACAGGGCGGCCGTCACCGCGTCGGGGGTCGCTCTTGGCAGGTCGGTCACGATGCAGGCACTTTCACTTTCAGCGGGTTCGGGTATCGGTCCGCAGGCCCGGCCGCTTGCGGCCAGGCAGAGATCCGGTCGCCGCAGGCGCGTGCAGGCGCGCCGTTTCCAGGCGACAATTTCCCGAGTCCCGGAAGATGGATAAGATGGGCGGACTATAACGCAGGGGCGGATCGTGGGGATACTGGACAGGCTTCGATCGATTTTCACCCGGCGCAAGGCCGCGCCAGACGCTGGCGCAGCAATGAAACCCGACACGAAGACGCGCGAGGAGCGGCGCAGGCACGCGCGGCGCAATGCACGCCGCGACACCCGCGCCCTGATCGTCGACGACTCGCCCACCGTCGTCTTCGCCTTGAAGAAAATCCTGCAATCGGCGGGGTTCATCACGCTGGAGGCGGGCGACGCGGCGTCCGGCATCGCGCTCGCCCGTGCCGAGCTGCCCGATCTCATCTTCCTCGACATCGTCCTGCCCGGCGCCAACGGCTTCTCCGCCCTGCGCGCGCTGCGCAAGGATCCCGCCACGGCCCATATCCCGGTGATCATGATCAGCGGCAACGAACAGGCCATCGAACTCTTTTTCGGCAGCCGCATCGGCGCAGACGACTTCATGAAAAAACCCTTCTCGCGCTTCGAAGTGTTCGCGCGCATCGAGCGCCTGCTCGATGCGAACATGATGCCGCGGCGCCCGTCGGCAACCGCTGCGGAAGCCCGCACGGTCGATTGAGTCTACGCGTCGGCCGCTACAGCCAGGTCACCACCGGCCGGTGATGCGCCGCCCGCACCGCCGGCCAGTCGTAGCGGCAGCTGGTCGGCGGCAGGATCGCGCCCATTCCGCCGTGGGCGACGACGTGCGCGAACAAGCGGCTCTGGAAGCTGCTCCACAGTGCGTGCGCGGCGTTGAAGGCCGCATCGCCCGCCAGGCGGTCCATCAGTGAGGTGAGGCGGTCCGCGCCGCGCGTGTAGAACACGATGCCGCCGACAGTGCGCACGAAGCCGAACTCGCGGTTGCCGCTGACCGGATGCCCGGCGTCGGCCGGCGTCCAGAGGGTGGAGAAGATCCAGTGGTCGGCCGCCGCTTCGCTGCATAGCACCGAGCCATCGTCGATGTTGAATCCGCCCCATACCTTCATGTCGATATGGAGGATGCTGGTCAGGGGCCGCGGCGAAAACCACTTGGCTGCCTCGGTCGCGTCGTAGGGCGCGAATTCCGCAATGCTCGTTTCAATGAAACGGTTGAGATCGCGGCGTACCGCCTCCAGCAGGGCTTCGGGGGTGCTCGGCCCGCTGCTGGGCATGCGCGTCACCAGAACGGGGTAATGGTCCAGATTGATATCCCCCCAGCCATCCTCGATACGATGCACGCGCCGGGCCGGCCCCAGCGTGCGCTGTACCGCATGGGGCGGACGAAAGCTGATCAGGCGCGCCCAGTCGCTCCAGCGCGCCGGCGGCTGGCACAGCACGCCACCCGTTTCCGGCGTGACAGTGCTGTCTTTTTCCGGCACAGGCCCACGCTCCTGCAAGTCATGCGCGACGTCGGCCCAAGCCAGGGCAGGCGCTACCTCACGACGGGACGTCACCCATTCCGCCAGCGCGGAATCGGGCGCCTCGACGAACAGCGACCCATCTGCCATTGCCCCTCCGCCTGCCACTGTTTCAACAAGTTGCGTGTCCCGCCCGCCGGCTAACGCCATGGCCAGCTCGCGCGCAGGAAGGGTGCGTCGGATCGCCGCGATGGCCGCCGCTGCGCTCACCCGTCCTGCGCCATAGCGGCGCATCTCGGCATCGCTGGCGGGAGGCGATCGGCGCGCCGTACCGACCAGCGCCTGCTTCAGCGCGGCGGCAGTCGGGAGTTGCCGGCCACAGGCCTGCAGCATCAGCGCCACCGTGCCGGCCACGTGCGGCGCGGCCATGCTGGTGCCGTCCATCGCCGTCGTCCGGTTGCGCTGGCGCACCCCGTTCACCGGGCTGGACGACTTGGCCGCGACGATCGCCACCCCCGGCGCGGACACCGCCGGCACCGCGCGCCCGTCGCGCGAGGGGCCGGAACTGCTGAAGACGCCGAGCGGCTTGTCCGGATGGGCGGCATCGTAGGCGCCGACGGCGATGGTCTCGCGTCCGTTGCAGATGGTGCCCGTGGTATAGGTCGTCACGTCGGTGCCGGGGGCGAACCGCGCCTGTTGCCCCCCGGCGCGCTCGATGTAGGCGTGGTAGCGTCCGTCGCGCGCTTGCCGCGCCGTCAGACGTAGCCGCCATTCACCGCCCACGGCGGACGGCCAGAAAAAAACATTGATCTGGTTGTCGCCGTTGTTGGGGTCCTGCATGCGGTGGAAGGCCGACAGCACCGTCGTGCTGCCGGACGTCACGACGCGATCCTGGCCAGGCCCCACCTGCGCGACCACGGTGCCGTCGGGCGCGATCACCTCGCAGCCGAATTCGTCGCCGGATTCGTACCAGACTTCCAGTTCCGCGGTGCGGGTCCGGCTGGCAGGCAGGATGACGCGCAATTCGGTGCGCTGGCCCTGTGCCAGGCGGCCGGCCGCATGCATGCGGGTGTTGTAATAGTTGCCGGCGCTCATCACGACCGCAATGCCCGGGCGTGAACGGCACAAGGCATCGAGCGCCTGCACCGCGAGCGGCGTATGGTCGTGCGGCCCGCCCGTGCTGCCCACGCTCATGCTGAGCACCACGGGCCGGTCCCCCGCCTTGCGGATGGCGTACTGCGCCGCCTCGACCAGGCGCACCGAATCGCCCAGCGACTGCGTCTGCACGTCGGTGTCGTCGCCACGCAGATCGACGAAAACGATGTCCGCCTCGGGCGCCACGCCCGGCGCCGCGCCGGGCGCGCGGCCGTTGCCGGCAGCGATGTCGGTGGTGTGCGTCCCATGGCTGCCTGTATAACTGCCATCGGGCAGCCGGGTGTCGGCGTCGAGCGGATCGTAGCCGAGCGCCGCATAGGGGTCGCTCAGGCGCAGCGCGCGATTGATCGCGGCGGGCAGGTGCTCGCGTCCGTAGTTGAAGGGAGCCGGACTGGATGGTCCCGGCTCTCCATGCTGGTCCCACAACGCGATCACCCGGGTGCCGCCGTCGGCTTTGCGGAAATTGTCATGGGCGAAATCGAGCCCCCAGTCGAGCATGCCGATCACCACGCCGCGTCCGGTCATTCCCGCGGCACCGCCTTCGCGCAGCGCCTGCGCGCTCGCGCGGATTTCATCGACCGAGCGCGCCAGCGCCGGGTAGATGCGGCGGCTGGCCTTGAGGCTCTTCACGTTGCGGTGTCCGCGTACCGCCACCAGATTGCCGACCGCGACGCGCCCGGTCACGATGGCGCCCGCCCGGCTGACCACGTGGAGTCCGGGTACCTCGCCCTGCGGGTTCTCCAGCCGCGCGAGCACCGGCACCACCTGGGCCGCCGCCTCGGGCGTGGCGCCCTCACCGTAGGGATTGCCCGTCAGTTCCAGCAACAGCTGCTTGAGGGCGGGATCGAATTGATAAGTGGCCATGGCGTGTACAGGATCGAAAGTATGAAATCACCGGCACGACAGCCGTGACCGTCGCTGCCGTGCCCATGCTGCCGGCGGTCGTTATTTGGGTGGCTTCTGCTTGTCGAGCACGGCCTGGATCGCATTCGCCATTGCCGTGACGATCGCCTGGTCACGCGCTTCCAGCTTCGGCTGCACGCCGCTGCGCGTGAGAATTCTCGCTGTCTGCGGATACGTGGTGGATTTTTCCAGTTCGGCGATCTGGACAGGATCGTTCACCAGCATCCGGATTTCCTTGCCGAGGGCATCGAGCCGGTCCTGGTTGCGCATCGTCGATACTGCGGTCAGCATCAATCCGGCGCTGCCCGACAGGGGAAACAGCAGGGGGGCGATTTCAGCGGTGCTCGCACCCCGCTGCCGGGCGCGGGCGGCGACGACATACATCAAAGGCGAGAAGTTCATGATGGTTCCTTTCGAGAATGGCTGGGATCACTTTTTCATCATCATGACCATGGCGAGCATCATCATGGTGTTGTTGTCGCTGCCGCCGCCCTGATCGCCCGACATCATCATGAGCGGCAGGAACATGAGCATGTCGTCCCCGGAAGTGCTCGAACCGTCGCCCATCATCAGCGTCATCATCATGATCATGTTGAGCCGCTCGTTCTGGGCGCGCTTGAGCTTTTCGATGCGCACGACCGTATCCTTGCGTAGGCGCCCGATTTCCCGCGCGGTGTGCAACTTGGCCTGCTCGACCTCCTTGCGCGTGTCGGCGAGCACCGTGCCCACGCGCCTGGACAGCTTGCCGACGTCCTGGTCGAGGGTGTTGGCGCGCTGCGCCACCCGCTCGATGCTCGCCTGCATGGGGCCGATGGCGCGCTGGAACTCGTCACGCGTGACCAGGGGGGACGGCAGGCGCAGCGTCGCCTGGCCCTGGGGCGTGGCGAGCGTGGCGGTGGACACGCCGGCCGGCACGCTCGGCCGCGTCGGGCGGATGGGCGCATTCGGGCGGTAATTGAACAGCCCGCTGATGCCACGCCCAATGTTCGAAATGGCGCTGCCCACGCTCTGGCCACCGGCGCCGATCAGGCCGGGGATGCCCGGAAGGAAGGGCAAAAATTCCGCCTCATCGTCGATGGCCTCGTCGTAGCCGCTTTCACTTTCGTCGACAAAGCCTTCGTCGTAGGTCTCGTCCAGATAGACCGAGTCACTCAGGTTCATGATGCTTTCCTTTCTGTCGCGTTAGAAAAATGGTGCGCCTGCACCGCTTCCGATTCGGCGCTTCCCAGGGGAGTCAACTGCAAGCCGAGCTGGTACAACGCGGGTTCGACCCAGGCGAGGAACTCGGCCCGCTGGACCGGGTATTTGCCCGGATGGCCTAGCCCGCGGCATTGAGGACAGTCGCTGCGCGTCCCCCAGCAGCGCGGGCAGGCACCGAAGGTTTCGCCGACGTAGGCCAGCAGGGCGCGCAGCTCGCGCTGGCCGCGACGCAACGCGGCCAGCTGTTTCTGCGCCTGCTGCCAGGCGCGCTCGGCTTCCGCTTCGCGCGCTGGGGCACGGTCGTCATCCGTGGCACGCAGCAGCCGTTCGAGCAACATTTGCTTGAGATTGGGCGCTGCCACCGTGTCACCACCCGACTCGCGGGAAAAATGGGCATTGAGCGCAGTTAGCAGTTCAGGATTCATGCAGGGCTCCTCGTCATCGGTCTGTGTAGCTAGGCCGCTGGAGCGGGACCGGGGTCGGCTGCCGGCGGGCTTACCCCGGCATTGCTGGCAGGCGGCGCGGCGAGCTGCGTTGCCAGTTGCGCAAGCAGGGGCAGCAATTGCGGCAGGATCGCCAGGGCCTGGGGGCCGGCGCTCCCCGCCGCTGGCGACGGGGCGGCGGGCAGGGCCGGCACGGCGACAGGACGTGACGGACGCGCCGGCGGTCGGGCAGGCGGCGCCGGGCGCCTCGAGGTCACGGCGGTGATCACCTGCCCAACCACCGGCGCCAGCGCCGCCACGATGCCTGCAAGCGCCGGCAGGAACTCCCCGCCTTCGAGATGGGCGTAGCGCGACTCCGGCGGCTCGACCAGTGCGTTCGAATAGGGGATTTCGACACCCGCATCAGCCAGCAGGCTTTCCATCGCGGCCAACGTCGCTTCGAGCACCGCCGTTTCGGAGGACATCTCGCGCCCACGCGTCACCGCAGCCGGTGCGCCGCCCTGGGCAAACCCCTGCAGCAACTGCTGCAGGGCCGGCACCGCCGTTTGTACGGCGCCAATGATCGCTGGCGCAGCCTGAAGCAGGACCGGCGCCAGTTGGGCAAGGGCAGGCAGGACCGCGGCCAGCGGAATGGCCTCGCCTTGCGGCAGGATGCCGTCCGCATTTTCCCCGACGGGTTCCCTGGCAGGCGGTCCCCATGCCATCGTCCCCGGCGGCATGTCGCCGCCCCCCACCGTCTCGGCGTTCCAGTCGGTCACGGCGACCCATTCCGGGGCCGTATCTGCGTGTTCGAACAACAATTCGCCGCTGCCGGTTTCCCTGTCCCAGGCCGGGGTGAACCCGTCTGCATAAGCATTCATCGATCCTGCTCCTCTCTGGCCATTCCAGGCGGCACACCGCCTTTGCGAAAAATTTCTATTCCCGGGTCGATACTTACCTGCGCGATGCGTCCGGCCGCCACCAGTTCGGCAAGCACCCGGTCCACGTCGCCCTGCTCGGCGACGTCTCCGCTTCGCGACAACCACCAGGTGCGGATACCGCGCGCGGTATCCGCGGCTTCGGGGTGGCGCTCGAGATACCGCAGGATTTCGCTTGCTATCGCCTCCCGATCCACTTGCCCCTCGCTCGTTTGCCCGACACGATTGGCCTGGTTCTGAGCAAGCCCGATGCCAGCCGCAGGGGGATCTCTCAAGTTGCTGAAAAATAAAATAATTTTTCGCACCACCTCCGGATCGGGCAAATGCATCCGGGGCGGGGTTGCCCCACCCCGCGTGCCTCTCTCCGCTCGCAACGCAGCCGTCGCCGCCATTTCGGCATGGGTCGGCGCCGCCCCACCCCGGGCGCGCGGTCACCCCGGCCGCTGGCGCTGCCAGAAAGAAAATGAAACGCCCTGCCAACAAACGCGCCGGCAGGGCGTTCGGTGAAGCGCAGGAAACCCGCGCCGACTCAGGATTGGAAACTGTCGCGTGTGAGGTTGTGCTTCTTCAACAGGCGTCCGAATGCGCGGCGTTCCTTGCCCGCCCGCCGGGCGGCGAGGCTCACGTTGCCGTTCGCGTCATGCATGAGGCTCACCAGATACGTGCGCTCGAACTCGCTGAGCACCTGTTTCTTGGCGATCGAGAAAGACACCTTGTGCAGACCATGGCTGGCGCGGCGGTCGCCGCGGTGACCGCGCCGTTCCTCGGCCGCCCTGCCCGCCTCGGCGTGCGCGAGATCGAGCCAGTCATCCTCGGCGAGTAGGAATTCGCGATGAATCACGTTTTCCAGTTCGCGCACGTTGCCGGGCCAGTGATAGCTGCACAGATAGTTCAGCGAGGTTTCCGTGATGCCGTGCATGGGCTTGCCGTAGCGCTTGCGGAACGCCTCCAGGAAGCGTTCCGCCAGCAGCGGGATATCCTCCGGGCGCTGCCGCAGCGGCGGCACCCACAGGTTGAGCACGTTGAGGCGGAACAGCAGGTCGCCGCGAAATCTGCCCTGCTCGACCGCTTGCGCCAGGTTGGCATTCGTCGCCGCGATGATACGCACGTCGACGCGCTCAAGGCGTTCACTGCCCACCGGGCGGAACTCCTTTTCCTGCAGGAAGCGCAGCAGCGCCACCTGGGCACGCGGCGAGAGCGCATCGACCTCGTCGAGAAACAGCGTCCCCTTGTGCGCCAGCGCGACCAGGCCGCGACGCGCTTCACGCGCGTCGGTAAACGCGCCCTTGGCGTGGCCGAACAATTCAGATTCGATCAGGTTCTCGGGTACCGCACCGCAGTTAACCGGCACGAAGGGCGCATTGCGACGCGTGCCAAGATAATGCAGCGCGCGGGCGACGAGTTCCTTGCCCGCGCCGGTCTCCCCCTCGATCAAGACCGTGACGTCGTAGGGCGACATCTTGCGGATCAGCGCCAGCAGTCGACGGAAAGCGGGACTGCGGCCGACGAAGTTGATCGGCTCGATTTCTTCAGCCACTTCCGATGCCCGCATCGACCTGACACCCGGCCTCGCCTGCCGCCTCAGTAGCGTCTCGAGGCGCGCCATGTCGCGCGGCCATTCCAGCCAGGGCGGCACACCGGTCGCCGTGGCTGCCGGCGGACACGCCTCGCACACCACGGCCAGGATTCGGTCCGGCACGTCGCGCGCCACGCCAACATCCTGGGGCAGGGTTTCCCCCCGCCGCAGCCAGACAACCGCGTGCGCGTGTTCGTACTGCGTGAACAGTCTGCGCCAGCCCTCGAAGCGGCAGGCGATGAGTTGCCACTCACACGCGCCGAGACGCTCAGCGAGCGCACCCGGTACAGGCGTTCCAGGGGATGAGAAAAGCAGCAGGATCGGTTTGACCATGGCAAGCACACGAAAAAATCCCTACAACGATTCATCCGCATTCGCAGATGTTGCCACGGGGCGCGTCGTTAGCCCCTTCTCCGCGAATCTGTTGTGCTTGTTGGAAATGCGCTACCGATACTAGGATTCCATGTCGCCGTTGTCCAGCCTGCCTGCGCCTATGACATTTCCCCCCTGCCTGTTTCGGCGCGGTGTATGTTCCGACGCGCCCACCCCAGGAGCCCAGCCATGATCAGCAAGCACGACATCCTCCAGGCCTTCCAGTTCCGCCACGCCTGCAAGCGCTTCGACCCCGAGCGCAAGATTCCCGATGCCGACTTCCGTTTCATCCTCGAATGCGGCCGGCTGTCGCCGAGTTCCTTCGGCTACGAGCCGTGGCGTTTCGTCGTGGTGCAGGACAGGGACTTGCGCGAGAAGCTGCGCGCAGTGAGCTGGGGCGCGCAGGGCCAGTTTCCCACCGCGAGTCATGTCATCTGTCTGCTCGCACGCAAGGACGACCTGCTGCCGGGCTCCGACTACACCGAGCACATGATGCGCGACGTGCATCACATGAGCGACGAGGCCATTGCGCGCCGCCACCGCTTCTACCCGCAGTTCCACCAGGCCGATTTCCGCCTCGATACGCCGCGTGCGGTGTTCGACTGGAGCTGCCACCAGGTCTACATCGCGCTCGCCAACATGCTGACCGCGGCGGCGCTGCTGCGTATCGATTCGTGCCCCATCGAAGGCTTCCACCGCGACCAGGCGGAAGCCGTGCTCGACGCGGCCGGCCTGCTCGAAGGCCGGCGCTTCGGTCTGGCGGTGATGGCCGCGTTCGGCTACCGTGCGCAACCGCAGCCGCCGAAGACGCGGCAGGCGCTGGACGAAGTGGTGCGCTGGGTGTGAGGCGCGGCAATGCCGGCGCGCCGACGGCTGCGGGCGCGGCGGCAATCGCCCTTGCCGCGCCGGGCGCTATCGCCCGGCACGCTTACTCGGTGCGCGATGGCGGCAGGCTCACCAGCACCGCGCCGCCCTCCTTCTTCTCGACCACGAGCACGCCTTTCCTGTGGCCGTCGTCGAGGATCTTGCCGAACGCGCTGTAGCCGTACTGCGATTCGCTGAATCCGGGGTGCAGGCGCTTGATCGTGTTCTTGATCAGCGATGCCGATATCGCGCCTTCGCCACCGCGCTCCGCCACCAGCTGTTCCAGCGTGCCCACCACGATGTCGATCGCGCGGCTTTTCTTGTCTTCCGGGCTCGCCTCGACCGGCGCGTCCGTCACCGCCGGACGCCCCCGGCGCCGGCTCGTCGTCGCCGGGGGCGTCGCGGCCGCCGCCTCGTTCGCCGGCGCCGCGGCCGGCTTTTCGGCGGGCGGCTTCTTCGCCGCCTTGCGCGCCGCGGCCTTCACCGGCATCAGGTCTTCGTAGAAGATGAATTCATCGCAGTTGGAGATCAGCAGCGACGACGCCGAACCGCGCACGCCGATACCGATCACGTGCTTGCCGTTTTCCTTCAATTTGGAAATCAGCGGTGAAAAATCCGAGTCCCCGCTGATGATCACGAAGGCGTCGATGTGCGACTTGGTGTAGCAAAGGTCGAGCGCATCGACCACCATGCGGATGTCCGCCGAATTCTTGCCCGACTGCCGCACATGCGGAATCTCGATCAGCTCGAATGCCGCCTCGTGCAGGTCGCGCTTGTATTCCTTGTAGCGATCCCAGTCGCAGTAGGCCTTCTTCACCACGATGCTGCCCTTGAGCAGCAGGCGCTCGAGCACCGGGCGGATCCTGAAATCGGGGAAATTGCCCTCCTTGAGGCCAATCGCCACGTTCTCGAAATCGCAGAAGACGGCAAAGTTGTGGGTCTCGGATGCGGCCATGATGTTTTCTCCCTCTGGCGTCTACTTTAGCCGAAACGCGCGGTGACCGGTGTCGGGGCCGGCGGCATCGCGTGCCGCGCTACATCACCAGCAGCGTCGCGATGGTGAAATAGATGATCAGGCTCAGCACGTCCTGGATGATGGTGGCGATGGGGCCGCTGCCGTAGGCGGGATCCTTGCCGAGGCGCGCCAGCAGCCAGGGAAAGCCCAGCCCGATGGTCGTGGCGACCGAGCCCGCGACCACCAGCGACAGCGCGACAGCGAAGGCGAGCTGCCAGTCGCCGAACACCAGCCAGGTGAACGGCAGCGTAAGCGCGCCGAGCGACAGCCCGATCAGCAGCCCGGTGCGCAGTTCGCCGCCGATCAGGTCGCGCACCGGGGTGTTGCTGAGCGACAGGCCGCGCACCGCGATGGCCTCGCTTTGCGTACCGACGGCGTCCGCGAGGTAGACGATGGCCGGGACGAAGAACGCGATCGCCAGCTTGGCTTGCAGCGCCGCCTCGAACCACGACATCACGAGCGTGGCGAGCATGCTCCCTGCCAGCCCCACCAGCAGCCAGGGCAGGCGGTCGCGTGCGCGGCGCATCGGCGGCGCTTCCATCGCGTTGCGGGCGCGTATCGTCTCCCGCCGGATGCCGGCGAGGCGGTGCAGGTCTTCCACGTGCTCGCGCCGCAGCACGTTGAACAGGGCGTCCGGTGGCACCACACCCACCAGCCGGCGCTCGCGGTCGATGACGGGCACCGCGGTCAGGCCGTGCACGATCGCGAGCGAGGCCACTGCCTCCTGGTCGGTATCCGGAAAAACCTCGGGAAAATCGGTGCGGGCGGCCGCCAGGATCGTCTGCGCCGGCGGCGCGGCCAGCAGCTGCGCCATGTGCGCCATGCCGAGCAGGCGCGCGGCGTCATCCAGCACGTAAACCGAGCCGGCGTAGTCGTAGGCGTGCCCCGGCAGCCGCGCCAGCACCTCGCGCACCGTCTCGGAGGCACGCGCCGTGGGCACGCGCGTCACAGCATGCTGCGCCGCCGTTTCTGCCAGCGTGGGGTCGAATTCTGTGTCGTTCGTGGAAATCAATGTCGTCACGGGCCAGGCTTTCAAAGACGCTGCATGAAGCGGGCACAGGCAGTTGCGCCCGCTGGTACGGAAGGCCGCCCATTATCGCGCGGAGAGGTGGCCTCGCTCACTGCCGCCAGGCTGCCTGCCCCGGATTCAGGGGCGCGTGGACAGGTCCAGCGCCCGCGCGCGCAGCTGACCGCAACCGCCTTCCACATCCTGCCCCGCCGAGTGGCGCAGCTTGGCGAGGATGCCGCGGCCGTGCAGGCGGCGCGCCATCTCGGCCGCGCGTTCCCAGCTCGGGCGGCGGAAGCCGTCGCCGCCTTCAATGCTGTTGTAGGGAATCAGGTTCATCACCGCGTACTTGCCGGCGAGCAGGCGGGCGATGCCTTCCAGCTCGGCCTCGGTGTCGTTGACGCCTTCGAGCAGCGTCCACTGGTACTGGATCGGGTAGCCGGTGCGGCGCGCGTAGGCCTCGCCCAGCTCGACGAGTTCGGCCGGCGCGAGATCGGGCGCTTTCGGCAGCAGGCGCCGGCGCAGCTCGTGATCCGTGGTGTGCAGCGAGAGCGCCAGCGCCGGCTTCACCGTGCCCTGCGGCAGGCGCTCGAACACGCGACGATCGCCCACGGTCGAGAACACCAGGTTCTTGTGGCCGATGCCGCCCTCGATCCCGAGCAGGTCGATCGCCTCCAGCACGTTGTCCAGGTTGTGGGCCGGTTCGCCCATGCCCATGAACACCACTTTCTTCACCGGGCGGCGGCGGCGCCCCAGCACCACCTGCGCGACGATTTCCGCGCTCGTGAGCTGGCGCAGGAGACCGGCGCGGCCGGTCATGCAGAACACGCAGCCCACCGCGCAGCCGACCTGGGTCGAGACGCACACGCCGTCACGCGGCAGCAGCACGGCCTCCACCGTCTGGCCGTCCGCCAGCGTCACCAGCAGGCGGGCCGAACCGTCCGCGCCGGGGTGCTCGGCATGCACCCGCGCCAGCGCGTCGAGTTCCTCGAACAGCGCGGGCAGATCGTGGCGCAGCGCCTGCGGCAGAAAATCCGCCGCGCGCTGCCGCCGGTTGTCGAGCGGGCGCCCCTGCGCCCACGCGCGCAACACCCGTCCCTCGTGGCAGGGCGCGGCACCGAGGTCGCGCAGACGTTGGCGGAGCTGGGAGAGTCGCATGGCGCGCGGGATGGTAGCACGGGGGCGCCTGGCAAGGCTTCCCCGTGCCACGGCTGCCCGCCCCGTTCGACAGGCCGTCAGGAAGGCTAGCGTAGGCGCCGGGCCTTCTTGGCCACGTACATGGCCGCGTCCGCCCGCGCCAGAGTGCCTCGACGTCCCGCTCGCCGGCGTACGAAGTCACCACGCCGACACTGGCGCTCGTGCAGTCGATCGCAAGCCGGCCGAGGAAAAAGTCCCCCGTGGTCAGGCGTTGCAGGCGCGCGCGCATGGCCGCGCGACCCGCATCGGGGGCGTCGGGCGTGGCCGGGCCGAACACGACGAATTCGTCACCGCCATAGCGTGCGACAAAATCGCCCTTGCGCACGCCGTCCCTCAGTGCGCGCGCCATCGCAATCAGGAAACGGTCGCCGGCATCGTGGCCATGCTCGTCGTTGATCGCCTTGAACCCGTCCAGATCGACGAAGGCCACGTGAATCGCCGTGCCCGTGCGCTCGGCATTGGCCAGCGCCCGCGCGAGTTCGCTCGTCAGCGCGCGCCGGTTGGGTATCCCGGTGAGCGGATCGGACAGCGCGTAGCGGCTGAATTCGCGGTTTTCTTCCTTCAGCCGGGCCAGCAGGCGGTCGCGCTCGAGCTGGCGCGCGATCAGTTGCGAGAACATCCGCAGCAGCCGGCGGGTATCGTCCGTGACCCGTACCTGCATGGCGCTGGCGCCGCACAGCGTGCCGTACAACTCGCCCGCCGCCACGCGCACCGGCTCGCTCAGATAGGTGGTGATCCCCAGCGCCCGCGCCGCCTCCGAATCGCCCCAGCAGCCCGCCACGTCGTCCACATAGGGCCGTCCCTCGTCGAGCGCGCGCCTGCACAGCGTATCGCCCCACGGCACCTCCAGCCCCTCGGGAATTCTGAGCGTCCGCGTATTGCGCGAAAATACGATGCGCTGGACATTGCGCTCGAGGTCGATCGTCGTCAGGTAGGTCGACTCCAGCCCGGTGACCGACTCCAGCAGTTCCAGCAGCGGGCGCACCAGGCTTTCCAGGTCCTCGCTGTCCGATACCGCCGCTGTCAGCTTGTCGAGAAAAGGGTCCATGGCCGGATCGTGGCTAGCAGCCAAGCGCCTCATTGAAATGCCCCCGCCGCCTGCGCGGGGAGGGCCTGTGACAAATGACCCTCAGGGTCATGCTGCGCGCGCTTCCATGAAGCTGGCCAGAATCGGACTGCATATCGCGCCGAGCGCCAGGCGTAGATTGTTGTTGGAAACCACCATCGTGCTCGGGCGCGACATGTAGGCGCCGGGAATGCGCCGGAGCAGATCGGGAAAATCGTGGCGCCCGCGGTCGCGAAAGTGGATGACGCACAGCGATTCGTCGGCCAGCGGCACGTCGCGCGCAATGAACGGGTCGGAAGTATCGACCAGCGGCATGCGCTGGATGTTGATATCGGTCAGGCCGAACTGGGGAACGATGTAATGGATGTAGTCGTCCATGCGGCGCAGGATGGTTTCCACCGATTCCTCGGGCGTGCAGGTGCCATGCTTGCAGTCGCGGTGGATCTTCTGTATCCACTCCAGGTTGATCGCAGGTGCCACCCCGATCAGCAGGTCCACGTGCTGGGCCACGTCGATGCCCGGGCGCCCCGTGCGGCGATCGATACCCGGGGGAAAGTGTCGCGAATCGACCTTGCGGCGCGTCCAGGTGTTGGCCACCACGCCGCCATGCTGCCCTTCGTAGAACAAGAGATCGCTGCCCGGCGGCAGCGGCGCCCAGGGCGTGAACTCGCCCACCGGCACCCCCAGTTCCGCGGCGTGTCCGGCTGTATGCGCATACTGGCGGTAAACCCCGCCGCCGCATTCGCCGTAGGCCCGGAAGAACGCCTCCAGCTCCTGGAAATGATTGCACTCGGGCCCGAACCAGGAAATGTTGCGGCCGCTCGCCCGCGCTTCGTCGAGCAAGGCGGCGAACTGCCGGTCGGTATAACGCCGGAACCCGTCGCCGTGCACGATCGCGGGCCGGATGTTCATGCGCTCGAAAATGAACTTGAACGCATGGCGTATCGTGGACAGCCCCGCACCGGACGAGCCGGTGACCGCGATGATGGGGTGCTGCTGGGACATGATCGCTTATTTCCCCCGATTGGCCGGAAAGCCGCGGAGCAGAAAGTTTAAGGCGGCGAATCGAAAAATTCTATCTGCTGACAATTCTCATCCTCCTCATCTATAAAAGACTCATTCGCAGCGTGCATTCCGGCTGAATCGAGCCGGTGCAGGCAGGGCGGATGAAAGGAGGGTATACCCATGGAACGCAAATACATCGATTGCCGGGAATATCCGAGCGAGATGAACTGCACAGTCATGATTTCCGCGGACAGCGAGAATGAGCTGCTGGAAGCCGCGGTTCAGCATGCCGTTGCGGTGCATGGCGAGAAAGACTCGCCCGAGCTGCGCGACGAACTTCGCAAGATGTGCAAGACCATGCCCATGGCCAAGGCAGCCTGACCCCGGCAAGGGATTTGACAAGATGGGACGGCCAAGGCGTCCCGTCTTTTTTTTGCGAAAATGATTCGCCCATGAACGACGGAAGGACCAGCAGGCACACCTCATGCCGAGCGTACTGGTAACCGGCGCCAATCGCGGCATCGGCCTGGAATGGTGCCGCCAGTACGCCGAGGCCGACTGGCGCGTGTTCGCCACCTGCCGCCGTCCCGAGGCGGCGGACGAATTGCACGAACTGGCGCGGCGCCATCCGCGGCTTTCGGTCCACCGGCTCGACGTCACCCAGGCGGAATCGCTTGTCGCCCTGCGCGCCGAACTGCAGGGCGAGGCCATCGACGTGCTCGTCAACAACGCCGGCGTGTACCTGGAAAAATACATCCGCAGCGACGAACTGCGCTACGACGACTGGATGCAGACCCTGAAAGTGAATACTCTCGGGCCCATGCGGGTGACGGAGGCACTGCTCGCAGCGGTGACGGCCAGCCGCCGCCGGCTCATCGTCAACATGAGCAGCCACATGGGCTCCATCGCCGCGATCGAGGCGCCGGGCGACTACTACTACCGCTCCAGCAAGGCCGCGCTCAACGCCGCCATGCGCGGCCTGTCCCTCGCCCTCAAGGAACGCGGCATCGGCGTGCTGCTTTTGCACCCCGGCTGGGTCAAAACCCGCATGGGCGGCCCGGATGCGCCGCTCACCCCGGCCGAGAGCGTGGCCGGCATGCGCAGGCTGGTGGAAGCGTTCAGCATGGACCGGAGCGGCCGCTTCTTCCGCTACAACGACACCGAGATTCCCTGGTAGCAAGCTCGCCGATCCAACCTGTCTCCATTCCGGGACGAAAATCTCCTTTCGCACAAGGGGTTGC
Source organism: Thiobacillus sp. (assembly GCA_046292745.1). GTDB lineage: Bacteria > Pseudomonadota > Gammaproteobacteria > Burkholderiales > Thiobacillaceae > Thiobacillus. Next base: position 206,594 of record JBKBQH010000003.1, on the reverse strand, counting down.
GCGGCGGGCGCCGTTTGCTGTCGCCGGGGAGGGTCACCGGGATGGGATCTTGCCTATTGCCGCAATAGGCAAGACCCATGTCCCGACCTGTTCGCGCTGAGCCGGGACCAGCCCGCGCAAGGCTTGTTCTCGGCCTTCTACGTGCACTTCCTCAACCATTGGAACGATCCCCGCCATCCCGAATACGACTTTGCCGCGCGCCAACTGGTCTACCGCAACAAGGTTGTGCGCCAGGGCAAGAAGCGTGAAGTGCAGGGCGTTCTTCTTCAAGCCTTTATGGCGGTAGCGCGCCAGCGATCGTCGCGCCCCAGTCGGCAAACACATGCTCGACCTTCGGCCGCACTTTCGGCCAGCAATGATTCAACGCGGTCTGCCGGGGGGTTGAACCGGATGCGCGGGAAGATGCCTTGCGCACGGGTAATCCCCCTGTTTGCGTTGTTTATGGCCGCGGGTTTTCTTGTAATTGAATTGCGAAAAACCTTGAATGGCGTCCCGTAATCACACGGCATTTACAAGCAGGCGCTGTTCCGCAACCCACTCTCAGACACTCAGGCGCCGCCAGGTCGCGACGACCGTGTCCGGATTGAGCGAGATCGACCCGATGCCCTGTTCCAGCAGCCATTCGGCGAGATCCGGATGGTCGCTCGGTCCCTGGCCGCAGATGCCGATGGTCTTGCCGTGCCGCTTGCAGGCTGCGATGGCCTCAGCCAACAGCTTTTTCACCGCCGGGTTGCGCTCGTCGAAGCCTTCGGCCACCAGGCCGGAGTCGCGGTCGATGCCGAGCGTCAACTGGGTGAGGTCGTTGCTGCCGATGGAATAGCCGTCGACGTGCTGCAGGAAATCGTCGGCCAGCAGCACGTTGGACGGAATTTCGCACATCATGACGACGCGCAGGCCGTTTTCTCCGCGCGCCAGGCCATTCGCCGCCAGCAGCGCGACCACCGCGCGGCATTCGTCAAGCGTGCGCACGAAGGGAATCATCACCTCGACGTTGGTGAACCCGAGCGTTTCGCGCACCTTCTTCACCGCCCGGCATTCGAGCTCGAACGCGGGGCGGAACAGCGCCGACACGTAGCGCGCCGCGCCGCGCAGGCCGAGCATGGGATTCTCCTCTTTCGGCTCGTAGCGTTCGCCGCCGACCAGGTTGGCGTATTCGTTCGACTTGAAATCGCTCAATCGCACGATCACCGGCTGCGGCCAGAACGCGGCCGCGAGCGTGGCGATGCCCTCGGCGAGCTTGTCGACGTAGAAGCGCACGGGATCGGCGTAGCCCGCGCTGCGCGCGTCGATCTCGGCGCGCACGTCCGGCGACTGGCCCGCATGGTCGAGCAGCGCCAGCGGATGCACGCCGATCATGCGCGCGATGATGAATTCGAGCCGCGCCAGGCCAATGCCGTGGTTGGGAATCTGCGCGAATTCGAACGCGCGTTCGGGGTTGCCGACGTTCATCATCAGTTTTACCGACAGCGGCGGCAGCCGGGTGCTCGCGAGCGTCTCCACCTCGTAAGGCAGCAGCCCCGCGTAGACGAAACCGGTGTCGCCCTCGGCGCACGACACCGTCACCGGCTCGCCGTCCTTCAGCACCGTGGTGGCGTTGCCCGCCCCGACCACCGCGGGGATGCCGAGCTCGCGCGCGACGATGGCGGCGTGACAGGTGCGCCCGCCGCGGTTGGTGACGATCGCCGCGGCGCGCTTCATCACCGGTTCCCAGTCGGGATCGGTCATGTCGGTGACCAGCACGTCGCCCGGTTGCACCCGGCCCATCTCGGCCGGGCTCGCGATCAGGCGCACCGGCCCGGCGCCGATCTTCTGCCCGATCGCGCGCCCGCTGACGCGCACCTCGCCCGTCCCCTTCAGCACGTAGCGCTCGAGTTCGCCGACGCCGCGCGCCTTCACCGTTTCCGGCCGCGCCTGCACGATGAAGAGTTCGCCGGTCTCGCCGTCCTTCGCCCATTCGACGTCCATCGGCCGGCCGTAATGCGCCTCGATCGCCATCGCCTGGCGCGCCAGTTCCAGCACCTCGGCGTCGGTCAGCGCAAACTGCCGGCGCAAGTCGGCGGGCGTGTCCTCGATCACGGTCGCGCCGTCGCGCCACACCATGCGGATCGCCTTCTCGCCGAGTTCGCGCCGCACCACCGCGGGAAAGCCGTCGGCCAGCCGCGGCTTGTGCACGTAGAACTCGTCGGGATTGACCGCACCCTGCACCACGGTCTCGCCAAGGCCGTAGGCGGCGGTGAGGAACACCACGTCGCGGAAGCCGGATTCGGTGTCGAGCGTGAACAGCACGCCGGCACTGGCCAGATCGGCGCGCACCATGCGCTGGATGCCGGCCGACAAGGCCACGCCGGCGTGCGCGAAGCCGTGGTGCACGCGGTAGGCGATGGCGCGGTCGTTGTAGAGCGAGGCGAACACTTTCTTCACATGCAGGAGCAGCGAGTCCGCGCCGCGCACGTGCAGATAGGTTTCCTGCTGGCCGGCGAACGAGGCGTCGGGCAGGTCCTCGGCGGTGGCCGACGAGCGCACCGCCACCGAGACATCGTCGCCGAGCGCGGCATAGGCCGCGCGCAAACCGGCTTCGAGTGCGGGCGGGAAGGTGCCGGCCTCGACCCAGCCGCGGATCTCGGCGCCGGCGGCGGCAAGCGCCGTCACGTCGGCGACGTCGAGCGAGGCCAGTGTGTCGTGGATGCGCGCTCTCAGGGCGTTGTGGTCGAGAAAGGCCCAGAAGGCCTGGGCGGTGGTCGCGAAGCCGCCCGGCACCTTGACCCCGGCGCCGGACAGGCTGCGTATCATCTCGCCAAGTGAGGCGTTCTTGCCGCCGACGCGCGACACGTCCATCATCGAAAGTTGATCCAGCGGCACAATGTAGTCAGCGGACATGAGGGGGCTCCATGAAGGCTTACAGCGTCTATTGCGTGTCGGACCACACCGGGCTCACGGTCGAAGCCGTCGCCAAAAGTGTGATCGCGCAGTTTCCTCGGCTTGAGTGTAGCCTGATTGTGCTGCCCTTCGTCGATACGCCCGACAAGGCCCGCGAGGCGGCGACGCATATCGGGACCGCCCCGCATGCGCTGGTGTTTTCGACGCTCACCGAGCCGGCGCTGCGTGCGCCGTTCCATGCGGCCGGCCTGCCCCTGTTCGACGTGTTCGAGCGCATCGCGCCCGCCGTGGAAACGGCGCTGGGCGTGGCCGCCACGCCCAGCGGCGGCCGCACCCACGGCATGGCGCCCGGCTACGAGGCGCGCATGGACGCGGTGAATTACGCGCTCAGCGTGGACGACGGCCTCAATCCCGAGCGTCTCGGCCAGGCCGACCTGATCCTGGTCGGCGTCTCGCGCGTCGGCAAGACGCCTAGCGCGCTTTATCTGGCCCTGCAATACGGTCTCGCCGCCGCCAACTATCCGCTCACGCCGGACGACCTCGAGCGGCCCAGCCTGCCTGTTCCGCTGCTGGCCCACCAGCCGCGCCTGCGGGGGCTGACCCTGTCGGCCGAACGCCTGTCGGAAATCCGCCAGGCGCGCTACCCGGGCAGCCGCTACGCCAGCACGGAGCAATGCCGGGCCGAGCTTGCCGCCGCCGAGCGCCTGTTCCTGCGCCACGGCGTGCCCACCCTCGACACCACCCGCATGTCGGTCGAGGAGATCGCCGCCCGCCTGCGCGCCCGGCCCTGACCCGGCCGCGGCGTGCAATGTGCGCGGCCGCGGCGGTTTTTCCGTATTAACCCTGTTTTTTTCGTGGAAATGTCCGTAATGCAGCGGATCACGGTTTCGTCACGTCACGCCGCATGCAACCATGCTCTCGTCCTGCAGGCGCCGCGCCCTGTCACTTGCCCGGGAGACACGGACAATGACGCGCCATGCGCGCGTCACCGCCTGGAAGCTCGCCCTGCTGGCCGGCTTCGTCACGCAGTTGCTGCTGATCGTGTTCGTCACGGCCATCGGCCTGCAGCAGCTGGAAATGACGACGGGCAAGCTCAACCATGTCGTCGACGTGCACATGCGCAAGCAGGCCCTCACCCGCAGCATGGTGATCGATGCGCGCGAGCGCACGATGCTGCTCTTGATGATGACGCAGGTCGATGACCCTTTCGAGCGCGATGCATTGCTGATGCAGTTCCACAAGCATGGCGGCGCGTTCGTCGCCGCCCGCCAGGCCCTGCTGGCGCTGCCCCTCACCGAGCGGGAACGCCGGCTGATCATGCAGCAGGGCGCGCTGACGCGGCAGGCGGTTCCGCTGCAGAACGAGGTAGTCGACCTCCTGAGCGCCGATCGCATGCAGGAAGCGGCCAAACGCGTGATGCACGCGGCCAACCCGGCGCAGAACCGTGTGCTCGAGACGCTTGCGCAACTCGACGCCGAAACCCAGCGCACCGCGCTGGCCGCCAGCCAGCAGGCGCGCAAGGAGCAAGCTGCGGCCCGCGGGTGGATTTTCGCCCTCGCCGGCGCCGCCCTGCTGGTCGGCGTGACCGTCGCGGCGCTGGTCCTGTATTTCTCGGCGCGCATCAGCCGCGAACACGAACAGCTCGCCACCCACGACACCCTGACCGGCCTGCCGAACCGCATGCTGTTCAGGGACCGCCTCGAGCAGTCACTGGTCCGCGCCAGGCGGCACCAAACCCTGGTGGGCGTGATGTTCATCGACCTCGACCGTTTCAAGCGGGTCAACGACACGCTCGGCCACGCCACCGGCGACCGTCTCATCCGCGAGGTCGCGCGGCGGCTGCGCCAAACGGTACGCTCCGACGACGTCGTGGCGCGCCTGGGCGGCGACGAATTCGTCGTCGTCGTCAACGACGTGGCGGCGCTGACCCCCATCCTGCAAGTCGTCGAAAAGCTGCTGGCCGTCGTCAGCGAGCCCTACACCCTCGACGGGCGCGAACTCTTCGGCAGCTGCAGCATCGGCGTCAGCGTCTTTCCGGATGACGCCACCGAGTCAGCCGATCTGCTGAAATTCGCCGACACCGCGATGTACCACGCCAAGAACAGCGGCAGGAACCGCTTCCAGCTGTACGACGCGACGATGAACGCGATGGCCGAGGAACGCCTGCAGCTGGAAACAGACCTGCATTACGCGCAGGCGCGCGGGGAATTCGTCTTCCACTACCAGCCGCAGCTGAATCTGGACACGGGGCGGCTGCATGGCGTCGAGGCCCTGATCCGCTGGCAGCACCCGGAGAAAGGCTTGCTGCCGCCGTCCGCCTTCCTCGGACTGCTGGAAGAAAGCGGCGACATCGTCGAGGTCGGCGCCCGGCTGTTGCGCGATGCCTGCCGCCAGACCGCGCACTGGCACGCGGCGGGCCATGCCGAGCTGTGCGTGGCGGTGAACCTTTCGGGGGTGGAGTTCTGGCATCCCGCGCTGCCCGAACGGGTTCGCGAGGCACTCGAGCAATCCGGCCTGCCGCCGCATGCCCTGCAGCTCGAACTCACCGAAGGCATTTTCATGCAGGACATCGATGCCGCCGTGGCGCGCATCCTGGCGCTGAAGGCGCTCGGCATCAGCGTCGCGGTCGACGACTTCGGCACCGGCTATTCCTCGCTCGCGCACCTCAAGCGCCTGCCGCTCGACGTGCTGAAAATCGACCGCTATTTCGTCAAGGACATCGTCGAGGCACCGTTCAACGAGGCCCTGGTGAGCTCGATCCTCGCCCTGTGCAGGGGGCTCGATCTCGGCATCATCACCGAAGGCATCGAGAACCGCGCGCAACTCGACACGCTACGCCGGCTGGGCTGCCAAATCGTGCAGGGCTATTTCATCGGCAGGCCGATGGCCGCCGCGGCGCTCACCGGCCTGCTCGGTCGCGACTGGCTGGCCAGCCTGGTGGCCCGCCCGGACCTGCCGTCGACCGCCTAGCCTCGCCGCTGCCTGACCGCCTCGAAAACCGCGACGGCCAGCGCCGCCGAGGCATTGAGCGACTCGACCCGCCCCGGCATGGGAATGTGCGCGCAGCGGGTCGACGCCTCGCACACCGCCGCGGACAGCCCCGCCCCCTCATTGCCGACGATGACAGCGAGCGCGCCGCGCAGGTCGAGACTGTAAAAATCGCAGGCCTGCCCCAGCGCCAGGGCGACCCGCTCACCCGCGAAGCCCTGCAGCCAGGCCACCAGGTCCTCGCCCGCCCGCATCGGCAGCACGAACTGCGCGCCCTGCCCGCCGCGCACCGCCTTCGGCGACCACGGGTCGTGGCAGCCCTTCGACAGCACCGCCTGCGTCGCCCCCGCCGCCGCGGCGGTGCGCAGCATGGCGCCGAGATTGCCGGGATCCTGGATATCTTCGAGCACGACCACGAGCGGCGTCGCGGCCCGCGCCGGCCGGGGCGCCAGCCATGCCGCCTCGGCGAGAAATCCGGTCGGCGTGGCGACGGGGGTGAGTTCGGCGAACAGCGCGTCCGGCAGCACGATGACCCTGGCCTGACGACACCGGTCGGCGAACGGCGCCAGCCGGGCGGCCGCCGCGGAGGCCGCGCGCACCAGCGTCTGCGGCGCGCCCCCCGCGTCCAGGTAGGCCGCCAGCAGGTGCTCGCCGTCGAGCAGCGTCATCTTCGCCTCGCGCCGCGCGCGCGCCGATTCGGCGAGCTTCCTCAGGCGTCTGAAGACCGGATTGTCGCGCGAGGTGATGACGGTTTCGCTCATGCCCGGATTATCCGTGATGGCCGCGCAGGCGTACACTGCGGCCATGCGCATCGCCCTCATCACGCCCTACGGCCGCGAGCATCGCAACGGCAACTGGCACACCGCCGCGCGCTGGACACGCTTCCTGCGCGAAGCGGGGCACACGGTGCGGGTGCAGGTCGAATGGGACGGCCGTGACGCCGACCTGATGCTGGCGCTGCACGCGCGACGCAGCTTCGCCTCGATCCGTGCCTTCGCCGACAAGCATCCCAGCCGGCCGCTGCTGCTGGCGCTGACCGGCACCGATCTCTATCGCGACATCCACGAAGACCTCGACGCGCAGCAGGCGCTGGAGTGGGCGCACCGGCTCATCGTGCTGCAGGATCGCGGCGCCGACGAGCTGCCGCCCCACCTCGCCGCCAAGACGCGCGTGATCTATCAGTCCGCGCCCGATATCGCGCGCCAGCCTGCGCCGCCGAACATCTTCGACGTGCTGGTGATCGGTCACCTGCGCGCCGAGAAGGACCCCTTCCGCCCCGCCCTTGCGACCGCCTATATGCCGGCGCATTCGCTGATCCGCGTCACGCACCTGGGTGGCGCGCTGTCGGACGACATGGCCGAAACCGCCGAGCTGGCCGAGGCCAAGCTGCCCCGCTGGCACTGGGCCGGCAACGTGCCGCACAAAACGGCGCTGAAGCGCCTGGCGCGCGCCCACCTCATGATCATCAGCTCGGTCATGGAAGGCGGCGCCAACGTCATCTGCGAGGCGCTCGCCGCCGACGTGCCGGTACTCGCCTCGGACATCCCCGGCAACGTCGGCATGCTGGGCGCGGACTACCCCGGCTATTTCCCGGTCGGCGACGAGCGGCGGCTGGCCAAGCTGCTGTCGATGGCCGAGCACGACCCTGATTTCTACGCCGACCTGCTGCGCCACGCGCGCCTGCGGCGCGGCCTGATGCGCCCGGAGCAGGAAGCCAGCCGCCTCAGGCAGGCCGTCGCCGAATTCGAAGGCCTCGCGGCTTAGGCGCCGCCTTCCGTCCCGCCCCGGCCGCACTTGACGCGTCGCGTATGCTGTCGTGTCCCCCCCGAGGTTTCCCCCCCATGCACCCCTCCGAACATTTCATCCCCGGCAAGGACGCCTCGCTCGAAGCGTCGATTGCCACCCTGCAATCCAAGCTGGAAGTGATCGGCTTCCACACCGAGGAGCGCTCCTGGCTCAACCCGGTCGAAGGCGTGTGGTCGGTGCACATCCGCGACCGCGACTGCCCGCTCCTGTTCACCAACGGCAAGGGCGCGTCGGAGCTGGCCGCGCGCGCGAGCGCGCTGGGAGAATATTTCGAGCGGCTGTCGACCAACTATTTCTGGACCCACTTCTATCTGGGCGAGACGATCGCCCAGCGCGCCTACGTCCACCATCCCAACGAACGCTGGTTCACCCTCGATGACGGCGACGACGCCTGGCCGCAAGGCCTGCTGACGCCCGAACTGCACGACCTCTACAACCCGGATCAAGGCGTGCGCGCCGACCAGCTGATCGACCTCAACTCCGGCAACGCCGAACGCGGCATCTGCGCCATCCCCTACCAGCGCCTCTCCGACGGCCAGACCGTGTATTTCCCGGTCAATCTCATCGGCAACCTCTACGTGAGCAACGGCATGTCGGCCGGCAACACGCTGAAGGAAGCGCGCACCCAGGCGCTGGCCGAAATCTTCGAGCGCCACATCAAGTTCCGCATCATCGACGAAGGCCTGTGCCTGCCCGACGTGCCCGAGGACGTGATCAACCGCTATCCGCACATTGCCGCCGGCATCCGCGGCCTGCGTGAGGCGGGTTTCGGCATCCTGGTGAAGGACGCCTCGCTCGGCGGCCAGTACCCGGTGATGAACGTCACCCTGCTGCACCCGCAGGACCAGGGCTGCTTCGCCAGCTTCGGCGCGCACCCGCGCTTCGAAGTCGCGCTGGAGCGCGCGCTCACTGAATTATTGCAAGGTCGCGCGCTCGATGCACTGGCCGGCTTTCCCGCGCCGGGTTTCGATCAGGCCGAGATCGCCGACCCGCAGAACCTGGAAATCCATTTCGTCGATTCCAGCGGCGTGATTTCCTGGCAGTTCCTGCGCGACACCCCCGACTTCGACTTCGTCGACTGGAACTTCGGCACCACCACCGACGAGGATTACCACTGGTCGGTCGATGCGCTGCACGCCGAAGGCCACGAACTCTACCTCGCCGACTTCACCCACCTCGGCGTCTACGCCTGCCGCATCCTGGTGCCCGGCGTGTCGGAAATTTATCCTTTTGAAGAACTCGAATTCGAGAACAACAGCGTCGGCAACCTGATCCGTCCCGCGCTCGCGCGCCTGCCCGAATTGAGCGATGACGAATGCGCGGAATTGCTCGATCTGATCAATGAACTGGAGCTGGCCGACGACCGCCTGGTGACCGTGCTCATCGGCCTTGCCCCCGACGCCGATTCGCCGTGGACCGACATCCGCGTCGGCGAGATCAAGCTCCTGCTCGCGCTCGCGCTCGGCGAGGACGACGCCATCCTCGAAGGCTGCACCTGGATCGCCCAGTACGGCCAGCGCAGCGACGCGCGCCTCAAGGTCTACCGCTGCATCGCCGACCTCGTCCAGCTCGACGACCCCGGCCCCTTCGAGCCTGCACTCGCGCTGATGTATGGCCGCGACACGCTGGCGCAGGCGTTCGCGCTGTTCAACCAGGACGAGCGGTTTTTTGGATTGACCAAGCTGGGCAGCGACTTCGAGGGCAGCGCGATCCACCGGCGCCTGCTGGAGGCGTACCGCAAGGTGCGCGGCCAAGTCTCTTGAAGATCCCCAAGCGGCTCGAACCCCTGCTCGAAGATGGCCTGATCGACGGCGTCGTGCGCCAGCTCATGAGCGGCAAGGAGGCCATGGTCTTCGTCGTCCGCTGTGGCGACGACATCCGCTGCGCCAAGGTCTACAAGGAAGCCAACAAGCGCAGCTTCCGCCAGGCCGTCGACTACACCGAAAACCGCAAGACCAAGAATAGCCGCCAGGCGCGCGCCATGGCCAAGGGCAGCAGGTACGGCCGCGAGATGCAGGAAGCCGCCTGGCAAAGCGCCGAAGTCGATGCGCTCTACCGGCTCGCCGCCGCCGGCGTGCGCGTGCCGACGCCGTACAACTTCCATGAGGGCGTGCTGCTGATGGAACTGGTGGCCGACTTGGAGGGCAACGCCGCGCCCCGTCTCAACGACGTGACGTTCACCGAAGGCGAAGCGCTCGCCCACCACCGCACCCTGATCGACGAAGTCGTGCGCATGCTATGCGCCGGCGTCATCCACGGCGACCTGTCCGAATTCAATATCCTCGTCAGTGGCAGCGGCCCGGTGATCATCGACCTGCCGCAGGCCGTCGACGCCGCCGGCAACAACCACGCCCAGGCGATGCTGACGCGCGACGTCAATAATCTGAGAACCTACTTCGGCCAGTACGCGCCGTCGTTGCTGGAAACGCAGTACGCCGAGGAAATCTGGGCGTTGTACGAGCACGGCAAGCTGAATCCCGAGGTCAAACTCACGGGGCTGTATGAATGTGACAAGCCGCCGGTCGATCTCGCGGGGGTGATGCGGGAGATTGATGACGCGCGGGAGGAAGAGGTGGCGCGGCTATTGCGCTTGCAGGAACTGGGGTGAATCGCCGCAGTTTAGATGCGATCACGGGTTGCAGTGAGTAGTCATTCTTCCTGTCCGTAGAAAGATAATCGGCTCCCGGTCCAACGGCATCGGTTGACCCTTACGCGGGTTTGTCTTCATTAAGAACGCGCGGCAGCCATAACAAAAACGTCAGATATAAAACTGCGACCAAATAAGCAAGGGCAGAACAAGGGGCAGACCACGGTTTCTCCACTCACCCCTGAATGATGGCAGTCAACGCATTGCGCACTTCGTCCAACCGGCCTTGCGAGATCAGGCCTGCCGCCGTAGCAAACAGAGAAGTGTTCGCCGTGAACAATTTACCCGGACGTGCATAGCTTTCCCGCTGCAAGCCGCCCGACGTGAAATCCTCAGACGCAAGCAGAATGGCGTGGGGGTCAGCATAGGGGTTGCTGGTGATCTGGCAGGCGATCCAGTCGTCGCGTCCGGCATCGGCGAGGAGCAGGGCTGGCCGCAGTTTGCTGCGCGTGAGATCGGAAAACGGGAACGGCAGAAGAACTACTTGGCCGGCTGCAAATGCGCCCATGCTGCCTCTTCCTCGGGTTTCAGCCAGTCTTCTGCGAGCGCGGCTTCAGCCAGTTGCAGTGCTTCATCAACTGACGGCTTCAGGAGCGTGAGCAATGCACGCCCGGCGGGAATCGCCTGCACGGGCTCCAGCGGATGGACATGTCCCGACGCGTCAATTTCAACTTCAATGGTCTGCAGCATGGCGGCCTCCTTCGGGCAATGTGCCTATTCTATGCCTGCGAGAAATTCCGGTCGATGTGCGAGGCTGGATGTGAGCACAGGAACTTCTGTCCTGGTATTCAACCATGTGAGGCCAGCATTTTCTGCTTGAACGCGCCCGCATCGAAGGGTTTTGCTTCGCCGCTGGCCTCGCCTTCAATCAGCGCCGCGTGGATATCTTCGATCTCGGCGCAGCGCTCCTGTTCGCCCTGGGTATCAGGTTGCCGGTCTCGAATAAGTGATTTATCGTTAATCACTTATCTCAGGCCGCCAGCTTCAATTCACAATGCAACCCCGCGCGGGTCGCCAACGTCACCAGCATGTCCAGACTGAACTTGTCCCATTTCCCGCGCATCAGGTCGGATACGCGCGACTGGCTAATGCCCAGCACTTTGGCGGCTTCAACCTGCGTCCAGTTGCGCTTTTCGACCACCAGGCGCAGTTGCGCCATCAGATCCGCGCGCATCGCCAGGATGACTGCTTCTTCCGGCGGAAAGCCCAGGTCGGCGAATACGTTGCCACTGGAAGGGACGATTTTTTCCTTCATGATTCAATCTCCTATCAACTTATAGCGGCGCGTGGCCAAGTCGATGTCTTCCTTGCGGGTTTTCTGCGTTTTCTTGCGGAAGGCATGCAGGACATGGACGGAGTCCCCGAACTTTGCCACGTAGATGACGCGCCATTCGCCCAGCACGTGCACCCGGATTTCATAAGCGCCTGCGCCAACAGCAGGCAGGGCTTGAAGTCGGATGGGGGCAGGCCACGCTGAACCTGCCACAACTCGAAACCCGCAGCACGCCGAGCCTACAGCGGAAAATCCGTCAGGTCATCCAGGCTGCCCCCAACGAATTTAAGCGCTTTCATGACGACAAATAATATAAATACTTATATACTTGCCAAGTGTGAGGGTGGCAAAGCTGCAGGGGTTCAACTGCCCCGCTGCCGCGCCGTCTCATACAGACACAACGCTGCCGACACCGAGACGTTGAGGCTTTCCACCGTGCCGCCGATGGGAATGCGCGCGACCTGGTCGCAGCTCTGCTTGACGAGCCGCCGGATGCCGGCGCCTTCGGCGCCGAGCACCCAGGCGATGCCGGTTTTGGCGTCGATGGCGGAGAGCGGCCTGTCGCCGTCCATGTCGGCGGCGATGACCCAGATGTTGTGTTCCTTCAAGTCTTCGATCGTGCGCGACAGATTGGTGACCATGAGGTAGGGCACGGTTTCGGCGGCGCCCGAGGCGACTTTTTCGACGGTGGCATTGATGCCGACGGCGTTGTCCTTGGGCGCGATGACCGCGTGGGCACCGAAGGCGTCCGCGGACCGCAGTATCGCGCCGAGGTTGTGCGGGTCGGTGACGCCGTCGAGGATGACCAGCAGCGGCGGGCCCTGGAGGTTTTCCAGCACCTCGTCGAGCGAGTGCGTGAGCGCGACCGGCTTGACGCGGGCGACCACACCCTGGTGCCTGGCGGTCTTGCCGACCAGTCGCGTCAGCCGGTCGGCCTCGACCTGGGCGAGCTTGACGCCGGCGTCCCGGGCCTGATGCACGAGGTCGCGCGCGCGCGCGTCGCGCCGGGTGAGATCGAGATAGATTTCGAAGATGCCCGCGGGGTCCTGGCGCAGGCGCGCCAGCACAGGGTGAAAGCCGTAGATGAGTTTCTCCGCGGCATGCCGGTCGGTGGATTTTCCGCTCATTTCTTCTTGGCGCCGGTTCGGGATTTCTTCTTCGGCGCTTCGCTGTCTGCCACCGCGCCGAAATCCTCGACCAGGCTGAAGTCGATCTTGCTGGTCTCGATGTCGGCACGCATCACCTTGATGCGCACGCGGTCGCCCAGGCGGTAGCGCTTGCCGGTGCGCTCGCCGAGCATCATGTGCTTGGCCGCGTCGTAGTGGAAGTAGTCCTGGCCAAGCTCGGAGACGTGCACGAGCCCCTCGATGAAGATGTCGTCGATCGCGACGAAGAGGCCAAAACTGGTGACCGCGCTCACGGTGCCGTCGTATTCGTCGCCGATGCGGTCCTGCATGAAATAGGTCTTGAGCCAGGCGTCGACGTCACGGGTGGCATCGTCGGCACGGCGTTCGGTCATCGAGCAGTGCAGGCCGATTTCCGCCAGCCCCTTGGCGGGCAGTTTCTCGCCGGCGAGCACCGCCTTGATGCCGCGGTGCACCAGGAGATCCGGATAGCGCCGGATCGGCGAGGTGAAATGGGTGTAGGCCTCGTAGGCCAGACCGAAGTGGCCCTTGTTGTCGGGGCTGTATATGGCCTGCTTGAGCGAGCGCAGCATCACGGTCTGCAACAGGCCATGGTCGGGACGATCCTTGATCTTGTCGAGAAGCGCGGCGTAATCCTTTGCGTGCGGTTTGTCGCCGCCGCCGAGGTCGAGACCGAATTCCGCAAGGAAGGCGCGCAGCGCCGCGAGCTTCTCGGCGGTCGGGCCCTCGTGGACGCGGTAGAGCGCGGGCTGCTTGTGCTTTTGCAGGTATTCCGACGCGCAGACGTTGGCCGCCAGCATGCACTCCTCGATGATGCGGTGCGCATCGTTGCGGATCACCGGAACGATCTCCTTGATCTTGCCCTGCTCGTCGAAAATGATCTGCGTCTCGGTCGAGCCGAAATCGATGGCGCCGCGCTTGGCGCGCGCCTTCAGCAGCACGCGGAACAGCTTGTCGAGCGCCGTGAGGTGCGGCAGCAGCGCGGCCTGCTTGCTGTCTGGCCTGGCCGCGCCCGAGAGCCAGTCCCACACCTGGTTGTAGGTCAGTCGCGCGTGCGAATGGATCACGGCCGGATAGAAGCGGTAGTCCTTGATGCTGCCACTGCCCGAAACCTGCATGTCGCACACCATGGCGAGACGATCGACTTCGGGATTGAGCGAGCACAGGCCGTTGGACAACGCCTCCGGCAGCATGGGGATGACGCGGCGCGGGAAATAGACCGAGTTGCCGCGGTTGTAGGCTTCGGTGTCGAGCGCATCGCCGGGCTGCACGTAGTGGCTGACGTCGGCGATGGCCACGACCAGGCGAAAGCCGTTGCGGCCCTGCGGCTCGCAGTACACGGCGTCGTCGAAGTCGCGCGCGGTCTCGCCGTCGATCGTCACGAGCGGCAGGTGGCGGATGTCCTCGCGCCCCGCCATGTCCTTCTTCATCACCTTGGCCGGCAGCTTCCCGGCCTGTTTCTCGACCTCGGGCGGGAACACGTAGGGCAGGTCATGCTTCCGCAACGCGATCTCGATTTCCATGCCGGGGCTGGTGAAGCTGCCGAGGATTTCGCTGACGCGTCCGACCGCCTCGTTGTGTGCGCCGGGCTGGGTGAGGATCTCGACCGTCACCACCTGTCCGGATTTCGCCCCCCCCGCATGCTCCGGCGGGACGAGGATGTCCTGGTTGATGCGGCGGTTCTCCGCGATGACGAAGCCAACGCCGCCTTCGAGGTAGTAGCGGCCGACGACGAACTTGTTGACGTGCTCGAGCACCTCGACGATCTTGGCCTCGCGGCGGCCACGGCGGTCGAAGCCGGCGACACGCACCAGCACCCTGTCGCCGTGCAGCACGCGGTGCATTTCCTTGGGCGAAAGATAGAGGTCGTCGCCGCCTTCGTCCGGCACGACGAAACCGAAGCCGTCCGGGTGGCCCTCGACACGGCCCTTGATGAGGTCGAGCTTCTCCGGCAGGCACAGCTGGCGCTTGCGGTTGATCATCAGCTGGCCGTCGCGCTGCATCGCGCCGAGACGCCGCTGGAACAGCTCGTGTTCGTCCTCGGTGATGTGCAGCTGCTCGGCGAAAGCGTCGACGTCGACCGGGCAACCGGCCTCGGCCAGCAGCTGCAGGATGTATTCGCGGCTCGGCAGCGGCGACTCGTAGCGTTCGACCTCGCGCGCATAGAACGGGTCGGCCAGACGGATGGCGGGGAGTTTGCGTTTGCCCGCACGGCTGCGGGACTTCGTGTCGTTCGTTGACAATTTATTCATGGCTCTCTAAAATGCGCGCCTTCATTGCCCAGATGGCGGAATTGGTAGACGCACTAGGTTCAGGTCCTAGCGGTGGCAACACTGTGGAGGTTCGAGTCCTCTTCTGGGCACCAGACGCTGAGCAAAAAAGCCGACCTCGTGTCGGCTTTTTTGCGTGTGGACGGCGTAATTCAGGCATCAAGCCTCGTAGGGATGGCGACGCACGATGGTCTCCACCCGGTCCGGCCCGGTCGACACCACGTCGATCGGTACTTCGCACAGGGCTTCCATGCGCTTGAGATAGGTCTGCGCCTGCTGCGGCAGCTTGTCGAACTCCTGCACGCCGACGGTGGTGTCGCTCCAGCCCGGCAGGTCCTCGTAGATCGGCTCGACGTTGGCGATCGACTCGGCACCCACCGGCAGAATATCGCAGGTTTCGCCGTCTATCCTGTAACCGACGCACACGCGCACGGTTTCCAGCCCGTCCAGCACGTCGAGCTTGGTCACGCACAGGCCCGACACGCCGTTGATCTGGATCGAGCGCTTCAACGCTGCAGCATCGAACCAGCCGCAGCGACGCGCGCGCCCGGTGGTGGCGCCGAACTCGTGCCCCTTCTCGCCCAGGTACTGGCCGACGTCGTCGAACAGTTCCGTGGGAAACGGGCCGGAGCCGACGCGCGTGGTATAGGCCTTGGTGATGCCGAGCACATAGTGCATGGCGGACGGGCCCACGCCGGAGCCGGTGGAGGCACCGCCGGCGGTGCAGTTGGACGAGGTGACGAAGGGATAGGTGCCGTGATCGATATCCAGCAGCGTGCCCTGCGCGCCCTCGAACAGCAGGTTCTGGCCCGCCTTGTTGGCTTCGTACAGGCTGCGGGGCACGTCGGCGACCATCGGCTTGATCCGCTCGGCCATCGCCATCATGCTGTCGAGCGTCTGCGCGAAGCTCACCGGCTCGACCTTGTAGAAGTTCTTCAGCATGAAGTTGTGGTGGTCGAGCACCTCGCCGAGCTTGGCGGCGAAGCGCTCGCGATGGAACAGATCCTGCAGGCGCAGCGCGCGGCGCGCGACCTTGTCCTCGTAGGCCGGGCCGATGCCGCGCCCGGTGGTGCCGATCTTGCCGGCGCCCTTCGCGATCTCGCGCGCCTGGTCCAGCGCCACGTGGTGCGGCATGATGAGCGGACACGCCTCGCTGATCTTGAGCCGGCCGGCGACGTCGACGCCTGCCGCCTGCAGCATGTCCATTTCCTTCAGCAGTGCGTCCGGCGCCAGCACCACGCCGTTGCCGATATAGCAGGTGACGTTGTCGCGCAGGATGCCGGAAGGAATCAGGTGCAGCACCGTCTTCTTGCCGCCCACGACCAGGGTATGCCCGGCGTTGTGGCCGCCCTGGAAGCGCACCACGCCCTGCGCGCGGTCGGTGAGCCAGTCGACGATCTTGCCCTTGCCCTCATCGCCCCACTGGGTGCCGATGACGACGACATTCTTTGCTGCCATGTTGCGTCTCCCTGATTATCGTTTTGCCGGGCTGGCCGCGGCCAGCTCGCGCAGATCCAGACTGAAGCCGGTGGCCGGTCGCGCCCGGCCGAATACCTTGCCCACCTCGTCGTAGCGCCCGCCCTGCGCGATCGCCTGGCTGCGCCCCGCCGTGTAGACGGCGAACACGACGCCGCTG
The DNA here is from genome assembly GCA_046292745.1 of Thiobacillus sp. Classification (GTDB taxonomy): domain Bacteria; phylum Pseudomonadota; class Gammaproteobacteria; order Burkholderiales; family Thiobacillaceae; genus Thiobacillus. The sequence goes on along the minus strand of JBKBQH010000003.1, from coordinate 189,952 downwards.
TGGTAGCCGTAGCCGCGCAGTTCGGCCAGATCGTACGCCGCCTCGACGTCGGCAAGCCCGGCGTCGATCGCCGCCAGCGTGTCGAGCGCGTCGGCGACGGCCGCCAACTGCGGCAGCCGCGCGCGCGCCTCGGCGAGCACATCGCGGCCACCATAGAGCTGCGGCAGCGCGGCGAAGGCGTCACGCAGCGCGGGCGCGAGGCCCGCGGTGAGCACGGCGACGGCGCTGGCATCCTTGGCCTGCAGCGCATTGAAGAGTTCGTGTTCGACCTCGCCCGCAAGACCCGCTTCCTGCGCCAACGCACGGTAGACGCCGACGTGGCCGATGTCGAGCTGCACCGCCGACACCCCGCAGCCGGCCAGACCATCGAGCATGAGCCTGAGGATTTCGAGGTCGGCCGCGATGCCCGCTTCGCCGTAAAGCTCGGCGCCGATCTGGATCGGCTCGCGCGAGCGATGGAAGCCGTCGGACTGGGTATGCAGCACGCTGCCCGCGTAGCACAGCCGGTTCACCGCGTTCGCCGCCAGCAGGTGGGCGTCGATGCGCGCGACCTGCGGCGTGATATCGGCGCGCACCCCCATCAGGCGGCCGGAGAGCTGGTCGACCAGCTTGAAGGTCTTGAGGTCGAGGTCGGCGCCGACGCCGGTGAGCAGCGATTCGACATATTCCATCAGCGGCGGAATCACCAGCTGATAGCCGCGGCTGCGGAACAGGTCGAGCAGCGCGCGGCGCATGTCTTCCATGCGCCAGGCCTCGGGCGGCAGCACGTCCTCGACGTTTTCGGGGAGCAACCAGGCGGTCATGTCAGTTCAGCATCCACAACAAAAAAACCCCGCCCGCCATCGAGGCGGCGCCGACAAAACGCAACTGGCCGTCGCGCAGCGCCAGCATCCGGCTGAAGCCCTCGCGCCACAGCGCCGGGGCGGCGAACGGGAGGATGCCTTCGATCACCAGCAGCAGGCCCAGCGCGGCCAACCAGTCGGTGCCGCTCATTGCCCGCCGGCGCGCGGGTTCTTCATGTACTTGAAGAAGTCGGCGCTGGGGTCGAGCACCATCACGTCGCTCTTGTCCTTGAAGCTCTCGCGATAGGCCTGCATCGAACGGTAGAAGGCGTAGAACTCGGGGTTCTTGCCGAACGACGCCGCGTAGATCGCGGCCGCCCTGGCGTCGCCGTCACCCTTGACGCGCTGCGCGTCGCGGTAGGCCTCGGCGACGATCACGTCCTTCTGCTTGTCGGCGTCGGCCTTGATCTTCTCGGCTTCCGCCGCCCCGGTCGAACGCAGCTCGTTCGCCACCTGCTTGCGCTCGGCTTCCATCCGGCGATACACGTTTTCCGACACCGTTTCCGGCAGGTCGACCCGCTTCAGACGCACGTCGATGACCTGGACGCCGATCTTGCGGGCATCCTGGTCGGCCTTGGCCTGGATGGTGCGCATGATCTCGTCGCGCCGACCGGACACCACTTCATTGATGGTGCGGCGGCCGAACTCGGCGCGCAGGCCGTCGTTCACGGTCTGGTTGAGACGGATCGCGGCGCGCGTTTCGTCGCCGCCCACCGACACGTAGAACTGGCGCGCGTCGATCACGCGCCACTTGATGAAGGAATCGACCAGCACGTTCTTCTTTTCCGAGGTGATGAAGCGCTCGGGGTCGGTCGAATCCAGGGTCAGGATGCGCGTGTCGAAGTAACGCACGTTCTGCACCAGCGGCAGCTTGAAGTAGAGACCGGGCTTGGTCTTGACCGACACCACTTCGCCCAGCTGGAACACCAGCGCGTTCTGTCGCTGGTCGACGGTATAGGTGCTCATGCTCAGCACCACCAGCACGACGAGCAGGCCGATGACGAGGGGTCCGATAGCCTTGTTCATGGACGCGCCTCCCGGTCACGGCTGCGCAAGCTATCCCCCGATCGGCTGTCGACCGGCGGGCTGGCGGGCAGCGACGGCACCACGCTCGGCGTGCCGCCGTAAGGCTGGCTGACGATCTGCTGCAGCTTGTCGAGCGGCAGGTAGAGCAGGCTGTTGCCGCCCTTCTGGTCGACCAGCACCTTGCTGGTATTGTTCATCACGGTCTGCATGGTATCGAGGTACATCCGCTGGCGCGTCACCTGCGGGGCTTTCTGGTATTCGGCGAAGATCTGCGCGAAACGGCTCGCTTCACCCTCGGCGTTGGCGATCACCGAGAGGCGGTAGCCTTCGGCTTCTTCCTTGAGGCGCGACGCCAGGCCGCGGGCGCGCGGCACCACGTCGTTGGCATAGGCCTCGGCTTCGTTCTTCAGGCGCTCGCGATCCTGTCCGGCCTTCACCGCGTCGTCGAACGCGGCCTGCACCTGCTCCGGCGGCTGGATGTTCTGCAGCGTGACCTGGCTGATGCTGATGCCGGTCTTGTGGCGGTCATGGATTTCCTGCATCAGCTGCTTGGCCTGCGCGGCGATTTCGGCGCGGCCTTCGTACAGCACGAAGTCCATCTTGTTCTTGCCGACGATCTCGCGCATCGCGGTCTCGGCGATCTGCAGCGCGCTGTCTTCCGGCGAGCGGTTGATGAACAGGAACTCGACCGGATCCTTGAGGATGTATTGCACGGCGAACTGCAGGTCGATGATGTTCTCGTCGTCGGTGAGCATCAGCGACTCCTTCAGCACCTTGCTCTTGACGTTGTTGCGATAGCCGATCTCGACCGTGCGCACCTGGTCGACGTTGACGATCTCGCGCGATTCGACCGGCCACGGCAGGTGCCAGCGCGGCCCCGGTTCGGTGGTTTCGACGTACTGGCCGAAGCGCAGCACCACGCCGCGCTGGCCGGTATCGACGATGTAGAAACCGCTCGCGAGCCACACCACCACCAGCACGGCGGCGATGATGCCGGCCAGGTTGCCGCCGCCGGGGAACGCGCCGCCGGGGCCGCCATCACCGCCGGCGGAGCCGCCGCCCCGGCCGCCGAACAGTCCGTTCAGCCGCTGGTTGATACGCCGCCAGACTTCGTCCAGGTCGGGAGGACCGCCGTTGGGATTGCGGTTGCCGTTGTTGCCCCATTGGGGGTCGTTCCAGGCCATAGCTCAGGTCAAGATATCCGTGGTGTGGGTGGGAGAGGCGTCAGAGTGATCCACTTGGGCCGGCAGCCGGCCCTCGCGCAGGATTTCTGACAGCGCCTCGCGCAAAAGTTCAAGCCCCGCGCCGGTTTGCGCGGAGACGTACACGCTTTGCAGTTTACCATACTCGTCGCGCCCGACTCCCGGCGCGAGCCCCGTCAGGTCGAGCTTGTTGTAGACCCGCAGCTGCCGCACGCCAGCCGCGCCGATTTCCTTCAGCACCCGCTCGACCGCCTCGATCTGGCGCTCGCGTGCCGGATTGGCGGCGTCGATCACGTGCAGCAGCAAATCGGCCTCGGTCGTGGCCTCCAGCGTGGCACGAAAGGCCGCGACCAGATCGTGCGGCAGGCGGGTGATGAAGCCGACGGTGTCCGACAGCACGACCTCGCCCACCGTCGGCAGATACAGCCGGCGCGTGGTGGTGTCGAGCGTGGCGAACAGCTGGTCGGCCGCGTAGGCGCCGGCGCGCGTCAGCGCATTGAAGAGCGTCGACTTGCCGGCGTTGGTGTAGCCGACCAGCGCGATCGACAGCACCTGCTGGCGCGCGCGGGCGCGGCGCTGGGTGCGGCGCTGCTTGCCCAGCCGGGCGAGCCGTTCGCGCAGCGCCTTCACCCGCACGCCGATCAGGCGGCGGTCGGTTTCCAGCTGCTTCTCGCCGGGGCCGCGCATGCCGACGCCGCCGCGCTGGCGCTCGAGGTGGGTCCAGCCGCGCACCAGCCGGGTCGACAGGTGCTCGAGCTGCGCCAGCTCGACCTGCAGCTTGCCTTCGGCGCTCTGCGCGCGGCGGGCGAAGATGTCGAGGATGAGACTCGTGCGGTCGATGACGCGGCGCTGCAGGCGGCGTTCCAGGTTGCGTTCCTGCGCCGGCGACAGCTCGTGGTTGAAGATGACGACGTCGGCGTCGGTCGCCAGCACCAGCGCGGCGATCTCGTCGGCCTTGCCGCTGCCGACGAACAGCGCCGCGTCGGGGCGGCTGCGCCTGCCCCGCACCTCGCCGAGGATTTCCAGGCCGGCGCCGCGGGCCAGGAGGCGCAGTTCGGCCACCGTTTCCTCGAAATCGGGTTCGCCGAAATCGACCGACACCAGGATGACGCGCTCGCCGCCGGCATGCCGCTCAAACAAGACGGTGCTCCGGGCGCGCGGACTGGCGCAGGGTGGCGAGGCGAGGGAGAAAGCGTTTCACGGGCAGGCTCAGGGGGGATGGCGTGCGTGCGGTGCTCATGCGCAGCGTGCGCAGGGGCGATTCATTTTAGACGGTATTACACCAGCTGCGGGCGCCCGAAATGCCAGCCCTGTCCGTAATCCACCCCCATGTCGGCCAGAATGCGTGCGGTTTCGGCGTCCTCGACATGTTCGGCCACGGTCAGCACGCCTTCCTTGCGCGCAAAGTTCGCCAGGCTTTCGACGATGCCCGCCACCTTGCGGTCCAGGCGCATGTTTGCCACCAGCCAGCCTTCGATTTTCAGGAACTTGACCGGCAGGTGGGCCAGATAGAGGTAGGACGAATACCCGCTGCCGAAATCGTCGAGCGCCAGGCGAAAACCGAAGTCGATGAAGGGCTGCAAATCGGTGCGCAATTTCTCCAGGCTGACAATGCGCTGCCGCTCCGTCAGTTCCAGAACGATGGGCTTGACCGGCCCCGGCATCGCGCTGCAGGCCTGGCAGTAGTGCATGGCATTCTCGAGCATTTCCTCGACCAGGTCGCGGCGCGCCAGGAACTGCGGCGACACGTTCACGAAATGGGCAAAATCGGGCGACCCTCCCTGCTCCATCCTGACGACACAGCCTTGCATCACGCCATGGATGACCTGACGATCGATTTCGGCCATCAGCCCCAGGCCCTCGGCCATGTCGACAAAATCCCTGGCCTCGACGATCTCGCCGGTCGCGGTCTCGATGCGCGCCAGCGCCTCGTCCGCGACCGTTCGCCCGGTCTGCAGGTCGACGATGACCTGCGAGGCCTGCCTGACGCGGCGCTCTGCCAGCGCCTGCCGCAGCAGCGTGCTGTTCCACGGAACATGGGTATGCGACGCCATCCTGACCTGATTGCGGCCATCCGCCTTGGCCCGATACAGCGCGTGATCGATTTTCTCGAGCATCGGCAGGGTTTCGGTGTCGTTCGTGTTGAATGCGGCCACCCCCGCCGAAAAGCTCACCGAAATGGCGCCCACGTTCGTCTGGATGGGCTTCGCGCGTGCGTGGCCGGCGAGCCGATCGATAATGCGGGCAGCCTTCTCCGCCGTGCTGCCATGCAGCACGAACAGGAACTCCTCCCCGCCCCAGCGCGCCACCCAGTCGCCCTTGCGCAATCCGGATTCGAAGCGATGTGCGACGGCCTTCAGCACCTCGTCACCGACAGCATGGCCGTAGCGATCGTTCACCATCTTGAAATGATCGAGATCGATCAGGGCCAGCGCAAAGCCGTGGCCGTCGCGCGACGTGCGCGCGCGCTCCAGTTGCAGCCGTTCCTCGGCCGCGCGCCGGTTGGGCAATCCGGTCAGCTGGTCGGTCAGGGCGATGCGCTGCAGCAGTTCTTTTTGCGCGGATTGATGCAGGGCGTTGCCGAGCCAGTCGGCGATCAGGTCCATGTAGGCGATGTCGACCGAATCGGGCGGCGCGTCGCTGCGCCTGCGCAGGAAAGCCAGCACCCAGCGTGCCTCGTCGCCGACCAATACGGGAATGCCGGAATAGGTGCGCAGCCCCAGTTCCGTCACCAGCGCATCCTGCGCATGGAGGGGATGCGCGGCCAGGTCCGCGATGTGGTATGGCGTGCGGCTCCGGTGAACGATGTGGCAAAGCGCCGTCTCGGCCGGCAGCACGGTGCCTTCCGGAAACACCCCCAGCCGATCGCTGACGTAACGCGCGATGTAGTGTTCGTCGAATTCACCGAGCACCACCAGGTCCATGTCGAGCACTTGGGCGGCCATGTCCAGCATGGCGCGAATGCGCTCGGGATCGGAGAGCCCGCCTTGCACCGACAGCTTCCACAGCGCATTGAGGCGATCGACATGCGAACTACCCTGGCCGACCGGGATCGCGTGCGGATCGGGCTCTTTGTCTACAGCCATCAGGTTTGCCTTGCACTGGTTGTTGATCCGAAACTCGCGAAGTCGAAAGACAACTCCCGCCAGCATGCCGGAGGACCGCGCCCGGTTTCGGATCGATGACAATCCAGCCTCGGCGCGTTATTGATGGAAAATCAAGTTTTTTGCATTTCCAATCAATAACGACGCGCATTTTAACCCATGGCTTTTCTCACAGCTCCACCGCGCGCAGGCGCTCGGCCGCCTGCTCCGGGTTGATGGTGTTGACGAAGAGCCCCGACCCCAGTTCGAAGCCGGTCGGAATCGAGGTGCGCGGACAGATTTCCAGATGCCAGTGATAGCTTGGCGCATGCGTGCCCTGCTGGGCATCATGGGGGACCGAGTGCAGGAAGAAGTTGTACTGCGCGCCGCCGATCACCGCGTCTAAGCGCGCCATGGTGCGCCGCATCACGCGCGCCAGATCGGCGAAATGCGCAGCCGGCACGTCGAGGAAATCGGCCTGGTGCGTGAGCGGCAGGATGTGCACCTCCCATTCGTAGCGGCTGGCGAAGGGCTTGATGGCGATGAAATGCTCGCCGCGTTCGACCACGTACTGGCCGACGTTGATCCTGCGCCGCACCGCGCCCGACGCGCGATCGTAGATCGTCGCCTCGAAGGTCAGCGCCTCGTCGATCAGGGCGCAGAATATGCAATGGTGGTGCTTGGCGTAGTGCGCGGCGCTGTTCTTCACCTCGGCATCGACGTTCTCCGGCACCACCGGCATCGCGATCACCTGGCTGTGGGTGTGCGGGATCGAGGCGCCGGCGGCCGGGCCGAAGTTCTTGAACACCAGCACGTACTTGAGCCGCGGGTCGGACTCGAACAGTTGCCGCATCCGCGCCTGATAGACACCGAACAGCGCCGCCAGGTGCGCTTCGGCCATTTCATGCACGGCAATGCCGTGCTCGTAATGGTCGATGATGACCTCATGCCGGCCATAGCCATCGATCGTCTGCTGCAGGCCGAAGGCGAAGCCGGTCTGCGCACGGTCGTCGCCCAGCACCGGATAGAGATTCTCGACCATGCGGATCTGCCACTCGCCTTCGGCGGGCCATTGCAGGATCGCCGGCGGCGTCTTGTGCTCGTTGCCGCGGCAGAACGGGCAGGTCTCGACGTGCTTGCGCGTGTCGCGCGGGGCCAGTTCCTCGGCTTTCTTCGGCCGCATGCTGCGCGCGGTGGCGACCAGCACCGATTCGGCGGGAACGATGGGATTGATGCGGATCTCGCGGACTTCGCCGGCATCGGCTGGGGTTTCGGACATGACGGTCTCCTTTGCCCGCAAGCTTAAAGCAGGCGCCCGGCGACGGCGGTTCAATCTGCTTATGGCCGCGTTGAACCTTTTTATCCCCCGGCGGGACAGGGGCTTGCGTTGACGCCGCGGGGAGGGACGCCGACAATGTCCGCTCACCGTAGCATTCCGGAGCCCCCCATGGACGACAAAGCCCTCGCCGACGAACAGCGCCTGATGCGCATGATGCGCAAGACCCTGACCTCCATCGTGCGCGACACCGCGCCGCGCGACGGCAACCCCAGCCCGCTCACCGAGGCGACGATCCTGAACATCAAGGACTGCCTGATGGTGATCTCGAGTCGCGAGACCGAACTGGCGCGCCTCACGGGACGCACGCTCGACGAACGCCCGCGCTTCATCGACGAGACGCCGACCAGCCACGCGGTCAAGATCAGCAGCATTCCCAAGAAGACGCATTGATGCCGCAGGCCACCAGCCTCTTCACCGATGTCGAATCGAAGGTCGTCGGCACCTCGGCAGTGGTGATCTATTCGCCGTCGGGCAAGGCCCGCAAGCGCTTCCCCGAAGGCGTGGTCGAGGTCTACGCCAGCGAGGACGAGGCGCGCGCACACGCCGATCCGGAGAAGAACCGCCACGCCGCCATCGCCAGCGGGCCGTCGCGCTCGTCGGAAGGCTTCAAGCTCTTTTACCTGGTGCGCTGGCTGGACTGAACGCGCCGCGCCCTCCGGCGCAGCCGCCGATCATTTCGCCCCGTAGACCCTACGCCGCACGCGCTTCTCGCGCCGCCGGCGCGTCGCCTCGCTGTCGGAAAGCGGCGCGCGCTTCTTGCCTTCGAAGGGATTCTTGCCTTCGTCTTCCTTGATCTGGATCCTGAGCGGCGTGCCCTGCAGCTTGAACGCCTTGCGGAAGCTCGCCTCCAGGTAGCGCTTGTAATCGTCCTGCAGTCCTTCGAGCGCGTTGCCATGCAGCACGATCACCGGCGGATTCTTGCCGCCCTGGTGGGCATAGCGCGGCTTCGGGCGGAACAGGCCGCGCTTGGGCGGGGCGTGCTGCTCGACGGCCATTTCCAGCACCCGCGTGAGCTTGGGGGTCGACATCTTGATGAAGGCCGCGGCATGCGCCGCTTCGACGTCTTTCAGCAGGTTTTCCAGTCCCTTGCCCTTGAGCGCCGAAATGTAGTTGAAGCGGGCGAAGTCGAGAAAAGCCAGCTTGCGTCCGATATCGCGCTTGACGTTGTCGCGCTGCTCGGCCGTGAGGCCGTCCCACTTGTTGACCGCGACCACCAGCGCGCGCCCGCTTTCCAGAATGAAGCCGGCCAGGTGCGCGTCCTGGTCGGAGATGTTCTCGCGCGCATCGAGCACCAGCACGACGACGTTGGCATCCTCGATCGCCTGCAGGGTCTTGATGACGGAAAATTTCTCGACCGTCTCGAAAACCTTGCCGCGGCGGCGCACGCCGGCGGTGTCGATGAGGACGTAGGGCTTGCCGTCGCGCTCGAACTCGACGTAGATCGAATCGCGCGTGGTGCCCGGCTGGTCGAAGGCGATGACCCGCTCCTCGCCGACCAGCGCGTTGACCAGCGTCGACTTGCCGACGTTGGGCCGGCCGACCAGCGCGATCTTGGGCACGCCGTGCTCGTCCGGCACGGCCGCCTCGTCGGGAAAAGGCGCCAGCGCTTCCGCGACGAGATCGCTGATGCCGTCGCCGTGCGCGCCGGAAATCGCCAGCGGCTCGCCCAGGCCCAGTTCATGGAATTCGGCCGTCACCACGGCGCGGTTCATGCCCTCGGCCTTGTTGACGGCAAGAAAGACCGGGCAATGCGCGCGGCGCAGGCGATCCGCGATCGCCTTGTCCTGCGGCGTGAGGCCCGCGCGCGCGTCGACCAGGAAAATGACCGCGTCGGCCTCGTCGATGGCCTGCAGGGTCTGCCGCGCCATCTCGGCCAGGATGCCGTCCTTCGCCACCGGCTCGAGGCCGCCGGTGTCAACCACCAGGTAGGGCTTGTCGCCGAGGCGGCCGCGCCCGTAGTGACGGTCGCGCGTCATCCCCGGCATGTCGTGCACAAGGGCGTCGCGCGTGCCGGTGAGGCGGTTGAAGAGGGTCGACTTGCCGACGTTGGGTCGGCCGACCAGGACCAGGGTGGGAAGCATCAGCGGGGATTCGAGTTCATGAAATGTGGCAGGGGGGTATGGCGTCATTATCAGGCATTGCCGCTGTCGCCGCCGCGTCCCCCTGGGGGCACCCCCTCATCCGGCGACTCACTTGAGCCGGAAGGCGACGACCGTCCCCTTCACCGTCTGCACCGCGAAGCCGGGGCCGATGTCGACCGGCGCGGTGCGCACCGCGCCATCGACCTTGGCGCGCGCGACGAAGCGGCCATCGTCGGCCGACAGCACGTGCACCCAGCCCTCGCCGTCGCCGACGACAACCCACGCGCCGAGGGCGAGCGGCGCGGTCACGGCGCGCCGCGCCAGCTTGTCCTGGCGCCAGCCGGCGCGCCCGGTCGCCTTGTCGTAGGCGGTCACCGCGTCCTTGTCGTCGGTGACGTAGACCGCGCGCTCGTCCATCGCCAGCCCGCTGTTGCTCGAGGTATCGCGCGTCCACAGGGGCGCGCCGGTGCGGCGATCGAAGCAGGCGACGCGCCCCTGGTAGGCGACCGCACAGACCTGGCGCGCGTCGACCGCCGGCGGCCCCATCACGTCCGCCACGCGCTCGAGCTGGGTCGCGCCGCGCGGCAGTGCAACGGTGCTTTCCCACAGCTGCGCGCCGTTGGCGGCGTTCAACGCGACCAGCTTGCCGCCGGGGAAGCCGGCGTAGAGCACGTCGTCGCGCAGCACCATGCCGCCCGACCCGCGCAGCGTCAGCGCCGGCAGATTGCGGGTATACAGCCACTTGCGGGCGCCGTCGGCGACCGCCAGACCGTGGATACGGCCGTCGCCGGTGCGCACGACCACGGTGTCGCCCGCGCGCAGCAGCTGGCCGACCACCTCGCTCGACAGGTTCACTTTCCAGCGGCTCTGGCCGTTGCCGCGATCGAGCGCGAGCAATTCGCCCTTGCTGCCGCCGACCAGCACCAGATCCCCGGCCACGCCCGCGCCGGCCGAGAGCCTGACGCCGGTTTCGATGCGCCACGCGACCTGCCCCGTCGGCACGGCGACCCGCACCACGCGGCCGCCACCCGCCGCGAAGACATCGTCGCCCTCGGCCTGCGGCTGCAGCAGATAGCCCGCGGCGTCGCCGGTTTCCGCTTTCCAGGCTTCGCTCAGCACAGCAGCGGGCTGGAAGTCGACCAGTTCGGCCGGCTTGGGCTTGGCGGTTCCCGCGCCGAACCACCCGCCGACGGTGTTGCTCACCGAGCTCACCGCACTGCAGCCGGACAGGGCCAGCGCGAGCGCGGCTGCGACCAGGCGCGCGCTCACTTGCTTGCCCCGCCCACGGCGTCGAGCTTGAGCTCGACGATGGTCCGATAGGGATCGTTTTCCGCCAGCTTGCCGAAGGCGGCTTCGTAGGCGGCGCGCGCCTCGCCACGCTTGCCCTGCGCCAGCAGGACATCGCCCTTCAGGTCGAGGAAGCGAAAGGCATAGGCGTCGCTGTGCGTCGCCGACAGGGTCTTCAGTGCCGCCGCATAGTCCTGCAGGTCGAGCTGGACGCCGGCCAGGCGCAGGCGCGCCTGATCCCGCAGCGCCGGTTCCTTCGCCTGGCTCGCCGCCCACGCGAGGCGGGCCTGCGCGCCTTTCAGGTCGCGCGCCGTGACGTCGGCGCGGGCCAGCAGCAAGGCGGCACGCGGCGCGTAAGCCGTGTTCTTGTACTGGTCGATGAGCAGGGTGCCGGCGTCGCGGGCGGCCTTGACGTCGCCGGCCTGCAGCGATTCGGTCAGGCGCTCGTATGCCGTGGCCGCTTCGAGGCTCTGTGTCACCACGCGGTTCTGCCAGTAGCGCCAGCCGGCCGCGGCGGCGATCACCACCGCCAGTGTGATCAGCACCAGGTTGCCCCAGCGTTTCCACCAGGCCTTCAGTTCGTCCAGCCGTTCCTGTTCGTCGAGATCGTAGGTTGCCATCTGCTTTGCCTTGTCTAAATTGCCGCCTGTTTCAGGGTGTCGATCGCCAGCGCGAGTTCCAGCCGGGTCTGCTCGGCGCTGCCGCGCAGGTCCTTCAGCGTCACCTGCTGCGCCGCCGCCTCGTCGTCGCCGATGATGACCGCGTAACGCGCGCGGCTGGCATCGGCCTTCTTCATCTGCGACTTGAAGCCGCCGCCGCCGCAATGCATCACCGTGGCGCAGCCCGCGCCGCGCAGCGCCGCGGCGACCCGCCAGGCCCAGGCCTCGGCCGCCGACCCGGCGTGGACGATATACGCATCCGGCACCGGCGTCGACAAGGACGTGCCGGCGACTTCCATCAACGCGAGCAGGCGCTCGATGCCCATGGCGAAGCCGGCGGCCGGCGCCGGCTTGCCGCCGAGCTGTGCGATCAGGCCGTCGTAGCGGCCGCCCGCGCATACCGTGCCCTGCGCGCCGAGCCGGTCGGTCACCCACTCGAACACGGTGCGGTTGTAGTAGTCGAGCCCGCGCACCAGGCGCGGATTGATTTCGTAGGCGATGCCGCTGGCAGCGAGCAGCGCCCGCAGCGCGTCGAAATGCGCAAGCGCCTCGTCGTCGAGCTCGTCCATCAACTTGGGCGCGGCGTCGTTGAGCGCCTGCATCGCCGGATTCTTGCTGTCGAGAATGCGCAGCGGGTTGGTGTGCAGGCGGCGTTTCGAATCCTCGTCGAGCGCGTCGAGATGCGCCTCGAAATAGGCGATCAGTTTCGTGCGGTGGCGCTGGCGCGACGCGTAGTCGCCCAGGGTGTTCAACTGCAGCGTCGGCGCGATGCCCAGCTCGCGCCACAGGTCGGCGCACATCACGATCAGCTCGGCGTCGGTGTCGGGGCCGGCGAAGCCGAGCGCCTCGACGCCGACCTGATGGAACTGCCGGTAGCGCCCTTTCTGCGGCCGCTCGTGGCGGAACATCGGGCCGGCGTACCACAGGCGCTTGCCGCCGTCGTACAGCAGGTTGTGCTGGATCACCGCGCGCACCGACGAGGCCGTGCCTTCGGGACGCAGCGTCAGCGACTCGCCATTGAGTTCGTCGACGAAGGTGTACATCTCCTTCTCGACGATGTCGGTCACCTCGCCGATCGCGCGCTTGAAAAGCCCGGTGTGCTCGAGGATCGGCGTGCGCAGCTCGCGGTAGCCGTAGCGCCTGAGCCAGTCGCGCACGATCGCCTCGAACGCCTGCCAGGTCTCGGCGGCGTCGGGCAGGCAGTCGTTCATGCCGCGCACGGATTGAATGTTGTTGCTCATCAAAAAATCTCACCACACAGACACAGCGGCACGGGGCAATCCCCATGCGCGATGTTCAACCGTGTCCTTTGTGTCTATGCGTCCCTATGGTTGATGGTTTACTCGTCGGCGCCGTAGCGGCTGCGTACGTAGTCCTCGACGATGGCCTGGAATTCCGCGGCGATCTTCTCGCCCTTCAGCGTCACGGTCTTCTCGCCGTCGACGTAGACCGGCGCGACCGGCACCTCGCCGGTGCCGGGCAGCGAGATGCCGATGTTGGCGTGCTTCGATTCGCCGGGGCCGTTGACGACGCAGCCCATCACCGCGACCTGCATGGCTTCGACGCCGGGATACTGGCCGCGCCACACCGGCATCTGGCGGCGCAAATAGGTTTCGATGTCCTGCGCCAGCTCCTGGAACACGGTCGAGGTGGTGCGACCGCAGCCCGGGCAGGCCGTCACCTGCGGCGTGAACGCGCGCAGGCCGAGCGCCTGCAGGATTTCCTGGCCGACGCGCACCTCCTGGGTGCGGTCGCCGCCGGGTTCCGGCGTCAAGGAGATCCGAATGGTATCGCCGATGCCTTCCTGCAGCAGCACCGCGAGCGCCGCGGTCGACGCGACGATGCCCTTGCTGCCCATGCCGGCCTCGGTGAGCCCCAGGTGCAGCGGATAGTCGCACTGCGCGGCGAGATCGCGGTACACGGCGATGAGATCCTGCACCCGGCTCATCTTGCACGAGAGAATGATCTTGTCGCCGCCGAGACCCAGCGCCTCGGCCCTTTTCGCCGACTCGAGCGCGGACGCGACCATCGCGCGCCGCATCACCACCTCGGCATCCTCCGGCTGCGGCAGACGCGCATTCTCGTCCATCATGCGCGCCGCCAGCGCCTGGTCGAGGCTGCCCCAGTTGACGCCGATGCGCACCGGCTTGTCGTGGCGGCACGCCACCTCGATCAGCGTGGCGAACTGTTCGTCGCGCTTGCTGCCACGCCCGATGTTGCCGGGGTTGATGCGGTACTTCGCCAGCGCCTCGGCGCACGCCGGCACCTGCGTCAGCAGCTTGTGGCCATTGAAGTGGAAATCGCCGACCAGCGGCACGCGGCAGCCGAGCGCGTCGAGGCGCTCGCGGATGCGCGGCACGGCCTCGGCGGCCTCCTGCGAATTGACGGTGAGACGCACGATTTCGGAACCGGCGCCGGCGAGCGCCTGCACCTGCCGGACGGTCGCGGTGACGTCGACGGTATCGGTGTTGGTCATCGACTGCACGACGACGGGCGCGTCGCCGCCGACCCGCACATGGCCGACCTGCACCTGGCGGGTAGGGCGACGGATGATCTGGGACATGGGGCTTCCTGTCTTTATTCCTCGAGCGTGAAACGCGCAACCGTCACGTCGATGAAGGGCTTGAGGTCGATGGGCCGGCCGTTGTAGGTCATGCGCGTCTGCGCGGCATTGCCCACCAGCAGCTTGAAGGGGGGGCGGCCATGCACCTCGATGCTGCTGCCGGCCGGGTTGAGCTGGCGATGGATCGCACGGCCGCTGGCGTCGCGGACTTCCACCCACGAGTCGCCCGCGAAGTCGAATTGCAGCACGCCGGCGGCGGGCGGCGGCGCCACCTCGGGCACGACGGGTGGCGGAACATCGGCCGGGACAAGCGGGGCCGCCGCGACGGCAGGCGTCTCGCTCGCCGGCACGCCCGCTTCTTGTGCAGCCGCCGCGGCGCTGGCCGCCGGCGTGCCCAGCGCGACCGGTTCGACCTGTACGGCCACCGGCATCTGGTGCAGCCACTCGTCCTCGCCCTGGTTGAGCCACCAATAGAGCCCGATCGGAACCACCACGACGGCCAGGCCGATCAGGAGCAGCACGACCAGCCACGGCGAGGACAGCCAGGAACGCGGCAAGGGCGGCTCAGCGCGGCGCACGGGCGACGGCTCGGTTTCCGGCCCTTCCATGCGCGTCAGCAACGGGGCGGGATCCATGCCCAGCAGCCGCGCATAGTTGCGCACGAAACCGCGCGCGAACACGGGTCGCCCGAGCCCGTCGAAGTCGTCGGCCTCGATCAGCTCGATCTGCCGCTGCATCAGGCGCAGGCGCGCGGCAACGGCGTCCACGCTCATCTGCTGGGCCTCGCGCGCCTCGCGCAACAGCGTGCCGATACTGGCCTGCCCCGCCTCGCTCATTCGTATTGCCCTGCCTGCAGTCGACGCGCCTCGGCCGAATCCGGAAAACGCCGCCGCAGCTGCAAGCCGTAGGCCGCTTCCTGCTCACGATCGCCCAGCCGGCGTTCGGTGCGCACCCCCAGCCACAGGCTCTCCGCGGTCGGCGGCGCCAGCTCGGCATGGCGCTGCAACAGGCGCCGCACCTCTTCCAGCCGGCCCTGGCGATAGCGCATCCCGGCCAGTTTGAGGATGGTGTTCGGATTGTCGGGCTGCAGCTTCAGGGCGCGCTGCAGGTTCGCTTCCGCCAGCGCCAGGTCGCCCTTGCGCTCCGCGCACAGGCCGGCGTTCGCCATCGCCTGCTCGGGCGACGCGTAGAGCGGATTGCGCAGCGCCTGGGTGAACTGCTCCAGGCCTTCGTCGTAGCGGCCGCGGGTGCATAGGAACCAGCCGTAGTTGTTGCGCGCCTCGGAGTCGCCGCGATCGATCTCGATCGCGCGCCGGAAATTCTCCTCGGCGAGCCTGTCCTCGGCGAGCTCCATGTAGATGAGGCCGTAAACGTTGTAGGCCGGGCCGAAGCGGCTGTCCACGCTGATGGCCTTGCGCAGTTCGTCCAGCGAGACCTTGTACTGGCCGCGCGCGTAATAGGCCGTCGCCAACTCGGTGAAGGCGCGCGCGCGCTGCCGGTTTTCGGTGTCGGCCTGGCTGGCCTGCACGCCACCTTCGCTGGCGGGCTGCCCCGCGCAGCCTGCCAGCAATGCCACGGCCGGCACGGCCATCCATAGTCTCTTCACGCCGCCTCCTTCTGGATTCTTTTCATCACGCGTCCGCTCTTGTCGGCCACCCGCCCCGCCAGCTGGCCGCACGCGGCGTCGATGTCGTCGCCGCGCGTCTTGCGCGTCGTCACCACATGGCCCGCGTCCTGCAGGACCTCGCGGAACACCCGCATCGCCTCGGCGCGCGGTTTCTCGTAGCCCGAATCCGGGAAGGGATTGAACGGGATGAGATTGAACTTGCACGGCACGTCGCGCACGAGATCGATCAGCTGGCGCGCATGCTCGGGTTGATCGTTCACCCCGGCCAGCATCACGTATTCGAAGGTGATGAAATCGCGCGGCGCGTGCGCCAGATAGCGCCGGCACGCGGCCATCAGTTCGGCAAGCGGATATTTCCTGTTGATCGGCACGATCCGGTCGCGCAAGGCGTCGTTGGGCGCGTGCAGGCTCACCGCCAGCGCCACCGGGCAACGCTCGGCGAGGCGGTCCATCGCCGGCACCAGCCCCGAGGTCGACACCGTCACGCGGCGCCGCGAGAGGCCGTAGGCATGGTCGTCGAGCATGACGCCGAGCGCGGTCACCACGTTCTCGAAGTTCGCCAGCGGCTCGCCCATGCCCATCATCACCACGTTGGAGACGGGGCGCTCGGATACTTCTCCGGTGGAGCGATTCGGCTCGGTCTTCAGGCTGTGCTGCGCGACCCGCAACTGGCCGATGATCTCGGCCACCGTGAGGTTGCGGTTGAAGCCCTGGCGCCCGGTCGAGCAGAAGGTGCATTCGAGCGCACAGCCGACCTGCGACGACACGCACAGGGTGCCGCGGTCGTCCTCGGGAATGAATACCGTCTCGATGCCGTTGCCGACGCCGACGTCGAACAGCCACTTGCGCGTGCCGTCGGCCGACACGTGCGCGTAGTTGATCGCCGGCGCCTGCACGACCGCTTCACTTTGCAGCTTCTCGCGCAGGCTCTTGGCGATGTCGGTCATCTGCGCGAAATCGGCCACGCCCGCCTGGTGGATCCAGTGGAACACCTGGCGCGCCCGGAACGGCTTTTCGCCGCGTTCGCCGAGCCAGGCGGTCAGGCCGGCGAGGTCGAAATCGAGCAGGTTCTGCGGCATGCGTGCGCGATCAGCGGCCGGCGTAGACTTCGCAGGCCGGGAAGAAATAGGCGATCTCGATCGCCGCGGTTTCCGGCGCGTCGGAGCCGTGCACGGCGTTGGCGTCGATGCTCTCGGCGAAGTCGGCGCGGATGGTGCCGGGCTCGGCCTTCTTCGGGTCGGTCGCGCCCATCAGCGCGCGGTTCTTGGCGATCGCGTCCTCGCCCTCGAGCACCTGCAGCACGACCGGGCCGGACACCATGAAATCGACCAGGTCCTTGAAGAAGGGACGGTCCTTGTGCACGGCGTAGAAGCCTTCGGCCTCCTGGCGCGAGAGGTGCTTCATCTTCGACGCCACGACCTTGAGGCCGTTGCTCTCGAAGCGGCTGATGATCTTGCCGATCACGTTCTTTTTGACGGCGTCGGGCTTGATGATGGAAAAGGTGCGCTGAACAGCCATGTAAATGCTCCGGACAAAAGTGGAAAAACGTTCAAAAAACCATGAAAATCAGCCTGCTAGGATAGCACGGCCCCATCCTTCCTGTCTCGCACGGATCTGCGATATCGGCCGCTTTCCGGCATCTCCGCCCGGCATTCGCCTCCGGCCGCGCCAAACCGCCCGCATCTGCGTATAGTGCGAGCCTGCCGCTTTTCGGATCCCTGCCATGCTCGAACTCCTGACCGACCCCAATGCCTGGATCGCCTTCGCCATGCTCACCGCACTGGAGCTGGTGCTGGGCATCGACAACATCATTTTCATCTCCATCCTGGTCGACAAGCTGCCGGCGCACCAGCGCGAATTTGCGCGCCGCCTGGGACTGGGCATGGCGATGTTCATGCGCATCGGCCTTTTGCTGGTGCTGGCATGGATCGTCGGCCTCACCGCGCCGCTCTTTAGCGTACTGGGCGAGCCGATTTCCGGACGCGACCTGATCCTGATCGGCGGCGGGCTCTTCCTGCTGTGGAAGAGCACCAGCGAAATCCATCAATTGCTCGAAGGCGAGGAGGGCCACGGTTCACGCGTGGTCAAGGCGACATTCACCGCGGTCATCCTGCAGATCATGGTGATCGACCTGGTCTTTTCGCTCGATTCGATCATCACCGCGGTCGGCATGGTCAAGGAAATCGCAGTGATGATCGCCGCCGTGGTCGCCTCGGTCGGCCTCATGATGCTGTTCGCCGGGGCGATCGGCCGTTTCGTGTCGGCCCACCCCAGCATCAAGGTGCTGGCGCTGTCCTTCCTCGTCGCGGTCGGCGTGATGCTGATCGCCGAAGGCTTCGGCCATCACGTGCCCAAGGGTTACCTCTATTTCGCGATGGCGTTCTCGCTCGGCGTGGAAATGCTCAACATCCGCATGCGACGCCGCGCCGCCGCGGTCCATCTGCACATGCCCTACACGCCCGACAAGCCCGGCGCCTGATCCAGCACGCGCGGCAGGAGGCCGGCTTCGCCCGGCGCCGCCCGCCAGTCGGCGTCGATGCCGATCCCGGCCGCCCACACGAGCTGCCCATCGCACATCAAAAGCGGCAGGCACTCGCGCCGCCAGGGCGGGACCGCGTGTTCCTGCAGCAGTTTCTTCAGGCTGCGGCGCGGGCCGCCGGCATGCAGGCGCAGGGTTTCCCCGCCCTGTCGCCCCCCGAGCGTGACGACACCGTCTTCGAGCCTGGCGCGCCGGATGCCCGCGCCGAACACCGTCTCCATATACACGGTCACGCCGGCGGCGGGAAAATCGAGTGCCGGCTCGCCCCGCCAGCGCACGGGCGGCACCACGGCGGGCGGCGGCGCAACCCAGTACGCGCCGCCGCGGTAGCGCCTGAGCGTCCCGTGACCGAGGTCCACGCACACCCGCGCGTCGTGTCGCGCCGCCAGCAACTGGCGCAGCGCCTCGTCGAGCCGGCGCGCGCTCGGCATCGTCACGCCACGGCGTTCGAGAAAATGACGCAGCAGGTTGCGCGCCCGCGCCGGCGGCAATGCTGCCAGCGCGGCGCAGTCGAGCCGGCCGCCGGCGACCGCGGCCGCCGCGTCGAGTCGCGCCAGCGCATCGAGCAATTCGGCGGCGTCCGCCTGCAGCGCGGCCGCGCGTGCCAGCGTCGCGCCGACCCCGGGAAAATGCGCCGCCAGGCGCGGCATCACGTCGTGGCGCAGCGCATTGCGGCGGTAGCGGGTTTCGGCATTGCTCTCGTCGTCAACCCAGGCAAGGCGGTGCGCCTGCGCGTAGCGGGCAAGATCGGCGCGCGCCAGGCCGAGCAAGGGGCGCAACAGTGCCGCACGCCACCCCGCTCGCGGCTGCCGCTCGGCCATCGCCGCCAGCCCTTTCGGCCCGGCGCCGCGCAGCAACTGCAGCAGCACGGTTTCTGCCTGATCGTCCTGCTGGTGGGCAGTCAGGATGAAGTCCGCGTCGACCGCCGCGAACACCCGCTGCCGCGCCTGGCGGGCGGCCGCCTCGATGCCGGCGGGGTCGTCCCGCGCAACCGTCACGCGACGAACGGCCAGGTCGACATCCAGCCCGGCGCAAAGCCGCGCGCAGAAAGCCGCCCAGTCGTCGGCGCGTGGCGACAGACCATGGTGAACGTGCAGGGCCGCAAGGGAAAAGGGATGGCGCGCGCGCAGCGCCGCCAGCGCGTGCAGCAGCACCGTGGAATCGAGACCGCCGGAAAGCGCCAGGGTCAGCCGCGCGTGCGGGGCGACATGGCGGGCGAGCACCGCCGCCACCGTGTCGATGACGGCCTTACTTGGCAGGGGCTTCCTTGAAACTGCCATACGCCCGCAGGCGCTGGTAGCGCGCAGCCAGCAGCGCATCGAGCGGTTGCTTGCGCAGTTCGGCCAGGGTGTCGGTCAGCGCCCGGCGCATGCTCTGGAACATCGCGTCCCAGTCGCGCTGCGCGCCGCCGAGCGGCTCCTCGACGATGCGGTCGACCAGGCCGTTGGCCTTGAGGCGGTCGGCGGTGATGCCGAGCGTCTCGGCGGCGACCGAGGCCTTGTCGGCGCTCTTCCACAGGATCGACGCGCAACCCTCGGGCGAGATCACCGAGTAGGTCGAATACTGCAAAATCAGCGTGCGGTCGCCGACGCCGATCGCCAGCGCGCCACCCGAGCCGCCCTCGCCGACGATGCTGCAGACGATGGGCGTCTGCAGTTCGGCCATGACATAGAGATTGCGTGCAATCGCCTCGGACTGCCCGCGCTCCTCGGCGCCGATGCCCGGATACGCGCCCGGCGTGTCGATGAAGGTGAAAATGGGGATGCGGAATTTTTCCGCCAGGCGCATCAGCCGCAGCGCCTTGCGATAGCCCTCGGGCCGCGGCATGCCGAAATTGCGGTAGATCTTCTCCTTGGTGTCGCGCCCCTTCTGGTGGCCGATCACCATCACCGGCTCGCCGTTGAAACGCGCCAGGCCGCCGACGATCGCGGCGTCGTCGGCATAGGCGCGGTCGCCATGCAGCTCGGAGAAATCGGTGAACAGCCCCTGCACGTAGTCGAGCGTGTAGGGGCGTTGCGGATGACGTGCCACCTGCGACACCTGCCAGGCATTGAGCTTGGCGTAAATGTCGCGGGTGAGCGTCTGGCTCTTCTTCTGCAGGCGGCGGATTTCCTCGGAAATATCCAGCGCGGAATCGTCCTGCACGAAGCGCAGTTCTTCGATCTTGGCCTCGAGCTCTGCTATCGGCTGCTCGAAGTCGAGGAAGGTGGTTTTCATCGAACGCACATCGAAAACGGGTCAGCCCGGCATTCTAGCAGCCCGGGCGCCTGCCGCCGGCTTCAGTGATGGTGATGGCCGTGGTCACCGTGGGCGTGGCGATGTTCCACCTCGTCCGGCGTCGCGGCGCGCACTTCCGACACCTTGCACTGGAAGTGCACGGCCTGGCCGGCATACGGATGGTTGCCGTCGACCACCACTTTCTCCTCGGCGATGTCGGTCACGGTATAGAGCAGTTCCTCGCCACCGCCGACCGGCGAGCCGACGAACTGCATGCCAACCTCGATGTTGGGCGGAAAGGCCTCGCGCGGCTCGATACGCACCAGGCTTTCGTCGAATTCGCCGAAGGCATCGACCGGCTGCAGCTTGAGGTCGACGGTATCGCCGACCGCCTTGCCTTCCAGCGCCTGCTCGACCATGGGAAAGATGTTGTCATAGCCGCCATGCAGGTAGCTCACCGGCTCGTCGCTTTCCTCCAGCAGCTTGCCTTCGAGGTCGCGCACGACGTAGGTAAGGGTGACGACGGTGTCCTTGCCGATATTCACTTGAGTTCCTTTACGAGTTGAAGCACTTCCGCCGCGTGACCGCGGCTGGAAACGCCGTACAGGGCATGACGGATGATGCCCTGTTTGTCGATGACGAAGGTGGAGCGCACGACCGTCTTGCGTATCGTGCCGTCCATCTCCCTGTCCTGCAACACGCCATAGGCGGCGCAGGTCGTCTGCTCCTTGTCGGCGAGCAGGCGCACGCTGATGCCGTGCTTGTCGCGGAATTCGCCATGCTTGATGCAATCGTCGCGCGACACGCCGAGCACGCAGGCGCCGAGCCTGGCAAAGTCGTCCTCCAGCTCGGAGAACTCGATCGCCTCGGCGGTGCAGCCGGGCGTGTCGTCGCGCACGTAGAAGTACAGCACGAGGATCTTGCCCCGGCACTGCGACAGCTCGACGAGGTTCATGTCCGCGTCCGGGTTGGAGAAATCCGGCGCGCGGTCTCCGGCCTTCAGCATGGGTCGCTCCGCGGTATTTTGGCGGCATTCTACAGGGCAAAAGCGGTCGCATCGCTATAATTCTTCACATGACGAATCCCCTGCTCGGCGGCCTGTCGCCCACCCGTTTCCTGCGCGAAGTCTGGCACAAGCGCCCCCTCCTCATCCGCAACGCCGTGCCGGGGTTCACCGGACTGGCCACGTTTGCCGACCTGCAGCGACTCGCGTGCCGCGAGGACGTCGAGTCGCGCCTGGTTATGGGCAGCGGCCGCCACTGGCAGCTCGACCACGGCCCGTTCCGCAAAAGCGATTTCAAGCGCCTGCCGAAGACCGAGTGGACGCTGCTGGTGCAGTCGCTCAACCATTGCCTGCCCGCAGCCGACGCCCTGCTCGCCCGTTTCGACTTCATCCCGCACGCCCGCCTCGACGACCTCATGGTGAGCTATGCCGTGCCGGGCGGCAGCGTGGGCCCGCATTTCGATTCCTACGACGTCTTCCTGCTGCAGGGCAGCGGACACCGCCGCTGGCAGATCGGCACGCAGACCGATCTCGCGCTGATCGACGACGCGCCGCTCAAGATCCTGCGCCGCTTCGAGCCCGAAGACGAATGGGTGCTCGGCCCCGGCGACATGCTCTATCTGCCGCCGCACGTCGCCCACCACGGCGTCGCGGTCGACGCCTGCACCACCTATTCGATCGGCTTTCGCGCGCCCACCGGCGACGAGCTCGCGCAGGGTTTCCTCATGTACCTGCAGGACAGCGTGAAGCTCGAAGGCCGCTACGCCGACCCCGACCTGCGCCTGCAGAGACACCCGGGCGAAATCGGCCGGGCAATGCTCGACCAGATCGAGGCCATGCTGGCGAAAATCCAATGGGACCGGCACGACGTCGCCGAATTCGCCGGGCGCTACCTGTCCGAGCCCAAGCCCCATGTCTTTTTCGACCCCCCCGCCGCGCCGCTCGCCCGCCCCGCCTTCGCCCGGGCAGCCAGGCAGCAGGGCGTGGCGCTCGATCCGAAATCGCGCCTGCTGTTCGCCGGCAAGCGCTTCTTCATCAACGGCGAGGCCTTCACCCCGGTGGCGGCGGAAATCGCGGCGCTGACGCAGCTTGCCGACCGGCGCCGCCTCGCAGCGCCGCCGGCAGTCCTGCAGCCGCGTCTTTACGAATGGTACGAAGCCGGCTGGCTGGAGATCGCCCATGAGCCCGTTTGAGACCCCCGCCGAACTGCGCGCCGCCTTCGACGCACTGCTCGCGACCACCCATCGCCAGCTGCGGCTCTACGACCACGATCTGCACCTGTACGACCTCGACGCTGTCGCGCGACACGCGGCGCTGCGCACCTTCTGCGCGGCAGGCGGCGGCCGCAGCATCGAACTGCTGCTCGACGACACGGGCCGCATCGCGCGCGAGCATCCGCGCCTGATGCAGCTGGTGCGCGACTTCGGCCACGTGCTCGTCGTCCGCCAGGCCGATCCGGACGCCACGCGCCCGGGCCATGCCTTCGTCGTGGGGGATCACCACGGCGTGCTGCTGCGCGCCGACAAGTCGGCCGTGCATGGCTATCATGCCGACGACCCGGCCCGCGCCGCGCCGCTGCTGGAGGAATTCGAGGACATGTGGCAGCGCGCCCCGGCGCAGCTGTCAGCGACGGCCCTCGGCCTCTGACAGCCGTCTCAGCCAGGCGAGCTCGGGTTCGCTGAACCCCGCCTCGCGCCGCGCCGCGAAATTGAATGGCGGTTTCAGCGCCGGCGCATCGTACTCGACCAGCAGGCGGCGAAAGGTCGCGTCGGGTTCCATGCCCCGCTGCGAACACAACCAGCCGTACCAGCGGTTGCCGATGGCGACATGGCCGATCTCGTCGCGCTCGACGACGGCGAGAATCTCGACCATGCGCATGTCGTTCGCCGCCCGCAGTTTCTCGACGATGCGCGGCGTGGCGTCGAGTCCGCGCGCCTCCAGCACGCGCGGCACCAGCGCCATGCGCACCAGCGGGTCGTGCGCCGTCTTCAGCGCCATGTCCCACAGCCCGGTATGCGCCGCGAAGTCGCCGTAGGCATGGCCCAGCGTCGCCAGATGCGTGTCGAGCAGGTCGAAATGGAGTGCCTCCTCGTCCGCCACCTTGAGCCAGTCGGCGTAGTAGGCCTCGGGCAGATGCGCGAAGCGATGCGCGGCGTCGAGCGCCAGGTTGATCGCGTTGAATTCGATGTGCGCCAGCGCGTGGATCAGCGCGGCACGTCCGGCCACGGTGTCATGGCGACAGCGCGGCATGCGCCGGGGCGGCACCAGTTCGGGACGCGCCGGGCGTCCCGGCTGGTCGATGGGCGCGCGATCCGCATCGGCGGCGCACGCGACGCGACCGGCCAGCCAGTCGACCTGCAGGGCATGCACGCAAGCGACCTTGGCGTGCGGGTCGTCCGCGCGCAGGCACGCGGCCAGGCGCGTCGGCAGCGTCAGCGTCGCTCCACCCACCGGATACCCGCCAGCGCAATGGCGAGGAAGATCAGGAGCGGCAACGCCGACACCACGACGACCGGCCAGTCGTTCAGGAGCCCCAGATGGCCGAACAGGCGGCTCAGCAGATGAAAGCCCAGCCCGGCGAGGATGCCGATGAAGATCTTGGCGCTGGTGCCGCCGGCGCGCGGCCCCTGCAGCGCGAACGGCATGGCGATCAGCATCATGATGGGAATGACGAAGGGGCTGAGGAACTTGGTCCACAGCGCGAGCTCGTAGCGCGTCGCCTTCTGGCCGTTTTCCTTGAGATGCGCCACGTAGCGCCACAAGGTGCGCGCCGACATTTTTTCCGGCGCGACCAGCAGCACGCTCAGGATGTCCGGCGTCAGCGCCGACTGCCAGGTCTCGCGCTCGCTGCGTGCGGCGCGGATGGCGTCGGACGCGAAGCGCGTTTCGCTCACCCGGCGCAAGTCCCAGGACTGGTCGCCACGCCAGCCCGCCTCCTCGGCGGCGCGAATCGACACCAGCCGCCCGGCGTCGTCGAAGGCGTAGATCTCGATGTCGCGCAGCGTGTTGTCGGGCATGACCTCGCGCACGTTGATAAAGCTCGTGCCTTCCTTCATCCACAGGCCGGAACGGAACTGCTGCGCGACCACCGAGCGGGTGGCCAACAGCTTGTAGCGCTGTGCCGCCTGGTCCGACCACGGCGCGACGTATTCGCCGAGCGCCAGCACCAGCGTTGCGAGCACCGCGCCGATGGCCGCGAAATACCCCGCCACCCGCCAGGTCGACAGGCCAGACACGCGCATCACGGCGTATTCCGAGTTGCCGACCAGCCGCGAGAGCGCGAACAGCGTGCCGATCAGCGCCGCCACCGGGACGATCTCGTACAAATGGCCCGGCACCGAGAGCAGCACCACCACCGCGGCCTGCGCCAGGCCGTAGTCGTTGCGGCCCAGGCTGCCGAGTTCCTGCATCACATCGAAGAAAGCGAACAACACGAGCAAGGCCAGCAGCACGAAGCCCGACGCCGTCAACACCTGGCGCGCCAGGTAACGCGCGAGCAGGGTCATGCCCGCCGTCTCCGCAAGCCGGCCTGCACGCTACGCAGATAGAACAGTCCCAGCGCGACGGCCAGCATCAGCACGTGCGGCGCCAGCGACCCGACCCAGACATCGAGCCGCGCCTGCGCCACCCACGTCTGCGCCAGGGACAGCAGGTTGTTGTAGACGAAGTACACCAGCAGCGCGATCAGCAATCCCCACGAACGTCGCGCGCGCGTGTTGACGAAGCTCAGCGGCACCGCGATCGCCGCCAGCACCAGCGCCGAAAACGGCACGCCGAACCGCCACAGCAGCTCGGCGTGCGCCAGCGGCGACGGCTCGGCAAGCAGCTTCGCCAGCGGCGCGTAGCGAATGTTGGCCCCCGTCGCCTCGACCGGCGCCGCGTCGAGCCGCATCCAGTAGCGCTCGAATTGCGCGATGCGGTAGTCGAGCCGTCCCGGCGTGCCTTCGTAGCGGCGGCCGTCCCTGAAGACGAGATAGCGCGATCCATCGGGCAGCTCGGTGTGGCTGCCCTCGCGCGCCACCACCAACCCGAGCTGGCCGTCGAGGCGCGACTGCATGAACACATTGCGCACGGTACCGGTGAGCGGATTGAGCGACTCGACGTAGTAGACCCGCTGGCCGCCGCTCGATTCGGCAAACAGGCCGGGCACGACGAGCGCGCTGTCGCTGCGGCTCTTCAGATCCTGCCGATATTCGTTTTTCTTCGTCTGCGCCCACGGATTGATCACCAGCGTCAGCAGCAGCATGACGCCGACGAAGGGCAGCGCGAAGGCCATGACCGGGCGCAGCCACTGCGTGAGCGAAATGCCGGCGCCGAACCAGATCACCATCTCGCTGTCCCGCCACATGCGCGACAGCGGCAGCAGCACGCCGGCGAACAGCGCGATCGTCATCAGCACCGGCAGAAAGTACAGCAGCGTGAAGCCGAGGAACGCGAACACCGCCTCGTTCGCGAGCTCGCCGCGCGCGACATCGCCCAGCAGACGGATGAACAGCACCACCAGGGCAATCGCGATCAGCACCGCGAGCACGGCGCCGGTGGCAAGCCCCATTTCGCGGGTCAGGGCGCGACGGTAGAGCATGGGCGGTTGCGCGCGGCCTTCGCGTCAGAGGGGGGTTTTTGACATTCCAGCGCGTCCACGCCAATAATCGCCGCATCGGCGACGCCACGTTCCGCGGCATCGGCAAATTGTGTTTTTTTGAGCACGGACATGGAAAACAAGGAAATCGAACTCGAATTTAGCATAAAAAGCGGCGCCCCCGAAAAGCAGCGCACCGCCTGCGTCGCGGTCGGCGTGTTCGACGGCCGCAAGCTCTCCGCCCCCGCCGTCGACATCGATCGTGCCAGCGACGGCTACCTTTCCGAGATCCTGCGGGGCGGCGACATGGACGGCAAGGCCGGCGCCACCCTGCTGCTGCATCAGGTCCCCAATGTGCTGGCCGACCGCGTGCTGCTGGTTGGACTCGGCAAGGAACGCGAGTTCCACGAGAAAGCCTACCGTGACGCCATCGCCACCACGGCGAGGACGCTGCGCGACACCGGGTCGATGGAAGCCGTGATCACGCTGTCCGAAATCCCCGTCAAGAAGCGTGATGTCGCCTGGAACGTCAAGCAGGCGGTGATCGCCGCGCATGACGCGCTCTACCGTTTCGAGCGCATGAAAAGCAAGCCGCAGGAAGCGCGCCGGCCGCTCAAGCGCATCACCTTCGCGGTCTCCCGCCGCGGCGAACTCAAGCCCGGCGAAGCCGGTCTCGCCGAGGGCCTCGCGATCGCGCACGGCATCAAGCTCGCCAAGGACCTGGGCAACACCCCGTCCAATGTCTGCACGCCGGATTATCTCGCCAACGAGGCGAAGCAGCTCGCCCAGACCTACGGCTTCGGCTGTGACGTGCTGGACCAGGCCGCCTGCGAAAAACTCGGCATGGGTGCCTTCCTCTCGGTCGGCAAGGGTAGCGACAAGCCGCCACGCTTCATCGTGCTGAAGCACGAGGGCGGCAACAAGGGCGACAAGCCGGTGGTGCTGGTCGGCAAGGCGATCACCTTCGACGCCGGCGGCATCTCGCTGAAGCCGCCCGCCGACATGGACGAGATGAACTACGACATGAGCGGCGGTGGCGCGGTGCTCGGCGCCTTCCGCGCCCTCGGCGAACTCAAGCTACCGCTCAACGTCGTCGGCCTCGTGCCCTCGTGCGAGAACCTGCCCGACGCGCATGCCAACAAGCCCGGCGACATCGTCACCTCGATGTCCGGGCAGACCATCGAGATCCTCAACACCGATGCCGAAGGCCGGCTCATCCTGTGCGATGCGCTCACCTACGCCGAGCGCTTCGAACCCGACGCGGTGGTCGACCTCGCCACGCTCACCGGCGCCTGCGTGATCGCGCTCGGCGCGCATCCGAGCGCGCTGTTTGCCAACCACGACCCGCTCGCGCGCGAGATCGAGCACGCCGCCGATGCGGCCTGGGACCGCGTGTGGCGCATGCCGCTGTGGGACGACTATCAGGAGCAGCTCAAAAGCAGCCTCGCCGACATGGCCAACATCGGCGGCCGCCCGGCCGGCTCGATCACCGCGGCGTGCTTCCTGTCGCGCTTCGCCAAGAAGTATCACTGGGCCCACCTCGACATCGCCGGCACCGCCTACAAGGGCGGCCGCGAGAAGGGGTCGACCGGCCGCCCGGTGTCCTTGCTGGTGCATTTCCTGCTGAACCGCGCACGGAAATAAATTACGCGACGTGACCGAGATCACCTTCTACACCTTCGCCGCTGACCCGCTCGACGTCGCCCGGCGCGTCGCCGCCAAGGCCTACGGCCAGGGCAGCCAGGTGATGCTCTACACCCCCGACCCCGCCGTGGCGGACGCCATCGACCGCCTGCTGTGGACGACGCCGCCGCTCGGTTTCGTGCCGCACTGCCGCGACACCGACGCGCTCGCCGGCGAGACGCCCGTGCTGATCGGGTCCAACGCCGACGCCCTGCGCTCGGCCGACGTCATGATCAATCTCGATGCCGGGCAGCCCGCGGCCTTTGCACGCTTCGAACGCCTGGTCGAGATCATCGGCACGGACGACGCCAGCCGCGAAGCCGGCCGCACGCGCTACCGCTTCTACCAGACGCGCGGCTACGCGCTGACGACGCACGATCTGCGGCACGCCGCCGGGCAGGCGCAACGATGAGCGACACGCCGTTCATGCGCCAGATGGACGCACTGCTGAAGAAGCATCGCGGCAGCGCCGATCCTGGGCTCGACACAAGCGGGCTTGCGCCCCAGCCCGGCGACACGGACGCACGCGATGCCGCGCCGCCGCCCGCGGCCTGGCTGCCGGTACTCACCGATATTATCGAGCGCGGCACGCCCCCTGCGCCACCTCCGGCAACCGCCGCCCCGCCCGCGCCGCCCAGCCCGCCGCCCGCGCCCGAGCCCCCAGCAGCAGACGCCGCCGTCACCGACACACTGGCCGAACAGCTCATGAGCGAACTCGCCCCGCGCCTGTCGGAGATCATGGAAAAACAGGTCGCCGCCGAATTGCGCAGGAACCTCGACCAGACCGTTTCCACCCTGCTCGCCCAGCTCGACGTCAACGTGCGCGAGATCGTGCGCCAGGCCATCGACGACAAGCTCGGACGCTCGCGCGACCCCTCGGCCTGACGCGCCGACACCCGCCACCTTTGGGATTCGGCCCGGTCTTTGGGATAATTGCGCTTTTGCCCGCACGCCATGGAACTCGCCAAATCCTTCGAACCGGCCGACATCGAGAAACGCTGGTACGCCCGGTGGGAGAGCGCCGGCTACTTCAAGGCCGGGAACCAGCCCGACGCCCCCGCCTACTGCATCATGCTGCCGCCGCCCAACGTCACCGGCACGCTGCACATGGGGCATGCCTTCCAGCACACCCTCATGGACGCGCTGATCCGCTACCACCGCATGCTGGGCGACAACACGCTGTGGCAGCCGGGTACCGATCACGCCGGCATCGCCACGCAAATCGTCGTCGAGCGCCAGCTCGACGCGCAGGGCATTTCGCGCCACGACCTCGGCCGCGAAAAATTCCTCGAAAAGGTCTGGGAATGGAAGGAACACTCCGGCTCGACCATCACCCGGCAGATGCGCCGGCTCGGCACCAGCCCCGACTGGAGCCGCGAGCGCTTCACCATGGACGAGGGCCTGTCGCGCGCCGTCAACGAAGTGTTCGTGCGCCTCTACCGCGAAGGGCTCATCTACCGTGGCAAGCGCCTGGTGAACTGGGATCCGGTGCTGCAGACCGCCGTGTCCGACCTCGAAGTCGTCTCGCAGGAAGAAGACGGGTTCATCTGGGAAATCAACTACCCGCTCGAAGATGGCAGCGGTTACCTGACCGTCGCCACCACGCGGCCTGAAACCCTGCTCGGCGACACCGCCGTCGCGGTCCATCCTGACGACGCGCGCTACAAGCACCTGATCGGCAAGCACGTGCGCCTGCCGATTGCCGAGCGCAGCATCCCAATCATCGCCGACGACTACGTCGACCCGGAATTCGGCACCGGCGTCGTCAAGATCACTCCGGCGCACGACTTCAACGACTGGCAGGTCGGCCAGCGCCACAAGCTCGTCGCGATCAACGTGCTCACGCTCGACGCGAAAATGAACGAGGTCTGCCCGACCGAATACCAGGGCCTCGACCGCTACGACGCGCGCCAGAAACTGCTCGACGAACTCCACGCCAAGGGGCTGCTCGTCTCCGCCAAACCGCACAAGCTGATGATCCCGCGCGGCGACCGCACCCATGCCGTGATCGAGCCGATGCTCACCGACCAATGGTTCATGAGCATGGCGGGGCTGGCGAAGCAGGCGCTTGGCGTCGTCGATTCGGGCGAACTGAAGTTCGTGCCCGAGAACTGGACCACGACCTACCGCCAGTGGCTGGAAAACATCCAGGACTGGTGCGTGTCGCGCCAGCTGTGGTGGGGCCACCGCATCCCCGCGTGGTACGACGCCGACGGCGAGTTCTACGTCGCGCACAGCGAAGAAGAAGCCAGAAAGCTCGCCGGCGGCCGCGACCTCACCCAGGACGACGACGTGCTCGACACCTGGTTCTCCAGCGCCCTGTGGCCGTTCTCGACACTGGGCTGGCCGGACGAAACGCCCGAACTGCAACGCTACCTGCCGACCTCGGTGCTCATCACCGGCTTCGACATCATCTTCTTCTGGGTTGCCCGCATGGTGATGATGTCGCTGCACTTCACCGGCAAGGTGCCGTTCCGCGAGGTCTACGTCACCGGCCTCGTGCGCGATTCCGAAGGCCAGAAGATGAGCAAGTCGAAGGGCAACGTGCTCGATCCGATTGACCTCATCGACGGCATCGGCGTGGACGAGCTCGTCGCCAAGCGCACCCAGGGCCTCATGAACCCCAGGCAGGCCGCCAGCATCGAAAAGCGCACCCGCCGCGAATTCCCCGACGGCATTCCCGCCTTCGGCACCGACGCGCTGCGCTTCACCTTCGCCAGCCTCGCCACCCACGGCCGCGACATCAAGTTCGACATGCAGCGCTGCGAAGGCTACCGCAACTTCTGCAACAAGCTGTGGAACGCGACGCGCTTCGCCCTGATGAACCTGGAAGGCCACGACTGCGGCCAGGAAGCCGGCCAGCCGATGGATTTCTCGGACGCCGACCGCTGGATCGCCGCACGCCTGCAGCAGGCGGTGAACGACGTCCACGACGCCTTCGCCGCCTACCGCTTCGACCTCGCCGCGCGCGCCGTGTACGAGTTCGTGTGGGACGAGTACTGCGACTGGTATCTCGAACTCGCCAAGGTGCAGCTCAACACGGGGACGCCCGAACAGCAGCGCGCCACGCGCCGCACGCTCGCCACCGTGCTCGAAGCCACCCTGCGGCTTGCCCACCCCATCATCCCCTTCATTACCGAGGAACTGTGGCAGAAGGTCGCGCCGCTGGCCGGCGTCGCGGGCGAAAGCATCATGCTTGCGCCCTATCCCGCGAAAGGAGACCCCCAGCGCGACGCCGGCAGCGTCGCGAAGATCCATCTGCTGAAAGAACTCGTCAACGCCTGCCGCACCCTGCGCGGCGAGATGAACCTATCGCCCGCGCAGCGCGTGCCTGCCGTGATCGAGGGCGACACCGCCACGATCGAGGCGCTCGCGCCCTACATCGCCGCGCTCGCCAAGCTCTCCGGCGTCACCGCCACCGCCACGCTCGCCGAGGCCGACGCCCCGGTCGCGCTCGTCGGCGACATGCGCGTGATGCTGGTCGTGGAAATCGACAAGGACGCCGAGCGCGCGCGGCTGGCCAAGGAAATCGCGCGCATCCAGGGCGAGATCAAAAAGGCCGAAGGCAAGCTCGCCAACGCAAGCTTCGTCGACCGCGCGCCGGCGGCGGTGGTCGAGCAGGAGAAGTCGCGGCTGGCGGATTTCGGTGCCATGCTGCAGAAGCTGGAAGCGCAGCACGCGCGCCTGGGCTGAGGTCGCCTCCCAACGAAAAAGCGCGGTGTGGCGACCCATCCGCTATTTATCCAGGCGATTTTCTGCTCTCAGCACCCCGACGCCAGCCGCCCTCGCCGCCTCTATCAAGGCCGCATCTTGGGTCGCGACAGGAAGTTGCAGCCGCAGCGCCAATTCAAGATACGCTGCGTCATAACTCGTCAGGTCGTAGCGCAGCGCGAGCGACAAGATCGCTGACGGCCCCGGCGTATCCCGGTCGACCATGACGGGCAATGCGGCAAGCTGCTCGATCACCTCATGCGCCGCCTGCGCATCCAGCGCGCCACGCTTGCAGGCTATTCGCAGGACGTTGGCAAACTCGAGCTGCCATAGCGCGGGCGCATGCGCCCGCTCATCCAGCAGTCGTGTGGCAATGGCTTCGGTATAAGGCGTGGCCTGGTTGCCGATGAACCAGCCACACACGACCGAATTGTCGACCACAAAGGCCATCAGTCCAGCCCCGCGCGGGCCAGGGCCTTCAAATCCCCATCGAGCACGACGCCGGCGCGTATCTGCCGCAGCCGCTGCAGTGCCGAAGCCACACGCTCACGCTGGCTCGACGCATCGGCCGCCGCCGCGACCAGACACGCAACCGGCACGCCGCGGCGCGTAATCGTGACCCGATCTCCGTGTTCTACCGCAGCGATCAGTTCCGAGAAGCGATTCTTTGCTTCAAATACGGGGACGACTTTCATGGCTAGCTTGTTTATTAAGATAGATAGCTTGATTATGGCCGCCCGCTTCGCCTTGTCAAGCGAGGGATGCGGCACATGGCAGCAGCGCCGCACACAACTTACGCTTACCCAGTCTTGACCCCTGCTTCTCGCACAGGAGAAATGTGGTTTTGCATGACCTCGTCTAGTTTGTCGTTTTGTATCTTTGCCGCCGGTAGCTTGACTTTCATCTGCCTGTTGTCAAGAATGCCAACATGAAGGCCGAACTGCTCAAGCAGCACCGCCAGCGCCTGCCCAACGGCGGCCTGGTCGAGATGAAAATCTGGAAGCTGCCCTGCCCGGTGCCGCCTTGCGACCACGCCTTCAAATATCAGCAGGTGTACATCCTGAACGGCAAGCGCCTTGTCGGTTTTGATAATGAGCACGGCAAGGGCGATCACAGGCATCTGGACGGAAAGGAGTCGGTCTACCGCTTCGTTTCCATCGATCAACTTCTGGATGATTTCATCGCGGAAGTGGAAAGGAGAGTCGAATGAAAACCGCTGTCATTGAGATCAACCCGGACTGGAAAGCCGCGCTCCGGGCGGGCGCCAAAGGCATGCGCCAGGCCGCCAAATCCGGGCGCGTCCAGCAATTCACGTTCAGCTACGCCAGCCCTGAACTGCTGTTCTCCGAAATCAGCCCCAAGCGCTGGGGGGTGCTGGAAGCGATGAGCGGTGCCGGCGAGATGAGCCTGCGCGAGCTGGCCCGCAGGCTGGAACGCGACGTCAAGTCCGTGCACCGGGATGTACACGCCCTGCTGGAAACCGGGCTGCTGGAAAAAACCGAAAGCGGAAAGATCGTGTGCCCGTTCGACAAGGTGCGCGTCGATTTCACGCTGGCGCAGGCGGCTTAGAACTTGTCCGGTTTTTGATGGTTTGGCCATGTGTTGTTGCAAGGCCCGGTCCAAACCTGCACAGCGCGCTCGGCAGATGCGAATGCGTGATTGCAAGACCTGACCGCGCGGTCCGGGTCCGTGTGACCCCGCGGTCCGTGCGAATGCGTGATTGCAAGACCTGACCACGCGGTCCTGCGCGCGGTCCTGCGCGGTCCTGCGCGGTCCTGCGCGGTCCTGCGCGGTCCTGCGCGGTCCTGCGCGGTCCTGCGCGGTCCTGCGCGGTCCTGCGCGGTCCTGCGCGGTCCTGTGATTGCAAGACCTGACCCCAGAGTTTGGGCAAGACCTGACCCCAGAGTTTGGGTGCAAAAGGCAAGACCTGACCCTGAGATTCGGTGCAAAAGGCAAGACCTGACCCTGAGATTCGTTCACCTCCAAGTGAGTGCGCCCTACCGGGCGCACCAAACAAAAAACCGGGGGCATACCCCCGGTTTTAAGCAGCTGAACAGGACTGCAGGGAATTACATCTTCCAGCTGTACTGGATACCGATAGCGTTCTGGTACATCTCGATTTTTTCGTTGCCAGCCGGCGATCCGCCCATGAAAACCGGCAGGATCGATGCGCCACTCACATCGTTCTTGAACGCGTGCATGTAGCTCATGGTCAACTCGTCACCCGATGCCAGCGTGTACGTAAAGCCCAGCGTGGCGTGGTCCTTCACGACTCCAGGAGCGATGATATTGAAAGTGACGTCGCGCGCAAGGATAGGATTGTCGCCGTGGTTGTAGCCCGCGCGCAGCGTCAATGCCTTGTTGTGCTTGTACTCGACGCCCAGTTTCCACACGTCAATGTCCTGCCAGCCAAAGCCAGGGCCGTTGTCAGCGCCCAAGGCCGCCATATTCGTGCTGGGGTTGCTGACCGACGCCACGCCGGTGTAATTGATGCGCTGGTAGTCCAGCGCCAGCTTGATCGCGGGCGTCGCCTGCCAGGACACGCCGATGTTGTAGTTTTCGGGGATATCGAAGTCCCCCTGCTCGGCAAACAGGCCTTTGTACTTGTCGAACTCCTCAAAACGCATCTTGCTGGCATAGGCCGCACCGATGGTGACGGTCGACGAAACTTTGCCCATGTAGCCAATGCGCACACCATAACCAAACGAGTCATCGTAGCCCTGGTTCGTTACGTCAGATGGACTAGATGAAACCCCAGTGAAGGCGTGGAGGCCTTCCGCTTTGAAACGCTGATAGCCCAGCAATGGAGAAATACCGATGGAGTGGTTCGGCGCAATTTTGTATGCCGCAGTCGGAGCGAAGATCAATTGCATCAAATCCACACCCAGACTTCCTTGGCCGCAGAGCATATTGGCAGGGCCGCCGCCGCAGTTGAATTGCCCGCCAGCGTAATCCGTATTCATCCCGCCGTTGCCATAGACAGTCACGCCCAAGGCAAGGTTATTATTGAGCATGCGGTTGTAGCCAAACTCGGGAATGAGGAAGTAATTACTGTCGCTATCGACGCTCCCATCCAAACCTGGGCCCAGTCCAGTACGGGAAGCCTCACGACGCGGGCTGAACAAATCCACACCCAGATCCAGGCGGTTGCCGGCGAACGCCGCGGCGGCCGGGTTATTCGCGCCAAAGAAAGCATCGTCGTGGGTCGCGGTCGCTGCCCCCCCCATGCCCTTCGCCTTCATGCCGTAGCCATGCGAGAAATAACCATTGGTAGCGAAGGCGCTGCCAGCCAGACCGGCCAGCGCCATGAATGCGAATACGCGCGTGAATTTCATGTTGTCTCCTTGCGGGAAAGATTATCGGTTCAGGTTTATTGTTAACCTGCCCGCTAGGCTACCGCCGCCGGGGAGGGGAGACAAGACGCGGAAGGGGATGGCCGGGTTTCGCGCAGCAACGACTGTGGTACAAATGTCACAAAAACACAACGGGCCGGATCGCTCCGGCCCGTGATTCATGCGGCGGCAAGCCGCCGCGCTGTCCGGTTCAGATGAACAGGCAGATGTCGGTCTCGCCGGCAAACTCGAAGAAGGTGGCGGCGCCGCCGTATTCGAGGCCGTCGATGAAGTCGGAATGCTCGAAGCCGAACAGTTCGACGGTCATCTGGCAGGCGATGAACTTGACCTCGGCTTCCTGGCACAGGCTCCTGAGGTCGCCAATCGAGGCGACGCCATTGTTGGCGATGGTCTGCTTCATGAGCGCGGTGGCGACGCTCTCGTAGCCGGGCACGAGCGCCTGGATGGCATTGGGGATGTTCCAGTTGATGCCCTTGAACCACTTGGGGCCGAAGGGCATTTTCATGGGCATGCCGGGGTTGCCGAGCGGGCTGACCTTGAGCACGGACAGATCCTTGCGCAGGAGCTGCAGGCCGTAGAAGGTGAAGAAGATCTGGGTTTCGTAGCCCAGCGCCGCCGCGGTGGAGGCGAGGATGAACGGGGGGTAGGCCCAGTCCAGCGTGCCCTTGGTGGCGATGATGGCCATTTTCTTGTTTTCCATGCGTGAGTCTCCTGTCCGATCCGTAATAAAAAGCGCCGCTGGTTCCGGGCAGTGGGTATCCGGGAACGAACGGCGCTGGCTTCCTGGGGTAGGCTTACTTTTTCTTCATGAAGAAGGTGAACTCGCCGCCGGCTTCGGCGGTCGACAGCAATTCGTTGCCGGTCTGCTTGGCGAAGGCGGCGAAATCCTTGACCGAACCCGGGTCGGTGGAGAGGATCTTCAGGACCTGGCCGCTGCCGATTTCGGCGAGAGCCTTCTTGGCGCGCAGGATGGGCAGCGGGCAGTTCAGGCCGCGTGCGTCGAGTTCTTTGTCGAAATTCATGGTTCTCTCCTTAACTAAATCGGCATGTACTAAAAAAGCTGCGGTACCTTAAACCAGAAGCCCCGCCTTTGCAACCGAAAATACCATTTACGCAGGCGTGCGCGCGCAGGCTCGCGGCCGGCTCAGGCGGGACGCGGCGCGCTCAGCGCATGGCCCGAGCGCGCCCAGGCCATGATGCCGCCCGAAAGGTTGTGCATGTTGGCGAAGCCCTTCGATGCCATGAAAGCGCAGGCCTGCGCCGAGCGCGCGCCGGAACGGCAGTAGATCACCACCGGCTTGTCCTGCGGGATGTCCGCCGCGCGCAGCGGCAAGAGGTGCAGCGGGATGTGGATGGCGCCGTCGATCACGCCTTGCGCGACTTCGGCCTCGGTGCGCACGTCGATGAGGTGCGCGCCCTTGGCGGCGAGTTCGGCAACGTAGGCGGGATCGACTTCCTTGAAGCCAGACAGTCCAAACATAGGCGTCATACTCCTGTCACGGGGTGAAATTAGAATTCTCTAATATACGCCAAAGCCCGGGGAAAGCCAAATCCGGCCGCTCCCCCGGCGGGAAAACGGGGCCATGCGGCCCCGGCGGGTCGGTCAGCAGCGCTGCGCGCCGTGATACAGGTTGACGACATGGCGCGCCTCGGCGAAGAAGAGCCAGCGCTCCATGGCCGCGCCCAGCAGGCCGGCGATCGCGGCGACGGCCGCCGCAAGCGTGCCGCCCTGCTGGTTGAGCAGCCACACCAGCATCAGGCCGGGCAGCGCGAAGCCGACGACGAACACCAGCACCTTGATCAGCGAGGCGCGCTTGCGCGCCAGCTGGTAGCCGAACTCCTGCGTGAGGAAGGTGCCGTGGGTGTGGCCGGTGTCGAGCAGCTTGACCTTGGCGCGGGTGAGCCCCGTGGCGGTGTTGATGGTGGGCGTGAGGCCGGGGCTGCGGATCCAGAAGTAGTAAATGGCCTTGAGCACAGCGGCGATCGACACGATCAGCGCCGACATGGCGACATACGGGGTGAGCTCGAGTCCGGCGATCACCGCGCCCAGGAGCAGCAGCAGGCTGCCGCTGGCGTAGCCGAGCGCGAGGTAATTGGCCGGCACCAGCGGGGTGTTCCACTGGCGGATGGTCTTGAGGCAGGCGTAGATCATGCCGGTGGAAAACACCGTGACCCAGGCCAGCACCGCGGTGAGAAAGCCGCTCGTCACGCGCAGCCACTGCGGGGCGTCGAACATGATGCTGGCGAGATAGATCAGCGCGATCGGCATGAAGACGACGGCGAATACGCCTTCGCGCGATAGCCAGGAAGTGCGGAAGCGCGAAAACGCACGCCAGGCGTTCTTGGGGTTGGCCAGGTGGAAGGTCGACGACAACAGGCCGAAGGCGATGAGGCCCAGGGCGAGGAGGCCGCCGGCGACGAGCTGGTCATTGCTGAAGCTGCCGCCGAGCTTGAAGAAGTCGGCGATGAACAGGAGCGAAATCAGGCCGAAGCCCGCGCCCGACGCGACGGTGAAGAAAATGACTGAGAATGCGGGATGCATGCTAACTCCTGACTCGATGCGGGGCCGCGATCAGCGGCGCACCAGCTTGTTGGCGAACTGCTTGATGCTTTCCTTCAGTCCACCCTTGGGTTTGGCCTGGACCTCGATCACCGGCTTGCGGCGCGGCGGCAGGTACTGGTTGGTCGGGTTGTAGTTGAGCTCGGGCATGAGCGGGAAGCCGCCGCGCTCGCGCACGGTGCGCGACACCGCCGACTCGGGATCGTCGAAGTCGCCGAACATGCGCGCGTGCGCCGGGCAGGTCAGCACGCACGAAGGCTGGCGCTCCTCGACCGGCAGCTGCTCGTCATAGATGCGATCGATGCACAGGGTGCACTTCTTCATGGTGCCGGAGGCGCGGTCGAGTTCGCGCGCGCCGTAGGGGCAGGCCCACGAGCAGTAGTTGCAGCCCATGCACTTGTCCTGGTCGATCAGCACGATGCCGTCCTCGGCGCGCTTGTAGGAGGCGCCGGTCGGGCACACGGTGACGCAGTCGGCGTCCTCGCAGTGCATGCACGACATCGGGAAGTTGACCGTCTTGTTGTGCGGATACTCGTCCATCTCGAAATGACGGATCCGGTTGAACCACACGCCCGACGGCTCGGCGCCGTAGGGCTGGTAATCGGACAGCGGGCCAATGGTGCCGGACGCGTTCCATTCCTTGCAGGCGATGGCGCAGGCGTGGCAGCCCACGCACACATCGAGGTCGATGACCAATCCAAGTCTCATGTTTGTGCTCGCTTAATTGTTCAGGGACGGCTCAGTTCTTCTCGTGGCTGCGGGCGTCGTAGCGCAGTATCTCCGGGCGCTCGTAACGCTCGTCGCCCGGCAGCGGCTTGAGCGTATCGAACTGCGGCCACGAGCCGGTCTCGCCCGGCGCGGCTTTCCAGATTTTGACGCGCAGGTCGAACCACGCCGCCTGGCCGGTGACCGGGTCGGAGTTGGTGACGCGGCGCTCGCCCGCCTTTTCCGGCAGCAGTTCCGAGATCAGGTGGTTGAGCAAAAAGCCCTTGGTCGCCTCGGACGCCTCCGGCTTCAGGCCCCAGGCGCCCTTCTGCTTGCCGATGGCGTTCCACGTCCACACGGTGTCTTCCTGCGTGCCTTCCATGGTCTTGACCTGGCAGCGGATCTTGCCGTTGTGCGACTCGACCCACACCCAGTCGAAGTCCTGGATGCCCATCTCGGCCGCGCGGCGCGCGTTCATGTAGAGGTAGTTCTGCGCCATGATCTGGCGCAGCCACACGTTCTGCGAATCCCACGAGTGGTACATGAACATCGGCCGCTGGGTCAGCGCGAAGAACGGGTATTCCTTGGCGTCGACGCGCTGCTGCTCGAGCGGCTCGTACCACATCGGCAGCGGGTCGAAGTACTTCACCAGGCGCTCGCGGTCGACCTGGTTGTTGGGCTGCGGGCCGTCGTACAGCCCCATGCCGGCCAGCCGGAACTTCTGCAGCGGCTCGGAATAGAACTGCATGATGATGGGCTCGGCCTTGCCGACGAAGCCGACGTCCGCCGCCACGTCGAGGTAGTCCTTGTTGGCGTAGCGCATGTACTTCTGGTTGTCGGGCCAGTGGTGGGCGAAGAAGCTCTGGTTCTCGATGTACTTTTCCCACTGCTTCGGATTCGGCTCGCCCTTGAGCGACTGGGTGCCGTCCTTGCCGCGCCAGCCGGCGAGGAAGCCGACGCCCGGCGAGCGCTCGAAGTTGACGATGAAATCCTGGTAGCCGCTGAACTTGCGGCTGCCGTCGGGGTTGGTGAAGGCCGGGAACTTGAGGCGGCTGGCGAGCTCGACCATGACCTCCTGCCACGGGCGCACGTCGCGGTCGGGCTTGACCAGCGGGTAGCGGATCGCGTCGGCGGCGGCGTCGGGTTCAGAAATCGGGCGGTCGAGCAGCGAGATCGTGTCATGACGCTCGAGGTAGGTCGTGTCCGGCAGGATCAGGTCGGCGAAGTTGGTCATCTCCGAATGGAAGGCGTCGATCACCACCAGGAAGGGGATCTTGTAGGTATCGGGCTCTTCCGGATCCTTGGCGCGCAGCATGTCCTGCACGTTCTTGGTGTTCATGGTCGAGTTCCACGCCATGTTCGCCATGAACAGGATGAGCGTGTCGATCGCGTAGGGATCGTGGTTCGCCGCGTTGGTGATGACCATGTGCATCATGCCGTGCGAGGCGATCGGCACCTCCCACGAATAGGCCTTGTCGATGCGCAGCGGGTTGCCGAACTCGTCGACCACCAGGTCTTCCGGCCGCGTCGGGAAACCGAGCGGCGGACGGCTCAAAGGCGTGTTCGGCGCGTTGATGATGTCGATGTTGTTTTCCGGCAGCTGGTGCGGCGGGATGGGCTTGGGATACGGCGCGCGCGCGCGGAAGTTGCCCGGCGCGTCGAGCGCGCCCAGGAGCATCTGGATGAAATGCACCGCGCGGCACGCATGGAAGCCGTTGGAGTGCGCGGAAATGCCGCGCATCGCGTACATCGCGACCGGACGGCCCACCACCTTGTCGTGCTTTCTGCCCCAGACGTCGGTCCATTCGATCGGCAGCTCGACGGTCTCCTGGAAAGCGACGTGCGCCATTTCCAGCGCGATGCGCTCGATCGTCTCGGCCGGCAGGCCGACTTCCAGCGCGACGTTCTCCGGCGCGTAGCGCGTATCGAGGTAGCGCTCGGCGACCAGCGACATGACGGTCTTGACGCGGCGGCCGTCGGGTGCGACATATTCGCCGAACAGCGCGGGCGCGATGTCGCCGTCCATGCCGTTCCGGAAGGCTTCCTTTTCGATGTCCCAGATCAGGGGATGGCCGTTCTCGTCGCGCAGGAACAGGCCGTCGCCCTTCTCGCCCGGCGTCTGCACCACCAGCCACGAGGCATTGGTATAGCGCACCAGGAATTCATAGTCGAACTGCTCGTGCTTGAGCAGCACGTGCACCATCGACATGGCGAGCAAGCCGTCCATGCCGGGCTTGATCGGCAGCCATTCGTCGGCGATCGCCGAGTAGCCGGTGCGCACCGGGTTGACGGTGACGAACTTGCCGCCGCGGCGCTTGAGCTTTTCGAGGCCGATCTTGATCGGGTTGGAGCTGTGGTCTTCGGCCACGCCCCACATGATGAAGTACTTGGCGTAGTCCCAGTCGGGCGCGCCGAATTCCCAGAACGAGAAGCCGATGGTGTACAGGCCGGCCGCCGCCATGTTGACCGAGCAGAAGCCGCCGTGCGCCGCCCAGTTGGGCGTGCCGAACTGCTGCGCCCACAGGCCGGTGAGCGCCTGCATCTGGTCGCGGCCGGTGAAATAGGCGAGTTTGGAGGGGTCGGTCGCGCGGATTTCCTCGAGGCGCTCGGTCAGCACGTCGAGCGCCTGCTCCCACGTGATCGGCTCGTAGATGCCCTCGCCGCGCTCGGTGCCCGGCTTCCTCATCAGCGGCTGGGTGAGTTTCGCTGTCGAGTACTGCTTCATGATGCCCGCCGAGCCCTTGGCGCACAGCACGCCCTGGTTGGTCGGGTGGTTGCGGTTGCCCTGGATGAAGCGGACCTTGTTGTCCTCCAGGGTCACCTTGATGCCGCAGCGGCAGGCGCACATGTAACAAGTGGTGTACTTGATTTCCTGCGCGTCGTGGTTTTCGAGTTTGATCTTGGCGTTCATGCTGCCTCGTGGTTGAGTAAATTGTTCCCCCGCGGCCCCTTGCGGGGTCGCGATCGACCTGCCCGGAATTAGCATACTAGGTGACGACTGGAAACAGCGTCAGCGCACACGCTCGTGCGCCGGCGCCGCAGGGAACGGCTATATTAACTTTTCCGAATATGCTGTTATTTTGCCTGCCGGCCGCCTGTGCTTGCAAGCAAAACGATTGATGCGCCCATAAGCCGCATTGATGGAATTCCTTGATTTTTGTAGGGTTTTCGCCGATCCGACGTCTACCGCCTGGCCCCAGGCGGCCGCTCCGCCAGCAAGGCTTCGATCTTCGCCAGCGCCTCGCCTTCGTCCCATTCGGTCGGGCCGGTCAGCACGTAGCGGATACGGCCGGCGGCATCGAGCAGGAAGGTGGTCGGCAGCGCGAACACCTTCCAGCGCTTGGTGTTGCTGCCGTCCGGGTCGAGCAGGACGGGAAAGCCGACCTGCATTTTCGCCAGGAAGGCGTCGACGTCCTCGCGCGTCTCGGCGCTGTCGACTGCGACGATCGCCAGCGGCCGCCCTGTCATTTTCACGCGCAGGCGCTCCATCGACGGCATTTCGCGCAGGCACGGCGGGCACCACGAGGCCCAGAAATTGAGCAGCACGACCTTGCCGCGGTAATCGGCCAGGGTGCGCGTCGCGCCGGCGAGATCCTGCGCCTTGAGTTGCGGCGCCGGCGACGCGGGCCGTTCCTCGAAACCGGCCGCCTGCACCACGCCGGCCAGCAGCAGGCCCGCAATCACCACCATTGTTCTTCGCAATTTCATTTGCATCCCCATTCGTTCAGTTCCCGCAGCAGCAGCTCGTGCATGCGGCGGCTTTCGGCGATTTCAAAGGCGGTCGGCGTCTCGCGCATCCACCAGCCCTCGCGCAGGTTTTCGAGGATCGTGTGGCGCATTGCCGCGCCCTGCGCCGCAAGACTGTCGAGCAGGCCGGGCAGCCACGGCGTGGCGGCCGAGCGGCGCGGCTGCAGCACGTGCACACGCAGGCCGGCGAGACTGCCGAAGTTCAGGTATGCCGGCTCGGCTAGCGGTTCGGCGACGGTATAGAGGTTCGGATAGGCAAGCATCACGCACAGGCGCGCCCGCTCGGCCGGCGCGAGCGCCGCCGCCGCGCGCAGCACCGGCACCGCCGCGCGCGCCACCGCGTAGACGACCACCGGCTTGCCGCGCGCCAGCGCGGCACGCAGCCACTCGACCAGGTCCGGCGTCGGCACCGCGTCCATGCTGCGCGGCAACGGCGGCAGGAAGTAGGCGCTCACCGGGTCGAGCGACCAGGTTTCCACGCCCCGCGCGGCGAGCTGCTCGGCAGCGTATAGCTCGGGTTCGGCGCGCCCGCGCTCGGCCGACACCCACAGCAACAGGCGCTCGCCTTCGGCCGGAAACGCCCGATAATCGGGCAGCGCGGCATGCGTGGCAGCGGTCCAGGCGCAGGCCAGCGCCGCCAGAAATCTCAGAAAACGCATGTCACGTGTTGCCGATGTCTGCAAAGCGCCGATGATGCCGCCGGGGGCCGTCGAAACCAAGAGGACATTCAGACCGGTCCTGCGGCACGCCAGTGGCCGGAACGACCGCCCTGCTTTTCCAAGAGCCGGATGTCCGACATCACCATGCCGCGATCGACCGCCTTGCACATGTCATAGATGGTCAGGAGCGCGACCGACACGCCGGTCAACGCCTCCATCTCGACGCCGGTCTTGCCGACGGTTTCGGCGGTGACCCGGCATACGATCGTCGAAACCGCGACATCGGCCACGAGGTCCACGTCCACCTTCGTCAGGGCGATCGGATGGCACAGCGGGATCAGTTCTGCGGTACGCTTGGTTGCCTGGATCGCGGCGATGCGCGCGATGCCGAGCACGTCGCCCTTGTCCGCGCGGCCGGCGATTATGCGCGCGAGCGTCTCGGGCAACATGCGGATGCGGCCCTCGGCCACCGCCACGCGGCGGGTGTCCGCCTTGGCGGCGACGTCGACCATGACGGCACGACCGGCTGCGTCAAAATGGGTGAATTCGCTCATCGTTCGTGAAATACCGGAACCTGTTCGACAATCCGCGCATCCTAATCGAAATGTCGCCGTCTGCCTGCCCCCTGTCCTGATGCTGTTGCGCACCCTGCTCGCCGTTTCGCTCGCCGTCCAGCCGGTGGGCGCTGCCGACCTGCCCGACCTGGGCGAGGTCTCGCGCCAGTATTTCTCCGACCAGGAGGAACAGGCGATCGGCCGCGCCATCCTGCGCGATGTCTACGCCGACCCGCGCTATCTCGACGATCCCGAGATCGAGGCCTATCTCAACCAGCTGGGCTACCGCCTGGTGTCGGTGAGCACGCGCAACCAGCGCGAATTCACCTTTTTCGTCGTCAGCGACCCGACCATCAACGCGTTCGCCCTGCCGGGCGGCAACATCGGCGTGCACACCGGCCTGCTGCTGGCGGCGCAGAACGAATCCGAACTCGCCGGCGTGGTCGCGCACGAAATCGCCCATGTCACCCAGGATCACATCGCGCGGATGGTCGCCGCACAGTCCCGCAGCTACTGGCCGACCATGGCCGCGCTCGCGCTGGCGCTGCTGGCGTCGCGCTCCAACCCCAACGTGGCCGGCGCGGCGATCGCCTCGACCCAGGCGTATTCGATCCAGAACCAGCTCAACTACAGCCGCGACTACGAGCGCGAAGCCGACCGCCTCGGCTACGACATGCTCAGCCGCGCCGGTTTCGACCCGCGCGGCATGAGCGGTTTCTTCAACCGCCTGCAGCGCGCCAGCCGTTTCTATGACAGCAGCGCGCCAGCCTACCTGCGCACCCACCCGCTCACCAGCGATCGCATCGCGGACATGGAAGCGCGCAGCGCGTCCGCGCCCTACCTGCAGGTACAGGACAGTCTCGACTTCCAGCTGGTGCGCGCACGCCTGCGCGCCGCGGACGGCACGCCGCAGGATGCCGTCGCCGCGGCACGGGCCGCGCTCAAGGAGCGGCGTTTCAGCAACGAGACCGCCGCGCGCTACACGCTCGTCGCGGCGCTGGTGCGCGCGCGCCTGTTCAAGGAAGCCGAGGCCGAACTGAAGCCCTTGCTTGCCGGTCCCCCGGTCCATCCGATGATCCAGCAGCTTGCGGCGCAGGCCGCGCTCGGCGCGGGGAATGCCGCGCGCGCGCTCGACCGCTACACCGCCGGCGTCAGCGCCCACCCGGGCTACCGGCCGC
Organism: Thiobacillus sp.; assembly: GCA_046292745.1. Taxonomy (GTDB): domain Bacteria; phylum Pseudomonadota; class Gammaproteobacteria; order Burkholderiales; family Thiobacillaceae; genus Thiobacillus. The sequence goes on along the minus strand of JBKBQH010000003.1, from coordinate 145,755 downwards.
TGCACTATGGCCTCGCCGCCGCGCTGATCGCGAGCGGTCGGCACGCCGACGCGCTCGACCGTCTCGAACGCCAGCTCACCCTGTATCCGCTCGACCGCCGGCTATGGCGGCTCGCCGCCGAGGCCCACGCGCAACTGGGCCACCGCCTGCAGAGCCACCGTGCGCAGGCCGAGGCACTCGCGCTCGCCGGCAACCTCGTCGGCGCCATCGAACAGATCAACCTCGGCATCCGGGCCGGGGACGGCAGCTTTCACGAGCTGTCGGCGGCCGAAGCGCGGCGGCGCGAATGGGAAGCCGCCGAAAAGGCGCAGCGGCAGAATTGAGTCGACGGCCGCAGCGCACCGTTTCACGCGGCTGGTAGGAATTTACCCCGCGCCAGGGCTGTAAATTTGCGCCCCCGGCCTTGCGCCGAAAAAACGAATTCCACTATCCTTGGGCCCATCCATTATCTGGATAGCGTTCACCGCACGGCAGCCCCATGTGGAAAGCGCACCCGTCACACGTCAAAAACTAGGAGGATGACCATGCGAAAGTATGTAGCAGCAGCCTGTGCGATCAGCGCCTTCATGCTGTCGGCTAGCGTGCTGGCCCAACAAGCGCCCGCCGCCGGCGCTGCGGCACCCAAGAAGGAAGAAACCGGCAAGGACATCGCGTTCAACCGCTCCAAGGGCAACTGCCTGGCCTGCCACGCCATGCCGACCGTGCCGGATGCCGAGTCGCCCGGCCTGTATGGTCCGCCGCTGATCGCCATGAGCGCTCGCTACCCCAACAAGGCCGCCCTGCGCGCCAAGATCTGGGATCCGATGGTCAGCAATCCGGCTACCTCCATGATCCCCTACGGCAAGCATGGCGTCCTGACGGAAGCCGAAATCGACAAGGTGGTCGACTTCGTATACGGCCTGTAATCAATCTTCAAGTTCAATAGTTCAATCAGGAGATATGCCCATGAACGCACTTCGTAGAAACGTATTGAAAGGCGCGGCCGGCGCCGGCGCCGTGGCGGTGGCCGTGGCGGCGGGGCTGCTCAAGCCCACCCAGGCGATGGCCGCCTGGAACAAGGCCGCCTTCGAGTCCAAGAACGTCGGCGACGCGTTGAAGGGCCTCGGCATTGCCAGCCCGGCCGACAGCAAGGACATCACCATCAAGGCTCCGGACATCGCCGAAAACGGCGCCGTCGTCCCGGTCGAGGTCGCCTCCGGCATCGCCGGCACCACCAGCATCGCCATCCTCGCCGAGAAGAACGCCCAGCCGCTGGTCGGCAGCTTCGGCTTTGCCGGCGGCAGTGAGGGCTTCATCTCCACCCGCATCAAGATGGGCCAGACTTCGCTGGTCCGCGCGGTCGTCACCGCCGGCGGCAAGAACTACACCGCCGCCAAGGAAGTGAAAGTCACCATCGGCGGCTGCGGCGGCTGAGCGGATTCCCGACGACGACCCTACTTACCATTTTTCAGGAAAGGACTGCCCAATGGCTGAACCCATGCGTATCCGCGCCACCATGGCCGGTGACGTCGCCGACGTCAAAGTGTTGATGAACCACCCGATGGAAACCGGTACCCGCAAGGACGCCAAGACCGGCCAGCTGGTGCCCGCGCACTACATCACCGAAGTGAAGGCCACCCTCAACGGCAAGACCGTGCTCGACGCCGAGATCGGCCCCGCGGTCTCGAAGAACCCCTTCCTCGGCTTCCGCGTCAAGGGCGCCAAGGCGGGCGACACCGTCGCCGTGAACTGGGTCGACAACACCGGCGACAAGAACAGCGCCGAAGCCAAGATCGGCTGAACGGTCGTTGCCTTGCGAGCGGGGCTCCGGCCCCGCTCCGCTTCAATCATCAGGTTTCTGGAGGACGGCATGAAACAACAAATCATTACGAAACTGCTGACAGGCGTTGCGGGGCTGGGGATCGCGCTGGGCGCGGTGAATGTCCATGCAAGCCCCGAGAAGGACCGTCAGGACTTCATCAAGCACTACACGGACAAATACCCCCACGTCAAAGTCGACGACTACGTGTACGGCGCGCTGGCTTTCGACCCGGACGCCAAGGCGCAGTACGACGCGATCATGGAATTCCCGCCGTTCGACTCGGTGGTCGAGCAGGGCCGCAAGATGTTCGAGACGCCGCTGAAGAGCGGCAAGAAGTACTCGGACTGCCTGCCCAACGGCGGCAAGATGATCGCCGGCAACTACCCGATGTTCGACGAAGCCAAGGGCAAGGTCATCACGCTCAACGACGTCATCAACGACTGCCGCGTCGCCAACGGCGAGGCCGCCTGGAAGGTCGACGACGTCAAGACCATGGGCGTGCTCAATGCCTACCTGCGCACCCTGTCCGACGGCATGCTGTCGAACGTCAAGGTCGAGGGGCCCAAGGCGCTGGCCGCGTACGAGGACGGCAAGAAGAGCTTCTTCACCCGCAAGGGCCAGCTCAACTTCGCGTGCGCCAACTGCCACGTGCAGAATGCCGGCGTGAAGCTGCGTTCCGAGCTGATCTCGCCCGCGGTCGGCCACACGGTCCACTGGCCGGTGTTCCGCGGCGGCGACAACCTGGTGCAGCTGCAGCAGCGCTACGTCGGCTGCTATCGCTCGGTGCGTGCGGTCTCGCCGCCGGCCGGCAGCGCCATGATGAACAACCTGGAGTACTTCCACTCCTACCTGTCGAACGGCCTGCCGATGAAGGCTTCGGTGTTCCGCAAATAGGTCACGCGCGCCACCCCGAAAAAGCCCGGTTCGCCGGGCTTTTTTGTTGTCCGCATTGTGTGCGGCGGCGACGTTCTCGACCGCCAGAAACCGGATTTCAAGCCAGCAGGCGTCACGGGGATGCGGCACGGGAAGCGGAGCGTGTGCTGCCCGCGCCGGCGTGCCGCAGCCGCGCGCCCGCCAGCACACGCAGGAAATCGTCGCGCAATGCCGACACCGCCTGCACTTCGCGGCCGAAGCACTGCCGTTCCAGCCGCGCCACGGCGGCGGCCGCGTCGACGCCGCTTTCCCGCTGCAACTGCTGCTGCCACGCACCCAGGCTGGGCGCGGGCGCGGCACCCGTAAGCGAGAAGGCGCGGACGGCGCGCGCCAGCGTGTCGACGTCTCCCGCCGCGCGGATCGCAGCGAGGCCGCGTCGGCGCGCGCGCCGCCAGCTGAGCATGCGGCGCGCGATCCGGCCCAGCGCGGCGAGCAAACCGGCGCCCGCTAGCGCCGCGCCGGCCTCGCCGACGCGCTGCCAGCGCGGGTCGAACACGCGGAGTTGCATCGCGGGCAGCGCGCGGGCGGAGAGCTCGCCGCGCGCCGGATCGAACCACGGCAGCCGCAGCGCAGGCAGGACGAGCTCGCCGGTCGCGCGCGGTTGCACGAAAAGCGTCACCGCGTGGCGCGCGAGCGGTGAATTGCGATCCTCCGGTGCCAGCGCTTCGATCAGGGGCGGGTACACGGCGAACGCGGGCGATTCACGCATTTGCATGTCGAGCAGGGCCTTGAGGCCGTCCGTGCCATAGCCGCCGGTGACGACGAAACGCCAGGCGAGCGGGCGATCGAGCGGCCAGCGTGCCGGCCACGGGCCGATCTCGACGCTCGGCGCGACCGGCGGCACGTGCGGCGGCAGCCAGGCCGGCAAGGCCTGGGCATGGTAGATGAACGCGGGGCCGGGAAAACGCAGGCGTTCGCCGTAGCGGCGGGCGTCGAGCATGTCCCCCGGTATCTGCGCCCCGCCTTCGCGTGTCGGCAGCAACGCCCAGTAAAAGCGGTGCAGGGTGCAGGGGATGCCGTCGCGTCCGGCCGCGTCTTCCGCCTCGCCGAGCGCGCGCAGCACGCGACCGGCCTGGCTCGGCAGCACGGGGCGCTGCCATTGCAGGCTGCCGTCGTCGCAGATCGCGAGACCCAGCCGCGCGGGCTGGTTGACGAAGGGCGCGGCGGGTTCGAGCGACCACTGCAGCGACACCGGCGGCACCGCTTCGCTGCCGTCGGTGACCGTGACCGCGAGCGGCGCGGTACGGCGGCCGCCGGCGACGAGCGGCGGGATCGCCAGCACGCCGGTGCCGCGCGGGTAGAGCGACACGACCAGGGTCGCGCTGTCGCCGCCGTGGCTCAGGGTCCGGTTTTTCAATTCGAAGCGCTCGCCGAGCGCGCGAAGATCGAGGGCATCGAGCTCGATACCGCGCGCCTCGACGGTGAGCGTGATCGCCTCGCCGAGCGCCACGGTCGTCTTGTCGAGGCGCGCGCCGAGCGAGGCGGCGCCGGCGCTGCCCGCCGCCAGCAGCGCGAGGAACAGGGCCGTTCTCACCATGGCCGGCGCGCCGCGTCGTCGCCGCGCGCATCCTGTTTGAGCAGGTTTGTCAGGAGGCTGTCCGGGCGATCCTGCAAGCGCTCGAGCTTCTTCAGGCCGGACAGGGCCAGCGCGGGTTCGACACGCCCCCCCCTCGGGGCGATCGCGCCCGATGCCGCGGAGCCCCCCGCGCCGGTGATGTCGCGGCCGCGCAGCAAGCCCGGCGGCCCGAAATCGGGGTCGCCCGGCGCCGTGCCGGTCTGGTTGTCGAGCTGGATGCGGCCCTCGGCGATGAAGCCGCGGCGCCCGCCAAGATCGCTTTCCCGCGGCGTTTCCGGGCGTTCCTGCCTGAGTTTCTGCCACGCTTTTTCGCGATTGCGGGCCGCCCGCGCATCCTGCGGCCGCAGGTGCAGGACGGCTGCGTAGGCCTCGTAGGCCGCCTGCCACTGGCCGCGTCCGTAATGCGCGTTGCCAAGGTTGTAGAGCGCATCGGCGCGCTGCGCGTCGCTGCCGGCGAACAGGAGCGCCGCGCCGAAATGGCGCACCGCCGCCGGGTAGTCGGCCGGGCGCCCGGCCGCGGCCCCGGCGCCCCACCGGCCGGCGCACCGGCGCGCGGCGCGGGCCGCCCCCCCCCCCGGGGCGCCGGCGGCCCCCCCCCCCCCCGCGGCACCGGCGCCCATCTGGCCGGGATAGCCGCCGACGTCGAGATACAGGAGGTAGGCGCGGCCGTAATCGCGCTGCTGCCACGCCTGCCAGGCCGCCATCTCATCGGCGAGCGCCGGTGGCGGCGCCAGCACTGCGCCAATGACGCCGAGCGCGAGCAGCGCCGCGACACGACGCGGCAGCGCCGTCGCCATCAGGAGAACCAGCGCCGGCAACAGGCACCAGGCGTAGAGCTCACGCCAGGCCGCTGCCGCCTCGGGCGGCAGCGGATCGCCCGGCAATGCGCCGAGGCCACCGTCGTGCAGTGCCGCCCAGTCGGCGTCACCGTCGCTCGCCGCGACGAAACGCCCACCGCTCGCGTTCGCCCACTGGCGATAGGTCGGTGTTGCCATGCGGCTGATCACCGGTGCGCCGTCGAATTCAGCCCAGCCGCCGCCCGGCAGCGGGACCGGCGCGCCGGCCTCGGTGCCGACGCCGAGAACGAACAGCGGCACGCGCGCGGCGCGCAGCGCGTCGACGGCGTCCTGTGCGGCGCTGTCGACGCTGTCGGCGTCGGCGTCGGTGACGAGCAGCACGGCCTTCGCCTTGCCCGGCGCGGCGGCGAGTTGCGCGCGCGCGAGATCGAGCGCGGCAGCGAGGTTGGTGCCGGGCGCCTCGATCAGGCGTGGGTCGGCCTGGTCGAGCGCGCGCGCCAGCAGTGCCGCGTCGTCGGTCGGCGGCAGCAGCACGCCCGCTTCGCCGGCGTAGATGACGAGGCCGACGCGCTCGCCGGCGAGCCGCGGCAGCCAGTCGAGCAGTTCCAGCCGCGCGCGCGCCAGGCGGTCGGGGGCGATGTCGGCCGCGCGCATCGACGCCGATACGTCGAGTACGACCATCGCCGTCAGCCGATGGCGCGGCGTCGCCTGGCCGTCGTGCAGCGGCAGCGGCAGGCGCGGGCCGGCGGCGGCGAGCGCCAGCAGGAGCCACGCCAGCGCCTCGAGGGCGGCGCGGGCGGCGAAACCGGCACGCTTGTCCGCCATGCTCGCCGCCCACGGCAACAGCTCGGCGTCGGCATAGCGCAGCATGCGCGCGCGGCGGCGCCAGCGCCACACGACGAAGCCGAGCGGCACCGCCGCGACGATCAGCCACAGCGGCTCGCGCCACTGGAGGTGCAGCAAGGTGTCGATCATGCGCTGCGCCTCATGCCCCAGGCCTGCGCGGCGACCAGCAGCGCAGCGGCGACGGCCAGGAGCGCCCAGTACCAGTCGCGCACCTCGCGCTCGCGCCCCGGCGCCGACAGGGTCGGTTCCAGCGCGTCGATCGCGCGGATGACACGGTCGGCATCGTCGGCGCCGGCAATGGCGAAAAACCGCCCGCCGGTCAGCCGCGCAAGGTCGGCGAGCCCTGGTTGCGGGTCGGGGTCCACGCGTGCCTCGCGCCCCGCGGCGTAGGGGTCGCTGCCGAACTGCAGCGCGTGGATCGCGACGCCGGCCTGGTGCGCGACTGCCAGCGCCTCGGCCGGCGTCAGGCTGCCGGCGTTGCTGTCGGCGCCGTCGCTCACCAGGATGACGGCCGGCCGCAGGCGGCGCGTGCGCACCTGCTTGAGCGCCATGCCGAGCGCGTCGCCGAGCGCGGTGTCGTCGCCCGCCATGCCGACCTGGATACGGGCGATCTGCGCGGCGACGTGACCGCGGTCGAAGGTCGGCGGGGTGAGCGTCGCCGCCTCGCTGCCGAACACGATGACGCCGAAGCGGTCGCCGGGGCGACCTTCGACGAAACGCGCGAGCGTCGCCTTCAGCACCGCCATGCGCTCGACCTCGTGCGCGCCCAGTTTGGGATCTTGGACGGTGAAGTCGCGGATGCTCAGCGTGCGCGAGGCGTCGACGAGCAGCACCATGTCGCGCCCTTCCGGTGGCGGCGCGATCCAGTCGCCGATCTCGCGCGGCTGCGCCAGCGCCGCCACCAGCAGGGCGAAGGCCAGCGCGCGCAGGAGCAGCGGCGCGCGCTGGCTGGGCGAAGGCCAGCGCGCGATGCGCTCGAGCGGCAGCGCGGGATGCCTGAGCGTGACCCCCGGCGCCTCGCCCGGCGCGCGCCGCCACGCCAGCACGGCCCAGCCGGCGACTACCGGCAGCAGCGCCAACCACAGCGGCTGCGCCCACTCAATCATGGCGACGCCAGGCATGCGCGCGTTCGCACAGCGCGGCAAGCGCCGCATGGTCGTCGCGCGTTGCGGGTGCAAAGCGCAGGCGCTCGAGCGCCGTCACCCAGGCGGCCCAGTCGGCCGGGTCGACGCCGGCCGGCACCTGCGCAACGTCGAGCCTCGAGGCCTGGAAACGGCTGCGCGCCCAGGCGGCCAGCCGGCCCGCGAGCGCGGCCGGCTGGTCCTGCCCGCGGGCCGCCGCGGCGGCGATGGCGCGCAGTTCGCGTGCCGGACGCCGGCGCCGCCAGGCCCAGGCAAGCCCGGCCGCCAGCACCGCCACGCCGAGTGCGGCGAGCCCCCAGCCGTCGCCGCCCGCGGCGGCGATCGCCTCAGGCGGCGCCGGCGGCACGATGTCGGCGAGTTCCTGGCGCGGATCAGGCATGGATCAGTTGCGTCACGAGGTCGTCGGCGGTGCTGTCGATCTGCTGGTGGCGCGCGCCGGCACGGGCGAGGATCCGCGCCTGCGCCGCCAGCCGGCCGGCCAGCGCCTCGCGCACGGCCGTGCGCACCGACGCCGCGCCGGTATCGAGCCACACGCGCTGGCCGCTCGCCATGTCGTGGAAATGCGCCGCTCCCAGGTTCGGTAGCGCGCGTTCGGCGGGATCGACGACCTGGATCGCCCACACGTCGCAGCGCGCCGCCAGCCGCGCCAGCGGATCGACGTGCGCCTCGGCGAGCCAGGCGAAATCGCTGACGAGGACGACGCGCGCACCTCGCGGCAGCGAGGCCTCGAGCAGGGCGAGGCGATCGGCATGGCGGACCGCGTCGGTCGGCGCCGGATCGGCCAGCGGCGGACACGGGGCGGCGGCGCGGCGGATCACGTCGAGCGCGGCAGCGCGGCCGTGCCGCGCGGGCAGCGTTTCGTCCCCGGCGTCCCACAGCGTCGCGCCGAGCACGCCGTTGCGCGCGGCGACGGCGAATGCCAGCACGGCCGCCACGCGCGCGGCCTGCGCCGCCTTCAGCCGGCGACGGGTGCCGAAGCGCAGGGTCGCGCCGCGATCGACCACCAGTTGCACCAGCGGCTGGCGTTCCTCGCGGTAGATCTTGAGATGCGCGCGGCCGGTGCGCGCGGTGGTGCGCCAGTCCATGTCACGGATGTCGTCACCCGGGCTGTACAGGCGCGACTCCTCGAAATCGAGGCCGCGCCCCAGCCAGCGCGAGGCCCAGTCGCCGGCGTGGTGGTCGTGCACCTCGGGCCCCTGCGGCTCAATCAGAAGCCCCGCCTGCGCGGCGAGCCCGGCAAGCTCGTCCGCCGCGACGAGCGGGGTGTGCACGCCCGCCACGGCACTGCCCTGCCCGCCCCGCCGCAGCCAGGCGCTGACGCGCGCCAGCTTCACGGTGCGGGCAAGGCCTCGAGCAGGCCGGCGATGAAAACGTCTTGGTCAAGTTTCCGCAGGCGCGCGTCGAGGCTCAGGACGATGCGATGCCGCAGACAGTCGGCCGCCAGCTCGCGCACGTCGTCCGGGGTGACGTAGTCGCGCCCGCGCAGGTACGCGGCGGCCGCGGACGCATGCAGCAGCGCGAGCGAGGCGCGCGGGCTGGCGCCCACGTCCACGGCCTGGGCCCAGTCGGCGCGCCATTCGCCGGGCGCGCGGGTGGCGCGCACCAGCGCGACGATATAGCGCTCGACCGCCTCCGCCACGTGTACTTTCTGCACTTCGGCGCGCGCGGCGAGCACAGTGGCGGCGTCGACCACCGGCGCCACCGCCGGGTGACCGTCGCTGGCGCGGTCGCGGCGCAGGATGTCGAGCTCCTCGGCGTCGCTCGGATAGTCGAGCGACACGTGCAGCAGGAAGCGGTCGAGCTGCGCTTCCGGCAGCGGATAGGTGCCGGCCTGCTCCAGCGGGTTCTGCGTCGCCATCACCATGAACAGCGGGGGCAGCGGGCGCGTCACGCCGCCCACCGTGATCTGGTGCTCCTGCATCGCCTCGAGCAGCGCGGCCTGCACCTTGGCGGGGGCGCGGTTGATCTCGTCGGCGAGAATGATTTCGTGGAACAGCGGACCTTCGACGAATTCGAATGTGCCCTCGTGATAGACGTCGGTGCCGGTGAGATCCCCCGGCAGCAGGTCGGGGGTGAACTGGATGCGGCGGAAACTGCCATGGATCGCCGCGGCGAGCGTCTTCACCGCGGTCGTCTTGGCGAGCCCGGGCAGGCCCTCGACCAGCACGTGCCCGTCGGCCAACAGGCCGATGACGAGGCGGTCGAGCAGGTTTTTCTGGCCGACGATGACCTGGGACAGCGCCGCGCGCAGTTCGAGTATGCGAGCCTGATTCGACATGGCAATCCTGGAGTTGAGGAATCGTCGCAGCGTAGCGGCCCGGCCGGTGCGCGGCAATGGGCGCTTCAGCCTAGCAATCTGTCCCCGCTCACCACCAGCACGCTGCCCCACGGCAGCGTGCTGGGAACGACGCGCTCGAGCGCGCGGGCGAAACCCGACGCCGAGGGCAGGAATACCGCCGACTGCACGCACAGACGGCCCACCGGCAGGCCGGCGAACAGGGCGCGCACCTCGCGCGCCGTGTGCCAGCGCGCGCCACGGTAGGCGCCGCTGCCGCCGTGGCGCCCCTTGTCCAGGTACAGCAGGCTGGTCCGGTTGAGCCAGCCGAGGGCGAAGCGGCGCCGCGCCACCCGCACGCACTCGGCGACGGCGCGGCGCGCATCGTCGACGAAGCACAGCGCGGCCATCGACAGCACGTGGTCGAAGCTCGCGTCGGCGAACGGCAGCGCGCGCGCATCGCCGCCGAGCCACGCGATGTCCGGGCCGCGGGTGCGCGCGTAGGCCAGCCATTCGGCATTCGGGTCGATCCCCGTCACCTTGAGCCCGTCTGCCGCGGCGCGGCGGGTGAACCAGCCGGTGCCGCAGCCGACGTCGAGCAGGCGCTCGCCCGGCTGGGCGGCAAGCAGGCGCGCGGCCAGCGCGTATTCGGCTTCGCCGATCCAGCGGCCGCGCGGCGTGGCGTACCAGGCGTCGTAGTCGGCGGGGGTCATAGCGCGGCGCTTCGACGAAACGCTCAGTCCGCCGGGTTCAGCCGCGGATGCGTTTCCTCGCACGCCAGCAGCACGACGAAGCCCGAGATGAGCATGGCGGCGGCGGTGAACCAGAACCCGGCCTCGATGCCGCCGGCAAGCGCCGCGACCGCGCCCAGCAGCAGCGCGCCGATGCCGTAGCCCGTGTCGCGCCAGAAGCGGTAGATGCCGATCGCCGAGCCGCGCCAGTTGGGGTGGGCAATGTCGGACACCGCCGCCGACAGCGTCGGATACAAGAGCGCCATGCCGAAGCCCATCACCGCGGCAGCGAACGACCACCACGCCTCGCCTTTGCCCACGAGCACAAGCGCGACGCCGGCCCCGCACAGCCACATGCCGGCGACGATGGGTATCTTGCGGCCGATGCGGTCGGACAGGTGGCCGGTGAAGAACTGCGAGAGTCCCCAGACGAAACCGTAGACGCCGACCACCCAGCCGATACCGGCGAGGCTCAAGCCCTGCTGGTAGAGATGGACCGGGAAGAACACCCACACCAGCGCGTCGACGAATTTCTCCACCAGCCCGGCCTGGCTGACCGAGGCCAGGCGGGCGTCGCGCCACGACATCAGGGTGAAGACTTCCCAGGTCGTGGGCGTCGCGGAAATATTGGTCGGGTAGCGCGGCTTCGGGCCGGCCATGAGGCCGGCGGCGTGCTGCCTGCCCTCGGCGTGCGCCCACGGCAGCGTGTCCTTCACCCACACCAGCGTCAGCAGGCCGGCCAGCGCCACCACCGTCAGGCCGAATATCATCAAGCCTTCGCGCGGGCCGAAAGCGGTAGCGAGATAACCGGTGACGATGCCCGCCACCGCCACGCCGAAGTAGCCGGAGAACTCGTTGAGCCCGATGGTGAGGCCGCGCTGGTCGGCGGTGGTGAGGTCGAGCTTGGCGGTCTGCGTCATCGACCAGGCCAGGCCCTGGTTCACGCCCAGGAGCACGGTGGCGGCGACGATCCAGCCCCAGGTCGGCGCGTAGAGAACCATGAACGGGATCGGCAGCGCGGCGAGCCAGCCGATGAACAGCACCCGCTTGCGGCCGATGCGCTCGGAGAGCCGTCCGGCGACGAAATTGAGCGCGCCCTTGACGAAGCCGAAAGCGGTGACGAAGGCCATCAGCATCATGAACGAGCCCTTGGCAACACCGAATTCGGTTTCGGCGAGCGCCGGCACCACGGTGCGGAACATGCCGATGGCGAGCCCGACGAAGAACACCTGCACCAGCTGGTGGATGAACTGGGCGAGGTTGTGGCGGATGCCGTAGCGGTAGTCGTCCAGCGTGTGCGCCACGTCAGGTGTCAGTGCCATGTTCAGCGGCCGAGGTTGAACGCGACCATGCGGTCCATTTCCGCGGGGCGCGGCGGGATCGATCCGGTCAGCGCAGTCACGAATTCATCGCGGCTCATCGACAGCATGGGATTCGATCGCTTCTCGAAACCCAGGGTCGACATCGGCTTGCCCGACATGCCGGCGCCACAGGCACTGCCCGAGGTGTGGCCGGGGTACAGCTCGACTTCGGCCGGCAAGGTCAACAGGCGCTGGTGCAGGGTATCGTAAAGCTGCCCCGCCATCTCGGCTTCCTGGCCGGCGAGATCGGGCCGGCCGGCGCTGCCGACGAACAGCGTGTCACCGGTGAGCACGAACCAGGGCGTCTCGGCCCGCCGCTTGTCCGTCACGACGAGGCATACCGAATCGGGCGTGTGTCCCGGCGTGTGCAGCACGTCGACAGCGACGTTGCCGACCTCGATGCGCTGCCCGTCCGCGAGCGGCTCGAACGGGTAGGCCACACGGCCGGCATTGGATTCATGCAGGCAGTATTTCGCGCCGGCCAGCGCGGCGAGGCGGCGGCCGCCGGAAAAATGGTCGGCGTGCACGTGGGTGTCGATCACGTGGGTGATCTTCACGTCCTGTTTCTCGGCTTCGTCGAGGAACCATTGCTCGTCGCCGAGCACCGGGTCGACGGCGACGCCGACGTGGCACGAACCGCAGCCGAAGAAATACGAAAGCGTGGCGTCCTGGGTCAGCAATTGGCGGAAGAACATGGCGGCTCCTGAAGGCGGCTTATTGATCGGAGGTGACGAGCGGCAGGCCGGCTGCGCGCCATTCGGCGACGCCTGCCTCAAGGCGGCTGGCGCGCAGCCCTTCATCGCGCAGCAGCGCGAGCGCTTCCTTGCCCCACAGGCAGAAAGGACCGCGGCAGTAGGCAACGACGGGTTTCCTGCGCGGCAATTCGCGGATGCGCGCGCGCAATTCGTCGAGCGGCATCGATTGCGCATGCGGCAGGTGGCCGGTGTCGTACTCCTCGCGCGGGCGCACGTCGATCACCACCACCTCGCCGCGCGCGGCGCGGGCGAGCAATTCCTCGGGCGCGAGCGGAGAGAGTTCATCGCTGTGCTCGGCAAGCTGCGCCAGCGCGAGCTGAAGCTCGACCAGGCGGTCTTCCGCCAGCGTGCGCAAGGCCACCCAGAAGTCGCCGACCGCGTGCGAAGCCACCCGGTAGTGCACGTACTTGCCCTCGCGCCGTGCCTCCACGAGCTGTGCCTGGCGCAGCTCCTTGAGGTGGGCGCTGGCGAGCTTGACGGAGATCTGCGCGTCGGCGGCGAGTTGTTCGACGGTTTTCTCGCCCTGGCAGAGAATTTCGATCAGCTCCAGCCGCTTGGGGCTGGAGATGGCCTTGCCCATGCGGGCGACCTGCGCGTAGAGGCGATCCTTGATGCTGCGGCCGGCGTCGGTCATGCGCACCCCTCCGGAAAACAATCCAATGATTGTTAGATTATTAGACCGGCCGCCATCTGGCAAGCAATTTTTTACTTCCCGTCGTCTCCTGTAGGTGGCGCCGACGGGCCCCACAGCGCCCGCCAGCCTGCCAGGCCCAGCCGTGCCATCGTCTCGATGTTGCGCGCATAGATCGTTTCGGCCTCGGGGAAGGTCGTCACGGCGCGTTCGATGCTCGCCTCGCGCAACAGGTGCAGGGTGGGAAACGGCGCGCGGTTGGTGAAGTTGCCTATGTCGTCGGGCCCGGTGCCCTCGAACTGGAAGCGCGGGTGGAAACTCGCGATCTGGATCACGCCTTCCAGCCCGTGCTCCGCCACCGCCGCCTCCGCCAATTGGAGGAAATCGTTGAAATCGAGGAAATCCGGCAGCAGCGTGGGGTGGATCAGCAGCGTGGTGTCGGTTTCCCGCGGATCGGCGGCGGCGAGAAAATCGAGCTCGCGATCGAGGTCTTCGAGGAAACCGTCGAGGTGCGGCGCGCGGCTGACGACGAAGCGCACCTGGTTCTTCACATAGACCGCCTTGGCGAAGGGGCAGAGATTCAGCCCGATCACCGCCTTCTCGATCCATTCGCGCATCGCCGCGACGACCGCTGCCTCGTCCATGCCACCCGCCCCTGACGCCTGTAAGGCCCGAACTTTAACGGATACAATCGCCCATTGTCCGCCGACCGTGCACAAACCGATTCCAATACCATGAAAAGCAGCGCCATCCGCCAGAGCTTCCTCGAATTCTTCGCCTCCAAGGGCCACACCATCGTTCCCTCGAGCCCGCTGGTGCCGGCCAACGACCCGACGCTGCTTTTCACCAATGCCGGCATGGTGCAGTTCAAGGATGTTTTTCTCGGCCTCGATAAGCGCCCCTACACCCGCGCGGTGTCATCACAGCGCTGCGTGCGCGCCGGCGGCAAGCACAACGATCTCGAGAACGTCGGCTACACGGCGCGCCACCACACTTTTTTCGAGATGTTGGGCAACTTCAGCTTCGGCGACTATTTCAAGCGCGAGGCGATCAAGTACGCCTGGGAGTTCCTCACCGAGGTTCTCGCCCTCCCTGCCGACAGGCTGTGGGTGACGGTATACGCCGAGGACGACGAGGCGTATGACATCTGGCACAACGACATCGGCGTGCCCAGGGAGCGCATCGTCCGCATCGGCGACAACAAGGGCGCGCGCTACGCTTCCGACAACTTCTGGGCGATGGGCGACACCGGCCCCTGCGGCCCCTGCACCGAAATCTTCTACGACCACGGCCCCGAGGTCGCCGGCGGCCCGCCCGGCTCGCCCGACGAGGACGGCGACCGCTACATCGAGATCTGGAACAACGTGTTCATGCAGTTCAACCGCGACGAGGCCGGCACCATGCACCCGCTGCCCAAGCCCTCGGTCGACACCGGCATGGGGCTGGAGCGCATCTCCGCGGTGATGCAGCACGTGCACTCCAACTACGACATCGATCTGTTCCAGGCGCTGATCGCCGCCGCCGCGCGCGAAACGAACACGAGCGATCTTGCCAACAACTCGCTCAAGGTCATCGCCGACCACATCCGCGCCTGCGCCTTCCTCATCGTCGACGGCGTCATTCCCGGCAACGAGGGCCGCGGCTACGTGCTGCGCCGCATCATCCGCCGCGCGATCCGTCACGGCTACAAGCTCGGCGTGCGCGCCGCCTTTTTCCATCGCCTCGTGCCCGATCTCGCCGCGGTGATGGGCGAGGCCTACCCGGAACTGGTGCAGGCGCAGGCGCGCGTGATGGACGTCCTCAAGCAGGAAGAGGCGCGCTTCTTCGAGACCATCGAGCACGGCATGGGCATCCTCGAAGCCGCGCTCAAGGCCCTGCCCGCCGGCGCCCGCTTCGACGGCGAACTCGCGTTCAAGCTGCACGACACCTATGGGTTTCCGCTCGACCTCACCGCCGACATCTGCCGCGAGGCGAACGTTGCCGTCGATACCGCCGCCTTCGACGCCGCGATGGCGCGCCAGAAGGCGCAGGCGCGCGCCGCCGGCAAGTTCAAGCTCGGCGCGGCGCTCGAGTATTCCGGCGCAGCGACGGTCTTTCACGGCTACGACACGCTCACGCACGACGCGACCATCCTCGCGCTGTACAAGGACGGCGCGCCGGTGGCCGAACTCCGGGAAGGCGAGCTCGGCGTGGTCGTGCTCGACCACACGCCCTTCTACGCCGAATCCGGCGGCCAGGTCGGCGACCGCGGCGTGCTGCAAGGCACGCAGGGCCGGTTCGCGGTCGAGGACACGCAGAAAATCCAGGCCCAGGTGTTCGGCCATCACGGCATCGTCAAGACCGGCTCGCTGGCGGTGGGGGATGCGGTACTCGCGCGCGTCGACGAAGACGCGCGCGCGCGCACCATGCGCAACCACTCGGTGACGCACCTCATGCACAAGGCGCTGCGCGAGGTGCTCGGCGCGCACGTGCAGCAGCGCGGCTCGCTGGTCGACGCCGACAAGACCCGTTTCGACTTCGTGCAGCCCACCCCGTTGACGCCGGCGCAGATCCGCGAAGTGGAAGCGCGCGTCAACGCCGAGATCCTCGCCAACACACCAACGCAAGCACGCGTGATGCCGATCGAGGAGGCACGGAAGGCGGGCGCGATGATGCTGTTCGGCGAGAAATACGGCGACGAGGTGCGGGTGCTCGACATCGGAAGCAGTCGCGAACTGTGCGGCGGCACCCACGTCGCGCGCACCGGCGACATCGGCGCGTTCAAGATCCTGCTCGAAACCGGCGTGGCCGCCGGCATCCGCCGCATCGAGGCGACCACCGGCACCGGCGTGCTCGCCTACCTCGACGACATCGAGCGGCAGCTCGGCGCCATCGCGCAAATGGTCAAAGCCGCGCCGCACGACGCCGCCGAGCGCGTGGCCCAGCTGATGGAACACAGCCGCGCGCAGGAAAAGGAACTCGATCGCCTGAAAGCCAAACTGGCGTCGAGCCAGGGCGACGAACTGCTGCAGCAGGCGGTCGACGTGAAAGGCGTGCGCGTACTCGCGGCGCAACTGGACGGCGTGGACGCCAAGGCCCTGCGCGAAACCGCCGACAGGCTGCGCGACAAACTGAAATCGTGCGCGCTGGTTCTCGGTGCCGTGGCCGACGGCAAGGTCAGCCTGATCGCCGCGGTGACGCCCGACCTCACCGCCCGGCTCAGGGCCGGCGAGCTGGTGAACCACGTCGCCGCGCAGGTCGGCGGCAAGGGCGGCGGCAAGCCCGACATGGCGATGGCCGGCGGCAACGACGTGGCGAAGCTGCCGGGGGCGCTTGCCTCCGTGGCTGCCTGGGTTCAGCAAAAACTGGCCTGAGCCGTAATCACACAGGCATGAAAATTGCTCAGCCCATGACGGACCCTTTTAACTGAGCAGGTACCGTTTCCCCCATGAGCCCTCTGTCCGAACTTGTCTCGAAGCTCTCCTGGCTGGTGCCTTTCGGCAGGCGCGACGACGATCCGCTTGCCAGCCTCAAGACAGCCAGACGCTGGCTGGAAGCGCTGCCGCTGGCGGATGCGTACAAATCCCAGCAGGCGATCCTGAGCGCGCTCAAGCGCTTCGAGGGCGGACCTGAGCAGTTCAACCGCGACCGGCTGGCGATATTCATGCTGCTGGACGAAAGATCGCGCGACCTGCAGGACACCTTGACCCAGCAGTACCTGCGCAATCCGCGCATGTCGCGCCAGGTCGAGAGTCAGCTCTGGCACGCGATCTACAACCTGTACTGGGAGCTCGCGCGCGGCTACCATGCCTTCGCGCTGTATCTTGCCCGGCAATCCCGCCAGGACGAGGCGGGCCCGATCATCCCGTTGATCACCCTGCGTGCCATCCGCGCCTTCGGGCAGTTGCTGAAATGGCGCGCCATCCGCTACCTGCCCGCCACCGACAAGCTGTGGCAGCGCCTGCACCGCCTCTACCGGAACGCCGAGGAAGGTGGCTTCCACCGCATGCGCCTGCGGGTCTATCCCGACGACACCTCGGATTGCAGCTGCGAAACCGCCTACCTGCACATCCTGATGCTCGACCTGGCCAACTCCGGGTCGCTCTACCCCAAGCAGCTCGACCAGGTCGACCACTGGCTGATGGGCTGGCACGATCTGCTGCAACTGGACACGGCCTACGACGACGCGGCGCATCATTTCGTCGTCGACCTGTCGGCCGACCACGGGCCGCGCCGGGTGCGCAAGCCCCAACCGGACAAGCCGCTGCGCTTCTGGTCGACCGCCGCGCTGCTGCAGCGTATCGAGGCCACCCGCACCACGCTGCGCGAAGGGCGCGGCCAGGCCGTTGGCGACCTGCCCGCCATTCCGCGCACCGCCGACAACCTCGAGCTGCTCGACACCCTGCAGCACCAGTGGGACAGCCTGGAAAGACGCGAGCAGCGGCGCGCGCCGCGCGCCGTGGTCAAGTTGCTGATCGACGTGACGCACGGCCTCGATGCCGTCATCGGCCAAATCAAATCATCGAGCGGGCCCGACACGGTGTCGCCCTACGGAATCGGCCTCGATGCCAAGCAGGCCGACGATGTGCATATCTACGGCTTCGTCACCGATCGCACGCGCGACCAGCACTCGCGCAGCCGGGTACTCCGCAGCCCGCATCTTGCCGAGGTCGAGCGCTGGGTGATGGAAGACGAGAGCCGCTTCGGCTTCGGCGCCACCGTCGAATCGCGCGACCGCGACTGGCTGCGCGTCGGCGCCCTCATCGGCCTCAAGGTCCAGGAAACCGACGAATGGCGGCTCGGCGTGGTGCGCCGGCTCTCGCGCCTGAGCGACGACACCACCCGCATCGGCATCGAAACCCTGACCGAGACGCCGACCCTCGCCATGCTGTACGACACGACGACGCCGAGCTACACCGTCGACGGCATCGACAACAGCGGGGCGTCGCTGCCGCACGCCAGCCTGTGGCTGGGCGGCGAACCGGCGTCGGTCATCATCGATCCGGTGCATTACTCGCCGGGCAAGATCTACGAGGTGCGGAGCGAGAACGAACGCCGCTACATCGCGCTCGCCCAGCCGCTCGAGCACTGCGAGGGCTGGATGCGCGTCGCTGTCACCCCGGTCCGGCGCTGACCCCGTCACCTTCCGGATCGGGGCTCGATCCGGGCCTTGTTCCGGTTTTACTTTCACCGGGTCTCTGGCACAATCGTCGAAAATCCGACATGCGCGAAATGCCTGCCGTGGCGGCCATCGCGCAGGATCGGCGCCATTCGACCAGGAGGAGATGTGGCCCACAACAAACCCAGCTTGCTGATCGTCGATGACGATCCGCTGATTTCCGACACCCTCACCTACGTCCTCGGCAAGGACTTCGACATTTCGGCCGCCGAATCGCGCGCGCAGGTGAAAAGCCTGCTGATGCAACTCGACGAGCCGCCGCAGCTGGCGCTGGTCGACCTCGGCCTGCCGCCACAACCGCACAAGCCGGACGAAGGCTTCGCGCTCATCGCCGACCTGCTCGGCGTGTCGCCCAGCATCAAGATCCTGGTGCTCTCCGGCCAGAGCGACGAGGCCAACGCGCGCCACGCGCGCGCGCTCGGCGCGATCGATTTCGTCGCCAAGCCGTGCGAACCGGAGCGATTGAAATCGCTGCTGTTCAACGCGCTCCTGGTGCAGGACGCCGAACGCAGCGCCGACAAGGCGCCCGCGCCAGCCAAGGACTCGGGCATCGTCGGCACGAGTCCGGCCATGGACAAGCTGCGCGAGCAGATCAAGCAGTACGCCGCTGCGCCCTTCCCGGTGCTGATCGAGGGCGAATCGGGCAGCGGCAAGGAAAAGGTCGCCGCGAGCCTGCACCACTTGTCGCCGCGCGCAAACAAGCCCTACCTCGCGCTCAACTGCGCGGCGATTTCGCCCACACTCGTCGAACCCACGCTGTTCGGCTACGCCAAGGGCGCCTTCACCGGCGCCACCAGCGCGCGCGCCGGCTACTTCGAGGAGGCCGAGAACGGCACCCTGTTCCTCGACGAAATCGGCGAACTGCCGCTGGAGCTGCAGGCCAAGCTGCTGCGCGTCCTGGAAAACGGCGAATACCAGCGCGTCGGCGAAACCCAGCCGCGCTTTTCCAACGCGCGCGTGGTCACCGCGACCAACCGCGACCTGCGCGCCGAGATCAAGGCCGGCCGCTTCCGCGCCGACCTCTACCACCGTCTCAGCGTGTTCTCGATCGCGGTGCCGCCGCTCCGGGAAATGGGCGAGGACAAGCTCACCCTGCTCAACCACTTCCGCGAGTTCTATGCCCGCGAGGCCAAGACCCAGCCGTTCACGCTCGACGCGCGCGCGCAGCAGATGTGGGCCGACTACCATTTCCCCGGCAACGTGCGCGAACTGCGCAATATCGCCATCCGCCTGACGACCAAATACCCCGGCATGACGGTGACGCCGCAGCAGCTCGAGGCCGAGCTCGACACCGACCAGGCCTATCCGCAGGAAATCCCGCTTGCCAGCGACGGCAAGGCCTTGATCGAAATGGCGCGCAAGCAGCTGCAGACGCTCGCCAACTTCAACCTCGACGTCACGCTGCGCCAGTGGGAAAAGGCCTACGTCGAAGCCGCGCTCAACATGACCCACGGCAACCTGTCGCAGGCCTCCAAGCTGCTCGGCATCAACCGCACCACGCTGTACAGCCGCATGCAGACCTACGGCAACGACTGACTCCGCTCATCGCGCCCCTGTGTACGTCGAATTCTTCGGCCTGAAAGAAGCACCGTTCCGCATCACGCCGAATACCGAGTACTGGTACGCCGGCGGCCAGCGCGGCGAAATGCTCGCCGCGCTGCTCTACGCCATCGGGCAGGGCGAGGGCATCATCAAGGTGGTCGGCGAAGTCGGCAGCGGCAAGACCATGCTGTGCCGCAAGCTGGCCGCGCAACTGCCCGGCCACGTCGACAGCGTCTACCTCGGCAATCCCAGTCTCGCGCCCGACGACATGCTGGCGGCGATCCTCGCCGATCTCGGCGTGGACACGCCCGCGCCGACCCGCCAGGCACGGCTCGCCCAGCTCAACGCCACGCTGCTGGCGCGCCACGAAACCGGCCGCCGCGTCGTCGTCTTCGTCGAGGAGGCGCAGGGCATCGCGCTCGACAATCTCGAATTCCTGCGCCTGCTCACCAACCTGGAAACCGCGACCGACAAGCTCCTGCAGATCGTGCTGTTCGGCCAGCCCGAGCTCGACATCCAGCTCGCCGACCCGCGCATCCGCCAGCTGAAGGACCGCATCACGCTTAGCCTCAGACTCTCCCCGCTCACCGAGGCCGAAGTCGCCGACTACCTGCGCGCGCGACTCGCGGTTGCCGGCTATCGCGGGCCCGATCTCTTTCCCGCGCCCCTGGTCAGTCGCCTGGCTGCGCTGTCGGGCGGGCTGTCGCGCCGCATCAACGTGCTGGCCGACAAGACCCTGCTCGCCGCCTACGCCGACCAGACCCACACGCTCACGCCGGCGCATCTGGCCGCGGCGGCGAACGACGCCGAAATGACCCCGCCCGCGCCGCGCGGCGCGGGCAGGCAAGGCGACCGGCGCACCTGGCTCGCCCTCGTCCTCGCGGCCGCGCTGGGGCTGCTGGGGCTTGGCGCGTGGTGGCTATTCGCCCGCACGCCCCCAGGCGGCGCCGTGCCGACGCCGGCCGCGGCGGCGCCGACCGTGCGCGCCCCCGCCCCGGACCTGGACGAACTCGCCCGCCAGACCAGCGGCTGGCTTGCCACCGCCGCGCCCGGCACCTATGTCATCCAGATCGCTTCGGCTAAAGATGCCGCCGCTGCGGCCGTATTACTGCAAGGCCTCGCCCCCGACGTGCCACGACCGGTGCGCGTGCTGCACGGCCTCAGCCGCGGCAGCCCGGCGTGGATGATCCTGGCGGGCGAATTTCCCGACCGCGAGGCGGCGCTGGCGGCCTTGCGCGCCCTGCCGGCGACGCCTGCCGGCGAGCCGTTTCTGCGCACGGTCGGCAAAATGCGCAACGTAGTGTTGGCGACTGGATCCCGATGAACGCTTTGCCGTACTTTCCGCGACCGACCTGGCTGGCCCTGGCAGGCGCCATGTTGCTGGGCGGCTGCGTGCCCCCGCCGGCCTTCGACACCTCGCCCGGCCACATCACCCAGCCGGTGCCGCCAGTCGTCGCGCCGCCGCCGGCGCCGGTCAAGGCCGCGCCCGCGCTGCCGCCGCCGAAACCCGCCGCGCCGGTGCCGACCTATACCGTGGTGGTCAACGACGTGCCGGTGAAGGACCTGTTGTTTTCCATCGCGCGCGACACGCAGTACAACATCGACCTGCATCCCGGCATCGCCGGCAAGGTTTCGCTCAACGCGGTGCAGGAACCCTTGCCTGCCATCCTCGACCGCATCGCGCGGCAGGCGAATCTGCGCTACGAAATGCACGGCCGCACCGTGTCCGTCATGCCCGACACGCCCTACGTCAAGACCTACACCGTCAACTACGTCAACGTCGCGCGCAATACCACGTCGAGTGTCGGCGTCGCGGCGCAGATCGCCAGCACGGGCGGCGCCGCGACCGCAGCGGCCGGTGGCACGGGCAGCCCCGGCACGGCCGGCGGCAACTCGTCGACGACCACCGTCGCCAGCCAGTCGAACAACGACCTGTGGACCGTGCTCGCCGACAACATCCGCACCATGCTCGCCGGCACCCGCGCCGTCACGCAGAGCAACGAGGAACGCGCCGCGCGTCTCGAAGCCGAGAAAATCGCCCGTGCCGAGCGCGTGTCGCAAGCCGAGGCTGCCAGCAAGGCAGGCCAGGGCGCCGCGCAGCTCTTCACCGCCGCGTTCGCCGGGCAGACGACCGTCGACGCACGCCACGACGTCGCGGTCAACCCGGTCGCCGGCACCGTCACCGTGCTCGGCACCTCGCGCCAGCACGAACTCGTGCAACAGTATCTCGACCGCGTGATGCAGTCGGCGCAGCGCCAGGTGCTGATTGAAGCGACCATCGTGGAAGTCACGCTCAAGGACCAGTATCGCGCGGGGATAGACTGGAAAAAGACCCTTGCCACCGGCGCCAGCGGCTGGAGCATAACCACCAAAACCAACAGCGCGCTCGCCAGCTCGCTTACGCCTTTCATCACCGCGACCTACACCAACACGGGCAGCAACGGTTTCGAGGCTGCGATCAACCTGCTGGAGTCGTTCGGCAACACCAAGGTGCTGTCGAGTCCGAAACTCATGGCGCTGAACAACCAGACTGCGCTGTTGAAAGTCGTTAACAACCTGGTTTACTTTTCCATCGATGTGGCACAAGGAACCGTCACCGCTTCCGGGCTTGTGCTGCCTTCCACCGTTAAAACCGAAGCGCACACGGTTCCCGTCGGTGTGGTCATGAGCGTAACTCCGCAGGTCGGCGAGAATGGTCTGGTTTCCCTTACCGTCCGGCCCACCATTACCCGCAAGGTCGGCGACGTGGAAGATCCCAGCCCGCTATTGAAGCAGGGTGGACTGAACATCAGCAATAAAGTCCCGGTGATCCAGGTGCGCGAAATGGAATCGCTGCTGCAGGTGAAGAGCGGCCAGACCGTCATCCTAGGCGGCCTGATCCAGGACGACACCAACAACGCGCGCGATGGCCTGCCGGTGCTCTCGCGCCCCGAAGGCATCGGCGCGGTGTTCGGCCAGCACGAACGTGTCAACAGCCAGACCGAGCTGGTGATCTTCCTGCGCCCCATCATCGTCAGCAACCCGACGCTGGAAAGCGAGGAACTGCGCCAGTTCCAGCGCCTGCTGCCGGCCGCGCGGAGCACGCCATGACCCCCACCCGCGTGTGGAGCGTCCGGTGAGCCTGTTGCTCAAAGCCCTGAAACAGGCCGAGGCATCGCAGTCGGGTCGCGGCGGCAAGGGGCCGCCCGACGAGGGCGAGCCGGCCGGGAACCCGCTCGAACTCGAAGGACTTTCCCCTGCCGCGCGCGCCCGCGAATGGGTCGAGCCGCCGCCGCTGATATTCGGCAACAGCGCCGTGGGCAACGAGCCGCCGCGCCGCCCGGCCTTCCGCCTGCCGCAGCTATCGCTGGTGCCGGCGACCGCGCTGATCGCCGCGCTGGTCGCGCTTGGCTACGGCGTCTACCTGTACTTCGAATTGCAGCCCGCGAGCGCGCCGCCACCGCCGGTCGCCCCTGCCGCAGCGCCCCCGGTCGCCCCCCGCCAGCCTGCCGCCTTGGGGCAAGCGCCGCTGCCGCCTGCACACGCGCCCATTGCGCCCATTGCGCCCATTGCGCCCATTGCGCCCATTGCGCCCGCCGCGCCACCGGCTGCCACGCCCGCGCCGGCAGCGCCTGCCACTCCGGCTGCCCCCCTGGCGCGGCCTGCGCCACCGCCGGCGGCGGAACGCACGGCGCCCCCCGCCGTGGCGCCGCGTTTCCAGCCCGACAGCCAGTCCACGCTGCTCACCCAGGCGCACGCCGCCTACCAGCGCGGCGCGCTGGCCGAGGCGCAGCAGTTGTACACGCAAGCCGCTGCCCGCACGCGCAGCGTCGATGCCCTGCTCGGGCTCGCGGCGATCGCCAGCGTGCAGAGCCGCGACGCCGACGCCCAGCGCCTGTACCGCGAGGTGCTCGACCTCGACCCGCGCAACGCCACCGCGCAGGGCGCATTGCTCGATCTCCTCGGCAGCACCGACAGCCAGGCGGCGGAAAGCCGGCTCAAGCTCCTGATCGAACGCGAACCCGCTGCGCACCTGTACCAGACGCTCGGCAACCTCTACGCCGAGCAGGGGCGCTGGAACGAGGCGCAGGCGGCTTATTTCGAGGCCTTCCGCGCCGCGCCCGGCAATGCCGATTATGCGTTCAATCTCGCGGTGAGCCTCGACCAGCTGCGCCAGTACCCGGCGGCGCTCGGCTACTACGAGAAGGCGCTCGCGCTCGGCGGCGTGCACCGCTTCGACCGCGAGCAGGCGCAGACGCGCGTGCAGCAGTTGAAGTCGGTTCGCTAAGCGCGATCATCATGGAGCGTAGAAAGAAACTCCGCATGGGCGAGACCCTGGTCTCGCAGGGCCTCATCACCCTCGACCAGCTGCGCATCGGCCTCAAGGAGCAGAAGTCCACGGGGCTGCCGATCGGCCGCCAGCTGGTCGCACTCGGCTTCATGACCGAGGCGGTGCTGCGCGACCAGCTCGCCAACGCGCTCGGCAGCCAGGGCATCGACCTCACGCAGGTGGTGGCCGATCCCGAGGCGCTGCAGCTGGTGCCGGAGGAGTTCGCGCGCCGCCACCACCTGCTGCCGATCGCGCACGACGCCGCGCGCAACGTGCTGACGCTCGCGACCACCGACATGTTCAACGTGGTGGCGCTCGACCAGCTGCGCGCCGCGCTCGGCGGCCAGCTCGAGATCGACACGCTCCTGGCAAGCGAGGCGCAGCTGCTCGAGTACATCGACAAGTTCTACGGCTTCGACCTCTCGCTCGACGGCATCCTGCGCGAGATCGAAACCGGCGAGGTCGACTACGCCAGTCTCAACCCCGAGACCGAGGAATACACCCAGCCGGTGGTGCGGCTGGTCGGCGCGCTGCTCACCGACGCGGTGAAACGCGAAGCCTCCGACATCCACTTCGAACCCGAGCACGCCTTCCTGCGCATCCGCTACCGCATCGACGGCGTGCTGGAACAGATCCGCAGCCTGCACAAGACCTACTGGCCGGGCATCCTGGTGCGGCTGAAGGTGCTCTCGGGCATGAATATCGCCGAAACGCGCGCGCCGCAGGACGGCCGCATGTCGTTGACGCTCAACGGCCGTCCGATCGACTTCCGTGTGTCGAGCCAGCCCGGCATCCACGGCGAGAACCTGGTACTGCGCATCCTCGACCGCGAGAAATCCATCATGCCGCTCGACCTGATGGGCTTCACGCCCGACGCGCTGCGCGAACTCCAATTGATGATGGCGCGGCCCGAAGGCATCCTGGTTGTCACCGGCCCGACGGGTTCCGGCAAAACCACCACGCTGTACTCGATGCTCTCGCATCTCAATGACGAGACGGTCAACATCATGACGCTGGAAGACCCGGTCGAGTATCCGGTCACGCTGATGCGCCAGAGTTCGGTCAACGAAACCTTGAAACTCGACTTCGCCAACGGCATCCGCTCGATCATGCGGCAGGACCCGGACATCATCCTGGTCGGCGAGATCCGCGACCGTGACACCGCCGAAATGGCCTTCCGCGCCGCGATGACCGGCCACCAGGTGTTCACGACGCTGCACACCAACTCGGCGCTTGGCGTGTTCCCGCGCCTGATGGACATCGGGATTACGCCCGGCATCCTCGCCGGCAACATCATCGGCGTCGTCGCCCAGCGCCTGGTGCGCAAACTGTGCCCGCACTGCAAGGCCGCCTATACGCCGGACGGCCACGAAGCGCGCATCCTCGGCGCCGACCCCGCGCAAGCGCCGGTGATCTACCGCGCCGTCGGCTGCCCGGCCTGCAACCAGAAGGGCTACCGGGGCCGGCTTGCCCTGATCGAACTGCTGCGCATCGACCCCGAGATCGACGAGCTCGTCGCCAATCACGCGCCGCTGCACGAGATTCGCCGCGCCGCGATCGCGCACGGCTACCGCCCGCTCGCGGAAGACGGTATCCAGCGCGTGCTCGATGGCGTCACTTCGCTGTCGGAAGTGGCGCGGGTGGTGGATTTGACGGGGCGGGTATGAGTCAGCGGACAGCGGACAGCCGACGGCGGACAGCGGACAGGGGAGAGTGCGCGGCACACTCGCACTGTGACTGTCGGCTGTCGGCTGTCGGCTGTCCGCTGTCGGCTGTCCGCCGTCGGCTGTCCGCTGTCCGCTGTCGGCTGTCCGCCGTCGGCTGTCCGCTGTCCGCTGTCGGCTGTCCGCCGTCGGCTGTCCCCTGTCCCCTGTCCCCTGACCCCCATGCCTTTCTTTGACTACCGCGCCATCGACCAGACCGGCCGCACCGTGAAAGGCACGCTGTCGGCGGTCAACGACGTCGACCTCGAACTTCGCTTGAAGCGCATGGGGCTCGATCTCGTGACGCTCTCCGAGCTGTCGCGCCAGTACGCCCCGCGCGGTCGCGAGCGGGTGACGCGGCGCGACCTCGTCACCTTCTGCATCCACATGCGCTACATCACGCGCGCCGGCATCCCCCTGCTCGACGGCTTGCGCGACCTGCGCGACAGTATGGAGAAGCGCGGCTTCCGCGACGTACTGACCGCGCTGCTGGAGGATCTGGAAGGCGGCAAGGTGTTGTCGCAGGCACTCGCCGCGCATCCGGCGGTGTTCGGCGCGGTGTTCGTCCACAGCATCCGGGCAGGCGAGCAGACCGGTCTGCTCGATGCGGTGTTCGAGCGCCTCGCCGAATCGCTGAAGTGGCAGGAGGACGTCGCCGCCAAGGCCAAGCGCCTGATGATCTACCCGGCGATCGTGCTTGCCGTGGTCGGTGCGGCGATCCTGTTCCTGATGCTCTACCTGGTGCCGCAGATACTCTCGCTGGTCCAGACCATGGGCGTGGCGCTGCCGCTGCCGACGCTGGTCCTGATGGCGGTCTCCCGCGCGATGCAGTCGTACTGGCTGGCCGGCCTCGTGCTGCTGCTCGCCGCGGGCACCGGGCTGCCGCTGTGGGTGCGCAGGACCGAAGCCGGACGCAACTGGTGGGATCGCGTACAGTTGCAATTGCCCTTGCTCGGCCCGATCCTACAAAAGATGGTGCTCGCGCGCTTCACCAACACGCTGGCGATGATGTACCGGTCGGGCGTGACGGTGCTCGACGCGCTGCGTGCCGGCGAAATGGTCGCCGGCAACCGCGTGATCGCCGCCGGCATCCGCCGCGCCGCGCAGCAGATCGCCGACGGGCAGGGCCTGTCGGAAAGCTTCCAGTCGCTGGCGCTGTTTCCGCCGCTGGTGATCCGCATGCTGCGCGTCGGCGAGACCACCGGCGCGCTCGACGAGGCGCTCGACAACGTGACCTATTTCTACAACCGCGAAGTGCTCGACGCGATCGAGAACGGCCTGCGCGTGATGGAACCGCTGCTCACCGCCATCCTCGGCCTGCTGCTCGGGGGCATTCTCGTCTCGGTGCTGCTGCCGGTGTACGACCTGATCGGGAACCTGCCGCTGTGATGCTCGGGCGCCGACTCATACTGCTCGCCACGCCGCGCCACATCGGCGTGCTCGACTGGCGCCCCGGGCGCATGCATTGGCTGGGCAAGTTCGGCACCAGCGAAACCGGCCTCGCCGACTTCCGCCAGGTCGTCGAAAGCCATGCAAACCTGCCTGCGCTGATCGTCGCCGACACCGTCGACGAGGATTACCGCAGCGAGATCCTGCCGCACGTACAGGGCCAGGCGCGCGCCGAACTGTTGAACCGCAAGCTCAAGCAGGTGTTCCGTAACGCGCGCTTCGTCGGCGCCTGGCGGCAGGCACGCGAAACCACCGGCCGCCGCGACGACCGCTACCTGTTCGCGGCGTTGACCGATGCCGACTGGCTGACGCCCTGGCTCGCGGTGCTGCATCGCGCGAGCGTCCCGCTCTACGGCATCACGCCACTTGCGGTGGCAGGCCAGTATCTGCTCGCACGATTGCGCGTCCAGGAGGCACATACCCTGCTCGCCCACCGGCTCGACAACCGGCTGCGGCTGTCGTATTACCAGAACGGCCTGTTGCGCTTTTCGCGCCTGGTCAGCAGCGAAACGCCGACCCTGCAGCCCGGCAACGCCGCCGACGAGATCGCCAAGACCCAGCTCTATCTCACCGGGCAGCGCATCCTGCCGCGCGAAGCACGGCTGCACGTACTGCTGCTCGACCCCACCGGCCAGCTCGACGCAGCGCTGGCACCATTGAACGCCGACCCGGCATTCAACGCCCGCCTGATCGACCTTGCCGACCTCGGCCGCGCGTTGCGCATCCCCGAGGATTTCCTGGCGGCGACGCCGGAGATCGTGCCGCTCGCCGCAATCGCACCGGAGGCGCTACCGCTGAATCTTGCGCCGCCCGAACTGCTGCAGCAGCACACCGAATTCCGCTGGCGTCAGGGTCTGCGCACGCTGGCCGGCGGCATCGCCGCGCTCGGCCTCGTCGTCACGACCATCAACTGGCTGCACGCCCAGGACCTGCAGAGCCAGGCGCAAACCCTGGCGCTGGAACGGCAGCAACTCGACGCGCGTTACCGGGCGATCGCCCGGACCTTCCCCGCGGACGTCGCCACGCCCGAGCAGCTCGCACAAACCGTGCAGCTGGCGCACAGACTGTCCTCAGCCGAGACGCCCGACCTCGAGGCCCTGTATGGCGCCGTGGGCCGGGTGCTTGCCGCCTATCCCGATTTCCGGCTGGAGACGCTGGCCTGGCAGCGTGAAACGTCCCCCGTGGCCACGGGCACCGACGTCCGGCTCGATGCCTCGCTTGTCGATTTCGACGGCAACTACCGCGCGGCGATGCAGCGTATCGAACAGTTCATGCAGGATCTGGCGGCCATGCCGAATCTGAGCGGGGTGCGCCTGCGCGTGAGTCCGGTGAATGCCGGCCCGGGCGGCACGCTCGCCGGCCGCATCCGCACCCCCGATGCGCCGAGCACGGAAGCCGTCGGGTTCAGCCTCGAATTCCGTTTCCGCGAGTCCGGCTCATGACGCGCCCGCCGATCGCCGCCCTGAAGCTGTCGCTGCTCCTGCTGCTGGCAGCCCTGGCACTCGCCGTGACCGGCGTCGTCTGGAGCCGCGGCCAGGCACGCGAGGCCGAGGCCCGGCTCGCGCAGCAGCAGGCCGAGCACACCCGGGCCTGGCAAGCGCTGGCCCGCAGCCGCGACCAGCAACGCCTCATCCAGACGCACCTGGACGCCTACCGGGCGCTGGCCGCGCGGGGCTTTGTCGGCCCGGAAAACCGGCTCGCCTGGATCGAGGCGATCCAGCTCGCCAACCAGGCCGCCGGCCTGTACGGCCTGGAATACCGCCTGGGGCCACGCACCGCCACCGCGCCCGCGATCGCCCAGGGCATCCCGCTCGGGCAGACCGCCCTCACGGTGTCGATGCCGCTGCTGGTCGAAACCGACCTGTTGCGCTTTCTCGCGGCCCTGCGCGCGCGCGCGCCGGGCATCTATCGGGTCCAGGCTTGCAGCCTGTCGCGGAGTGGGCGCGAGGTTTTCGAGGCGGTCAATCTGCCGCGGCTGCGGGCGGAATGCGAGCTGCTGTGGTTTACCGTGGCGCCTGCGGCCGGGAGTGCCCAATGAAACCCCATTCACCCTCGAGGCACCGAAGCACGGAGAAGCGCAAACCCGCGTGGCGCCGGGTGGTTCTTGCTTGTTCGGCCTTGATATTCTCCCTGTGCCTGTGGGGGCCGGGCCTTGCGGCCCCGGCCTCCCCCGACTTGCCCGGCCGCCTGTTCTACACGCCAGCGGAACGCGCCCAGCTGGAACAGGCGCGCGCGCGCCACGCCACGCCGCACGCGCCGGCCGCACGCGCCGAGCCCCCGGCCCCCTTGCGGTACGACGGCGTGGTGATCCGCTCCGACGGGCGCAGCACGCACTGGATCGACGGCCGCGCGCAGCCCCGCCCGCCCGAAGCCGCGGGCCTCAAGCCGGGCCAGACCCGCGCCGACGGCAAGATCTTCGAACCCTATCAGGTATTGCGCCCGGTACCCACCGCGCCAGACGGCCGCCCGCGCGACGCCACGGAGCCTGCCCCATGAGACTGCAGCGCGGTTTCACCCTGATCGAACTCGCGATCGTCCTGGTCATCGTCACCCTGCTGATCGGCGGGCTGGCGGCGCCGCTGTCGGCGCAGGTCCAGGCACGAAGAGTTGCCGAGACCAAAAAAACGCTGGAAGAAGCGCGTGATGCGCTCATCGGTTATGCAATGACCCATAAAACCATATCCGGCAACGCGCCGTACCTCCCATGCCCAGATATCAATGGCGATGGAATCGAGGAAGCGCGCACCTCCGGCAAATGCCCGTCGCAAGTTGGCTACCTGCCGTGGGTGACGCTGGGTGCAGGCGCCCAGGATGCCTGGGGGAATCGACTGCGTTATGCAACGACCACCGACGTCAGCAACGACGATCCGGGGATCACCAGCACCGTCTCTCCCAATTCCAGCTGGAATCAGGTTTGCAGCTCACGTACCTGCACCACAGGCAACATAGCCTCGAATGTTCCGGCGGTGATCGTATCCCTGGGGCCCAATGGCTGGGGGGCGTTGAACGTCAATGGCAACATCCTGGCCGCCCCTGCCGGCGCAGACGAACTTGAAAACCAGGATGGGGACACTATTTTTGTGAGTCGATCTCCCACCAAGCCGGGCGACCCAAGCGGCGAATTCGACGATCTGGTGACTTGGATATCGTACACCGTGCTGACTGCCCGCGTATGCCCGTCACCCAGTTGCTGATCTCGATGGCCTGCCCTACGTAGCCTGCAAACGGAACGTCACTCGCCCGGCTTGATTGTCCGGCAGTTCCAATCGATACCCCGAGCGCGCCGCCTGCCGCGCCGCCTGGTACAGCCCCACCCCCAGACCGAAATCCGACGCCACCGGGCTCAGGAACAGGTTGCGCGCCACGTGCTCGGGGGCCGGCGCGCCGCTGTCGGTCACGGTCAGGCTTGCCAGCGGCTGCAGTTCCAGGCGGACCTCGACGGTAATGCCCGGCTCGCGCTGGCGCTTGCGCAACGCATTGGCCAGCAGATTGTCGGCCACGCTGTCGAACAGATCCTGCGGCAGGGGCGTGGCGTCGACCGCGTCGGCGAGGAATCTGACGTCGTCATGCTCGTAGCGCGTCTGCAGGGCCGCCCACCAGTCGCGGGCGGGCACCAGGGCGGCGTCCATTTCGGCCGGCTGCTTGAGCTTGTCGACGGTCTGCGACAGGCGCGCCGCCAGCTGCGGCAGCTGGCGCTTCATCAGTGCCTGCAGGCGCTCGCCATCTTCGGGGGGGGAGGCGTCGGCCGCGGCAATCAGGGTCTTCATTGATTGCAGGATGTTCTTCACGTCGTGGGTGAGGCGCGCGCCGGTGTCGTGGATCGCCTGGCTGTAGGCCTGTTCGCGCAGCGTCTGCTCACGCACCTTGGCGGCGTAGAAATATCCCAGCAGTTGCGACAGCAGGCGCACATGCAGGGACAGCGCGGGCGTCAGCGGCCGCGCCGAATACCAGGTCAGCGTGAGTCCGTGAAAGCTGTGGTCGATGCGATGCGCCGCGGGTTCGCCGAAGCTGCCTTCGCCGCGCGCCGCCACCCAGTGGCCGCCGCGGATCCAGGCAAGCTCGTGCAGGTCGGACAGCGCGTCGCGCACGAAGGATTCCGGATCGCGCTCGCGCTCGGCCAGGGTGGCCAGTCGCTGCGCCCAGCCCTCGAACGGCAGGCCCACCGACAGCAGGTAGCGCGAGGTCACCTGGCCCAGCCCGGAAAATCCGGCGCGCGGGTTCCACAGCCACGACAGCACCAGCAGCAGCACGGCCATGCCGAACAGGGTCTGCACCAGCGCCCAGGCATAGCTCACCTTGGCCACCGCCACCACGGCAAACGCACCCAGCGCCATCACCATGATGAGCAGCGACAGCATCAGGCCGTAGATGAAGTCGAGTGTCGACGAAGCCGCACGCAGCCGGCTCGCCGGCAGGAACAGGATGACCAGCGGCAGCGTGGGCAGACCATAGCGCACCGCTGTGTGCAGCGCATCGGGCAGCGAGGCGTCGCCCAGGCTTTGCGGCAGCACCCAGGCGAGCAACAAGGCCAGCAAATAGGCAAGCGCCAGCAGATAGCCCAGGCGCTGGCGCGCTTCTCCTTGCGACGCCGCCACCGCGCCGACCAGGCCGGCGAGGATGGCGAGCCACAGCGCCATCACCCAGGTGCTGTCGGCCAGCACCAGCAGCGCCACCATGGCGAACACCGGCAGCGCCAGGCGCGGCTCGATGCGCGCCTCGCTGCGCACCAGTGGCTGCCACAGCAGGAACAGGCCGTAGTGCGCGAGCAGGAACGCGCCCGACAGCGCCGCGTCGGCGTCGAACATCACCGCTGCGTGCAAGGCCAGCAACATGAGCGCCAGCCAGCGTCCCGGACTCACGCGCGTCACGCGGCCGGCCAGCGTGGCCAGCCAGGCGGGGGAAGACAGGGATTCGACCCGCTCAGTCATGAGGCGCGAACCGGATCAATGGATGGCATACCAGGCATTGCATCGCTTATCGGCATTTTTCGCGGGAAATGGAGCAGGGTTCGGCCCGCGCGGCAGGATTGACGAAAACCCCGCACAGCTGTTGTTTATTCATCACTCCCTCTTGGACAAAAGCCGGGGCGCCGGACGATTATCCATTGAATTCAACAAGTTGATTATGTATTGTCAATGGCACGTATTTTGCAAATACCTTGCGTCAGGCACATAACAACCGGAGAACCCCCATCATGCCTCGCCCTTCCTACGCACGACGCCAGTCGGGCTTCACCCTGATCGAGATCGCCATCGTACTGGTGATCATCGGTCTCCTGCTCGGGGGTATCCTCAAGGGCCAGGAACTGATCAACAGCGCCCGGGTGAAGAATCTTGCCGCAGACTTCCGCAACGTCCCGGTATTCATCTACGGCTACCAGGACAAGTTCAAGGCGCTGCCCGGCGACGATCCGGCCGCCACGGCCCATGTGGGAACCAGCGCGACCAACGGCAACGGCAATGGGGTCATAGAAGGCAGCTGGGACGACAGCGCCACCCCTACCCCGACGGAAGCCGTCCTGTTTTGGCAGCACGTCCGGATGGCGGGACTGGCCCCCGGCCCCACGTCCACGAGCGCCACGGATTTTCAGCCGCGCAACGCCTCGGGCGGCGTGATCGGCATCCAGAGCGGCGCCCCCTTCACCGGGATGACGGGTTCCTATTTCATATGCTCCGGCAGCATTCTGGGGCGGTTTGCCAAACAGCTCGACATACAGCTGGACGACGGCAACACGGCGACGGGCTCCTTGATGGTGGGCACAGCAACCGGGGCAGCCCCCACCGCCACCGCAAGCGTAGCCGACTCCACTGCCTACGTCGTCTGCATGGGCATCTAGTCCCGCCCGGCGCACCAGGGACGAGCCCGCTTCGGCGGGCTTTGTCTTTTCCGTCAGCCCTGCAACAGCCTGAATTCCGCCGCCGCCAGCGCGTCGGCGGCGCCCCGCAGCACCAGCACGTCGCCCGCCCGGACCACCGCATCCGGCTGCGGATCGACGCCCTTGATGCCCTGCCGGCGTATCGCCACCACCTCGACCGGCAACTCGTCGAGCGCGATCGCCGCCAGCGTGCGGCCGACCGCGGCCGCGCCTTCGGTGATCAGCACGGTATGCAGGCGCGACTGGGCGTGCTCGTCGAGATCGTCGTCGGCGTCGGAAGCGCCGCGGAAAAAGCCCCGCATCATGGCGTAGCGCGACTCGCGCACCTCGCGGATGCGCTTCAACACCTGGCTCAATGGCACCCCCAGCAGCATCAGTGCGTGCGAGGCGAGCATCAGCGATCCTTCCATCACCTCCGATACGACCTCTGCCGCGCCGGCGGCCTTGAGCGCATCGACATGGGTATCGTCGATGGTGCGCACCACCACCGGCAGTTCGGGCCTGAGTTCGCGCACGTGGCGCAGGATCGCCATGCTCGAATGTACGTCGGCGTAAGTGACGACGACCGCCTGCGCGCGCGACAGGCCCGCCGCGACCAGCACCTCGCGCCGGCTGGCGTCGCCATACACGACCGAGGCGCCGGACGCCGCCACGGCACGAATGCGCTCGGGGTCGGCGTCGAGCGCGACGAAGGAAATCCCCTCGGCTTCCAGCAGGCGCGCAAGGTTCTGGCCGCTGCGGCCATAGCCGCACACGATGACGTGCTGGGTTTTGCCGAAGGTCTTGACCGCGATGTCGTGCACCTCCTTCGCACGCCCCGCCCACTCGCTGCCGGCGAGGCGCCGCGTGATCGCGTCCATACGGTGGATCAGGAGCGGCGCGATCAGCATCGACAGCACCATTGCCGCCAGCACGGGCTGGGTGATCGTGGCGCCCATGAGCTGGAGGTCCGCCGCCTGCGCCAGCAGCACGAAGCCGAATTCGCCCGCCTGCGCGAGCCCCAGCGCCGTGCGCACCGCGGTGGGACGGGTGCTGCCGAAGGCCATGGCGAGCCCCGTCACCAGCGCCCCCTTGCCAACCACGATGGCGGCGACGATGAGCAGCACGTCGCCCCAGTTCGCCACCACCTGCATCAGGTCGAGGCGCATGCCGATGGTGACGAAAAACAGGCCTAACAGCACATCGCGGAAGGGCTTGATGTCGTCCTCGACCTGATAGCGGTACTCGGTTTCGGAAATGAGCATGCCGGCGAGAAAGGCGCCGAGCGCGAGCGACAGGCCGGCGCTTTCGGTGAGAAAGGCCAGCCCCAGGGTGAACAGCAGCAGATTGAGCGTGAAGAGTTCGGGCGACTTGCGCGCGGCCACCCACTGGAACCACGGGCGCATGACGCGCTGGCCGACGAACAGCAGGAAGCCCAGCACCACCCCCGCCTTCAGCACGGCGAGTCCGAGCACCAGGCCCATGTCGTCGGCATCCTTGGCAAAGGCGGGAATCAGGATCAGGAGCGGCACCACCGCCAGGTCCTGGAACAGCAGGGCGCCGAAGATCTGCCTGCCGTGCGGGGTCTGGATTTCCATCCGCTCGGCGAGCAGTTTGGAGACGATCGCGGTCGACGACATCGCCATGATGCCGCCGAGCGCGATCGCCGCGAGCAGCGGCAGGTCGAGCAACCAGGCGATCAGGGCGGTCAGCGCGATGGTGACGACCACCTGCGCGCCGCCGAAGCCGAACACCGTCGTGCGCATCGTCATCAGGCGCGGCAGGCTGAATTCGAGGCCGATCGAGAACATCAGGAACACCACGCCGAATTCGGCGAGGTAACGTGCCTCCTCACTGTCCGGAATCCAGCCGAGCGCGAAGGGACCGATGGCGATGCCCGTGAGCAGGTAGCCCAGCATGGTCGGCAGGCGCAGCGCGCGCGCGGTTGCGGCGACGAGCACCGCCACCGCGAGCAGGATCAGAACGAGCTGGAGGCTGGAATGCATACGTTGGTGGGCGGACTTCGGCCGTGCTGCTGCCGGCGTCCCTTCAGGGGCATAGGAAAATCGCGGTCTGCAGGCGGGCTTTAGTATACTTGCCGACCATGCATTCCCGAGCCCCCTCCCCCGAAGAATTGCTCGCGCAGGCGCGCCGCGTGCTCGACATCGAGGCCGACGCGCTGCGCACCGTCTCCTCGCGGCTCGACCATGGATTTGCGGATGCCGTGCGGCTCATCCTTGCCTGCGCCGGGCGCGTCGTCGTATCCGGCATGGGCAAGTCGGGGCATGTCGGCGGCAAGATCGCCGCCACCCTCGCCTCGACCGGCACGCCGGCCTTCTTCATGCATCCGGGCGAGGCGAGCCACGGCGACCTAGGCATGATCGCGCACGATGACGTCGTGCTTGCGCTGTCGAATTCCGGCGAAAGCAGCGAGCTCGTCAGCATCGTGCCCCTGATCAAGCGGCGCGGCGCCAAGCTGGTCGCGATGACCGGCAACCCGGCCTCGACGCTGGCGCGCCAGGCCGACGCGCACATCCATGCCGGCGTCGAGAAGGAGGCCTGCCCGCTCAACCTCGCGCCGACCGCGAGCACCACCGCGGCGCTCGCGCTCGGCGACGCGCTCGCCGTCGCGCTGCTCGACGCGCGCGGCTTCTCGGCGGACGACTTTGCGCGCACCCACCCCGGCGGCAGCCTCGGGCGGCGGCTGCTCATCCATGTGCGCGATGTCATGCACAGCGGCGACGCCCTGCCCCGGGTCGGCCTCGACGCGACGCTCAAGGCCGCGCTGTTCGAGATGACGCAAAAGGGCCTGGGCATGACCGCGGTGGTCGATGCCGGCGGCCACGTGGCCGGCCTCTTCACCGACGGCGACCTGCGCCGCGCGTTGGAGCGACCGCTCGACCTGCAGCAGGCGAAGATCGCCGAACTCATGACGAAGAACCCGAAAACCATACGCGAGGACGAACTCGCGGTCGCGGCAGTGGAAAAAATGGATACCCTGAAAATCAACGGCCTCCTCGTGGTGGACCCCGACGATCGGCTGGTCGGTGCGCTCAACATGCACGACCTCCTGAAGGCGGGGGTGGTATGACGACGGACGATCTGCTCGAACGTGCGCGCAGGATCCGGCTCGTCGCCTTCGACGTCGACGGCGTGATGACCGACGGCACCCTCTTCCTCGCCGACGACGGCCAGGAATACAAGGGCTTTCATTCGCTCGACGGGCACGGCCTGAAGATGCTCATGGGCACCGGCATCACGCTTGCCATCATCACCGGCCGCAGCTCGCGCGTGGTCGAGCACCGCGCCAGGAACCTCGGCATCGACATCGTCCACCAGGGTGCGCACGACAAGCTGGCGGTCTACGAATCCCTGTGCCGCGACCTCGGCATCGCCTGCGAAGCCACCGCCTACATGGGCGACGACGTGGTCGACCTGCCGGTAATGCGGCGCGCCGGGCTGGCGATCACCGTGCCCGCCGCGCCCGATCTGGTGAAGGCCTACAGCCACTACACCACCACGCGCGAAGCCGGCCGTGGTGCCGTGCGCGAGGCCTGCGAGTTCCTGATGCGCGCGCAGGGCACGCTCGACGCCGCCCTGGCACCCTACCTCAAATGACGCGGCACGCGGCACGCCGACTGCCTGCCGCCACGGAGGCGCGATGATCGCCAGGGATTCGCTGTGGCTGCCGCTGCTGATCCTGCTGCTGCTCGCAGCATTGAGCTTCTGGATCGAACAGTCGGTTCGACGCCAGCCTGGCGGCCAGCAGGCCACGCCCAGCGAGCCCGAAGGCATCATGGAGAATTTCGACGCGCTGCGCACCGACGTCGACGGCAACCCCCATTACCGCTTGGCCGCCCGGCGACTCAAGCATTACAGCGGCAGCAAGCGCACCGAGCTCGAGGCGCCGCGCTTCGCCCAGTTCGACGCCCAGGCCGGCGAAATCCGCGTCCGCGCACACGGCGCCACGATCTCGGCTGATGGCGCCGAGGTCGACCTGCAAGGCGAGGTCGTGGTGGAGCGCGAGGCCACGCCCGGCCAGGCGCGCATGACCCTGCGCACCGCGCGGCTGCTCGTGTTCCCGGACCGCGACCTGATCCGGGCGCCAGGCGCGGTCGAACTGAGCGATGCCGGCATGCAGGTGCGCGCCGGCGCCATGGACTACGACGCCAAGCGTCGCGTGATCAAGCTCACGGGCCGGGTCCAGGCCCGTTACGCGCCCGACAAAGGTTGAAAAGAACCATGCTGACATCGAAAACGGCCCTGGCCGCCCTGCTGTGCGTCGCGCTGCTCGCCCCGCCGGCCCATGCCGAGAAGGCCGACCGCGACAAGCCGGTCAACCTCGAAGCCGACAGCGTGACCCTCGACGACATCCGCAAGGTCAGCGTGTACCAGGGCAACGTGATTCTCAGTCAGGGCACGCTGATGCTGCGCGCCGACCGCGTACAGGTCACGCAGAGCGAGGCCGGGCTCGACAAGGTCGTCGCCACCGGCCGCCCGGTCGCGTTCCGGCAGAAGCTCGACGGCCGCGACGAGTTCATCGAGGGCTTCGCCGATCGCATCGAATACGACGGCAAAAGCAGTCAGCTCGAACTCATCGGGCAGGCACGGCTGCGGCGCGGCGCCGACGAACTGCGCGGCGCCCGCATTTCCTACAACGCCAACACCGAGCTGTACCAGGTCGCCGGCAAGGCCGACGCGTCCGCGCCGCCGGGGCGGGTGCGCGCCGTGATCCGGCCGAAGCCGCGCAGCGACCAGCCGGCCAGTCAGCCATGAGCCGCATCGTCGCCCAGAATTTGCGCAAAACCTACGGCAAGCGCACCGTCGTCCACGACGTCTCGTTCGAGGTCGGCAGCGGCGAGGTCGTCGGCCTGCTCGGCCCCAACGGGGCCGGCAAGACGACCTGCTTCTACATGGTGGTCGGCCTGGTGGCCGCGGACGGCGGCAGCGTGCGCCTGGACGACCAGGATCTCACCCACCTCGCGATCCACCAGCGCGCGCGCCTGGGCTTGTCGTACCTGCCCCAGGAACCGTCGATCTTCCGCAAGATGACGGTGGAGGAAAACATCCGCGCCATACTCGAACTCAAGCCCTACACCGAGGCGGAGCGCGCGCAACACCTCGACAACCTGCTCGAGGACCTGCATATCGCGCATTTGCGCGAGGCGTCCGCGGTGAGCCTGTCGGGCGGCGAGCGGCGCCGCGTGGAAATCGCACGTGCGCTGGCGATCAACCCGCGCTTCATCCTGCTCGACGAACCCTTCGCCGGTGTCGATCCCATCGCGGTACTCGACATCCAGAAGCTGGTGCATTTCCTCGTCGAGCGCGACATCGGCGTGCTCATCACCGACCACAACGTGCGCGAAACGCTGGGTATCTGCAACCGTGCCTACATCATCAACGAAGGGCGCGTGCTCACCGCCGGCGTGCCCGAAACCATCATCCAGGACGACAACGCCCGCAAGGTCTACCTCGGCGAAAATTTCCGCCTGTAAAGCCTGACCCGGCCCGACGAACGCGCTACACTTGGACGCATTCAAGTCGGCACGATTTTTGCCGTAACGGGATCCATGAAGCACAGCCTGCAACTCAAGCTCGGTCAGCACCTCACCCTGACGCCCCAACTGCAACAGTCGATCCGGCTGCTGCAGCTGTCGACGCTGGAACTCAACCAGGAGCTGGAGCAGATGCTCCAGGACAATCCCCTGCTCGAGCGCGACGACGAGGACGAGGCCGGCGACACCCCGGCCGAGGCGCCGGCGCATACGGCCGAGGCCGAAGCGCACAGCACCGAAACCGAGGTGCCCGAGCGTACCGAGTCGGAGCCGGCGACCGCGCTCGACGACGCCGACTGGAACGACTACAGCGCCGCAGGCGGCGATGACGAGGACAGCGACTTCGCGCAGGGGGCGGTCTCCGGCCCGACCCTGCGTGAGCACCTGCTCAACCAGCTCATCGTCAGCCCGCTCACCCTGCGCGACCGCACCATTGTCGCCGCCCTGATCGACGACCTCGATGAAGCCGGTTTCCTCACCCAGCCGCTCGAAGACATCACGGCCGGCCTGGCCGGGGAAATCGAGGCGCTCGAACCCGAGGAAGTCGAGACCGCGCTGAAGCATCTGCAGAACATGGACCCCACCGGGGTCGGGGCGCGCAACCTCGCCGAGTGCCTGAGCCTGCAGCTGCGCGCGCTGCCGGCCGACACGCCGGGTCGCGACGCCGCCCTGCGCCTGGCCGGACATCATCTCGACCTGCTTGCGGCGCGCGACGTCGGCAAGCTCAAAAAGCTGCTCGGCATCGACGACGCCACGCTGCGCACCGCGCGCGCGCTGATCCTTTCGCTGAACCCCCGCCCGGGCGCGGCTTTCGGCGCAGACGACATCCACTATGTGATTCCCGACGTCTACGTGCGCAAGGTCAAGGGTATGTGGATCGCCAGCCTCAACGCCGACGCCATCCCCAGGCTGCGCGTCAACCGCGTCTACGCCGACATACTCGCGCGCCACCGCGAAACCGGCGGCAGCCAGCTCGCCAGCCAGCTGCAGGAGGCGCGCTGGCTGATCAAGAACGTGCAGCAGCGCTTCGATACCATCCTGCGCGTCTCGCAGGCCATCGTCGACCGCCAGAGGCATTTCTTCGAACACGGCGAGGTGGCGATGCGGCCGCTGGTGCTGCGCGAGATCGCCGACGCGGTCGACCTGCACGAATCGACCATTTCGCGCGTCACCACGCAGAAGTACATGATGACCCCGCGCGGGCTCTACGAGCTCAAGTATTTCTTCGGCAGCCATGTCGCCACCGACAACGGCGGCGCCTGTTCGTCGACCGCGATCCGCGCCCTGATCAGACAACTGGTCAGCGCCGAAAACCCCAGGAAGCCGCTTTCCGACGGCCAGCTGGCCGAGGTGCTGGGCCAGCAGGGCATCGTGGTGGCGCGCCGCACCGTCGCGAAATACCGCGAATCGCTGCAGATCCCTCCCGCCAACATGCGGCGCGCACTTTGATCGCAAAGGCATTTCATCCGCGCGGACACGCCTGCGCTTGAATCCGGCCCGCTTTCGCCCCACAATGAAAACAAGCCAAACCAGCGTTGCCGGATAGCGAGCCGCGGCACGCGGTGCTTGATTATTCGCAAACCCAGGAGAACCCTATGAACTTGACGATTTCCGGCCACCACCTCGAGGTGACCCCGGCCATCCGCGCCTACGTTGCCGAGAAGCTCGAGCGCGTGAAGCGCCATTTCGACCATGTCATCAACGTCAACGTCATCATGCAGGTCGACAAGCTGGTGCACAAGGTCGAAGCCACCCTGCACGTGAAGGGACACGACTTCCACGCGCACAGCGAGGACACCAACATGTACGCCGCCATCGACCTGCTGGCCGACAAGCTCGATCGCCAGATCGTCAAATACAAGGAAAAGATCTCGGACGCCCACCACGGCAACGGCATCAAGCAGCAGCCGAGCGGCAGCGCGGCCTGAACCCCAACCACCCGTTTGTACCGGCGGCGTGCTGCGCCGCCGGTCCTATAATCCCCGCATGATCCCGCTCCGTAAGCCGGATTGAATGCGCAACATGAACCTGATTGCCCCCCTGATCAAACCGGAAACCGTCCTGCTGGACCAGAGCTTCACCAGCAAGAAGAAACTGTTCGAGCACGCCGCCGAGGTGTTCGCGCGCGTGCACGGACTCAAGGCCAGCGAAGTATTTGCCAGCCTGTTCGACCGCGAGCGCCTGGGGTCGACCGCGCTCGGCCACGGCATCGCCATCCCGCACGGCCGCATCAAGGGCCTGGCCGATGCCAGCGGCGCCTTCTACCGTCTCCGCACGCCGCTCGAATTCGACGCCCCCGACAACCAGCCGGTGCGCCTGTGCTTCATCCTGCTGGTGCCCAAGGATGCCAACGAGCGTCATTTGCAGATCCTGGGCGAACTGGCGCAACTGTTCGGCGACGAAGCCATGCGCGCCCGGCTGCTCGCCGCCACCACGCACGAGGAACTGATCGCGCTGCTCGCCGCCTGGAACGGCTAGTCGCGCGGTCCGGCGCATGGACGACACCCCGCTTCACGTCTCGGTCGACACCCTGTTCCGCGACATGGCGGAGCGGCTCGACCTGCACTGGATCGCCGGGCGTGCCGGCGGCACGCGCGTGCTGTCGTCGGAAACCATCCAGAAACCCACGCTCGCGCTCATCGGACATCTGAATTTCGTCCACCCCAATCGCGTCCAGGTGCTCGGCTGCGCCGAGATGGACTATCTGCGCGGGCTGTCCGAGCCCGCGCTCGCCGAGGCCATCGCCCATCTGTTCTCGACCGAACTTGCGGCGATCGTCGTGTCCAACGGCGAGTCCGTGCCTGCCATCCTGCTCGACAACGCGGAGCGCACCGGCACGCCGCTCTTCACCTCCTCGCTGGCAAGCCCCGTCCTGATGTCCTTCCTGGGGCACTACCTCACGCAGCGTCTCGCCGAGACCACTTCGCTGCATGGCGTTTTTCTGGAAGTGCTCGGCCTCGGCGTGCTCCTGAAAGGCGACGCCGGCGTCGGCAAGAGCGAGCTCGCGCTCGAACTCATCACCCGCGGTCATCGCCTGGTGGCCGATGACGTCGTCGACCTGAAGCACGTGGCGCCGGAAACGCTGGAGGGCAGCTGCCCGCCCATGCTGCGCGATTTCCTCGAGGTGCGCGGCCTGGGCATCCTCAACATCCGGGCCCTGTTCGGCGAGACCGCCGTCAAGCCGCAGAAGAATCTCAAGCTCATCGTCGAACTGGTGCACCCCGAGGAAGTCGGCGAAGTTGGTCTCAACCGGCTCGACATGGTCGCCTCGACCGAATCCCTGCTCGGCGTGGCCATCCCGAAAGTGCGCGTGCCGGTTGCCGCCGGGCGCAACCTCGCGGTGCTGATCGAGGTCGCCGTGCGCAACCACATCCTCAAGAGCCGCGGCATCAGCCCGCTCGACCAGTTCATCCAGCGCCAGCAGGCGGCGCTCGACGGGGACGGCTGATGCAGATCCTCCTGGTGTCCGGCCTGTCGGGTTCCGGCAAGAGCATCGCGCTGGACCTGCTCGAAGACGTCGGCTACTACTGCGTCGACAACCTGCCGCTCGCCATGCTGCAGCCCCTGGTCGACTGCCTCCAGGGCGAAGGCCAGCAGCGCATCGCCGTCGCCATCGACGCGCGCAGCAGCGCAAGCCTTGCGCGCCTGCCCGCGCTGGTCGAACAGCTGCGCGCGCAGGGGGCCGACCTGCGGGTGATCTTCCTCGAGGCCAAGACGCTCACCCTGGTGAAGCGCTTTTCCGAGACCCGCCGCCGCCACCCGTTGTCGAGCGACACGGTCTCGCTGCAGGAAGCGATCCAGCTCGAACGCGAAATGCTTGCCGACGTCGCGCCGCTGGCGCACCGCATCGACACCAGCGATCTTTCCGTTTCGGCGCTGCGCATGTGGATCAAGGACCTGATCGGACAGGATCGGTCACGTCTCACCTTGCTGTTCCAGTCCTTCGGCTTCAAGCACGGCATCCCGCTCGACGCCGACCTCGTGTTCGACGTGCGCTGCCTGCCCAACCCGCACTATGTCGCCGAGCTGCGCCCGCTCACCGGGCGCGACCAGCCGGTCAAGGACTACCTCGAGGCGAGCCCCAATGCGATGGCGATGCTCGCCGACATCCGCGCCTACGTGGAAAACTGGCTGCCATGCTTCATCCAGGACCACCGTTCCTACCTCACCGTGGCCATCGGCTGCACCGGCGGCCAGCACCGCAGCGTGTATTTCGCCGAGACGCTCGCCGCCGCCTTCCGCGAGCGCGAGCAGGTGCTGGTGCGGCACCGCGAGCTCGCCTGATGCTGCGCGCAGGCGACGCGGTCGTGCTCGCGGCGGGCGCCGGCACGGTCATCGTGCTGGCCTGGTGGTCATGGCTGGCCCCGGCGGGCGACACCGCCGTGATCCGCGCCGGCGGCAAGATCGTCGAAACCGTCGCGCTCACGCAGGCCCGCCGCCTCAGCGTCGCGGGGCCGCTCGGCACCACGCAGATCGAGGTCGAACCCGGCCGCGCGCGCATCGCCGCCGACCCCTCGCCGCGCCAGCTGTGCGTGAAACAGGGCTGGCTCTCGCAGGCCGGCGAGGCGGCGCTGTGCCTGCCCAACCAGGTCAGCCTCGAAATCCGCGGCCGCACCGCGTCCCATGACACACGCGTCTATTGAGCTGCCGGTCACCGCCGAGGATCGCCGGCTGGCGCGCCTGGCCGCGCTCGCGATCGGGCTGACGCTCGCCGAGGCGGCGTTGCCGAGCCCGCTGCCGGGCGTGAAACCGGGGTTCGCCAACATCGTCATCCTGCTGGTGCTGCTGCAGCATGGCTGGCGCGCCGCCGCCTGGGTGTCGGCGCTGCGCGTGCTCGGCGGCGGCCTGCTGCTCGGCAGCCTGTTCGCGCCCGGCTTCTGGCTGTCGGCTGCCGGCGCGCTGGCGAGCCTCGCGGTGCTCGCGCTGGCGCAGCACCTGCCGCGGCGGCACTTCGGCCCGGTCAGCCTGTCGGTGCTCGCGGCCTTCGCCCACGTCGGCGGCCAGCTCGCGCTCGCCGCCTTGTGGCTGCTGCCCGGCGTGGCGATCGTCAAGCTGCTGCCGGTGTTCGCCGCCGCCGCACTCGTGTTCGGTGCGGTCAATGGCGTGATCGTCGCGCGCTTGCTTGCCGCGCCCGCGATATCCGGGCGACAATCGGCCCCATGCACCCCCCCTTGAACACCGTCACGCTGGCGCTGTCCGGCGCCTCCGGCATGGCATACGGCCTGCGCCTGCTCGAATGTCTGCTGGCAGCCGACGTGCGGGTCTATCTGCTGGTTTCGCAGGCGGCGCATATCGTGGCCAAGCAGGAACTCGGCGTCACCCTGCCGGCGCGTGCCGGCGACTTACAGAAACAACTGGCGGAAGGGCTCGGCGTGCGCGACGGCCAGTTGCGCGTTTTCGGCCGCGACGACTGGAACGCGCCGGTCGCCTCCGGCTCCAACCCGGCCGACGCGATGGTGGTGTGCCCATGCTCGATGGGCACGCTCGCCGCAATCGCGCACGGCCTGTCGGACAATCTCATCGAACGCGCCGCCGACGTGATGCTGAAAGAAAACCGGAAACTCATCCTGGTGCCGCGCGAAACCCCTTTTTCCGCCCTGCATCTGGAAAACATGCTGACACTCGCACGCATGAACGCGGTGATCCTGCCGGCCAATCCCGGTTTCTACCACCGGCCGGAATCCGTCGAAGCCATCGTCGACTTCATCGTCGCGCGCGTGCTCGACCAGCTCGGCATCCGCCACGAACTGATGGCGCGCTGGGGCGAAGCGCCTGCCGGGGACGCGACAGCATGAACGCCGCCGCGCGACTGACCCTGCCGCTGTTCCCGCTGCAGACCGTGGTGTTTCCCGGCGGCCGCCTGCCCCTGCGCGTGTTCGAACAGCGCTACATCGAGATGGTGAAGCAGGCGATCGCCGGCAACACGCCGTTCGGCATCTGCGCGATCCGCGAAGGCCAGGAGGTCGG
The DNA here is from genome assembly GCA_046292745.1 of Thiobacillus sp. GTDB lineage: Bacteria > Pseudomonadota > Gammaproteobacteria > Burkholderiales > Thiobacillaceae > Thiobacillus. The sequence goes on along the minus strand of JBKBQH010000003.1, from coordinate 101,370 downwards.
CACGCCCGCGGTGCCCTGCGAGGTCGGCACGCTGGTCCACATCACCGACTGGGACATGCCCGAATCGGGCATCCTGCACATCGACACCCAGGCACGCGAGCGCTTCGTCGTCCGCAGCACCCGGACCGAGCCGAGCGGCCTCATCGTCGGCACGGTCGACGCCGTCAGCGCAGAACCGGCGGCAGCCATCCCCGACGACCTCGCGCTGGGAGTACAGATCCTGCGCCACATCGTCGGAGAATTCGGCGCCGACCGCTTTCCCGCCCCGCTCGCCTTCGACGACGCCGCCTGGGTCGGTTTCCGTCTGTCCGAAGTGCTGCCGCTTAAGCTCAGCGTCAAGCAGAACCTGCTGGAGATGAACGACAGCGTGACGCGGCTGCGCATCCTCGTCGAGTTCCTCAGGCAGCAGGTCAGCTGATGGCCCGTTTCTACCCCGCGCTCGTGGCGCAGCACCGTGCCTTCATCGCCGCGCAGAAGATCTTCTTCATCGCGACCGGCGCCGCGACCGGCCGCCTCAACCTCTCGCCCAAGGGCATGGACAGCCTGCGCGTGCTCGCCGACGACCGCGTCGCCTATCTCGACCTCACCGGCAGCGGCAACGAAACCGCCGCGCACCTGAAGCACGACGGCCGCATGACGCTGATGTGGTGCAGCTTCGACGCCGACCCGCTGATCCTGCGTACCTACGGACGCGGCCGCACCGTGCGCCGGCAGGACGCCGAATGGTCCGCGCTGCGCGCGCACTTCCCCAGCCTGCCCGGCGAGCGCCAGCTCATCGTGCTCGACATCGAATCGGTGCAGACCTCGTGCGGCTACGCCGTGCCGACCTACGCCTACACCGGCGAGCGCGACACGCTGGCGCGCTGGGCCGAGAAGAAAGGGCCGGCCGGCCTTCTCGACTACTGGCGGGAAAAGAACCAGACGAGCATCGACGGCCTCGCCACCGGCCTCCTGGAGAACCCATGATGAAACGCTTCCTTCTCCCGCTTTGCCTCGTCCTTGCCGCCTGCGAGCCCAGCCCCACGCCGCCGCAACCCGAAGTCGAGCGCCAGCCGAACCCGCTGTTCGAATCGCAGATTCGCGCGATGGACCAGGCGCGCGACACCGGCGCCGTGCTGCAGGAGCGCGAGGACGCGCGCCGCAGGCAGCTCGAGGACGCCACGCGGTAGGCCATGCTGAAGTGGCTGCTCACCGTCGTCGCCGCGCTGCTGGTGTTGGGCCTGCTCACCCCCTGGCTGCACCGCCTGGGCCTGGGACGGCTGCCGGGCGACCTCCATGTGCGGGGCCAGCACGGCCAGTTCCACTTCCCCTTCACCAGCGTCGTGCTCGCCTCGCTGGCGCTGTCCCTCCTGGTTTACCTGCTCGGCCGCTGAACGCGCGGCCGCCTGTCTTGTCCGATCGACCATGAACAAAGCCTTCGTCAGGGAATCCGACGCGCCCGAGGCCGACGAGGACGACGTCACCGCGCCCGCGCTGCCCGTCGGCGCCAAGAACTATATGACGCCCGCCGGCTACGCGCGCCTCAACGCCGAATTCAACCAGCTGTGGACGGTCGAGCGGCCGAAGCTGGTCGAGACCATCGCGTGGGCGGCGAGCAACGGCGACCGTTCGGAAAACGGCGATTACATCTACGGCAAGAAGCGCCTGCGCGAGGTCGACCGCCGCATCCGCTTCCTGGCCAAGCGGCTGGAACACGCCGAGGTCGTCGACCCGGCCGTGCGCGAAGCCACCGACCAGGTGTTCTTCGGCGCGACGGTGACCGTGGCGGACGCCAACGGCCAGGAAGCCACGTATGCCATCGTCGGCATCGACGAGGCCGACGCCGGGCGCGGCCGCATCGCCTGGAATTCGCCGATGGCGCGCGCGCTCCTGAAAGCGCGCGAGGGCGACACGGTCAGCGTGCAGACGCCGGAGGGCCGGCGCGAAGTGGAAATCGTCGAGGTGCGCTACGTGGCGCTGGATTAGAGGTCAGGGAAGCGTATTCCCCAGGAATTCATTCGTGCGGCTCAGCCCCGCCAAGCCCGTCCCAAATCCTGTCCTTGAATCCTGGCTCCTGCCGTTCAATTCAATACAGCGCGCTCGCCAGCATGCGCCGGTATCGGTTGACAAGTTCCCCGCCCCCCAGAAGGTCGAACACCGACAGCAGGGTCTTGCGCCCGATGTCATCCTGGAAACCGCGATCGCGCCGTACGATCTCCAGCAGCTGGTCCATGCCGGGCTCGTACCGGCCGGCGGCGATCAGGAGGTTGGCGAGCGCAAGCCGTGCTTCCAGATCGTTCTCGTTCGCCGCGATGCGCGCCCGCAATGCCTCCTCATCGGCATTCGCCGCACCCAGGAACTGCAGCCTTGCCTTCAGCTGCGGCACGCGCGGGTCGGCGTCATCCGGCAGGCTGCCGAGGAGGCGCCGCGCCTCGTCCGCCTCGCCCAGGTCGATCATGATTTCGGTCGCATCGAGCCGCACGCCGACGTGCGCGGGATCCAGCCTGGACGCCTCGCCCAGCAGCTTGAGCGCGCCGGCGACATCCCCGGCGGCGCGCGCCGCGGCGGCCTGCTGCCGCAGCGGTTCGGCAGGACTCGGGATCAGGCGGTCGAGAAAGGCGCGCACCTCGCCTTCTGGAAGTGCGCCGGAAAACTCGTCGACGATCTCGCCGTCGACGAAGGCCTTCACGCTGGGAATGCCGCGCACGCCGTAACGTGCGGCGAGTTCCTGATTCTCGTCCGAGTTGATCTTGGCGAGCAGGAACTTGCCGCCGTACTCGGCGGCGAGCTTCTCGAGAACCGGCTTGAGCGATTTGCAGGGGCCGCACCAGGGCGCCCAGAAATCGACCACGACCGGTCGACGCTTCGATTCATCGAGAACGTTCTGGTTGAAGTCGGCCAGGCCGACGTCGAGCGCGTGTTCCGCCATTGAAGCCTCCATTCAGATCTGGCGCGCGAGCTCCGCCGCCATGCCGGTATATGAGGCGGGTGTCATCGCTTTCAAGCGGGCCTTTTCCGTCCCGGGAATCGACAGGCCGTCGATGAAGGCGTGCAGGGTGTCGCGGTTGATGCCGCCCTTGCCGCGCGTGAGCGCCTTCAGCTGCTCGTAGGGATTGGCCACGCCGTAGCGCCGCATCACGGTCTGGATCGGCTCGGCGAGCACCTCCCAGTTGGCGTCGAGGTCGGCCGCGAGTGCGGCCGGATTGGCCTCGAGCTTGGCGAGCCCGCGCAGGCAGGATTCGTAGGCGAGCAGGCTGTAGCCGAAACCGACGCCCATGTTCCTGAGCACGGTGGAGTCGGTGAGATCGCGCTGCCAGCGCGAGATCGGCAGTTTTTCCGCGAGGTGACGCAGCACCGCGTTGGCGATGCCGAGGTTGCCTTCGCTGTTCTCGAAATCGATGGGGTTGACCTTGTGCGGCATGGTGCTGGAACCGACTTCCCCCGCCTTCACCTTCTGCTTGAAATAGCCGAGCGAGATATAGCCCCAGATGTCGCGGTCGAGGTCGATCAGGATCGTGTTGGTGCGCGCGATCGCGTCGTACAGCTCGGCCATCGCGTCGTGCGGCTCGATCTGGATCGTGTAGGGGTTGAAGACGAGCCCGAGCTCGTTGACGAAACGGCGCGCGAATCCCTCCCAGTCGACCGCCGGGTAGGCGGCAAGATGCGCGTTGTAGTTGCCGACCGCGCCATTGACCTTGCCCAGGAGCTCGATGCCGCCGAGCGTATCCCAGGCGCGGCGCAGACGGTAGACGACGTTGGCGAGTTCCTTGCCGACCGTGGTCGGCGAGGCCGGCTGGCCGTGGGTGCGCGACAGCATCGGCAGGTCGGCGAACTCGTGGGCCAGCTCGGTCAGGCGCGCGATGAGCTTTTCCAGCGCCGGCAGCAGCACGCCGTCGCGCGCGCCCTTCAGCATCAGCGCGTGCGACAGGTTGTTGATGTCTTCCGAAGTGCAGGCGAAGTGGAAGAACTCGGACACCGCGGCGATCTCGGCGTTCGATTGCGTTTTCTCTTTCAGAAAATACTCGACCGCCTTGACGTCGTGGTTGGTCGTCGCCTCGATCGCCTTCACGCGCTCGGCGTCGGCCACCGAGAAATGGTCGGCGATGCCGTCGAGCAGTTCGACCGCAGCCTTCGAGAAGGCCGGCACCTCGGCGATCGCCGGTTCGGCGGCGAGCGCCTTCAGCCATTCGATCTCGACGATGACGCGGTATTTGATGAGCGCGTATTCGCTGAAGAAACCGCGCAAGGCGGCGGTCTTGCTGCCGTAGCGGCCGTCGAGGGGGGACAGGGCGGTGAGTGCGGTCAGTTCCATGGTGTGCTTCCGTTATCAGTTGTCTCGTTCATCGACGCAGCGCGCAGGTATTGCCCTGTCAAACCGCCCGTCTGTCGCGGACGGCCTGCGCCAGCGTGCCGGCATCGACGTATTCCAGTTCGCCGCCGACCGGCACGCCGCGCGCCAGCCGGCTCACCCTGATGCCGCGCGACTTCAGCAGTTCGCCGATGGTGTGCGCGGTGGCCTCGCCTTCCGGCGTGAAGTTGGTCGCGAGGATCACCTCCTCGACCACGCCGTCGAGTGCGCGGCTGATCAGGCGTTCGAGATGGATTTCGCGCGGCCCGATGCCGTCGAGCGGGGAGAGCCGCCCCATCAGCACGAAATACAGGCCGTTGTAGCTGTGCGTGGCTTCCAGCATGTTGAAGTCGGCCGGCATCTCGACCACCGCCAGCTGGCGCTTGTCGCGGCGCGCGCTGGCGCACACCTCGCACACCTCGGCCTCCGAAAAATTGTTGCACAGGCGGCAGTGCACCAGGTGCGTCAGCGCATGAAGCAAGGCAGCGGCAAGCTGCTCGGCGCCGGCGCGGTCGCGCTGCAGCAGATGGTATGCCATGCGCGCCGCCGACTTGGGGCCGACACCGGGCAGCACGCGCAGCGCGGCGATCAGATGGTCGAGCGCGGCGGGCTGCACGCTAACGCCACCGTTGCGTCAGCAACATCCCTGCCTCCCTCTCCCGCAAGCGGGAGAGGGATGGGGAGAGGGGACGGACACGGCAGCCGCGCCGTTCTGCATTGCAGCGATTGTGCACGTCGTGTCCGTCAGAACGGCAGCTTCATCCCGGGCGGGATCGGCAGGCCGGCAGTCACGCTCGCCATCTTCTCCTGCACCGTCGCGTCGACCTTGCGCACGGCATCGTTGATCGCCGCGGCAACCAGGTCTTCGAGCATTTCGCGGTCGTCGCCCATCAGGCCGGGATCGATCTCGACCCGCCGCACGTCGTGCTTGCAGGTCATCACGACCCTGACCATGCCGGCGCCGCTCACGCCCTCGACCTCGGTCTCGGCCAGCTTGGCCTGCATCCTGGCCATGTTCTCCTGCATCTGCTGGACCTGCTTCATCATGTTGCCGATGCCGCCCTTCATCATTTCGTTTCTCCCAGGGGTTGGATGGTGGAGGCGTCGATGCGGCCGCCGAACTGGTCGACCAGTTCGCGCACGAAGGGATCGGATTCGATCGCGGCGACCGCCTCGGCCTGCCGGGTTTCCTTGATGCGCGTGCGCACCTGCTGCGGGGTCCGCTCGGCCGCGGCGCCGATTTCGAAACGCACGTCGAGCGACGCGCCGAAACGCTCGCGCAGCGCGGCGATCAATTTGTCCTGATAGGCGCGGTCGAGCAGGTGCTTGTGGGCTGCGCCGACGCGCAGGGTGACGACATCCCCCGCCTGCGCCACGAGTTCGCAATGGTCGGCGAGCATTTTCGCCATGCCGCCCAGTCGCAGGCCGGCAACGACGGCAAGCCAATCCCAGCTCGCCCCCGACGCCGCCCCCGGTGCGGGCTCGGCAGCGCGCGGCGCCGCGTTGGCGTGCGACGCGGGATCGCTGCGCGTCGCCGCCACGTCGGCCCGCGACACCGCTTCGGCACGCGCGGGCACCGGCCGCGCCGCCTGGGCGGGACGCGCCGCCCCCTCGCCCGCGCCGGGCGTGAACGCCAGCATGCGCAGCAGCGTCATGCCGAAGCCTGAGAGTTCGTCGGGGGCGTATGGCAAGTCGCGGCGACCGTTGAGCGCGATCTGGTAATAGAGTTGCACGGTTTCGGGGTCGAGCCGGGCTGCCACGGCCTGCAGGCGTTCGGCGTCCATGCCGGCCTCGACCGCGCCCGGCGCGTGCAGCACCAGGGCCAGTTGCGCGAGCAGGCTGCCCAGATCCTGCAGCGCGGCGTCGAAGGCGATGCCGCGCTCGGCAAGCGTGCGTGCCTGCGTCATCAGCGCGTCGGCGTCGTGCGCCGCCAGTGCGTCGAGCAGGTCGAACAGGTAATCGCGCTTGACCGTGCCGAGCATGGCTTCGACCGCCGCCGCCTCGACGCGGCCGCCACCGTAGGCGATCGCCTGGTCGGTGAGCGAGAGCGCATCGCGCATGCTGCCGGCGGCGGCGCGGGCGAGCAGGTCGAGCGCGGCCGGCTCGCATTCGACGCGCTCCTGCGCCAGCACCTCGCCCAGATGCTGCGCGACCAGCGCAGGGGTCATCGGCTTGAGGTTGAACTGCAGGCAACGGCTCAATACCGTCACCGGGATCTTCTGCGGGTCGGTGGTGGCGAGGATGAATTTCACGTGCGCCGGCGGCTCCTCCAGCGTCTTCAGCATGGAGTTGAACGCCGGCTTCGACAGCATGTGCACTTCATCGATGATGTAGACCTTGTAGCGGCCCACCGTCGGTGCGTATTGCGCGTTGTCGAGCACTTCGCGCATGTTGTCGACGCCGGTGTTCGACGCCGCGTCGAGTTCCAGCAGGTCGACGAAGCGGCCGGCATCGATCTGGCTGCACGCCGGGCACACGCCGCAAGGTTCGGCCGTCACCCCGGTCTCGCAATTGAGACACTTGGCGAGGATGCGCGCCAGCGTCGTCTTGCCGACGCCGCGCGTGCCGGTGAGCAGATACGCGTGATGCAGCCGGCCCTGGGTGAGCGCGTTGGAGAGCGCGCGCACCACGTGTTCCTGCCCCTTGAGGTCGGCGAACACGCGCGGCCGCCACTTGCGCGCGAGCGCAACGGTGGGGGAGTCGGAATCGCCGAAGAGGTCAGTCATTGCCAGGGGACAGGAGACAGGGGACAGCGGACAGTCAGGGCGACGGTCCGCTGTCAGCTGTCGGCTGAAATGGCGAGCCTTGCCCCCGGCACTGACAGCGATCCGCTGTGGCTGCTTCCTTCCGGACCTGACCAGATTCACGGGGCTGTCATGCGGGGAGGCCCGCCGCGGCTATTTTACCCCGGAAGCGGCCTATTCCTCATCCGCCGGCACGGTCAGGCGGCGTTTTTTCACGGCGTCGGCCAGCAGGCGCAGCAGCGGCACGGTATCGTCCCAGCCGATACAGGCGTCGGTGATCGACTTGGCGTACTCGAGCGGCTGGCCGGGCACCAGGTCCTGGCGGCCGGGATTGAGATGACTCTCGATCATGGCGCCGATGATGCGGCTGTCGCCGCCCGCGACCTGCGCCGCGACATCGGCGCCGACATCGAGCTGGCGCTGGTACTGCTTGCTCGAATTGGCGTGCGAGAAATCGATCATCAGCTGCTGGCGCAGTCCGGCCGCGGCGAGTTCGCTGCAGGCGAGGTTGACGCTTGCCGCGTCGTAGTTGGGCGTCTTGCCGCCACGCAGGATCACATGGGTGTCCTCGTTGCCCGAGGTGCTGAAGACGCCGACGTGACCCGACTTGGTGATCGAGATGAAATGGTGGCGGGCTGCCGCCGCCTTGATCGCGTCGACCGCGATCCTGAGGCTGCCGTCGGTGCCGTTCTTGAAACCGACCGGACACGACAGGCCCGAAGCCAGCTGGCGGTGCGACTGCGACTCGGTAGTGCGCGCGCCGATCGCGCCCCAGCTCACCAGGTCGGCGATGTACTGCGGCGAGATCAGGTCGAGGAATTCGGTCGCGCAAGGCAGGCCGATCTCGTTGATCTCCAGCAGCAGCTTCCGGGCGAGTCGCAGGCCCTCGTTGATGTCGAAACTTTCGTCGAGGTGCGGATCGTTGATGAGGCCCTTCCAGCCCACGGTGGTGCGCGGCTTCTCGAAATACACCCGCATCACGATGATGAGCTCGTGCGCCAGTTCGTCGGCCAGCGGCTTGAGATGCCGCGCGTAGTCGAGCGCGGCGACCGGATCGTGGATCGAACAGGGGCCGACGACGACGAACATGCGGTCGTCCGCGCCGCGCAGCACGTCGTGGATCGCACCGCGCGCGCGCGCCACGTGATTGTGCACGGCGTCGCTGGCGCGCAGTTCGCGCATGATCTGCATCGGGGCAAGCAGTTCGCCGCTTTGCTCGATGCGCGTGTCGTCGGTTCGAAGGGCAGTCATGTCGGCTCCATTGGGTGATGCCAGGGTCTGCCGCGGCCTAAACAAAAAACCGCCAGCAGGCTGGCGGTTTCGTTCGGCTTTGCTGGGTGCTTCAGCGCCTCCCGACCGCCTCGGGCGGGGGATAAAAAAAGCTGAAGGCGAAGCAGGCAGTCCGGCGCATGGAGGGAGTCTATCAAATACGGCCTGTTCACGCCAAGCGCGCTGAAATAGAATGGATTTCAGGCGATTACGGCGCGCCCCGCACAAGAACGAATGCCGCCCCCTTGCAGGCAGGACAGACTCATGGCTCAACGCACCGACCCCCCCTACACCGGCCGGGAAACACGACGCGACAAGCGTTTCCGGGTTTCGCAGCAGGCGCTGATCACGCAACCCGGCTTCGCCGACATCGCCTGCGAAATCCGGGATTTCTGCATGGGCGGCCTGTTCCTCCAGTTCTCCAATCCGCAGACGGCGCTCGCCACCCTGACCCAGCGCACCGACGCCGATGTCGAGATCCTGTTTTCCCCGGCGGACACCGGCAAGCGTCAGACTTTCCATATCCCCGCCAAGTTGCGCCGCCTCAGCCAGAGCGGCGTCGGCGTGGCCTTCCTGAGCCCGCCGACCGAGGCCCTGCGCGCGCTGCAGCGGCTGCGTCTGGCCAGCCAGCGCCAGTCGGTGGGAACGCAGCCCGGCGTGGTCTCCAGCCCACGGTTGCGGGAGGCCACCGCGACCCTGCTTTCCGACACCCTGCACCTGGTGCACGACGAACTGATGCGCCGCCTGGGCGAGCGCCTCGAACATCATGCCCTCCAGGCGCCCGGCATCGCCGAGCGGCAGTCATTGCTCGACGCCACCCAGGAATTCCATCGTGCCGCCAACGAGTTGCACGCCCGGTTCGTGCAACAGGTGGCGGACGCCCTGCTGCTCGCCCGCCCGGTGCAGACGCAGCCCACCGCCGACCAGGCCGGTGCTTCCCTCTCGCTGGTCGAGGAAGACGACTTCGAGGACTGGCTTGCCACCGCGAACGAAGTCCACCGGCTCGAAGAGCAGTACCGCCCGGAATTGTTTCTCATCGAGCCACGCATCGGCGAGCTCTTCGGTTTCGCCTGCGACCGCGCCAACAACCCTGCCGGCCCCGCCGTCATCTGCCATGCCTACCGCATCGCGCTGCAGGATCTGCCGGTCGGGCCACACGCCCGGCAAGTCGCCTACACGCAGTTGCGGGAGGTGCTGAGCGCACAGCTCGAGCTGCTGTACGCCGAGCTGCTCGCCCTGCTGCCGGTGTCGGAAGCCGAGGAAGAACCCATCACCGGCATGTTCCCGAACCGGCAGGCGCCCTCCCCCGCGTCCCCGCTGCCCGAGCCGCCACCCGCGGCGGAGGCTGCGGCCCCGGCCGCCGGGCAAGACACAGCGCAACCCGGCGCCTTGGGCCGGATCGCCAACTCGCTGCTGGACTTCTTCCGCAACCAGCCGGCACCGCCTGCGCCACAGACCGCCGCGGGCCCGGCCACCGCCGTGCCGACGTCCACGGCGGGCGGCCCGGCGCCGGCGATGGCGGGCGCGATGCCCGCGGCGGGCATGGTCGCCCATTCCCCCGTCCTGCAACGCCTCGCCAGCGCCGGCGCACTGCCCGCCACGCTCAGCCGCGACATGCAGCAGTCGGTCGACATGTTCGGCGCGCTGTTCGACAGCGTGCATGCGCAGAAATCGGTCGGCGAAGCGACGCGGCCGTTTTTCCAGCAGCTCGAAACCAGCCTCATCAAGCTGGCCATGTCCGACCCGCAATTCCTGGTGTCGCCCAGCCATCCCGCGCACAAGGTGCTCAACACGCTCGACCGCATCAGCATGGCGGCGAGCGACGACGGCAAGATCGCCGACACCCGCCTGATGCGCCTGATGAACCGCTGGACCGATCGCATCAACGCCGAGGCCGACAAGAACCCGGGCGTGTTCGAAGAGGCGCGCACCCAGCTGGAGCGCGTCGTCAAGCCGCTGCTCGCCGAGCGCACCGCCCGCGTGTTCCGCCTGCAGGAAATGTGCGAGGGGCGCCAGCGCGCGGAAGTCACCAAGCGGCGCATCCTGCGCGAACTGCTCGCGCGCATGGCCGACCGTCCCGTGCCGAATGCGGTGATCGAGCTCTTGAACGGCGGCTGGCGCAACGTCATCCTCATGGCCGAAATGCGCCACGGCGCCGACAGCGAAGCAGCGCGCGAAGCCTGGCAGGTGCTGCAACTGCTCTGCCACTGGCTCGATCCCGAGACCGCCCAGCCGCCCGCCACGGCAGACGTCCAGAGCCTGCTGCAGCGCATCGACCAGGCGCTCACCCAGGTATGCGCCGACAAATCGGCGCAGGACCGCATCGTCGACCAGCTCGCCACCACGCTCTTCGACGCCGACCGTTCGCAGCACCAGTACACGCCGGTGGGCGCGCGCCTCGACGACGCCGACAGCGCCGAACTCACCGAGGCCGACGCCAACCTCACCGACCACCTGCGCGTCGGCGACTGGCTGCAGTTCAAGTCCATCGACACCCCGCTCAACCTGATCTGGATCGGCGACCAGCCGCCGGTCTACGTGTTCGCCAACTATCGCGGCATCAAGAAGCTCGACCTCAAGCGCCAGGACCTGCTGCAATCGCTGAAAAGCGGCGAGGCGCAATGGACCGAAGACCAGGAACTGCCGCTGATGGACCGCTCCTACAGCGCGATGATCCAGAAAATGCAGCAGGACCTGATGTGGCAGGCCTCGCACGACCCCGCCACGCGCCTCGCCAACCGCCGCAATTTCATGCGTGCCATCCGCCGCACCTGGCTGCGCCGGCAGGCGGACAGCGAGGGCTACGTCATCGGCGTGATCAAGTTCGACATCCAGACACGCCTCGGCCAGGCCGTCGACGAAAAAACGCGCGCCGACATCCTGCGCACGCTCGGCCAGAAAATGACCGATCTCCTGCCGGAAGGCGCGCTGCTGGCGCGCGCCGGCGAAACCGGCCTCGCCTACTGGTGCGAGGCGCCCGACAGCAACACGGCCGAAACGCAGGCCAAAACCGTGCTGACCCGCCTGTTCGGCGCGCCCGTCGAAGTCGACGGCATCCGCTATCGCACGCAGGCTTTCGCCGGCCTCATGTGGTCAGGCGACTGCCTGCACCCGGAAACCTATTTCGACAACGCCAACGCCGCCTGCGCCCGCGCGGGCGAATCCGGCGTGCCGGTCGTGGCCTACGGCAGCGAGTCGCCGGACAGCGGCGTGCAGGCGCTGGCGGAATGGGCGCACACCCTCACCGCGATTCTCGCCAACAACCAGTTGCGCCTGAACTGCCAGCCCGTCGTCGCCACCAGCGATCCGGCGCGCACGCCGCTGTATCACGAAGTGCTGCTGCATCCCGAGACCGGCGAACGCAGCGTCGTCACCCGCGACCTGATCGATGTCGCCGAACGGCTGGGACGCATCACTGAAATCGACCGCTGGGTAATCAAGACCGTGCTGCAGTGGATGCGCAGCCATCCGGCCGAACTCGCCCGCATCGGCGGCCTGTCGCTCAACCTCTCTGGCCAGTCCGTCACCAACCCCCTCTTCCTCAAGTACCTGGTGAGTGAGCTCGCGCGCGGCGACATTCCCGGCAACAAGTTCATCTTCGAAATCAGCGAGGCCGACGCCGTCGGCACCCACGCCCAGACGCAACTCTTCATGCGCCAGCTGCAACGCTACGGCTGCCGTTTCACGCTCGACGAGTTCGGCGCCGGCAACAGCTCCTACACCAGCCTGAAGAGCCTGCGCCTCGATTACCTGAAAATCGACCGCGCCCTGGTACGCGAGCTCGGCACCAGCATGATCGACGAAGCGCTGGTGCGCTCCATCCTCGAAACCGGCCAGTTTCTCGGCATTAAGACCGTGGCGGGCTTCGTCGAGAACGATGAGCAGCTCGCCAGGCTCGCCGAACTGGGGGTGGATTGCGTGCAGGGGTATTGGATCGGGGCGCCGAAGCCGCTGGAGACGCTGGGCTGAGAGCCGGGCCCCTCATTGCGAGCGCCACGCCACGGCGCACACCGGCCTGTGGATTGGCGCGAAGCACGGTCAAGCAGTCAGTGCTTTCGCTGGACAGCCGTCCATTGGCCGGCACAACCAAGAAAAGGTGGCCTGAAATCCCGGAAAACCGGACCAGATGGACGGCAAGGGCTATCCGGCCCCGTCTTTAGCAAGAATCCAGGCTATTGCACGGTCAGGCCGTCCCGCCCACCGTCAACCCGTCGATCCTGAGCGTCGGCTGCCCCACACCCACCGGGACGCTCTGGCCTTCCTTGCCGCAGGTGCCCACGCCGGAATCCATTTCCATGTCGTTGCCGATCATGGAAACACGCGTGAGCGCGTCGGGGCCATTGCCGATGAGGGTGGCGCCTTTCACCGGGTAGGTGATCTTGCCGTCCTCGATCATGTATGCCTCGGCGGCGGAGAAGACGAACTTGCCGCTGGTGATGTCGACCTGGCCGCCGCCGAAGTTGACGGCGTAGAGGCCGTTTTTCACCGAGGCGATGATTTCGTGGGGGTTCTTGTCGCCGCCGAGCATGAGGGTGTTGGTCATGCGCGGCATGGTGAGATGCGCGAAGGATTCGCGCCTGGCGTTACCGGAGGACTTCATGCCCATCAGGCGCGCGTTCATCATGTCCTGCATGTAGCCCACGAGGATGCCGTCCTCGATCAGCACGGTGCGCTGGGTGGGGTTGCCTTCGTCGTCGACGTTGAGCGAGCCGCGGCGCAACGGTATGGTGCCGTCGTCGACGACGGTGACGCCTGCTGCCGCGACGCGCTCGCCGATGCGACCGGAAAAGGCCGAGCTGCCCTTGCGGTTGAAGTCGCCTTCGAGGCCGTGGCCGATCGCTTCGTGCAGCAGGATGCCGGGCCAGCCGGAACCAAGGACGACGGTCATGCTGCCGGCGGGCGCGGGGCGCGCGTCGAGGTTGACCAGCGCCTGGTGCACGGCCTGGCGCGCGTATTTTTCGAGGATGTCGTCGGTGAAATAACTATAGTCGAAGCGGCCGCCGCCGCCGCCGCTGCCCTGCTCGCGGCGGCCGTCCTGCTCGGCGATGACCTGCAGCGACAGACGCACCAGCGGGCGCACGTCGGCAGCAAGATGGCCGTCGGAACGCGCGACGAGGATGACTTCGTATTCGGAGGCGAGGCTCGCCATCACCTGGATCACACGCGGGTCCATCGCGCGCGCCTTTTTTTCCAGGCGCTCGAGCAGCGCGACCTTGGCGGGGTCGTCCAGGCTCGCCAGCGGGTCGACGGCGTTGTAGAGCAGGCGGCCCTCGCCGCGGCGCACGACAGCGGTCTGGCGCGCCTGCCCGGCGCGCGCAATCGCGCGGGTGGCGTCGGCGGCGGCGCCGAGCGCGTCGAGGCTGATGTCGTCGGAATACGCGAAGGCGGTCTTCTCGCCCGAGATCGCGCGCACGCCGACGCCCTGGTCGATGTTGAAGCTGCCGGACTTGACCTGGCCTTCTTCGAGGCTCCAGCCTTCGGAGCGCGAATACTGGAAATACAGGTCGGCGTAATCGACGTCGTGCGTGAGCAGGCGGCCGAACACGGGCGCGAGCCTGTCGGCGTCGAGGCCGTTCGGCGTGAGCAGCGTGGCTTCTGCCGACTGGAACAGCTGTTCGGCGGTCTGAAGGGGAACGAAGGCGTCGGTGGGGTTCATGGCGGGTCCTGGATTTACTTGATGGCCGCTGCGTTCGCGTCCGGGGACGGGCGTTTGGCGACGGCACGGCGCTCGACCACTTCGACCTTGATCTGGCTGCAGGTGACGAAGCGGTGCTTCAAGGCCGGCAGGCTGGTGCGCAGGCTCGCCTGGTAGGCGGGGTTGAGGTTGGCGGTGACGACACCGGAGCCGCGTGGCAGGCGGTCGAGCACCACGCCCCAGGGGTCGACGATCATGCTGTCGCCGTGCGTTTCACGACCCGACAGGTGATAGCCGCCCTGCGCCGGCGCGATCACGTAGGCAAGATTCTCGATCGCGCGCGCGCGGACCAGCGTCTCGAAATGCGCGCGCCCGGTGGTCGCGGTGAAGGCCGACGGCACCACGATGATGTCGACGTCGGGCATGGCGCGGTAGAGCTCGGGGAAGCGCAGGTCGTAGCACACCGACAGGCCGATGCGGCCGAACGGGCTGCTGACGACGACGACCTTGTCGCCGGGCTCGATGAGCTTGGACTCCTGGTAGTGCTCGTTGCCGAGGTCGAGGCCGAACAGGTGGATCTTGTCGTAGCGCGCGACCAGCTTGCCGCGCTCGTCGTAGACCAGGCAGCTGTTGCGCACCTTGTTGGCGGCGTTCGCCTCCAGCGGCACCGAACCCCCGATCAGCCAGATGTGATGTTTCTTCGCCATGCGGGCGAGAAAGTTCTGGATCGGCCCATTGCCTTCGGGTTCGCGCACCTTCACCACATCGGTGTTCTTGGCGCTCATGATGCAGAAGAATTCCGGCAGCACGACCAGCCGGGCGCCGGTGTCGACCGCCAGTTCGATCAGGCGCTCGGCTTCGGCGAGGTTGGACGCGACGTTGGGGCTCGATGCCATCTGCACCGCGGCGACGCGCACCGTGCCCGAAGGCGGCGCCGGCTTTTTGGCGGTGGCCGCCCTGGCGCGCGGCACGGCGGGTTTGACTGGCTTGGCGGGTTTCTTCATTGTCATCGATCACATTCCACGATCAGGGTTCGGACATCTGGGGGCCCGGGGGTGTTTCGGTTTTCGTCTTCGGCAGTCTTTTCACGTCGGGCGACTGCCACGGCCCGCTGACGAGGTATTCCTGGCTCACGATTTCCTCGATCGGGTCGCGCAGGAGCTTTTGCGCGGCCAGCGCGCCGACCCCGGCGATCGGGCCGCCGAGCAGGGCGCCTGCCACGGCCACGCTCTCCGAGAGTTTCGGCACCACCTTCACGCGCAGTTGCACGCTTTCCTGCCCGAGGTTGGCGAGTCCCGACATGCTGACCCGGGCCGCCGGCCCGCGCATCTGGAAATCGTCGCTGTAGACGACCCCGCGCGCGATGCGCAGCGTGGCACTGGCCTCGTCGAAGGCATAGCCCTGGTTGAAGATATCACGGAAATCGAAGCTCAGCCGTCGCGGCAGCGCTTGCAGGCTCAGCACGCCCAGCAGCTTGCCGGCCCCCGGTTCGACCTTGAGGAACTGGCCGTTCTTCGCCTTGAAGGCGATCTGGCCGGCGAGCGTGTCGAAAGCGAAATCGGCCGGCGAGCCGATCCAGCTCGCGCTGCCCTGGAAATCGGCGCTGCCGCGCGCCAGCACGTCGGGGTAGCCGAAGCGGGCGAGGAATCTGCCGGCGTCGAGCACGTTGAGCCTGAGCTCGGCGCGCGTCTCGCTCGGCACGCCGTCGCGCCACAGGCCGCTCATGTGGAACACGCTGTCGGAGTGCGCGAGCTGCAGGCTCTCGATCACCATGCCCTGCGGGGTGCCGCGCGCGAGCGCGTCGAGGCGGCCGAGCGGACGATCCTCGAGACGGAAATCCTCCACGCCGAGATCGAGCACCGGGAAGCGCTCGGCCGCAAGCGTGCGTCCTGTCTTGTCCGTCGGCACGGGGCCGCCAGCCCGCGGCGGAACCGTCAACTGGCTGAACTGCGCCGACACCCGGGCCGGCTGCGCGCCCGCCGGCCGGTAGGTCAGCACGCCGCTGACGTCGCGTCCGTTCACCTCGCCGCGCAGGATGCCGTTGCGGTTGCGCGCCTGCAGCCGCATGTCCCGGAAACGCCGGCCCATCAGGTCGAGCGCGTCGAGTTTCAGGTCGAGCGTGGCAAGCGCCACGCCCTGGCCATTCTCGCCTTCGGGCAGCACGGCCAGCCAGCCGCCCAGATCAAGCGCCGGCGCCTGCCCGGCCACGCGCAGCCCCGGCTCGGCAGGCAAGCTGGCCGGGCCGCCGAAACGGAGTTCGCCGCGCATCCAGGCGCCAGCCGGCGACGCGAGCCACGCCAGCGAGACCACATTGCCCAGCTGCAGCGCGTACCGCCGTCCCTCCGCCTGCGGCTGCACATCCATCGCCAGCGGCAGCGGCGCCGCGGGAGACTTGGCCAGCGGCGCCGGCAGCGTCGACGCCAGCCCGACGAGGTCGGACTCGATGCGCAAGTGTTCACCGGCGGCGAGCAGGTCGAGCTGCCCGCGCCAGGCCGCCTGGCCGGCGAGGCGCCCGCCCCGGTCCGGGCCCAGCCACGCCGCCAGCCCGGCGGCGCTGGCGCGGCCCCCGGCCTGGATCGATACGCCCTCGCTGCGGGTGTCCGCGTCGACCCGCAGCGGTCCGCCGAGGAACTGCGCGGTGATGCCGCGCGCGCCCAGGCGCGCGTGGGTGAAGTCGACGGCGCCGCGCACCTGCTCGATCCGCGGCAGCGAAGCTGGCGTGAGCGCGTTGCCGAGAAACGTCAGACGCCCCCGCAGGGTGGTGTCGTGGCTGTGCCGCAGCGGAATGCGCATGCCGAGATCGAGACGCATCGGGCCGCTGGCGGCAAGCCCCGTGGTAAAGCCGCGCAGCCTCGCGCCGACCGGACTCTGGTTGGCGAAGCGGATGAAGTCCTCGGCCGCACCGTTGGCCTGCCCCTCGATTTCCAGCAGTTCCTCGTGATGGACGAGGTCGGGAATCACGGCCTTCACCGGCGCCAGCGTCACGCCGAAGATGCGCGCCTGCCGCGCGTGCACCTCCATGCGCTTGCCTTCGAACACGATATTGCCCTGGATGCCCTCGATGCGCGGCCAGCCCGGCACGTAGTCGATCACGGCGTCCTTCACCGCCACGCCGATATGGAACTCGCCGTCGCCGTCGCCGAACGGGAATTTCGACAGATCGCCCTTGAGGCGCACGCGCACGTCGTCCGAGTGCCCCGCCAGCACGCTCTCGCGCACCCAGTCGACCGTGTGGTCGCCGACGGCGTGCGGGAAGTAGCGATGCACCGCAGTGCCCGCAGCACGGGTAAGCCGCGCGCTGAAATCGGCGACGCCGGCGGTACCGGCGATCTTTTCATAATCCCCCTGCAGCGTGCCCTCGAGATCGGCATTGGAGAAACGGGTTTCGTCGAAGCGCAGGCGCAGGCCGTGCGCCGTCTTTGCCCAGCCGCCGCGCGCGGTCAGGCGATCGAGCGCGATCTCGGGTTCGCGGAACACGCCCGGCAGGGCGACGGCCAGTGCCTGCGAATCGAGTTCGAAACGGCCGGCCGTGGCGTCGCCCTCGATGCGCCCGCCGAGGTTGCGCCAGCCCGGCTGCGCGCCGACGGTGCGCACGCCGAGGCCGCTGAAGCGGGCAACGACGCTGAAGTTGTCGAGCCCGGGCTGCCCGCCGCGCCAGCCGAAGCGCAGTTCGTCGAAGCGCCCCTGCGGCTGCAGGGCCTGCAGCCGCGCGCGCAGCGCCTCGTCCATCGGCAGGCTGGGCAGGAGATCGTCCCAGGCATCGAGACGCAGTGCGCGGGCGCTGATTTCGCGCGTGTCGCCGTCCCACGCCAGACCGAGATCGAACGGCCCGCTCGCCGCCGCCCCCGCTCGCACCACACGCAGCTCCTCGAACACGACGCGCTGCGCGCCGCCCGCTGCGCGCTGCCAGGCGGCGCGGCCTCGCAGTTGCAGCAAATCGAGTGCGGGCAGGTGCGGGGCGAGACGGGTTTCCAGTTCGCGCAGATCCATGCCCGCCGCCACCCCGGTCACGCGCCCGCCGGCGAGCGTGGCGGTGAGCCGCAGCGCGCCCCAGCCACGTTCGATCGACACCGGCAGGCCAACCCACTGCGTCAGCTGCGGCAGCGCCACGCCGGCCACGCTCGCCTCGACCGTGCCCCGCCAGGTCGCGAGATCGTCGAGGTCGCGCGCCTGCAGGCGCGCCTCGACCGCAAGCGGGCGCGCCAGCGTCGGGGGGGGCACCGCGCGCAGCCTGAAGGTATGGGTGTGGCGCACGTTGACGAGCGTGAAATCGACGTCGTGCATCGTGAGCGGCGCGGCTGCACGCACCTCGTCCTGCCAGGTGAGCGTGGCGTTGCCCACGTGCACGCGACCCTGGCGCAGCAGCCAGTTGGCGAAGCCGCTGTCGGGCGCGGCCGGGTTGACCGGAATGCCGCCGATATAGACATGGCCGTCGCGCGCGCGCCGCACGTCGAGCGCCAGGCCTTCGAGTTCGATATGGCTGAAGCGGGGTTCGAGCAGCAACAGCGAGCGCCACGAAAAAGCCGCGTCGAGCGACGGCAGTTCGAGCGCGAGCTTGCCGTCGCCGTCGTACAGGCGCACGCCCTGCAGGCGGAATTCCGGGCGCGCCTGCTGCCAGGAACCGGCCACGGCTTCGAGCGTGACGCGCTGCCCGAGCGCGCGCGACATCAGCGCCGCGACACTGTCGCGATGGTCGGCGATATTGGGCAGCACCCACCAATACATCAGCGCCGCCGCGCCCGCCAGCAACAGCATGCCCGCGCCCCCCAGCGCGGCGAGCCAGCACAGGGCGCGGCGCGTACAGGTCAGCAGGGTGGCGGGAAGCGGCATCAAGCGGGAAACTCCAGTCTGCCGATTGTATGCGCTGGGGCGCGCCTTGCGGCGGCGCATGCGGGTTCAATCATTCTTCATTCGCCGGTGAAACGGTGGATCCGGCGCCGGTCGCGCTTGGTGGGGCGCCCCTTCGATGCGGGCTGCGCCCCGCCCGCGAATTTGCGCTCGAGCGCCTGCCGGGCACGGCGCGCCACGCTCGCCGCGTCTTCCTCGTACAAGGCCTGCGCCATCGGCGCAGGCCCGCGCCGCAACGACAAGGCGCGCACGATCAGCGTCCAGTCGGCCTCTCCCACGTGGACATCGAGGCGGTCGCCGGGTTTCACTTCGCGCGCGGGTTTCACGCGCTCGCCATTCCACTTGACCCGGCCGTGCTCGATCGCCTGCGTGGCGAGGCTGCGCGTCTTGAAGAAGCGTGCCGCCCACAGCCACTTGTCGAGGCGCATGGTTTCCGGTGCCGGTCCCTCACGCGGCATCGAGCACCCCGGTCCATACGTCGGCGCGCCCAGGTTCCTCGGCGGCGCGCACGAAGGAACCACGGCAGTCGATGGCGTCGAGCACGGCGAGCGCGTCCAGGGTGAGCGGCATGTTCGAAAACATTGAACGATTCGATCGGATTGTGCCGGTTTTCCGTGCGGGGAACCACGCCTATAGTCACGCCATGGCCTGAATGTCAGGCCTGCAACCGGAGACCGGCATGCTCACCGTCCGCAAATCCCACGAGCGCGGCCACGCCAACCACGGCTGGCTCGACAGCTATCACACCTTCTCCTTCGCCAGTTACCGCGATCCCGCGTGGATGGGCTTCGGCCCCCTGCGCGTGATCAACGAGGACGTCATCGCGCCCGGCGCGGGCTTTCCCACCCACAGCCACCAGGACATGGAAATCGTCACCTGGGTGCTCGACGGCGCGCTGGCGCACGAGGACTCGCTCGGCAACGGCGGCGTGATCCGCCCCGGCGACGTGCAGCGCATGCGCGCCGGTCACGGCATCGCGCACAGCGAATACAACGCCTCGCCGACCGACCCGGTGCACCTGCTGCAGATCTGGATCGAACCCGACGCCTACGGGCTGGAACCAGGCTACGCGCAGGTCGCCTTCGCGCCTGAAAGTCTCGCGGGCCAGTTGCGCGTGATCGCGTCGAACGACGGCCGCGACGGCTCGGTGACGATCCACCAGGACGCGCTGATCCGCGTCGGCCGCCTCGCCGCGGGCGACCGCGTCAGCCTGCCGCTCGATCCGCGGCGGCGCGCCTGGCTGCAGGTCGCGCGCGGCCGCGTCGACGTCAGGGGCTATCCGCTCGAGGCCGGCGATGCGCTGGCGGCGCGCTTCGAATCCGACCTCGAGATCGAGGCGCTGGAAGCGAGCGAGATCGTGTGCTTCGACCTGCCCTGAGCAACCGATACAATTCGAAGCTTTTCGATGCAAGGACACGTCATGCCCAAGATCCTAGCCTTTGCCGGCAGCCTGCGCCGCGACTCGTGGAACCGCAAACTGATCCAGGTCGCGGCGGAAGCCGCGCGCGTCGCCGGCGCCGAGGTCACGCTGATCGACCTGGCCGACTATCCGCTGCCGCTGATGGACGAAGACCTGGAAGCGCGCGAAGGACTGCCCGCGAACGCGCAACGCCTCAAGGCGCTGTTCAAGGCGCACGACGCGCTGCTCCTCGCCAGCCCCGAGTACAACAGCTCGCTGCCGCCGCTCTTGAAGAACACGCTCGACTGGGTGTCGCGCGAATGGCAGGGCGAATCGGGGCTGGTGCCCTACCAGGGCAAGGTCGCCGCGCTGCTCGCCGCCTCCCCCGGCGCCTTCGGCGGCATGCGCATGTTGCCGCACCTGCGGCAGATCCTCAACGCGCTGGGCGTGCTGGTGCTGCCGGGGCAATTCTCGCTCGCGCACGCGGACCAGGGCTTCGACGACGCCGACGGCGCCGTGATGCTGAAGTCGCCGGCCCGCTTGCACACGCTGGTGACAGAACTCGTCACGATCGCCACTGCGCTGCGGCAGCCATAAAAAAACGCGCCCTGAAGGGCGCGAGGGAGGAGACAGGCTGCAGAGCCCGCAGCGCGTCGCTGCTTCTATCGATGCCCCGTTGCGGCGCGGGCGACCGGGATTTCCGCCCCGCCCCAGGCCATGCCGGCACGGTCCGGGGCATCGTTCGCCACTGCGGCGGTCGGCGCGGCATCGCTGAGTCCGGCGTAGCCGGACAATGCCGCGATGAGGGCGAGGGTCAGGATGAAGCCCGGCGCATTGCCGGCGCGATAGCTGCGGCGATTATCGGTGGAACGGACGGGAAAGGGGCATTGATGCGTCATGCTGGGCTCCTGAATCTGATGCCGCCTGAACAGGACCCGACGCGCCTACTTCTTGCCTTGGCAGCCCCGCCGTCTCGTCGCCAAGACCGGTGGCTTTGCGTCCCCGCCTCACGACGGGTTTGCCCTTTTTGCAGGATTACCAACAGTAACGACGAAATTTCGACAAACTTTAGGCTGGGCGCAAGCGCGCCCATTTTTTGAATTACTGTAAATTCAATAGCTTATATCTCAAAGACGGCCATTCCGACGAACGGTCATAGGTAAAACGCCCGCGCGGAGGAATCGCGCGGGTGTCGCCGGAGAAGCCGGGTCGGTCAGGACAGCATACGGTCTTTGGCGACAAAGTATTTGCGGGCGTAGGCGACCAGCTGGCCATCGCCCGGATGATCGACGGTCTCGACGCCGACCACCCTGTCGGCCATGCCGCGATCGTGCGCGTGGATGTGCTTGATCAGCTCGAGCTTGGCGTGGCCGGGGCCCACGATCAGGATTTCCCGTGCCCCCGCGAGCGCCTCGACGATATCGTGGTAATAATGCTGATCTTCGGGCTGGCGGCTGCCGCTCACCGAGCCGCGCTTGCGTTGCAGGTGGCGCGGCGGGTTGGCCGGATGGACCACCGACTTCTCGATATCGTCGGGGCTGATGTGCATGACTCGGGCTTCGTTGTGATCGAGCCAGACGACGGCATGGTAGTGCGACATGATTTCCTTTCAATATAATTAGGATCGTTAACTCTTAATATTATATACATAAAAACGGGGCTGAATCCGCCCCGTCGCTGGCAAGGCTTACTGCACCGCTTCCTTCAACTGGTCGAGGATGGCCGGGTTTTCCAGCGTGGAGACGTCCTGCGTGATCGCCTCGCCGCGGGCGAGCGCGCGCAGCAGGCGGCGCATGATCTTGCCCGAGCGCGTCTTCGGCAGGTTGTCGCCGAAGCGGATTTCGTCGGGCTTGGCGATCGGGCCGATTTCCTTGCCGACCCAGTCGCGCAGCTCGGCGGCGATCTTCTTCGCCTCGTCGCCGGCGGGGCGCGCGCCCCGCAGCACGACGTAGGCGACGATCGCCTCGCCCTTGATCTCGTGCGGGCGGCCGACCACCGCCGCCTCGGCGACGCGCGGGTTGGCGACGAGCGCGGATTCGATTTCCATGGTGCCGAGCCGGTGGCCGGACACGTTCAGCACGTCGTCGATGCGCCCCATGATCCAGAAGTAGCCGTCGGCGTCGCGGTGCGCCGAGTCACCGGCGAGGTAGGTTGTGCCGCCGAGCTCGTCCGGGAAATAGGTCTTTTTGAACCGCTCGGGGTCGCCCCACAGCGTGCGCAGCAACGAGGGGAAGGGACGCTGGATGACGAGGTAGCCGCCCTGCCCCTGCTCGACCGGGTGGCCGTGCTCGTCGGTGACCGCGGCCATGATGCCGGGCAGGGGCAAGGTGCAGGAACCGGGCTTGGTCGGCACGGCGCCGGGCAGGGGCGCGATCATGTTGGATCCGGTCTCGGTCTGCCACCAGGTGTCGACGATGGGGCAGCGCCCGCCGCCGATGACCTGGTGGTACCACATCCACGCCTCGGGGTTGATCGGCTCGCCGACGGTGCCGAGCAGACGCAGGGAGGAGAGATCGTGCTGCGCCGGCAGGTCGGCGCCGAGCTTGATCAGGCTGCGGATCGCGGTCGGTGCCGTGTAGAAGGTGGTGACCTTGTGCTTGGCGACGATCTCCCAGAAGCGGCCGGCGTGCGGGTACGTGGGGATGCCCTCGAAAATGACCTCGGTCATGCCGAGCGCGAGCGGGCCGTAGGCGACGTAGGTGTGGCCGGTGATCCAGCCGACGTCGGCGGTGCACCAGTAGACGTCGGTGTCGGGCTTGGCGTCGAACACCCACTGCATGGAGAGGATCGCGCCAAGCAGATAGCCGCCGGTGGCATGCTGCACCCCCTTGGGTTTGCCGGTGGAACCCGAGGTATAAAGAATGAAGAGCGGATGCTCGGCGTCGACCCACACCGGCTCGCAGGTCTCGGCCTGGGTCTGGGTGAGCTCGTGCCACCAGACATCGCGGGGGGTCCAGCCGATGTCGCCGCCGGAGCGGCGGTACACCACCACGCGTTCGACGCAGGCGGTGTCGCCCATCGCCAGTGCCTCGTCGACCGCCCGCTTCAGGGGCACGGCCTTGCCGCCGCGCAGCGATTCGTCGGCGGTGACGACCACCTTGGCGCGCGCATCCTCGATGCGCTCGAACAGGCTCTTCGCCGAGAATCCCCCGAACACGACGGAATGGATGGCGCCGATGCGGGCGCAGGCCTGCATCGCGACGACCGCCTCGATGCTCATCGGCATGTAGACGACGACGCGGTCGCCCTTGGCGACGCCGAGCGACTTGAGGCCGTTGGCGAACTGGCACACGCGCGCGTGCAGTTCCTGGTAGGTGACCTTCGTCACCGCGCCGTCGTCGGCCTCGAAGATCAGCGCGGTCCTGTCGCCACGGCTGGCGAGATGGCGGTCGAGACAGTTGTACGAGACGTTGAGCTTGCCGTCGTCGAACCACTTGTAGAACGGCGCCCGGGACTCGTCGAGCGTGCGGGTGAAAGGCGTCTTCCAGTCGATGGTCTGGCGCGCGTGCCGGGCCCAGAAGCCTTCGTAGTCGGTTTCGGCTTCCTGGCACAGCGCCCTGTAGGCGTCCGTGCCGGGCACGTTGGCCTGCCTGACGAAGTCGTCGGCGGGCGGAAACACACGGGTTTCGGTCAGAATCGACTCGATGGCTGCCATACAGTCTCTCCGCTGATAGAGTGTTCGGGATGCGCCCGATTCTAAATCAAACCCGCCGCTTCCTCCCATGACCCATCCCGCCTTCGATCGCGTCGGCCGTTGCTCGCGCTTCGGTCGCCGCCTGCTCGACGCCCAGCCGCAGCTCGCCGACACGCTCGCCGGCCGCCTCGACCGACCGTACACCCGCGCCGACATGGAATCCTTCCTCGCCGAGCCGCCGTGCGTCGACGAGGACGGCCTGCAGCGCCGCCTGCGCCAGTTGCGCCGGCACGTGTGGCTCGTCGCCACCGCGCGCGACCTGGCCGGCAGCGCCGATCTCGCCGAGGTCACCGCTACCTGGAGCGCGCTGGCCGAGATCAGCATCCTTGCCGCGCTCGACTTCCATCATGCCGCGCTCGCCGCGCGTCACGGCGAACCGCGCGACGCCGAGGGCCGGCCGCAACGGCTGGTGGTCGTCGGCATGGGCAAGCTCGGCGGCGGCGAGCTCAATGTCTCGTCCGACATCGACCTCGTCTACCTCTATCCGGAAGAGGGCGAGACCCGCGCCGACGACCCCGCGGCTTCGGTGCGCACGCTCAGCAACCACGAGTTCTTCATCCGCCTCGGGCGCAAGCTCACCGCCGCGCTTAACGAAACCACCGCCGACGGCCACGTGTTCCGCGTCGATCTGCGCCTGCGTCCCTGGGGCGATTCGGGACCGCTGGCGATGGGTTTCGACATGCTCGAGGATTACCTCGTCGCGCAGGGCCGGCCGTGGGAACGCTACGCCTGGATCAAGGCGCGCCCGCTCAGCGGCGCGCGTCACGACGAACTGATGCAGATCGTGCGCCCTTTCGTTTTCCGCAAATACCTCGACTTCGGGGCCTTCGCCGCGATCCGCGACCTGCACGTGCAGATCCGCCGCGAGGTTGCGCGGCGCGAGATGGCGCACAACGTGAAACTGGGGCCGGGCGGCATTCGTGAAATCGAATTCACCGCCCAGGTCTTCCAGCTTATCCGCGGCGGCCAGATCGCCGCGCTGCAGCAGCGGGCGACGCTCGCCGTGCTCGCGGAACTCGCCCACCAAGGCCTGATCACGCCACAGGCGCATCACGAGCTCGCCGCCGCCTACGATTTCCTGCGCCGGCTGGAACACCGCATCCAGTACCTCGACGACGCGCAGACCCAGCTGCTGCCCGGCGACGCCGACTCGCAGGCCATGCTCGCCGAGGCAATGGGTTTTGCCGACTACGCCGCGCTGCTCGAGGTGCTCGACCAGCATCGCAACAGGGTGACGCGGCATTTCGAACAGGTGTTCGCCGCGCCGCAGACCGACCAGATGAGCCATCCGCTCGCCGCCGTGTGCTGCGGCACCGCCGACGCGGCGACCGCCCGTGCCTTGCTGGAGAACGCCGGCTACGACGACCCCGAGCGGGTGATGGCCACGCTCGATGCGCTGCGACAGGACGCGGCGCGCTTGCCCGAGTCGACGCAACAGCGGCTCAATGCCCTGCTGCCGCCGGCGCTGGAGATCATCGGCGCCCAGCGCGACCCGCTCGCCACGCTGGCGCGCTTCGCCGCGCTGGTACAGGCCGTCGCGCGGCGCGCCACCTATCTCGCGCTGCTCGCCGAATACCCGGCAGCGCTGCGGCAGCTGGTGCGCCTGTTGGCGGCGAGTCCGTGGGCAGCGCAGCTGATCACCCGCCAACCGCAACTGCTGGACGAGCTGATCGCACCGCAGTCGCTGCTGAGCACACCCGACTGGACCCAGCTTGCCGCACAGCTGCGCGACGAGCTCGATGCCCACGAGGGCGACACCGAGGCGCAGATGGACGCGCTACGCCGCTTCAAGCAGGTGCAGACGCTGCGCCTCCTGGCGCAGGACGTGGCGGGGCGGCTGACGCTGGAAGCGCTGTCGGACCATCTGTCGTACCTGGCCGACACCCTGCTCGCCGAAACGCTGGCGCGCTGCTGGGCCGGCCTCAAGACGCGCCATCGCGACGAGGCGCGCTTCGCCGTCATCGGCTACGGCAAGCTCGGTGGCAAGGAACTCGGCTACGCCTCGGATCTCGACCTCGTTTTTCTCTACGAGGACGACCATCCGCGCGCGCAGGAGGTGTACGCGCGGCTGGCGCAGCGCATCAACACCTGGCTCGGCACGCTCACGCCGGCCGGCATCCTCTACGAGACCGACCTGCGCCTGCGTCCCGATGGCGCGTCGGGCCTCCTGGTAAGCTCGACCGCGGCCTTCCGCGACTACCAGCTGCACCATGCCTGGACCTGGGAGCACCAGGCGCTGACGCGGGCGCGCTTCGTCTGCGGCGACGCGGCGATCGGGCAGACCTTCGAGGCGCTGCGCCGCGAGATCCTCGCGCTGCCGCGCGATCCGCTGAAGCTGCGCGAGGACGTGCTGGCGATGCGCGAGAAAATGCACGCCGGCCACGTCAACGACAGCGGCCTCTTCGATCTCAAGCATGACGCCGGCGGCATCGTCGATGTCGAGTTCTGCGTGCAGTACCTGGTGCTGCGCTACAGCGCGTCCCACCCCGAACTCGCCGACAACGTCGGCAACATCGCGCTGCTCAGGCGCGCCGGCGCGGCGGGCCTGATCCCGGCCGACCTCGCCGAGGCCGCCGCCGACGCCTACCGCGAACTGCGCCGCCAGCAGCACACGATCAGGCTCGCCGGCGCAACCCACGCCCGCGTACCGCCGGACACCGCGCAAACGATGCGCGACGCCGTGCGGGCGCTGTGGTCATACGTCATGATGTAAATATCCGATTTTTCTGCCAAGATGGCGGCGTCGCGACCGTGGAGACCGCATCTTGAGCTCGCCCCCCTGCCCTGCCGCCGAGGCCCTGCGCCAGTTCCGCGTGATTTTCGGTGCCGTGCGCCAGCACTTCCAGGCGGTCGAAAAAGCCTGCGGCGTCAGCGGTGCGCAGATCTGGGCGATGGCCGTCCTGCAGCAGTCCCCCGGCATGCGGGTCTCGGCGCTCGCGCAGACGATGTCCATCCACCCCTCCACAGCGAGCAACCTGCTCGATAAACTCGAACAGGCCGGCCTGGTGCGACGCGAACGCGGCCAGACCGACCAGCGGGTTGTCACCCTGCACCTCACCGACGCCGGCCGGCGCGCGCTGGAAAAGGCGCCGCAGCCGCTCACCGGCATACTCACCCACGCCCTCGGCCAGCTCTCCGACGAAACGCTGTGCCGGCTCAACGACGACCTGGCGGAATTGATCGCCCACATGGGGGCGGTCAACGTCCGCGACGCCCAGTTGCCGCTGTCGGAAACCTGAACCGGGCTTCAGCGCCCGGCGCGCCGTGCCTTGCGGCGCTGCCAGGCGCGCACGATGCGCAGCCGCCAGGCCCAGTGCACGGCAAAATACGTAATCACCGAAAGACAGACCGCCAGCGTCAGCAAACCCACCGCCAGCGGTATGCCCACCGTCGCCAGCCGGTCCATCCACAGCGCAAGCCCGGTCGCCGTCTCGGCGGCGACGTGCTGGAGGTCGACTTCGTCCACCGGCATGTTGGCGGTACGGAGCATCCATTCGCCGAGGTGGTAGGCCGCGTAGTACACCGGCGCGAAGGTCACGGGGTTGGTGATGAGGGTACTCGCAACCGCGGCCGGAATGTTGGCGCGGAAAAACAGCGCCGCCACCGCCGCAAACAGGATCTGCGCGACCGGCATCAGCAGGCCGAAGAAAATGCCGATCGCGATGCCGAGGGCGATCCCGCGGCGGTTCACGTGCCACAGGCGGGGGTGATGCAGCCACGGCGCGAACCAGCGCAACGCACGGTGCTGGCGCAGCGTGTGCGGGTCGGGCATGAGGCGGCGGAAGCGCTCGAACATGGACGGCGTCAGGAAACGGTTTGCGTGCCAGGCGTTATGACGGCTGGCGCAGGAGAAAGGTTTAATGCCTGCAGGGTCATTGCCGCCTTGACCGCCTGCTCGGCGAGCCGGCGCATGCGGCTCAAACGCCTGAGACACAGCTCCATGTCGTGAATGTCGTAGGCGCCGCTCGCCCCCTCGGCAAGGATCGCTGCCTTCAATGCCCGGTAGCGGCGCTGCATTTCGCCGAGGCGCGTCTCGAGTTCGATGGCCCCGGCCGCGTAGTCGACGTCGAGCAGGCTTTCGGACTGCGCAAGGAAATCGATGATCTGGTCGCGCAGGGCGGCCGAGCCGAGCGTGCCAGGATAGGGCAGCGCCGCCAGTTCGGCGGCGAGTTCCGCGACGGCGTCGTAGTAGCGTGCCGCGCGCAGAATGTCGGGCAGCTTCCGCGCACTCTCCGTGGCCATGCTGACGCGATGCAGGTCGGCGATGAAGGCGGCGATCGCGATGTTCAGCTGTGCGACCACCGCCTGCTCCGGCAGCGTCGTCGGCGCACCCGCCGGCTGCATGCCCCATACACGCCGCGCACCGCGCAGGGCGATTGCCCCCGTCCGACGCACCTCCTGCACCAGCGCGTCGAGCGCCAGCGCCGGCACCGAGAGCACGGTGCGGTCGAGATGGCGCGGCCGCGCCTCGTCCTCTTCCGCGGTGCGGAAGCGCCCGGCAAGGAACATGGCGAGCCGGTTGGCCAGTGGCCACATCAGCAGCACACCGAGCACGTTGAACGCGGTATGGAACAGCGCCAGGGTCACTGCCGGCGCCGCCTCCAGTTCCAGCCAGTCGCGCACGTGTTCGATGAAGTCGACCAGCCAGGGCAACAGCAGCAGCGCCACCGCGCCGGTCAAGAGGTTGAACAGCACGTGGGCAGCGGCGGCGCGGCGCGCATTGGACGTCGCGCCGAGCGCCGCCAGCATGGCTTTCACCGTCGTGCCGATGTTGGCGCCGATGACCACGGCGGCAGCGTCGTTCAAAGTCACCAGCCCGCCCTGCGCCGCGGTGAGCGCCACCGCCAGCGCCGCACTCGACGACTGCATCAGCACCGTGAGCATCGCGCCCGCGCCGACGTGCGCGAGCACCCCCAGCAGGCCCTCGCCGCCGGGCAACGCCATCTGGCTGCCGAGGTCGGTGAAGGTGTCCTTGAGGATGCCGATGCCAAGAAACAGCACACCGAAGCCGGCGAGCGTCATGCCGAGCGCGCCGCGCCGGGTCGCGTGGCCGGTGAGATGCAGCACCATGCCGAGCCCCACCATCGGCAGCGCGAAGGCCTCGATCTTGAAATCGACGCCGGCGACCGCAACCAGCCAGCCGGTCATGGTGGTGCCGACATTGGTGCCGAACAGCACCCACAGCGCCTGCACCAGGGTCAGGAGGCCGGCGTTGACGAAGCCGATGGTGGCTATCGTCACCGCCGAGGAAGACTGCACCAGCGCCGTGATCACCATACCGGACGCCAAGGCGCGCAGGCGCGTGCCGGTCGAGCGGGCCAGAATGCGCTCCAGCGCAGGCCCGGCAGCGAGCTTGAGGCCGTCGGTCATCAGCCACATGCCGAGCAGGAACAGGCCGACGCCGCCGGCGAGACCACTCGCGATCAGGGGAACGGAGGACATCTGCAAAGGGTCTGCCAAGCGATTGTGCAAGAATCAAAATTGTACGCGACCCGAAGGAGCCCCCCATGGAACACCCCGACGCAGCGCCGGCCTGGCACAGCCTCTCGGTCGACGACACCCTCGCCCGCCTGGGGGTCACGCGCAATGGCCTCGCCGCGGACGAAGTCGAAACACGCCGCGCGCGCCACGGTGCCAACCGTCTGCCGCCGCCGCCGCGCACGCCGGCGTGGAAGCGCTTCCTGCTGCAGTTCCACAACGTTCTCATCTACGTGCTCCTGGCGGCCGGCATCATCACGGCGCTGCTCGGCCACGCGCTCGATGCCGGCGTGATCTTCGGCGTCGTGGTCATCAATGCGATCATCGGCCACATCCAGGAGGGCCGCGCCGAACAGGCGCTCGACGCCATCCGCGACCTGCTCTCGCCGCACGCCATCGTCACGCGCGACGGCGCCCGCCGCGAGGTCGACGCCGAGGACCTGGTGCCCGGCGACATCGTTCATCTCGCCTCGGGCGACCGCGTGCCGGCCGACCTGCGCCTCATCGATGTCAAGAACCTGCGCGTGATGGAAGCAGCGCTCACCGGCGAATCGCTCGCCGTCGACAAGCAGGTCGGTCCCGTCGACCCCGACGCCGCGCTCGGCGACCGTACCAGCATGGCGTGGTCCGGCACGCTCGTCACCTACGGCCAGGCCACCGGCGTGGTCGTCGCCACCGGCACCGCCACCGAACTTGGCCGCATCAGCACCCTGCTCGCCACGGTCGAGCAACTCACCACGCCGCTCCTGAAGCAGATGGCGCATTTCGGACGCTGGCTCGCCGCGGTGATCCTCGCAGTATCGGCCGCCGTGTTCGCGTTCGGCGTGTGGGCGCGCGGCTACGCGGCGAGCGAGATGTTCCTCGCCGCGGTCGGCCTTGCCGTCGCGGCGATACCCGAGGGACTGCCGGCGATCATGACCATCACGCTCGCCATCGGCGTCACGCGCATGGCGCACCGCCACGCCATCATCCGACGCCTGCCCGCGGTGGAGACGCTCGGTGCCGTCAGCGTCATCTGCTCGGACAAGACCGGCACGCTCACCAAGAACGAGATGACCGTGCAGACGGTGATCGTGGCCGACACGACGGTCGCGGTCAGCGGCAGCGGCTACGCGCCCGAGGGCGGCTTCAGCCGCGACGGCCAGACCCTCGATCCGGAGAACGACCCCTTGCTGCAGGAGCTCGCGCGCGCCGCGCTCCTGTGCAACGACGCCGACCTGCGCCAGACCGACGCCGGCTGGGAGCTTGCCGGCGATCCCACCGAGGGCGCGCTGCTCGCGCTGGCGATGAAAGCCGGCCTCGACCCGCGCCAGGTGCGTGCCGATTTCCGCCGCACCGACGTGATTCCCTTCGAGTCCGAGCACCGTTTCATGGCGACGCTCAACCACGACCACGCCGGTCACGGATTCCTCTATCTCAAGGGTGCGCCGGAGCGTGTGCTCGCGCTGTGCACGCACGCCCGCGGCACGGCCGGCGATGGTCCGCTCGATGCCGCCGCCTGGCACGCCCGCATGGACGCCGCTGCGGCCGAGGGCATGCGCCTCCTGGCGATCGCGGTACGCAACGGCGACACCGAAACCGATCTCAATTTCGCCGACATCGAGGACGGCGGCTTCACCCTGCTCGCCGTGCTGGGCCTGGCCGACCCGCCGCGTGAAGAGGCGATCCGCGCCGTCGCCACCTGCCGCGCCGCCGGCATCAAGGTGAAGATGATCACCGGCGACCATGCCGCCACCGCGCAGGCGATCGGCAGGCAACTCGGCCTCGACGATACGGTGCAGGCGATGACCGGCGCCGAGATCGAGGCGACCGACGACGCCCGTCTGCGCGAGGTGGTCGACGAGATCGACGTGTTCGCGCGCGCGAGCCCCGAGCACAAGCTGCGCCTGGTCGAGGCGCTGCAGGCCCGCGGCGCCGTCACCGCGATGACCGGCGACGGCGTCAACGACGCCCCCGCGCTGCGCCGCGCCGACATCGGCGTGGCGATGGGAAGGAAGGGCACGGAAGCCGCCAAGGAAGCGGCCGAGATGGTGCTCGCCGACGACAACTTCGCCTCGATCGCACACGCGGTCGAGGAAGGCCGCACCGTCTACGGCAACCTGAAGAAGGCGCTGATCTTCATCCTGCCGACCAACGCCGCGCAGGCCGGCATGGTGCTGATCGCGATCCTGCTCGGGTTTACCCTGCCGGTCACGCCGGTGCAAATCCTGTGGGTCAACATGGTCACGGCGGTTACGCTGGCGCTGGCGCTCGCCTTCGAGCGCCCGGAACCGGACGTGATGCGCCAGCCGCCGCGCGATCCGCGCGAGCCGCTGCTCACCCCCTTCATGCTGTGGCGCATCGTGTTCGTGACCGTGTTCCTGGTCGCGGGCTCGCTCGGCCTGTTCCTGTGGGAGCTCGAACGCGGCGTGCCGGTCGAGGTGGCGCGCACCGCCGCGATCAACGCCCTGGTGATGGGCGAGATCTTCTATCTCTTCAACTGCCGCCGGCTCACCGCGCCCGTCGTCGGCTGGTCGGGTTTCACCGGCAATCCCGCGGTGCTCATCGCCATCGCCGTCCTCGTCGTGTTGCAGGCGATCTTCACCTTCGGCCCCGTGCTGCCGGCCCTGTTCGGCACCGCCCCCCTCGACGGCATCACCTGGCTGAAGATTTTCGTGCTCGGGCTCGTCGTCTACAGCGTGGTCGAGATCGAGAAGGCACTGATCCGGCGCCGTGTACCGAATACGCGCTGAAGCATGGACGGCGCCGGATCGGGTACCCTACGGGTAAGGACGACAGGACACGCCCATGCACGAGCCCTATGCCGAATTCGCCTTGTTGCTGATCATCGCCGCCGCGGTCAGCGCGTTCGCCGTGCGGCTGCGCCAGCCGGTGCTCATCGCCTACATCGCCGTCGGCATCCTGGTCGGGCCGTCGGGCCTGGGGCTGGTCACCGCGCACGCGCAGATCGATCTCCTGGCGCAGATCGGCATCACCGTGCTGCTGTTCGTCGTCGGCCTCAAGCTCGACCTCAAGCACATCCGCCACATCGGCCCGGTCGCGCTCGCCACGGGCCTCGGCCAGCTCGCCTTCACCATCCTGTTCGGCTTCTTCATCATCGTCGCGCTGGGCAAGGGCTGGATGGAAGCCCTCTACGTCGCGGTCGCGCTCACCTTCTCCAGCACCATCATCATCGTCAAGCTGCTGTCGGACAAGCGTGAGCTCGATTCGCTGCACGGCCGCATCGCGGTCGGCTTCCTCATCGTGCAGGATCTGGCGGTGGTGATCGCCATGATGGTGATGAGCGGGCTCGGCGGCATGGGCGAGAACGGGACCGGCGGCGTCGCGCTGATGCTCACCCTGCTGGCGCGCCTGCTCGGTGCGGCACTGCTGCTCTTCATCCTGATGCGCTACGTGCTGCCGCGCATCGTCGACACGCTGGCGCGCTCGCAGGAACTGCTGCTCGTCTTCGCCATCGCCTGGGGCACCGCCCTGGCAGCGCTCGGCGAATACGCCGGCTTCAGCAAGGAAGCCGGCGCCTTCCTCGCCGGCTTCTCGCTCGCCTCCACCGCCTACCGCGAGGCGATCAGCGCGCGGCTGGCCAGCATCCGTGATTTCCTGCTGCTGTTCTTCTTCCTCGACCTCGGTGCCAAGCTCGATTTCTCGACGCTCGGCGACGAGATCGGCACCGCCATCGTGCTGTCGCTGTTCGTGCTCATCGGCAACCCGCTCATCGTGATGGCGATCATGGGCTACATGGGCTACCGCAAGCGCACCGGCTTCCTCGCCGGCCTCACCGTCGCGCAGATCTCCGAGTTCTCGATCATCTTCGTCGCCATGGGCATCAGCCTCGGCCACGTCGGCAACAGCGCGCTCGGCCTCACCACCCTGGTCGGCCTTGTCACCATCGCGCTGTCGTCGTACATGATCCTCTATTCGCACCGTCTGTACGCCTGGGTCGCGCCCTGGCTGGGGGTGTTCGAACGCAGGCATCCCTTCCGCGAACTCGCGGTCGAGCACGCGCACGACAGCGGCGTGCGGCCCGACATCCTCGTGTTCGGCCTCGGCCGCTACGGCGCACGGCTCGCCCACACATTGCGGCAGCAGGGCATCAACGTCGTCGGCGTCGACTTCGACCCGGAAGTGGTGCGCGCGCAGCAGAATCAAGGCCTCGACGCCCGCTTCGGTGACGGCGAAGCCCCCGACTACATCGAAAGCCTGCCGCTCGCCGGCTTGCCCTGGGTAGTCAGCACCCTGCCCGATTACGCCAGCAACCGCGCGCTGCTGAACGCGCTGCGCGAACAGCACTACGACGGGCACATCGCCGTCGTCGCGCGCGACGAGGACGAGGCCAACCGCCTTCGTGGGCACGGCAACATCGAAGTGCTGCATCCCTTCAACCAGGCGGCTGATTTCGCCGCGCTCGACCTGGCCGCGCGCATCGCGGCGGCCGAACTCGCTCCCGCCAAGGAACCGACATGACCCGCACCCTGCTCGCCGCCACCGATTTTTCCGCGCCTGCGCGCCATGCGCTGGAACGCGCCGCACAACTCGCCGCGACCACACCCGGCGCGCGCCTCACCCTCGCCCACATCGTGAGCGCCGGTACGCTCGACACATTGCGCCAGCTGCTGCCGGCCAGGGCCGCCGGTATGCAGGCGACGCTTCTTGCCCATGCCGAGCAACAGCTCGCCGACCTGGCCACAACACTGGCCGCGCGCCATGACTGCCCGATCGACACGCTCGTCGCCACCGGCAATCCGCTCGCCACGCTGGCCGAACTCGCCGACACGCGAAACGCCGACCTGCTGGTGATGGGCGCGCGTGGCGCGCATTTCGTGCGCGAACTCCTGATCGGCTCGACCACCGAGCGCCTGCTGCGCAAGACGCGCCGGCCACTGCTCGCGGTGAAGCAGCGCGCGCAGGCGCCCTATCGCCGCGTGCTCGCGCCGGTCGATTTCTCCGACCATTGCGCCGCCGCGATCAACGCCGCGCATGGCTGGCTGCCCGACGCCGAGTTCGTGCTGCTGCACGTGTTCGCGGTCGAGCTCGAATCGACTTTCCGCCTCGCGGGGCTGGA
The DNA here is from genome assembly GCA_046292745.1 of Thiobacillus sp. GTDB lineage: Bacteria > Pseudomonadota > Gammaproteobacteria > Burkholderiales > Thiobacillaceae > Thiobacillus. Next base: position 66,917 of record JBKBQH010000003.1, on the reverse strand, counting down.
CGACGACACCATCCACGCCTACCGCGCCCAGGCACGCGACGCGGCGATTGCGGCCATGGACGCCTTCGTCGGCAAGCTGAACGTTCCGGCCGACCATCTCACGCGCCAGTTCGTCCACGGTGCCGCCACGCTGCGCATCGTCGAGCACGAGCAATCGCTCGACGCCGACCTCATCGTGATGGGCAAGCGCGGCCTGTCGGTCATGGAGGAACTCCTGCTCGGCAGCGTGACCAAACACGTGCTGGCGCACGCCAGCTGCGACGTGTTCATCGCCAGCCACGTACAATAAATAACCTGCATATGCGTCCTGCCACGCCCACGCCGCGCAACCCGCACCTGCTGCGCTACCTGCTGATCGGCTTTTTCACCGTCGCCCCGCTGTGGGTGACGTGGCTGGTATTCAACTTCGTGTTCGGCCTCCTGGCGAGCACCGGCGAGCCTTTCCTCAGGGGGCTCGCCGCCCTGCTGCGTCCGCTCTCCGACTCGCTCGCCCACTGGCTGCTCGACAGCGGCGTGCAGGCCGGTCTCGCCGCGCTGTTCACCCTGGCCCTGCTCTACGCCGTCGGCGTGCTCGCCTCCTTCGTCGTCGGCAAGAAGCTGATCGGCGTCGCCGAGGCGCTGGTCACCCGCGTGCCCGGCGTGCAGACGGTATATCGCGCCACCCAGCGCTTCCTGCAAACCGTCAGCAAGCCGCCGGTGCAGGGCCAGCGCGTGGTGCTGATCAGCTTTCCCTCGCCGGAGATGAAGGCGGTGGGCCTCATCACCAAGGTGATGCGGGACGCCGCCAGCGGCGAGGAACTCGCCGTGGTGTATGTGCCGACCTCGCCCAACCCGACCTCGGGTTACATCGAGATCCTGCCGCTTGCCGACGTGGTGATGACCGACTGGACCATGGAGGAAGCGATGAGCTTCGTCATGACCGGCGGCACCAACGCGCCCGACACGGTGCGCTTCGACAATCCGCCGCATGCGGCAGCGGAGGCGCCGGTCAAATGAACATCCGGCCAACGACCCTGCGGGCCGTGCTGTGGCGCATCGCGCTGTTCGCCGTGCTGTGGTGGGCGCTGACCGACGGCCGCCCCGGCAGCTGGGGGGTGGGCGGCGTCAGCGTCGCGCTTGCCACCGCCGCCAGCGTTTACCTGTTGCCACCGCTCGAAACCCGCGTTTCGCGTATCGGCCTGCTACGCTTTCTTGCCTTCTTCGTTTTGCAATCACTGCACGGCGGCGTGCAGGTCGCCGCCTTCGCGCTGCGGCCGCGGCCCGGTCTCAAACCCGGCTTGCAAGAAGTCAGGCTGCGGCTGCCCGCGGGGCTGGGACGCATCCTGCTCGTCAGCACCCTGAGCCTGCTGCCGGGCACCCTGAGCGTGGAACTGGACGGCGACCGCCTGTGTCTGCACGTGCTCGACGACACCGCCCCGACCGAAAGGGAGGTGCGCGTGGCGGAAGACCGCCTCGCGCACCTGCTCGGCCTCAATCTCGACGCGACCGTATGACGCTCACGTTTGCCCTCGCCCTCTTCCTGCTGTTGAACCTGATCGTCGCACTCGTGCGGGTCGCGCGCGGCCCGACGCCGGCCGACCGTCTGCTCGCCGCCCTGCTGTTCGGCACCACCGGCGTGGCGATCCTGCTGCTGCTCGCCGAGGCGATGTCCCAGCCCGCCCTGCTCGACACCGCACTGGTGTTCGCGCTCCTGGCGGCGATCACCGGGGTGGCGTTCGCACGCCGCGCCTGGCGCGAGGAGGCGCCCGACGATGGCCCTCGCTGAGTGGCTCGGCAATGCGCTGCTCGTCGCCGGCGCGGCCTTCTTCTTCGCCGGCACCGTCGGCCTCTTGCGCTTCCCCGATGTCTACACGCGGCTGCACGCGCTCGCCAAGGCCGACAACCTCGGCCTCGGCCTGGTCGTCGTCGGCCTGATGCTGCATGCGCCCGGCTGGGCGACGGGCATCAAGCTGGTGTTGATCTGGCTGCTGGCGCTCGCCGCCAGCGCGACGGTCGGCTTCCTCATTGCCCGCCGCGCGCGCCGCCATGGCATCGCGCCGTGGCGGTCGGGAGACCGCAAATGAGCGCGGCGCAGGCGGGAGACGGCGAATGAGCGCGGCGCTGGCGTTTGACCTGCTGATCATCGCCGCGCTGGTGTGGAGCGCGGCGCGCGCGCTCACCGTCGCCGACCTGTTTCGCGGCGTGGTGCTGTTCATCGTGTTCGGTCTCTTGATGGCGCTGGCCTGGGCGCGGCTGGGCGCACCCGACATCGCGCTCGCCGAAGCCGCGATCGGCGCGGGACTGACCGGCGCGCTGCTGCTCGACGCTGTCGGCCACCTGCGCGCGAAGCGGGAGCCCGACGCATGAGACGCGCGCTGCCCGCGCTCATCGTCGCGCTTGCGGCCCTGCTCGGCGTGGCGCTCGTCGCGGCGATGCTCGAGCTGCCGCCGCACGCGGTGCGCCTGCCCGACGCCGTCGCGGCGAATATTGCAGCGAGCGGCGTGGCGCACCCGATCACCGCGGTGCTGCTCAATTTCCGCGGCTACGACACCCTGCTCGAAATCGCCGTGCTGTTGCTCGCGCTGTTCGGCGTGCTGGCGCTGGTGAAGCCGCAGGCGGCGGACGCCACGCATCCTGCGCATCCGCTGCTGCAAACGCTGGCGCGCCTGCTCGCGCCCTTGATGGTGCTGGTCGCGGGCTACCTGCTGTGGGTCGGCGCGAGCGCGCCGGGCGGCGCGTTCCAGGCCGGCGCGGTACTCGCCGCCGCCGGCGTGCTGTTGCGGCTGGCCGGCCTCTTGCCGGCGTGGGCGGCGCCCACCCTGCTGCTGCGCACCGGGCTCGCGCTGGGGTTTCTGGTATTCGTCGTGGTCGCCGCGGCCATGCTCGGCCATGGCGCCCTGCTCGAATATCCGCCCGCGCTGGCCGGCGGTCTGATCCTGCTGATCGAGGCGGCGCTGACGCTGTCGATCGGGCTTACGCTCGCTGCGCTTTATCTCGCCAGCACCGAGGTGCGGCCGTGAGCGCCGGCCTGCTCTACGCGCTGGCGGGCGCGGCGCTGTTCGCGATCGGCCTGGCGGGCCTGCTCGCGCTGCCGCATCTCTTGCGCAAGATTCTCGCCTTCAACATCCTCGGCAGCGGCGCCTTCCTGGTTTTCGTCGGCCTCGGCCAGCGCGACGGCAGCATCGATGCGGTGCCGCAGGCGATGGTGCTCACCGGCATCGTCGTCGCCATCGCCGCGACCGCCCTGGCGCTGGCGCTGGCGCGCCAGCTGCTCGAACGCACCGGGCGCATGCGCCTGCCGGAGGACCGCGACGACGCGGAACTGGACGATGCGTGAAACGGCTTACAGCCCCGCGAGGGCGTCGGCGGGGCGACGCGTGACGACCACCGTGCCGAGCCGCTCGTTCAGCCCCATCACCGGCACCACCAGGAGCTGCGTGCCGTCCGCCTCGCGGCGCACCGTCACCTGCGGCAGCGCCAGCACTTCCGGCGGCACGACTGTACTTGCTTCCGCGCCCAGATGGCGGCGGTCGGTCGACACCTTGACCTTGCCGTCGGCGCCCGCGAGCAGCGCGCGTTCGGTACCGGGCAGCCTGACGATCTCGGTGAAGAACTGGTCGACCTGGTCGAGGTTGTTGCGGATCATCTCGCCGCGCACCGCCCACGCCAGCGCCGTGCCGAACTCGCGCAGCGAGGCCTCGGAAGCGTTTTGCGCCCGCGCGCGCACATTCACCAACAGCGCCTGGCGATCCGCGTCGGCCTGCGCCGTCATCGCCGCGCGCTCGGTGTCCAGTTTCGCCACCAGCCGTTTCTGCGCGAGGCTTTGCCACGCGAAGCTGGCCGCCCACAGGATCAGGAGCGCGAGGCTCACCCACAGCGGCAGCTTGACGGCGGTGAGCTTGCCCATGACGCCGGTGGAGGGGTTGGCGGAAAAATCGTTCGGTGCGGACATGGCGTTCTCCTCGAGATGGAATGAAACGAACAGGCTGCGGGTGTCGTTCAGTATGGCAGGGATTTTATGACGGATAGTCTCGACCCCCTGCCCTGGCTGATCGTGCTGCCGCTCGCGTGGGGCGCGCTCGCTTTCGTGCTCGGCCCCGGGCGCGGCGCGCGGCTCGCCATCGCCGCGCTGGCAGTTCAGATGCTGCTTGCGCTGCAACTCGCGGCGCAACTCGTCGACGGCGGCGCGCGCGCCTACGCGGTCGGCGGCTGGGGCGCGCCGCTCGGCATCGATCTGTACGCCGACGGACTGGCCGGCGTGATGCTGCTGTTGACGCAGGCGGTCGCGCTGCCGCTCGCGGCCTACGCGCGCGGCTACTTCGCGGCGACCCCCAAGGGGCGCGACGTGTTCTGGCCGATCACCGGGCTCATGCTCGCCGCGCTCAACGCGCTGTTCGTGTCTGCCGACCTGTTCAATATCTACGTCACGCTGGAACTGCTGGGGCTCGCCGCGGTGGGCCTGGTCGCGATCGCCGGCGGCACCGCGCCGATCACCGCCGCGCTGCGCTACCTGCTGGCGACGCTGCTCGGTTCTGGCGCGTATCTCCTGGGTGTGGCGCTGATCTACGGCAGCTACGGCAGCGTGTCGCTGGAGACGCTCGCACCGCTCATCGACGGCGACGCGCCTGTGGCCGTCCCGCTCGCCGCAGCGCTCATGATCCTCGGCCTGCTGCTGAAGACCGCGCTCTTCCCCTTCCACTTCTGGCTGCCGCCCGCGCACGGCGGCGCGCCGGCGCCGGTTTCCGCGCTGCTCTCGGCGCTCGTCATCAAGGCCTCGTTCTACCTCGTCGTGCGGCTGTGGCTGGACCTGTTCGAGCCGCTCGCCACGGTGGCCGCGGCGCAGCTGATCGGCGCACTCGGCGCCGCCGCGATCGTCTGGGGCTCGCTCCTGGCGCTCACCCAAACCCGGCTGAAAATGCTGGTCGCCTATTCGACCGTGGCGCAGATCGGCTATCTGTTCCTGCTGTTCCCGCTCGCCACGCTGACGCCACTCGCTGCGGCAGACAGCGCCCTGGAGGGCGGCGTGATGCAGGCGCTGGCGCACGGGCTCGCCAAGGCGGCGATGTTTGCCGCCGCCGGCAGCATGATCGTCGCCACCGGGCGCGACGACATCAACCGCCTCGGCGGCGTCGGCGTGCGCCTGCCGCTCACGCTCTTCACCTTCGGCATGGCCGGCGTCACGCTGATGGGCCTGCCGCCGTCGGGCGGATTTTCCGCCAAGTGGCTGCTGCTGCAGGCCGCGCTGGCATCCGGCCAGTGGTGGTGGGTCGCGGTGATGGTCGTCGGCGGCCTGTTGACCGCGGCCTACGTGTTCAAGGTGTTGCGCCGCGCCTTTTTGCCGGTGGCCGAGGGCGACAGCGTCACGCCGGTGCCGCGCGTGCTCGAATTCAGCGCCTTCGCACTGGCGCTGGCGTCCATCCTGCTGGGCCTCATCGGCGCGCCGGTGATGGACCTGCTCGCGGTCGGGAGGGGCGCATGATCGCCGACACCTGGCTGCCGGTCGCGGTGGTGCTGAGCTCGCTGGTGCCGGGGTTGTTCATTTTCTTCCTTGCCGAATCACGCATTCGCCTGCGCACCACGCTCAACCTCGCCGGCGCCTTCGCCAAGCTTGCGCTGATCGGCGTCATGCTGTGGGGCGTGCTGAACGACCACGAATACGTGTTCACCCACACCGTGCTGCCCGGCCTCGATCTGGTGCTCAAGGCCGACGCGCTGGCGATGCTGTTCGTCACGCTCTCGGCGGCGCTGTGGCTGTTCACCACCGTGTACGCGATCGGTTATCTGGAAGGCGCACCGAACCGCAGCCGCTTCTTCGGCTTCTTCAGCCTGTGCGTCACCGCCACGGTCGGCGTCGCGATGGCGGGCAATCTCTTCACCTTCTTCGTGTTCTACGAGCTGCTCACGCTCGCCACCTATCCGCTGGTGGTGCACCGCGGCACCGAGAAAGCACTGCGTGCCGGCCATATCTACCTTGCCTACACGCTGGGCGGCGGCGCGCTGCTGCTGATCGGCACGGTGTGGTTGTACGGCCTGGCCGGGCAAGTCGACTTTGCGCCGGGCGGTTCGCTGTCCGCGCTGTCGCCGGAAGTGGCCGGACAATTGCAGATCATTTTCCTGCTGCTGATCGCCGGCGTCGGCGTCAAGGCCGCGCTGGTACCGCTGCACGGCTGGCTGCCGCTGGCGATGGTGGCGCCGGCGCCGGTATCGGCGCTGCTGCACGCGGTCGCCGTGGTGAAGGCCGGCGCCTTCGGCATCGTGCGCATCGTCTACGAGGTGTACGGCATCGAGTTCGCCAGCTTCCTCGACCTGCTGACGCCGCTCGCCATCGCCGCCGCGATCACCATCGTGTGGGGCAGCCTGCGCGCGCTGTTCCAGGACGACCTGAAAAAACGCCTCGCCTATTCGACGGTGAGCCAGGTCTCCTACATCGCGCTCGGCGTGGCGCTGTTCGGGCCGGTCGGCACCATCGGCGGCATCGTCCACCTGGTGCACCAGGGCATCATGAAAATCACGCTGTTCTTCTGCGCGGGCAACTACGCGGAAACCCTGGGCATCCACAAGGTGAGCGAGATGGATGGCGTCGGCCGCCGCATGCCGTGGACCACGCTCGCCTTCACCATCGGCGCCTTCGGCATGATCGGCGTGCCGCCGCTCGCCGGCTTCATCAGCAAGTGGTATCTCGGCCTCGGCGCGCTCGAGGCCGGCATGCCCTGGGTGCTGGCGGTGCTCGCGGTCTCGAGCCTGTTGAACGCCGCCTACTTCCTGCCCATCTTGCACCGCGCCTGGTTCCGCGAGCCGCCGGCAACCTGGCCGAACGAGCATATCCCGCTGCGGCGCGGCTGGGAAACCGCGCCGCTGCTGCTGTTGCCGCCGCTTGTCACCGCCGCCGCAACGCTATTGGCCGGCCTGTTCGCCGCCAGCGCATTGAGCCCGCTCGACTGGGCGACGCTCATCGCCGACCGCGAGTACCTGCAATGGACACCCTGATCGTCGCCAGCCTGGCGTGGCCGCTCGCGCTCGCGCTGCTGGTGGCGCTGCCGCGCAGCCGCGCGCTTGCCTTGAAGCTGGCGCCGTGGGCGCCGCTGCCGGCGCTGGCGCTCGCGCTCGCCGCGCGCGCGCCGCTTCTGCTCGAGCTGCCCGACGTGCTCACCGGCCTGCAACTTGGGGTGGACGATACCGGCCGCGTGTTCCTGCTGTTCACCTCGCTGATCTGGCTCGCCGCGGGGTGGTACGCACGCGTCTGGTTGGCGGATGACCCGCGCCGCGCCCGCTTCATGGTGTTTTTCCTGCTGACCCAGGCGGGCAATCTCGGCGCCTGCCTCGCGCTCGACGCCGCGGGCTTCTATGCCTTTTACGCGCTGATGAGCTTTGCCGCCTACGGCCTCGTCGCGCACGATGACAACCCCGCGGCGCGACGCGCGGGCCGCGTCTACCTGGTGCTGGCGGTGGCGGGCGAAATGCTCATCCTCTCGGGCCTGCTGCTCGCGCTCGGGCTCGCGCCCGACCACCCTTGGGCGGTCGCCTGCCTGGTGCTCGGCTTCGGCGTGAAAGTGGGGCTTCCATTCCTGCACGTGTCGCTGCCGCTCGCCTACGCGGCCGCGCCCGCGCCGGCCGCGGCGGTGCTCGCCGGCGCGATGATCAAGGCGGGGGGGCTCGGCTGGCTGCGCTTCCTGCCGCTCGGCGACGCGGCGCTGCCGGACGCCGGCCAGCTGCTGATGGCGACGGGCGCCCTCATGATCGTCGGCGGCAGCGTGATCGGCCTCGCGCAGCGCCAGGCCGGCGCGATCCTCGCTTATTCGAGCGTTGCCCAGATGGGCCACTTCGCGCTCGGCGTCGGCGCCGGTCTCGCCGCGCCCGGCCTGTGGCCGCTCATCGCCGCCGCGCTCGTCGTCTACGCCGCCCACCACGCGCTCGCCAAGGCCGCGCTCTTTATCGGCCTCGGCGTCGTCGCGCGCCACGGCGCCTCGCCCGCGCATCTCGCCGGCTTGGCGTTGCCGGCGCTCGCGCTCGCCGGCGCGCCGTTTACCAGCGGCATGCTCGCCAAGCTCGGCCTCAAGGACGCGCTCGCCGCGCTGCCCGCGCCGTGGGCCGACGCGCTGCCGCTGCTGCTCGCCGTCGGCGCGCTCGGCACCGCGCTGCTGATGGCGCGACTCTTCTGGCTGATCCGCACGACGCCCGCGACCGGTGAGGCGCCTCTCACGCTGTGGGCGCCATGGCTGCTGACACTCGCGGCTGTCGGCGGGCTGACCGCTGGCCTCGCGCCGTCCGCAAGCTGGACCGCGGCGCTGCAGCCAGCCCCGCTCCTTGCCGCGCTGTGGCCGATCCTCGCCGCGGTCGCGCTGGCCGCCGCGGCGGCGAGGCTGCACTTGCGTGCACCGGATATTCCTGCGGGCGACCTGCTCGTTCCGGTCGAACGCCTGCTCGCCGCCCCCGCACGCCGCCTCGCCCGCTTGCGTCCGCCCTTGCTGCCCATGCTGCCGGCGGGGGGCGCCCGCCGTCCACCGCGTCTGGAATCGCGCCTGCGCGCCTGGCCCTTCGCCGGTGTGCTGTGGCTCGTACTGTTTGCGCTGCTGGTGCGTCTGCTCAGCGCCTGAACGTCACGCGCCGGGCGTGGCGTCAGTCCTCGTTCTCGAGCACGCGCCGGATAGCTTGCAGCGCCTGGATGCGCTCGGCACTCGGCTGCGGATACGCCAGATCGAGCGCGGACAAGGTATCGACGATGATCTGCGAGATGATCAGGCGCGCGTTCTTCTTGTCGTCGGCCGGCACCACGTGCCACGGCGCCTCGGCGGTGCTGGTCTTCGCGAGGCAATCCTCGTACGCATGCATGTAATCCTCCCAGTGGCGGCGCTGGGTGAGGTCGTCGTCGCTGAACTTCCAGTTTTTGTCCGGGTCGTCGATACGGGCGATCAGGCGCTCGCGCTGCTCCGCTTTCGAGATATGCAGAAAAAACTTGATGATGCGCGTGCCATTGCGATGCAGGTGCAACTCGGATTCGACGATCGAGCGGAAGCGCGCGTCCCAGAATGCCTGGTCGGCTCGCTTGAAATCCGGCAGGCGCTGGGCCTGCAGGATATCGGGGCGCACGCGCACGATCAGCACTTCTTCGTAGTAGGAGCGGTTGAAGATGCCGATGCGCCCGCGCTCGGGCAAGGCGCGATGCGTGCGCCAGAGGAAATCGTGATCAAGATCCTCGGCACTGGGATGCTTGAAGCTGAACACCTGGCATCCCTGCGGATTGACGCCGGACATGACGTGGCGGATCGCGCCGTCCTTGCCCGCTGCATCCATGGCCTGGAAGATCAGCAGTATCGCGTAACGGTCATGCGCGTAGAGCCTGTCCTGCAGATCGCTGAGCCGGCGCGTGCCGGTCTCGAGCCGTTGGGCATACGATTTTTTCGACGTGTAGAAGGGCTCGACCCGGGTCGGCCATTTGTCCAGTCGTACCTTGCTGCCGGGCTTGACCCGGTAGTCGGAACTGTCGATCGTTGGTTTCATGCCTGCCCCCGATAATGCCTGCGATGATTGTATGCGTTCCCGTCCGCCCGGCGCGGCTCCCCCAGTGTAGGCCGTGGCGGGGTGTCCGCGCCACGGGCCTGCGCAGTAAGATGCCCGCATGATTCCGTCCGCCGCACTGGCCACGTTTCTGCTGCCGCTCGCACTGATCCCCTTTGTGCTGGCACCCGCCACCCGCAACACGGCGCTGCGGTTCGCGCCGTGGACGCCGTTGCCGGCGCTGGGCCTCGCCGTGCTGACGACGCCCGACTGGGCCATCGACCTCCCCGGCGTGCTCGTCGGCGTCCGCCTCGGGCTCGACGCGACCGGCCGCCTGTTCCTGTTCTTCACCGCGCTGGTGTGGCTGCTCGCCGGCTGGTTCGCACGCGGCTGGCTCGCCGGCGACGCGCGCCAGCCGCGCTTCTGGACCTTTTTCCTCGCCACCCAGGCGGGCAACCTGGGCCTCTGCCTCGCGCTCGACGCGGTGAGCTTCTACGTCCTTTTCGCCCTGATGAGTTTCTCCGCCTATGGGCTCGTCATCCACGCCGGCAGCGACGAGGCCCTGCGCGCGGGGCGCGTCTACCTTGCGATGGCCGTGCTCGGCGAGACGCTGCTGGTCGCCGGCCTGATGTTCGCTGTCGGCAGCGCGGGCACGCATCACTTCGCCGGCCTCGCTGCGGCACCGATGTCGAATACCGCCGCCGCGCTGTTGATCGCCGGCTTTGGCGTGAAGCTCGGCCTGCCGCTGCTGCACATGTGGCTGCCGCTCGCACATCCGGTCGCGCCAGTGCCGGCGAGCGCGGTGCTCTCGGGGGTGATGCTGAAGGCCGGCCTGCTCGGCTGGCTGCGCTGCCTGCCGCTGGGCGCGCAGGCGTTGCCCGAAGCCGGCGCGACGCTGATGCTGGCCGGGCTCGTTGCGATGTTCCTCGGCGTGGCCGCGGGGCTGATGCAGCGCGACCTCAAAGTGCTGCTCGCGTATTCGAGCGTGAGCCAGATGGGCTATCTGAGCCTGGGCGTGGGCGCCGGCCTGTTGTCGCCCGCCGCCTGGCCGCTGCTGCTGCCGGCGCTGGGGCTCTACGCCCTGCACCACGCGCTGGCGAAAAGCGCGCTGTTCCTTGGCGCGGGACTGTTCCACGCGCACGGCGCCAACGCGCCGCGCCGCGCCGCGCTCGCCCTGCCCGCGCTCGCGCTCGCGGGCGCGCCGCTGACGAGCGGCGTGCTCGCGAAGACCGGACTGAAACAGGCACTCGCCGCCCTGCCCGGCCCCTGGCCGGACCTCGTCTCCGCGCTGCTGCCCTGGGCGGCGCTGGGCACGGCGCTGCTGATGGCGCGCTTGCTCTGGCTGGCCTGGCGCCTGGCCGCATCGGACGCCGCGGCCGCGACGCCACGGGGCCTGCTGGCGCCCTGGCTCGCGGCCGTGCTGGCCTCGGCCCTGCTCCCCTGGGGGCTGGCGTCGGACGAGGCGAGACGCCACGCGCTCGAGCTCGCGACACTGGCTGCCGCCACCTGGCCGCCACTGGCCGCGGTAGCGCTTGCCACCGCAGCCGTGGTCCTGCGCCTGCGCGCGCCCGCGCTGCCGCCAGGCGACCTCCTGCAGCCGTTGGCGCACGGCATCGAGCGGCTGCGGGGCGCCCGCCCGCGCTGGCCCGCGTCCAGGGTGCGGCGCTGGGCGCCTGGCCCGGTCGGGTTCCCCCGGCACCCCGGCGCGATCGCTGCCAGCCTGCGGGTCGGTGCGCTGTGGCTCGCCCTGCTCGCAGCCTTCGCCCTCCTGCTGGCCCGCTGAGACGGCGCAGGAACTGTCCGGGGCGGAACCGGGTCAGCTACGTGGCAGCCATGGACGCCGGCACGGGGCGTGCTGCGCCGTGCCTCGCCTGCTAACATGGCTTGCGGCAAAACCGATATTGATAACGGATGGAGACCCCCATGACGCTACGCTTCGTTTTTGCATTGTCCGGCCTCTTCGCGGCTTTCGCGCTGCACGCCGCCACCCCCGCCACAGCGCCTGTCCGCACCGGCACCTACTATGGCGCGAAGGCCACGGAGTACCCCGCCTGGTTCAAGGAAAGTTTCCTGGTGCTGCGCGACGACGTGAAGGAAGCCGCCCAGGCCAACAAACGTGTCCTGTTGCTGTTCAACCAGGACAACTGCCCCTACTGCTCGGCGCTGGTCGAGCGCAATCTGTCGCAGCGCGAAATCGAATCCACCATGCGCGAGAAATTCGACGTCATCGCATTGAACATCTGGGGCGACCGCGAGGTGGTGGGTCTGGACGGCAAGCCCTACACCGAAAAAACCTACGCCGCCGCGCTGAAGGTGCAGTTCACGCCCAGCCTGTTGTTCCTCGACGAATCCGGCGAGATCGTGCTGCGGCTCAACGGTTATGTGCCGCCACCACGCATGCAGGCCGCGCTCGACTGGGTCGCCGGCAGGATGGAAAAGAAAACGGCGTTCCGTGATTTCGTCGCCGAGCGCGAGAAGGGCGCGCCCCAAAAGGGCTCGGGCAGCATGATCGCGCAAGATTTCTTTCTCAGGAACGTCACCGACCTGCGCCGCAAGGGGCCGGCCGCCCGGCCGCTCGCCGTGTATTTCGAACAGAAGGACTGCCCCGACTGCGAGGTGCTGCACCGCCGCGTGATCGCCGACCCCGACGTCAGGCAGGCGCTGGCCAGGTTCGACAACGTGCGCTTCGACATGTGGTCACGCGACAGAATAACCACCCCGGACGGCAAGCGCCTGGCGGTACGCGACTGGGTGCGCGAGCTCGGCGTGAACTACGCGCCCGGCATCGTGCTGTTCAATCCGGCCGGCAAGGAAGTCATCCGCTGGGAGTCGTCGTTCCGCGTGTTCCACACCATGGGCATGTTCGACTATGTGAGCAGCGGCGACTACCAGAAGGAGCCGAGCTTCCAGCGTTACCTTGCGGGCATGACCGAGCACATCCGCGAGCAGGGGCGCGACGTCAACATCTACCGCTACGCCGACGAGCCGCTGGCGATGCCGGTGCGGCACCACTGACACGCCCCGCCCTCCCTAGCGGACGTCCTCAATCGGTGGCGCGCTGCAGCCGGATCGGCAGCGCCGGCGCCTTGCCCAGCTTGTCCTCGCCGGCGTACACGGTGAGGTGCGGATAGGGGATCTCGATGCCGGCGGCGTCAAAGGCTTTCTTCAGGCGATAGAGGAAGGCGCGCCGCACCGTCCACTGCTCCAGCGGCTTTACCTTGAAGCGGCTGCGCACGATCACCGCGGAGTCGGCCCACTGGTCGACGCCGTTGATCTCGATGTCTTCCTCGATCTTGTCGGCGAGTTCCGGATCGGCGCGCATCGCCGCGCCAACCTCGCGGATCACCGCAAAAACCTCGTCGAGGTCCTCGCGGTAGGCGACACCGACCTCCATCACGGCGTAGGCGAAGCCGCGGCTGCGGTTGGTGACGGTGGTGATGCTGCCGTTGGGCACGTAGTGCACGCTGCCCTCGGCGTCGCGCAGACGTATATAGCGCAGCGTCATTTCCTCGACCAGGCCCGCCTTGTCGGCGACATGCACCACGTCGCCCTGGCGCACCTGGTTTTCCAGCAGCAGGAACAGGCCGTTGAAGTAGTCCTTCACCAGGCTCTGCGCGCCGAAACCGATCGCGATGCCGAGCACGCCGGCGGCGGCGAGGATGGGCGCAATCGAGATGCCGAGCTCGGACAGCACCAGCATGCCGGAGACGAGGATGATGAACACCCCGACGACATAGCGGAACACCTGCTCCAGCGTATTGAGACGCTTGATGCGCTCGAGGTCGTCGAGGTCGGCCTGCATGCGTGCGCGCACGCGCGCCAGCCCCTTGCGCGACAGGCGCAGCATGAGCCAGGCCAGCCCGAGGATGAGGACGACGTGCAGCGCGGTCATGGCAAAGCCGCGCCATTCGCCCAGGTAGGCGGACATGCCGTTCAGATAGTCCATGCAGTGCCTTTCAGTGTTGTCCCACGGCGCGCGCCAGCGGGCGGAATTGCAGGTGATGGAACATGTGCAGGTAGCGCCCGGCCTCGTCGCGCTCGAGGTTGCTGACGAACTTCCAGAAGCCGTAGATGCGCGACAGCGTCATCATGCGCTCCGCATACAGTCGCCAAGTGTAGCGTGCGGCGACGCGCGCCTGGGCCGCTTCCGAGACGCGCTGCCAATGCTGGGGGGCGTCGGCGCAGCGTTCCAGGAAATCGGCCATCGCCCCAGCGGCTGCGGCGCCGTCGTTGGGGTCGATGTGGAAGCCCGACTTGCCGTGCTGGATGATTTCCAGCGGGCCGCCATAGCGTGTGGCGAACACCGGCAGCCCGGAGGCCATCGCCTCGATGACGGTAAGGCCGAAGGCCTCGAACAGCGCAGGCTGCACGAACAGGCCGCGGCGGTCGGCGACGTGGCGGTAGAGCTCTCCGGAGAGCGCCTTGTCGAGCCGGACACCGAGCCAGCGCATGCGGCCGTCGAGCCGGTAATTCTCCATGAGGGCGTGCATGCGCGCGATTTCCGCCTGCTCTTCCTCGTCGGACGAGGCGGCCGCGTCGACGTGCCCGCCGATCACCAGCAGGTTGGCGCGTTCGGCGAGGCGGTCGCACGCGCCGAACCATTCGGTCAGGCCGGACAGGTTCTTGATGCGATCGAGACGCGCCAGGGTGAAGACGAGGGGTTTGCCGGGGTCTTCGAAGCATCCACGATACGGCACGCCCGGATCGTCCGCATACAGCAGGCGCTCGATCTCGGGCAGGAGCGAATGCAGGCGCCGCTCCGATTCGGTGTAGGGAAAATAGATGTCGGCGTCGGCGCCCGGCGAGACGATGTTGAACTTGGGATCGAAGACATCGATGCCGTTCACCACGCGGTACAGTCCGGGCATCGTGAACGCGCGGTAACTTTCGTACTGGCCGATGCTGTCGGCTGTGCCGGCGATTTCCTGGTAGGTGCTGGTGATGATGAAATCGGCATGGTTCATGCCGATGAGGTCGGCGGTGTACTGGCAGGCGAAGTGATAGGCCGGGTCGTTGTCCTCCCAGTACAGCGCGGAATGCAGGTATTTGGTCTGTTCCAGGGCGTGGGCGATGTTGCACTGTGTCACGCCGAGCCGGGATGACAGCAGGCTCGCCACCAGGTTGCCGTCGGAATAGTTGCCGATGATGAGGTCGGGCCGTCCGCCCAGATGCGCCAGCGCCTCGCGCTCGGCGTTCGCGGCGAACCCTTCCAGGTAGGGCCAGATTTCAAAGCGCGAAATCCACTGGCGCACGACTTCGCCATTGGCATGCTGGAAAGGCACGCGCACGATCCAGGCGTGATCGGTCCCCTGGATCTTTTCCAGCGGCTGGTTGCAGGTGGTGCCGTCGGCGTCGGGAATCAGCCGGGTGACGACCACGATCCGAGGGTCGACATCGACGCCCTGGAGCGCCATGCGCTCGCGCATCTCCCGCTCCAGCGCCCGCACCTGGTCGAGGATGTAGACCACCTGGCCGCCGGTATCGGGCCGCCCCAGCACATTGTCCTGGCCGAAATAGCCGTGCGGCGACAGGATCAGCAGCCGCGCGATCATCGGAATCCGCGCGAGGAAGCCTTCGAGCACCAAAGGCGATGGCGCCTCGAGCAGGTCGACGAGCATGCCCATGGTGTCGCTCGCGCGCGCGGCGGTCGCGCCCCAGCCCGGCTCGAACCCCAGGGCGGCGAGCTGCGCCGCGAAGCTCGCCCAGGGCGCGTCGGGGTCGCCCGCATCCAGCAGCTTCAGGGCCTCGCGCAGCGCCTCGCGCAAGACTTCCACTTCCGCGACATGCGGCGCAAGCATCAAGGGACGGCCGTCGAGGCTGTGCATGCGCAGGAAGTGCAGAAGTTTGTTCTGCCCCACCTCGGGCCGGGTGAACATCGCACTCGCCAGGTGGCGGTTCAGATGCAGCACGCCCTGTCCGATCGAGCGCGTTTCCTGCAGCCGCGGCACGTGGCGGCCGAAGGGTTCGAAATCGATTTCGAGCACGCCGGCATCGTCCTCCCCAGGCCTCACCAACTGCTCCTTGAACCGCAGGAACTCGCTCACCGTCACCCGCTCCGGCAGCGGCTGGTCCTGGTGCATGCGCAGAAAACGCCAGCGCCCGGCCCCTTCGCGCAGCGCAAAGTAGGCCCACGGCGGCTGCAGCACCCCTTCCTGGAAATGCCGCACCGCCCGCGCCATCGGCGTATCGGCGAGCGGCACGTCGCAAGTGGCGGCAACACTGTCCAGCAGGCGGCAGAGGTCGCTCTGCAAAAGCAGCGCGCGCTGTTCGGCGAAACAGCGGCGCAGGAAAGCATCCATCGGGTCGCGGTGCTCCATTGCCCACGCTTTCAGTGAGTCGATCATGCCACCTCCTTCTCGGGCTCGGCCGATGGTCGCCGGACCAAGCCGTAGTGCACCATGCCTTCGAGTACGCCGGCCGCGCATGCGGCCCTGGCAAAATACACCTGATCGAGTCCCCGCAGCGACTCGAGTTCCGCGCTGTGGTTGGCGACCACCACCGCCTGGGTGTCGCCGACCAGCATCTCGAGATCGTTGCCGGAATCCCCGGCGACCAGGAAGGCGGACAGCGGCAGGCCCCACTTGTAGGCCAGGTAGCGGATCGCCTGTCCCTTGGATACGCGCACCGGCAGCACGTCGAGATAGATTTCGTGCGAACGGATGAGGTTGGCGTGCAGGCCGGCCTGCTGCACGAGCCGTTTCAGCGCACGCAGATCGGGCGCCGACTGCGGATCGACGATGAAACTGAGCTTGTATGCGCTTTGCTGCTCGGGCGCTTGCAGGGCAAGCCCCGGCACATCGGAGAACAGCGCCGCCAGCGCGTCACGCCGCCACAGGTGCTGGATGTGGCGCTGCCAGCCGGCGTCCGGCCGCAGCGCAGCACCGTAGTGGATTTCGCTCCCGACCGCGGTAATCAGGACATCGGGATGCGGCACGCGCGCCTGCCGCAGCACCTCGAGCGCGCTCGGCAGATGGCGCCCGGTGGCGACGCCGAATCCGAAGCCGCCGGGCCGCGCACGCAACACCGGGTTGAGCGCCGCCAGGCCGGCACGATCGCCGATCAGCGTATTGTCGATATCGCTCACCAGCATGCGTTCGACGAAGGGCATGGGATTGACCGACGGCCGCTGCGCCACGCGCTCGCGCCGCACCTGCTTGCGCGTGCGCCGGATCACGCGGTCGACGGCCTTGAGATATTTTTCCACGTGCGCATCCCAGGTGTAGTGGCGCGCCACGCCGCTGATGCCGCGTCGCGCATAGCGCTGCCAGGCGCGTGGATCCGACAGTACGGCCAGCAGCGCCTGCGCGATGGCGGCCGGGTCGAGCGGATCCACCAACAGGCCATTCTCGCAATGCGCGAGAATGTCGCGCGGGCCGCCGTCGTGGGTCGCCACCACCGGAAGCCCGCTCGCCGCCGCCTCGATCAGGGTCAGGCCGAAGGGCTCGGTCAGCGCCGGATTGACGAACACGCCCCGGCGCTGTGCCGCCAGCCGGTACAGCGCCGGCACGTCATCGGGCTGGTGATGCTTGGGCAGGGCCACGCTGCCCCACAGGTCATGGCGATCGATGTCGAGCAAGAGGTCGGTCAGCACCGCCGCCTGCGCCTCGTCGTCGAGCGCGCGGATATCCTCGCGATTGCCGGCGACGATGGCGAGATTGGCGCGCGCGCGCAGCGCGGGCGATTCGCCGAAAGCCGTGACCAGGCGCCGCAGGTTCTTGCGCAGCTCGGGCCGGCAGACGGTGAGCACGAGCGGCTTCTTCGGCTGGGCGAGAAAACGGTCGATCATCGACGGCACGTGCGGCGGAACGGGCGCCCGTCCGGGCGGCGCGAAGCGCGAGGTGTCGGTGCCGGGCGGTATCACGGTCATCCGCCCGGGCTGGTGATTGTCGTACAGGCCGTATTGCTCGATGCTTTCCTGCGCCGTGCTGGTGACCACCAGCGCAGCGTGCGCCAGCACTTCCTCCTCGGCAGCGATGCGCCGCGCGAAATTGAACTGCCGCTCGATGGAGGATGCCTTGCGGCCATGGTCGAGCAGGCGCTGGCGCTTGCAGCGGCCGAGCGAGTGGCCGGTGTGCACGAGCGGAATGCCGAGCAACTGCGACAACTGCACGCCGACGTAGCCGGCGTCGGCATAATGGCTGTGGATGACGTCGGGCAGGCGGGACTGCTGGCGCAGATAGCCGATGATGCGGTCGACCAGCTGGTCGAGATGGTTCCACAGGCTTTCCTTGCGCAGGTAGCGGCGCGGGCCGCACGGCAGGCGCACCAGACGCGAACGCTCGCCAAGCGCCTCGCGTGGCACCGCGTAGTCCGGCGACACGGCCGGATCGTCGATCAGGCGCGTGATGACGTCTACCTGCGCCACCCGCGGATGCCGCCCGAGCGCCTTCGCCAGTTCGATCACATAGAGCGTCTGGCCGCCGGTATCGGCGTCGCGCCCCAGCTCCAGGGCCTGGCCGCGCATCAGTCCGTGCACGCTCAGCATCAGCACATACAGGTCACGCATGATTCACCGCCTTCTCGATCCGCCAGTCGCGCCGGAACGGCTCATAGAACGTCTGCGATGCGGGCACGGCGCCACGGATGCCGCACAGCGCGCGTGCGAACGCATCGGCGCGCGCCAGGGCGTCGCCCGTCGACCAGCCGTGCAGCATGCCCAGCATGATCACCGCGGCAAAGCCATCACCCGCGCCGACGGTGTCGACGACTTGCCGCGCCGGCGTGCCCGCCACCACTTCGAGGCGCCCCGCCGGGTCGAGCGCCCACGCCCCCGCCGGGCCGGCGGTCACGACCACCTGCTGCAGATCGAACGTGGAGCGCAGCACCGCCGCGCGTGCCACCGGCGTATCGCCGTCCAGGCCGAGCAGCCGCCCCACCCGTGCGAGTTCGTCCTCGTTGAGCTTCACCACGCTGGCACGCGCGAGCGACCAGCGCACCGTGTCCACGTCGGTCCAGGGATCGCGCAGGTTGATGTCGAGGAAGGCGCAGGCGGCCACCGTGCCCAGGAGATCCCGCAGCGCGCGACGCGATTCCTCGCTGCGCTGCGACAGCGTGCCGAAATACACCAGCGCCGGATGTGCCGACAGGCCGACCATGCGCGCAAGCCTGGCGTGGATGTGGTCGTAGGCCTGGTCCGGCAGGATGTCGAAGTGGTGCCCGTCGGCGTCTTCCGTCACCAGGACGCGGCCGGTGGGACGCGCGGGGTCGGTCTGCACCCCGCGCAGGTCCAGTCCGCGCGCGTCCATCGCCTGCTTGAGCAGGTCGCCCGCCGCATCCTTGCCGGTGCGCGTCACCAGCACCGGATGGACGCCGAACGCGGCAAGATGACAGCTGACGTTGAACGGCGCGCCGCCCAGCACCGCGCGGTCGCTGAACTGGTCGACCAGGGTTTCGCCGAACGCCACCACCGTGGGCGGCGCGTCCGCCAGGACCGCATCGGTGGCGCGCGGCGCTTCGCTCCCGCCTGCGTCTCGAATCGCCGGCTTCATAGCGTGTAGTCCAGCTTGAAGATCAGTGCCGTGTCGGTGCTGTCCTTGCCCGCGGCCGGCACGGCATCGTAATCGACATTCACCTGCGCGCCCAGGCTGAGGCCATTGCCCATGGGCACGCGGAAACCCGTGCGTGTCTGCAGCAGATAGTCCTCGACCGCTTCCAGGTTCAACAGCAGATCGCTGGTGTGGAACAGGCGCAGGCGGTTCCCCCACAAGCCCTGCTCATACCGGAGCGCGGCGCGCGCGCCGGGGAAGCGCGCGTCCGGCACGCTGCCGTAGGCTTCGTGCACCAGGCTGAAGCCCCCCTCCAGCGAGAAAGCCAAATCGTCGCGCTCGACGAACTGGCGGCCGCCCCCGACACCGATCGTGCTGCGCAGGTCGAGATCGGCCTGGCCGTCGTGGTCGAAGCGGGTATGCGCATATAGGTAAGTCCGCTCGGCAAGGAAGTGGTCGACTTTCAGCCCCAGCCGCCAGTTCGAGACGGTGTTGACGCCGTCTTGCGACGCCTCGTTGAGCTCGCCGCCGAGCGTCACCCGCTGCGTCGGATGGCGCGCCACCAGCTCGCCGTCCAGATGCAGCATCTCGCCATCGGTATTGCCGCGCGTCAGGCTGCCGCCGAGCGCGGCGCGTCCGCTCAGCACCGTGCGGTCGGGGTGGCGCGGCGGGTGGATCGCGACGATGCGGTCGAGCGGCAGCGGCGCCGGTTCGCCGACGCCGCCCGGCCACATCCGCACCTGGCGCGCCGCGGCCGGCTGCAGGCGGGCGTCGAATTCGGCGCGGTCGTCCAGCACGAGGCGCACCGGCTCATCGGTTTCCAGCCGGTCCACCTGCGGCCAGGGCAGTTTCAGCGTGCCCGCGTAGGCAGTCTCCAGCCACAGCGTGCCGGCTTCCATCTTCACCACCGTGCCGCTCAGGCGGTCGCCGTTGCGAAGCGTGACGGTGTCGGCCCAGACGGGGACCGCCACGAGGGCGGCGAGCGCGGGCAATGTCTTGTCGAGCGTTGGCGTCAAGGCGTTTCCTTTCCCGGCATCAGCCGATCAGGACAGGCGACCCGCGGACCGGCCGGGGCACGGCGCGGGGAAAGGAGACCATGACAGCGGCCTGCGGCACGCCGGGCACAGGGTTGCGCGGGTCACCTGACAGCCCCGCCGGAGCGGAGCAGAAAGTTGGAATTGCGAATGGTTTTTTATATTTGCACAAAACTAATGATCGGTGCAAGTTCGGCCCCCCGTCCTGCCTTGACCCTTCCCCATCCTGCGCGGTAACGTCGGGCCAACTCAATGAATGGCCTTTGCATGGACATCCCGGGTTCGCTTCCCGACCACCGGCACGCGACAGCACCCGCCTCGCCCTGCCCTCGATTCATCCGTAACATGCAGGATTCCGCGCCATGGGCCACTGGGCCGTCGACCATCTCGGGCTGATCTACCAGATCTACGGCCTCGCCTTCTTCACGCTCGGCGTGGTGGCTTGGCTGTTGCCGCGCCAGGACACGCACCTGCGTTTCGCGCCCGACCTCTGGCTGCTGGGCCTGTTCGGCGTGCTGCACGGCTTGCTCGAATTCATCGAATGGGAACGCCTGACCCAGCCGGATTCGGTGTTTGCCCTGTACAGTCCGCTGCTGCTCACCGTGTCCTATGCGCCGCTGCTGGAGTTCGGACGCCGCGTGCTGGCGCGCACCGGCATCGGCCTGCCAGCGGCGGGCGTGCACGCGGTCGCGGCCCTCGGCGTCGCCGCCATGGTCCTGCTCGCCCCGTCCGCGCTCAGCGGACTGGCGATGGGGTCTCGTCTCTTTCTCGGCGTACCGGGCGCGTTGATGGCCGGCTGGGGACTCGTCGCGTTATGCCGGCCGCTGACGGCGGGCCAGCCAGGCGCCCGCCGCTGCCCGGCCCGCTGGACCGGCGTGCTGGCCGTCGCCCTGATCGGCTATGGCCTGCTGACGGTTTTCATGTCGCCGAATCCGGGCCCCTTTTTCACCTGGCTGCCGACCGCTTCCGATTTCCTCGCCGTCACCGGCCTTCCCGTGCAGCTGCTGCGCGCGACCTGCGCGCTGACGGCAGCCATCGCGCTTATCGCACTGGTACGCGATGCAGGCAGCGGGCGCAGCGAGGATTTGCTGCGGGTGCTCGATACCATCAGCGGCATCGTCTACCGCTGCGACAACACACCGGACTGGCCGATCCGCTACCTCGACGGCAACATCGAGGAGCTCAGCGGCTACACGGCTGCCGATTTCCTCGAAACCGGCAGCGTCAGCCTCGCCAGCTGGATCCATCCCGACGACGCGGCGCGCGTGTGGCAGGACGTGCAGACGGCGCTGGCGGTGCGACGCCGTTTCGAGCTCTCGTACCGCATCCGCACCCGCGACGGACGCCTCCGCTGGGTGCACGAGCGCGGCCAGGGCGTATTCGGACCGGACGGCGCGCTGCGTTATCTGCAAGGCCACATTTTCGACGCCACCGCACTGGTCGAGGCCAACGAGGCGCTGCGCGTCAAGGACGCGGCAATCACCTCGTCGATCACGCCGATCGCCATCGCCGATCTGGCGGGCCGGCTCACCTACGTCAACCCCGCCTTCGTCAAGCTCTGGCGGCTCGACTCGGCCGACGCGGCACTGGGCCAGCATCCCCGGCGCTTCATGGACGACCCGAAGGCGATCAAGGACGCAATCGAGGCGCTGGACCGCGATGGCCAGTGGCAGGGCACGATGCGCGCGCGTCGCCCCGACGGTAGCGTTTTCGACGTGCGCTTTTCGGCCAACCGGGTACACGATCACGCAGGCCGTCCCCTGTGCCTGATGGCCTCGATCGTCGACATCACCGACCAGGTCCAGGCCAACCGCGAGCTGCAGAACACCGCCGAGCGGCTGAGCCAGAGCCAGGCGATGGCGCATCTCGGCAGCTGGGAATGGGACATCGACAGCGGTCGCCTGACCTGGTCGGACGAGCTCTTCCGCATCTATGGCTACGCGCCGGGCGAAGTCGAGGCCACCTTCGACCTGTTCGCCAATGCGATCCACCCCGAGGACCGCGAACGGGTTCTCGGCGAGATCAGCCACGCCGTGCGCGGACACGCGCCCTACGCGACCGAGTTCCGCATCCGCCGGCCGAACGGCGAGATCCGCATCACCACCGCACGCGGCGAGGTCCGTCGCGACGTGCGGGGCAGGGCGCTGCAGATGTACGGCATGAGCCAGGACGTGACGGCACGGCGCGCGGCGGAAGAAGCCACGCGTGCGACGCGCCGCCAGTTGCAGGCGGTGATCGACGGCGCCACCGAGGTCGCCATCGTCGCCACCGACGCCGATGGCACGATCACGCTCTTCAACCGCGGCGCCGAGCGCATGCTGGGCTACCGCGCCGAGGACCTGGTCGGCAAGCAGACCCCGCTCGTGTGGCACGACACCGGCGAAATCGCGCAGCGTGCCGAGTCCCTCGGCCGGCAGTGCGGCCGACAGCTTGCCGGCATGGACGTTTTCCTGCAGCCTGCCCGCCTTGGCATCGCCTTGCCGCAGGAGTGGACCTACATCCGTCAGGACGGCGCTCGCCTGACGGTCAATCTCGGCGTCTCGGCGGTGAGCGACGAGGCCGGCCGCATCACCGGCTTCGTCGGCGTCGCCACCGACATCACTGCGCGTGCCGAACTGCTGGCACGGCTCGACAAGATAGGGCGCAACGCGCCAGGAATGATTTTCCAGTTCCTGATGCGGCCCGACGGCCACTTCAGCTTTCCCTATGCCAGCGAAGGCATCCGCGGCATCTACGGCGTGTCACCGGACGAAGTGGTTCACGACGCCGCCATCACCTTCGAAAGAAAGCACGCGGGCGACCTGCCCGGCCTGCTCGACAGCATCCGGCGCTCGGCGCGTGAACTGGCCGAATGGCATTACACCTATCGTGTCCACCATCCGAGCAAGGGCGAGATCTGGGTCGAAGGCCGCGGCACGCCCGAACGCCTGCCCGACGGCTCGACGCTATGGCACGGCGCGATCTTCGATGTCAGCGAACTCAAGCGCGCCGAGATCGCGCTGGCACAAAGCCTCGACGAACTGCGCGCCTCCGAACGGAAACAGCGCGAGCTCACCCTGCTCGCCCGGCACGAGCAGGGCCGCATGACGGCGCTGCTGTCGGGCATGAGCATCGGCATCCTGTTCGAGGACCGCGCCGGCCGCGTCGAGTACGTCAACCCGGCGTTCCGCCACATGTGGGCGATCGCCGAGGACGTCGAGCTCGTCGGCCGCCCCACCCAGGACGTGCTGACCCACTCGACCCACCGCCTCGCGCGTCCGGACCATGCCTCCAAGCACATCCTGCACGTGCTCGACACCCACGAGATCAGCGAACGCTTCGAAGTCGACCTGTACGACGGCCGCATCCTCACCCAGCTCTCCTACCCGGTGTCCGACCCCGACGGCCGCGCCATCGGCCGGCTGTGGATCTACGAAGACATCACCCACGAGCGCCAGACCGCGCAGCAACTCATCTATCTCGCCGAGCACGATGCGCTGACCGGGCTCTACAACCGCCATCGCTTCCAGGACCATCTCGAGCGCACCCTCAGCGCGTCGCAACGCAGCGGCGGCCGCTTCGCCCTGCTGTATTTCGACCTCGACGAATTCAAGAGCATCAACGACAGCTTCGGCCACCGCGCGGGCGATACCGTCCTGGTGCGCGCCGCCGGCGAGATCGCCAGCCTGGTGCGCGGCGGCGAGATGTTCGCGCGCCTGGGCGGCGACGAGTTCGCCATTCTCGTCGGCGTGCGGACGGGAGAAGAGCCGGTTCAGCTCGCCGAACGCGTGGTACACGCGATCTCGGCCATCCCCCTGCGCTTCCGCGGCAGCAACATTCGCCTCACCGCCAGCGTCGGCATCGCGTTTTTCCCCGAGCACGGCGACAACGCCGAGGACCTGGTGGCCCACGCCGACGCTGCGATGTACCAGGCCAAGGGAAGCGGCAAGAACACCTGGGCGCTGTACGACCCCAGACGCAACATCGCCGAGGCCATGCTCGAGCGCATGACGTGGCGGAGCCGCATTGCGCAGGCGCTCGAGCTCGACGGGCTGGAGCTGCATTTCCAGGGTATCTACCACACCCGCGACGGCAGCCTCTCGCACCTCGAGGCGCTGGTGCGCATGCGCGACCCGCACGCCCCCGACCGCCTCATCATGCCCGGCCAGTTCATCCCGGTCGCCGAAAAAAACGGCCAGATCCTCGAGATCGACCGCTGGGTGATCCGCCAAAGCATCGCGACGCTGGCGCGCCACCCCGGGCTCGCCGCGCTCGCCGTCAACGTCTCCGGCCGCAGCTTCGACGAGCCGACGCTGCCGCACTATATCCAGGCGCAACTGCAAGAGCACGGTGTCGATGCCCGGCGCCTCATCATCGAACTGACCGAGACCGCTGCGGTGTCCGAAATGCAGGACGCGCAGCGCTTCATCGAGGCGCTGCAGCAGGCCGGCTGCCTGATCTGCCTCGACGACTTCGGCTCCGGCTTCTCCACCTTCGCCTACCTGAAATACCTCGGCGTGCAGATCCTCAAGATCGACGGCATGTTCATCCGCGACCTGCCGAACAACCGCGACAACCAGGCCTTCGTCAAGGCGATGATCGACGTCGCGCGCGGGCTGGGCAAGGTCACCGTCGCCGAGTTCGTGGAAGACGCGGCGACACTGGACATGCTCGCCCGCTTCGGTGTCGACATGGCGCAGGGCTTCCATCTCGACCGGCCTTCGGCTGCGCATCCCAGCCTCGGCTGATACTTCCCGACAAATCCGCGCGGGTTCAAGGCCCCGCCGAGTCAGGCTAGAATTGAGGCGCCCGCCGGCCGTGTGCCGGCACTCCCTTCCCCGACCGAACCCATGACGCTGCCCTTTGCCGTCCTGATTCCCTTTGCCGGCGCCGCGCTGGTCGCGCTGGCCTCGCGCCAAGGCCGATCGCTGTCCGCGTGGACGGCGGCCGGCGTGACACTCGCTTCGATGGCTTCCCTGGCGCCGTTCGCTGCGCTGCCCTTCGCCGGCGAGACGCTGGTCCAGCAGCGCGACTGGATGCCCGCGCTCGGACTCAACCTCGCGTTCCGCCTCGACGGACTCGCGCTCCTGTTCGCCGGCCTCATTCTCGGCATCGGCCTCCTCATCGTGCTGTACGCGCGCTACTACCTGTCGGCGCACGACAGCATGGGGCGCTTCTATGCGTGCCTGATGCTGTTCATGGGTTCCATGCTCGGCATCGTGCTGTCGGAAAACCTGATCCAGCTGCTGATTTTCTGGGAGCTGACCAGCCTGTCGTCCTTCCTCTTGATCAGCTACTGGCAGCACCGCGCGGAGGCGCGCCGCGGCGCGCGCATGGCGCTGGCCGTCACCGGCCTCGGCGGCTTCGCCATGCTCGGCGGCTTTCTGCTGCTGGGCCACATCGTCGGCAGCTACGAGTTGTCCGACGTCTTCGCCTCGGCCGATCACATCCGTGCGCACCCGCTCTACGTGCCGACGCTCGCGCTGATCCTGGCGGGCGTGTTCACCAAGTCAGCGCAGTTCCCCTTCCACTTCTGGCTGCCGCACGCGATGGCCGCGCCCACGCCGGTATCGGCCTACCTGCATTCGGCGACCATGGTGAAGGCCGGCGTGTTCCTGCTGGCGCGCCTGTGGCCCGCGCTGTCGGGCACGCCGGAATGGTTCTGGCTGGTCTCGGGCGCGGGGCTCGCCACGCTCCTGCTCGGCGCCTACACGGCCCTGTTCAAGCACGACTTGAAGGGCCTGCTCGCCTACTCGACCATCAGCCACCTCGGCCTCATCACCCTGCTGTTCGGGCTATCCACGCCGCTCGCCGCGGTCGCCGGCGTGTTCCATATCATCAACCACGCCACCTTCAAGGCCTCGCTCTTCATGGCGGCCGGCATCATCGACCACGAGGCCGGCACGCGCGACATGCGGCGGCTCAATGGCCTGTGGCGATACATGCCCTACACCGCGACGCTGGCGATGGTCGCCGCCGCCGCGATGGCGGGCGTGCCACTCCTGAACGGCTTCCTGTCCAAGGAAATGTTCTTCACCGAGGCGGTACATATCGCCGAGAACCACGGCAGCTGGCTACTGCCGGTTCTGGTGACGCTGGCGGGCGCCTTCGCCGTCGCCTACTCGATCCGCTTCATCCACGATGTCTTCTTCAACGGCGAGCCGGTCGACCTGCCGAAGACGCCGCACGAGCCGCCGCGCTGGATGAAGGTGCCGGTCGAAATCCTGGTCGTGCTGTGCCTGGTCGTCGGCATCGCACCGGCGCTCACCGTCGCGCCGCTGCTCGCGGTCGCCGCCGAGGCCACGCTGCAGGCGCCGCTGCCCGACTATCACCTCGCGCTGTGGCACGGCGTCAATACCGCGCTCATGATGAGTCTGGTCGCACTCGCGCTCGGCGCGACGATCTACGTCCTGCGCCGGCCGCTCATCGCCTGGCACGAAGCCGGCGTCGGCAGGCTCGATGCACGGGTGCCCTACGACGCGCTGGTGAACGGCCTCATCGGCGTGGCGCAGCGCGTCATCCGCGCCTTCGACACCGGCTCGCTGCAGCGCCAGGTCTTCCTGTTCGTCGTTGCGGCGCTGGTGCTCGGTGTCGCGCCGTGGTTCGCCGGCGAAACGCCGCTCGGCGGCGGCCGCGCCGGCCTGCCGCTCGACGCGGTGAGCCTCAGCGCGGCCGCCGCGCTCATCGGCGCCACCTTCGCCACCGTGTGGTGGCACCGCCAGCGCTTCACCGCGCTCGTCACCATCGGCGTCGTCGGCCTGGTCGTTTCGCTCGCCTTCGTCAAGTTCTCCGCCCCCGATCTCGCCCTCACCCAGCTCTCGGTCGAAATCGTCACCATCGTCCTGCTGCTGCTCGCGCTCTACTTTCTGCCGCAGCACGGTGCGGCGGAAACGAGCCGCGCGCGCGCGGGACGCGACGCCGTGATCGCACTCACGGCCGGCGCCGGCACCGCGGCGCTGGCGTGGGCCGTGCTCACCCGCCCCTACGACACCATCGCCGGCTATTACCTCGACAACAGCAAGCCGGGCGGCGGCGGCACCAATGTCGTGAATGTGATCCTGGTCGACTTCCGCGGCTACGACACGCTGGGCGAGATCACCGTGCTCGCGTTGGCCGGGCTCGGCATCGTCGCATTGCTGCAGAACCTCAGCCTCGCCGCGCCCCGGGGTGACGCCGCCGGCCGCCCGTGGGACGCCGACGCGCATCCGCTCATCATGGCAACGCTCACCCGCCTCCTGCTGCCGCTGGCGCTCATGGTCGCGCTCTTCATCCTGCTGCGCGGCCACAACCAGCCGGGGGGCGGCTTCATCGCCGGCCTCATCACGGCGGTCGCGCTGATCGTGCAGTACCTCGCCAACGGCGCCGCGTGGACCCACCGGCGCATGGCCTCCGACAGCCACCCCCTCATCGCCTGGGGCCTGGGCATCGCCACCTTCACGGGACTTGCGAGCTGGGCCTTCGACCATCCCTTCCTCACCTCGACCTTCGGCTACGTGAACTGGCCGGTGGTCGGCACCTTCGAGCTCGCCTCGGCGATGGCCTTCGACCTCGGCGTCTTCCTCGTCGTCGTCGGCGCCACCCTGATGATCCTTACCGGCCTCGGCAGCCTGCACCACGCCGAGGCCGCGCGAAAGGGGGCACGCTGATGGAAGCGCTGATCGCCCTCGTCATCGGCGTGCTCACCGCGGGTGGCGTGTACCTCGCGCTGCGCGGGCAGACCTTTCCGGTCGTGCTCGGCCTCACCCTGATGTCCTACGCCGTCAATCTGTTCCTGTTCGTCATGGGCCGGCTCGCCATCGGCGTGCCGCCAGTGATCAGCGAGACCGCCGTCGGCTACACCGACCCCTTGCCGCAGGCGCTGGTGCTCACCGCCATCGTCATCAGCTTCGGCATGACCGCCTTCGTCATCGTGCTCGCGCTGAAGGCGCGCGCCGAACTCGGCAACGACCACGTCGACGGCCTGCAGCATGAGGAGGACCGCCGGTGAGCCTTTTCGATCACCTGCCCATCCTGCCGGTGGTGCTGCCGCTGGTCGCCGGCATCGTCCTGCTCGCGTTGCGCCATGCGCCGCTGGCGCTGCAGCGCGGCGGCGCCGTCGCCGCGACGCTGGCGCTGCTGCCGCTCGCGCTGGCGCTCGTCCAGGCGACCGCCGACGGTGCCCACCTCGTATACAGGCTCGGCAACTGGGCGGCGCCCTATGGCATCGTGCTGGTCGCCGACCGCCTCGCCGCGTGGATGCTGCTCACCACCGCGCTGCTCGCCGTGTTCGCGCTGCTCTATGCGATCGGCGCACCCTCTCCCCAACCCTCCCCCCAGACGGGGGAGGGCGCAAACGCTGGGCCCAAACCGATTCACGACACGCAGGGCCGCCACTTCCACGTGCTGTTCCAGCTGCAGCTCTTCGGCCTCAACGGCGCCTTCCTCACCGGCGACCTGTTCAACCTCTTCGTCTTCTTCGAAATCCTGCTGCTCGCCTCCTACGGCCTGCTGCTGCACGGCGGCGGCCGCCAGCGCGTGAAGGCGGGGCTGCACTACGTCGTCATCAACCTGGTCGGGTCGACCCTGTTCCTGTTCGCCGTCGGCACGCTCTACGGCGTCACCGGCACGCTCAACATGGCCGACCTCGCGGTGAAGCTCGCCGCCACGCCGCCGGAAAACGCGGCCCTGGTACAGGCGGCGGCGCTGCTGCTGTTCGGCGTGTTCGCGCTGAAGGCCGCGCTGGTGCCGTTCACCCTGTGGCTGCCCGCCGCCTACGCGGAGACCAGCGCCCCCGTGGCGGCGCTGTTCGCGATCATGACCAAGGTCGGCGCCTACAGCATCCTGCGCGTGTACAGCCTCGTCGCCGGCGAGGCCGCCGGCCCGCTCACCCATCTCCTCGACGCCTGGCTCGTGCCGGCGGCGCTCGCCACGCTCGCGCTCGGCATGCTCGGCGCGACGGCGAGCAGCTCGCTGCGGCAGCAGGCATCCTGGCTCGTCGTCGCCTCGATCGGCACCCTGCTCGTCGCCTTCGGCCTCGGCAGCGCGGACGCGATCGCCGCCGGCCTCTACTACCTGCCGCACTCGACCTTCGCCGCCGCCGCGCTCTTTTTGCTTGCCGACAACATCGCCCGCGCGCGCGGCGCGCTTGCCGACCGCTT
This sequence comes from Thiobacillus sp., assembly GCA_046292745.1. Taxonomy (GTDB): domain Bacteria; phylum Pseudomonadota; class Gammaproteobacteria; order Burkholderiales; family Thiobacillaceae; genus Thiobacillus. Next base: position 37,808 of record JBKBQH010000003.1, on the reverse strand, counting down.
CGAATCCGGCCCGGCGCTGCCGCGCGCGCGCCTCGTCGGCGGGCTGTTCTTCGTCGTGGCGATCGCGCTGGCCGGACTGCCCCCGCTGTCGGGCTTTCTCGGCAAGTTCATGCTGCTGCAGGCAGCGCTCGACGCCCGCCTCGTGGCCTGGGTGTGGGGCGTCGTGCTCGCCACGGGTCTCATCGGCGTGATCGCGCTGGCCAGGAGCGGCAGCCTGCTGTTCTACCGCACCCATACGGCGCACACCGAACTGCCGGCGCCGACCAACGCGGCGCTCGCGCCGGTCGTCGGCCTGTTGCTGCTCATCGCCGGGCTGGTCGCCGCCGCGGGTCCGCTGTCCGGGTACACCGCCGCCACCGCGGCGCAGCTGTCGGCGCCGCAGGACTACATCGACGCGGTGCTGGGAGGGGCGCGATGAGACGCTGGCTGCCCCACCCCCTGCTCACGGCCGCGCTCACCCTGCTGTGGCTGCTGCTCGTCAATGAACTCTCCGCCGGCCACGTCGTGCTCGGCGCCCTGCTCGGCTGGCTGATCCCCTTCGCCACCTCGCGCTTCTGGCCGGAGCAGATCCGCATCCGCCACACCGGCGTGCTCGCGCGCTTCCTCGGCGTGTTCGCCGTCGACATCGTGCGCGGCAGCTTCCACGTCGCCGGGCTGATCCTGAAGGGGCCCGCACACCTGCGCCCGGCCTTCGTGGAGGTGCCCCTCGCGCTCACCACCGATCTGGCGATCAGCCTGCTCGCCAACACCATTTCGCTCACCCCCGGCACGGTGTCGGCGCGGCTGAGCGCGGACAGGCGCACGCTCGTCGTGCACACGATCGACACCGGCGACGCCGCGGCGCTGGTCGCCGAAATCAAGCAGCGCTACGAGGCGCCGCTGAAGCAGGTTTTCGAAGAAGAGGACGCCTGATGCTAGCCACCGTCATTCCCATCGCCTACGCGCTGGTCGCGCTCGCCTTCCTGATGAGCTTCGGGCGCCTGATCGTAGGCCCCGACGCGCCCGACCGCATCCTCGCGCTCGACACCCTGTACGTGAACACCATCGCCTTCCTGGTGCTGCTCGGCATCCATCTCGGCAGCGCGATCTACTTCGAGGCGGCGCTCCTGATCGCGATGATGGGATTCGTCGGCACCATCGCGCTCGCCAAGTACCTGCTGCGCGGCGACATCATCGAATGAGGGCCAGACGATGACCGATGCCCTGCTTTCCCTGCTCGTCCTCACCGGGGCGATCTTCACCTTCGTCGGTTCGCTGGGGCTCGCCCGCCTTTCCGACTTCTACACCCGCCTGCACGGCCCGACCAAGGCGACCACGCTCGGTGTCGGCAGCCTCTTGATCGCCTCGGCGGTGCATTTCAGTTTGCGCGACGGGGGCGTCAGCCTGCACGAGGTGCTGGTCACGCTGTTCCTCTTCATGACCGCGCCGGTCTCCGCCCACCTGCTCGCCAAGACCGCGCTGCACCTGAAGGTGAAGTCGCTCGCGCCGACACCGGCGGACGACCGCGGCCCGCCACCGGACGCCAGCTGAGCGCCGCGCGGAAACCTTTCCGCCCGAACGACTCCAATCACTTGGGCGCCCGCAGGCTGGCGCGCCCGGTTTTTCCACTGGCGAAGGAGCTCCTCATGCGCACGTCCCTGATTGCCCTGCCCCTGGCCGCCGCCCTGCTGCTCGCCGGCTGCGCGACCAACGACCTCGGCGACCCCCGCGACCTGACCAAGACCGAAAAAGGCGCGATCATCGGCACCGTGAGCGGCGCCGCGCTGGGTGCGATCATCCATCACAAGAACCGCGGCAAGGGCGCGCTGATCGGCGCGGTCGGCGGCGGCCTGACCGGCGCCGGCGTCGGCTACTACATGGACCAGCAGGCGAAGGACCTGCAGAAGCAGTTGCAGCCCGAAATCCAGCGTGGCGACGTCAGCGTCGAGAAACGCGCCAGCGACAACGCGCTCCTGGTGAGCATGACCGCCGCGACCGGCTTCGATACCAATTCGACCGTGCTGAAGCCGGGCTACACGCCCACGCTCGACAAGATCGCGAACGTGCTGAACCAGTACGGCAAGACCACGGTGACCGTGATCGGCCATACCGACAGCGTGGGTTCGGACGACTACAACCAGACGCTGTCGGAACGCCGTGCGCAGGCTGTGCTGGATTACTTTGCCGGCAGGAACGTCAACCCGATCCGGCTCGAAGCCTATGGCAGGGGAGAAACCGAGCCGCGCGCCGACAACGCCACCGAGGCCGGCCGTGCGCTCAACCGCCGCGTCGAGCTGTGGATCCTGCCGGTGATGGCCAACTGAACGACCCCCACGGCGGCCGGCCTGTCATGGCGGCGTGCGGGACAGCCGGGCGTTTTCTGTCTACAGTGAAGCCATGCGCAACCCCCTTCGTCTCCTGGCGCAGCTTGCCCTCGTCCTCTGCCTGGCGCTGACGATCGCCGCGCCGGCCAGTGCGTCCGTCGTGCGCGTGCTCACCGTGCAGGGCGCGATCAGCCCGGCGAGCGCCGACTATCTGCTGCGCGGCATCGCCAGGGCCAACCAGGACCGCGTGCATCTGGTGGTAATCGAGATGGACACCCCCGGCGGACTCGACAGCGCGATGCGCGACATCATCAAGGCCATCCTCGCCTCGCAGGTGCCCGTGGCCACCTACGTCTCGCCGCAGGGCGCGCGCGCGGCGAGCGCGGGCACCTATATCCTCTACGCCAGCCACATCGCGGCGATGGCGCCGGCGACCAACCTCGGCGCGGCAACCCCGGTCGAGCTCGCGCCCGGCGGCCAGCCCGACAAGCCGGCGCCCCCGGCCAGGCCGGGCGACCCGGCCGACGCGCAGAAACCTGCCCAAGCGCCGGCGGGCGACGCCAAGACGCGCAAGGTCGTCCACGACGCCGCGGCCTACATCCGCGGCCTGGCCGAGCTGCGCGGCCGCAACGCCGAGTGGGCCGAGCGCGCGGTGCGCGAGGCGGTGAGCCTGCCCGCGTCCGAGGCGCTGGACCTGAAAGTGATCGACCTGGTGGCGGCCGACCTCGGCGACCTGCTGAAACAGGTGCACGGGCGCGTGGTCCGGCTCGACGGCGCCACCGTGACCCTCGACACCGCGCAGGCCGAGATCGAGCGCGCCGCCCCCGACTGGCGCAGCCGGCTGCTCGCCGTGATCGGCGATCCCAGCATCGCCTATATCCTCATGCTGCTCGGCATCTACGGCCTGATCTACGAGTTTTCCAACCCCGGCATGCTGTTCCCCGGCGTGGTCGGCGGCATCTGCCTCCTGCTCGCGCTGTTCGCGCTGCAGGTGATGCCGATCAACTACGCCGGGCTGGCGCTGATGATCCTCGGCATCGCGCTCATGATCTCGGAGGCCTTCATCCCCAGCTTCGGCGCGCTGGGCTTGGGTGGCCTCGTCGCCTTCGTCATCGGCTCGGTGATGCTGATCGACACCGACGTGCCGGGCTACGGCATCCCCTGGATGCTCATTGTGCCGGTGGCGGCGACCAGCGCGCTGTTCAGCTTCTTCGTCGTCGGCATGGCGATCAAGGCGCGCGCGCGCCCGGTGGTCACCGGCGCCGAGGAAATGATCGGCGCCGAAGGAGTGATACTCGAAGACATGGCGCAGGAAGGCTGGGCACGCCTCCACGGCGAACTGTGGCGGGTGCGCAGCGCCGTGCCGCTCGCGCGCGGCAGCCGGGTGCGGGTGCGCGCGCGGCACGATCTCATTCTCGACGTCGAACCGGCGCGGGACGATTCAACCAAGGAGACCTGACATGTTCGAATTCAGCGGCTTGACTCTCGTATTGCTCATCGTCGTGCTGCTCGCGACGAGTCTGCGCATCCTGCGCGAATACGAACGCGGCGTGATATTCATGCTCGGCCGTTTCTGGAAGGTGAAGGGGCCGGGCCTGATCATCGTTCTTCCCGGTATCCAGCAGATGGTGCGGGTCGACCTGCGCACCATGGTGTTCGACGTACCGAGCCAGGACGTGATCTCGCGCGATAACGTCTCGGTCAAGGTCAACGCGGTGGTGTACTTCCGCGTCATCGATCCGGCCAAGGCCATCCTGCAGGTCGAGGACTACATGAACGCCACCAGCCAGCTGGCGCAGACCACGCTGCGCGCGATTCTCGGCAAGCACGAGCTCGACGAGATGCTGGCCGAGCGCGAAACGCTCAACACCGACATCCAGCTCGCGCTGGACGCGCAGACCGACGCCTGGGGCATCAAGGTGTCCAACGTCGAGATCAAGCATGTCGACATCGACGAATCGATGGTGCGGGCGATCGCCAAGCAGGCCGAGGCCGAACGCGAGCGGCGCGCCAAGATCATCCATGCCGAAGGCGAGCTGCAGGCCTCGGAAAAACTGCTCGCCGCCGCCGAGATTCTCGCCGCCAAGCCACAGGCGATGCAGCTGCGCTATCTGCAGACGCTCTCCAACATCGCCGGCGACCGCACCAACACCATCGTCTTCCCGATGCCGGGCGAACTGCTGAACCTGCTGATGCGGCACGACAAGCCGGGCGAATAACACCGCCAGCGCCCCCGGCTGTCCGCACCCGGGGAAACAGGAGCCCTGCCTACTTCTTGATGGCGCGCGCCTTCACCAGCGCATAGATCGCCGGAATCACCGCCAGGGTCAGAACCGTAGACGAGATCATGCCGCCCACCATGGGCGCGGCGATGCGGCGCATCACTTCCGAGCCGGCGCCGGTGCTCCACATGATGGGCAGGAGCCCCGCCATGATCGCCACCACCGTCATCATCTTCGGCCGCACCCGTTCCACCGCGCCTTCCATCACCGCCGCGTAGAGGTCGGCGGCGCTGGGCTGGCTGCCCTCGGCCGCGCGCTCGGCGCGGATGCGCGCCCAGGCGTGATCGAGGTAGATCAGCATCACCACCCCGGTTTCCGCCGCCACCCCGGCCAGCGCGATGAAACCCACCGCCACCGCCACCGACAGGTTGTAGCCCAGCGCCCACATCAGCCACACGCCGCCCACCAGGGCGAAGGGCACCGACAGCATCACGATCAGGGTTTCGGTCAGACGCTTGAAGTTGAGATACAGCAGCACGAAGATCACGAACAGGGTCAGCGGCACCACGATCTTGAGCCGCTCGATGGCACGCTGCATGTACTCGAACTGGCCGCTCCAGGTGACGTAGTAGCCGGGCGGGAACTTCACCTGCTCGCTCACCGCGCGCTGGGCGTCCTTCACGTAGGAGCCGATGTCGCGGCCGCGGATGTCGACGTAGATGTAGGCCGAGAGCAGCGCGTTCTCGGTGCGGATGGCGGGCGCGCCCTTGCTGATGCGAATGCGCGCCAGCTGGCCCAGCGGCAGCATGCCGCCTTCCATGCCGTTCGCCATGATGGGCACCAGCACGTTGCGCGCGATGGCTTCGGGGTCGCCGCGCAGCTCGCGCGGATAGCGCACCGTGACGCCGAAGCGCTCGCGGCCCTCGACCGTGGTGGTGACCATCTCGCCGCCCAGGGCCTGGGCGATCACCTCCAGCACGTCGCCCACCGCCAGGCCGTAGCGCGCAAGCTGCGCGCGGTCCGGCTCGATGTCGAGGTAGAAGCCGCCGGTGATGCGCTCGGCGTAGGCGCTGGTGGTGCCGGGCACCTGCTTCACCACCGCCTCGATTTCCCGGGCCACGCGCTCCATCTCGGCCAGGTCCTTGCCGAATACCTTGATGCCGATGGGCGTGCGGATGCCGGTTGCGAGCATGTCGATGCGCGCCTTGATGGGCATGGTCCAGGCATTGGCCACGCCGGGGAACTGCAGGGCCGCGTCCATTTCCGCAATCAGCTTGTCGGTGGTCATGCCGGGCCGCCACTCGGATTCCGGCTTGAGGTTGATCACGGTCTCGAACATCTCCAGCGGCGCCGGGTCGGTCGCGGTCTGCGCCCGGCCCGCCTTGCCGTAGACCGAGGCCACCTCGGGAAAGCCTTTGATGATCCGGTCCGTGATCTGCAACAGTTCACCCGCCTTGGTCACCGACATGCCGGGCAGCGACGAGGGCATGTACATCAGGGTGCCCTCGTTCAGCGCCGGCATGAATTCGGAGCCGAGCCTGGATGCAGGGATCACGCTCACGGCCAACGTCGCCGCGGCGAGACCGATGGTGAGTTTCTTCCAGCGCATCACCCAGGCGATGATCGGCCGGTAGGCCGTGATCAGCACGCGGTTCACCGGGTTCTTCGCCTCGGGAATGATCTTGCCGCGGATGAACAGCAGCATCAGCACCGGCACCAGGGTCACCGACAGCAGCGCCGCGCCCGCCATGGCGAAGGTCTTGGTATAGGCCAGCGGCGCGAACAGCCGCCCCTCCTGCGCTTCCAGCGTGAACACCGGCAGGAAGGAGACGGTGATGATGAGCAATGAAAAGAACAGCGCCGGCCCGACTTCCTTGCACGCCTCGACCAGGGCGGCGGCGCGCGAGGCGCCTTCTTTCAAGCGCTCGATGTGCTTGTGCGCGTTCTCGATCATGACGATGGCCGCGTCCACCATGGCGCCGATGGCGATGGCGATGCCGCCCAGGCTCATGATGTTGGAGTTCATGCCCAAGAGCCGCATGACGATGAAGGCGATCAGCACGCCCACCGGCAGCATGACGATGGCCACCAGCGCGCTCCGCACGTGCAGCAGGAACAGCACGCACACCAGGGCGACGATAAGCGATTCCTCGAGCAGCGTGTTCTTCAGCGTATTGATGGCGCGGTGGATCAGATCGGAGCGGTCGTACACCGGCACGATCTTCACCCCTTCGGGCAGGCCGGGGGCGATCTCGGCGATCTTGGCCTTGAGGTTGCGGATCACCTCCAGCGCGTTCTGGCCGTAGCGCGCCATGGCGATGGCCGACACCACCTCGCCCTCGCCGTTGAGCTCGGAAAGCCCCCGCCGCTCGTCCGGCGCCAGTTCGACGCGCGCGATGTCGCGGATGCGCACCGGCGTGCCGCCCGCGGCCTTCACCACCAGGTCCTCGATGTCGGCCGCGCCGCGCAGCAGCCCTTTCCCGCGCACCATGTATTCGGTCTCGGCCATTTCCACCACGCGCCCGCCCACGTCGCGGTTGGAGTCGCGGATCACCTGCGACACGCGCGCCAGCGGAATGCCGTAGGCGCGCAGCTTCACCGGGTCCACCGTCACCTGGTACTGCTGCACGAAGCCGCCGAGGGAAGCCACCTCGGCCACGCCCGGCGCCTTGGCGAGCTGGTAGCGCAGATACCAATCCTGCAGCGTGCGCAGCTCGGCGAGGTTGTGCCGGTCGCTCAGCACCGCGTACTGGTAGACCCAGCCCACGCCGGTGGCGTCGGGCCCGAGGCTTGGCGTCACCCCGCGCGGCAGCCGCCCGGCGGCGAAGTTGAGGTACTCCAGCACCCGCGAGCGCGCCCAGTAGATGTCGGTGCCGTCCTCGAAGATCACATAGACGAAGGACGCGCCGAAGAAGGAAAAGCCGCGTACCACTTTCGATTTCGGTACCGACAGCATGGCGGTGGTCAAGGGATAGGTGACCTGATCCTCCACCACCTGCGGCGCCTGCCCGGGATAGTCGGTGTAGATGATGACCTGGACGTCGGACAGGTCGGGCAGCGCATCCAGCGGCGTCTTCATCAGCGCGTAGACGCCGCCGGCCACCACGAACAGGGTGGCGAGCAGGACGAGGAAACGGTTCCTGGCGGACCAGGCGATCAGGGCGCCGAGCATGTCAGTGCCCCGCGTGCGGCGTGATCTGCGTGATCACATACTCGCCCGGCTGGCGCTCCACGAATTCGAAGGCGACGCGGTCGCCGGGCTTGAGCTTGGCCGCCAGCGCCGAATTCGCCAGCGTGAACTCCATGCTCATCGCCGGCCACTTGAGGCTGGCGATGGGGCCGTGGCTCAGGGTGATGGTGTTGGCCTTGGGTTCCACGCCCTCCACCGTGCCCTCGCCGCGATGCCCGACCGCTTTCGCCTCGGCTTGCGCCGGCGCCCCGCCCGCAGATGCCGGGGACAGGCTGCCGAGCGCCGCCTTGAGGTTGCTCTCGGCATCGATCAGGAAATTCGCCGCGACCACCACCGGCTCGCCCTCGCGCACGCCGTCCAGCACCTCGACGTAAGTGTCGCCGCGCGCGCCGAGCTTGACCTCGCGCGGCGCGAAGCGGCCCTCCCCCACCTGCACCAGCACGATTTCGCGCGTGCCGGAATCGATCACCGCCGACAGCGGCACGGCGAGCGCTTTCTTCCCGCCCGCCGCCAGTTCCATCTGCGCGTACATGGCGGGCTTGAGCCTGAGCCCCGGGTTGGCCAGTTCCACGCGCACCGGGACCGTGCGCGTCTGCGGGTCGAGCGTGGGATAGACATGGCTCACCTTGCCGGAGAACGTCTCGCCGGGAAAGGCGCCCAGCGTAATCGTGGCCGGCGCGCCCACCGTCACCCGCGCGATGTCCTGCTCGAACACGTCCGCCACCACCCATACGCTGGACAGGTCCGCGATCTGGTACAGCGATTCGCCCGGCATGAAGCGCATGCCGGACAGGGCCTTCTTCTCCAGCACGATGCCCGACACCGGCGCGCGCAGGGTCAGGGTGCGGCGCGCTTCGCCGGATTTGGCCAGCGCCTGGATCTGCGCCTCCGGAATATCCCAGTTGCGCAGGCGAACGAGGCTGGATTCCGCCAGTTGCCGCATGCTCGCCTGCGCCTCCGGCGAGGCATCGCGCAGGGACGCGACGCCCTGCGCGGCAATGGCGTACTCGCGCTGGGCCGACACCAGCTCCGGGCTGTAGACCTCGAACAGCGGCTGGCCCCGGGACACGGCCTGCCCGGTGACGTTGACGTGGAGCTTCTCGACCCAGCCTTCGAACTTGGGCGCGACCGCGTGCACCCGCCGCTCGTCGATCTCGATGCGCCCGGCGGCGCGCACCACGCGGTCGAGTTCGCGCACGGTGGCGGCTTCGGTGCGCACGCCCAGCTTCTGCACCTTGTCGGGGCTGATGACGACCGCGCCGGCAACCGCCGGCGCGGCTTCCGCCTCGCCCTCGTACACCGGGAGGTAGTCCATGCCCATGGGGTCTTTCTTCGGCGTGGGCGAGGTGTCGGGCAGGCCCATGGGATTGCGGTAGTAGAGCAGCTTGCGCGCCTGCTTGGTCTCCGCCCCCGGCTTCTCGGGCTGCGCGCGGGTCCCCCACCAGTAGCCCGCGCCTGCCGCCACGGCGACGACCACGATGCCGGCAATCACGCCTGCTGTCCTGTTCACAGGTCCTCTCCCAATAAACGCTCGATCTCCGCCAGCCGCATCTGCGCCTCCGCCTGGGCCTTGAGGCGGGCCTGCCGCGCGCGGCTGATTTCCTGCTGGGCGTCGAGCAGGGTGGCGAAATCCACGCGCCCGGTCTCATAGGCGGCAAGCGCCGACTGAAAGGTCAGCTCGGCCTGCGGCAGAAGGTTGGCACCAAGGAGCGTCTCCGTGCGCCGCGCCGCTTCCAGGCCGGCGAGCTGCGCGTCGAGTTCGGACAGCGCCTGGTTGGCGGCCGCGTCGCGCCGCGCGCGCGCGGCGCCGAGCATCGCCTCGGCCTCGCGCTCCTGGGCGCGGCGGCTTTCCTGTTGCAACGGCAGGTTGAGTTCCAGCATCAGATCCCATTCGTTGAAACGGTTGCGGGTCTGGATCGGCGTCACCCCCAGGGTGAAATCCGGATAGCGGTTGCGATAGGTGAGCGCGCGGCTTTTTTGCGCCGCGCGCAGCCGCGCGTCTTCGGTGCGGAGTTGCGGATTGGCGGCCGCGAGCCGTTCGGCGAGCGCCGCCGGATCGAGTCGCGCCGGCGGCGGCAGCGGCCGCAGCGCCGCCGGCTCCGCCAGCGGCGCGGATGCCGGACGCGACAGCAGGCCGTTGAGACGCGCCACTAGCTGACGCTTCTCGGCTTCCAGCGCCACCAGCTCCGCGCGCAGCCGGGTCTGTTCGACCTGGGCGCGGATCGCGTCCTGCTGCGGCGTGAGGCCGCTGGCGTAACGCACCTGCGCGGTCTTTTCCAGGCGTTCCACCAGGCCCAGCACCTCGCGCGTGAGACGCTCGCCGTGCGCCACATAGAAATACTGCGCGTAAGCCGTCTTGATGCGCGCGGCGAGTTCCGCCCAGGTCGCGCCCGCCCGTCCCTGCGCCGCCTCCGCCTCGGCCTGGGCCGCATCGCGCTTCAGGTCGCGCTTGCCCCAGTAGGGCAGCGGCTGCAGGAAGGTGTACTTGGTGCTGCCGACGCGGCCGGGCAGCAGATTCAGCCCGCCGGCATTGCCGGTTTCCATGTTGTAGTTGGTGACGTTCTGCAGCTCGGTGCGCAGCATCGGGTCGGGCAGGGCGCCCGCGGGATACACGCGCTCGCCGGCCGCCTCGGCCTCCAGGCGCATCGCCGCGTATTCGGGGTTGTTGCGCCTGGCGTAGTCGATGAGGGAATCGACATCATGTCCCAAGCCGGCCGGCCAGGCCGCAACATGGGTCAGTATCGCGGCAAGCCCAAAGCACAGTGCGCTGATCTTGGGTTTCATTCTTTTCGGGTCGTGTCGGGGCTGGAAAAGCGTGATTCGGCCATTCATCCGGGTCTCGTGTTACAGCATAAGTCTTCTCCCGGTCCGCAAACCTTACAGCAGCATTACAAAACTGCAATCCGGAACGGTTTGCGGAAAACGCGGCATGCGGCTCCGGCCCGGAGAAGCGGCCTTGCGTAAATGTCATCCCGGGGTCAGGCCGGTGTTCGCATGCATTGCATACGATGGTGACGCTGCCGGAGAAATCCGCCAGCCGCGTTTTTGCACCCGACCCAAGGAGACAGTCATGAGCACCCTGCGTATCCCGCTTTCCCGCCTTGCCCTGGCAGGCGCTTTCACCCTCGCGGCCCCCGCGTTCGCCAACCATCCCCCGGCCAGTCCGGCACTGGGCAGCCCGGTGCACGACGCCAGCGCCGGCCGCACCATCGCGCTCGATGCCGGCACGGCGTGGGTCAACGTCACGGGCGGAGAAACCGTCAGCTTCGTCGCGGACGGCAAGCGCTTTTCCTGGCATTTCGATACCTACGGCACCGCCCCGGTGTTCGATCTCGACAGAATCGCGCCGGCGGGCGTGCTGCAAGGCCGCACCGTCCGGGTCTACGTCGCGCCAGACCCGGCGTACGCCAACTGACGCAGCTCCGGTTGCGCGTCCGGCGTCGCCCGTTCGCCCGCATCCGGCTGGCGAACGGGCGTCCTGACGTTGGCATGCCCGGGATTCACGCATCCTCCACGCGCGCCCGCTTCAGCAGCGCCGAGTTGACGATGACCGACAAGGACGACAGCGCCATCGCCGCCGCCGCGATGATGGGGTTGAGGAAGCCGAGCGCCGCGACCGGAATGGCCACCGTGTTGTAGATGAAGGCCCAGAACAGGTTCTGCTTGATTTTCCTGAGTGTTGCGCGCGACAGGCAGATGCTGGTCACCACGGCGCCCACGTCGTCGCGCACCAGGAGGATGCCGCCGGTCTCCTTCGCCACGTCCGAGCCGGAACCGATGGCGATGCCGATGTCGGCGACGGCGAGCGCCGGCGCATCGTTGACGCCGTCGCCCACCATCGCCACCACCTTGCCCTGTTTTTGCAGGTCCTGGATCACCCGCGCCTTGTCGGCCGGCAGCACTTCCGCGATCACCCGCGCGATGCCGAGTGCCTGTCCGATGGCCTGCGCGGTGCGCGCGTTGTCGCCGGACAGCAGGATCACCTCGATGCCTTCGCGCTGCAGGGCGGCGACGGCTTCCTTCGCTTCGGGCTTGAGCGTGTCGGCCACGGCGATGACGCCGGCGAGCCGGCCGTCCACACCCACCAGCATGGCGGTCTTGCCCTCGTGCTCGAAGCGCGTCAGGGTGGCTTCGGCAGCTTGCGAGTCGATACCCTCGCGCGCAAACAACCGGCGGTTGCCGAGCAGCACCACCTTGCCGTCGGCGAACCCCTGGATGCCGTGGCCGGGAATCGCCTCGAATCCTGTCATATGCGGCAACACCAGCCCCCGATGCCGCGCCGCGCGCACGATGGCCTCGCCCAGCGGGTGCTCGCTCCCCGCCTCGACCGCCGCCGCCAGGCGCAGTACCTCAGCTTCTTCGAAACCACCCAGCGGCACGATGTCGGTCACGTTGGGTTCGCCGCGCGTGAGCGTGCCGGTCTTGTCGAACACGACGGTGGTGAGGCTCTTCGCGCGCTCCAGCACTTCGCCGCCGCGGATCAGAATGCCCGCCTCCGCGCCCTTGCCCACGCCGACCATCAGCGCCGCCGGCGTGGCGATGCCGAGCGCGCAGGGGCAGGCGATGATGAGCACGGCAATCGATGCGAGCAGGCCCTGCGGGAAATTGCCGGCCAGCCACCAGCCGAAAAAGGCGACGAGCGCGGTGGCCACCACCGCCGGCACGAACCAGCGCGTGACCTGGTCGGCCAGGCGCTGGATCGGCGCGCTGGACGCCTGCGCCTCCTCCACCAGTTTGATGATCTGCGCCAGCGCGGTCTCCGCGCCCACTTTCGTCGCGCGCACACGCAAAAGCCCGGTGCGGTTGAGCGTGCCGCCGATCACCGCCGCGCCCGCGCCCTTCTCCACCGGCATCGATTCGCCGGTGAGCATGGATTCATCGACGCTGGAGCCACCCTCGATCACCTCGCCGTCGGCGGGAATTTTTTCTCCCGGCCGGACGATCACGATCTCGCCCGTCATGACGCTGTCGGCCGGCACCGTCATTTCCTGCCCCTCGCGCTCCACGTGCGCCGTGGCCGGCTTGAGGTCCATGAGCTTGCGCACCGCCGCGGACGAGCGTTTCTTGATCAGCTCCTCCATGTACCGGCCCAGCAGCACGAACGCGATGATGACCGCGGAAACCTCGAAGTACACGTCGCGCTCTTCCACCTTCACTGGCAATACTTCAGGAAAGAACAGCACCGCCACGCTGTAGAAATACGCCACCGAGGTGCCGAGCGCGATGAGGAAGTCCATGTTGATGGCGCGGGTGCGGATCGCCTGCCACGCCCCCTTGTAGAAGCTGGCACCGCCGATGAACTGCACCGGCGTCACCAGCAGGAACAGCCACATGCCCCAGGTGAACCACGGCAACTGCGGAATCGGCGCCCAGGTGAGGAGGGTGGCGCCGGTGGCGAGCGCGAGGAAGGCGCCGGCGCGCAGCATGGCGAGCGCCAGCACGCCCCCGAGCGCGATCGCCACCCGGGTCTTCATCGACTGGAGTTCGGCTTCCGGCGCCTCGAAGGTGCGCTGGCAGCCGACGCTGCAGAAATAGTAGCTGCGGCCCCCGCGCTCGCTGCGGAGCGCAGTCGCCTTCTCCACCAGCATGCCGCAAATTGGATCTTTTGCCTTGCCGACCGCGTCTGCTGCGACCCGGGCCGGAGTCATGCCGGCGGGGTGGGCGTGGGCGTCCCCCGGGACGGCCTCGTCGGGCATTTTTGCGTACTTGCCCGGATCGGCCTCGAATTCATGCCGGCAGTGCGCCGAGCAGAAATACCACGTCCTGCCGGCATGGACGACACTGCCGGCGGCGGACGTCTCGTCCACCGTCATGCCGCACACGGGATCAATGGCCATCTCCCCTCCCTCGTCGCGTTTGTCATTCCCCCGCCTGCGTCTGGAACGCGAGACCCGCGGGAATACGCGCGCCCCTAGCCGCCGAGTTCGCGTTTCTTCCGCTGGTATTCTTCCTCGTCGATCTCGCCCCGCGCATAGCGCGTTTTCAGGATATCGAGCGGCGTTTGTTCCGCTTTCCCGGCCCTGTCGCCCAGGAGGTAACGCACGACGAGGACAACCAGCAGGATCGGGATCAGCCAGAACAGGAGCATGCCCAGGCCAGCGCCAAAATGTTCAAAACCGTACATGGGACCCTCCTTCGCTCAAGGCTCGCAGACGGGGACCACGCCGGCCCGCCTCACTTGGCGGGCGGCGTGCCGGGCTGCGGCATGCCGCCCATGTTCTTCTGCATCATCATCTGCATCATGTCCATGCGTTTTTCCATCATTTCCATGCGCTTCATCATGTCGTCCTGGCCGGCCATGCCGGGCTGACCGGCCATGCCCTGGCCCATGCCGCCCATGCCGCCCATGCCCCCCATCATGCCCATCATGCCCATGCCGCCCTGCCCCCCCATCATGGGACAGTCCTTGCCCATCATGCCCTGACCCATGGCCATGTTTTCCTGCATGGTCTTCAGGTGTTCCTGCATCAGACGCATGCGCTCTTGCGGATTCTTGCTCTTCGCCATCTGCTCGAGCTGCGATTGCATTTTCCGGGTATTAGCCTGCATTTTCTGGATGGCCTGCGCCTGGTCGGCGCTAGGCGCCGCGGTCGCGCCGGGTTTCTGGTCGGGATGATGGGCTTCTTCTGCCAGCGCGGGCGACAAGGCCAGCACGCCGGAGGCAAGCATCAGGGAGGCAAGCACGGTATGGCGTTTCATGGGGATCTCCTGTTCGGTTCGGATGACGACTTACTTGATGGTTTCGAGACGGGTGACGGTAATTGCGCCGTTCACCCGTTCCACGAGAAAGCGGACGTTGTCGCCGGGCGCGACCTTATCCAACATGGCAGGGTTTTGCACCCGGAATACCATGGTCATGGCCGGCATGCCCAGGTTTTCCAGCGGGCCGTGCTTGAGGGTGAGCCGGCCCTGCTCCCGGTCGACCTTCCTGACCTGTCCTTCCGTCAGGGTGGCGGGCTGGGCGTCATGGGCTTCCCCGCCGTGGCCCGCGTGTTCCGTGCCGGCCCAGGCGGGCACGGCAAGCAGGAACGAGGCGGCGAGGGTGACGAACAGGTTTTTCATGGCGTGCTCCTTTCGGGAATCGGACGGGTCGTTCTTGCTTCCAGCTTCACCGGCTGCGCACCGCAGCTTCCGGGGATGTCGACTGGGCTTCACGTGCACTTTAGGACGCACGCCCGGGCGGCAAGCTGACGAAGGGATTACATTTTTGTCATCCGGCGGTGCGTGGCGGTCAACGGCCGACCGTGATTCTTCCCACCATGCCGGCTTCGTAATGGCCGGGGATCAGACAGGCGAATTCGAAATCGCCGCTGCGATTGAACTGCCACACGATCTCGCCGGTTTTTCCGGGCGCCACATGGGCCATGTAGGGTTCGTCATGCTCCATGCCGGGGAATTTGCGCATCGCCGCCGCGTGCGCCGCCAGGGCGGCCGGCGTGCCGATCACCATCTCGTGCAGCATGCGGCCGTCGTTCCTGAGCACGAAGCGGAGGGTCTCGCCGCGCTTCACCTGGATCGCGTCCGGCGAAAAGCGCATGGCGTCGGTCATGCGAATCTCCACGGTGCGGCTTACCCGGCCGGCATCGCCAGCCAAGCCCCAGGGTTTCTGTTCCTTGACCGCCGGCGCGACGGCGGCCTCGTGCCTTGCCTCGCCATGCGCGAAGGCGATGTTGCTTGCAAGGGCGAGTGCGGCAGCAAGTGCGGTAAGCGTTTTTGTCATGGCAGGGGCGCCTCAATGGGGGGACGATGTCCGTATGCTGCGGAAGTCCGTGCTACACGGATCTGACCGGTGCATTACAAATCGGCAATGTTTGCGGCAGCCGGCGCGTGATATGGCAGCATGCGGGCGTGGCGTTCGAGAGGATGAATGGCATGAAGATCCTGATTGTCGAAGACGAGTCCAAGACCGGTGAATACCTGAAGCAGGGCCTTTCCGAGGCCGGCTTCGTCACGGACGTGGCGCGTGACGGCTGGGAAGGTCTGGAACTCGCGAAGAGCGGGCATTACGACCTGATGATCCTGGACGTGATGCTGCCGGGCATCAGCGGCTGGCAGGTGCTCGAAGGCGTGCGCCGGGCGGGGGTGCAGGCGCCGGTGCTTTTCCTGACCGCGCGCGACCAGGTGGAGGATCGCGTCAAGGGGCTGGACCTGGGCGCCGACGATTACCTGGTCAAGCCGTTTGCCTTTGCCGAGCTGCTGGCCAGGGTACGCACCCTGGTCAGGCGGGGCCAGGCCGGGCTGGAGCCTGCCGTCCTCAAGGCCGCCGACCTCGAACTGGATCTGCTCCGCCGGCGTGCCGTCCGCGCACGACAGCGGATCGACCTGACGGCCAAGGAGTTTGCCCTGCTCGAACTGTTTCTGCGCCGCAAGGGCGAAGTGCTGCCGCGCAGCCTGATCGCCTCCCAGGTGTGGGACATGAATTTCGACTCCGACACCAATGTCATCGACGTGGCCGTGCGCCGGCTGCGCGCGAAGGTGGACGACGGCTTCGAGCCCAAGCTGATCCATACCGTGCGCGGCATGGGCTACGTGCTGGAAGAATCCGCGCCGTGAAATCCCTGTCGCTCACCGCGCGCATCAGCGCGCTTTTCGCAGCCTGCGCGACGATCGTCCTGCTGGGGCTGGGCTGGGTGGTCGTGCAGTCGGTGGAAAGGCATTTCCTGGAAATCGACCGTCACGAGATAGATGGCAAGCTTACGCTGGTGCGCAACCTCCTGGCCAAGGTCGAGACGCCGGCCGATCTGGATGCCGTCCCCGCGCAACTGGATGACGCACTGGTCGGCCACCACGGCCTGTCCGTCGCCCTGATCGCCGCTGACGGCTCGATCTGGTTCACGACCCGGACGCAGGCTTTCCCGGTCGCCCCGCTGTTGCGGGCCCGCCCCGGTCGCATCCTGACGTGGACGGACCAGGGGCGCACCTATCGCGGCCTCATCGCCCCCGTCCCCCTCGGCCTCCAGACCCCTACACGCCTGGTCGCGGCCATTTCACTCGACATCACCCACCACCGGCAATTCAGGAACACGTTCCTTGCCCTGCTGACGGTCACGACATTGCTGGCCGCCCTTATCACCGCCGCACTGGGATGGCTGGTCACCCGCGTCGGCCTGCGCCCCTTGCGCAGAATGACCGCGCTGGCCACGAGTCTTTCCGCGAGCCACCTGAACGAACGCATTCCCGAAACCCATCTGCCCGTCGAAATGCGCAACCTGGCCACCGCGTTCAACGCCATGCTGGCCCGCCTCGAATCGTCCTTCCAGCGGCTGTCCGACTTTTCGTCGGATATCGCGCACGAACTGCGCACCCCGGTCAGCAATCTCATGACCCAGACCCAGGTCGCGCTTTCCAGGACGCGCAGCGTGGCGGAATACCAGGAGGTTCTCTATTCCAACCTGGAGGAATACCAGCGGCTGGCGAAAATGATCGGAGACATGCTGTTTCTGGCCAAGGCGGACAATGGCCTCCTCGTTCCCGGCCGCGAGCCGGTCGATCTCGCGGCGGAAGTCGGGGACCTGTTCACGTTCTACGAGGCGCTGGCGGAGGAAAAGGGCATCGTGCTGGCCACGGACGGCGCGGGCTGGGTCGACGGGGACCGACTCATGCTGCGCCGCGCGCTCTCCAACCTGCTGTCGAACGCCATCCAGCACACGCCGCGCGGCGGCCGAATCTCGGTCACGCTGCGCCCCGACGGCGACCAGGTACGGGTCGCGGTAGAGAATCCCGGCGAGCCGATCCCGCCGGCGCAACTGCATCGCCTGTTCGACCGTTTCTACCGGCTGGACCCCTCGCGACAGCGCAGCGGCGACGGCGCCGGACTCGGGCTGGCGATCACGAAATCGATCGTCGAAGCGCACGGCGGAACGATCGAGGCGCACGCGGGCGACGCCATCCGTTTCGACATCCGGCTGCCCAAGGCTGCGGCAGCCTGAGAGCCGTCCGGCACGGGACCGACCCTGGCGCCGCAAGGGGATTCGGTGGCAATCGGCGTCGCCTCACGGTATCCTCACCCCCTGCCGAAATGCTTCGGGAACCTGTGCCGCCCTGGCCCGGTCAGTCTGGAACAGTGTTTTACCAATCACCACGAGGAGGTTTGATGAACCCGCAAGTCACCACCCTGAGCCGCGACCAGTCCGCCGTCCTGTCGACCAGCAAGGTCGTCAAGAACACCTACCTGCTGCTGTCGATGACGCTGGCGTTCGCCGCGCTCACCGCCGGCGTGTCGATGTCGCTCGGCCTGCCGCATCCCGGCCTCATCCTCACCCTGGTCGGCTACTTCGGCCTCCTGTTCCTCACCACCAGGTTCCGCAACAGCGGGCTGGGCATCGCCTTCGTGTTCGCGCTCACCGGCTTCATGGGCTACACGCTCGGCCCCATCCTCAACGCCTACCTGTCGCTGCCCAACGGCACGCAGGTCGTGATGATGGCGATGGGCGGCACCGCCGCGATCTTCCTCGGCCTGTCGGCCTACGTGATGACCACCCGCAAGGACTTCAGCTTCATGGGCGGCTTCCTCATGGTCGGCATCCTGGTCGCCTTCCTCGCCGGCCTCGGTGCAGTCTTCTTCGAGCTGCCCGGCCTGTCGCTGGCGGTGTCGGCCATGTTCGTGCTCCTGATGTCCGGCCTCATCCTCTACGAGACCAGCAACATCATCCACGGCGGCGAGACCAACTACGTGATGGCGACCGTCACCCTGTTCGTGTCGATCTTCAACCTGTTCACCAGCCTGTTACATCTGCTGGGCTTTGCCAGCAACGACTGATCGCGTGACGGCAGGCGCAACACAAACGGCACCCACGGCGGTGCCGTTTTTCATCGACACCCACAGCCACTTCGACGCGGCCGAGTTCGACGCCGACCGCGACGCCGAGTATGCGCGCGCCGTCGCCGCCGGCGTCAAGGTGCAGGTCGTGCCCGCGGTCAGTCGCGACAACTTCGCCGCGGTCGCCGCCACCTGCGCGCGCTACCCGGGCTGCGTGCCGGCGTGGGGGCTGCATCCCATGTACCTGCACGTGCACCGCCAGGAACATCTCGCTGCGCTGCGCGCGCAGATCGAGGCACAGCGCCCGGTCGCGGTCGGCGAAATCGGGCTGGATTTCTTCGTGCGCGACCTCGACCGCACAGCACAGGAATTTTTCCTCGTCGAACAGCTGAAGATCGCCAGGGACTTCGACCTGCCGGTGCTGCTGCACTGCCGCCGCGCCAACGACGAACTGCTGAAACAGCTGCGCAGATTCAGGCTGCGCGGCGGCATTGTCCACGCCTTCAACGGCAGCCCGCAGCAGGCGCAGGAATTCATCAAGCTGGGGTTCAAGCTCGGCTTCGGCGGCGCCTTCACCTGGCCGCGCGCCAACAACCTCAGACGGCTCGCGATCGATCTGCCGCTCGAGGCCATCGTGCTGGAAACCGACAGCCCCGATATCCCGCCGGTGTGGATCGGGCGCGGCCGCAACGCGCCGGGCGAGCTGCCGCGCATCGCGCAGACGCTTGCCGAACTGCGCGGCGTCGATGTCGGGACCATCGCGCGCGTCACCACGCAAAACGCCCGGACGCTGCTCGGCCCGCTCCCCCCGACTGCCTGAGATCCCGCTTCAGGCGGCGGCCGACCACTCCCGGCACAGGCGCTGCGTCTGCGGCGCGTCGAGCGACTCACCGGTCAGCCCGCACTGTCCACCCTGCCGCATCTTTTTGAAATAGGCGCAATCGCGGCACACGCCGAAGGCCTGCTGGCCGTTGAGCCGCTGCAGCCCGCTCAGCAAGGCGCGCAGGACAGTTTCGAGCGGCCGCGCCAGCCCGGGCTGGTCCGCCAGCAGCGCATCGATGCGCGACACCCAGGTGTCGGCCAGCACCGCCTCCCCCGCACGCGTCAGGCCCAGATGGACGCGCTTGCCATGGTGTTCATCCGCGGTCTTGGTCACATACCCCTTGCGCGCCAGTACCGCCAGCGTCTGCGAGACCGTGCCGCGCGTGACGCCGAAGTACTCGGCGACGGCAATAGGCATGTCGCTGTAGCGATTGGCGCGCGCGAGGTAGGCCAGCACCTGCACGTGCATGGGCAGCAGGCCAAAGCGTGCGGCGTCGTCACGCACGCTTTGCTGGATCAGGGCGGCGATGCGTTCGAGCAGGATCGGGGCGGCGGTCATCGGTGGCAAGGGTATGGTTCCAGGCATGATTTGACAATGGCATGTATCGAGTCTACGCTTTTTTATGCATCGAGTCGATGCATAATGCCCATTATCCGAGGAGGCGTCCATGAAAACCATCCTGTCCACCTTTGCCGCGCTCGCCGCCCTGCCTGCCTTCGCCGCCGACGCCGTCGTGCCCTACCCCGAGGGCTACCGCAACTGGACTCACGTCAAGAGCATGGTGATCGAGGCCGGCCACCCGCTCCATGCGTCCTTCGGCGGTATCCACCACCTCTACGCCAACGCCAAGGCCATGCAGGGCTATCGTTCCGGCAAGTTTCCGGACGGCGCCGTGATCGTGTTCGACCTGCTCGAAGCGACGCGCGCCGACTATGCCATCACCGAAGGTGCGCGCAAGATCGCCGGCGTGATGCACAAGGACACCAAGCGCTACGCCGCGACCGGTGGCTGGGGGTTCGAAGGCTTCGCCGCGGGCGACAAGGCACGTCGGGTCGTCGGCAAGCAGGCCGAATCCGCCTGCTTTGCCTGCCATGCGCCGCAGAAGGATCGCGACTACGTGTTCAGCAGCCTGCGCGATTGATACCGGCATCCCGGGGCGCTCACAGCCAGCGTCTCACGCGGGCCCGGTACGCCCGGTAATCGTCGCCGAAGCGCGCCTCCAGGTGCGCTTCCTCGTGGCGGATCACGCCGTAGTGCAGCAGCGCCCAGATCAGGGGCGCGAACAGCAGCGGCCAGGCCGTGTGCAGCAGCAGCGACACGCCAGCAAGAAGAAACCAGTCGCCGAGATAAATCGGATTGCGGCTGAATCGGAATGGCCCGCCGGTGCACAGGGCCGACGCGGCCTTGTACGGATTCACCGTGGTGCGGTGGCGAACAAAGGTGACGAACGTCCAGACGAACAGCGCGACGCCGACGCCGACCAGCAGGTACCCCAGCGGCCGCGTCATCGCGCCCCAGTCGAGGGGCAGGGCATGCACGCGGCGGTCGAGCCACCAGCCGCCGGCGAGGGCGATGGCGTAGGGCGCGGGCGGCAGGATCAGGGTGCGCGGACGCAGATGGGATGATGCGCTCATGAAGGAATTCGACGCATAACAATAAATAAAAGACCGGCGCGGCCGGCACGGGTTCAGTCTGCGCTGTCGGCGTAGCCGAATTCGCCGACCCACCGGCCGCGCCGGTAATCGAGGCGCAGCCAGTTCGGTACGTAGGGGCGCGGATTCTCCAGCGGAAAACCTTCCGACGGCGGCGTGGGGCCGCCTGCGGCGACGCTGCAGCGGCGTGTCATGACGGGGCGGAAGCGCACCGCGAGCCGCGCATTCACCGTGACCGCGCCGTCAGCCGGGCCATCGAACAGCACGCGCTTTCGGAGCAGGCAGGAAAACAGCAGTTCCATCTCGACCATGAGCGGCGTCGCGCGCAGCGCCAGTGCCGCCTCGGCCGCCCGCGTGAGACGGATATCGAGCGTCTTGCCGTGAAGCTCGACCTGCATCAGTCGAGTGCACGGTGCGCCACCGCGCGCAGGAACTCGTTGCGCTGCTGGGGGCTGTCGCGAAAGCTGCCGGTGAAGGCCTGGGTGACCACGCGCTCGTCGCCGCGCCGGTCCTCGCCGAGGAGCAGGCACAGCTGCTCGGCCTCGACGATGCACGCCGCGCCCTGGGCCATGCCGTGCGTCACCAGCGCCTCGGCGATGTCGCGCGTCATCCATTCCTGGTAGGTGAAGCGGTGGCCGATGGCGTCGACCATGCGCGCGATGCGCCCGAAGCCGTGCAGGCGCCCGCCCGGAATGTAGGCGACATGGGCGACGCCGCGGAACGGCACCAGATGATGCGGACACACGCCGTGCACCGCGATGCCGCGCACCACGACCATGTCGTCGCGCGCATCCTCGAAGCCCTCGCCCAGCGCGGTGGCCGGGTCGATCGCATAGCCGCCGAGCAGGCGTTTCTGCCACAGTTCGCGCACCCGCTCGGCAGTGCGCCCGGTATGCACCGAATCGGGCGCCACGCCGCAGGCAAGGAGCAGCGCGGCGACTGCCTGCTCGAACGCCGCCGGGTCGAACGCGCCGACCCGGGGAATGCCCAGGCTGCCGCCGCCCGGCGGTGCATGGCAGTCATCGTGCTCGCAGGACCTGTCCATCAACGTCTTGCCATCAATCGAGCGTGACCTTGAGGAATTCCAGCGTGCGCGTCCATGAATCGGCGTCGGCCGCCGGATCGTACTTCAGCGGCAGCTTGAACTGCGCGGCGTAGCTGTCGGCCTCGCGGTTGGTAAAGGTGTGCATCACGCCAGGATAGGAAACGAACAGATAGTCGGCGCCGGCGTTGTCCATCTCGGTCTTGAAGGCCTCGACCTGCGCCGGCGGCACCAGCGGGTCGGCCTCGCCATGAAAGACGCGGATCTTCGCCTTGATGCCGCCGGGTTTCACCGCGATATCGGTCGCCAGCACGCCGTGGTAGCTCACCACAGACTGGAGCGGCATGCCCGCCCGCGCCATGTTCAGCACCACGCCGCCGCCGAAGCAGTAGCCGAGCGCGGCGATCTTGCCCTTCTTCACGTTCGGCTGGCTGTCGAGAAACCTGCGCGCGGCATCCATGCGCGCGTAGGCCAGCTGCGGGTTCCTGTTCACGCTGCCAGCAAGCGCGCCGGCCTCCTGCGGGTTGGTCGCGACCTGGCCGTTGCCGTACAGGTCGACCACCAGCGCGACGTAGCCTTCGGCCGCCAGCATGCGTGCACGCTTGCGCGCATAGTCGTTGACCCCCCACCACTCCGGCACCACCAGCACCCCGGCGCGCCTGCCCTTCACGGCGTCGTCGTAGGCAAGATGGCCCTTCATGACCGTGTCGCCCGCCTTGTAACTGACATCCCTGCCGACGAGGGCGGCGAGCGCGGAAGACGTGAACAACAACAAAGACAGGACAAGTGCGGTTTTCATGGGTCTCTCCGTGATCCGGGGTTCAAAGCATACCCCGCCGCCGCCGGCAAGAACAGCCGCATTCGGGCAGTGCCAGGCTCACGGCCGCCAAATGCTGACCTGCCGGATTGTCGCAGCGATGGTTCAGTTCCGACTCACCCTAGTCCGGCAAGAACAATTCCAGCAGGTCGTTGAGGAAGCGCTGACCCTGCCGCGTCGCCTGCAGGCGGTCCGGGGCCGCCTCGAGCAGGCCGCGGCGGCGCGCCTGTTCGAGCGCGGCGTGGCACACGATCAGCGGCAGCCCGGTGCGCTGCTCGAACAGCGCGGCAGGCACGCCCGCCGCGAGGCGCAGCGCGTTCATCATGAATTCGAACGGCAGGTCGCCGCGCGTGAGCGTGCGGGTGTCGGCGACGTGGGTGCCCGCTTTTACCGCCTGCAGATACTGCTGCGGATGTTTCACCCGCATCTGCCGCACGATGCGGTCGGGGAAGCTGAGCTTGGAATGTGCGCCGGCGCCGATGCCGAGGTAGTCGCCGAACTGCCAGTAGTTGAGGTTGTGCCGGCTGGCGTGGCCGGGCTTCGCGTACGCCGAGGTTTCGTAGTGCTGCATGCCGGCGGCGGCGAGCCGTGCCTCGACCGCCTGCAGCATGTCGGCGGCGAGATCGTCGTCCGGCAAATCGGGCGGCGGCGTGTGGCCGAAGGGCGTGTTGGGCTCGAGCGTGAGATGGTAGGCCGACAGGTGCGGCGGATTGAAGCCCAGCGCGGTCTCGATGTCGGCCAGCGCCTCGGCCAGCGTCTGCCCCGGCAGGGCGATCATCAGGTCGAGGTTGAAAGTGTCGAAATGGGTGGCGGCGAGTTCGGCCGCGCGGCGCGCTTCGCTATCGTCGTGTATGCGTCCGAGCGCCTGGAGATGCCGCGGGCTGAAGCTCTGGACGCCGAGCGAGACGCGCGTGACGCCAGCCTCGCGGAAGCCTCTGAACTTTTCCACCTCGACCGTGCCGGGATTGGCCTCGAGCGTGATCTCCGCGCCCGGCGTCAGCGGCGTCAGCGTGCGCACGCCGGTCAGCAGGCGGTCGATGGCGTCGGGCGAAAACAGGCTCGGCGTGCCGCCGCCGAAAAAAACCGTATGGATCCTGCGTCCCCAGATCTCGGGCAGCGCGCGCTCCAGGTCGGCCAGCAGGGCCACGACGTAGGCCGCCTCAGGAATGTTCTGCGCCGCGTGCGAATTGAAATCGCAGTAGGGGCACTTCCTCACGCACCACGGCAGGTGGAGGTAGAGCGCCAGCGGCGGCGCCACTTTCACGCCGCCGCGGGCGAAGTGAACGACTGCGTCAGCCAAGCTGCTTGAGTTTCGCGACGAGCTCGCGCAGCGCCTGGCCGCGGTGGCTGACAGCGTTCTTCTCGTCCTCGCCAAGTTCAGCGCCGGTCTTGCCGAACTGCGGCACGAGGAAATACGGGTCGTAGCCGAAACCGCCCTCGCCGCGCGGGGTGTCGATGATTTCGCCGTGCCAGCGGCCCTCGGCGATCAGCGGCTCGGGGTCGTCCGGATAGCGCACCAGCACCATCACGCAGTAATAGTGCGCACGGCGATCGGGCTGGCCACGCAGTGCGGCGACGAGTTTTTCGTTGTTGCGCGCGTCGGATTTGGGCTCGCCGGCGTAGCGCGCGGAATACACGCCGGGCGCGCCGTTCAAGGCGTCGACGCAGATGCCGGAGTCGTCGGCGAGCGCGGGAAGCCCCGTGTGCGCGCTGGCGTGGCGCGCCTTGGCGAGACAGTTCTCGATGAAGGTGACGTGCGGCTCGGGGCAGTCCGGCACGCCGAAGTCGGATTGCGGCACGGCCTCGATGTCGAGCGGCGCGAGAATGCGGGCGATCTCGCGCAGCTTGCCCGGGTTGCCGGAGGCGATGACGAGCTTGTTCATGATTTCAGCGCTTCCTGTTGCGCCAGGCTGATCTGCGCGATGCCGGCGGCGGCCAGATCGAGCAGCGCCTCCAGCGTGGCGCGCGAGAACGGCGCGCCTTCGGCGGTGCCCTGCACTTCGACGATGCCGCCGCTGCCGGTCATCACCACGTTCATGTCGGTGTCGCAGTCGGAATCCTCGGCGTAGTCGAGGTCGAGCACGGGCGCGCCGCGGTAGACGCCGACCGAGACGGCAGCGACGCTGTCGGTGATCGGCGTCTCGGCGAGCTTGCCTGCGGCAAGAAGACCCGCGACCGCGTCGGCCACCGCGACCCAGGCACCGCAAATGCTGGCGCAGCGGGTGCCGCCGTCGGCCTGCAGCACGTCGCAGTCAAGATGAATCGTGCGCTCGCCGAGCTTTTCCAGGTCGACCACCGCGCGCAGGCTGCGGCCGATCAGGCGCTGGATTTCCTGGGTGCGGCCGGACTGCTTGCCGCGCGCCGCCTCGCGGTCGGTGCGGGTATGGGTGGAACGCGGCAGCATGCCGTATTCGGCGGTGACCCAGCCCTCGTTGCTGCCTTTCTTGTGCGGCGGCACCTTGTCGAGCACGCTCGCGGTGCACAGCACGCGGGTGTCGCCCATGGCGACGAGCACCGAGCCTTCGGCATGCTTGGTATAGCGGCGGGTGAACGAAAGCGGACGCAGCGCGTCGGGCGCGCGCCCGCTGGGGCGGACAGGGGATTGGGTCATGACGGCGTTCGGAGAATCGAAAATCCGATTCTACCGCGGCGCGCACCCGCTCATTTGGCGGAAATCTTCTGGATCGCCTGCTGGATTTCGGCGATCGCGCGCTCGATCTCGTCGTCGGATACCGCGGCGGCGCCCGGCAACGGGCGCATCGCGTTGATCTGGGTGGTGACGCCGCCTTCCGGCAGCGCCAGGGTGGAAATCGAATCCTTGCTCGGCATGCGCGCCTCGCCCCAGGTCATCGCGACGAGGCTGAGATTGTCGCCATGCTCGCCGCCGCGGAACTCGGCGTGGTCCATCAGGTGGCGCACCGCGTCTTCCAGCGTGTAGGCGTGCAGCAGCGCCGCCACCTCGGGAATGCTCACCATGCCCCATATGCCGTCGGTGCACAGCAGCATGGTGTCGGCGTCATGCAGCGGAATCGGTGCATTGCACTCGACCTGCGGCGGCACATAGCCGCCCAGGCAGTTCGACACGCGATTGCGCTCGGGGTGGTGCGTCGCCTCCTCCTCGGTGATCAGCCCCTCGCGCACCAGGCGCGCCACGGTGGTGTGATCCTCGGTGCGCGCGATCAGGCTGCCGTCGCTGAAGAGGTAGAGGCGCGAATCGCCCACATGCGCCCAGTACGCGGTGTTGTCCTGCACCACGGCGGCGACGAGGGTGGTATGCGGAATTTCCAGCAGATCCTGTTCGACCGCGTAGTCGTTGATGGCGAAATGCGCGTGGGTGACGGTATCGGCGAGGAAGGCCTGCGGGTCGTCGAGACGCGGACGCGCCATTTTCTGGAAACGCTCGGTCAGCGTCTGCACCGCGATCTGCGCGGCGAGCTCGCCGTGCATGTGACCACCCATGCCGTCGGCCACCACCATCAACAGCGCCTCGCGGCTGTAGGAATAGGCAACGCGGTCCTGGTTGTTCTTGCGCCCGCCCTGGCGGGAGGACTGATAGATGGTGAATTTCATGCCGGTACTCTAGGACAACTTCGGAGGTCGCGTCGAATCAGAACAATTCCCGGTTGAGCGAGCGCTTCAGGCTGGTCAGCAACGAGGGACGCGGCGGCGTGATCGCGCTGCGGTCCATCAGCACCTTCTGCAGGCTGAACACGCTCTGCGGGCGCTCCATGTAATTGAGCTTGAGGCAGTGGTCGATGGTTTCCAGCAGCTGATCGGAATAGGCGCCGCGCCAGTTCTGTGTCGCCGGCACCAGCTTATCGTTGAGCAGGCGGGCGTCGGCCGCCTGCGGCGGGTAGCCGGCAAGGCAGGCATACAGGCTCGCGCCGATGCTGTAGATGTCGGTCCACGGCCCCAGGCGCTCGCGGTTGTGGTATTGCTCGGGCGCGGCGAAACCCGGCGTGTACATCGGCTGCAGCTTGCTTTCCTCCAGCGACAGCGTCTGTCGCGCGGCGCCGAAGTCGATCAGCACCGGCGTGCCGTCGAGACGGATGTAGAGATTGGACGGCTTGATGTCGAGATGCAGCAGCTTGTGGGTGTGCACCTCGCGCAGGCCATTGAGCAGTTGCGCGAACACGCGCCGGATGAAGCTCTCGCGGATGGTGCCGCGATTGGCCTGGATGTGCTGCTGCAGCGTCTTGCCGCGCTCGAAGCGCATCACCATGTAGACGGTTTCGTTGGCGCGGAAGAAGTTGACCACGCGCACCACGTTGGGGTGGTCGATGCGCGCCAGCGCGCGCCCTTCCTCGAAGAAGCACTTCATGCCGTGGCGGAAGATGTTGTTGTTCTCGGCCGAGCTCGCCTGCACGATGACCGAGCCTTCGGTGCGCAACACCAGCGCGCCGGGCAGGTATTCCTTGATCGCCACCGACTGGTTGTTGTCGTCGCGCGCGAGGTAGACGACGCTGAAGCCGCCGCCGCCGATCTTGCGCACGATGGTGTATTCGTTGAGCCGGTAACCGTTGGGCAGCGCCTGGTTGGGTTGAGTCGCCATAGTCGAACGTCTATTATCTTTGCAAATTATCCGGCCATGCCGTAGGTGTCTGCCCCGGCGCCGCGCCGGCTATCGTTTCCCATTGCTCATATTAAGGCCATTCATGACCGCCAGCATGACCGGGTTCGCCGCCCGCAGTTTCCATGTCGACGCCGTCAATGTCAGCATCGACCTGCGCAGCGTCAACCAGCGGTACCTCGAACTGCATTTCCGCCTCGCCGACGAAATCCGTCCGCTCGAACCCCGGCTGCGTGAACTGATCCAGCAGCGCCTGGCACGCGGCAAGGTCGAATGCCGCGTCGGCCTGACGGCACTGCCTGCCGACTCGCAGGATAACGGCGTCAACCCCGCCATTCTTGAGCGCCTGGCGCAGTGGCAGGCCGCGGTCCTGTCACGCCTGCCGACCGCCGCGCCGCTCACAGTCGGCGAGGTGCTGCGCTGGCCCGGTGCGGTCGGGGCCGGCGAACTGTCGCCCGAGGCCCTGGCCGACGCCGTGCTGGCGGGCGTGCGCGAGGCGCTCGACGAACTGGTCGAGAGCCGGCTGCGCGAAGGCGCCAAGCTGCGTCAGCACATTCTGGACCGGCTGGCCGCCGCCGAGTCCCAGGTGGCGGGGCTCCAGCCGCTGTTGCCGGCGCTCGCCGCCGCCCAGCGCGACAAGCTCGCCGAGCGCCTGCGCGAGGCACTGGGCGAGGCCGGCCACGAACGCCTGGCGCAGGAAATCGCGCTGGCGGCGCAAAAGGTCGACATCGACGAGGAATTGTCGCGGCTCGCCGCCCATTTCGTCGAGGTGCGCCGGGTGCTCGACCAGCCGGGCGCGGTCGGCAAGCGGCTCGATTTCCTCATGCAGGAACTCCACCGCGAGGCGAATACCCTGGGATCGAAGTCGGTCGCGGTGGAAACCTCGCGCGTCTCGCTCGAACTCAAGGTGCTGATCGAGCAGATGCGCGAGCAGGTCCAGAATATTGAATGACAACCGGAACGGAACAACCATGACCTCTCTTTCCAGTGAAGGCGTGCTTTACATCGTCAGCGCGCCGTCCGGCGCCGGCAAGACCAGCCTGGTCAAGGCGCTGCTGAAAAACGACCCGGCGATCCGGCTGTCGGTTTCCTACACCACGCGTCCGCCGCGCCCGGGCGAAACCGACGGCCGCGACTACCATTTCGTCACCCGTCAGCGTTTCGAGGAAATGCTCGCCGACGGCGAATTTCTCGAGCACGCCGAGGTGTACGGCAATTTCTACGGCACCTCCAAGGGCAGCATTTCGCGCGACCTGCTGGCCGGCCATGACGTTCTGCTCGAAATCGACTGGCAGGGGGCGGAGCAGGTGCGCGCGCACTTCCCGGAAGCGGCGTCGATATTCATCCTGCCGCCGTCGTTTGCCGCGCTGCGCACCCGGCTGGCGGGGCGCGGCCAGGACAGCGACGAGGTGATCGAGCGGCGCCTGGCCGCGGCCGCCCACGACGTCGCCCATGCCGGCGCCTTCGACTATATAATTGTCAACGATGATTTCGACCACGCCCTGCAGGACCTGGTCGCAATCACCCGCAGCATTCGCCTCCAGACGGCGCGCCAGCTGAAGCGGCACGCCGCGCTGTTCGAGGAATTCCAGCGTATCTGACACCGCCTGCCGCAGGAGTAAGCCATGGCCCGCATCACCGTCGATGATTGCATCGAACACATTCCCAACCGTTTCGAACTGACGCTCGCCGCGACCTATCGCGCCCGCCAGCTGGCGCAGGGTTCGCAGCCGATGGTCGAATCGAAGGACAAGCCCATCGTCACCGCCCTGCGCGAGATCGCCGCAGGCAAGGTCGGCCGTGAAATCCTCAACCGGGGCCGCACCTGAGGCATTGCCCCCCCTCGCGCCGGCGCCCAAAACCCGGGTGCCGGCCATGACGCACGAATTCGATTCGCTGCGACCGGCGCTGGCCTATCTGCCGCCGCATGAAATCGACATCGTCGAGCAGGCCTACGAATTCAGCCGCCAGGCCCACGAGGGCCAGTTCCGCAAAAGTGGCGAACCCTATATCTCCCATCCGCTGGCGGTCGCCGGCATCCTCGCCAGCTGGCACCTCGATGCCCAGACGCTGTGCGCCGCGCTATTGCATGACGTGGTCGAGGACACGCCCGCCACCGCCGGTGAAATCGAGGCGCGTTTCGGCAAGGCCGTGGCACTGCTGGTCGACGGCGTCTCCAAGCTTGACAGGCTCGCCTTCGCCTCCGAGCAGCACGCGCAGGCGGAGAATTTCCGCAAGATGCTGCTGGCGATGGCGCAGGATGTGCGGGTGATCCTGGTCAAGCTCGCCGATCGCCTGCACAACATGCATACCATGGATGCGATGCCGGCCGACAAGCGCCGCCGTATCGCCACCGAAACGCTGGAAATCTATGCCCCCATCGCCAACCGGCTGGGGCTGCATTCGGTCTACCAGGAACTCGAGGACCTGGGCTTCCGCTACAGCCATCCCCACCGCTACCAGGTGCTGGCGAAGGCGGTCAAGGCGGCACGCGGCAACCGCCGTGAACTGGTCGAGAAGGTCAAGGTCGCGATCCAGGAAAAACTCGAACAGGCGGGCATCGAGGCGACCATCACCGGGCGCGAGAAACACCTCTACAGCATCTACCGCAAGATGCAGGAAAAGAACCTGGCGTTCTCCGAGGTGTTCGACATCTACGGCTTCCGCGTGGTGGTGCGCGACCAGCCTTCCTGCTACCTCGCGCTCGGCGCGCTCCATGCCCTGTACAAGCCCATTCCCGGCAAGTTCAAGGACTACATCGCGATTCCCAAGGCCAACGGCTACCAGTCGCTGCATTCGATCCTGTTCGGCCCCAACGGCACGCCGATCGAGGTGCAGATCCGCACCACCGAAATGAATCGCCTGGCCGAGTCCGGCATCGCCTCGCACTGGATGTACAAATCGGCCGACGCCGCGTTGAACGACGTGCAGACGCGCACCCACCGCTGGCTGCAGTCGCTGCTCGACATCCAGGCCGATCACGGCGACTCGCCGGAATTCCTCGAGCACATCAAGGTCGACCTCTTCCCCGACGAAGTCTATGTGTTCACGCCCAAGGGCAAGATCATGGCGCTGCCGCGCGGCGCGACCGCGGTCGATTTCG
Organism: Thiobacillus sp.; assembly: GCA_046292745.1. GTDB lineage: Bacteria > Pseudomonadota > Gammaproteobacteria > Burkholderiales > Thiobacillaceae > Thiobacillus. The sequence goes on along the minus strand of JBKBQH010000003.1, from coordinate 7,327 downwards.
CCTTCGCGGTGCACACCGACATCGGCCACCGCTGCATCGCGGTGAAGATCAACTACGAGCTGATGCCGCTACGGACCCAGCTCCGCAACGGCGACCACGTCGAGATCCTCACCGCGTCGAACGCCACCCCCAACGCGGCCTGGCTCAACTTCGTCGTCACCGGCAAGGCGCGCTCGCATATCCGCAACTACCTCCGCAACGCACGCGTGGAAGAGGCGGCCGCGCTCGGCGAGCGCCTGCTCAGCAGCGCGATCGCCGCGCTCAACCCGGAAGCACCAGTACCGGACGAAGCCGTATGGGATCGCGTGATCAAGGACTACGGCCTGCAGACGAAGCAGGAACTGTTTGCCGGCATCGGTCTCGGCCGCAAGCTGCCGCTGGTCGTCGCCCACCAGCTGCTGCACATCCAGGGCGAGAAGACCGGCGAACCGGCGCATCCGCACGCGATCAGCATCCGCGGCACCAAGGGCATCGCAGTCGAGCTGGCGCAGTGTTGCCACCCGATTCCCGGCGACCCCATCCTCGGCTTCATCCACAAGGATCGCGGCCTCATCATCCATACCCACGACTGCCCCTCGATCCGCACCTTCCGCGCCGATCCTGACAAATGGCTCGACGTCGAATGGGAGGCCGAGCCCGGCCACATGTTCGACGTCTCGATCAAGGTCGTCGTCGGCAACCAGCGCGGCGTGCTCGCCAAGGTCGCCGCCGCCATTGCCGAACAGGGCTCCAACATCGGCAACGTGTCGATGGAGGAGGAAGACGGCAGCCCCTACACCGTGCTGTTCTTCACCGTCCAGGTGGAAAACCGCATGCATCTCGCGCGCGTGATGCGCGGCCTGCGCGTACTGCCCGATGTGATACGCATCTTCCGCATCAAGGGCAAGAAAGACGGCCGCGCCGCCCCCTCCCAGTAACCCGTCTCACAGGATCCCGCATGAAAAGAACCATCATCCAGACCGCCGACGCCCCTGCCGCCATCGGCACGTATTCGCAGGCGGTGCGTGTCGACAGGACGGTTTACCTCTCGGGCCAGATCGGCCTCGAACCCGCCACGATGCAACTGGTCGACGGCATCGAAGGCCAGATCCACCAAGTGTTCAAGAATCTCGCCGCAGTCGCCAGGGCAGCCGGAGGATCGCTCGACGACCTGGTCAAGCTCAACCTGTATCTCACCGACCTCACACACTTCCCCAAGGTCAACGAGATCATGGCGAGCTACTTCAGCCAGCCCTACCCGGCACGCGCCGCGGTCGGCGTCGCCGAACTGCCGCGCGGCGCGCAGGTCGAGGCCGACGCGGTGATGGTGCTCGGCTAAGCACTTCAAATTGAAGCCAGCGGCGTCGCCGTTTTCCTTTCCGGTCAGCCCCGCGCTCGCCGACAAGCTCGGCAGGCTCGGCCTCCACCGCGATGCCGACCTGGTGCTGCACCTGCCGCTGCGCTGGGAGGACGAAACCCGCCTGACGCCGATCCGTGACCTCCTGCCCGGCGCCACCGCGCAGGTGCAGGCGACAGTGCGCGAGGCCAGGATCGCCTACCGGCCGCGCCGCATGCTGACCGTGACGGTCGAGGACACCGGCGGCGGCGTGCTCGGCATCCGCTTCCTCAATTTCTATCCCAGCCACCTCAAGCTGTTCCAGCCCGGCCAGACTTTTCGCTTCATCGGCGAAGTGCGCGGCGGCTTCCTCGGGCTGGAAATGGTGCATCCGCGCTTCGCAAAGGCCGACGACGCCACCCCGCTGCCGGATCAGCTCACCCCGGTGTACCCGACCACTGCCGGCCTCGGCCAGGCCACCTTGCGCAGGTGCATCGAACGCGCGCTCGCCGCGCCGATCGGCGACACCCTGCCCGCCGGCTGGCTCGCCGAACTCGGCCTGCCCGACTTCGAATCCAGCATCCGTCTGCTGCACCAGCCGCCGCTCGACGCGGCGATCAGCGAGCTCGAATCACGCCGCCACCCGGCCTGGCAGCGGCTGGCATTCGACGAACTGCTGGCGCAGCAGCTCTCGCTCGCTGCGGCGCGGCGCCAGCGCAGGCAGCAGCACACCCGGCCGCTGCCCGCACGCCAACACCTGACCCGCGCCTTCCTCGATGCCCTGCCATTCCGTCTCACCGCCGCGCAGACGCGTGCCTGGGACGAGATCAGCACCGACCTCGGACAATCCCACCCGATGCGCCGCCTGCTGCAGGGCGACGTCGGCAGCGGCAAGACCGTCATCGCCGCGCTCGCCTGCCTGCAGGCGATCGAGAACGGCATGCAGGCCGCTTTCATGGCGCCGACCGAGATCCTCGCCGAGCAGCACTATCGCAAGCTCGCCGCGCCGCTTTCCGCGCTCGGCGTGAAATCGGCGTGGGTGTCGGGCAGCCAGCGCAAAACGGCGCGCACCGCCGCCTGGCAGGCGATCGCCGCGGGCGAAATCGACCTCGCCTTCGGCACCCACGCCCTGTTCCAGGAAAGCGCGGCCTTCGCGCGACTGGGCGTCGCGGTCGTCGACGAACAACACCGTTTTGGCGTCGGCCAGCGGCTGGCGCTGATCGAAAAGGGCAGCGAACCCCATCAGCTGATGATGAGCGCGACGCCGATCCCGCGCACGCTGGCGATGAGCTTCTTCGCCGACCTCGATGTCTCGACCATCGACGAACTGCCGCCGGGACGCACCCCCGTCGTCACCAAGCTGGTGAGCGCCGCGCGCCGCGACGACGTGCTGGCGCGCGTGCGCGCCGTCTGCCGCGAAGGCGGCCAGGCCTACTGGGTATGCCCGCTGATCGAGGAATCCGAGAAACTGCAACTGCAGACCGCCGAGGACACCTACGCCACGCTCGCCGCGCAGCTGCCCGACCTGCGCGTCGGCCTGGTACACGGACGCATGAAGCCCGACGCCAAGCAGGCCGTGATGGCGGCGTTCCAGGCGCACGAGATCGACCTGCTGGTCGCCACCACCGTGATCGAGGTCGGCGTCGACGTGCCGAACGCCGCGCTGATGATCATCGAGCACGCCGAGCGCATGGGCCTTGCCCAGCTGCATCAACTCCGCGGCCGGGTCGGCCGCGGCAGCCGCGAGTCGGTATGCGTGCTGCTGTACGAGAACCCCTTGTCGGAACTCGCGCGCGCACGGCTGAAAGTCATCTTCGAGCACACCGACGGCTTCGAGATCGCGCGTCAGGACCTGCTGCTGCGCGGGCCGGGCGAGTTGCTGGGCCACCGCCAGAGCGGCCTGCCGATGCTGCGCTTCGCCGACCTCGAGCGCGACGCCCACCTGCTCGAAGCGGCGCGCGACCTCGCCCGGCGCTGCCTCGCGTCGCACCCCGACATCGCCGCCGCCCACGTCGAGCGCTGGATCGGCCGGCGCGAGGCGCTGGCGTCGATATAATCCGGTTTTCCATTTCCGAACCGTTCGACGTGCTCGACTCACGGCAGGGCTGGCTTGCCCACCCGCACCCGATCCCGCGTCCGCTGCGCGCCTGGCTGGGCGACCACGGCTCGCTCACTGCGCGCCTCAAGACCCGCTGTGCGGCCTTCCGCGTACTGCCCCTGCGCATCGGCATCGCCCGCCCGAACCCAGACGAAATCGAACTGCTGGGGCTGCGCCCCGGCATGCGCGCCTACGTGCGCGAAGTCCTGCTCTTGTGCAACGAGGTGCCCGTGGTGTTCGCGCACAGCGTGCTGCCGCAGTCCGGCCTGCGCGGCGGCTGGAACGGCATCACCCGGCTCGGCGCGCGCTCGCTCGGTGAAGCCCTGTTCAACGATCACCGCATCGAACGCCAGCCGCTGGCGTACAAGGCGGTGCGGCGCGGCCACCCGCTGTACGACCGCATTGCCCCCCCCCACGCGCAGGCGCGCGCGCTGTGGGCGCGGCGCTCGCTGTTCTGCCTTCGCCACCACCCGCTCCTGGTGACCGAAGTGTTCCTGCCCGCCATCGAAACGCTATGACGCTGACTGAACGCCTCACGCTCTACGAGAAACTGATGCGGCTGGACAAGCCGATCGGCATCCTGCTGCTCCTGTGGCCCACGCTGTGGGGGCAGTGGCTCGCCAGCAACGGCCACCCGCAATGGCTGATCCTGTGGATTTTCGTGATGGGCGTGGTGCTCATGCGTTCGGCCGGCTGCGTCATCAACGACTACGCCGACCGCGACTTCGACCCCCACGTCGCGCGCACCCGCGAGCGGCCGCTCGCCGCCGGCAAGGTGTCGCCGAAGGAGGCCCTGCTGCTGGCCGCCGGGCTTTCGCTGCTGGCCTTCCTGTTGATCCTGCCGCTCAATGCGCTGGTGCTGAAGCTGTCGGTCGTCGCGCTGTTCCTCGCCGCGAGCTATCCCTTCACCAAGCGTTTCTTCGCGATTCCCCAGGCCTACCTCGGCATCGCCTTCGGCTTCGGCATCCCGATGAGCTACGCGGCGCTGTGGAATACGATACCAGCGGAAGCCTGGGTGCTGCTCGCCGCCAACGTGTTCTGGGCGATCGCCTACGACACCCAGTACGCCATGGTCGACCGCGAGGACGACCTCAAGATCGGCATCAAGACCTCGGCGATCACCTTCGGCCGCTTCGACCTCGCGGCGATCGCACTCTGCTACGCCGCCGCGCTCGGCCTCATCGCCTGGGTCGCCCGGCAGCGCGGACTCGGGTGGGCCTTCTACGCCGGGCTCGCGGTCGCCGCCGGCATTGCGCTCTACCACCTGTGGCTGATCCGCAACCGCGATCCGAAGCAGTGCTTCCGCGCCTTCCTCCACAACGCCTGGTTCGGCGCCGCCGTGTTCGGCGGCATTGCGCTCGACTACCTGCTGCGCGGCTTATGACGGGCGGCAGGCCACGCGCGACAGCCTGCTGCTGGGATAAGGCTGCTTGAGCGCGTCGAGGCCCTTCAGCAATTCCGGATCCTCGCTGCGGATCACGAAATAGAAATCCGTGCCCGGCTTCGGCACGCGCTCGACGCGCGTGCCGAGCACGCCCTTGTCCTCGAGCTCGCGCACGCGCAGGCGTGCCGCCTCGTCGGTGTCGTACTGGCCGAGCGAAATGGCGTGCTGCCATTCCCCCTGCGCCACCACCTCGCCCCCCTGGATACCGGCCGCGACGAACTCGGCGAGCTTGGCGGCCGCCAGCTGCGCGCTCGGCAAGGGCGGGAATATCACCCGGCGCAGCGTATCGACCGGCGTCTCGGCAAATGACATCGCCTGCTGTTCCACCATCGCCTTGAGCTGCTCGCGCGCCTTTGCGCGCTCGCCGGGCGCGAGGCCACGCCATTCGACACACAGCGCGGTTTCCGTCCGCGCCGCCGGCGCGGGCGGCGGCGTGTCCGACTGACGGCGCAGGCTCAGGCGCTCGACATTGAGCGGCACGATGCGATCCGCCTCGCGCCGCGGCCAGAAATCGCCGCCCAGAAAATAGGCCGCCACCAGCACGTTGGCCAGCAGCAGCAGCCAGGCCACCCATTTCATTCCGTCGTCTCCTCTGCGGCCACGCGCGCGATCCCCTCCAGCACCAGCATCGGCGCGATTTCCGCCGGCACCCCCAGATGCGGGTGGAGGCGGGCCGCGTCGCCGCCACTCAGCAGGCAGCGCGGCGCCGTCCCGGCCTGCGCCGCCAGGTAATCGTATTGCTGCCGGACCACCCCGCACAAGGCTGACACGATTCCACTCTCGACCGCGTCGGCGGTCGTGCGCGGAAACGCCGTCACCGCTCCCGCCTGCGCCGCCACACCGGCCGTGCCCGTGTGCAGCGCCTGCCGCATCAGGGCCAGGCCCGGCACGATCACGCCGCCGAGAAAACGGCCATCGTCCAACAGCGCATCGGCCGTGAGCGCCGTGCCCGCCGACACCACCAGCACCGCCTCGCGGCAACGTGCGCGCGCTGCGATCAAGGCCATCCAGCGGTCGACACCCAGCTGCTGCGGCGTTTCATAAGCGTTGCGCACCTCCCCGAACGCAGCTGCGGCCGCATGCCAGGTCGCACGCACGCCGGCAGCCGCCAGCACCGCGGCGAGTGCCTGCGCGTGCACGCCACTCGCCACGCAGGCAATATGGCACGCGGCAACACCTTCGAGCGCGCGCTTCAGGGCAGCCCAGTCCCGATAGTCGCCACTGCCCGCTGCGCGCCATTCGCCATTCTCGACGCGGGCCCACTTGAGACGCGTATTGCCGGCGTCGATCAGGAGTCGCACCGAACTCATCGCGCGTCCAGCCGCAGACTCAGTTCGCCGCCACTGTAGGCGTGCGGGCGCGGCCCGCCCTCGTCCAGCAGCAGGGCGCCGCTGTCGTCGACCCCCGCGGCCACCCCCGCCTGCGCACGCGATTCCGCAAGCGTCAGGGTGACCGCGCGGCCGACATAGGCGTCGAGCCCCTGCCATTCCTCGCGCAGCGCGGCGAACCCCCCCGTGCGAAAAATCGCCGCCACATGGTGCAGCTCGCGCAGGCACTCGGCCAGGATGCGGTTGCGTCCCGCCGCAACCCCGAGCTCGGCAAGATCGACGACGGCGCGATCGATCGCGTCGCGCTGGGCCGCATTCAGACGCACATTCAGACCGATCCCGACCACCGCGAAGGCTGCGCCGTGCATGTCTCCCTGCACCTCGACCAGCACCCCCGCCAGCTTGCGATAGCCGGCCAGCACGTCGTTCGGCCATTTCAACTGCACCGGATGGACGCTGTGGCGGTTGATCGCACGCGCCACCGCCAGCCCCGCCGCGAGGCTCAAACCCGCCATCGACTGCAGGCCGGTCTCGAAGCGCCACAGCACCGAGAATGTCAGGCTTCCCCCCGGTACCGAATGCCAGGCACGCCCGCGCCGCCCCTTGCCCGCCGCCTGGTGCTCGGCACACACCAGCGTGCCGTCCGGCGCGCCATCGAGCGCAGCCGCCATCAGCGCCGCATTGGTCGAGGCCAGGCTGTCGTGGAGCCGCAGCGTGTATGCCGCGGCTACGTCATCCAGATCGCGCGCGATCGCGTCGGCGTCCAGCCACTCGATCGGCTCGGCCAGGCGATAGCCGCGCCCGCGTACCGCATGCACCGCCAGCCCCATCGCCTCGGCCTGCGCCATCATGTTGCAGACCGACGCGCGCGACAGCCCGAAAGCCCGTGCGAGCGCCTCGCCGGAATGGAAGCGGCCGTCGGACAGGCGACGCAGGAGCGGAAACAGCGCTTGATCGGTTCGGGAAGCCACCGGCGGATTTTACATGGCCGCACGGCTCCGCAGCGGCAGGAACGGCTTTCCTCCGCGCCATAAAAAAACCCCCACCGGTTGGAGGTGGGGGTTTTGGTTGTCCTCCAGGGGTTTCCTGGAGGGCGGCATGAGGAGTCTGACGATGACCTACTTTCACAGGCGAGGTGCCTA
>JBKBQH010000002.1:0-255579 GCA_046292745.1 Thiobacillus sp. | reverse complement strand
GGCCGAAGCGGCGGGCGTCTCCTCGGCCGCGGCTACGGGCGCCGGCGCCGCGGCCTCGACCGGCGGGGCCGCCGGGGCTTCTGCCACGGCGGGCTCGGGCGCGGCGGCTTTTTCCGGCTCGCCGCAGGCGGCAAGGCTGGCGGCAGACACCAGCAACAGGAAAGCGGTAATCGGTTGCATCGGGATGTCCTCGTGCCGGCTGAATGATCGGGCAGTGCGCCGCCCGCCTGTTTTACGGCTTGGCGGCGGCCGGGGCGTCACCGGCGGCCGGCGGCGCACCTGCAGTCGCGGGCGCGGCGGCAGGCGGGGTGGGGGCGGCCGGCTCCTTGAACGAAGCCCCGCCCGAGTTCGCCATATAAGCAACTGCGCGTGCCATTTCCAGGTCGGACAGGGTGTCGTCACCCCCGCGCGGCGGCATTTGCCGGATACCCTCGATCGCATGCTTCAAGAGCGTGTCGTAGCCCTGGCCGATGCGTCCGCCCCAGTCGGCGCGGCTGTCGAACTTGGGCGCGCCGAGCGCACCCGAACCGTGGCAGGAGCTGCACACCGCCTCGTAGACTTCCTTGCCGGACTTTTCGACGCGCGGCGCGTTGGCGTCGAGTGCGACCAACTTGCCGAACGGCTGGATGCGCTTGAGCGTCGCTTTCTCGGCCGCCTCGGCGCTGAGGTCCGGCTTGTGTTCCGCCTGAATGCCGAGCACCAGCTGGACAATGAGAAAAATGGCCAGCAGCGGGGCGAACAGCCCGGCCAGGAGGGAAATGATGACTTCCTGCGGGGTGGCTTGGGTCATCTTGGCGTTCGAGTCGGCCATGAAAATTCCTTGATGCGTCAAAAGCCGCGATTATAAGGAAAGCGCCCTCCGCAGCAAAGGACGGCGCCGTTACCGAATGGACGTCAGGGGGCAAACCCGCTATGCTTCGCCGCTCTTGGCGCCCGTAGCTCAGCTGGATAGAGTACTGCCCTCCGAAGGCAGGGGTCGTGCGTTCGAATCGCGCCGGGCGCGCCAGTTTCCGGGGGCGGCCATCGCCATCCCCTTGTTTCGGCAGGGTTTATTCTCCGCCCGACGGGGGTAAACTTCGCACCGAAGTTCATTCCGAGTATCGCAGCCATGGCCAATCCCTCGCCTACCGAAATCAAGCTTCATCAGGCCTCGCGCAAGCTGGAGATCGCGTTTTCCGATGGCGCGCGCTTCGAGTTGCCTTTCGAGTTCCTGCGCGTGTATTCGCCGTCCGCCGAGGTGCGCGGCCACGGCCCCGGCCAGGAAGTGCTCCAGGTCGGCAAGCGCGACGTGCTGATCAACGCGGCCGAGCCGGTCGGCCTGTACGGCATCAATTTCTTCTTTTCCGACGGCCACGACACCGGCATCTACTCCTGGGAATACCTCTACGACCTCGGCGTCAACCACGACGCGCTGTGGGCGGAGTATCTCAGGCGCATGGAGGCCGCCGGCGCCTCGCGCGACCCCGGCATCGCCAAGATGTTCGAGCAGCGCCCCAAGGGCAAGTAAGGCCCGCCCGATGTCGGCCGGTACGCCACGCGCGCCCTCCGGGGCGCGTATTGTTTTGGTGAGTCCTTACGAGCTCGGCCGCCAGCCGTTCAACCTCGCCGAGCCCGCCGCGTGGTTCGCGCGTGCCGGCATCGCGGCCGCCTGCGTCGACCTGTCGCAGCAGACGCTCGATCCAGCCAGCTTTGCCGATGCCGAATACGTCGCGCTCTATCTCGGCATGCACACCGCCACCCGCATCGCCGCCGCCGCGTTGCCGAAGATCCGCAGCCTCGCGCCGCAGGCGCGCCTGGCCGCCTTTGGTCTCTACGCGCCGGCCAACGCGGCATGGCTGAAGTCGCTCGGGGTCGAGGCGGTCTTCGGCGGCGAGTCCGAGCCGGACCTGCTGGGCTGGGCGCAAGGCGGCGCGGTGCCTTCCGAACCCGTCGTGCGACGCAGCCGGATCGACTTCCTCTTGCCCGACCGCAGCGGCCTGCCGCCGCTTGCGCGCTACGCGAAGCTGAACCTGCCGGGCGGCACGCCGAAGACCGTGGGCTTCGCCGAGGCGAGTCGCGGTTGCAAGCATTTGTGCCGGCACTGTCCGGTGGTGCCGGTGTACCAAGGCAAATTCCGCGTGGTGCCGGTCGACGTGGTGATCGCCGACATCGCGCAGCAGGTCGCCGCGGGTGCTCAACACGTCAGTTTCGGCGACCCCGATTTTCTCAACGGCCCGACGCACGCGCTGAAGGTCGCCGAGGCACTGCACGCGCGTTTTCCCGATCTCACCTGGGACGCGACGGTCAAGGTCGAGCACCTGCTCGATCACGCCGGCCTGCTGCCGCGGCTGAAAGCCTGCGGGCTCCTGTTCGTCGTCACCGCGGTCGAATCGGTCGACGACGCCATTCTCGACAAGCTCGCCAAGGGACACACCCGCGCCGGCTTCGAAGCGGCGCTGGCGCACTGCCGCACGCTCGGCCTCGCGCTCGCACCGACCTTCGTGCCGTTCACGCCGTGGACCACGCTCGCCGGCTATCGCGACCTGCTCGCCACGCTGCTGCGGCTGCGACTCGTCGCGGCGGTGCCGCCGGTGCAGCTGGCGATCCGCCTGCTGGTGCCGCAGGGGTCGTATCTGATGCAGCTGCCGGATTTCGCTGCGCGCGTCGGCGCCTTCGACGAGGCCCTGCTGGGCTATCCCTGGCGGGCGGACGACGCGCGTGTCGACGCGCTGCAGGCCGAGGTCATGGCGTGGGTGATGGACGCCGAGAAGCAGAACCTGCCGCGCGCCGAGGTGTTCGCCGGCATCTGGGCGCGTACCCACGCGGCGCTCGGCGAGGGCGCGCCGCCGCTCGACCCCACACAGTTTGGCGAGCCCATCCCGCATCATTCCGAACCCTGGTACTGCTGCGCCGAGCCGACCGAAACCCAACTCGCGAGTTTCTGAGCATGCCGCGCCTGCTCCTCCTGCTGCCCGCCGCGGGCTATGCCAATGCCGACTTCAGGGCCGCCGCGGAAATGCTGGGCGTGGACATCGTCGCCTGCGCCGATTACTGCCACCAGCTCGCGCCGGGCTGGGGTCTGCCGCCGTTGATGAGCGTGCCCTTCGACCGGCCCGATATTGCATTGCCGCAGGTACTGGCCGCGCTGAAGCACCCCGTCGATGCCGTGCTCGCGGCCGACGACCACGGCCAGGCGCTCGCCGCGCGGCTGCGTGCCGCGCTCGGCCTGCCGGGCAATCCGCCCGAGGCGGTGGCGGTGCTCACCGACAAGTTGCGCTTCCGTGCATTGCAGGCCTCGCTCGGGCTGCCTTGCCCCGGCTTCGCCGTCGTCGATGCCGATGCGGTCGATGTCGCGGCGCTGCCGGCGTTCCCGGTGGTGGTGAAGGCGCGGCGGCTGAACGCGAGCCGCGGCGTGATCCGCGCCGACGATGCCGGGGAACTCGCGCAGGCGCTGCAGCGGGTGCGGCGCATCCAGGCCCGCGCGCAGCGCGAGCACACGCCGCTGCTGGTCGAGCGTTTCATCCCGGGCGTGGAGGCCGCGCTCGATGGCGTGCTGCGCGATGGCGCGCTCAGCGTGCTCGCCGTGTTCGACAAGCCCGATCCGCTCGACGGTCCCTGTTTCGAGGAAACCTTGTTCATCACGCCCTCGCGCCTGCCCGCCGCGACACAGGCAGCGTTCGCCACCTCGGTGGAACGGATATGCGCCGCGGCAGGCGTCACTGATGGCGTGGTTCACGCCGAGGCGCGCGTCAACGACGAGGGCGTGTGGCTGCTCGAAATCGCGCCGCGCGGCATCGGCGGCCTGTGCGGACGCGTGCTCTCGTCCACACTCGGCATGAGCTCGGCCGAGATCGCGCTGCGTCATGCCGTCGGCCTGCCCTGGCCGAGCCCGAATCGTGATGCCGCGGCGGGGGTGATGATGATCCCGATCCCTGTCGCCGGCATTTTCCGCGGCGTCGACGGCGTCGATGCCGCACGCGCGCTGCCCGGCATCACCGGGGTCGAGATCACCGCGCAGCCGGGACAACTCGTCGCGCCGCCCCCCGAGGGCGCCGCCTATCTCGGCTTTCTCTTCAGCCGGGCCGCCACCCCGGAGGCCGCCGAAGCCGCCTTGCGCGCCGCGCATGCTGCGCTGACCGTGGCTATCCAGCCCTGCGTCGAGCCATGACCCCGTTCCACGCCGCACTCGCCGACGCCATCGCGGCTGCCACCGGCAAGCCTTTTGCGCCGCAATCGACGCGCACCGCGCATGGCGGCGACATCAGCGACGCCTTCACGCTGAGCGACGGCACGCGCAGCTTTTTCGTGAAGACGCAGCCCGCGGCAAGGCTCGACATGTTCGAGGCGGAAGCGGCGGGGCTCGCCGAGCTGGCGGCGGCGCAGGCCGTGCGCGTGCCGGCGGTGATCGCTTGCGGCAACGCGGCAGGGCGCGCCTACCTGGTGCTCGAGGCGCTGCCTCTGGGCGGGCGCGGCGATGCCGCCCTGCTCGGCCGCCAGCTCGCGCAGCAGCACCGGACAAGCGCTGCGCACTTCGGCGGCACGCGCGACAACTGGATCGGGTCGACGCCGCAGCCGAACGGCTGGCTCGACGACTGGGTCGCCTTCTGGCGCGTGCGCCGGCTGGGCCATCAACTGGAACTCGCCGCGCAGAATGGCTACGGCGGCGCCCTGCAACGCGACGGCGATGCGCTGCTGGCGCGACTGGACGGCTTCTTCAGCGCCTACCGGCCGCAGCCTTCGCTGCTGCACGGCGACCTGTGGGGCGGCAACCACGGGTTTCTCGACGATGGGACGCCGGTGATTTTCGACCCCGCGGTCTATTACGGCGACCGCGAGTGCGACCTCGCGATGAGTGAACTGTTCGGCGGCTTCGCGCCTGCCTTCCATGCCGCCTATCGCGAGGCCTGGCCGCTAGACGCGGGCTACGCGGTGCGGAAGACGCTCTACAACCTCTATCACATTCTCAACCACGCCAACCTGTTCGGCGGCGGCTACGCGGCGCAGGCACAGCGGATGATCGGCGGGCTGCTGGCCGAGGCGCGCTGATCGCTCGCGGGATCAGGCCGCCAGCGAACGCAGCGTCGGCACCGCGAGCCCGAACGCGTCGGCGTGCGCCAACGCGCGCGTCAGCCGCGCCGGCGCCGAGCGTCCGGTGCAGACGTGATCCGGGTCGCCGTCGAAGGCTTCGAGCATGCCCGCGATGAGCCGCTCGCGGTCGTGCTTCCTTCCGGTCAGCGCGTCCTGGATGTCCATGACTTCGCCGGCGACGGTGCGCGCAAAGGCCTCGTGCCGCGTCCACAGCTGCGATACCGTGCCGCCGGTCCTGAGACCGGCGATGTTGGTGGTGAGGATGTAGACATTCTTGCGGACGAGCTCGAAGAGCAGCGCGTCGCCTGTCGCCACCTCGCGGCACGGCAGCTCGATCGCGGCAAGCGCGCCGCACAGCAGCCCGGCACCGGGACCGGCGACGGGTGAGGGGATGAGCGGCCTGGCGTCGGTGCCCTGCTTCTTCTCGAACCACACGGACATCACCGTGGGATTCTCGTAGCGGTATTTTTCCCAGTCGCGCGGCAGCAATTCGTTCTGGATCAGCGCGACGCGTGGCCGCCACGCGCCCGGCATCGCGGCGAGCACCGTGTGGAGGTCTTTCTCGGCAACCGCTACCAGTACGAGCTCGACGTCGGGATGCGCGTGCGCGACGGTGAACATATCGTCGCCGCGGTTGACCGGCACCACGGTGTGGCCGGCACGCAAAAAGCCGCCGGCGAAGACGCGGCCGAGCTGGCCGATGCCGATGACGACGACAACCGGTTTGGGTGCGCGCAGCGCATCGTTCGCCCCCTCTCCCGCTTGCGGGAGAGGGTTGGGGAGAGGGCTGCCCGTCATTCGAGCCCCTTCGCGTGCAGGTACTCGTCGTAGGTGCCGAGGTAGAACTCGACGCCCGTCGGCTCGATTTCGAGGATGCGGGTGGCGAGGCTGGAGACGAACTGGCGGTCGTGCGAGACGAAGATCAGCGTGCCCTTGAACAGGTCGAGCGCGAGGTTGAGCGACTCGATCGACTCCATGTCCATGTGGTTGGTCGGTTCGTCCATCACCAGCACGTTGTGGCGGCCGAGCATCAGCTTGCCGTAGAGCATGCGGCCCTTCTCGCCGCCGGAGAGCACGCGCACCGGCTTCTTCACCTCGTCGCCCGAGAACAAGAGCCGCCCGAGGATGCCGCGGATCACCTGCTCGTCGTCGCCCGGCCGCGCCCATTGGTGCATCCAGTCGGTGAGGTTCATGTCGGAATCGAAGTCGGCGGCGTGATCCTGCGCGAAATAGCCGATGTTGGCGTTCTCGCTCCAGCGCACTTCGCCCGCCTGCGGCGTGAGTTCGTGCATCAAAAGCTTCATCAGCGTCGACTTGCCGACGCCGTTGCCGCCGATGACGGCGAGCTTCTCGCCGGCTTCCAGCGAAAAGCCGAGGCCGGACAGCAAAGGCGCGCCGTCGTAGCCGAACGAGAGGTTCTCGACCTCGAGCGCGCGGCGGTGCAGCAGCTTCTCGGGTTCGAAGCGGATATAGGGATTCTGGCGCGAGCTCGGCTTGAAGTCCTCGATCTTGATCTTGTCGATCATTTTCATGCGGCTGGTGGCCTGGCGCGCCTTCGACTTGTTGGCCGAGAAGCGGCGCACGAATTCCTGCAGTTCGGCGACCTTCTCCTTGGCGCGCGCGTTGGCGGCGGCCTGGCGTGCCTTGGCTTCGGAGGAGGCCAGCATGTAGTCGTCGTAGTTGCCCGGCCACACCCTGATCGTGCCGTAGTCGAGGTCGGCCATGTGGGTGCAGACCTGGTTCAGGAAGTGGCGGTCGTGCGAGATGACGATGATGGTGGCAGCGCTCTCGTTCAGCACGTTCTCGAGCCAGCGGATGGTGTTGATGTCGAGGTTGTTGGTCGGTTCGTCCAACAAGAGGATGTCGGGATTGGAGAACAGGGCCTGCGCCAGCAGCACGCGCAGCTTGAAGCCCGGCGCGATCTGGCTCATCGTGCCCTGGTGCTGCTCGATGGGGATGCCGACGCCGAGCAGCAGCTGGCCGGCGCGCGCCTCGGCGTCGTAGCCGCCGAGCTCGCCGAACTTCGTCTCCAGCTCGGCGGCGTGCAGATAGTCTGCCTCGGTCGCATCCACGTTCATGTAGATCGCGTCTTTTTCCTGCATCACGCGCCACATCTCGGCGTGGCCCTGCATGACCACGTCGAGCACGCGCTGGTCCTCGTAGGCGAACTGGTCCTGGCGCAGCCAGGACATGCGTTCGCCGGGGTCGAGCGAGACGTTGCCCGAGGTGGGCTCGAGCTCGCCGGCGAGGATTTTCATGAAGGTCGACTTGCCGCAGCCATTGGCGCCGATGAGGCCATAGCGGTTGCCGTCGCCGAACTTGACGGTGACGTTTTCGAACAGCGGCTTGGCGCCGAACTGGAGGGTGATGTTGGAAGCGGTGAGCACGGCGGAATTCCTCGGGAACAACGCGCCATTTTATCACCGCGCCCCGGCCAGGCCGGGGCGGGCTACAGCGTCTTTTCCAGCACCTTGGACCGGCGCTGGTAGTTGTAGAGCGCCTGTTTGCGGCGCGGCAGGTTGTCGGGACTGCTGTCGACGAAACCGCGTTCCTCGAACCAGTGTTCGGTGCGCGTGGTGAGCACGAAGAGCTTCTTGAAGCCTGCCTTCTTGCCGCGCTTCTCGGCTTCGGCCAGCAGCCGGTCGCCGAAGCCGCGGCCACGGAAATCCTTGGCCACGGCGAGGCAGGCGAGCTCGGCCGCCTTTTCCTCGGGGAAGGGGTAGAGCGCGGCGCAGCCGGCGATGACGCCGTCCGATTCGAGCACCAGGAAGCGGTCGATTTCCATTTCCAGCAGCTCGCGCGAGCGCCGCACCAGGATGCCTTCGCGCTCGAGCGGCTCGATCAGGCCGAGGATGCCGCCGACGTCGTCGATGGTCGCGGCGCGCAGCGTCTCCAGCGGCGCCGGCGTCACCAGCGTGCCGACCCCCTCGCGGGTGAAGAGCTCGGACAGGAGCGCGCCGTCGCGATGGCGGCTGATGAGATGGGCGCGCTTGACGCCCTGGGTACAGGCCGCGATCGCGCACGGCAGGTAGTAGGCGACGTCCTCGGGCAGCTTCCTGGTCCGGCTGCGCTGCGCGTGTTCGAGCACCTGCCGTGCCTCGTTGACCGTGAGTGCGTTGTGGATGGCGCGCCCCTTGGCCGGCACGCCCTCGGTGTCCATGAGGAAGATCAGCTTGTCGGCGGCGAGCTCGACCGCGGCCTGGGTGGCGACGTCCTCCAGGCTCAGGTTGAAGATCTCGCCGGTGGGCGAATAGCCGATCGGCGACAGCAGCACGATGTCGTGCTGGTCGAGCCGCCGGCGTATCGCCGCCGCGTCGATCTTGCGCACTTCGCCGGTGTGCAGCAGGTCGACGCCGTCGCGCACGCCCAGGGGCTGGGCGGTGACGAAGTTGCCCGAGGCGACGCGGATGTCGGCGCCGGCCATCGGCGTGTTGGCGATGCCGAGCGAGAGCAGCGCCTCGATCTCGACCCGCACCGTGCCCGCGGCTTCCTTGACGCAGGCGAGCGCGGCGTCGTCGGTGACGCGCAGGCCCTTGACATAGCGGATCGCGGTGCCGTTCTCGGTCAGCCGCGCCTCGACCTGTGGCCGCACGCCGTGCACCAGCACCAGCCGCACCCCCAGGCTGTTCAGCAGGTTGACGTCGTGCGCCAGCTGCACGAAACCGCCGTCCGCGACCAGCTCGCCGCCGAAGGCGATGACGAAGGTCTTGCCGCGAAAGCTGTGGATGTAGGGGGCTGCGGAACGGAACCAGTGGACGAAATCGGTCGTGTCTTTCACCGCGGGGCGCCTGAACTGTATGGGTTCGGGCAAGGATACCGAAAAGCCCTGCTGCGCGCAGGTATTGCGCGAAGTTCGGACGCGCGCGCGCCGCGCCGGACGTGGCGAGGCGTTGCGAAATGTTTACAGTGCGCGCAGGGGGAGCGTGGCGAACGTCTAGAAATCGCCCCACAGCGTCTGCATGGCGGCGAGCGCCGCCAGCGCGGCGGTTTCGGTGCGCAGCACGCGCGGGCCGAGGCGCACCGGGATCGCGCCCGCCGCCACGAGCATGGCGACCTCGTCGGCCTCGAAGCCGCCCTCGGGGCCGGCGACGAGGCAGTCGACGCCGGCGGGCGCCGGCAGGTCGGCTAGCCGCGCTTCGGCGAGCGGCGACAGGTAGAGCAGGCGGGCGCGGGGCTGCGTGCCCAGCCAGTCCGCCAGCGGCAGCGGCGGCGCGACCTCCGGCACCTGGTTGCGGCCGCACTGCTCGCACGCGCTCGCGACCACGCCCTGCCAGTGCGCGACGCGGCGCTCGCTGCGCTCGCCGGCGAGCTTGACGATGCTGCGCCGGGCGGCGATCGGCTGGATGGCGCTGACGCCCAGCTCGACCGTCTTCTGCAGCGTGTAGTCCATGCGCTCGCCGCTGGAAATGCCCTGCGCCAGCAGGACGCGCAGGCGGGATTCGCGCTCGACGTCGATGTGGCCCGTGACGGCGACCGCGACTTCTTCCTTGTGGATGCGCTCGACGCGCGCGGCGTATTCGCCGCCACGACCGTTGAAAAGCGTGACGGTGTCGCCCGGCGCCAGCCGCAGCGCGCGCGCCGCGTGGCGTGCCGGGCCCGGCGGCAGCCCGAAGCGCGCACCGGGGGCGAGTGCCATGTCGAGGTAGAAACGGGGCGTGCTCATCGTTGGTATTATGCAATCGTTGTCACCCGTTTTCCGGAGCGTCCCATGGTTTCCCTCACCACCCCCGTTTGCGATTTCGGCTGGAAGGCCCCCGATTTCAGCCTGCCCGGCGTCGACGGCAAGACCTGGACGCTGGCCGGCGCGATGGGGCCGAATGGTCTCCTGGTGATGTTCATCTGCAACCACTGTCCCTACGTCAAGGCGATCCGCCCGCGCCTGGTGCGCGACCTGGCCGAGCTGCGCCAGCACGGCGTCCACGCCATCGCGATCATGTCGAACGACCCCGCCGAGTACCCCGAGGACAGTTTCGAGAACATGAAGCGGGTCGCGGCCGAGTACGATTTTTCCTTTCCCTACGTCATCGATGAAACGCAGGCTGTCGCCAGGGCTTACGGTGCGGTGTGCACCCCGGACTTCTTCGGCTTCAACCGCAATTTCGAACTGCAGTACCGCGGCCGCTTCGATGAATCGAAGAAGGAAACCGCGCCCGAGGGCGCGCGCCGCGATCTCTTCGAGGCCATGAAGCAGATCGCGCGGACCCAGCAGGGTCCCGTCGAGCAGATCCCCAGCATCGGCTGCTCGATCAAGTGGAAGGAAGCCTGACGTGATCGACCGCCGCCAGCACTGGGAAACTATCTATCGGAGCCGGTCGGCCGACGCGGTCAGCTGGTTCCAGCCGCACGCCGCCGCCTCGCTGCGCCTGATCGCGCGCTGCGCCGGACCGGCGGCGCAGGTGATCGACGTCGGCGGCGGCGCCTCGGTGCTGGTCGACGACCTGCTCGACGCCGGCTACCGGCACGTGACCGTGCTCGATCTCGCCGAATCGGCACTGGCCGCGAGCCGCGCGCGCCTCGGCGAACGGGCGGGCCGGGTCGAGTGGATCGCCGACGACATCACCCGGGCCGCGCTGCCGGCTGCGCGCTACGACGTCTGGCACGACCGGGCGGTGTTCCACTTCCTCACCGACCCGGCCGACCGCGCGCGCTACGTCGCGCAGGTGCTGCGCGCGGTGAAGCCGGGCGGCCATGTCATCGTCGCCGCCTTCGGCCCCGGCGGCCCGCTCGCGTGCTCGGGGCTGGACGTCGTGCGCTACGACCCCGGCGCGCTGCACGCGCAGTTCGGCGCCGCCTTCCGCCTGCTCGGCCACGAGACCGAGGTCCATTACACGCCGGCGGGCCAGGATCAGGAATTCGTGTACTGCTACTGCATGCGGGTCTGAATCATGCTCGAAGACGTCAAGGCGCTGGTCAGGGAAGTCGCGCGGCGCGAGGTGCTGCCGCGCTATCTCAAGGTTGCGCACAGCCACAAGCAGGACGGCAGCCTCTTCACCGAGGCCGACGCGGCGACGCAGGACGCGCTGGAAGCGGGGTTGCCGCAGATCCGGAACGTGCCGGTGCTGGGCGAGGAAATGACCGAGCAGCAGCAGCGCGACGCCTGGGATGCCGGCCGCGACGGCCTGTGGTGCGTCGACCCCATCGACGGCACGTCGAATTTCGTCGCCGGCGTGCCCTATTTCGCGGTCTCGGTCGCCTACCTCTACAAGGGCGAGCGCCAGCTGGGCGTGATCTACGATCCCGTCGCCGACGAAATGTTCACCGCCGAGCGTGGCCGCGGGGCGCACCTCAACGGCGAGCCGCTGCCGCTGCGCCGGCCGGTGGCCGAGCTGCGCCGCGCGCTCGCCGGGGTGGAGATGAAACGCATCGACCGCGAACTCGCCGGCCGGCTCGCCGCGTGGCCCCCGTATGCCTCGCAACGCAATTTCGGCGCCTCGACGCTCGACTGGTGCTACACCGCGGCGGGCCGCTTCGACGTCTACCTGCACGGCGGGCAGAAGCTGTGGGACTACGCCGCCGGCGCGCTGATCCTCGAAGAGGCCGGCGGGCGGCTGGCCTGCCTGTCGGGCAGCTTCGACATCGCCAGCGTGTGGGAGCGCTCGGTCGTCGCCTCGGCGAGTCCCGAACTTTTCGGATTGTGGCGCGACTGGCTGCGTGCGGCCGGCGCATAAACCGCCGTGTCGGCCGAATAAAAAGATTTTAGTGTCCGGCTTTTCACGCTGCGCGTGAGCTTGCCGGGCCAAGTCCTTGTCACACGGCCTTTTCCGGCGCCACGTCCCCTGGCTTGCCGAAGGCCGGCCTGCTGACGGATAATCAGGGTTTTTGCATATTCTGCCCAAGCTGTCGCTGCACGGCTTGCCGGGGCGGGACGTGCGACCGGTTTTCAACTTAGCAGAAGGGAACGCAATGCCTACCCGTAACGACCTGGCCAATGCCATCCGCGCCCTGGCGATGGATGCCGTCGAGAAAGCCAAATCCGGCCACCCCGGTGCCCCCATGGGCATGGCGGAAATCGCCGAAACGCTGTGGAACCACCACCTGCGGCACAATCCCGCCAACCCCAAATGGGCCGACCGCGACCGTTTCGTGCTGTCGAACGGCCACGGCTCGATGCTGATCTACGCGTTGCTGCACCTGACCGGCTACGATCTGTCGATCGACGACATCAAGCAGTTCCGCCAGCTGCACTCCAAGACGCCCGGCCATCCCGAATACGGCTACACCCCGGGCGTCGAGACGACCACCGGCCCGCTCGGCCAGGGCATCACCAACGCCGTCGGCATGGCGATGGCGGAAAAGATCCTCGCCGCCGAATTCAACAAGCCCGGCCACACCATCGTCGACCACCATACCTATGTGTTCATGGGCGACGGCTGCATGATGGAAGGCATCTCGCACGAGGCCTGCGCGCTCGCCGGCACCTGGAAGCTCAACAAGCTGATCGCCTTCTGGGACGACAACGGCATTTCCATCGACGGCCACATCGAGCACTGGTACACCGACGACACCGCCAAGCGTTTTGAAGCCTACGGCTGGAACGTGGTGCCCAACGTCGACGGCCATGACGTCGCTGCCATCGAGGCGGCGATCCAGAAGGCCAAGGCGAGCACCGACAAGCCCACGCTGATCTGCTGCAAGACCATCATCGGCAAGGGCTCGCCGAACAAGGCCGGCACCCACGACGTGCACGGTGCCGCGCTGGGCCACGAGGAAGTCGAGGCCACCCGCAAGCACATGGGCTGGAACCACCCGCCGTTCGAGATTCCTGCCGACATCTACGCCGGCTGGGACGCCAAGACCAAGGGTCAGGGGCTCGAAACGCTGTGGAACAACAAGTTCGCCGAATACAAGAAGGCCTATCCCGCTGAAGCCGCCGAGTTCGAGCGCCGCATGAGGGGCGAACTGCCCGCCAACTGGAAGGCGCACGTGGCCGAAAAGCTCGCCGCGATCAATGCCAAGGCCGAGACGGTGGCCACCCGCAAGGCCAGCCAGATCGCGATCAACGCGCTCGCCCCGGTGCTGCCCGAGTTTGTCGGCGGCTCGGCCGACCTGACCGGCTCCAACCTCACCAACTGGGAAGGCTGCCACCCGGTGCGCCACGGCAACCCCGGCAACTACATCAGCTACGGCGTGCGTGAGTTCGGCATGGCCGCGATCATGAACGGCATGGCGCTGCACGGCGGCATCCTGCCCTTCGGCGGTACCTTCCTGATGTTCTCCGAGTACTCGCGCAACGCCATCCGCATGGCGGCATTGATGAAGCAACGCGTGATCCACGTGTTCACGCACGACTCCATCGGCCTCGGCGAGGACGGCCCGACCCACCAGCCGGTGGAGCAGACCGCGACCCTGCGCCTGATCCCCAACATCGACGTCTGGCGTCCGTGCGACACCGTCGAAACCATGGTTGGCTGGGCGCATTCGGTCGAGCGCACCGACGGCCCCACCTGCCACATCCTCTCGCGCCAGAACCTGCCCTTCGTGAAGCGCGACGACGCGACCATCGCCAACATCGCCCGGGGCGGCTACGTGCTCAAGGACGCTGCCGGCGCGAAGGCCGTCATCATCGCCACCGGCTCCGAAGTCGAGCTGGCGTTGAAGGCGCAGGAAGCGCTCGCCGCCGAAGGTGTCCCCGTGCGCGTGGTATCGATGCCGTCGACCAACACCTTCGACCGCCAGGACGCCGCCTACCGCGAAAGCGTGCTGCCCCGTGGCCTGCCGCGCGTCGCAGTCGAGGCTGGCGTCACCGACTTCTGGCGCAAGTACGTGGGTCTGGACGGCGCCGTGGTCGGCATCGACCGCTTCGGCGAATCCGCCCCGGCGCCCGTGCTGTTCAAGGAGTTTGGCATCACCGCCGAGGCCGTTGCGGCCGCGGTCAAGGGCGTACTGTAAACCGTGAGGCGTTAGGCGTCAGGGGTGAGGTGCCGCAGCCTCACGCCTCTCGCCCCGCTCCTCACCACAACAAGATTTTCAACTCACTGGAGACTGACACATGGCAATCAAAGTTGGTATCAACGGTTTTGGCCGCATCGGCCGCATGGTGTTCCGCGCTGTCGCGAAGGACTTCCCCAGCATCGAGATCGTCGCGATCAACGACCTGCTCGACGCGGACTACCTCGCCTACATGCTGAAGTACGACTCGGTGCACGGCCGCTTCAACGGCGACATCAAGGTCGAGGGCGGCAACATGGTCGTCAACGGCAAGAAAATTCGCCTCACCGCCGAGCGCGACCCCGCCAACCTGAAATGGAACGAAGTCGGCGCCGACATCGTGATCGACTGCACCGGCTTCTTCCTCACCACCGAGTCCTGCCAGGCCCACCTCAAGGCCGGCGCCAAGAAGGTCGTGCAGTCGGCGCCGTCCAAGGACGACACCCCGATGTTCGTGTACGGCGTGAACCACGAGACCTACGCCGGCCAGGCCATCGTGTCTGCCGCTTCCTGCACCACCAACTGCCTCGCGCCCATCGCCAAGGTGCTGCACGACAACTGGGGCATCAAGCGCGGCCTGATGAGCACCGTGCACGCCGCCACCGCCACCCAGAAGACCGTCGACGGCCCCTCGGCCAAGGACTGGCGCGGCGGCCGCGGCATCCTGGAGAACATCATCCCGTCCTCGACCGGCGCCGCCAAGGCCGTCGGCAAGGTGCTGCCCGCGCTCAACGGCAAGCTGACCGGCATGGCCTTCCGCGTGCCGACCTCCGACGTCTCCGTGGTCGACCTCACCGTCGAACTGGAAAAGCCCGCCAAGTACGCCGACATCTGCGCCGCCATGAAGAAGGCGTCCGAATCCGGCGACATCAGCAAGACGCTGGGCTACACCGACGAGAAGGTCGTTTCGACCGACTTCCGCGGCGTCGGCTACTCGTCGATCTTCGACGCCGAAGCCGGCATCGCGCTCGACGACACCTTCGTCAAGGTCGTGTCCTGGTACGACAACGAGTACGGCTACACCTGCAACATGCTCCGTTTCGTGGAGCACGTGGCGAAGTAAGGCCGTAAGGCGAGAGGGGTAAGGGGTAAGGAAACGGACGCCCGTTCCTCACCCCTGACGCCCCCCTCACCGCAGTTGAGCTTTAAGGCCTGGCGCGGCTTTCACCCCGCGCCAACCCTTAAACCTTACTGATCAGGAGAACACCCATGGCATTCAAACGCGTTACCGATCTCGATCTGGCTGGCAAGCGCGTCTTCATCCGCGCCGATCTGAACGTCCCGATCAAGGACGGCAAGGTCACCTCCGACGCCCGCATTACGGCTTCCATGCGCACCATCGAGCACTGCCTCAAGGCGGGCGCCAAGGTGATGGTCACCTCCCACCTCGGCCGGCCCACCGAGGGCGAATTCAAGGAAGAGGATTCCCTGAAGCCGGTGGTCGACGTCATCGCGCAGAAACTGGGCAAGAACATCCGCCTCATCCGCGAATGGGTCGACGGCGGCTTCGACGTCGCCGACGGCGAACTCGTCGTGCTGGAAAACGTGCGCGTCAACAAGGGCGAGAAGAAGAACCTCGACGAGACGGCGAAGAAATACGCCGCCCTGTGCGACGTGTTCGTGATGGACGCCTTCGGCACCGCCCACCGCGCCGAAGCCTCGACCCACGGCATCGCCAAATTCGCGCCCGTGGCCTGCGCCGGCATCCTGCTCGCCGAAGAACTCGAGGCGCTCGAGAAGGCGCTCGCCAACCCGGCGCGCCCGATGGTCGCCATCGTCGGCGGCTCCAAGGTTTCGACCAAGCTGACCGTGCTCGAGGCGCTGTCGGAGAAGGTCGACCAGCTGGTGGTCGGCGGCGGCATCGCCAACACCTTCCTCGCCGCGGTCGGCAAGAACGTCGGCAAGTCGCTCTGCGAGCACGACCTCATCCCCACCGCGAAATCGCTGATCGAGAAGATGGCCGCGCGCGGCGCCTCGATCCCCATCGCCGTCGATGTGGTCGTCGGCAAGAAATTCGACGCCAACGAACCCGCCGTGCTGAAGAGCGCCGACGAAGTCGCCGACGACGACATGATTTTCGACATCGGCCCGAAGAGCGCGCAGCAACTCGCCGACATCATCCGGCAGGCAGGTACCGTGGTGTGGAACGGCCCGGTCGGCGTGTTCGAATTCGATCAGTTCGGCGAGGGCACCAAGACCATCGCCATGGCGATCGCCGATACCCAGGCTTTCACCCTGGCCGGCGGCGGCGACACCATCGCCGCGATCCAGAAGTACGATATCTATGACAAGGTGAGCTACATCTCGACCGCCGGCGGCGCTTTCCTCGAATATCTCGAAGGCAAGACACTCCCCGCCGTGGCGATTCTGGAGGAGCGGGCGAACGGCTGACGCCGTTCGGTGAGGCTGAGGGGGTAGGCGTAAGGCGTACCCCTCCCCTCGCCGCTTCGCTCCTCACTCCCGACTTCTCACGCCTCACCCACACAATGATCCGCAGAACCAAAATCGTCGCCACCCTCGGCCCCGCCTGCTCCGATGCCAAAACCCTGGACCGGATGATGGAGGCGGGCATCGACGTGGTGCGTCTCAACTTTTCCCACGGTACCGCGCAGGATCACATCGACCGCGCCGAGCTGGTGCGCTCGCTCGCGCGCGCGCGCGGTCGCGCCGTCGGCGTGCTGGTCGACCTGCAGGGCCCGAAAATCCGCATCGGCAAGTTCAAGGACGGCAAGATCGTGCTCGCCCGCGGCGACCGCTTCATCCTCGACGCCGAGTGCACGCTGGGCGACCAGACCCGGGTCGGCCTCGACTACAAGGACTTGCCCCGCGACGTCAGCCGCGGCGTGACGCTGCTGCTCGACGACGGCCGCATCGAACTCTGGGTCGAGGAGGTCCGGGGCAGCGAAATCCACTGCAGCGTGGTGCAAGGCGGCGTGCTCTCGAACAACAAGGGCATCAACCGCAAGGGCGGCGGCCTGTCCGCCGCGGCGCTGACCGAGAAGGATATCGAGGACATCAAGACCGCCGCCGCGCTCTCCGCCGATTATCTTGCCGTGTCGTTCCCGCGCTCCGGCGCCGACATGCGCCAGGCGCGCGAGCTTTTGCGCGCCGCCGGCGGCAAGAGCCAGCTGGTCGCCAAGATCGAACGCACCGAGGCGATCGCGCATCTGGAAGAAATCCTCGAAGCGTCCGACGCCATCATGGTGGCGCGCGGCGACCTCGGCGTCGAAGTCGGCGACGCCGCGGTGCCGGCGCTGCAGAAACGCATGATCCGCATGGCGATCGAACGCAACAAGGTCGTCATCACCGCCACCCAGATGATGGAGTCGATGATCTCGAGCCCGATCCCGACCCGCGCCGAGGTGTCCGACGTCGCCAACGCCGTGCTCGACGGCACCGACGCGGTGATGCTGTCGGCCGAAACCGCAGCCGGCCAATTTCCGGTCGAGGCGGTGCAGGCGATGGACCGGGTCTGCCTGGAAGCGGAAAAGGAAGCCGAGCCGGTGTTCACCAAGGAACGCCTCGACCACAGCTTCCTGCGTGCCGACGAGGCGATCGCGATGTCGGCGGTGTTCACCTCGGTGCACCTCAACATCAAGGCCATCGCCGCGCTCACCGAGTCGGGCAACACCTGCCTGTGGATGAGCCGGCTTTCCACGCGGGTACCGATCTACGCCTTGACACCCCAGGTCGAAACCCGTAGAAAAGTCACTCTTTTCCGCGGCGTCTACCCCATCAACCTGAAGACGGCGAACAAGGACCGGGACGGACTGCTCGCGGAAGCCGAGGAAGAATTGCGGCGGCGCGGTGCGGTGCGCGAAGGCGACCTGATACTCCTGACCATCGGCGAGCCGATCGGCCAGTCGGGCGGCACCAACACCATGAAAATCGTCCGCGTGGGCGCGTCCAAGAAACCCTGAATTCCGAAGCTACTTTTTCAACCTAGGAGAGACACAAATGGCCCTGATTTCCCTGCGTCAACTGCTGGACCACGCCGCCGAGCACGGCTACGGCGTGCCGGCGTTCAACGTCAACAACCTCGAGCAGATGCGCGCCATCATGGAAGCCGCCGACGAGACCGACTCGCCGGTCATCGTCCAGGCCTCCGCCGGCGCCCGCAAGTACGCCGGCGCCCCCTTCCTGCGCCACCTGATCCTGGCCGCCATCGAAGAGTGGCCCCACATACCCGTGTGCATGCACCAGGACCACGGCACCTCGGTGGCGGTATGCCAGCGCTCCATCCAGCTGGGCTTCTCCTCGGTGATGATGGACGGCTCGCTGCTGGAAGACGGCAAGACCCCGTCGTCCTATGAATACAACGTCGACGTCACCCGTCGCACCGTTGAAATCGCCCACGCCTGCGGCGTGTCGGTCGAGGGCGAACTCGGCTGCCTCGGCTCGCTCGAGACCGGCCAGGCCGGCGAGGAAGACGGCATCGGTGCCGAGGGCACGCTGGACCACAGCCAGCTGCTGACCGACCCCGAGGAGGCCGCCGACTTCGTCAAGAAAACCGGCGTCGACGCCCTGGCGATCGCCATCGGCACCAGCCACGGCGCGTACAAGTTCACCCGTCCGCCCACGGGCGATATCCTGGCCATCGGCCGCATCAAGGAAATCCACGCCCGCATCCCCAACACCCACCTGGTGATGCACGGTTCCTCGTCGGTGCCGCAGGAATGGCTGAAAATCATCAATGAATACGGCGGCGACATGGGCGAAACCTATGGCGTGCCGGTCGAAGAAATCGTCGAGGGCATCAAGCACGGCGTGCGCAAGGTCAATATCGACACCGACCTGCGCATGGCCTCCACGGGCGCCGTGCGCAAGTTCCTTGCCGAGAACAAGAAGGAATTCGACCCGCGCAAATTCCTCATCGCCTCGACCAAGGCGATGAAGGAAATCTGCAGAGCGCGCTACGAGGCGTTCGGCACGGCCGGCAACGCGTCCAAGATCAAGCCGATCTCGCTGGAGGCGATGGTCAAGCGCTACGAGTCGGGCGAACTGACCCCCAAGGTCAACTGATCTTCGGTCAGGCGCTGAAAGAAAAGGGGACGCTGCGACGTCCCCTTTTTTACGGCCGGGCGAGGCGCCCAGTCATGCTGGACAGGGCGCGCCTGCTTTCCTAGAATGATTTATGGATAGTGTTGTCCTGTTCAACCTAGGAGCCCGTATGAAAACCCTCGTCGTTTTGACCGCCCTCGCCGCGTCGTTCGCCACGTTGCCCGCCACCGCCAGCGTCGAACTGGCCACCCAGAGCAAGTGCATGACCTGCCATCAGGTCGACAAGAAGGGCCTCGGCCCCGCATTCAAGGAAATTGGCGCCAAGTACAAGGGCGACAAGACTGCCGAGGCCATGCTGGCCGACAGCATTCTCAAGGGCGCCAAGGGCAAGTGGGGCAAGATCCCGATGCCGCCGCAGAAAGTCGCGCCGGCCGACGCCCAGGCGCTGGCGAAATGGATCCTGGCGCTGTAAGCGCCTGAGCCGGCGGCGCTCAGCCCAGCATCGCCCTGAGCGCCGCGAGGCGGTCGCTGCCGCTCGCCTTGCTGTCGGCGTCAGCGGGGCGGTCGGGCAGGCGCACGTCGTCGCCGAGTTCGCCGATGAAGCGCGAGGGCTCGCAGGCCACGCTCTCGCGTGCGCGCTTGCGACGCGCACAGTAGGACAGCGTGAGCGATTTCTTCGCCCGCGTCACGCCCACGTACATCAGCCGTCGTTCCTCCTCGAGCCGGCCTTCGTCGACCGCGTCGCGGTGCGGCAGGATGTTCTCCTCGACGCCGACCAGGAAGACGTGGCTGAATTCCAGCCCCTTCGCCGCGTGCAGCGTGGATAGCCGTACCCTGTCCGGGGCCTCCTCCTCCTCGCGCCCCTCCAGCAGCGTGATGAGCGCGATCGTCTGCGTCAGCTGCAACAGGGTCTTCTCGTCCTCCTCGCCTTTCTTCGCGATCCACGCGGCGAATTCCAGCACGTTGTCCCAGCGGGACTGCGCCGCGCGCTGGTCGTCCTGGTCGAACAGATGATTTTCGTAACCGATGCCTTTCAGCAAGTCGTTCAGCACCTCGCCGGCGGGTTCACGCGCCGCGCGCGCCTCGAAGCGGTTGATGAAGTTGCAGAACTCGATGAGTGGCGCCAGCTGGCGCTCGCCGATCTGCGCCGCCGCGGCGGCTGAGAACACCGCGTCGAACAGGCTGGTGTGCAGCGTGGCGGCGACCTCGCCGAGTTTTTCCAGCGTCGCCGCGCCGATGCCGCGCCTGGGGGTGGTGACCGCGCGGATGAAGGCCGGGTCGTCGTCGCCGTTGGCGATCAGCCTGAGATAGGCGATCACGTCCTTGATCTCGCTCTTGTCGAAGAACGACTGTCCGCCGGAGAGCTGGTAGGGCACTTTCTCGTTCCTCAACGCCTGCTCGAACACGCGCGCCTGGTAGTTGCCGCGGTACAGGATCGCGTAGTCGCGCCATTCGGTGCGGTGCTGGAACTTGTGCGACAACAGGCGCATGACGACCGACTCGGCCTCGTGTTCGTCGTCCCGCGTCGGCATCACCTGGATCGGGTCGCCGTGGCCGAGGTCGCTCCACAGCCGCTTTTCGAACAGCTTGGGATTGTGGGCAATCAGGCTGTTGGCGGCCTTCAGGATGCGTACCGTCGAACGGTAGTTCTGCTCGAGCTTCACCACATGCAGGTGCGGGTAGTCCTCGCTCAACTGGCGCAGGTTGTCGGCCGAAGCGCCGCGCCAGCCGTAGATCGCCTGATCGTCGTCGCCCACGGCGGTGAACGCCGCGCGCACCCCGGTGAGTTTCTGCAGCAGGCGGTACTGCGCGACGTTGGTGTCCTGGTATTCGTCGACGAGGATGTGGCGCAGGCGGTTCTGCCACTTCTCGCGCAGCTCGGCATGGGTGTCGAGCAGCTCGGCCGGCAGCCGGATGAGGTCGTCGAAATCGACCGCCTGGTAGGCGCGCAGGGTGGCGTCGTAGCGGTCGTAGATCCTGGCGTAGACGCGCGCGTTGTCGTCCTCGGCGGTCTGCAATGCCACGGCGGGCGACTTCAGCTCGTTCTTCCACAATGAAATGCGCGACACCGCGCGGCGGATTTCCTGCTTGTCGGTGGTCTTGAGGATCTCGGAGACGATGCCGGCGGCGTCGGCCGCATCGAGGATGGAAAAGCTGGGCTTCAGCGCGGCGAAGGCCGCGTCCTCGCGCAGCATGCGCAAGCCCATCGAGTGGAAGGTGGTGACGATGAGCCCCTTGGCATTGGCGCCCTGCAGCAGCTTTGCGGCGCGCTCCGCCATTTCGCGCGCCGCCTTGTTGGTGAAGGTGATCGCCGCGATCGAGCCCGGCTTGTAGCCGCATTCGCCGATGAGGTAGGCGATCTTGTGCGTGATCACCCGGGTCTTGCCCGAGCCGGCGCCGGCCAGCACCAGCAAGGGGCCGTCGAGGTATTTCGCCGCTTCGCGCTGCGGCGGGTTGAGCGCGGCAAGCAGGCTCATGCCGCGCCGAATTCGCGGTTCAGATAGGCGACGATCGCGTCCGATTCATACAGCCACGTCTGGCTGCCATCCGCGGCCCTGATCAGGAGGCAGGGCACCTGGGGCTTGCCGCCGCCGGCCACCAGCGCGTCGCGGTGGGCCGCATCGTGCTGGGCGTTGCGCAGCTCGATGTCGAGCGACAGCCGCTTCATCGCACGGCGTGTCCTGATGCAGAACGGACAGGCGGGAAAGTGGTACAGCGCCAGATGGCGGGTGCGGGCGTCGACCGCGGCCTGGGCCTCGGGTGTGCGCACGACGCCCCGGGGCTGGGTGAGCCGGTTGCCGGCAAGCAAAAAGGGCGCGAGGACGAGTCGAACGGTACGGAAGAACAGGCGGATCAGAGGTCTCATGGCGCAGGCGTCACAGTAGGGTCGGGCGGGCGCGCTATGATTCGGGACACAACGCAAACGCCGCTATTTTATATGCCCACCTATGCCATTGGCGACCTCCAGGGCTGCCATGATTCCCTGCAGCGCCTGCTGAAAGCCATCCATTTCGATCCCGTCGCCGACCGCTTGTGGTTCGTCGGCGACCTAGTCAATCGCGGTCCCGATTCTCTCGCCGTGCTGCGCTTCATCCGCGATCTGGGCGACGCGGCCGTGTGCGTGCTCGGCAACCACGACCTGCACCTGCTGGCGCTCGCCGAAGGCCACGGCCGCGCCCACAAGGGCGATACGCTGGACGCCGTGCTCGCCGCGCGCGATCGCGATGAGCTGCTTGCCTGGCTGCGTGGCCGCAAGCTCGCCTGGCGCGAGGGCGACTGGCTGATGGTGCACGCCGGGGTGCTGCCCGCGTGGAGCGCCGACGACGCCATGGCGCGCGCGGCCGAGGCCGAGGCGGTGCTGCAGGGGCCGCACTACCGGGAATTCTTCGCGCAGATGTACGGCAACACGCCGGTCGGCTGGGACGACGGGCTGGCGGGCGTCGAGCGTTTTCGCGTGATCGTCAATGCTTTCACCCGGCTGCGCTACTGTTCGGCGGCGGGCGAAATGGAATTCCATCACAAGGGCGCGCCCGGCACCCAGCCCGCGGGCTGGCTGCCGTGGTTCGAGGTGCCGGGGCGGCGGAGCGCGGACGTGACCTGTGTCATCGGGCACTGGTCGACGCTGGGACTCGTCAACCGCCCCGGGCTGGTCGCGCTCGACACCGGCTGCCTGTGGGGCGGGCGGCTCACCGCGATCAGGCTGGAGGACCGGCAGGTTTTTTCGGTGGGCTGTCCGATGCAGGCGCGTCCGAAGGCCTGATCCCCAGGAGGCTGGCGACCGCGTGCTCGGCCTGCGTGGCGAGCACGCGGCGATGCGCGTCGGGTTCGATGGGCGTGCCGAACCGCAGTTCGGCGACGATGGCCGGCTCGCCGGTGATCTGCAGGAGGCTCTGCCACAGGCTCACCCCGTCGATGTACGCCGGCGCCGCGCAGTAGCGTCCGTCGGGCGTGCGATAACGCAGCGCGGCGGGCACGATCGGGCAGTGCAGTTCCACCGCCGGCTGCATGAGCGAAGGCAGGAAACGCTTGAGGCCCTGTCCGTCGCTCGTCGTGCCCTCGGGGAATACCGCGACCCACGCGCCGGCGGCCATGAGTTTGCGCATCTCGGCATTGACGCGCGCCGTATCGGCGCGCCGCCCGCGCTCCAGAAACAGCGTGCCGGTCTTGTGCGCGAGCCAGCCGGCCACCGGCCAGGCGCGCACTTCCGATTTGGACACGAAGTGCACGCGCTGCGTCGCCAGTACCAGGTAGACGTCGAGCCAGGAGACGTGGTTGCACACCAGCAGCGCGCCGCCCGGCACCTGCGGCGGGGCACCCGCGCGCAGGCGCACGCCGAGAATGGCAAGGAGGCGCCGTGACCAGGCCAGGATGAGGCGGTCGCGCCGGGCCGGGCCGAGGAAGGGGAAAGCCAGTCCGGCCAGAAGCACGCCCCAGACGAGATGCAGCAGCAGGCGGCCGATACGGCCGCTGCGGCGCAACAGGATGGGCAGGGCGGTGGCGCTCACCCGCCCATTGTAAGGCGCGTCCGCTTCAGCCGAGGAAACGTCGGGCATAGCTCTGGTTGAGCCGGGCCAGCGGCAGCAGCATCAGCAGATCGGCGGTGTTGAAGTCCGGGTCCCACGCCGGCTCGCCGCACACCAGCGCGCCCAGCCGGGTGTAGCCCTTGATGAGCGGCGGCAGTTCGGCGGCCGCGCCGTCGTCGAGCGACTCGACCGGGAGACGGAAGCGCGGGGTGACGTGCCACTCGACCGGCGCCAGATGGGCCGATGCCACTTCCCGGTGCACGCGCGCGGCGTAGTGCCCGCCGTCTGCCATGCCGATGCTGGCGCAGCCGACCAGGTATTCGTAGCCGTAGCGCGTCATGTAGTCGGCGAGTCCCAGCCACAGGCGGGCGATCACCGCGCCGCTGCGGTGATCGGGGTGCACGCACGAGCGCCCGAGCTCGGCCATGCGCGGGCGCAGGCAGTGCAGGCGGGTCAGGTCGAACTCCTGCTCGGAATAGTAGCTGCCCACCCGGCGTGCGGATTCGGGCGTCAGGATGCGATAGGTACCGACCACTTCGCTGCTGGCGCGGTCGCGTACCAGCAGGTGGTCGCAGTAGGGGTCGTAGAGGTCGATGTCATGGCCCGGCACCACCGTCGACAGGCGGGCGCCCATCTCCTCGGCGAATACCTTGTAGCGCAGGCGCTGCGCCTCGCGGATCTCGCAGTCGTCGACTGCGAGCGACACGTGGTAGCGACTGGCGCGGCCAGCCTGGCCTGCGTTGCGAACGTCGAGCATGGGGCACTCCCGTGAATGGAATGCGCCCAGCTTAGGTAGCGGGTGTTAATCCTGCGTGACGTGCGGATGACGCGGCGATGACGCCGATCAGTGCGACACGC
Organism: Thiobacillus sp.; assembly: GCA_046292745.1. GTDB lineage: Bacteria > Pseudomonadota > Gammaproteobacteria > Burkholderiales > Thiobacillaceae > Thiobacillus. Next base: position 231,202 of record JBKBQH010000002.1, on the reverse strand, counting down.
GCGTGACGCCGCCGCCCGTGAGTACGCGCACGCGGTCGCCGACGCGGAATGTCTCGTCGGCCGCCTGGGTGATCGCGATCACGCGGCCGGAATCGAGCCTGACCGTGATTTCGAGGCCCTTCTGCCGGGTGATGGCCTCTTCCGCCGCCGCGCCGCCGACGCCGCCCAGCACGGCACCGACGGTCGCGCCGACCACGCTGCCGCGCCCGCCGCCGACCGTGCTGCCGGCGACCCCGCCGACCACCGCGCCGGCACCGGCGCCGATCGGCGACTTGGTGCCCTCGATGACGACTTCGCGCACCGACTCGACCACGCCCATCTGCACTTCCTGCACCGTGCGGGCCTGCGCGCGGCCATAGTCCTTGCCGCCGACGCCGGCGGGGCAGCCGGCGAGCAGGAACGCGCTGCCGGCGACGAGCGTGAGTGCAAACCATTTGTTCATGATGATCTCCTTCACTGGAACCGGTAGCCGAACTGATCGTGGAAGGCTTGGACGATATCGTCGCGGTGCGGCCGGTGGTTCTGGCCGCCGCGCTGGGCGATCTTGATCGCACCCATGAGACTGCCGAGGCGTCCGGAGGTTTCCCAGTCGAACCCGCGCACGATGCCGTAGAGGATGCCGCTGCGGTAGGCGTCGCCGCAGCCGGTGGGGTCGAGGATCGCGGCGGGCTTCACCGCGGGGATGGCGATTTCGCGCCCGGCGGCGTGGATCGTCGAGCCTTCGGCGCCGCGCGTCACGATCAGCGCCTCGACGTGGCGCGCCAGCGTGGCGAGGTTTTCCCCGGTGCGCGCCTGCAACAGCTCGGCCTCGTAGTCGTTGAGGATCACGTAGCGCGACTTGTGCACGCATTCGAGCAGTTCCTCGCGGGAAAACAGCGGCATGCCCTGGCCGGGGTCGAACACGCAGGGCACGCCGGCCTCGTGGAAGCCGCGCACGTGGCGCAGCATGCCGTCGCGCCCGTCGGGCGCGACGATGCCGAGCTTCACGTCGGGCACCAGGCGCACGTCGTTCTCGTGCGAGAAATTCATCGCGCCGGGGTGGAAGGCGGTGATCTGGTTGTCGGCCAGGTCCGTGGTGATGAAGGCCTGCGCGGTGTAGGTGCCGGGCATGTGGCGGATGTAGTCGCGCGTAATGCCGTGCGCGTCGAGACGCTCGGCGTAGGGCGCGAAGTCGTCGCCCACGGTCGCCATGATCAGCGGTTCGCCGCCCAGGAGCTTGAGGTTGTAGGCGATGTTGCCGGCGCAGCCGCCATACTCGCGGCGCATCTCCGGCACCAGGAAGGACACGTTCAGCATGTGGATCTTGTCCGGCAGGATGTGATGCTTGAAGTGATCCTGGAACACCATGATCGAGTCGAAGGCGAGGGAGCCGCAGATGAGGGTGCGCATGGGGAAGGGGTATGAAAGCGACAGCCGCGATTATACGCAGGCCCGTCACGGCGGGATTCACGCAAGATTCACGCAGTTGATACCGCATGTTCATGCAAGGCGGCGATGCTCCCGCCATGCAAACGCGACGTACCGTCTGGTGGTGGGCCGTCCCCGCGCTGCTCTTCGCGGGGGACGCGCTGGCGTGGGGGCTCGCCACCCATGTGTATTTCGCGCAGTGGCTCGCGTGGGCGGTGCCGCTCGCCGACCCCGCGTTGCGCCGCGCCGTGCGGCGCTTTCCGTGGCGCGTGATGGCCGGCGCCTGCCTGCCCGACCTCGCGCTCGTCGGTGCCACCGCGCGCACCCGCGCCTTCGACGGCACCCACCGCTGGGACACCGCCCACGCGCTGCTGGCGCGCGCGCACGACGACGAAGCGCGCGCTTGCGCCGTTGGCGCCATCAGCCATCTCTGGGTCGACATCATCGCCCACAACCACTTCGTGCCGGCACACGAGCACCTGTGGTGGAACGTGCCCGTGCTCACCCATGCCGCCGCCGAATGGGCGATGGACCGCCACGTCGCGCGCCACGTCTTCCAGGCGCCGGCCGCGCTCCTGCGCGGCGATGACTGGCTGATCGGCTACGTCGCCGACCAGTTCGGCTGCACCCCCGAGGCGAGCCGACGCGCCATCCGCCAGCTCGCCGGCGCCGAGGCGCTGCTGCGCCACAGCCGGCTGGCCGGCCTGCTGCACGGCGTTGGCCGCGTGCTCGACTGCCGGCTTGCCGCGCGCTTCGACTACTATATCCAGGAAGTCACCCGGCGCCTGCCGCAGATCAACCGCGTGCTCGCCGGCGAAGCCCCGGCGTGGCTGCCCGATTGCCCGCCGGTGGCCGTGGCGCGCCAGCGCATCGCCGCGCACCCGCCGGAGGCGGTCGCGTGCCGGATGCCTTTGCCGCGGGATTTGTTCGAAGTCGAGGGGGAGGCGGGGTTGCGGCGCGCGGCGTGAAGGCCGGCATTCTGCCGGGCGGGGCGTTGCCGGATTTGCAGGCAGCCTCAGCGCCTGCCGCTCACCGCCGCCAGGATGCCCTGCAACAGCGCGAGTGGCGTGGGCGGGCAACCCGGCACCGCTACGTCGACGGGAATGACCGTGGATACCGCCCCGCGGCACGCATAGTTCTCGCCGAGCAGGCCGCAACCGCCGCCGCAGTCGCCCACGGCCACCACCCATTTGGGCGCGGGGACGGCGTCGTAGGTGCGCTTGAGCGCGGTCTCAAGATTGCGTGCGACGGGACCGGTGACCAGCAGCAGATCGGCATGGCGCGGGCTGGCGACAAAGTTCACCCCGAGGCCCTCGATGTTGTAGTGAGGCCCGTTGAGGGCGTGGATTTCCAGCTCGCACCCGTTGCAGGAACCGGCGTCGACATGCCGGATCGCCACCGACTTGCCGAACACCTTGAGGATTTCCGCATGCAGCGCCTGTTCCCGCGTGCGCAGCGTCATGTCGGCCTGCGGCGCCGGCTCGGAAACGAAGCCGGTTTTGAAAATCTTCTGCAGGATCAGGTGCGTCGCCATCTTATAAATCCGTTCCGCTGTAGGAGAGGTTGAACGATTTGTTGATGAGCGGGAAATCGGGAACGATGTTGCCGAGGATGCCGATTTCCAGCAGCGGCCAGTTCTGCCACGACGGATCGTGCGGGTGCACGCGGTCGAGCCTGACGTCGGCGCCGATGCGCAGCGCCACCACGACACCGCCGCGCCAGCCCTCGACCCAGCCGAGGCCTTCGCACACGGTGTTGACGGCGGCCAGGGGCGCGCGGAGCTCGCCCGCCGGCAGGCGCACGAGCAGGTCGCGGATCAGGCGCAGGGATTCGTACAGTTCGGCGAAGCGCACTTCGGCGCGCGCCAGCACATCGCCGCTGCGCTGGGTGGCCATGTTGACGGCGAGCTGGTCGTAGGGCGCCTGCGGGAACTGCACACGGGCATCCCAGGCCTGCGCGCTGGCGCGGCCTGCCAGGCCGGTGAGCCCCAGGCGCGCCGCCATCGCGGGTTTCACGATGCCGGTGTTGGCGAAACGGTCCTGCAGGCCGGCGTGTTCGTCGTAGATGAGCTTGAGCGAACGCACTTCCGCCTCGATGCGTTCGGTTTCAAGGGCGAGTTCCGCATGGCCGCTGTCGCTGATATCCACTGCCACGCCGCCGGGAACGATGCAGTCGAACAGGTAGCGGTGGCCGAAGAGTTTTGCCGAGAGCCGCAGCCAGTCTTCCTTCAAGCGCCAGAACTGCATGAAGCCAAAGGACAGGGCGACGTCGCCGCCGAGGCTGCCAAGATCGCCCAGGTGGTTGGCGATGCGCTCGATTTCGAGGAACAGCGCACGCAGCCAGACGGCGCGCTCGGGCACGCTGCTGGCGGTGGCGGTTTCGACCGCCATGCAGTAAGCCCAGACGTAGGCACTGTGCGCGTCGCCGGAGATGCGCCCGGCGAGTCGGGCGCCGCTGGCGGGGTCCATGCCTTCGAAGCGTTTTTCGGTGCCCTTGTGGGTGTAGCCCAGGCGTTCCTCCAGCCTGAGGACGCGTTCGCCGATGACGGAAAAGCGGAAATGCCCCGGCTCGATGGTGCCGGCGTGGATGGGGCCGACCGGGATTTCGTGCACGCCCTCGCCTTCGACGCGAATGAAGGGGTAGGCGTCCGGGGCCGACGTGGCGGGCAGGCTGGAGTCGAAGTCCTTTCTGAGCGGGAAAACGTTCGCCGGCCAGGCGCCGTGGCGCACCCATTTGCGGTCGTCCACCGCGTCGGTGGCGCGAATCCCGAGCAGATCGAAGGTCGCGCGCTGCATGCGGTCGGCCTGCGGGAAGATATGGGCAAGATCGGGATAGGCGGGGTTGTCCGCCGCCAGCGCACAGCTCACCCAGACGAGCCCCGCGCTGGCCAGCAAAGCGGTGTGGATGCCGAAGCCGCCGGCGAGGTGGCGATCGTCCGAGCCCCACAATGCGACGAGTTGCCCGCCCTCTTCCTTGACCGCACGCGTCAGCGCGAGCAGTTGTCCCGATTCCAGCCGGCCGCGCCAGATATGCCTGCCGAGCGGTTCGAGGTGCCACTCGTGTTCGCCGATTTTCATCTCAGCCTCCCAGCAGTTGCGCCGCCTGCCGGTACCAGTCAGCGAGATACGGCGGGATGAACAGGCCCAGCATCAGCACCAGTCCCAGGTGCAGGAACACAGGGGCCAGCGCGGGTTGATACGGCAGCTTCGGCAGTTCGGTCTCGCCGAACACCATCGGCTGCACCTTGCCGAAGATGGCGGCGAACGCCACCCCGAGCGCGAGCAGCAGGAAAGGCGTGGCCCAGGGATGCTCGTGCATGGCGGTGGTGATGATGAGGAATTCGCTGGCGAACACGCCGAAGGGCGGCACCCCGAGAATCGCGACGGTGCCCAGCATCAGACCCCAGCCGAGCGTGGGGTTGGTCTTGATCAGCCCGCGGATGTCGTCCATCAGCTGCGTGCCGGCCTTCTGCGTGGCGTGGCCGACGGCGAAGAAAATGGCGGATTTGGTCAGCGAGTGCATGGTCATGTGCAGCAGGCCGGCGAAGCTCGCCACCGCGCCGCCCATGCCAAAGGCAAAGGTGATGAGGCCCATGTGCTCGATCGAGGAATAGGCGAACATGCGCTTCACATCCGTCTGGCGCTTGATCAGGAAGGCCGCGACCACCACCGACAGGAGGCCGAAGCCCATCATCAGGTTGCCCGCCAGGTCGCTTTCCAGCGCGCCGTCGACCAGCACCTTGGAGCGCATCACCGCATACAGCGCGACGTTCAGCAACAGGCCGGAGAGCACCGCAGACACCGGCGTCGGGCCCTCGGCGTGCGCGTCGGGCAGCCAGCTGTGCAGCGGCGCCAGGCCCACCTTGGTGCCGTATCCCACCAGCAGGAAGACGAACGCGAGCGTCAGCACCGTGGGCTCGAGCTGCGACTTGACGCCGTTCAGGTGCGTCCACGACAGCGCGGTGCCGCCCGAGCCCAGCAGCTTTTCCGCCGCGAAGTAAAGCAGGATGGTGCCGAACAGCGCCAGCGCGATGCCGACGCCGCACAGGATGAAATACTTCCACGCCGCCTCCAGCGAGGCCGGGGTGCGGTAGAGCGACACCAGCAGCACGGTGGCGAGCGTCGCCGCCTCCATCGCCACCCACAGGATGCCCAGGTTGTTGGTGGTCAGCGCCAGCAGCATGGCGCCGATGAACATCTGGTAGCTGCTGTGGTAGAGGCGCAGCCGCTGCGCGTTGAGCTTGCCATGTTCCTGCTCGATGCGCATGTAGGGCCGCGAGAACAGCGCGGTGGTGAATGCGACGAAGGCGGTCAGCGCGACCAGGAACACATTGAACGAGTCGATGAAGAACCAGCCGGCACCCACCTCGATCGGCCCCCCCGCGACGATGCGCGCGGTCAATACCGCCGCGGCGATCAGGGTGAGCAGGCTGAACAGCGCGTTGATCTCGGGCGCCTTTTTGCGACACCCCCACAGCGCGAGGAAGATGCCACCGGTCAGTGGAATGCCGAGTAGCCAGTAGATTTCCATTATGATTTTTCCAAACCGCAGTGCATTAACCACAGAGACACAGAGACACAGAGTGAATACAAAGCGGATCGTCCAGTTGTGTGCGCCATACCCTCGGCAGGCGCGGAGGACGTCCGGTTTTCTCGGTGTCTCGGTGTCTCTGTGGTGAACGGCATCTGATCCTTACCGTTCTTTCAGTTTTTCCATGTGTTTCAGGTCCAGCGAATCAAAGGTTTCGCGAATCTGGAAGAAGAAAATCCCCATCACGAACACGCCCACCAGAACGTCGAGCGCCACCCCCAGCTCGACCACCAGCGGCATGCCGTAGGTGGCGCTGGTGGCGGCGAAGAACAGGCTGTTCTCGATCGCCAGAAAGCCGATCACCTGCGGAATCGCCTTGCTGCGCGTGATCATCATGAGAAAGGCGAGCAGCAGGCTGGCCATGGCGATGCCCAGCGTCGATCGCAGCACCGTGCCCGACAGTTGCGAGATCGGCAGCGCGAGATTGAACGCAAAGATCACCAGCACGATGCCGATCAGCATGGTGGTGGGCACGTTGATCATCGGCTCCACATCGCGGTCCATGTCGAGCTTCCTGACCAGGCGGAAAAAGAACCAGGGCATGCCGATCACCTTGAGCGCGAGGGTGAGTGCCGCCGAGAAATACAGATGATGCTGGTTGGTCGACCAGGCAATGAGCGCGGTCGAAGTCGCCAGCGCCGCCCCCTGCCAGGCAAACAGCGTGATCAGCCCGGCGATGCGGCGTTGCGACAGCATGGCGAAGGAGATCAGCAGCAGCAGGGCGGCCAGCAGATTGACGACCTGGAGGTGGTAGCTCAGGGTCATCTCAGACCTCCAGCAGGAAATGGATCAGCATGCCGAGCACCGCGAGCAGGAAAGCGGTGCCGAGGAATTCCGGTGCGCGAAACAGGCGCAGCTTGGCCGAGATCGTCTCGAGGAACGCCAGCAGGGCGCCGCCGATCATCAGCTTCACGACCATGGCCAGCAGCGCCAGTGGCAGGGCGGCGAGATCGCCCTGCGCCGCGATGCCCCAGGGCACGAACAGCGCGATGCCCAGTGTCGAATAGGTAAACAGCTTCAGCGCCACCGCCCACTCGATGAGCGCGAGGTGGCGGGCCGAATATTCCAGCACCATCGCCTCGTGAATCATGGTCAGTTCGAGGTGGGTGCCGGGGTTGTCGACCGGCACCCGCGCGTTTTCCGCCACCGAGACCATCCAGAACGCCACGGCGGCGAAGAGGATGCTGGGGTAGATGGCGAACTCACTGTGCGCCAGCGTCTGCACGATGACCGGCAGTTCGGTCGATTGCGCGATGAAGCTCGCGGTGAAGAACACCATCAGGAGCGCCGGCTCGGCGAGGAAGGACACCAGCATTTCGCGCCGTGCGCCCATGCTGCCGAACGCGGTGCCGACGTCCATCGCCGCCAGCGCCTGGAACACGCGCGCCAGGGCAAAGATGCCGACCAGCGCGATCACGTCCGCCGCGGGCGAGAACGGCAGGTCGTTGACGAGGGTCGGCACGATGCCGGCCGCCAGCGCCTTGCAGGCGAAGATCATGTAGGGCGCGAAACGGAACAGCGCGCTGGCGTTGTGCGCGATCACCGCGTCCTTGTGGAACAGTTTCTTGAGCGCGCGATAAGGCTGCGTGATGGGCGGTGCGCTGCGGCCCTGCAGCCAGGCGCGGCACTGGTTGACCCAGCCCATCAGCAACGGCGCGAGCAGAATCGCGATCAGGGTTTGGGCGATTTGCAGAAGTATGCCAACGCTCATGCTTTCACCGTGTCACAAAAACGAGCAGGACAACCAGCGTGGCAAAGCTGTATACCAGATACCACTGGATGCGGCCGTGTTGCAGCCGCCCGGCCTGTGCCGACAGCCACGCGGTGAGGTCGGCGATGGGCTGGTAGAGCAGCGGCCAGAACTTGTCGCGGCTGTCGCCGTGATAGTGGGGGTGGCGGTCGAACGGGTCGGGCGTATCCCGTTCCACGCGCATGAAGCTGCTGAAAATATGCCGGATCGGCTGGCCGAATCCTTCGGCGCTGTCCTGCATCTGCGCGTCCTGTTCCGGGTAGCCGCAGTCCCAGGGATCGGCGCGGCGCACGCGGCCGTGATAGATGCTGCGTACCCAGATAAAGGTCAGCAGCAGCACGACCGCCACCACCGCCAGGAATATCAGCGGCGCGTAGCTCGCGCGCTCCGCCGACACGGGCGCGAGCAGCAGCCAGTTGCCGTTGTTGACGCGTGTTTCGTGGGTGAGCAGACGCACCACCGGCGCGAGCCAGGCGACGACCTGCGCGGGGAACACGCCCAACAAGACGCAGCCTGCCGCCAGCCACAGCATGCCCAGGCGTTTTGGCCAGGTGGCTTCATGCGCGTGCTGGAGGGCGGGGTCGCGCGGCTGGCCGAGAAAGATCACACCAAAGAACTTCACCATGACATACGCCGCGAGCGCCGCTGCCAGCGCCACCGAGGCCGCCGCCACCGGAATCACCATGTTGAGATAAGGCTGGGTCAGATCCGGGGTCAGCAGGAACGCCTGCAACAGCAGCCATTCCGAGACGAATCCATTGAGCGGCGGCAGTCCCGCGATGGCCAGCGCGCCGACCAGCGTGAGCCAGGCGGTCCACGGCATGTAGCGGATCAGCCCGCCGAGCTTGCCCATGCGCCGCTCGCCGGTCGAGTGCAGCACCGCGCCGGTGCCCAGAAACAGCAGCCCCTTGAAGAACGCGTGGTTGAGCGCGTGGTACAGCATCGCGGTCAAGGTCAGCGCCGCCAGCACCCCCTTGCCGTCGGTATAGAAGATCAGCGTGAGGCCGAAGGCCGCCACCAGGATGCCGATGTTCTCGATCGACGACCACGCCAGCAGCCGCTTCATGTCCGACTGCACCGCCGCGAAGATCACGCCGTAAAGCGCGGTCACCAGACCCAGCGTCAGCGCCAGCATGCCCCACCAGGCGAACTGCACGTGGAGCAGGTCGAAGGTCACGCGCAGCAAGCCGTAAATCGCGGTCTTCAGCATGACGCCCGACATCAGCGCGGAGACCGGCGAGGGCGCCGCGGGGTGCGCCTCGGGCAGCCAGACATGCAGCGGCATCAGCCCCGCCTTGGCACCAAACCCGAACAGCGCGAGCAGGAAGGCCACCGACGCCCAGGCCGGCGCGATCCCGGCCTCGCGCATGTAGTCGAAGGTGTAGGCGCCGTGCCCGCCCTGGAGCACGCCGAAACACAGCAGCAGGGCGACCGCGCCGACGTGGGCGATCAGCAGATACAGGAAACCGGCGCGGCGGATGTCCGGAACCGCATGATCGGTCGTGACCAGAAAGTAGGACGACAGTGCCATGACTTCCCATGCCACCATGAACGCGTAGGCGTCATCGGCCAGCATGACGGCCGCCATGCCCGCCAGAAAGAGGTGATACCACAACAGCACCAATGCGAGCGCGCCTGACTTCATGCGGCGGAAATACGCAGTTGCGAAGACCGTCACCCCGAATCCCGCGCTCCCCAGCAGCACCAGGAAAAAGGCCGACAGCGCGTCGAGCCGCAGATGGAACGGCAGGTCGGGCAGGCCGATGGGCAGCACGACGACGGAAGCGGGCGCCTGCATCCCGGCCAGCCCGACACCCGCGACGAACACGGCGCCCAGCGCCCCCAGCGGGAAGATCAGGCGGAGAAGACCGCCCGTGCCTTGCACGAGCAGGGCGGCAAAGCCCAGGCACAGCCAGTACAACACGCCGCCCCACGCCAGGCTGACGAGACTGAAAGCAGGCAGATTCGGCAGATCGATCATTCAGATGGCCGGGAAAAAAACGAATTGATTCGAACTCCGGATTGAAAACAGAGCGCACCCAGTCTGCCCCCGAGAAACGCCCAAAGCGTTCCGCCATGCACGCTGCGCAGCGGCAAGGGTGATACGCGGGTGATTCCCCGCCGGAGTCTGTTCGCGTTACATGCGATGCAATGATAATACTATTACCATTGTATCGTACGTGCACTCAAAACCTGCCGGGAGCGTTCCAGATACGTGGCGGGCGTGCAGTGGTTCAACCCCGTTGCCCAATCGAAACGGCCAGGTTCGCCCCGCTCAGGAGCCGCACGACTCGGTCATGACTTGAAAAACCTGGCCGCAGGGCAGCAGCTGGGATAACGGCTTGTGGATATTCATCTCGGTCTGCGTGCGGGCGTTCTTGATAGCGGCCGGGTGGCGTGCCGTAACGCGTCGGCAAATCCGGCTGCTGTGGGTTTCCGAACCCGGAAGATGGTTTGGGCGCACACGCGTGAAGCGGGAAAAGGCCCGTTTGAAGACGCGCATTGACAGTCCGGCGGCACGGCCCGAGCTGCCGGAACGCGCCGGCACCAGGACGTTTCATCCAGCGTTCAAAGCATCAGCGTGAGCGTTGCGACCGACGCCCCGAGCAGCGCCCCGACGGCGACGTCGCTCAGATAGTGCAGACCCAGCACCAGGCGCGAGGCGGCGACGAGCGCGGTGAACGGCCACACCAGCCAGCCGAGCGCAGGGTAGTAGGCCGTGGCGACGAGGCTGAACACCACGGCGTGCAGCGTGTGGCCGGAGGGGAAGCTGAAGCGGTCGAGCGGCGCGGTGAGGCAGCAGATCGTCGGACAGGCCTGGTAGGGGCGCGGGCGTTCGGTTGCGCCCTTCAGCCACTTGTAGAGCAGGGTGCCGGCGAGCCCGGCGACGGTCATGTGCAGCACCGCGGGCAGCGCGGCGGGGCCGTGCCAGGCGATCAAGGCGCCCATCAGCGCGTACCAGAACACGCCGTCGCCGAGGCGGCTGGCGGCGCGCATGAGTGCCAGCGCCCAGTTGGGAAGGCGCGCGCCGTTGACGCGGCGCAGCCAGGCGTGTTCGCGTGCGGCAAGGCGGTTGAGGCCGTGCTGGGTGGTGAGGCCGAAGCGGGAACGCAGCATGGGCGGCTCCTTTCAGGCGGGGGCTAGCTGGCGTGCGAAGCGGGTGACCACACCGGGTCGACGTCAGCCGTGGCCGAGGGTCGGGACAGACCCAGCAGCACGCGCTCGAAACTGTCGATGATGGCGTCCCACGACAACTGCGCGGCGCGTGCCGCGGCGGCGCGCCCGAGGCGCTGGCGCAGCGCGCCGCTGCCCGCCAGCGAGACGGCCCGGGTGACGAAGGCTGCCTCGTCTTCGGGCGGCGCGACGAGGCCGTTCTCGCCGTCGCGGATCACCTCCTCCGCGGCGGCGCAATCGTAGGCCACCACGGCGAGGCCGGAGGCCATCGCCTCGATGGTGACGTTGCCCCAGGTTTCGGTGAGGCTGGGGAACAGGAACACGTCGGCCGACGCGTAGTGCGCGGCAAGCGCCTCGCCGATGCGGGTGCCGCAGAAGATCGCGTCGGGGCGCCTGGCCTGCCAGCCCGCGCGCTCGGGGCCGTCGCCGACCAGCACCAGGCGCACTGTGGGATCGGCCTCACGCATGGCGTCCCAGGCACGGAACACCAGCGCGAGATTCTTCTCCGCGGCCAGTCGCCCCACGTAGAGCGCGACGGTCTCGTTCTCGCGCACGCCCCACGCGTCGCGCAGGCCGGTGTCGCGGCGGCCGGGGTGGAACAGCCGGGTATCGACGCCGCGCCCGATGACTTCGATGTTTTCGTAGCCGGAAGCGAGCAACTCGCGGCGGATGCCTTCGGTCGGCACCAGGGTGACGTCGGCCTTGTTGTGGAACTTGCGCAGGTAGGCGACGATCGCGCGCCGCAACAGGCCGAGGCCGTAATGGTTGCTGTAGCTGTGGAAGTTGGTGTGGAAGTCGCTCGCCACCGGCAGGCGCAGTTTGTTGGCGGCGGCGAGGGCCGACCAGCCGAGCGGGCCTTCGGTGGCGATCTGCACCACGTCCGGTCGCTGCAGCGTCCACAGCTTGGTCAATGCCGTCTTCGCCGGCAGCCCCATCTTGAGGCCGTCGTAGCGCGGCAGCGCGATACCACGCTGCAGGTGTTCGGACAGCGTCGCGGTCGGCTGCGGCGCGTCACCGGCGTGCTGACGCGGGCGGATCAGCTGCACCTGATGGTTGCGCACCTGCAGGCCGTCGACCAGGCGGCCGAGCGTCATCGCCACGCCGTTGACTTCGGGCGGATAGGTTTCGGTGACCACCGCGATGCGCAATTGCGGGCGCTTGGCAGGCAGGGTCTGGCAGGTGAAGGCAGCCGCATCCATGGCGCCGAGCATGCGCGCACGATGCGACAGCGGGATGAAGCCGTGATGACGGTTTGGTGAAACTCAGGCCGCAGCGCGGATATCCTGGGCGATCGCGCGCAGCAGCAGGATTTCCCGGTAGGCGGCGGGCGAGAAGCCCATGCGGGTGCCGCCGCGGTGATCGAGGATGAGGCCGTCGAAGAAGGCATCGACCTCGGGCGTGCGCCACACCTCCGCAAGACGGTCGAGCAGGTGCGGATAGGCTTCGAGGCCTGCGCTGGTGTCGGGCTGGTTGGCGTCGGGCAGGTCGGCGAGCGCGATGTTGAAATGCTTGCGGCATTCCGCGGCGGCCGCGGCATAGCCGGCAAGGTCGCCGTCGCGCTGCAGCAGTTCGAGCAGCAGCAGCCAGGGCACCGGCGATTCGGTCGGCGACGCGCGCAGGTGTTCCTGCAACAGGTGGACGGCAAGCTCGCTGTGACCGTGCGCCATGTAGACCTCGGCCTGGTCGAGGATGTCGTCGCGGACCTCGGTCGCTTCCTCGCGCACCGGCTGCGGGATTTCCGCCATGCGGGCAGTAACGGGGGGCGCCGCCGGTTCGGACTGGACGGCGGCAGGCACTTCGGGTATCGCCGCAGGTACGGTCCAGTCGTCCACCAGCGAGTAGTCGGCGGTCTGCGGCTGGCGGCGGCGACGCAGCCCGGCCGCCAGGGCGACGCCCCCCGTCAGCAGGCCGAGCCCGAGCAGCGCCCAGGGCCAGATCGGTGTCGCCGGCGCTGCGGGCGGGGGCGCTGCCGGTGGCGCGGCGCGGCGCGCCTCGAGTTCGGCGTTGCGCTGCTGCAGCTCGACCAGCTGCGCTTCAAGGTGCGCCAGCTTGCGGGTCAGCGCGGTGTTCTCGTCCGACAATTCGGTTTCGTTGAGCGGCGGCGGCGGACGGTCGAGGTCGGGCAGGCTGGTATCGAGCTTGAGGGCGAAAGCCGCGTCGCGCTGGCCGGCCATGCGGCGGCCCGACAACACCAGGCGCGGACTGGCAGGCGAGGCCGGCGCCACCGCGTGCGGGGACGCTAGCCGGGGCAGGATGGCGGGCGTGGCGAGGCGCGGCGCGCGGCGCGGGCGGACGCGTTCCTGCGCCGTTGCCGGGGCGGCTGCCGGCGTGGGGGGCGTTGCGGGCGACGCATCGGCAACGACGGCTGCCTCGGCGAGGCCCGGCGGGTCGAGCAGGAGGGCGTAGTCGCGCCGCAGCGCGGCGCCGCAGTCGAAAGCCAGCGTGAACTGCAGGATGGGATCGACGATGGGCTGCCGGGTGCGCAGGTGCAGCAGCGCGTCGCTGCCGGCGGGCTCGAGCGTCAACCGGGGGTGCACGGGCGCGGCCACGGCGCCGTCGGCGGGCAGCAAGCGGAAGCAGTCGACGCCATGGGGATCGGGATCGAGGATGCGGATCGTCGCGTGCAGCGGCTGGCCGAGCGTCGAGCGCACCGTCAATTCGCCCAGCCCCAGGCCGGCCGCCGAGCCGGCGTGGCACAGCCCCAGCAGGAAGAGGGCGTATGTCGGTCTCACGCGGTCTGGAATGCGGGGATCATGCCTTCTATTCCGGCGGTTCGAGCCATAACTTGAGCGTATGCCGCCAGTTTGGCACGATTCCCGTGCGGGGTCACCCCAGCAGGACGAGCCCCCACACGACGACGACGTTGATGAGCGCGACCATCACCGCGGCGCTGCCCATGTCCTTGGCGCGCTTGATGAGCTCGTGGTGTTCCAGCGATATGCGGTCGACCGCGGCCTCGACGGCCGAATTCAGGAGCTCGACGATCAGCACCAGGAGCAGGGCGCCGATCATCAGCACGCGTTCGATCGCGGTATCGCCCAGATGGAGCGCCAGCGGCACCAGCACGACGAGCAGGAAGACTTCCTGGCGGAACGCGTCCTCGTGGCGGAACGCCGCCTGGAGGCCGGCCCAGGAATAGGCGGCGGCGTTGACGATCCGGGCGAGCCCGGTCTTGCCCTTGTAGGGGCTGACCGGATCGCTCATGCCCGGGAGGGCATCGATGCGGCAGGCGCGTATGCGAGATCGAGCTCGCGCGCGGCCTTGACGTCGTCGAGCCGCCTGACCGGCAGGTTGTACGGTGCGCCCTTCACCAGATCGGGGTTGGTCTCGGCCTCGTGCCTGATCTTGACCATCGCCTCGACGAAGCCGTCGAGCGTCTCGAGGCTCTCGGTCTCGGTCGGCTCGATCAAGAGGCACTCCGGCACCAGCAGCGGGAAGTAGGTGGTCGGCGCGTGGTAGCCGTAGTCGAGCAGGCGCTTGGCGAAGTCCATCGCCGAAACCCCCGTCGCGTCCTTCAGCTTCTTCAGCGTGACGATGAACTCGTGGCTCGCGCGGCGCGTCGGGAAGGCCAGATCGAAGCCGGCGTCGCGCAGGCGCGCCATCAGGTAGTTGGCGTTGAGCGTGGCGTACTCGGCGACGCGGTGCATCCCCTCGCGGCCCAGCAGGCGCGCATAGACGTAGGCGCGCATCAAGACACCGGCATTGCCCATGTTCGCGCTCATGCGGCCGATCGACTGCGGCCGGTCGGCTTCGTTCGCCAGGCGATAAAAACCCCGCTCGTTCAGCACGAAGGGGATCGGCAGGAAGGGCAAGAGGCGCTCGGACACGCCCACCGGGCCCGCGCCCGGACCGCCGCCGCCGTGCGGGGTGGAAAAGGTCTTGTGCAGGTTCATGTGGATGACGTCGAAGCCCATGTCGCCGGGGCGCACCTTGCCGAGGATGGCGTTGAGGTTGGCGCCGTCGTAATAGAGCAGGCCGCCGGCGTCGTGCACGATTTTCTGGATGTCGGCGATGGTCTTCTCGAACACGCCGAGCGTCGACGGATTGGTCAGCATCAGGCCGGCGGTGTGCGGGCCGACCGCGGCTTGGAGCGCCGCCAGGTCGACGCTGCCGGTGGAATCGGTGGGGATTTCCTTCACCGTGTAGCCGCACATCGTCGCGGTGGCCGGGTTGGTGCCGTGCGCCGCGTCCGGCACGATGATCTCGCGCCGCGCCGTGTCGCCGCGCGCGTCGTGGTAGGCGCGGATCATCGCCACCCCGGCGAATTCGCCGTGCGCGCCCGCCATCGGCGCCATCGACACGCCGGCCATGCCGGTGATGTCCTTCAGCATTTCCTGCAGCTCGAACATGCTGGCGAGGAAGCCCTGCCCGGTCTCGTCCGGGCTCGCCGGATGGCGCGCCAGGAACTGCGGCAGCATCGCCAGCGAATTGCACGCGCGCGGGTTGTACTTCATCGTGCACGAGCCGAGCGGATAGAACTGCGTGTCGATCGAGAAGTTCTTCTGGCTCAATCGCGTGTAGTGGCGCACCACGTCGAGCTCGGAGACTTCCGGCAGCGCCGGGGCATCGCGGCGTCGCAGATTCGCAGGCAGGTCGTCGAGGCTGCCGCCGGTGACGGGCAACTGGGCGGCAGCGGTGCGGCCGGGGCGGGAATGGTCGAATATCAGCATGGTTAGAACCTGGTTATCCACGAAGGACACGAAGCGACGCGCGCCCCTTCGTGTCCTTTCGCGGATGAAAAATCACTTCAAAGCAGCCAGCGCGGCGTCGTAGTTCGGCTCCTGTTTGATCTCGGGCACGAGTTCCGAATAAAGCACCTTGTTGTTCTCGTCCAGCACCACGACGGCGCGCGCGGTGATGCCGGCGAGCGGGCCGCTCACGATCGCGACGCCGTAATTCTTCATGAACTCGCCGCCGCGCATGGTCGACAACGTGGTGACGTTGGGCGCTTCGGCGCCGCAGAAGCGGTTCTGCGCGAACGGCAGGTCGGCCGAGATCACCAGCACGGCGACCTTGTCGGAGGCGGCGGCGTTGAACTTCTTCGTCGAGGTCGCGCACACCGGGGTGTCGAGGCTGGGCACGATGTTGAGGATCTTCTTCTTGCCGGCGAAGTCGGCCAGCGAGACGTCGGCGAGATCCTTGTTCACCAGCTTGAATTCGGGCGCGGTATCGCCGACCTTGGGAAAGGTCCCTGCGACGTCGATGGGGTTGCCGCCTAGCGTGACTGTCATGTTTGCTCTCCTTGCCTGTTGATGGATGCCGGGCGCTCAGGCGCCGGCCTGGTCGAAGCGCGTCAGATGCTCGTCGATGTTCTCGCGCAGCATCTTCTCGTACTGGTCCACGAAATACGCGATCGCGGCTTCCTTCTCGGCGATCATCTGTTCCTTGCTGCCCGCCGCCGCCGCGATCACGAAAGCGTTGAAGCGCGATGTCGCGAACAGCGCCGCCGCGCTCACCCGGCTGGGTTTTGCCGCGCCCAGCTGGGTGTTGGCGAGCGCGATGTACGCATCGGCCATATCGTAGAACGCCTTGTCGCGCTGCACGTCGCTCATTGTCGGTCCCTTAGTTTTTGTACGCGCACGGCGGCGCTTCGCGGCGCTTGGACAGGATACGTTCCAAATGTTGCGCGTAGTGGTCGAGGTCGGCCGCGGTCTTGGTTTCAGTGACGCAGACCAGAATGGCCTGCCCAAGCTCAGGATACCAGCCGGAAATGTCCAGCCCGCCGAGGATGCCCTGCGCACGCAGCGCGCGCAGCACGTCACGCGCGTTGTCGTTGAGCTTCAGCACGACTTCGTGGAAGTAGGGGCTGGCGAAAGCTTTCGTCACGCCGGGGATCGCCGCGAGCTTGTCGGCAAGCCGCACCGTGTTGGCGTGGCTGGCCGCGGCGACTTTCGCCAGGCCTTGCGGCCCCAGCAGCGCCATGTATTGCGTGGCGGCGGTGACCACCAGGCCCTGGTTGGTGCAGATGTTGGAGGTGGCCTTGGAGCGGCGGATGTGCTGCTCGCGCGCCTGCAGGGTGAGCGTGAATCCGGGCTTGCCGTCGAGGTCGACGGTGCGGCCGACGATGCGCCCCGGCATCTGCCTGACGAAATCCTGGCGGCAGCACATGAAGCCGAAGTAAGGGCCGCCCGAGGCGAGTGGCGCGCCGAGCGGCTGGCCTTCGCCGACCGCGATGTCGGCGCCTTTTGCCCCCCAGCGGCCGGGTGCTTCGAGCACCGCCAGCGTGGTCGGGTTGACCAGCGCGATCGCGAGCGCGCCTTTACCATGCGCCCAGTCGGTCATGGCGTGCACGTCCTCCAGCACGCCGAAGAAATTCGGCTGCGGGATCACCAGGCCGGCGAAGGCGCCAGGCTCCAAGGGCAATACCGTCTTGCCTGTCGCGGCGTCGTAGTCGAGCTCAACCAGTTCGATGCCCTGGTTCCTGACGGTGGTGACGACGACGCTGCGGTAGATCGGGTGCACGGTCTTCGGCACCAGCACGCGGCGCGAGGACTTGTGCGCGCGCACCGCCATCAGCACTGCTTCGGCCAGGGCGGAGGCGCCGTCGTAGAGCGAGGCGTTGGAGACGTCGAGCCCGGTGAGCCGCGTCATCATGGTCTGGTATTCGTAGATCAGCTGCAGCGTGCCCTGGCTGGCTTCGGCCTGGTAGGGCGTGTAGGCGGAGTAGAACTCGCCGCGCGTGGTGATCTGCCAGATCGCCGCCGGAATGTGGTGCTCGTAGGCGCCGGCGCCGATGAAGTTCGACCAGAAGCCGTCGGCGGCGGCGCGTTCCTGCATCAGCCGCGCCACTGCCATTTCCGGCAGGCCGTCGGGGACATGCTCCAGCTTGCCGGTCTTGAGCGCGGGCGGGATCTCGTCGAACAGGTCCTCGATGCTTGCCGCGCCGATGGCGCCGAGCATGGCGGAGACGTCTTCTTCGGTATGGGGAATGAAGGGCATGAGTATGGGGCAGAGGCGTGTGGCGAGAGGTGTGGCGTGCGGTGTGGGTTTTACGCCTCACCCCGCACAGATTCAATGGGCTTCGGATTCGACCAGCTTCTGGTACGCCGCGGCGTCGAGCAGCTCGTCGACGTCGGCGGGGTTGGCCGGCTTGAGCCGGAACATCCATGCGGCGTAGGCGTCGCGGTTCACCGCGTCGGGGCTGGCTTCAACCTCGCCGTTGGCGGCGACGACTTCGCCCGCCACCGGGGCGTAGACGTCGGACGCGGCCTTCACCGACTCGACCACCGCGCATTCCTCGCCCTTGGCGAGGACGCGGCCGGTCGCGGGATTCTCGATGAACACCATGTCGCCGAGCAGGTCCTGCGCGTGATGGGTGATGCCCACGGTCAGCGTGCCGTCGGCTTCGACGCGCACCCATTCATGGGTGGGGGTGTATTTGAGGTCAGCGGGGATGCTCATTTCGGACTCCGTGAATTTGCACAATGAGGACACAGAGGGCGCAGGGGAAAGGCGAAAACTCCGCGTCCTCCACGCCCTCCTTGTTAACTGATCAGTATCTTGCCGTTGCGCACGAACGGATATTTCACCACCTTCGCACGCAGTTTCTTGTCGCGGATTTCGACCTCGACTTCCTCGCCCGGCGCGATGCCGAGGGGCAGGCGCGCGAGCGCGATCGATTGCTGCAGGGTAGGCGAGAAGGTGCCGGAAGTGATTTCGCCTTCGCCGTGGCGGGTGAAGACTTTCTGGTGGCTGCGCAAAACCCCTTTGTCGAGCAGCACGAGGCCCACGAGTTGCCGGGTGACTTCGCTCGTCTCCAGGGCCTTGCGGCCGACGAAGTCGCGCTCGCTTTTCAGGTCGACGGTCCACGCGAGCCCCGATTCAAGCGGGGAAGTGGTCTCGTCCATGTCCTGGCCGTAGAGGTTCATGCCGGCTTCCAGGCGCAGGGTGTCGCGCGCGCCGAGACCGATCGGGCGGCCGCCCGCTTCCATCAGCGCTTTCCAGAAGAAGGGCGCGGACTTTGCCGGCACCATGACCTCGAAGCCGTCTTCGCCGGTGTAGCCCGTTCTTGCAACGAACATTTCGCCCATGGCGGCGGCGTTGAAAGGCTTGAGGATGGCCGTGATCTGGTCGACGCCGGGGAGCGCTTCGTTCAGCACGCGGGTTGCATCGGGGCCCTGGATCGCGATCATCGCGAGGTCGCGGCGCGGCGTGAGCGTGAGGCCCATGCCCCAGTCGGCGTTCATTTTTTCCATCCACGCGAGGTCCTTCTCCGCGGTGCCGGCGTTGACCACCAGGCGGAACCAGGTCTCGTCCATGAAGTAGAGGATGAGGTCGTCGATCACGCCGCCGGCCTCGTTGAGCATGCACGAATACAGGGCCTTGCCCGAGACCTGCAGCTTGTCGACGTTGTTGGCCACCAGCCGGCGCAGAAAGGCGCGTACGCTGGCACCACGGACGTCGAGCGGCAGCATGTGCGAGACGTCGAACAGGCCGCAGCCGGTGCGCACCGCGTGATGCTCCTCGATCTGCGAGCCGTAGTTGACGGGCATGTCCCAGCCGCCGAAATCGACCATCTTGGCGCCGAGTTCGCGGTGGGTGGCGTTGAGCGGGGTTTGCTTGAGGTCCGTCATGGGGCACCAAATAAATAAAGGGTGAAGCGGGAATTCGCTTCACCCCTCTGTCCTTGGTACCTGAGAGATTACGGCCGGCGGGCTTGAATCAAACCCGCGGGCCGCTGCCCCTTCGGTGGCAGTTCGATGACTGCGCTCTCCAGAGTGTTGTCAGGGCGATGGGCCCTGGTGTCGCGGTCCTTTTGCCTGAGCGATTCCGGGTGAATTGCGCCTTCGGCGGCGTGCGGTGCACGCGCTCTCCCGCGACGGGAGCCGGAACTATACCGAAGAAGCCGTTCGCCGGCCAGCCCCGGCCGTCAGTAGCGCAACTGCAGGTTGAATCCCATCGGTGCGAGGTCGCGCACGGTGAGGGCGAGGCTCAGGGACTGCTCGCTCAACGGCGGCATGCCGGCCGCGATCAGGCGCGGGTCGGCGAGATATTCGCTGGGGGCGAAGCTGCGCCGGGCGAGCGGCTGGTTGCGCTGGTCGGTGAGCGTGAGCACGAGCACCGGCCAGGCCTGGGCGCGGCTGGCGCGGTTGCCGAGGGTGAGGTTCAAGCGCAGCAGCCCGGCCCCCTCGCTTTGCAGGTCGGAGCCGACGATCTGCAACTGGGCGAGGTTTTTCGGCAGGGAAAGCCTGCAGCCGAGCACGCTGCAGGCCTGTTCGAGCGCGGGCCGGGTCTGCGGCCAGCGGCTCGCCAGCGTGTCGCGCAGGAAAAAGGCGGACTGCGCGGCGAGCGTGGCGAGGAGTAGCGTGCTCGCCAGCGCGGCCAGCCAGGGCCGGCGGCGACGCGGCGCTTCGGGCTGTAGCCGGGCGTATTCGATGCGTGCGGCCGGCGTCGCGACAGGGGCGGCGCGCGGCGGCACCGGCACGAAGGGCGGCGGCACCGGCGGGATGTCGGGCAGCGGACCGGGTTCCTCCGGCGCGGCCTGGTCCGGGTCGATCAGGATGATCGACGGCAGGTCGGTCCCGGTCTGCGCCGGGAGCGGGACGTCCGCGGCGGCGGGCTCGGGCTCGGGCTCGGCGGCTTCGGCGACCAGGGTGAAGGTGGCGTCGAAGGCTGCGCCGCACACGCCGCACTGCACCCAGCCTTCGGCGGCGTCGAGCTGTTCGCCGCCGAGCCGGAATATGCTGGCGCAGTGCGGGCAGGTGGTGCGGAAGCGCTGCGTCACCGGCGCGTGCCTGCGAGGCGAACCCAGCCCTCTTCAAGCGCGGGCGGGTCGAAATCGAACCATGCGCGATAGACTGACATGACATCCTCGGCCTGTTCGGCGAGGATGCCCGACAGCACCAGCCGCCCGCCCGGACGCACGCGGCCGGCGAGCAGCGGCGCCATGCCTTTCAGGGGATTGGTGAGGATGTTGGCAACGACGACATCGTAGCTTCCCGGCGCGAGCTCGCCCGGCAGGCAGAATTGCGCGTCGACGCCGTTGAGGCGTGCATTGTCGCGCGAGGACTGCACCGCCTGCGGGTCGATGTCGACGCCGTCGATGCGCGCCGCGCCCAACCGGGCCGCGGCGATCGCCAGCACGCCGGAACCGCAGCCATAGTCGAGCAGGGTCTCGCCGCCCGCCAGGTTGTCGTCGAGCCAGACGAGGCACAGCCGCGTGGTGGGGTGGCTGCCGGTGCCGAAGGCCAGCCCGGGGTCGAGCCTGAGATTGATCGCATTGCCGTCGGGGGCGTCGTGCCAGGTCGGCACGATCCACAGCCGCGGCGAAATGGGGATGGGGTCGAACTGCGACTGGGTCAGCCGCACCCAGTCCTGTTCGGCGACGGTCTCGATCGTGTAATCGGCCGGTACCGGCACGCCGGCACTGCGCGCCGCCTCGGCCAGGACGGTGCCGACGTCGGTGTCGGCCTCGAACAGCGCGACCGCCACGCTGTGCGGCCACAATTCGGCCGTCGGGTGATCCGGCTCGCCGAACAGCGGCGTCTCGTCGACCGTGCCGGCGTCGGCGTCCTCCAGCGACACCGCCAGCGCGCCGGCGTCCATCAACGCGTCCGACAGCGGTTCGGCCTGCTTGGAATCGACGAGGAGGCGGACGGATTGCCAGGGCATTATTGAGGTGAGGGTCAGGCGTTAGGGGTGAGAGGTGGGATTGGCGGTAAAGCGTCGGCGTGGCAACACCTCACCTCTTGCGCCTCACCCAATTTTCTCCTCGGCCAACTTGTGCTCCAGATAATGAATGCTGGTGCCGCCCTGGAGGAAGGCGGCGTCGTGCATCAGCATCTGGTGCAGCGGGATGTTGGTCTGGATGCCTTCGACGACCATTTCCATCAGCGCGCCGCGCATGCGTGCGATGGCCTGCTCGCGGGTATCGCCGTAGGCGATCAGCTTGCCGATCATCGAATCGTAGTGCGGCGGCACGTAGTAGCCATGGTAGACGTGCGAGTCGACGCGGATGCCGGGGCCGCCGGGGGCGTGGTAGTTGGTGAGCTTGCCCGGGCTGGGGACGAAGGTCGTCGGGTGCTCGGCGTTGATGCGGCACTCGATGGCGTGGCCACGGAAGACGATGTCCTTCTGCTTCCACGGCAGTTTCTCGCCGGCGGCGACACGGATCTGCGTCTGCACGATGTCGATGCCGGTGATCATCTCGCTCACCGGGTGCTCGACCTGCACGCGGGTATTCATCTCGATGAAATAGAACTCGCCGTTTTCAAACAGGAATTCGAAGGTGCCGGCGCCGCGGTAGCCGATCTTGCGGCAGGCCTCGGCGCAGCGCTCGCCGATCTTGTCGCGCAGTCGGGGATCGAGGCCGGGCGCGGGCGCTTCCTCCAGGACTTTCTGGTGGCGGCGCTGCATCGAGCAGTCGCGCTCGCCCAGGTGCACCGCGTTGCCGTGCTCGTCGGCCAGAATCTGGATTTCGATGTGGCGCGGCGTCTGCAGGAACTTTTCCATGTAGACCATGGGGTTGCCGAAGGCGGCGCCCGCCTCGGTGCGGGTCATGGTCACCGCGTTCAGCAGCGCGGCCTCGGTGTGCACGACGCGCATGCCGCGCCCGCCGCCGCCGCCGGCGGCCTTGATGATGACCGGATAGCCGATGTCGCGCGCAATGCGCACGATCTCGTCGGGATCGTCGGGCAGCGCGCCGTCGGAGCCGGGCACGCAGGGCACGCGGGCTTCGAGCATGGCCTGCTTGGCGGCGACCTTGTCGCCCATGAGCCGGATGTTCTCCGGGCGCGGGCCGATGAAGGCGAAGCCGGACGACTCGACGCGCTCGGCGAAATCGGCGTTTTCCGAGAGAAAGCCGTAGCCCGGATGGATCGCGCCGGCGTCGGTGACTTCGGCGGCGGCGATGATCGATGGCACGTGCAGGTAGCTCTGTGCCGAGGGCGCGGGGCCGATGCACACCGATTCGTCGGCGAGCTTCACGTACTTGGCGTCGCGGTCGGCCTCGGAATAGACGACGACCGTCTTGATGCCCATTTCGCGGCAGGCGCGCTGGATACGGAGGGCGATTTCGCCCCTGTTTGCGATGAGGATTTTTTCGAACATGTGGCGTGAGGCTCGGTGAGGGGTGAGGGGAGAGGTGTGAGGGCGGTAGCGCCTGACTCCTTACGCCTGACTCCTTACCCAATCACGAACAGCGGCTCGCCGTATTCCACCGGCTGGCCGTTCTCGACCAGGATGGCCTTGACGACGCCGCCCTGGTCGGCCTCGATCTCGTTCAGGAGTTTCATCGCCTCGATGATGCACAGCGTGTCGCCCACGTTGACGGTCTGGCCGACTTCGGCGAAGTTCTTGGCGCCCGGCGCCGGGGCGCGGTAGAACGTGCCGACCATGGGCGAGCGCACGATATGGCCCTCGGGCACGGCGTCCTCGGCCGGCGCCGCGGCGGCTGCCGGCGCGGCAGCGGGCGCCGCGGCCTGGAAGTACTGCGGCTGCGGCGCATGCGCCATCATCATCGGCTGGCCGGCGACGCTCTTGGCGATGCGGACTTTTTCCTCGCCCTCGGTGATTTCGAGCTCGGCGATGCCGGAAGCCTCGACGAGATCAATGAGCTTTTTCAGTTTTCTGAGATCCATGGGGGGTCCTGTTTTGCAGATGGCGCAGCGCGAATTCGAGTGCCAGTTCGTAGCCGTGGGCACCCAGGCCGGAGATCACGCCGACGGCGAGATCGGAGAAGTATGACTGGCGACGGAAGCTCTCGCGCGCGTGGATGTTGGAAAGGTGGATTTCGACGAAGGGGATCGCCGTCGCCGCCAGCGCGTCGCGCAGCGCGACGCTGGTGTGGGTGTAGCCCGCGGGGTTGATGAGGATGAAGTCGACCTGGTCGCGCGCCGCCTGGTGGATGCGGTCGATCAGCGCGCCCTCGTGGTTGTGCTGGAAGTGCTCGACGAGGGCGCCGCCGGTTTCCCCGCGGCTGACCAGCGCACGGTTGATCTCGTCGAGCGTGGCCAGCCCGTAGTGCTTGGGCTCGCGGCTGCCCAGGAGATTCAGGTTGGGGCCGTGCAGCACCAGCACGCGCGGGCGCAGGCTCGGGAGCGGTTTGGCCGCGGCGCGGCCGGGTCGCTTGGTCGTCATGGCGGCGAGTGTGCCGCAAGTTCAGGCAATTTGTCCAGATCTTGACGGCAAGTTGCCGTTATGTGCCGAACTTGCGCAGAACGGCGTCGAGCGTGCCGCGATGCAGCCGGCCCAGGTGGCGCATGACGATGCGGCCGTCGCGATCGAGCACGATGGTGTAGGGCAATGCGCCGCTCGGGTTGCCGAGCTGCTCGGCCAGGTTCGTCGCGGCCCCTTCGCCGATGAGGATGGGATAGTTGACCGGATAATCCCTGAGGAAGCTGGCGACACGGCCGGGACTGTCGATCGCGATGCCGACGAATTCGACGCCCTTGGCGTGGTATTCGGCGCGCAGGCCGGCGAAATCCGGCATCTCCTCGCGGCACGGCGCGCACCAGCTGGCCCAGAAATTCAGCACCACGACCTGGCCGCGCCACTGGCCCATCGTCTGGGGCTGGCCGGCCACGTCGGGAAAACGCAGCGACCAGAACGCGGCGTCGACCGGCGCGGCGGGCAACTGCGGCGTGTAGCGCGCCTGCGCCAGCCAGACGCCGGCGGCGAGCGCGGCGACGGCCAGCGGAAGCAGGAAGCGTGATTTTCGGTTCATGAAAGTCCGCACGCCGGGGCCAGGCCGGCGTGCGGGCGAGGCTTACAGCTCGCCGTAGGAATGCAGGCCGGAGAGGAACATGTTGACGCCGATGAAGGCGAAGGTCGTGACGAAGAGGCCGACCACCGCCCACCAGGCCAGGAGCGGGCCGCGCAGGCCCTTGACCAGGCGGATGTGCAGCCAGGCGGCATAATTCAGCCACACGATCAGCGCCCAGGTTTCCTTGGGATCCCACGACCAGTAGCCGCCCCAGGCCTCGGCGGCCCACATCGCGCCGAGGATGGTGGCGATGGTGAAAAAGGCGAAGCCGATCGCGATCGACTTGTACATCACGTCGTCGAGCACTTCGGGCCGGGGCAGGCGATTGGCGAGGATGCCGCGCGAGGCCAGCAGGTAGGCGCCGCCCAGCATGGCGGCGATGGAGAAGCCGCCGTAGCCGACAAAGTTGGCGGGCACGTGCAGCTTCATCCACCACGACTGCAGCGCCGGCACCAGCGGCTGGATCTCGTGCGCGCCGCGGTCGAAGGTGTACCAGAGGATGAAGCCGACCGCGGCCGAGATGACGAGCAGCACGAAGGCGCCCATTTGCCGCGCCTGCGCGCGCGCCTCGTAGTAGAGGTACATCATCGCGGTGATGAGGCTGAACAGCACGAAGACCTCGTACAGGTTCGACACCGGGATGTGGCCCATGTCGGGGCCGATCTGGTGCGATTCATACCAGCGCACCATGAGGCCGGTCCAGCCGAAGGTCACCGCCGACCAGGTGAGCGCGGTAGCGGTTCTCAGCACGAAATCCGAGCGGGCCAGCAGGCCGGCCCAATAGGCGAGCGTGGCCAGCCAGAACAGCGCGCACATCCACATGATCGCGGCCTGGCTGGAGATCAGGTACTTGAGGAAGAAAACCTCTTCCATGCGCGCGAGCTTGCCGTCATACAGGCCGAGCGCGAACAGGCTCAGCGCGCCGACGATCAGGAACAGCGGGCGGAACGATTTCCAGGACCAGCCGAACAGGGTGACCGCCGGGATGGCCGCGAGCAGGATGCCCCGCTCGTAGCCGTCCATGAACGCGCCGTAGCGGGCGAAGGCGGCGACGCCGCCGGCCACGACGATCACGGCGAACAGCCAGTCGAACCAGGTCAGGCGTTTGAGGAGCGGGGCGGGTTGGTTGAGGGCGAGTTCCATGGCTTAGCCTCCGGATGGTTGCGCGAGCGTATCGAGCGCTTCTGCATGCTGGACGAATTCCTTCTCGAAATCGATGGTATGTTTGGCCGACGACATTGCCAGCAGGGCATGGCCCGGCTTGATGCGCAGCCACACGCGGCGTTCGCGCACGTAGAGCATGAAGAATACGCCGAGGGTCAGCAAAAGCGAACCCAGGTAGACGATGTTCTGGCCGGGCGAGCGCGTCAGCTGCAGGCCGCTCGCCTTGACCTCGTCGTAGGCGGTGAGTTGCAGGTAGACCGGCGCGCCGTAGACGAACACGTCGCTCATGCTGTTGAGCGTGTCGCGCACCAGCCAGCTGGTGGCCTCGTCGGTGTCGGCCGGCGGCAGGCCGGCCTGGCGGTTGGCGATCTGCAATGCCTCGAAGGCGGTGAGCTCGAGGATGCGCAGATAGGTCGCCGCCATCTGCTCGGCTTCCGCCTTGGGCACCGTCCGTTCGTCGATGAAGCGGCCGAGCGACTGGAAGCCGCCGTCGGCGAACATGGCCAACACCTGTGCGGCGCTGGCTTTCAGCCGGCTTTCCATTTCCGTTTCCCAGGCGTCGGGCGGCAGGGCCTTGCGCGCGAAGCGGGCGGCGATCTCGTCACGCAGGGCCGGATTCAGCAGCGCGCCGCGCAGCCGCATGTAGGTGTCGAGGCTGCCGTTGGCGTCGAGCGGCAGGCGCAGGTAGCGGAAGGCCTCGTTCGGCGACTCGCGCACCCCGGACATCAGGAACCAGCGGCCGTCGAGCTCCAGCGGCAGCATGTAGTTGGAGAACTCGCGGGCCTGCCCGCGCGCGTCGCGCAGCTTGTACTGGAAGCTCGGGCCGACGTTGCGCAGGTGGCGATGGTCGGAAACCGGGCTGCCGCCCAGCACGCTCATGGTGTCGCGCGGGGTTTCGATCTCGCCGCCCAGGTTCTCGATATTGAACGGGCGGAAATCGACGAACTCCAGCGTGTAGTCGCCGGCCGAGCTGGTGAGCGTGGTGCTCTGGTGCACCGCGCCCGTGACCTCGAACGAGGACACCGTCGGGGCGAACAGGTTCCAGCCCTTCAGCGTCAGGCGCGTGCCGCCGTCGGCGAAGCTGGCCTGGTAGATGGCGATGCCGTCATGGACCAGCGGATGGTTGACCCGGAGCGTCGCTTCGCGGATCTTGTTGCCGGCGTGGTCGAACAGCTCGATATCGCTCTCGAAGCTCTTCGGCTGGCCCGTGGGATAGTGCTCGATGCGGAACTGCTTCAGCGCGACGACGAAGGGCAGTTCCTGCACCAGGTAGCCGTCGGCCACGTTGAGGAAGGCGACGTCGGCGCTCGAGCCCTCCGGGATCTGCACGCTGCCGCGGAAAGAGGGGTTGGTCGGTTTCAGGCGCGAGATCGCCGGCACCTGGCTTTGCGGGATGTCACGCGTCTCGATCTTCTTCACGCCCAGGATCTGCTGCGCCTTGAATACCAAGTTGCCGTCCATCAGGCCGCCGAGGCAGATGATGACGATGGCCGAATGCGCGAGGAAATAGCCGAGCCGGTTCCAGCTGCCGGCCTTGGCGGCGAGCAGCACGCCGTCGTCGCGGGTGACGTGCCTGACCTGGTAGCCCTGCCCTTCGAGATAGCGCTGCGCGCTGACGGCGAGCACCTCGGGCGCGAGCGTGGTGGCGGCCTCGTGCTTGTGCTTGAAGGCGGCGAGCGACTGTTCGCTCACGTGCTCGCGGAAGCTATTCATCTCGCGTGCGAAATTGGGCGCGTTGCGCCAGATGCACACGCTGGTGGACAGCACCAGGAAGGTCAGGATGACGAGGAACCAGCCGGCATGGTAGACGTCGTAGAGCCCCAGTTTCTCGAACACGTCGAACCAGAACGGCCCGAACTGGATGAGATAGTTGCTGTAGGGTTCGGCCTGTTTCAGCACGGTGCCGATGATCGACGCGATCGCGAGTATGGACAGCAGGCTGATGGCGAAGCGCATCGAGCTCAGCAGTTCGAACAGGGCCTTGGCGAAGGTGGGGGGGGCGGTATTCATGTAGTAGGGCTGCAGATCCCCATGGGGCGCAAATAAAAAAGGGTGACGAGGTCACCCTTTCATCGACTCAGGTGCGGGCGATAAGTTTACCCGCAAGCGAGGCGGGCGTGGCGCAAACCCACGCCCCGGTCATGGCTCAGCGCAGGCCCTGAATGTAGGCGGCGACCGCCTTCATGTCGGCGTCGGTCATCTTGGCGGCGATGGTGCGCATCATTTTCGCCGCGTCGTTGGCGCGCGCGCCGACGCGGAAGGCGTTGAGCTGAGTGTAGATGTAGTCGGCGTGCTGGCCGGCCAGGCGCGGGAACTGGGTGGGGATGCCCTTGCCCTGCGGTCCGTGGCAGGAAGCGCAGGCCGGCACGCCGGCGCCGAGCACGCCGCCACGGTAGACCTTCTCGCCGTGTTTGGCCAGTTCCGCGTCCTTGGCCGTGCCCGGCTTGGGTTGCTGCAGGCTGAAATAGGCAGCGAGGTTGTGCAAGTCGGCGTCGGTGAGGTCCTTGACCATGCCGTTCATGATGGGGTTCTTGCGTGCCCCGGACTTGAATTCGGACAGTTGCTTGTAGAGGTACTCCTCGTTCATGCCGGCGAGCTTGGGGTTGGCGGCAGCGACGCTGTTGCCGTCGGCGCCGTGGCAGGCGAGGCATACCTGGTTCACGATGGCTTCCGCCGCCTTGGGGTCGCCCTTGGTCGCGGTGGGGTTGGCGAGAGCGGAAGTGGCCGCCAGCGCGGCGACCAGCATAAGGGCGATGCGGTTCATCAAAAGCTCCTGAGGCTTGCAAAACTTGCGGAAACGGGTAGTTTAGCGACAACTAATATGCCTGCCAAGCCCGTGCTGAACCAAGCCCGTTTCCATACCTCGGTCGCCCACTTGCGCGATCTTCCCGCCAGCCGGGCGGAGGTCGCGTTCGCCGGCCGCTCGAACGCCGGAAAATCGAGCGCGATCAACCTGTTGACGCGCAAGAACCGGCTCGCCTTCACGTCCAAGACGCCGGGCCGCACGCAGCTCATCAATTTTTTCGAACTCGCGCCCGCGACCTACCTGGTCGACCTGCCGGGCTACGGCTACGCCAGGGTGCCGCCCGCGGTGAAGGCCGCGTGGGAGGCCCTGCTGTCGCGCTACCTGCAGGAGCGCGCCGCGCTGGCCGGCATGGTGCTGATCATGGATGCCCGCCATCCGTTGACGCCGCTCGACCGGCAGATGCTCGACTGGTTCGTGCCGACCGGCAAGCCCGTGCACATTCTCTTGTCGAAGGCCGACAAGCTTTCGAACAGCGAGAAGGCACTCACGCTCAAGCGCGTGCGCCAGGAACTGGCCGGGGCGGCCACGGTCAGCGTGCAGCTGTTTTCCAGCCTGTCCCGCCTGGGCGCCGACGAGGCGGCTGCGTGCATCGAGGGCTGGCTCGCCCCGCATGATCCGCCGGACGACGGACAGCCAGACGCGGGTGAGGCACAATAAAAAAGCCCCGACCAAGGGAGGGATCGGGGCCAAAAGTGCCTTAAGGGGATTAAGGCAACCCGCTCAGGGAGGAGAAGCGGGAGACGATGAAAATCGTCTGTTGCCTAGAGTAGACCTGGCCCGGAAAAGTTCCGGGTCGTTCCATCAATGCGTTGGAGAAGCACAGTGAACCTGCCGTTCGGCCAATTTCCCGCTACCCGCATGTCCCACAAGGGGGCTCCGACTTTCTACGGGCTGAAGCCCGTGAAAGCTTTCAGGATGCCTGGGGGGCCGTCATGAGTCTGCCATTCTCTTCGTTCCCGGCATCTCGTATGCGCCGCATGCGCCGCGACGATTTTTCCCGCCGCCTGATGCGTGAGCACACACTTACGGCAAACGACCTGATCTATCCGGTATTCGTTCTCGACGGCCAGGGCAGGCGCGAGGCCGTGGCGTCGATGCCGGGGGTCGAGCGGCTGTCGCTCGACCTGTTGCTGCCGCTGGCCGAGGAATGCGTCGAACTGGGCATTCCCGCGCTGGCGCTGTTCCCGGTGATCGACGCCGGCCTCAAAACCCCCGGGGCCGAGGCGGCGCTCAACCCCGACGGCCTGGTGCCGCGCACGGTCGCCGCGCTGAAAAGCCGTTTTCCTGAACTCGGCGTCATCACCGACATCGCGCTCGACCCCTACACCAGCCACGGCCAGGACGGGCTCATCGACGCGACCGGCTACGTGCTCAACGACGAAACCGTGGCGGTGCTGGCGAAGCAGGCCGTGGTCCACGCCCAGGCCGGCGCCGACGTGGTCGCGCCGTCCGACATGATGGACGGCCGCGTCGCCGCGCTGCGTGCGGCGCTCGAGGGCGCCGGCCATATCCACACCCGGATTCTGGCCTATGCTGCCAAGTACGCGTCGAGCTTTTACGGCCCCTTCCGTGACGCGGTCGGCTCGGCGGCCAATCTCGGCGCGGGCAACAAGTACACGTACCAGATGGACCCCGCCAACAGCGACGAAGCCCTGTGGGAAGTCGGCCTCGACCTGCAGGAGGGCGCCGACATGGTCATGGTCAAGCCGGGAATGCCGTATCTGGACGTCATTCGCCGCGTGAAGGACGCCTATGGCGCGCCGACCTACGCCTATCAGGTGAGCGGCGAGTACGCCATGCTCAAGGCCGCGGCGCAGAACGGCTGGCTGGACGAACGGGCGTGCGTGCTGGAGGCCTTGCTGGCATTCAAGCGCGCCGGAGCGGACGGGGTGCTGACGTATTTTGCGCGGGACGTGGCGCGCTGGCTGAAGACATGATGGGCGAATGGTTGAAAATTCGTCAAGTTGTGACGGAAGTTCGCCGTTATCAGGGGCATCCGGTTTCAGCTTGCCACGGCCATGATCAAACAGCACACCCCAAGCCCCCCCGCCACGGCGAAAATGTCTGACTTTCTCAAGCTGCCCGTGGGCGTCCGGCAGCGCCGGCGCACTGCCGACGAATGGGACAAGACCATCGTCGCTTTCCAGTCGCCCTACCGGCTCAAGGACCTGTGCGTCAACGACGAGCCGCGCGCGCCCCAGGCCCATGAAGCCGTCGGCGGCAAACAGGAATTCAAGGTGCGGCTCGCCAACACGGACGACCGTCGCAAGTCGGCCAGCCTGCTGATCCAGAAAATGTACAGCTGGCGGGGCTACGATTCGCCCGATCTCAATGGCGATCCCTACAAGATCACGCTCGCAGCGTTTCAGGACGACCGCGTGATCGGCACGCTGACCCTGGGGCTGGATTCACCGCAGGGCCTGGTGGTCGATCAGCTCTACCGGGCGGAAGCGGACAAGCTCCGGGCCGAGGGCCGCAGCCTGTGCGACGTCACCAAGCTCGCGGTCGACCAGGAAATCAAGTCGAAAAGCGTGCTGGGCGCCCTGTTCCACCTGTCGGTCATCTACGGGCGCAATATCCATCACGCGACGGATTTCCTGATCGAGGTCAACCCGAGACACGCGCTCTTCTACCAGCGCATGATCGGCTTCGTCCCGTGGGGCGAGGAGAGAATCTGCCCGCGGGTCAACGCGCCGGCCGTGCTGCTGCGGCTGGATCTCGACTACGTCGACGCGCAGGTGCGGCAGTACGGGGGGCTGGGCGCCGCGGCGCACGGCGTCAAGAACATCTACCCCTACTGGTTCTCCAAGGAAGACGAACTGGGGATCACGGAGCGGTTGCTCAAGGGCGAGTAGGCGACGTCGCCGCGAATACGTACCGGGACACGCCGGCCTCGGGGCGAGGCGCTGTTCCTGAAAACGGGTCAACATAGGAGTCGATCATGGCCTACACCCCCCCCGAACTCGATTGGGAGCGTCTGGTACTGATCGCCGGCGGCCATACCGCCTTCCAGCTGCTGTGGGCGGGCGTCGAACTCGGGCTGTACGACAAGCTCTCGGCGCGCCCGGGGCAGACGCTCGACGAATTGGCGCAGGCGCTTGGCCTCGCCCACCAGCCGGCGCGCATTCTCCTCGTCGGCCTGACCGCGCTCGGCGTCGTCAAGCTCGAGAACGGCCGCTACCGCAATGCCGACGTCACCGAGGCGCGCATGGTGAGCGGCAAGCCTGGTTGCGTCGCGCCCATCCTCGGCTGGCAGGCGCATATCGTCTATCCCGGGATGATGGATTTCGTCGCGTCGCTGAAGGCGAACCGCAACGTCGGCCTGGCGCGCTTCGAAGGCAGCGAGCCCACGCTGTACGAACGGCTGGCCCACGACAGGAAGCTGGAAAAGATCTTCCAGGATTCGATGAGCGGGCTTTCGCGCCAGGCCAACCAGTTCCTGCCCCAGGCCATGGATTTCAGCCGCTATCATCACGTGGTCGACGCGGGCGGCGGCGATGGCACCAACGCCATGGCGATCGCGCGCGCCTACCCGCGCCTCCAGGCCACGGTGTTCGATTCGCCCTCGGTGTGCGCGCACGCGCGGCAGAACATCGCCGCGGCGGGCATGGCGGACCGCGTCGATACCTGGGAAGGCAATTTCTTCGACACGCCCTTCCCGCCCGACACCGACTGTGTCGTGTATTGCCACATCCTGACCATCTGGTCGATGGAGAAGAACCGGGCCCTGCTCAAGCGCACCTTCGATGCCCTGCCGG
This sequence comes from Thiobacillus sp., assembly GCA_046292745.1. Classification (GTDB taxonomy): domain Bacteria; phylum Pseudomonadota; class Gammaproteobacteria; order Burkholderiales; family Thiobacillaceae; genus Thiobacillus. The sequence goes on along the minus strand of JBKBQH010000002.1, from coordinate 198,851 downwards.
AAGGCGGGGCAGTTGTCATTTTCAACATGATGGCCGACGACGACGACAGGGGGCCTCTGAGCACCGCCCTCGGGTCGCCCTACTTCCTGGCGATCGCCACCGGAGAAGGCATGCTCCACCCCTGGAAGGATTACGAGGCGGCGCTGCGCGACGCCGGCTTCAGACAAACCGTGCGCCTCGATGCGGGGCTGCCGATCGACCACGGCATCCTGGTCGGCATCAAGTAGGCGCGCATGCAATACGATTATTTCGAGGCCTTCAGCCGGACGCTCGGCTTCGTTTCGCGCGAGGAGCTCGGGCGGCTCCGGGCCGCGCGCGTCGCCATCGCCGGCCTCGGCGGCACCGGCGGGGCGCAGGTGCACGCGCTGGCGCGCATGGGCATCGGCAACTTCGCCCTGGCCGATCCCGATACCTTCGAACTCGTCAACTTCAATCGCCAGAGCGGCGCGACGGTTCCCAACCTCGGCCGCCGCAAGACCGAGGTGGCGAAGGAAACGGTCCTGTCGATCAACCCGGAAGCGGACGTGCGCAGCTTCGACGCGGGCATCGGGCCGGCGAACATCGACGCCTTCCTGGACGGTGCCGACGTGGTCGTCGATTCGCTCGATTTCTACTGCTTCGAGGAGCGCTTTCTCCTCTACGCGCACGCCAGGGCGCGCGGCCTGTGGGTCTTGACCTCGCCGCCGCTGGGGTTCGGGTTCACCCTGCTGATGTTCGACCCGCACGGCATGTCGTTCGAGGACTACTTCGGCTTCCGCCCCGGCATGAGCGAGCGCCAGCGCATCATCGCGCTGATCGCCGGCATCGCGCCCAAGCCTTTCATGCTCAAGTACCTGGACCGGACGCGTCCGGATTTCGAGGGCAGGCGCCTGCCGTCCGTCGGCGCGGCGCCCTTCATGATCGCCGGCGTCATCGCGACCGAGGTGACGCAGATCCTGCTCGGCAGGGGCAGGCCCATGGCGGTGCCGACGATCTATCAATTCGACGCGCTGCTGCGGGCGTTTCGTAAAAAGACCTATCGTTGGGGCATGCGCGGCCCGCTGCAGCGGATCAAGCGGCGCCTGCTCGACCGCATGCTGCCGCGTTAGCGCAGCGCCGTCGTCCCGCCGAGGTGCCCTCGTGAATGATGCCGCCCACGAAGCCGGTTTCGCCGCCAGCCAGGCCGGCCTGACGCCGATCGAACGCGTGCTCGAGTTCGCGCGCTGGGCGCCGTCGGGCGACAACACCCAGCCGTGGCGCTTCGAGGTGCGCGATGCGCAGCGTGCCGTGATCCACGGCCACGACACCCGCGATCACTGCGTGTACGACCTCGACGGACACGGCAGCCATCTCGCGCTGGGCGCGCTGCTGGAGACGATCGCGATCGCCGCGACCACCGAGGGCTGCCGTGCCGACGTGGCGCATCGTTCCGGTTCGCCCGACGCGGCGCCGCTGTTCGACGTCACCCTGGTGCCGCGCCCGGATCTCGCGCCCGATCCCCTGGTGCCGGCGATCAGGACGCGCGCGGTGCAGCGCCGGGCGATGCGCACGCGCCGGCTCGAGGCCGCCGAGAAGCAGGCGCTGGCAGCGGCGGTGCAGCCGGGCTATCGGGTGATGTGGCTGGAAAGCCCGGCGCAGAAATGGGCCGCCGCGCGGCTGCTGTTCGCCAACGCCGGCCTGCGTCTCACCATGCGCGAGGCCTACGAGGTGCACCGGCGCATCATCGCGTGGGATGCGTGCTTCAGCACCGACCGCATCCCCGACCGCTCGCTCGGCCTCGATCCGCTCACACTGAAGCTGATGCGCTGGGTCATGGGCAGCTGGGCGCGGGTGCGTTTCTTCAATGCCTATCTGGCGGGGACCTGGGCGCCGCGCATCCAGCTCGACCTCGTGCCGGCACTCGCCTGCGGCGCGCATTTCGTGCTCGTCGCCGATCGGCCCGCGACGACGCTCGCCGATTTTGTGGAAGCCGGGCGCCGGCTGCAGCGCTTCTGGCTGACGGCCGAACGTCTCGGGCTCAAGCTGCAGCCCGAGGTCACGCCGCTGATTTTCGCGCGCTACCTGCGCGAGGGGCGGCGTTTCACCGCGCAGGCCGACATTCTCGCCGCCGCCGCGCCGATGGCCGAGCGCCTGCGCGGGCTGCTCGCGGGCAATCTCGAAAACGCCGTGTTCATGGGCCGCATCGGCGCCGGCCGCGATGCGGCCTGCCGCTCGCTGCGCCGGCCGCTGGCCGAACTGCTGGCCCGCTGAGCGGCGGCTTCAGAAGCTGTAGCGCGCCTCGGTGTAGACCCGGTCCCGGGAATCGTAATAGCCGAACAGCCCGTTCGGCGATCCCCCGAACACGTCCACCCCCGCGGCCAGCCGCCAGTTGCCGCTGGCGCGCCAGACCAGCTTGAACTGCGCCGAGTAATCGCTGCGGTTCAGGCTGTGCAGCAACAGCAGCCGCGGCTCCAGGCGCGGGTGCAGCGCCTGGGTGCTGAAGAGGAACGAAACCCCGCTTTCCGCCCGGTCCGCGCCGATGCCGGGGTCGTGGTCGAAGTGGTAGCGCTGGAAGAACTGGGCGTTGAATCGGGTCTCCTGCGGGAAGCTCCATTCCAGGCTCAGCAGCCAGTCGAGCGTGTCCTGCTTCACCAGGCCGTCCGCATCGGTCGGGTCGAAGGTGCTGAACAGACGGTCCCGCGTGTGCACGGCCTCGCCCTTGAAGATCGCCGGCCCGAGGTCTTTCGACACGGTCAGGCCGGTCTGGTGGACGCGTTCGTGGATCGGCTGGTAGAGCGTGGGCGACACGCGACGGAAGGCCGCGTTGAGATCGTTGGCGCTGTAGTAGAAGCCTGTCACGTCCCAGCCGGATTGCAGATAGGACAGGCGCAGGCCGTAGCCGGCGTCATCGATGCCGCCCGGTTTCCTTTCCTTGGCGACGCTGGCGCCGGCGGGAACCGCGAACGGGTAGAACTCGGCCCCCGGCTTGCCGATGTCGTTGTACGTCATCGCCGGGATCCATACCGCCTCCGCGTGGAAGTTGCCGGCAAAGTATTCGGCGCGCGCCGCCCATTGCGGCGTGCGGATGATGTCGAAATCGGGCAGGGCCGCCTGGCGCAGATCCTTGGCCGACACCACGTCGGCCACGAACAGGCCGACGACTTCGCCCCACACGACATGCTGCCGCCCGAGACGGAATTCGAAATCGCCGGCGCCGAAATCGACGTAGGCCTCGCGCACCATCGCCTCGAAGCGCTGGTCGTCGCGCACCGCGGCGGGGTAGTGGTCGGTGAGGTCGTAGATGGGATCGTAGTTCACGCGGCCGCCCAGCTTGTAGGCGAAACCGTCGCCCTTGCCGCTCACCGCAAGGTCCAGCATGTTGTTGAAGCGCGACCAGTGGCGCGGGCGCGCGTAGGTGTAGGCGAGGTCGTTCTGGTAGAAACCGGTCACGGCGGGTTTCGCCGGCAGCGCCGCGCCGGGGTCGGCGAGCGCCGGCGCGTCCGTTGCCGTGGCAGGCGTGGCGCTGGTGGCAGGTTTCGGCGCCGGCCCGCCGAACAGGTCGTCGATCGAGGTCGGCGCCGGCGTTGCCGGCTTCGCGGCGGGTGCGGCGGGCTTCGCCACGGGCGCCGGCCCGCCGAACAGGTCGTCGATCGAGCGTGCCTCCTGCGCATTCGCCGTGCCCAGCGCGGCGCCCAGCAGGGCCGCGCCGAGCCACGCGGTCAGACGGGGTCGCCTCTTTTGTTGCCTCCCAGGTCCTGCCATGTCGCCTCCTTATTCGGTGATGCGGCCGTCGGCCAGTTCGACCACGCGGTCCGCCATTTCCATGACCCGCCGGTCGTGCGTGGAAAAGATGAACGTCGTGCCTTCTTCGTGATTGAGCTGCTTCATCAACCTGAGGATGCCTTCGCCGGTCGCGTGGTCCAGGTTGGCGGTCGGCTCGTCGGCCAGCACGATGCGCGGCCGCGTCGCCAGCGCGCGCGCGATCGCCACGCGCTGGCGCTGCCCGCCCGAGAGTTCGTTGGGGCGATGATGCGCGTAGCGTTCCAGTCCGACGATGTTCAGATAATGCTCGACCCGCCTGGCGCGCTCCGCCTTGTCGACGGCCTTGTGCTGCAGCAGCGGATACTCGACGTTCTCCCACGCCGACAGCACCGGCAGCAGGTTGAAGGTCTGGAACACGAAGCCCAGCGTATGGAGGCGCAGGTCGGCCAGTTCGTCCGCGGTCTTTCCGGCGACGTCCTCGCCGAGGATGTGGATGCTGCCGGTGGTCGGCGTGTCGATGCAGCCGATCAGGTTGAGCAGGGTCGACTTGCCGCTGCCCGAGGGGCCCGCCAGCGCGAGGAACTCGCCGCGGGCGACGGTGAGCGACACGTCGTGCAGCGCGACGACGGTCTGCCTGCCGAGCGCGTAGGCTTTGCCGACGCCTTCCGCCTCCACCACCCGCTGCTCGGGTTCCGGCTGCCAGGCCTCGGTCAGGAAATCGAGCTGGAACGGCGGGATGAAAATCCGGTCGAGATTGCGCAGCGCCGCGCGCTCGACCTTCTCGCCGTTGACGGTCACGCCGCTGCGGCCGCCGAGATCCTCGATCCAATGGCCGCCGTCGTCGCGCACGATGCGCGCATGGCGGCGGCTCACGTTGCGGTCGATCAGCTGGATTTCGCAATCGGAGGAACGCCCGATGTCGAGGCAGGTCTTGTAGAGGCGGATTTCGCGCAGGATCTGCTGGCCCTGGCGGATCACCACGCTAGCCATGGCGCAGCCCTCCCGGCGCTGCGGCGGGCGGGCGGCCGTGATACCGACAGGAAGGCGCTTGCGTGGCAGACATTCGGGCGGACCGGTTTAAGCGCAGACTATGATAGCCGATAAAGGCCGGGGGAAGCCCGACGGCCCTGATGCGGACACACCGGATGGGCCTGTTGGCGGATTTCGGGTTTTTTGAATTCCTGGAGAGGAACGGATGATGAAAACGTGCGGAACTATCGCGGTGCGCGCGCGGCAAGCGTGGGCGTCGGCCGCCCTGGTGGCGATGGTCCTGCTCCTGGCGGCGAGCCTGCCCGCCGGGGCGCAGGAGACGGAAGAAGTCGACGCGCTCGCGCAGGAACTGTTGCAGCGCGCCGACCGTATCCGTTTCCCGGAACAGGGCTTCCAGGTCGATGTCGTCATCACCACCAGCCAGCCCGGCGTGGAACCGGAGGAACGCGCCTACCGCATCCTCTCCAAGGGCAATACCCAGACCCTGGTGCAGACCACGGCGCCGGCGGTCGACCGTGACCAGATCCTGCTCATGCGCGACCGCGACCTGTGGGCCTTCCTGCCCAACCTTACCCAGCCGATCCGGCTGCCGCTGGCGCAGCGCCTCACGGGCCAGGTGGCGAACGGCGACCTGGCGCGCGCCAATTTCGTCGGCGACTATGCCCCGCGCGTCCTGCGTACCGAAAAAATCGACGGCGAGCCCTACACCGTGCTGGAACTGCAGGCGGTCGACAACTGGGTCACCTACCGGCGCGTGCTCTACTGGGTCCACGCGAGGAGCGCGCGCCCGCACAAGGCCGAGTTCTACGCCGTCTCCGGCCGCCTGCTCAAGACCGCCCGCTACGAACAGTTCGCGCCGCTGGGCGGCGAGACGCGCCCCACCCGGCTGGTGATCGACGACGCGCTCAAGGCCGGGCACCGCTCGGTGCTGGAATACAGCAACATGGTCATGCGCGACCTGCCCGACCGCATCTTCACCAAGGATTATCTCAAGCGGCTCAGTCGTTGAGCGCTGTCAGACGTTGTGCCGCAGCGCGTCGACCACCGGCAGCTTCGCCGCGCGCCGGCCCGGCAGGAGGGCGGCGAGCGTCGCCGCGAGTGCGCCGGTGATGGCGGCGGCGGCGAGCACCCCCGGCACGATGCGGATCGCCGCCGTGTAGCCGCTGTTCGATCCCGGCGGCGGCGGCATGTCCAGCCCCACCGCGCTCAGCAGCCACGCGAGCGCCACGCCGACCCCCACGCCGAGTGCTGCGCCGAGCACGCCGAGCAGCGTGTTTTCGAGCAGCACCATCTGGAACACCTGGCGCCGGCGCAGGCCCAGCGCGAGCAGGGTGCCGAATTCGCCGGTGCGTTCGTGCACCACCATGTTGACCGTGCTCGCCACGCTCATCACCAGCATCAGCATCACGATGAACTGCAGCGCGCCGAACTGGCGGCGGTACAGCGCCACGGTCTTTTCGTAGAAATCCGCGAGTTCGTGCCAGGGCTTCACCTCATAGCCGCGGCCGGCGAGCGCCTGGCGCGCGGCCGCGACCACGCTGTCGGTGGCGGTCGTGTCGCCGAGCAGCACCACCACGCTGTGCACCGCGGGGGTGAACAGCAGTTCCTGCGCCGCCGGCTGCGGAATGCGCACCGCGCGGTCGTCGTAGTCCTTGGAGAAGCTGCGGAACACGCCCACCACCTCGAATTCGAGCGAGTTGAGCGCGCCGTCGGCGGTGTTGACGGTGAGGTTGAGCGGGCTGCCGGGCTCGAGTTTCAGCGCCTGCGCCACGCCTTCGCCGACGACCACGCCGAAGGCGTCGTCGTCACGCAGGTTGCGCCCGGCGACGAAGCTCAGCGCCGACCCCAGGCGCGCCTCCTTGCCCGGCTCGACGCCCTCGCCGACGATCGCAAGGTCGGCGCGGCCGTTGTTGGCCAGCCCCGAGAAATTCAGGCGCGTCATCACGTCCTGCACCTGCGGCAACCTGGCGAGCGCGCGCGTGACCGCCTGCGGGTCCTGCATCAGGTAGCGGTTGGGCTCGCGGCTGCCGGCTTCGAAATAGCCCTCGCGCACCACCTGGACGTGGCCAAGCTGGGAATGGATGGTCGACTCGCGCAGCTGCACGAACACGTCCTCGACGAAGCCGCCGCTGACGATGATCGCCGCCACGCCGCAGACGATCGCGCCGAGCGTGAGCCCGGTGCGCAGGCGGTTGCGGAAGATGTTGCGGAAGGCGAGCTTGAGCATGGTCAGAGGTTATGCCGCAAGGCGTCGACCACCTGCAGGCGCGAGGCCTTCCACGCGGGATACAGGCCGGCCGCCGCGGTGGTGACGAAGGCGATCGCGAAGGCCTGCGCCAGCACGCCGGCGGTAACGCGGATCTCGCCCGTGTAGCCTTCCTCCATGCCGGGCGGCGGCGGCATGGGGATGCCGATCGCCGAAATCAGCTCGCCCAGGCCGAAGCCCGCCGCCACCCCCAGGCCGCCGCCGATGACGCCGAGCACGAGGCCCTCGATGGCGAACTGCTGCAGCACGCGCCGGCGCTTGAAGCCGATCGCGAGCAGGGTGCCGATCTCGCCGGTGCGCTCGAGCACGTTCATCACCAGCAGGTTGGAAATCGACAGCACGATGATCACCGCGATGATCGCGCGCAGCACGCCCATCTGCTGCGAGAACAGCGCGACGGTCTTGTTGTAGAAGTCGGCGCGCTCGTACCAGGGCACGAATACGAGTTCGCCGGCCGCCTTCGCGTAGCGCGCGCGGAAGTCGCGCAGGGTGGCGTCGGTGCGTTCGGTGTCGTCCAGCAGCACCAGCCAGGCGTGGGCGCCGTCGGCGCGGGTGAGCGCCTGCGCCAGGCCCAGCGGCAGGCGCAGCGCGGTGTTGTCGTAGGCCTGGCTGCCGGTGATGAAAATGCCCGCCACCCGCGCCTCGACCGCGTTGATGCCGCCGCTTCGGGTGTTGGCGAGCAGCGCCACCGTCGCGCCAGTTTCCACGCCCAGCGCCCGCGCCAGCCCGCGGCCGAGGATCACTTCGCGGGCGTCGACACCGGCGAGGTTCTTGCCCGCGACGATGCGGAAGGCCTTGCTGAGGTCTTTTTCCCTGGCCGGGTCGACGCCTTCGCCGAGGAAGGCGACCGAAGTCTCGCCGTGGCTTGCGAGACCGGTCACGCTCAGGCGCGGCGCGACGACCTTCACGCCGGGCGTCGCCTCGATTTCCTGGCGTTCGGGCCGCGCCTGGGGAATCACGTAGGCGAAGGGGTCGGCGGCGCCGGATTGGAAGAAGCCCGGCCGCACCACCTGCACGTGGCCGGTCTGCGACTGGATCGTGCCCTCGCGCATCGCCCACAGGATCCACTGCACGAAGCCGTCGGCGAGCACCATCGCGATCGCCGCGCCGCCGATGGTCAACAGCGCGATCGCCGCGCGCCGGCGGTTGCGGAGGAGATTGCGGGCGGCGATGAGGAAGTTGGTCATGGCATGAGCAGCACGGGCAACAGGCAACGCGACCAAAATGCACGCGTGGGTCCAACCCGGCCGATGATACCATTCGGCCCAGCGCGTTCCGCAAACGTCCAGGACTGCCCGCGTATGAAGCTGCTAGCGCTCCCCAATGCCCACGCTCTCGCCCACGTGTCGAGGCTGCTTGAAATCGCCAAGGTGCTGCGGGCGCGTGGCCACGAAATCGTGTTCGCCGGCCACGGCAAGTATCTCCCGGTCGCGGGCTGGGACGGCTTCGAAACGCGCGAGCTCGCCTACATGCCGGTCGAGCAGGTGGTGCGCGCGGTGCGCTCGGGCAAACTGTGGGAAATCTACCGCGAGAACCAGCTCGAGCAGTTCATCAGAGCGGAACTCGCGCTCTACGAGGCCGAAAAACCCGACCTCCTGCTGCTCGACAACCGCCCCAGCGCGCGCGCCTCGGCAGAAAAGGCGGGCCTTGCCTGCGCCGCCGTCGTCAACGTCCATCTCACCCCCTACCGGCGGCTGCCCTTCTTCAGCCCCGGCAACACGCTTGGCGAGCACTTCCCCGGCGTGGCGCTCGCCGACCGGCTGGAAAACGCGAGCGAGAATTTCTTCTACGACCGCCTCGTCATGGGCGGCCTTGCGCGCCTCCGCAAGCGGCTCGGCCTGCCGCGCCGCTACGGCTACGAAAACGAGGAAGGCGACATTTCGCTGCTCGCCGACATCCCCGAATTCAGCCCGGTGCGCGAACTGCCAGCGCACGCCCGTTACGTCGGCCCGCTCACCTGGCACAACACCCTGCCGGCGCCCGCCTGCCTCGACCGGCTCGACCCGGCCAAGCCCACCGTGTATCTCTCGCTCGGCAGCGAAGGGCTGGAAGACCTGCTGGGGCATCTGGGCACGCTCGCCGCCGAAGGCGTGCAGATCGTCGTCGCCCTGGGCGCGGCCGGCGCCGACCCCGGCATGGCGGTGCCGCCCGGCGTGTTCCTCGAACGCTACGTCAACACCGACGCCCTGCTGCCGCACTGCACCCTGGTGTGCTGCCACGGCGGCAACGGCACCCTCTATCAGGCGCTCGCTTACGGGTTGCCGTGCGTGGTCGTTGCCACCCACCAGGAGCAGTACTACGGCGGCAAGCGCATCCGCGCACTCGGCCTGGGCGAAGCCTTGACGCTCAAGCAGGTCAAGGCGAAGGGGCTGGACGTGGTGGTGGCGGCATTGCGGCGGGTGCTCGGCGACCCGGGCTACCGTGATCGCGCACAAGGCTTTGCCGCGCACTTCGCGCGCTGGCGCGGCGGCGAGGCCGGGGCCGACGCGGTGGAAGCGCTGGCGCGCGATCGCTCAATCACGAACCCGGGTGCACCCGAAAAATCGCAATGAAAAAGCCGGGCGCGAAGCCCGGCTATACGAAGGGGTGCTGCTGCGGCTTAAGCCTGCTTGCGCTGGCGGCGGCCGGCGAAGCCCAGACCGGCGAGGCCGGCGCCCAGAAGGGCGAGGGTCGCGGGCTCGGGCACGCGGTTGGCCGCAACCGAGGTCAGCGCGCTCAGGGTGAGGGTGTAGGTGCCCTGTCCCAGACCCGCGACGAAGATCCCGAACGGAACCGAGCCCTCGATGTTGGGACCGTAGCTGTAGGTCGTCGTCGTGTTGTTCACGGTGGTGCCGACGTTGAGGTTGAGGTCTTCGGAGTCGTTGAGCTCATTACAGGTCACGCCGGCGGCGATGCAGTCGTTCGCCGCAGTGCCCTTGGGCGCCCATCGCACGAAGGCGTTGCCGCCGGTGTTCTGGTTCAGGGTGATCGACAGCTGGGTGTCCGCCTGGGCCGAGAAGGTCTTGCCGTCGTCGTTCAGGATCTGCGCGATCATGTCGTTGTCGGCATCGAAAGCCAGGCGGAAGCTGTAGGGGCCGGGATCCGCCACGGTGAAGCTCAGGGTCACGCCGGTCACCGACTGGATCTGCGCATTGGCGCTGCCCTGTGTGGCGGTCGTGATGTTCGTCTGCGCGATCTGGTCGGTCCTGGTGGGCGAACCGTTGGTCAGTTCGGACGTGTAGATCACGCTGTCGGAGTTGGACCAGTTGCCGCTGTCCAGCGCGAAGTGGGTGAAGGTGCCGTCCCCGCTGGTCTGGTTGTTGGTGCGGATCACGCTGCTGCCGGTGGCGTTGACCGCGGCGGCATCGAGAATCGGGCTGCTGCTGCCACAGGTATGGGAGCTGGGCGAGCCGGAGCAGCTGGCGAGGGAGATGCTGGGCACGCCATTGAGCGAGGCGGTGTTGGTCAGCGTGAAGGTGAAGCTGTTGACGGTGACGCCGGTCAACGCGGGCGTATTGTTCGCGTCGAGGAACGCGATATTGAGATTGGTGATTTCCAGCGAGGAGCTGGCGTACACGGTCGCCGCGGCCTGGCCGGCGAAGCCCATGCCGAGGGCGGCGGTGACGGCGGCGGTCAGAAGCTTGATCTTGTTGCTCATGGTGTTCCCCTTCGTGAAGGATCGTTTGGTCGGAAAATCTACCGGGGTTTCCGGTTTGCCTCAGATAAAGCATCGACCATGCCAAAACAATAAAATCAAATAAAATCAAAGAACTAAAAAAATCACCCGCGCGGGGTCACGGCGAAGTGTAAATTTATTCGACAGCCGGGTCCGGGCCCGGGCGCAGCCGCTTGGCCGGCACCCCGCCCCACACCTCGCCCGCGCCGATACGGGTGCCTTTTTTCACCACCGCGCCGGCCGAGACGATGGCGCCGTCGCCGATGCTGACGTCCGACATGACGACGGCGGTGGCGCCGATGGTGACGTTGTGCCCCATGCGGATCCTGCCCAGCGCGAAGTGCCGGCCCTCGATGGCGTGACAGAACAGCGCGGCGTCGTGGCCGATGATGCAGTTGTCCCCCATCTCGACCAGCGGCGGGTCGAGCAGCACGCCGGCGCTGTAGCTGTTGCGGCCGAACCTGGCGCCGAGCGCCTGGTACACCAGGCGCAGCAGCGGCACCGGCAGGAAGTGGGTGCGGATGAGGCTGTTGAACAGCATCAGGTAGAACAGGATGTTGACCTGGGCGGCGAACTCGGCGCGCGAGCCTTCGGGCAGTTCGCCTTCCTGCAGCGGGAAGGCGCGCAGGAACAGGCGGTAGATGGCGAAGGCCCACAGGTAGATGAACACGACGCCGGCGGCGACCAGCACGACGCCGCGGAAGTCGCCGAGCGGCGCGCGGCCGAGGACGAGCCAGGTGGTGAGGACGCCGAGCACGAGCGCGAGCGTGAGCAGGATGAAGAAAGTCGCGATCTGGGCGGGGGTGATCTGGCGCATGGGGGCTCCGTCAGGGGTGGGCGGCCGGCAGCAGGGAGGCGATCAGGCCGGCGAGGCGGCGCGGGGCATCGTGGCCGGTGAAGCGGGGGGCGAGCGCCTGCGCCGATTCCCGGTAGACGGGGTCGTCGAGCACGCGCCGCACGGCGGCGCGGATCGCCGCGACGGGCGCGGCGTCGGCGCGCAGCAGGATGCCGGCGCCGGCCGCCGCCACCGGCGCCATGTTGAGCATCTGGTCCATGTTGCCGCAGAGGCCGATCACCGGCACGCCGGCCGAGAGCGCCTGCTGCACCGTCATGCTGCCGCCGTTGCAGAGTACGAAGCGGGCGCGGGCGGTGGCGGCGCTTCCCGGAAGATAGGGCGCCAGGCGCAAATTACGGGAAGGGGCGATGCCGGGGTCGGCGCCGGCGGTGGCGACGAGCGAGACGCCGTCGAGCTCGCCCAGCACCCGCAGGATGCACGGCAGCAGGCCGTGCTCGCCGGAACTGCCGAGGCTGGCGTAGCCGAGGACGGGCGCATCGCCGAGTTCGTCCCACCAGGGCGGCAGCGGCGTCGGCGGATCCCACCGCACCGGGCCGAGGTAGGCGTGGCGCGCGGGCAGCGGGTCGACCGGGTAGAGCTCGGGGATGTCGGGGTAGGCGACGGCGTCGGCGTCGGCGTAGTGGCGCCGCAGGTCGCCCCCCAGCGCCGGCAGGCCGTGCTCGCGCCGCAGCGCATCAAAGGGCTGCGCGAAGTGCGCGATCGCGAACCTGCGGGCAAGGGCGAAAACGGGGGAGAACAGGCGTGGGCCGACGAGGCGGGTGATCGGCAGCACCGGCATGGGGTAGCCGGCGTGGCGGCAGCCGGGGCTCCAGTGGGCGTTCAGCAGGGCGACGAGCGGCACGCCGGCGCGGCGCGCGCTCACCGCGAGACTGGGACGGAAGTCGCCGACGACGACGTCGGGCTGGAATCGCTCGATGGCGGCGAGGTCGCTCGCGGTGTAGCGGCGCAGCACGGGGAGATCGTAGAAGCGCGCGCCGCGCTCGACAGCGCGGCGGAATTCGGCGGGGCGGATGCTGTCGAGCGGCAGCAGGTCGACGCCGCTGTCGGCGGCGAACTCGCGGTAGGCCGGCGCGCATGCCAGCGCGACCTCGAACGTGCCGCGCAGGGCCTGCGCCAGCACCAGCGGCCGCGCCAGGTGCGCGAGGGTGACGGATTCGGCAAAGAACAGGACACGCGGCAGACCGGGCATGCTCCCCTCGGCGGGCGGAAACCAGCCCGGAGTATACCGTTTGCGGCCAACACCACCCCCGACGCAAATGAAAAGGGGCCCCGCGGGACCCCTTGTAACCGGCGCTGCCGCGCTCAGGCCTGCTTGCGGCAGCGGCGGGCCAGGCCCAGGCCGAGCAGTCCCAGGCCGAGCAGACCGATGGTGGCGGGCTCGGGCACGTTCACCGGTGGCGCGCTACTCAGCAGGAACAGTTGCTCGTAGCCATTGTTGAGCGACTGGCCGACGCAGGCGTTCGGGTCGGTGAAGAACTGCGGATTGCAGCCCATGCGGAAGTCGAAGCGGAACAGGTCGTAGCCCATGGCTTCGAGGCGGTAGAGCTGGTCGTTCAGCTCGGGAAAAATCACCGCATAGGTCGCGCGGTCGGCGCCGAGGTTGTGGTTGATGGTCGTCGCGCCCGGCGTGCCGCAGGGAACGATATTGCCAGCGAGGATGCAGACGGCGCCGCCGGAACGGACGAAATCGTCGAGGTTGGGGTCGCCGGTGTTGGGGCCGACCGGGTAGTTTCCGGTGGGCGCGCCGGCCGAAGTGTAGGTCGTCACGTCACCGTTGGGGATACCGCCGTGGTTGGTGCCGGGCATTGCGTTGAAGTCGTAGTACAAGGTCTGCCGCTGGCCCTGGAGGTCGACGATGGAAATCTGCGCCCAGACGAACAACTCCTGATTGGTGGACGCGCCGGAGTTGACCTGGTTGTTGTTGAACATGAACACCGGCATGCCGCCGTTCAGGTAGGTGGTCAGCGCGGCGAGGGTGGAATCCCAGGTGCTGTTGGAGTCACCCACGGCGGGGCCACTGGGCGCGTCCGGCGAGGTGCTGTTGCCCGGGCCGTAGTAGACGTCGGTCGTGCTGAAGTAGGGCAGGCTGCCGTTGCCGTCCGGGGTACGGTAGGCGTCGTCCATGCCGGGGAAATTGCTGTTGACCGGACCGTTGTTGGTGCCGGTGGCGATCACCACGCAGTCCATGATCTGGCCGGGGCCGGACGGCACGTAGTAGGGGTCGCCCTGCGTCGGGGTGGCGCTGCCGGTCGCCACGTAGTTGAGGATCGGCATCGAGTACGACTGGGCGTCGCCGTACTGGAAATAACCGGTGTTGGGCAGGACGGGGGGGTCGGGCAGGTCGCCGCTTGCGCGGCACTCCACCCGGCGAAGCCCGCGCACAGGAGGGCGGCACCGCCCATCCGGACAGTAAATTTCGTCAGTTCGATCATGGTCGTACGCTCCGCAATTGTTTTTGTTGTGCCGGACCGACGTGTGTCGGCCGACTCCGACTAAATACAAAGCAATGATCGTGCCTGTGATTTAACTGTTTGATTTTAAAAGAAGAAAATTACGACATGCGACATGGTAGATTCGTGTAAAAAACCCTGACGAAACATCCGGGGCACGACGCCGCGCGCCGCGCAAAGCCCATGGCCAGAATCACGGGTTTGCGTGCGCCGACCCGTGATGGACTCGAGTCAGAGTTGCGCGAGCAGGCGCTTCGCGTCGTCGATCTGCGGGAAGGGTCGGCCCTTGACCAGTTGCTCGAGCAGCGGTCTGGCCTTGGCCGGGTTGCCGGCCTTCACCAGGGCGGCGGCGTAGTGGTACTGGATTTCCGGATTGTTGCTGGCGCGGGCGTGGGCTTTTTCCAGCAGGGGCAGGCCGCGCGCGAGGTCGCCCTGCTGCACCAGCATCCAGCCGTAGGTGTCGATGATGCCGGTTTCCTCGGGGCGCAGCTTGTAGGCCTGTTCACCCGCGCTCACCGAGCGGGGGTCGCCGGCCTTGAGGTAGAGCCAGGCGAGGTTGTTCCAGGCGACGGCATGCTGCGGCCGCGCCTTGACCAGGAATTCGTACTGTTCGATCGCCTGCTTGTCCTGCCCCATGCCCAGGTAGAGCTGCGCAAGATAGAAGCGGGTGTCGAGGTCGTTGGGGTTCTGCTTCAGCCAGGCGTTGATCTTCGCATCGCCCTGGGCGCGCTGGCCAGCCGACAGGTAGGCCTGGTGCAGTCGCACCGCGGTCTGCGTGCTGGCGCCGCGCGCGGCGGCGGCCTCGTAGCTATTGATCGCCGCGGCGAACTGCTTGAGCACCATTTCCGCATCGCCCTGCAGCATGAAGCCCAGGGGGGATTTGGGATGGTCCTGCTGGATGCGCCGGGCGGTCTTTTTGGCCTCCTCGTAGCCGCGGGTCTCGGCGTCGAGCAGGAACAGCGCGCGCAGCGCCTCGGGATTGGTCGGCTGCAGGCTCAGTGCGGAGTTGATCGCGTCGCGCGCCTGGTCGGCGTGGCCCGCGGCCTGCTGCGCCCGCGCCAGCTGCAGCTGCACCGGCGGCGAATTCGGCACCCGCTGCGCCAGCTGCTTGAAGGCGGCGAGTGCCTTGTCCTTGTTGCCGGCGGCCTGGTGGACTTGCGCGAGCATTTCCAGCGCCGGGCTGGAATCGGGATTGGCCTTGTGGAAGCGCTCCGCGACTGCCAGCGCGCGTTCGAAATCGCGCTTGGCCAGATACGCCTGCACCTGGATCTGGGCCGGTTCGAGCGCCTGCGGGTGGGCCTTCGCGGCGCGCTCGAGGAGTTTCAGCATGTCCGCTTCGTTCTTTTCCTGCGAGGCGATCGAGGCCAGGCTCAGGAGCGCGGTGAGGTTGTCCTTGTTCCTGGCCAGCACGGTCTCGTAGCGCTTTTTCGCCGCCGCGCGGTTGCCGTCGCGCAGGTCGAGGTTGGCCAGCGCCACCGCCGCCGGGACGTAGCCGGGATCGATGGCGGCGGCGCTTTCGTAGTGCTTGCGCGCGAGATCGAATTCGCCCTTGCCGACGTGCAGGGTCGCGCGCAGGTAGACGGGCTCGGGGCGGCCGGGGATTTTTTGCGCCAGCCGGTCGATGGCGGCGAGCGCCTGGTCGAACTTGCCCTGGCGCACGTAGGCGGCGATGAGCGCGAAATCGGACGGCGTTGCGGCGGGTTCGGGCACCGCGACCGCCTGCAGGTCGGCAAGCCCCTGCTCGCCGACGCCGCCCTGGCGGGCGAGCGCGAGGCCGGCCACCGACCCGGTGGATTCGCGGGCCTTGAGCGCCGCCTCGAAGTATTCCGCCGATTTGGCGGGCTGGCCGAGCGCGAGGTAGACGTGCCCCGCCATCGACAGCAAGGTCGGAGAAGAGGCGCCGGCGTCGAGCGCGGGCTTGATTGCGTCGAGCGCGCGTTGCGGGTCGCCGAGACTCAGTTCGGCGCTGGCGAGCATGGCGCGGGCGTGGACGGTGCCGGGGCTCTGGCGGACGACGACGCGCAGGTTTTGCGCGGCCAGCTCGTGGGCGCCCAGAGCGAGGTTGGCGAGGCCCAGCAGGTAATGTGCGGGCAGGAACTGGGGCGCGGCCTTGAGCACTTCCTGCGCGGCATCGCGCGCCGCGGCGAACTTGAGTTCGCGCAGGCTGACCTGGCCGTCGAGGAAGCGGATGACTAGGTTGTCCGGGAGTTGCTTGCGCGAGCGATCGACCTGCTCGCGAGCCTTGGCGAAGTCCTTCCCGGCGAGGTAGAGCGAGACGAGGCCGCTATGCGCGCGCACCTCGCGCGGGTCGACCGCCAGTACCGCCTGGTAGGCGGCGACGGCGTCGGCGGTCTTGCCGCTGCCGCGCAGCAGGGCGGCCTTGAGCAGCCCCGCTTCCTTGTGGCGCGGGTCGGCGGCGAGTGCGGCCTCGGTGAGCGCGAGCGCTTCGTCGTTCTTGCCCGCCTGTGCGGCGAGCCAGCCCTGGCCGACGAGCGCGTCGGGCTGGTTGGGGACGAGCTTGCGTGCTTCTTCGAAGGCGTCCGCGGCGCCATCGCGGTCGTTCTTGCCGAGCCGCGCCATGCCCTTCAGCGCGATGAGCCGGGCCCGGGCTTCGGGCTTGGCGTGGGCGGGAATGCTGACGTCGGTGAGCACCTGGTCGTATTCGCCCTGCCCGAGCAGCGCCAGGGCCAGCGCAGCGTTGCCCTCGGCGAGGTCGTAGCCCAGGGCGAGCGCGCGCTTGATCTCCTTTTCCGCGTCGGCGTATTTGCCCAGCGCGTTGTGGGTGACGCCCAGGAGGTAACGCGCCGACGCGAGATCGGGGTTCTTCTGCACGGCGGATTTCAACTGCAGCACGGCGGCGGCGTAGTCGCCCTGGTCGAAGGCCGCCCGACCCGCCTCGTAAAGGTCTTCGGCCGACTGGAAACGGTCGCAGCCCGCGGCGAGGATGGCGGCGAGGACGAGGCTCAGTACGAGGGGACGGGGTGACATGCTTGACTCCTGTTAATCCAGCGTGGGCGGGCGGTATGGTCGGCGGCGGCTAGGTGTCAGCGCTTCAGCTGCTCGAACAGCGCGCGCGCGTCCGGCTCTTCCGGGAACGGCGTGCCGCGCGCGAGCAGGCGGTCGAGCTCGGTGCGCGCCTTGGCAGGCTCGCCGGTCTTGGCCAGCGCCGCCGCAAGATGGTAGTGGATGCCCGGGTGCTGCGGTGTCTTGGCGTGCGCCTGCTTCAGCAGCGCGAGGCCGCGCCTGGCGTCACCCTGCTGCACCTGGATCCAGCCCAGGGTGTCGGCGATGCTGGGCGCATCCGGGCTGAGCTTGTAGGCGCGTTCCGCGGTGGCGAGCGCGCGCGGATCCTTTTCCTGCTGATAGAGCCAGGCGAGGTTGTTGAGCGCGAGGGCGTTGTCCGGCGCCGCCTGCACGATCGCCTGGTACTGGGCGATCGCCGGCTTGTTCTGACCGGTCTTGAGGTAGTGGTCGGCGAGGTAGCTGCGCAGGGCGTAGTCCTGCGGTTGCGCCTTCAGCCATTGCGCGGCCCGGGTCTCGGCGTCCGCCCCCTTGCCGGCGGCGTGCAGGCTGGCGTGCAGCTTGATCAGTGCGAGCGTGGTCTTGTCGAGGTCGTAGGCGCGCAGATACGCTGCCGCGGCACCCGCAGGATCCTTCTGGCTCGCGAGGATGTCGCCCTCGAGCGAGTGGCCGAGCGGCGACCTGGGCTGGCGGGCCTGCAGCTGGCGCGCCCGGCGCAGGGCGTCCGCGCCGAGCTGTTCCTTGAGGTCGAGCTGGACGAGGCCGACGTGGGCCTCGGCCAGGTCCGGGTTGAGTTCGAGCGCCCGCGCGTAGGAACGGCGCGCGTCACTGATGCGTTCGTTTGCCGCCTGGGCGGCGGCGAGGCGCACATGGACGCCGGGCGCGCGCGGCGCCATTTCGGCCAGCTTGCTGAAGGTGACGATGGCATTGTCCTTTTCGCCCGCGGCGAGCTGGGCGATGCCGAGCAGTTCCATCGCCTCGGGCGCGGTCGGGTTCGCGGCCTGGGCCTCGCGCGCGACCGCGAGTGCCTGGGCGGGCGCGTTCTTGCCGAGGTGGTAGTGCACCAGCGCGCCGCGCGGCGCCAGCGCCTTGGGGTCGGCGGCGGCGGCCCGCTTGACCCAGTCGAGCATGGCCTGTTCGTTGCCGGCTGCGCGCTCCAGGGCGGCGAGTCCCATCATGGCCGGCACGCTCGCCTTGTCGGCGGCGAGCACGCTTTCGAAGCGCGCGCGCGCGGCCTTCGGGTTCTTGTCGCGAAAGTCGAGCTGGGCGAGGTTGGCGGCGGCAGGGTAGTAGGCGGCGTCTAGGGCCAGCGCCTGCTCGAACGCCCGGCGCGCGGCGGGAACGTCGTTCTTGCCCAGGTAGGCGCCGCCGCGCAGGTTGTGCACCAGCGGGTTTTTGGGATCCTTCTTTTCGAGGGCGGCGATGGCGCCGAGCGCCTTGTCGAATTCGCGCCGCGCGAGGTAGGCGGTGATCAGTGCCAGGTCGGTCTGCGCCGGGCTGCCTGCCAGCCCGGCGGCGGCCTCGAGTTCGACCATGCCGCGGTCGATGTCGCCGGCGGCGAGGCGGCTCAGGGCGAGTTCGGTGCGCACGCCGGCGGCCTGTGGCGCCACTTTGGCGGCTTTCTCGAGGTACTCGGCGGCACGTGCCGGTTCCTGGCGCTGCATGTAGGCTTCGCCGGCCAGCGCCAGCGCGGCCGGGTTGGGCGGCTCGGCCGTCAGCAACGGCCGCAACGTATCGAGCGCGCGGTCGGGGCGGCGGGTCTTGAGGTAGACCGAGGCCAGCAGGGTGCGCGCGTACACGCTGTCGGGCACCGCGTTGAGGAAGGTCGCGAGATGCGTTTCGGCCTGCTCGAGTGCGCCGAGGGCATACTGGGTGGCGCCCATCAGCAGGATCGCCTGGCCGAGCTTGGGCGCGACCTTCAGCACCTGCTGCAGCTGGTCGCGGGCCGCCGGGAATTTCTGCTGCGCGAAGTAGAGCTGACCGCGGACCAGGCCCAGCTGCAGCGCGCCGGGTTCGATCTTGTGGGCCGCGTCGATCGCGCGCTGCGCCGCGTCGAACTGCTGCGTCCGCACGTACAGTGTGGCCAGGGAAAGATGGCTGATTAAATCGTCCGGCTTGCGCTTGAGCGTTTCCTGGTAGGCCCGGATCGCCTCATCGGTCTTGCCGTCGGCGTTGAGCAGGTCGGCCTTGAGCAGCCAGGGCTCGTGACGGGCGGGGGATTTCTCGATAGCTTCGTTCACGAGCGCCAGCGCGGCGCCCGGCTGCTGGCGCGCGAGCGCGACCAGGGCGAGGCCGCGCAGCGCTTCGATGGAATTCGGGTCGAGGCGGCGCGCCGCCTCGTAGCCCAGCGCGGCGTCGTCGAGGTGACGACGGCCGAGCTGGGCCTCCGCTCGCAGCGCCAGCAGGGCGGCGGCCTCGGCGGGCTGCCCGTTCGGCCGCGAGGGGATTTCCTCGAGCAGCTTGTCGAACTCGCGCTGCAGCAGCAGCGCGTGCCCCAGCGGGACGAGCGCCCGTTCCCGCGCGAGGCCGAGCTCGAGCGCGCGGCGCAGTTCCTTTTCCGCCGAGACGCCGTCCCCCATGTCGACGTAGAGCTTGCCGAGCGCGTAGCGCGCCTCGGCGTTCTTCCCGTCTTCCTGGATTGCGCTTTTCAACTGGATGATGGCGGCCTTGCGGTCGCCGGCGTCCAGGCTTTGCCGGGCTTTCTGCAGCAGGGTCTCGCTCGATTCGCCACCGCACGCGGCCAGGCTGGCGCCGAGGATGAGGACGGACAGCAGGCGGCTGGAAAGACGCAGGGTCGAATTCGCATACGGGCGCATGGGTGACGGACCTCTACAGGTTGGAATTCACAAAAACCCCGGTCGGCCGAAGCCGCTCGCAGGGAGCAGGGTGATCGCGGTCGCGCGAGGCCGGGCGCTCATTTCAATCCGATCTTCGCCATCAGGTCATACAGCGTCGGCCGGGTGATGCCGAGCAGTTCGGCGGCCTGCGCGACGCTGCCCTTGCTCTGGGCCAGCGCCCGGCTGACCGCCTGGCGTTCGGCGTTCTCGCGCGCCTGCCGCAGATTGAGTGGCTGCGCCTCGATGCCGGCTGCGGCGTCCAGCCCGAGGTCGGCGGCGGTGATCTGGCTGCCGTCGGCCATGATCGCGGCGCGCTTGATGAGGTTTTCCATTTCGCGCACGTTGCCCGGCCAGGCGTGCGCCTCGAGGGCGGCGAGCGCGTCGGCAGTGAAGCCGCGGATCGCACGGCCGAGTTCGCGCGCGTTGCGTTCGAGGAAGGCCTGGGCGAGCAGCACCGCGTCGCCCGGACGCTCGCGCAGCGGCGGAATCTTGATGGTGATTTCCGACAGGCGGTAGTAGAGGTCCTCGCGGAAGCTGCCCTCGCGGATCATGCCGGCGAGGTCACGGTGGGTCGCGCACACCACGCGCACGTCGACCGCGATTTCGCCGCGCCCGCCGAGGCGCTCGATCACGCGTTCCTGCAAAAAGCGCAGCAGCTTGGCCTGCAAGGGCATCGGCAGGTCGCCGATTTCGTCGAGGAAGAGCGTGCCCTCGCTGGCGTACTCGATCTTGCCGATGGTCTGCTTGGCGGCGCCGGTGAAAGCCCCTTTCTCGTAGCCGAACAGCTCGGATTCGAGCAGGGTGTCGGGGATCGCGGCGCAGTTGATGGCGACGAAGCGCTTGCCAGCGCGTGGCGACAAGTCGTGGATGCCGCGCGCGAGCACCTCCTTGCCGGTGCCCGATTCGCCCAGCAGCAACACGGTGGCGTTGGCCGGCGCGACCTTCTCGACAGTGCGGCAGACCTTGAGCATGGGCTCGCTGCAGGTGAGAAGACCGGCGAGCGGGGAGGCCGGCTGGCGCGTGGCGAGCTGACGGTTTTCGCGCTCGAGCGCATGCACGTGCAGCGCGCGCGAGATCATCAGCGCCAGCACGTCGGGGTCGAAGGGTTTCTGGAAGAAGTCGTAGGCGCCGAGCCGGATCGCCTTTACCGCATTGGCGCGATCGAGATTGCCGGTGACGACGATGACCTTCG
The DNA here is from genome assembly GCA_046292745.1 of Thiobacillus sp. Lineage (GTDB taxonomy): Bacteria > Pseudomonadota > Gammaproteobacteria > Burkholderiales > Thiobacillaceae > Thiobacillus. The sequence continues at coordinate 177,864 of JBKBQH010000002.1, read as the reverse complement.
TCGCCGGCGCGAGCGAGAGGATCTGCTGCAGGGTGGCCAGTCCCTCGCTGGCGCCGTCGGCGTCGGGCGGCAGACCGAGGTCGAGCAGTACCACCGGCGGCTCGTGACGGCGTAGTTGCGCGATGGCGCTGTCGCGGTCGCCGGCGATGACGATTTCGTAGTCGGCGAGGCTCCACTTGAGCTGCTTCTGCAGCCCGGGGTCGTCCTCCACCAGCAGAATATTTTGTTTGGCGTCGCTCATGCGGCGTCTCCTCCAGCGCTGTCATTATCGTCCAGCGGCAGGCTGATGCGAAACCGCGTGCCGTGCCCCGGTGTGCTGTCGACGTCGAGGCTGCCGCCCAGCACGCGGATGGTTTCGCGGCATTCGTAGGCGCCGATGCCCATGCCGGCGCCCTTGGTCGAATCGAAGGGCGCGAAGAGCCGCGTGCGGATGAACTCCTCGTCCATGCCGCTGCCGGTGTCGGCGATTTCGATGATCGCCCGGCCGTTTTCCGCGAATCCGCGCAGGCTGACACGGCCGTCCGCGGGGGTGGCCTCGAGCGCGTTCTGCAGCAGATGGCCGATCGCGCGCGTGAGCCGCTCGCGCTCGGCGCGGATGGTCAGCGACGGCGGCGGCAGGTCGAGCGCGGGGCGCAGCTTGAACGCCTGCTTGCTGGCGGCGGCGTCGGCAAGCACGTCGGCGACCGCGACCGACCGCGCCGGCGCGGCGTCGTTGCCGCGTCGCAGTTGCGCCAGCACCTTGTTCATGCGGGCAACCGCGCTTTCCACGGTTTCCAGCATGTCGGCCTGGAACGCGGGATTGTGCTTGTGCTTCTCGGCGTTGGCGAGCAGCAGCGAGAGCTGGGCGACGAGGTTCTTCAGGTCGTGGATGACGAAGGTGGTGGTGCGGTTGAACGACTCGAACTGGCGCGCGACGATGAGCTGGTTGGACGCGCGCATCTGTGCCAGGTGCGCGGCGGCCTGGCGCGAGGCGACCTTCAGCAGGTCGCTGACTTCCCAGTTGAAGGCAAGCTTGCCGAGCGAGTGTTTCAGCACGACGAAGCCGATGAGTTCCTCGTGCAGCAGCAGCGGCACCACCAGCCAGGCGTCGTCCGCGTCGCGGATCCACGGCGGCAGGTCGAGGTCGCCGTAGAGGTCGCGACGGGCCTTCATTTCATCGAGGTCGACCACCCATTGCTTGTCGGCGAGCCAGGCGACGAAGGGCGAGTCGGGCGGCTCGGTGCCTTCCAGGTCGCGCCAGTTCCAGTAACCGGCGCGCTGGAAGCCCGCCGGTCCCTCGTTGAGCCACAGCGCGCCGCCGGGGCTTTCGACCAGCCGGCCGAGCGCCTCGACCGCGCGCTCGCACAGCCGCGTGCCGGATTCGCCTTCGGTCAGCGTGCGGGTGAATTTCAGCCATTCCTCGCGGTAGTCGTAGCGGTAGCTGAAGAAGTGCTTGGACAGGAACACCCGCAGGCGCGCGCGCAAGGTGCCGGAAAACATCAGCAGCGCGAGTCCCAGCACGGCGGCGAAGACGAACACGGTCAACACCACGTCGCCCCATTCGCCGCCGAACAGCCGCAGGTAGTAGCCGGCGCCGGCCATGGCGAGCAGATACAGGCCCGCGCCGAGCAGGCTCGCGGTATGGAAGGCCATGCTCCGCGATACGCCGACGGGGGCCGCCCATGCCGGGTTGCGCGCGGCCGACACGGCGATCAGCGGGGCCACCAGCGCGGCGGCGTAGCCGCGCGCCGCCCAGGCATGCGCGTCCATCACGTCGAACAACGCGACGTTGGCGTAGAGATAGAGGTCGTAGGCGAACAGCCCGCCGAGGCCGAGGCAGAGGAACTTGATCGCCCAGCGGTCTTCCGGGCGGGTGCTGCGGTAGACCTGCTCGACCAGCACGAGCCCGGTCACGCTGACGAGGACGAAACCGAGGTTGCCCGCCCAGCGGGCGAGCCTGGGCAGGTCGGGCGCGAGCCAGGGCAGCAGGTGCGCGACGAAGAGGCCGCCGACGAGGACGGCCGCGAGAGTGCGGACCAGCCGCAGCGGCGCCGGCAGCGCGGCGCCCGCCGGCAGCCGCAGCTGCAGGATGTACAGCAGCAGGCCGAGCCAGGCGCCGTCGCGCGCCACTTCGGCAACGAGTCCGAGGCGCGGTCCGGCCGCATGTTCCCACGCGGCGAGTGCCGAGATCGCGCCCCACACGCCGCTCAGGGCGGTGGCGAGCACGAGCAGGCGGCCCTGCGGGCGACGGCGCCAGCTGGCGACGATGAGGCCCGACAGCCCGAGGTAGGCGAGCGCGGCCAGGCCATAACCCAGCGCAGCGAGCAGGATCAGGGTGTCGGGCATGGTCGCCGGTCAGCGCGCGCCCTTGCCCCAGATCACCACTTGCGCGGTCTGGAACAGGATCATGAGGTCGAGAAAGAGACTGTGGTTCTTGACGTAGTACAGGTCGTACTGCAGCTTGTGCATGGCGTCCTCGTCGGTGGCGCCGTAGGGATAGCGTACCTGCGCCCAGCCGGTGATGCCGGGTTTCACCGTGTGGCGCACGCCGTAATAGGGAATCTTCTGGGTCAGGTCCTGCACGAAATAGGGGCGCTCGGGGCGCGGGCCGACGAAGCTCATGTCACCGAAAAACACATTGAAGATCTGCGGCAGTTCGTCGATGCGGGTACGGCGGATGAAGCGGCCGGTGAGCGTGACGCGGCTGTCGTTCTGCCCGGCCCAGCGTGGCCGGCCGTCCTTCTCGGCGTCGACGCACATGCTGCGGAACTTGAGAATGGTGAAGGGGCGCCCGCCCTGGCCGATGCGTTCCTGGCGGTAGAGCACCGGGCCGGGGCTCTCGAGCTTGATCAGCAAGGCGGCGAGCAGCATGATCGGCAGGGTGGCCGTCAGCATGGCCGTGCTCACCACGAGGTCGAACAGGCGCTTGATGGTGTCGCGCACGATGCCCTGGTGGAAGCCCTCGGCGAGGATCATCCAGCTCGCATTCATCGAATCGAGCTGCAGGTGGCCGTTCTCGCGCTCGAAAAAGCTCGACAGCTCGGTGATGCGGACGCCGCGCAGCTTGCATTCGAGCAGTTCCTGCACCGGCAGGCCGCCGCCGCGACGGTCGCGCACGGCAAGGATGAGCTCACCGATCTGCAGCCGCGCGGCGAGCTGGGGCAGGGACTCGCCGGTGTCGAGAATACGGGCATGATCGACGAAATGATGACTGCCCCCCATCGGGACGTAGCCGACCACCTGGGTGTTGCTCATCTGGCCGCGCTTGGCGAGCAGAGCCTCGATGTGGGCGGCACGGCTGCCGGTGCCGATGACCAGGGCGCGGGTTTTCAGCATGCCGGCGCGCGTCCAGCTGGAAAAGAAGGCGCGGCTCGCCAGGACGCCGGTCAGCGCGAGCCCGAACGCCAGCAGGAAGGCGCCGCGTTCGACCAGCAACGCCGGAACGAGATAGAACACCAGGCTCATGGCGATGAGGCCGAGCCCGAAACTCAGTCCCAGCCGCTGCAACAGGGCCAGGAGGCCTTCGCGCTGCTCCAGGTCGTACAGGCCGCTCGCCGTCATCAAGCCGAGCATGACCAGCGCGAAGGTGAAGGACTTGACCAGCAGGCCCGGTTGCGCGTCTGCCCCCGGCTGGCCTGCGCCGACGCCGACATAGACCGCGCCGCCGAGGATGAAGGCCTCGAACAGCACCAGCAGCAGAAGATTCAGGGGCACGTAGTGCCGGAAAAAGCGGATCAAGGTCGAATCTCGGTCAGGGTTGCCCGGATTCGTCGAGCAGCATTCATGCCAGGCATCAGGACGGGTCGGGCGACAGCGTGCGCACATGGGGCAGCCGTGCCCGACGCGGACTGCCGTCGGCCTGCAGTCGCTTCATGCCGCGCAGTTCGGTCGCGGGAAACACGGTCACGTCGATACTGGCGCGCGGGTCGTCGATTATGAAACGCGGGCAGATCCGTGATGGCGTCTCGGGCGGACGGTATTCCCCGCTCTGGTAGGGGGTTCCCATGCCCATCAGCAGGAATTCGACATCCTTCTGGCGGTCGGTGAAGAGCTGCAGCTGGATGCCGGCATGGCGCGCCGCGGTGCCATTCAGCACCGGGCCGGTGAGGTGGGGATCGAAGTCGGCCAGTCGTTCCATGTATTCGATCGCGACCTGGCGCAGCCGGGTCAGGCGCTCGCGCGTCGCGTCGGCCTGGTACAGCGCCTGGTAGCTGCGCAGGGCTTCTTCGATTTCCTGATTGTCGGGCAGGCTGCCGCTGCCGGGCGCGCCGAGCTGGCGTGCCGCCTTGCGCTTGGCGCTGCCGTAGTCGAGGCTGCCGTCCTCGGCAAGGATGCGCGCCGCCGCATGGGCAATGCGGCGGCGCATGTCCTGGTGTTTCATTGCGTCTGGCCCGGGGACGCGGCGAGCGGGTCGTCGGGCGTCGTTTCCCAGCCCGGCGAGGCGCGGTCGGGCGGCGGGAATTCCTGGTAGAAATATTCGACCAGGCCGGGCGCGCCGTCGCCCAGCAGATTGTCCAGCAGGCCGTCGAGCGGGCCATCCGGCAACCGGGTGCCGGTCGCCGGATCGATGCGCACGCTGATGATGCCGGGCGGCATGGGCCAGCCGCGCTGGGGCTTGTCCTTGAGCGCGACACCCATGAAATTGATCCAGATCGGCAGCGCGGCTTGGCCGCCGGTCTCGCGGCGGCCGAGCGAGCGCGGCTGGTCGAAGCCCATCCACGAGATCGCCACCAGGTCGGGCGTGTAGCCGGCGAACCAGGTGTCGCGCGCATCGTTCGTGGTGCCGGTCTTGCCGGCGATGTCGCTGCGGCCCAGCTGGCCTGCGCGCGCCGCGGTGCCGCTGCGGGTCACATCCTGCATCATGCTGGTCATGAGCCAGGCGTTGCGCGGGTCGATCACGCGCGGGGCCGTGCTGCCGGCCTGCTGGGGCCGGGCCTGCATCAGGAGGCGGCCGTCCTTGTCGTACACCTTGTCGATGAGATAGGGGTTGACGCCGTAGCCGCCATTGGCGAACACGCCGTAGGCCGCCGCCATCTGCAGCGGGGTGACGCTGCCGGCGCCGAGCGCCATGGTGAGATAGGGCGGATGGCGCGCAGGGTCGAAGCCGAAGCGGCGGATATAGTCGCGCGCGTAGTGGGGGCCGATCCCCTGCAGGATGCGGATCGACACCAGGTTGAGCGACTTGGTGAGCGCCACCCGCATGCGCGTCGGACCGTTGGTGGTGCCGTCGTAGTTTTTCGGTTCCCACGGCGTGCCCCCGGTTTCGGCGGCGGACAGCGTGATCGGCGCATCGTCGATGATGGTCGCCGGCGTGTAGCCCTTTTCCAGCGCGGCGGAGTAGATGAAGGGCTTGAAGGCCGAGCCGGGTTGCCGCCAGGCCTGCGTCACCCGGTTGAACTTGTTGCGGTTGAAGTCGAAGCCGCCGACCAGCGCGGTGATGGCGCCACTGTTGGGGTCGAGCGCGACCAGCGCCGCCTCGACCTCGGGCAGCTGCGCCAGGCGCCATTGCGGTTTGGCGCCCACCGCCTGCACGCGCACCACCGCGCCGGGGCCGAACTGGCGTCCCTTCTTGGCCGCGGCCCATTGCTCGGCCCATTTGATCGAATTGCCGCTGATCTCCACCTCCCTGCCGTCGTCGAGCCGGGCGCGGATCAGCTTGGGCGTCGCGCTCACGACCACCGCCGGCAGCATGTCGCTGACCGGCTCCAGATCCTCGAGCGCCTGCGCGATGGCGGCTTCGCGCCGCACCTTGTCGGTGGGCAGCGTGACCTGTTTCTCGGGGCCGCGGTAGCCGTAGCGCTGGTCGTAGTCGGCGATGCCCTGCCACACCGAGCGGTTGGCCGCTTCCTGCTGCGCGCGCACCAGGGTGGTGACGACCTTGTAGCCCGAGCTGTAGATCGATTCGCCGTATTTCTCGAACAGCGCCTGGCGCACCATTTCGGCCGCGTAGTCGGCCGACACGTCGGTATGGCGGCGCGCCTGGCGGATCACCAGTTTTTGCTTCAATGCCGCCTCGTAGGTCGGCTGGTCGATGAACTTCAGCGTGCGCATGCGCCCGAGCACATATTCCTGACGCGCCTTGGCGCGCGGAAAGTTGACCACCGGGTTGTAGCGCGAGGGCGCCTTGGGCAGGCCGGCGAGCATGGCGAACTCGGCCAGGGTCAGCTCGCGCATCGGCTTGCCGAAATAGGTGCGCGCTGCGGCCTCGAAGCCGTAGGCGCGCTGGCCCAGGTAGATCTGGTTGAGGTAGAGCTCGAGAATCTTGTCCTTCGAAAGGTTGTGCTCGATCTTCATCGCCAGCATGGCTTCCGACAGCTTGCGGGTGAGCGTTTTCTCGTTCGACAGGAAGAAATTGCGCGCAACCTGCATGGTGATGGTCGACGCCCCCTCCTTGGCGCCGCCCGACACCAGGTTCGAGGTCGCGGCGCGCAGCACGCCGAGGGTGTCGACCCCGCCATGCGTGTAGAAGCGCTCATCCTCGGCGGCGATGATCGCCTGCTTCATGTACTCGGGCACCTGGCCGATGGGGATGAACGCCCGGCGTTCCTCGCCGAATTCGCCCATCAAGGCGCCGTCTGCCGTGTAGATGCGCAAGGGCAGCTTGGGCTTGTAATCGGTCAGCGCCTCGAGCGGGGGCAGATTGGGATAGATCAGCGCGGCGGCCAGGCCCGCCAGCGCGACGCTGACCAGACCCAGACTCAAGACCAGCGCCAGCGCGTAATGCCACCATTTGGAAAACATCCTGTTCCTTAAAAAGCCTGCCTAAAGTTTTCGCCGATTATAGGCGTTAGTGGTGTTGGAAATTGGATACATCTGTTCGTTTCGTGCGGTGCCGCAAGGAAAAAACTGTTAAAAACCGTGTGTTGTTGCTAGCATCTAAAAACAATAACAACAAAAAGCGCCAACTCACAGAAGCGTAAAGGAAATTCTCTTGCACCTGAATATCAATCTGGACTGGCTGTCGGGGAGGGGGCTGCCCATGCTCGGGCTCGACATCAGCACGACAGCGGTCAAGCTGGTCGAGCTGTCGGACGCCGGCAAGGGCAAGTTTCGCGTCGAACGCTACGTCATCGAACCGCTGCCCAAGGACGCGGTGTCCGACGGCAACATCGCCAATTTCGACCAGGTGGCGGATGCGCTCCGTACCGCGTGGCGGCAGATGGGCACCCGCATCAAGAACGTCGCGCTCGCCCTGCCGTCATCGGCGGTCATCACCAAGAAGATCCTCGCGCCTGCCAGCCTCAAGGGCGTCGACCTGGAGAACCAGGTGGAAACCGAGGCCAACCAGGTCATTCCCTTTTCGCTCGACGAAGTGAACCTCGATTTCCAGGTGCTCGGTCCCTCGCCCGCAAGCCCGGACGACGTGCAGGTCCTGCTCGCCGCCGCGCGCAAGGAAAAGGTCGAGGACCGCGTCGCCGTGGTCGAGGCCGCCGGCCTCAAGGCAATGGTCATGGATGTCGAATCCTTCGCCACCCAGGCGGCCTATGAGCAGATCGCGTACCTGCTGCCCAACGGCGGCGCCGGCATGACCGTCGCCATCATCGATATCGGTGCGCAGAACATGCACATCAACATCCTCAACGACAACGAGTCGGTGTATCTGCGCGAGCACGGTTTCGGCGGCAACCAGCTCAACAACGAGATTTCCCGCCGCTACGGCATGAGCAGCGAGGAGGCCGAGAGCGCCAAGCGCCGCGGCACGCTGCCCGAAAGCTATGACGTCGAGGTGCTGCAGCCCTACAGCGAAACCCTGGCGATGGAGATCGGGCGCGCCCTCCAGCTCTTCACCTCGTCCACCCAATACCGCCAGGTCGACCAGATCCTGCTCGCCGGCGGCGGCGCCATGATACCCGGCATCGAGGAGGTGGTGGCGCAGCGCACCGGCGCCCCGACCATGGTGGCCAACCCGTTCGCCAACATGGCCGTCAATGCCAAGATCCGGCCGCAAGCCCTCGCTGCGGACGCGCCCGCGCTTTTCGTCGCCTGCGGCCTTGCCCTGCGGAGGTTCGACCCACAATGATCCGCATCAACCTGCTCCCCCACCGTGAGCTCGCGCGCGCCGCGCGGCGACGTCAGTTCAACATCCTGCTCGGTATTGCGGTCGCTGCGGGCGTGGCGATCGTCATCGTCGGCCACACCGCGATCGCCAGCCGGCAGGCCGCCCAGGACGCCCGCAATGCGTACCTCGAACAGGAAATCGCCAAGCTGGACGCCCAGATCGGCGAGATCAAGAAGATTCGCGAACAGACCCAGGCGCTGCTGGCGCGCAAACAGGTCGTCGAGACGTTGCAATCGAACCGCACCGAAGTCGTGCACCTGTTCGACCAGATGATCCGGGTCCTGCCCGACGGGCTGTATCTGAAATCGTTCAAGCAGGCGGGCGACACGGTCACGATCACCGGCTACACGCAATCGAGCGCGCGCGTGTCGACCCTGATGCGCAACCTGGAGGCCTCGCCCTGGTTCGATTCCGCGCGTCTTGTCGAAATCAAGGCGGTCAACGTGAACAACCTGCGCGCCAACGAGTTTGTCCTGTCGGTCCACCAGACGCGACAGACCGCCGAGAGCGGCCAGAACCCGGGAGGCCAATCGTGACTTTCGACGAACTCAACAAGCTGGACCTGAAAACCCTGGCGGACTGGCCGCTCCCGACCAAGCTGGGCATGCTGGCGGTACTGCTGGTGGCCATCGTCACGGCGGGCTGGTGGTTCGACTGGCGGGGGGGCATGGAAGCGCTCGAGGCCGCGAAGCAGAAGGAAGCCGAATTGCGCAGTACCTTCACCGTCAAGAAAAACCAGGCCATCAATCTGGATGCCTACAAGAAGCAGCTGGCGGACATCGAACAAGCCTTCGGCGCCTTGCTCAAGCAATTGCCCAACAAGCAGGAAATGGACGCGCTGATCACGGACATCAACCAGGCAGGGCTTGGGCGGGGCTTGCAGTTCGACCTGTTCAAGCCCGAAGGCGAAACCCTGACCGAGTTTTACGCCGAGACGCCGATCCGCGTGAAGGTGAGCGGCGGCTACCACGATCTGGCGGCGTTCGTCAGCGACGTGTCCAAGCTGTCCCGTATCGTCACCCTGCAGGACATTTCCATCGAGCCCACCAAGGATGGCGTGCTGAACATGGATGCGATCATCAAGACGTATCGTTATCTGGACGATGAGGAAATCATCGCCCAGAAGCAGCAGCCGGGGGACAAGAAGGGGGACAAGAAGCCATGAAACGCCTGGCCATAATTCTGATGGCGATCGGCCTCTCCGCGTGCGGCGGGGATGGCCTCGAAGACCTCAAGTCCTTCGTCGAGAATACCGGCAAGGATGCGCAGGGCAAGATCGAACCCCTGCCGGAGATCAAGGCATACGAGCCATTCACCTACAGTGCGTTCGACCTTCCCGACCCGTTCAAGCCAAGAAAGCTCTCTACCGGCGGCGGCGGTGGCGTGCAGCCCGATCTCACCCGACCGCGCGAGCCGCTGGAAGCCTTTTCCCTCGAAACCCTCGCGATGGTCGGCATGGTGTCCAAGGGGGGCGTGATCCACGCCGTGATCCGGACGCCCGACAAGGCCATCTACCACGTCAAAAAAGGCAACTACCTGGGCCAGAACTTCGGCCAGATTACGCAGATCACCGACAGCGAGGTGACGTTGCGCGAAATTGTCCAGGACAGCGCAGGTGACTGGTCCGAGCGCATCAGCACCCTGGTCCTGCAAGAGTAACCGCAGCACAGAAACCCGAAAATAGAGGCTCACGATGAACGCACTGCCTAAATTTGCCCGACTGATCCGTTACGTGTTTGGGGTCGTCCTCTTCACCGGTCTGGTGTCGCCCCTCGCCGCCGCCACGAATACGCCGCCAACGGCGAATGCGGTTGAAAGCATCGAGACCGCGACGCTCCCCGGCGGCAAGGTGGCGGTCCGCGTCAACCTGAAGAACCCGCTTTCCGCGACGCCGGCCGGTTTCACCGTGGGCAATCCGCCGCGCATCGCGCTGGATCTGCCCGACACCGGCAATGCGGTCGGCCGCAATACCGTCGCTGCCAATGTCGGGCCGTTGTCGAGTGTGAACGTGGTGCAGGCTGGCACGCGCACGCGCCTGGTGCTGAATCTCAGCAAGTCGGTCGAGTACGACACCAGGATCGACGGCAAATCGCTGATCATCGCGCTGGGAGAAATCGGCGCCGGCGTGGCGCCGGTCAATGTCAGCCCGCAGTTTGCCGAAGCCGGGCCGGGCAAGGCGCGTCACAGCATCCGCGACGTGGATTTCCGCCGCGGCGATTCGGGTGAGGCACGCATCGTCACGTCGCTGTCCGACCCGCAGGTGGGCATCAACATCCGCCAGCAGGCGGTCGGCATCGTCGTCGACTTCATCGGCACCGACCTGCCCAATGCGCTGCAGCGCCGCATGGACGTTTCCGATTTCGGCACGGCCGTGCAGGCGATCGAGACCTACACGCTGGGGGGCAACACGCGCATGGTGATCCAGCCACGCGCCGGCTCGGAGTATTCCGCCTACCAGACCGACAACAGCTTCATCGTCGAGGTCAAACCCGCCGACGACAGCCAGAAAAAGACCGCGGACGGCAAGGTCAAGTACGTCGGCGACAAGCTCTCCCTGAATTTCCAGAACGTCGAGGTCCGGTCGGTCCTGCAGGTGATCGCCGACTTCACCGGACTCAACATCATCGCCAGCGACACCGTGACGGGCAGCCTCACGCTGCGCCTGAAGGACGTGCCCTGGGACCAGGCGCTCGACCTCATCATGCAGACCAAGGGGCTCGACAAGCGCCAGAACGGCAACGTGATCTGGGTGGCGCCCAAGGATGAATTGCTGGCGAAGGAGAAACAGGAGCTCGAAGCCAAGTCGGCCGTCGTCGACCTGGAACCGCTGGTGACCGAATACATCCCGCTGAGTTACATGCGGGCGGACGAGGCCCAGTCCATGCTCTACGGACGCAGCGCGTCAGGCATCACCTCAGGGGGGAACAGCGCAGTGAGTTGCGCGGCGCAGTCACAGGGCTTGGGTGGCGCCACTCCCCAGACGGCACCGCAGGGCGTCACCAATACTGGCGGCACGGCGGGCGCCGACCAGAAAATACTGACCAAGCGTGGGCGCGCAACCTACGAGCTGAAGACCAATACGCTCATCATTACCGACACGGCGCGCAAGATTCTCGAAATCCGGGAACTGCTGACGCGTCTCGACGTTCCCGCGCGCCAGGTCATGATCGAGGCACGCGTCGTCGTGGCGACCGATGGCTGGAGCCGCGATCTGGGCGTACGCCTGGGCTTCAGGGCAAGCAAGGATTTTGGGGATTACCGGCTGGGCGGGGCGAACGGCACAGGAGACGCGACAGGAAGCGGGCAGGCCCTGCCGAGCGTTTCCACGGCGGCCAACCTGGCGCTGGGTTTGCTGAACCTCAATAACGGCAACCTGCTCAGCCTCGAATTGCGGGCGCTGGAGGCCGACAACCGGGGCAAGGTGATTTCCAATCCGCGCGTGCTGACTTCCAACCAGAAGCCTGCGGTCATTCTGAACGGCACGCAGATTCCCTATATCACGCCGCCGACAGCGAACTCTCCCGCGACGGTAACGTTCAAGGACGCCTTCCTGTGCCTGCTGGTTGATCCGCAGATCCTCAACAACGATTCGGTCATCCTGACCGTCGAGGTCCAGAAGGATGCGCCGCGTGCGATCCAGGGCATCAGCGACCTGGCTATCGACACCAAGCGCATCAAGACCCAGGTGCGCGTGGGCAATGGGGAAACGCTGGTCCTGGGCGGGATATTCGATGGCGACGAAAGCACGACCGTGAGCAAGGTGCCGCTGCTGGGCGACATCCCTGTGTTTGGCAATCTGTTCAAGACCACGAACAATGCCAACAGCAAGACCGAGCTGATCATCTTCCTCACGCCGCGCATCCTCGACGAGCGCCTGTCGCTGCGCTGATTGCGCGTGCACGCCGAAAGCGCGGGCCTGGCCCGCGCTTTTTTCTCTTGCCGGCGGCTCGGTCATCCGGCAGGCCTCCATTAGAATGCCGCCATGGGCAAGCGCGACAATCTCTTCCTCGTGGGACTCATGGGCGCGGGCAAGACGACCGTCGGTCGGCTGCTGGCCAGGCACTACGGCTGCCGCTTCGTCGACTCTGACCACGAGATCGAGGCGCGCACCGGGGTGAAGATCCCGGTGATTTTCGAGATCGAGGGCGAGGCAGGTTTCCGCAAGCGCGAGGAAGCGGTGATCGCCGAACTGACGGCGCAGTCGGGCATCGTGCTGGCGACCGGCGGTGGCGCGGTGCTCTCGCCGGCCAACCGCGCCAGACTGCGTGAGAACGGTCTCGTGATCTACCTGCGCGGCACGCCCGAGCATCTGTACGAGCGCACGCGGCACGACCGCAACCGGCCGCTCCTGCAAACCGGAAATCCGCTGGAAAAGTTGCGCGAGCTCTATCGCCTGCGCGACCCGCTCTACCGGGAAGTGGCCGACCTCGTCGTCGACACCGGCCGTCAGGGCGTGGCCGGCATGACGCGCACGCTCTACGGCAAGGTGGATTTGCTGCGCTCGGGCATGCAGCAGGACGACAGTCTCAACGCTACTGCCACCAAGCCTTGAACCGCTGCCACCACGAGCGGTCCGTGCCGGGGTCGGCGTCGACGGTGATCCGGAGGCTACGCGCCCCCGCGTCGAGCCGGACGCCCTGGGCGCCGGCGCGGAACCACCAGCGTCGGACCGTGCCTGCGGAGGCGATCTCGACGCCGTAGGCGTCACCGTCCACCACGCGGCGAATGCCCGGCAGCGTAGCGTCGCCGCCGAGCCTGGGGATGAGGACAACGAGAAATTCGTCTTCCTCCCGCGGCAGCGCGGGGGACAGTTCGATGCGCCACGCCCCCGCCTCGGCGGGCTGCCCCTTGCGGGCGATCGCCTGGTGCAGCGTCCCGCCTTCGTCGTAATTCCTGCCGTCGACCCAGAATTCGAACCCCGGCCCGCCGATCGCGTGCAATTCCGGCTCTGCGGGCAGCAATACCTTGCCGGTCAACCGCCCGCCCCGTATCTGGCGGTCCGGATCGGCGGGCACCTCGACGATGAAGGACTGGCCGTCGATACGCGGGGCGTGCTGGGTGTGGAGCAGCCAGCGCTTGCGGAATTCGGGCCGGGTCGCGCGCACGACGTCGCGCACGATCACGACGTCCGCCGTGCGATCGTAGACAAGCGTGCGCCACAGGCGTTCGACCCGGCGGGTGCGATGCGAAAATTCGCTCGGCCCGGACTGCGCGTTGGTGTAGGCGGGCGTGAGGTCGGCAATGGCCACTACGCTGTCCTCGTCCGCGTGATAGCGCTGCATCGTGCCGGTATGGTAGAGCGCGCGCTTGTCCAGCCATTCGGCGAGGTCGATCGGGGCCGATTCGAGTCCCCAGCCGGACCCGATGCGCCGTTGCCCGCCGTCATTGGCGATTTCGCGCACGGTCTTGCCCGATGACGGCGCGTCGTCTTGCGGGTCGGTCACCGTCACCAGGTTGTGCGCGATGCTCTGGTAGGTGTAGTTCATGTGATGGTCGGCGCCGTAGCGCGGGCCGTAGAAACCGCTGTCCAGGGCCAGTTCGCCGCCCTTGTAGAGGGTGAAGGCGCCCTGGTCGAGATGCGTGTGCGACCAATAGTTGTCGCCGGCCTTGAAACTCAGGTACGTGGCGTCCGGGCCCCAGTCGCTGCGCGCCACGACGAGGCCGATGCCGTCGAAATGCCGCGCCAGGGGAAGCGTCGCCCGGGCGCCGGCTGACAGCAGGCTGGCGTCCGTCAGCGGGCCCCACGGCCAGCTGCTGGGTTCCGGCAGCGCGCGCGGGGGACGCAGGTTGTAGGCGGCGGCGTGGCGATACTCCAGGGCGAGCGGAATGACGTCGGGAACGATGCGGTCGAAGAAGCCGGCGTCGCCCCAACGAAAATCGGTGTTGTCGGGCCGCTTGCGGTAGACGACGAAATCGAGGAAGCCGCGCAGGCCGGGCTCGGTCTGGAACAGGTTCTCGCCGGTTGCGCTCCGCCACATCGCAGGCGCCTGGTAGACGGCCTGGCCGATGCCGATGCCGACGTATTCCCCGCCCTCGTGCCAGCCACCATTCTGCCCCATCACCTGGCGCCAGACCGGGAGGATCCGGTTCTTCCACAGGTCATGGGTGAAGCGCATGTGGAGTTCGCCGCGCGGGTCATCGCCGTACAGCGCGAGATTGGCGGCGAGCAGGGCCTGGAAGGGACTGTTGTAGAGATAGACGTTGTAGGGCGACAGGCGCTCCTTGCGAATGTAGTTGACGAGGTAGACCACGCCCTCGGCCAGCTTCTCGCGCAGCGCGTCGCGCTGTGCCGGCGTCCACTGGTGATACAGCCAGTCGTAGGCCTGCGCGATCGGCTTGGCCTCGTCGTGCCCGCGATAGGTGTATTGCAAGGCCATCAGGCGCTGGTGCAGCAGCGCCAGGTCCTGGCTGCCGGGCTCGATGTAGGCCATCACGATGGCGGCCCACAAATGCCCGGCGCCGCCCCGGGCGGCCTGGCGGGTCTGGGCGATCCAGCCCGGATTCTCCCGCAGCAGGCGCGCGATATCCTGCGCGCCGGGGTGCGGCAGGCGGGGATGTTGGTAGTGGAAGCCGGGCAGGCTGATGGGCGCCAGGCTTTCCGGCGCAGGCAGCAGGGTGCGGCCGCGATCGTCGGTGTCCAGGCGTACCTGGCTGCCCGCCATCCATCCGGCAAAACTCAGCGAGACCGTCGCGACGGCAAGCACGGGCGCGGCCCAGCGCATCGTTCGCAGCGCGGGCGGCGATGCGGGCGCCGCGGCGCGTGGACGCAGGTCGGCAAACACCCACGGCAGCGACCAGCCGAGCAGGGCGACCAGCACGTCGGTGACGTCCGGGAAACGTCCCGGGATCGATTGTTGCATCCACTCCAGCGCAAAGGCGAGGCCGCCGGCCAGCCCCCCGCCCACGAGCAGCACGGCCGGGCGCCACCGCCACGGCGTGAGCCAGCGTGCCATCAGGCCGAGCGCCATGAACGGCCACAAGGTTTCCAGAATGTCCAGCATGCCTTCCAGCGTGCCGACCTGGCCGGCGAACGGGATCCAGTTGATCGCATGGGTCGCGCCGCCCTGGCCCGGCCGGAACTGCGCCAGTGCGTGGGCGGCGAGCAGCGCGGCCATGGCAGGCAGGGCGCGGCTGGCCACGGTGCGGCCGGGCACGGCAAGCAGCAGCAGTATCGCGGCCAGCCAGCCGGCCAGAGCTTCCAGGGTGAGTTGGCGGCCCACCGCCGGCACTTTGTATATCAGCACGCCCAAGGTGAAGGCGACGAAAGCCCAGGTGAGGTCGCGGCGTTCGATGCAGCGCACGAGCAAGCCGAGCGCGAAGAGCTGCAGTCCGGCGACGAGGGCCGCGACGGGCTGGAATGCGGCCGGGTGGTGCAGGCTGTTGCCCAGCGGCCGCAGGCCGGCCTTGAGGTTGCCCCAGTCGAGCGAGGGCACGAACGGCGCGGCCTGGGTCATCGTCCAGAACAGGAGGATGACGAGCGCGAGATTGCTCAGCGTACCCTCGGTGAACCAGGCGTTGCGCCAGTGCCGCAGTTTGCGGCCGGGCGCCAGATGAGGATCGAATAGGGCCGCGGCGAGGGCGCCGGCCAGCGTGCCGGCCGAGTTGGCCAGCCAGTCGACCGGGGAGGGCACGCGGCTGGGCAGCGCCGACTGCAGGATTTCGAGCACGAGACTGAGTGCCGTGCCGCCCAGCATGGCCAGCACCAGGGACGGGAACGTGCCCGCGCGCGGTCGCAGCCACAGCGCGAGGAACAGGCCGAGCGGCACGTAGGCAAGGAGATTGACGAGGAGATCGGCGCGCGAGACGCTTGGCGGCCAGCCCGCCGTGATAGGATTGATCCAGCCTGACCTGGGCGACACCCATTCGGCAAGCGGGAACAGCGTGCCATAGACCACCAGCGCGGCGTAGCCCAGTGCCAGCCACAGCATCGCCCAACCCGGCCGGGAAAGGGAGGGGGGGCGCGAAGGGCGGGGCATGCGCGGATTCTAACGAACAAGCATGAGCGAACGCATCATCGATGTTTTCAACGGCGACGCCGACGGACTCTGCGCCCTGCACCAGCTGCGGCTGGCCGAACCCGCCGAATCCGAACTCGTCACCGGTCCCAAGCGCGATATCGGCCTGCTCGCGCGTGTCGAGGCGAATGCCGGCGATCGCGTCACGGTGCTCGACATTGCCTTGTCGAAGAATCGCGAGGCGCTCGACCGTCTGCTCGCCGCGGGCGCGCGGGTGCGCTACTTCGATCACCACCAGCCGGGCGAGATTCCCGCGCATCCGCATCTGGAGGCGCACATCGACACCGACGCCAACGTTTGCACCAGCCTCCTGGTGAATGCGTATCTGCAAGGGCGCCATCTGCCCTGGGCGGTGGCGGCGGCGTTCGGCGACAATCTCGCCGATGCCGCCCGGGCCGCCGCGGCGCCGCTGCGGTATTCCGCCGCGCAGCTGGCGCAACTGCAGTCGCTCGGCGAATGCCTCAACTACAACGGCTACGGCGAGACGCTCGACGACCTCTTTTTCGACCCCGCCGAGTTGTACCGGCAGATGCGTCCCTACGCCGACCCCTTCGCTTTCATCGCCGAATCCTCGGCCTACGTCACGCTCCAGGCGGGCTACGCGGAAGACATGGCGCGCGCGGTCGCGATCGCGGCGGCCGAGTCGCGCGCCGCCGGTCGCGTCTTCGTGCTGCCGGCGGAAAAATGGGCGCGCCGGATTTCCGGCGTCTACGGCAACCGGTTGGCGGTCGAATCCCCCGCGCAGGCGCACGCCGTGCTCACCGCGAAGCCTGGCGGCGGCTACGTCGTCAGCGTGCGCGCCCCGCTGGCGGCCAAATCCGGCGCGGACGAACTGTGCAGCCAGTTCGAGAGCGGCGGCGGCCGCAAGGCGGCGGCCGGCATCAACCATCTGCCCGCGTCCGAGCTTGGCCGGTTCATTGCTCGTTTCTTCGACGTTTATCGATAAACCACGCGGTCTTCAACCGGAGCTGAACGGTGGATCAACTCATCGCGCCCTACGGCGGCACTCTCGTCAATCTCATCGACCCTGCGCAAGGCGAAGCCCTCCGGCAGGAGGCGCTCGGCCTGCCTTCGCTCGATCTCGACTGGCGCGAGCGCTGCGAGCTCGAACTGCTGCTCACCGGCGCCTATTCGCCGCTCACCGGCTTCATGACGCGCGCGCAGTGCGAACGCGTCGAAACCGCGCAGCAGCTCGACGACGGCACCTTCTGGCCGCTGCCGGTCTCGCTCGCGTCGCGCCAGAATCACGCCGGCGAACTCAAGCCCGGCGACCGCGTCGCCCTGCGCGACGGCGAGGGCTACATGCTCGCCGTGCTGACCGTCAGCGACGTCTGGCAGGACGAGGGCGTATGGCGTCTCGGCGGCGCGGTCGAAGGCGTCGCGCTGCCGCCGCATCCGGATTTCGTCGATTACCGGAAAACCCCGGCCGAGCTGCGCGCGCTGTTCGCCCGCCGCGGCTGGCGCCGCGTGGTCGCCTGGCAGGCGCGCCAGCCCATGCATCGCGCGCAGTTCGCGTTCTGCCTCAAGAGCGCCATCATGAACGAAGCCAATCTGCTGCTGCATCCGCAGGCCGGCGGCGACATCACCGCCGCACCCGCGTATTTCGGCCTCGTGCGCAGCCTGCTCGCGATCCGCGAGCGCTTCCCGGCCGCATCCACCCAGCTGGCCCTGCTGCCCCTGCCGCCGTGCGATTCGGGCCCGCGCCAGCTGCTGCTGCGCGCCATCGTCGCGCGCAACCACGGCTGCGCGCTCATGATCGCGGGCGGCGAGCACCATCCGGAAGGCGAGGCGCGCCGCGGCGAGGACCTCGCCCGTTTCGACCCCGATACCCAGGCGCGCGCCGAAGCCATCGGCGTGCGCCTCATTGCCTATCCGCGCATGGTGTACGTGGAAGACCGCGACGAGCACCTGCCGGAAGCCGAAGCGCCTGCCGGCTCGCGCCTCTTGACTCTCTCCGGCGCGGAATTCCAGCGCCGCCTGCGCGGCGGGCTCAGGATTCCCGACTGGTACAGCTTCCCCGAAGTGCTGGCCGAACTGCACCGCCAGTTCCCGCCGCGCGACAAACAGGGCTTCACCGTATTTTTCACCGGCCTGTCGGGCGCCGGCAAATCCACGCTCGCGCGCGCGTTGACCGCGCGCCTGATGGAAATGGGCGGACGCACGGTCACGCTCCTCGACGGCGACATCGTGCGCCGCCACCTGTCGTCCGAGCTCGGTTTCTCGCGCGCGCACCGCGACATCAACGTGCGCCGCATCGGCTTCGTCGCGAGCGAAATCACCAAGAACCGCGGCATCGCCGTCTGTGCGCCGATCGCGCCCTACGCCGAAACCCGGCGCGCGGTGCGCGCCATGATCGAGGCGGTCGGCGGTTTCATTGAAATCCATGTCGCCACGCCGATCGAGACCTGCGAGGCGCGCGACCGCAAGGGCCTGTACGCCAAGGCGCGCGCGGGGCTGATTCCCGAGTTCACCGGCGTGTCCGACCCCTACGAGGTGCCGGAAAAACCCGAGTTGTCGATCGACACGACGGGCATCGGCATCGACGAGGCGGTGCAGCAGATCCTGCTCAAGCTGGAGCGGGAGGGGTATCTGCGCTGAGGTGTTGGGCAGACGTAAAAAAAGCCGGCATCTCGCCGGCTTTTTTATTACGTTGTTGCCTTGCTCGTCAGGCAGCCTTGCGGCGGCGCGCGGCCGCCAGGCCGGCGAGGCCGATGCCCAGCAGCGCCAGCGAGGCGGGTTCGGGCACGCCTCCCACGGAGCCGCGCGGCACCGAGGCGAAGCGCAGCGTTCCCCCGGCGACCAGGAATTCGCCGAAGCCGTCACCGAAGAAGGTCACGTTGCTGAAAAAGCCAGACGAGTCGATCGCGCCGATGAAGTTGGTGTAGCTCCTCGCCGCGGCGTAACCAGGGTTGTCGTTGGCGCTCAGCGCATTGGCCGGCAGGGTCGCCGCGCCGCCGTCGAAGGCGATCCACAGGCCGGAACCCTGTGCGGGCACGCCGTAGGTCGACTGGATCGCAGCGGGACGCGTGTTGCTCATGCAGCAGGTGGCCCAGTCGCCGATCTCGAAGCCGAAGGCGTTCACCGGGGAGGAGAAAGAGAATTTGAGACCGGAGTTGAAGCCGGGAATCGGATCGGCCGCGATAGCTTGGGGGTTGATGTTCCACACCGCGCCCGAAAGCGACTGGCCATTCGAGCTGTAGCCGCCGCTGGGGTTGACGACAGCCCCGTTGGGACGCGTGACGGTCACGGTGGCGGGGTTGCCGTTGATGTCCGTGTAGTTGTAGACATTCTGGCCACTGACGACCTGTGCCGTGACCACAGTAGAACCCGTGCCGGTGATGACACTGTCGAACGTGGAAATGTTGCCCAGGGCGAGGTTGTAGACGACCGGCGCGGCCGAGGCGGTCGCCAACGTGCCGAGGGTCAGCGCGGCGCCGGCGACGGCGGCGAAAACGTGTTTGTTGAACATTGTGCTATCTCCTTGTGGTGAATTCTGATCTCGGCGGGAAGCCCGATCGCACAGTCTGCATAGCAATGCTTGTGCCTGAGAAAAAAATCAATTAATAACAAGTGCTTGCCGGTTTTTATTTGTCGTATTTCCGGTGGGTTGTAAAGTACTCCGACAGTTTCCAGCCTGGAAGGTGGCGCCTACCCACGCGATCGGGCGTGTCCGTCGACGATGACGGGCGGAGCCTGATCGCGCCCCGGCTCGTGAATGACACTAAGTCCCCTAAAACAGAAACGGCGACCCGAGGTCGCCGTTTCTGTTGTTGCATGCGCTTGTTCAGGCGATCTTGCGGCGACGCGCGGCCGCCAGGCCGGCAAGGCCCACGCCCAGCAGCGCCAGCGAGGCAGGTTCGGGCACGTTTACGACGTTGCCGCCACGCACCTGGAAGTTGTATTGGCCCAAGACGTTGGAATTCAGCGAATGGCTGATCAGCGCGTTCGGGCCGCCGTTGACCAGCGCACCATGCACCAGCGAACCGGGCAGCGTGGCGGTCGAGGTGGGGCTGGTCCAGTAGCCCACCAGTGCCGAGGTGCAGGTCGCGTCGCACAGGCCGCCGGCAGGGGCGCCGCTGGCGGTGCCGGCTTCCCACACGATCGTGTCGTAGTTGAACTGGATGTCGAAATCGCCGGCCGCGATGTCCGAGCGATCCGTCAGGATCATCTGGAAGCTGTTGAAGATCGGCTGCGAGTTGAACACGCCGACGTTGATGTAATTGACGCCGAAAACATTGAATCCCCCCAGCGTCGCGCTGCCGTAGGTCACGGGATTGGACCCGGGCGCACGGGTGTCGACGTCGGCGAAGAACACGGCGATGATCGGGCCGAAACCGCCGCCGCTGATGGCGGACGGCGTGAAGGTGCCCAAAGGATTGTCGAAAGTGATGTTGCCGTTGTTGTTGACGTAGGTCTGGGTGTAGTTGGTGCCATTGATGTTGGCGGTGAAACCCAGGTTGACGAGGCCGGTCGAGCCGTCGTCGTTGGCCGGGAGCACGTTGGTGAACAACGAGGCGTCGTGGATGGCTGCCGCCTGGGTGGCCGAGGCGAAGGCGAGCAGCCCGAGGCTGAGCAAGCCGGCTGCCAGGATATTTTTGTTCAGGTGCATTTCCATTTTGAAGTTCCCTTGGTCAATTTGAGTTCAAAGCATGTCTTGGTGTGCTGTCGTCAAAGAGCAAGCAGAACCCATGCCAAGAGTTTGGGTGTTTGGGGAATATCGATATTTATCAGATGGTTGCTTCATAGAGGGGGCGTGCGACATGTCGAACCCAGACAAAATCGGGTTCTGGTGTCAAAAAAACCGACAAGCTTTCCGGCCTAGGCTGCTGAAGGCTTGCGTGAAGAGAGCAGCGAGCCCGCGACCATGCCGGCGAGGCTGGCGAAGAAGCCCCAGAATTGCGGCGGCAGCATCCCTTCCGGTGCGATGAGTTCCATCGCAACCCAGGCGGCAAAGCCGAGCACGATCGACCATCCGGCGCCGGCCGAATTGGCGCGCTTCCAGTAGATGCCGGCGACGAGCGGCACGAAGGCGGTGGCGAGCGTCACCTTGTAGGCGTTCTCGACCATCTGGTGGATGGTCGTCTCGGCTTCATGCGACCATAGCGCGTAGAGCACGACGAGCACGGCGAAGGCGACGACGACGGCGCGGGTGATGAAGAGCAGTTTTTTCTGGCTCAGCCGATGCCGCGGCATCATTTCCTTGATGATGTTTTCCGAAATGGTGACCGAGGGCGCGAGCAGGGTGCCCGAGGCGGTCGACATGATCACCGACAGCAGCGCGCCGTAGAAGATGATTTGCGCCACGAGCGGCAGATGGGTCTTGACGAAGGTGGGCAGCACGAGTTGCGCATCCTCGGCCAGCAGGGCGGTCGTCATCACGGGGTCGACCAGCGTGGCCGAATAGGTGAGATAGAGCGGCACGGCGGCGAACAGCAGGTACAGCGCGCCGCCGATGACCGTGCCCCACACCGCGATGGTCTCGTTGCGGGAGGAATTGGCGCGCTGGAACACGTCCTGCTGCGGCACCGAGCCCAAGCCCATGGTGAGGAGCCCCGCGACGAAGGTGACGATGGCCGCCCATTCGAGCGGCGGCCAGAATTCGAATTTGCCGGCGGCGGCGGCGTGCGCGACCACCGGGGCGACGCCGCCGACCTCGGGCATGCTGCCGACCAGGTACGAGATCCACAACAGGCCCGCGACGATGATGGTCATCTGCACGAACGTGGTGAGCGCGACCGACCACATGCCGCCGAAGAGGGTGTAGAGCGCGACCACGCTGGCGCCGATGAGGATGCCTTGCGGGGCCGTGATGGCGCCGTCGGACAGCACGTTGAACACCAGCCCCAGCGCCGTGACCTGCGCCGACACCCAGCCGAGGTAGGACGCGGCGATCGCCAGCGACATGACGATCTCGACCGGGCGGTTGTAGCGTTCGCGGTAGAAGTCGCCCAGCGTGACGAGCTTCATGCGATAGAGCGGGCGCGCGAACAGGAGGCCGAACAGGATCAGCGCGAGCGAGGCGCCGAAGGGATCGGAAATCGTGCCGCCGAGGTTTTCGTCGAGGAAGGTCGCGGGGATGCCGAGCACCGTCTCGGCGCCGAACCAGGTGGCGAACACCATGGCGACGACGACGATCATCGGCAGCGACTGCCCGGCGGTGATGTAGTCGCGCGCGTTATGGACCCTGGTCGCGGCGTAGAGGCCGATGCCGATGGAGATGACGAGGTAGAGCACGACGAAACCGATCAGCATGGCGAGTCCTTATCGCAGAACGAGAGTCAGAACGGTGACGACCAGCGCGGCGACGAGCCCGGCGATGGCGCCGAGCCAGCGGTTGCGCGCCTGCTGCTGGCGCAGCATGAGGGCGAGGCCGGTCTCGAGCTGGGCCAGCCGGTTTTCGTTGAGTGCGTGGTGCGCGAGCCTGGGCAGCTGCGGCAGCAGCGCCGCCCACCTGGGCGCCTCGGTCCTGAGATTCTTCACCAGCGCGCGCCAGCCCACCTGCTCGTTCATCCAGCGCTCGAGGAAGGGTTTGGCGGTCTTCCACAGGTCGAGCTCGGGGTCGAGCTGGCGGCCGAGGCCTTCGATGTTGAGCAGGGTTTTTTGCAGCAGCACCAGTTGCGGCTGGATCTCGACATTGAAGCGGCGCGAGGCCTGGAACAGCTGCAGGAGCACGCGACCGAAGGAGATTTCCCGCAGCGGGCGGTCGAACACCGGCTCGCAGACGGCGCGTACAGCGGCTTCGAGCTCGTCGACGCGGGTGTCCGCCGGCACCCAGCCGGATTCCAGGTGCGCCTGCGCCACGCCCTTGTAGTCGCGGCGGAAGAAGGCGAGGAAGTTGCGCGCGAGGTATTGCTTGTCGACCTCGGTGAGCGTGCCCATGATGCCGAAGTCCAGGGCAATGTATTGCTCGGAACCCGGCCGCACCAGAATGTTGCCGGGGTGCATGTCGGCGTGGAAGAAGCCGTCGCGGAACACCTGGGTGAAGAAGATCTCGACGCCGGTGGCGGCGAGCCTGGGGATGTCGACGCCGGATTCGCGCAGGCGCTCGATCTGGCTCACCGGGATGCCGTCCATGCGGTCCATCACCATCACCTCGCGGCTGCAGTAGTCCCAGTAGACCTCGGGCACCAGCAGCAGCGGCGAATCCTTGAAATTGCGCCTGAGCTGCGAGCAGTTGGCGGCTTCGCGCATGAGGTCGAGCTCGTCTCCCAGGTGTTTCTCGAATTCGGCGACGACCTCGCGCGGGCGCAGCCGGCGGCCGTCGGCGAAGAGTTTTTCCAGCAGGCCCGCGGCGGCGTAGAGCAGCGAGACATCATGCGCGATCACCGGCGCGATGCCGGGGCGCAGCACCTTCACCGCGACCGCGGTGCCGTCCATCAGCCTGGCGAAATGCACCTGCGCGACCGAGGCGGAGGCGACCGGGGTGGCGTCAAATTCGGCGAAAACCTCGGCCAGCGGCTTTTTATAGGACGCTTCCAGGGTGGCGATCGCCTGCACGGACGGGAAGGGCGGCACCTGGTCCTGCAACTGGGCGAGTTCGTCGGCGATGTCGAGCGGGACCAGGTCGCGCCGGGTCGAGAGCATCTGGCCGAACTTGACGAAGATCGGTCCCAGCGCCTCGAGCGCACGCCGCAGCCGCACGCCGCGCGGCTCGGCGAGCGGCCGCCAGAAGAGCGTCGCGCGCACCAGCCAGCGCAGCGGGCGCACCCGCTCGTGGCCGAGGAAGAATTCCTCCAGACCGAAGCGCAGGCCGACCGTGAGGATGCGGGCGAGGCGCAGGAGTTTCATGCCGGGCGCGCAGGCGGGGCGTCGGCAGGCGGCGGGCGCCGTTCCAGGCGGGCGAGCCGCGCTTCCAGCCGCGCGGCGGCGTCGGCGAGCGTGTCGACGTCGCGGTTGAAGCGGTCGACGTCGACCCGGCGCGCCATCAGCTCGGCTTCCTCGACCACGTATTCGCTGGCGTTGACGCCGAGCGCGGTGGCCGTCTGCCGCAGGCCCGCGAGCGCCTCCCGGCCGAGCGCGTGCAGGCGATGCGCGGCGATGTCGCCGACGATGGGCGCGAGATCCGCCTCGACGTCCCAGTCGATCTGCCTGAACATACGGTCGAGCGTGGCGAGCAGCGCGGGGTCGCCCTGGATATCGGCGAGCCGCAAGGCCTCGCGGCCGGAGAAGGGCAGGCGCGCGAGCATCGCGCCGGTGGGACGGATGACGGCGTCGGGGGCGTCGACCGCGGCTTCGGAAAAACAGCCGTCGTCGGCAACGCGGAAATCGAATTGCGCGAGCGCGAGGTCGAAGCGCACGCGCTTGCCGGCGTGCTGCCGCAGCGCCTCGGCCGCCCCCGGCGTCTGCCGCAGCAGGTGGTTGAGGCTGCGTTCGACGAGGCTCGCGGTGATCAAATCTTGAAACCCTTGTGCAGGGCGACGACGCCGGCGGTGAGGTTGTGATAGCTCACCTTGGCGAAGCCGGCGGCTTCCATCATCGCCTTCAGTTCCTCCTGGCCCGGATGCATGCGGATCGACTCGGCGAGGTACTGGTAGCTGCCCGGATCGTCGGCGACGAGCTTGCCCATCAGCGGCAGGAGCTTGAAGGAATACAGGTCGTAAGCCGGCTCGAGGGGTTTCCACACACGTGAAAACTCCAGCACCAGGAGGCGACCGCCGGGTTTCAGCACGCGGTGCATCTCGGCCAGCGCGGCGTCCTTGTGCGTCATGTTCCTGAGGCCGAAGGCGACCGAGACGCAGTCGAAATAATCACCCGGGAACGGCAGGCGCTCGCCGTTGCACTGCACCGTGGGCGGCGTCTTGCCCTCGTTCAGCATGCGGTCGCGGCCTTCGCGCAGCATGGAAAAGTTGATGTCGGTGAGCAGCACGGTGCCGGTCTCGCCGACTTCCTTCAGGAACAGCCGTGTCAGGTCGGCGGTGCCGCCGGCGACGTCGAGCACGCGCATCCCGGGCCGCAGGCCGGCCTGCGCCACGGCGAAGCGTTTCCACAGCCGGTGCAGGCCGGCCGACATCAGGTCGTTCATGATGTCGTATTTGGCGGCGACCGAATGGAAGACCTCGGCCACACGGGCGGCCTTTTCGGACTCGGGCACCTGCTGGTAGCCGAAATGGGTGGTTTTATCCATGGCAGACGGGGGCGGAAGATCAGTCAGGCATTCTACCAGCGGGCAGGGACGCGCTGGCCAGGCGAGCGGCGACAGTGTCATAAATCAGTCATACTGCTGTCATAGGATGGCCACCATCCGAAAGAAGCTGGAGTCACCATGGCTGCCAATATTCTGCTGGTCGAAGACGAACCCGGCATCCAGGAATTGTTGAAGTTCAACCTGTCGCAGGCAGGCCATTCGGTCACCGCCGCCGGCGACGCCGAGCATGCGCTGAAATTCCTCAAGACCACGCTGCCGGACGTCATCCTGCTCGACTGGATGCTGCCCGGCATGTCGGGCATCGACCTGTGCCGCCGGCTGCGCAGCGACGAGCGCTACCAGCCCATTCCCATCATCATGCTCACCGCGCGTGGCGAAGAACGTGACAAGGTCGCGGGGCTCGACACCGGTGCCGACGACTACATCACCAAGCCTTTTTCGCCGCGCGAGCTGGTGGCGCGCATCAAGGCCGTGCTGCGCCGCCGCGCGCCGCAGATGACCGACGAACCGGTCGAGATCCGGGGGCTCCGGCTCGATCCGACCAGTCACCGCGTGCTCGGCAACGGCCAGGCGCTGGAGCTGGGGCCGACCGAGTTCCGCCTGCTGCATTTCTTCATGACCCACCCCGAACGGGTGTATTCGCGCACCCAGCTGCTCGACCAGGTGTGGGGGGACGACGTGTTCGTCGAGGAGCGCACGGTCGACGTCCATATCCGCCGCCTGCGGCTGGCGCTCGAGCCTTCGGGCCACGACGGCCTGATCCAGACGGTGCGCGGGGCGGGCTATCGCTTTTCGGCCGACGTGGGATAATCACGCCAGTTTCCTCGACTGGCGATCGTATGGGTTTTTGGTGGCGTCCGCTCGGCGTGCTGGCCGGTGTCCTGCTGGTGGCCCTGTTCCTGTGGGCCGGCTGGGGCTGGGTCGCGGCGCTGGGCTTTCTGGCCGGCATCCAGGCCTTCGTCATGCTGCGGCGCCTGCTGCAGGAATACCGGCTGGCGCGCTGGCTGGAAAACCCCGACGAGGTCGATCCGCCTGACGCCAGCGGCACCTGGGGCGATATTTTCTACCGCCTGCAGAAACTGCAGCGCCGCCAGCGCGCGAGCCGCAGCGAGCTGACCAGCGCGCTCGAGCAGTTCGAGCACGCCGCCGAGGCGGTCCCCGACGGCATGGTCATCCTCAACCGGACCGACCAGATCGAATGGTGCAACCCCGCCTCGCGCAAGTACCTGGGCCTCGACTGCGACCGCGACCGCGGGCAGTTCGTGCGTTACCTGCTGCGACAGGCGAATTTCCTGGAGTTTCTCGACGCCGCCGACTATTCACGCCGGCTGGTGTGCAAATCGCCGATCAACCGCGAGCTGACGCTGTCGCTGCAGCTGGTGCCCTTCGGCGAGGGCAAGAAGCTCCTGGTCGCGCGCGACATCACCGACCTCGAGCGCGTCGACGCCATGCGGCGCGACTTCATCGCCAACGTCTCGCACGAACTGCGCACGCCGCTGACCGTGGTCGGCGGCTTTGTCGAGACCCTGGCCGACGCCCACGATCTCAAGCCCGAGGAGTCCCGCCGCTATTTCGACCTCATGCTCGACCACACGCATCGCATGCAGCGGCTGCTCGACGACCTCCTGACGCTGTCGCGGCTGGAGAGCGCCGACCACGCGCTGCAGGAGGAAAAGGTCGACATGCCCGCCATGGCGGAGGCGCTCACGGCCGAGGCGGAATCGCTTTCCCGCGGCCGCCATCGCATCACCCTGCGACTGGAAAGCGCCGCCTGGCTCACGGGCAACCTGCAGGAAATCCGCAGCGCGCTCGGCAACCTGGTGTCGAACGCGGTGCGCTACACGCCCGAGGGGGGCGAGATCACCCTGCGTTGGCGCGAACAGGGTGGCGAAGGCGTGTTCTCGGTGACCGATACCGGCGAGGGCATCGCCGCCGAACACATTCCGCGCTTGACGGAACGCTTCTACCGCGTCGACCGCAGCCGGTCGCGCGAAACCGGCGGCACCGGGCTCGGGCTCGCCATCGTCAAGCACGTGCTCACGCGCCACGGCGCGCGTCTCGACGTGCAGTCGATCCCGGGCAAGGGCAGCACGTTTGCGGCGGTTTTTCCCGCGGCGCGGCTGCTGCCTGCGCTGCCCGGCGAGAACGTCATTCCGTTCCCGGAGCGCGGACAAGCCGCGTAAACGCCACTGCGAGGCGCGCGGCCAGGTCCGCCGGCGCCGGGTGCGGCCCGGGCCGCACCCGTTCCCCCCACGCCGCGTTGGGGAAATGCGGGTCGTCGACAAAGCGGGGAATCACATGCCAGTGGAGGTGCGGCACCACGTTGCCGAGCGAGGCGAGGTTGATCTTGTCGGGCGCCATCACCTCGCGCAGCGCGGCCTCCGCTGCCCACACCACTCGCATCAGTGCTTCCCGCGCGCCGGGCGGAAGATCGGTCATTTCCTTCACGTGGGACTTGAGGATGACGCGCAGAAAGCCGGGGTAGTCCGGCTCGTCGGCGAGCACCACGCGGCAGGCGGCGTCCTCCCACAGCACGGCGCCGCCGGGCGCGACGCACAGGGGGCAGCTCACAGCAGCACGCGCTCGATGCCGCCGTTGCCGACGCGGGCGAGGTAGTTCGCCATCCAGTTCTCGCCCAGCAGTTTCTTCGCCAGTTCGATCACGATGTAGTCGGGCTCGGTGTTCGTGTCGTCGCTGTAGCGCGCCAGGCCCTGCAGGCACGAGGGGCAGCTGGTGAGAAGCTTGACGGGCCGGTTGCCGGCATCGAGCGCCTTCAGGCCCGCGCGGATTTCTTCTTCCTTGCGGTACCGGATCTGGGTGGAGATGTCGGGGCGGCTCACCGCCAGCGTGCCGGATTCGCCGCAGCAGCGGTCGGACAGGGTGACGCCGCCGCCCAAGAGCGCGTTGGCGACCTTCATCGGCGCGTGGGTCTTCATCGGCGTGTGGCAGGGGTCGTGGTAGAGATATTTCTCGCCGCTGACGCCTTCCAGTTTCACGCCCTTCTCCATCAGGTATTCGTGGATGTCCAAAAGGCGGCAGCCGGGGAAGATCTTTTCGAATTCGTATTTCAGCAGCTGGTCCATGCAGGTGCCGCAGGAGACGATCACGGTCTTGATGTCGAGATAATTGAGCGTGTTGGCCACCCGATGGAACAGCACGCGGTTGGCGGCGGTGATCGCTTCGCCTTTGTCGGCCTGGCCGCTGGCGGTCTGCGGGTAGCCGCAGCACAGGTAGCCGGGCGGCAGCACGGTCTGCACGCCGAGCTCGTAGAGCATCGCCTGGGTGGCCAGCCCGACCTGGGAGAACAGCCGCTCCGAGCCGCAGCCGGGAAAGTAGAACACCGCGTCGGAATCGTCCGTGAGCTTGGCCGGATTGCGCAGGATGGGCACGATGGCCGGGTCTTCCAGTCCCAGGAGCGCGCGCGAGGTCTTCTTCGGCAGCCCGCCCGGCATCGGCTTGTTGACCAGGTGGATGACCTGCGCGACCGGCTTCGGCCGGCCGAGCGTGGCGGGAGGGTGCTGCGTCTGCGCCTGGATCAGCCCCAGGCGCCTGAACAGCTGGTGGCCCACGCGCTGGGCGGCGTAGCCCCATTCGATGAGCGGTTTCCTCAGCGCCTTGATGGTGGCCGGGTCGGTCGCGTTGAGGAAGGCCATCGACGCCCAGGTGCCGGGATTGAACTTCTTCTTGCCCTGGCGGCGCAGCATGTTGCGCATCGCGATCGAGACGTCGCCGAAGTCGATGTCGACCGGGCAGGGGTTCTTGCACTTGTGGCAGACCGTGCAGTGGTCGGCGACGTCGCCGAATTCGTCGAAATGCCTGAGCGACACGCCGCGCCGGGTCTGCTCCTCGTAGAGGAAGGCTTCGATGAGCAGCGAGGTGGCAAGGATCTTGTTGCGCGGCGAGTAGAGCAGGTTGGCGCGCGGGATGTGGGTGTTGCACACCGGCTTGCACTTGCCGCAGCGCAGGCAGTCCTTGATCGAGTCGGCGATCGCCCCGGTCTCGGACGCCTCCAGGATGATCGATTCGGCTTCCAGGAGGCTGAACGATGGCGTATAGGCGTTGGAGAGGTCGGCGCCCCGCATGAGCTTGCCCTTGTTGAAGCGGCCGTGGGGATCGACCTTCTTCTTGTACTCGGCAAAGCTCGCCAGCGTCGCGTCGTCGAGGAACTCGAGCTTGGTGAGCCCGATGCCGTGCTCGCCCGAGATCACGCCGCCAAGATCGGTGGCGAGCTTCATGATGCGCGCCACCGCGGCGTTGGCGGTGGCGAGCATCGCGTAGTCGTCGGAGTTGACCGGGATATTGGTGTGCACGTTGCCGTCACCGGCGTGCATGTGCAGCGCGATGAAGACGCGGCCCTTCAGCACTTCCCTGTGAATGCGGTCGCAGGCCTCGAGGATGCGGGCGTATTCGCGGCCGACGAAGATCTGGTGCAGTTCGCGCCGGATTTCGCGCTTCCACGATACGCGCACCTGCTTGTCGCGCAGCGCGGTGAAGACGGTGCCGCCGTCGAGCGGCGCGTCGAGATCGGCGAGCCAGCCGGCCCAGCGTTCACGTACCGAGGCGATGAGCTTCTGCGCGTGCGCCTGCTTTTCGGCGACCTGCGCCGGGTCGGCGACGGTGTCGTCGTCCTCCAGCAGTGGCAGCGTGCCGGCGAAGAAGTCGGCGAGCGCGTCGGCGAGCGCGAGCTTGTTCGCGATGGAGAGCTCGATGTTGATGCGCTCGACGCCGTCGGTGTAGTCGCCGAGGCGGTCGAGCGGGATGACGACGTCCTCGTTGATCTTGAACGCGTTGGTGTGCGCGGCAATCGCCGCGGTGCGGGCGCGGTCGAGCCAGAAGATCCGGCGCGTCTCCGCCGACACCGCGATGAAGCCCTCGCCGCCGCGTGCATTGGCCAGCTGGACGATTTTCGATGCCGCCTCGCCGACCGCGATTTCGTCGTCGGAGACGACGTCGATCAAGAGCACCATGTTGGGCCGCGAGCCGCGCGGCGATTTGGTCGCGTAGCCGACCGCCTTCAGGTAGCGCGCGTCGAGGTGCTCGAGGCCGGCGAGCCGGATTTCGCCGCGGGCGTCACAATATTGCTTGATCTCGACGATGGCGGGCGTGGCGTCCGCCGCCGAGCCGAAGAACTCCAGGCAGACGGTGCGGCCGTAGGCCGGCAGGCGGTGCAGGATGAAGCGCGCCGAGGTGATGAGGCCGTCGCAGCCCTCCTTCTGGATGCCGGGGAGCCCGGCGAGAAATTTGTCGGTGACGTCCTTGCCCAGCCCAGTCTTGCGGAAACGGCTGCCGGGAATGGTGAGGATCTCGGGCGAACCCTTGGGTGTTTTGCCGTCCGGTCCGAAGCGGCGGATCTCGAAGCTCGCCGACGGCGCGTCGTGGATCTTGCCGAGGTTGTGGTTGAGCCGGGTGACCTCGAGCCAGTCGGCGTCCGGCGTGACCATCTTCCACGACACCAGGTTGTCGAGCGCGGTGCCCCACAGCACGGCCTTCTTGCCGCCGGCGTTCATCGACACGTTGCCGCCGATGGTCGAGGCGTCGGCCGAGGTGGGGTCGACCGCGAACACCAGGCCCGCGGCGTCGGCCGCCTCCATCACCCGCTTGGTGACGACACCGGCGCCGCAGTGGATCGTCGGCACCTCGAATTCGCAGCCCGGCAGGTGACGCATCTCGACCGCGCTCAGGGTTTCGAGCTTTTCGGTGTTGATCACCGCCGCCTGCGCGGTGAGCGGCACGGCGCCGCCGGTGTAGCCGGTGCCGCCGCCGCGCGGAATGATGGTGAGCCCCAGCTCGACCAGGCCGGCGACGAGCCCCGCCATCTCGTCCTCGGTGTCAGGCGTCAGCACGACGAAGGGGTATTCGACACGCCAGTCGGTGGCGTCGGTGACGTGCGAGACGCGCGCCAGCCCGTCGAAGGCGATGTTGTCGCGGCGGGTGACGCCGGCGAGCCGGCGCAGGATGCGCGCGCGGAGATTCCCGGTGTCGGCGAACCAGGCCTCGAATTCGCGCACCGCCTGCGCGGCGGCGGCGAGCAACTGTCCCACCGATTCGTTCCCCTGGCGGCGCTGCTCGATTTCGTGCAGGCGGTGACGCAGGGCGTCGATCAGCATGCGGCGGCGCTTGGGATTGTCGAGCAGGTCGTCTTCCAGGTAAGGATTGCGGCGCACCACCCAGATGTCGCCCAGCACCTCGAACAGCATGCGCGCCGAGCGGCCGGTGCGGCGCTCGGCGCGCAGGGCATTGAGCGTCGCCCAGGCGTCGGCGCCGAGCAGGCGGATGACGATCTCGCGGTCGGAGAACGAGGTGTAGTTGTAGGGGATTTCGCGGAGGCGGGAATTCATGGCGGGCGGTGCTGCAAAAGCCGTATTTTACGGGATAACGCGCCTCGCCCGGCGACGGCTACAATCGCGCAAAACCCTACCACGCTCAGGGAACCCGCATGGCCTCCGTGTACGACCTGAAACCCCGCTTCCAGGCGCTGCTGCGCCCGTCGGTCGCGCGTCTTGCCGCTGCCGGCGTCACGGCCAACCAAGTGACCATCGCCGCCGTCGTGCTGTCGGTCATCGGTGGCGGGTTCATCGCCTGGCGGCCGTTCGAAACCTGGCCGCTGTTGCTGCTGCCGTTCATCCTGTTCCTGCGCATGGGGCTCAACGCGATCGACGGCATGCTCGCGCGCGAATTCGGCCAGCAGTCGAAACTCGGCGCGATCCTCAACGAACTGGGCGACGTGGTATCGGATGCCGCGCTCTACCTGCCGCTCGCCTGGGTGCCCTTCGTCTGGGTGCCGCTCATCGAGGGCGTGGTCGTGCTCGCCGTGATTGCCGAAATGGCCGGCGTGGTCGCCGTGCAGATCGGCGCGCGTCGCCAGTACCAGGGCCCCATGGGCAAGAGCGATCGCGCCTTCTGGTTCGGCGCGCTGGGGTTGTTGCTTGGGCTGGGCGTGGCGCCCGGCGACTGGATCAATGCGCTCCTGGGCGCGATGCTGGTCCTGCTCGTCGTCACCATCGTCAACCGTGCGCGCGCCGCGCTGAAGGAAGCCCGTGCCGCTTAGCGTGAAACTCGCGCAGCGAAACTGCGTCCCCCTCTCCCGCATGCGGGGGAGGGCCGGGGAGGGGGGACGGACACGGCGCGGCAGGGTTTCACGCATCGGGGCGGCAAATCGCCATGCCCGTTAACCTGCGCTACGCGCTTTACGGCATCCTTGCCCTCTTGGTCGCGGGCACCGTCATCATCGGCCTGAAGAAATGGCTGAAACCCGGCCCCGGCGACCGTGAGCTTTGGCTGCGCATGCGCTCGTGGTGGGTCATGGCGGGCCTGTTCATTCTCGCCATCGCCGTCGACCGCGCGCTTTCCATCGTCTTCTTCGCGCTGGTGAGCTTTCTCGCGCTCAAGGAATACTTCAGCATCATTCCCACCCGTCGCGCCGACCGGCGCGTGCTGTTCTGGGCCTACGCCGCCATCCCCGTGCAGTATTTCTGGGTGAGCGAAGCCTGGTTCGGCATGTTCATCATCTTCATCCCGGTGTATCTCTTCCTCTTCATTCCGCTGAAGATGGTCGTCGTCGGCGAGACGCAGGGCTTCCTCAAAGCCGCCGGCACGATTCACTGGGGCCTCATGACCACCGTGTTCTCGCTCTCCCACGCCGCCTTCCTGCTGGCGCTGCCGGACGCGAAAAACCCCGCCGCCGGCAGCGCCGGACTGCTGTTGTTCCTCGTCTTTCTCACCCAGTTCAACGATGTCATGCAGTTCGTCTGGGGCAAGCTCGCCGGGCAAAGAAAAGTCATCCCCAGGGTCAGCCCCGGCAAGACCGTCGCCGGCTTCGTCGGCGGCGTGGCCACCACCACCCTGGTGGCCTGGCTCGCCGCGCCGTATCTCACGCCGCTCGTCGGTTGGCAGCCCATCGCCGCCGGCCTCCTCATCGGCATCGGCGGCTTCGTCGGCGACGTCACCATCTCCGCGATCAAGCGCGATCTCGGCATCAAGGACAGCGGCTCGCTGATTCCCGGCCACGGCGGAATACTCGATCGGGTAGACAGCCTCACCTACACCGCGCCGCTGTTTTTCCACTTTGTGTATTACCTGCATTACTGATAAGGCTGGCAAGTATGCGTATATCGGTGTTTGCCCTGCTGGCAGGAATCGCGTTTCCTGCTTTTGCCGGTGGGGGCAGTGCGCCTCCAGGTATCTTTGGCCTTTATGGCGAGCGGGTTCCGGTTTGCCTGGTCGAACCCTTGAGTAAAAGCGGCATGAGGTGCATAGGCGAAACGGCAAATTGGGTTCTGGTTTCCCCGGTACCGGGGCACAAGATTGAAGTGAACATCAATCTGACGTTCTTCAACGCGCATGTGTGTGAATTCCGTGGTGTTGGGGAGTGGGTGCGCGACCATGTTTTCATCAAAGATGAATCGTATGGAGATGTGCCGTGTGAAATGAAATTGTATTTCAGGTCCCGCAAGGTGAGACTCTCGGATAATTACAGCTGTAGGCCCTATACGTGCGGTGTGCGGGGGGGATACGAGGGGGTTACGCTACCTAGGCGTGGCAGACTCTGACCGTGTCGCGCGCGCTCCAGGCCCTCTTCTTCCTGCTGGTCGTCCGCCCCTTCCTCGCGCTGGTGCTGGGCGTGAACCTGCGCCACGCCGGGCGCCTGCCGCAGACCGGCCCGGCGATTCTCGCGGCCAACCACAACAGCCATCTCGACACGCTGCTTTTGATGAGCCTCTATCCGCTGGCGAAGCTCTCCCGGGTGCGGCCGGTGGCGGCGGCGGATTATTTCCTGAAGAACCGGTTCATCGCCTGGTTCGCGCTCAACCTCATGCACATCCTGCCGCTGTCGCGGCGGCCGAAGCCGGGCGAAAAACCGCTTGCCCACATCGAGGCAGCGCTGTCGGCGGGCGACATCTTGATCCTGTTCTCCGAAGGCTCGCGCGGCGAGCCGGAAAAGCGCAGCGCGCTCAAATCGGGCATCGCGCACCTGATGGAAGACGCGCCGACGGTGCCGGTGGTGCCGATCTATCTTCGCGGGCTGGGCAAGGTCTTGCCGCGCGGCGACTGGCTGCCGGTGCCCTTCTTCGCCGACGGCTGGGTGGGCGAGCCGCTGACATGGCAGGGCGACCGGGCGGCAACGATGCGGCTGCTTGAGGCGCGCTTTGCCGAACTGGAACGCGAAGGGCGCGCGCCGGCATGGGAATGACAATGGGGTTGATCGAGGCGCGGGTGCTGACGGTGCTGACGTTGGCGGCGCTGGTCGCGTCGGGCATCGATCCCTACGACCGCCTGACCTGGGTGCTGGAAACGCTGCCGGTGATGGTCGGCTTGCCGCTGCTGCTCGCCACGCATCGCCGTTTTCCGCTCACGCCCCTGGTCGTGCGGTTGCTCTTCGTGCACGGGTTGATATTGATGCTGGGCGGACATTACACCTATGCGCGGGTGCCGCTGGGTTTCTGGGTGCAGGACGCGTTCGACCTGGCGCGCAACCACTACGACCGGCTGGGGCATCTGGCGCAGGGCTTCGTGCCGGCGATGCTGGCGCGCGAAATCCTGCTGAAGCGCACGCCCTTGCGGCCGGGCGGCTGGCTGTTCCTGCTGACGACGTCGGTGATCCTGGCGTTTTCCGCCTGCTACGAATTCATCGAGTGGGGGGCGGCGCTGGCGATCGGCGCGGATGCCGATGCCTTCCTGGCGACGCAGGGCGACGTGTGGGACACGCAGTGGGACATGTTCCTCGCGCTCGTCGGCGCGATCGCCGCGCAGCTGCTGCTCGCGCGGGCGCACGACCGCCAGCTCGCGCGATTCAGCGGCCGAACCGTCGTTTGACCCGCTGTCATGCCGGGCTGCACAGCGGGCCGGGTGCGGGTACAAGCGTCCCGGCGGGCTTCAGTTTGCGCCGCGCCGGCCGTAATGCCATCAAGGGCAAATACCTGCCCGAACTCACGGGGAGAGCGATTTGCGGCTCGGTTTGAGCGCCAAGCTCATCGGATATGTCCTGGCCAGCGTGCTGATCACCTCGGCTGTCGTCGGCGTCGTTCGCGTGCAGAACGAGCGTGGCCCCCTGGGCGAACTCATCGACCGCGCTGGCGTGAGCGTGGCGACCGCCACCGCGTCGGGCGCCGCGTCGCTGGTGGCCGGCTACGATTACGGCAATCTCGAAATTCTCGCGCGCAACGTGGCGCGCCAGCCCGACGTGATCCGTGTCAGCATCCGCAACCTGGCCGGGCGGGTCATGAGCGAGGCGGCCGGTGAGTCGGTCGGCACCTACAAGCGCTACGAGGCGCCAGTCGTGTTCGACAACCAGAACATCGGCAGCGTCTCCGTCGACATTTCGACGCAGACGCTGGAAAACGCGCTCAATGCCCTGTACTGGCGTGTGTTCGTCGAGCAGGCGGTGTTCGGCCTCATCCTCGGCGTGATCGTCTATGTTTTCACCGCCGGCGGCATCGTGACGCCCATCCTGCGCCTGACGCGCGCGATGGAGGAAGCCGCCGCACACGACGACGGCTTCGTCGCACGCGATCTGGCGGTGAAAAGCCAGGATGAGATCGGGCGGCTGGTGTCGGTGTTCAACAAGATGAACCGCTCGCTGGTGAACTACCACAACCAGCTGCACGGCCGCATCGATTTCGCCAACCGCGAACTGCAGGAAAAGAACATCCAGCTCGCCGGCCGCACGCGCGAACTTGAGCACGCGCTCGACATGCTCTCGGCGATGGCGACCACCGACTGGCTGACCGAACTGCCCAACCGCCGCAAGTTCGACGAGACCCTGTCGCGCATGTTCCACCAGTCCGAGCGCTTCCTCGAGGACATCTCGCTGGTGCTGTTCGATGTCGACTTCTTCAAGCAGATCAACGACAGCCATGGCCACGGCGCCGGCGATCAGGTCCTGCGCGACATCGGCACCCTGCTGCGGCTGCATGTGCGGAAATCCGATCTGCCCGCGCGGCTGGGCGGCGACGAATTCGGCATCATCCTGTACCACACCGACGCCGGGCAGGCCCGGGCGTTCGTCGATACCTTGCTCGGGCATCTGCAGGATTACGTCTTCGAGTACGACGGCTTCCGTCTCGACGTCGGCTTCAGCGTCGGCATCGCGCAGTACGATGCATCGATGAAGGCGCCGCGCGAACTGTACTACGCGGCCGACCAGGCCTTGTATCAATCCAAGCGCGACGGCCGCGGCCGCTACAGCGTGCATGTCCAGAACCCGTCTATCGAGGAGAAACAGGCATCATGAATCTCACCCAGGCGTACCGTACCCTGCTCGCGGCGGGCGTGGCAGGGCTGATGGCCGCATCGGCGTGGGCGCAATCGCCCCCTGCCGCCCCGGCGTCGGCGGTCGCCGCCAACGTCACCCTGGGCTCGGTCGCCATGGACATCCCGGTCGAGATGATCAAGCGCATGAGCGCGCTGACCAACTACCTTGCCCTCACCACCAATCTCAATGTCCGCTTCAAGCCCTCTCCCAACCTGGGTTCGGCGGTCGACGATCTCGGCACGGGGCAGACGCAGATCGCCTACCTCACGCCGGTGGCCTACATCGACGCGCGCAGGAAATACGGCGTGGTGCCGCTGGTCGCGCCGACCACCGACGGCAAGCCGACCTTCTCGCTGGTGATCGGCGTGAAGGCCGGCTCCGGCATCAAGTCGGTTGCCGATCTCAAGGGCAGGCGCTTCGCCTTCGGCGACGAGAAGGCGCTGCTGCAGCGTGCGGCGGTCGAGTCGATGGGGCTGAAGATGGGTGATTTCTCGCAGTTCGCTTTCCTGAAGCACTACGACAATATCGCCAAGGCCGTGCTCGCCGGGGATTTCGACGGCGGCATCCTGCTGCATTCGACGGCAGAGGCATTCAAGGAGCGCGGCATCGTGGTGGTCGGCAGCACGCCGCCGCTGCCGTCCTACGTCTTTGCCGTGCACCCGAACCTGCCGGTGGCGACACGCAACCAGTTGCGCGACGCCTTGCTGGCACTGAAGAAAGGCACGCCCGAGGGCACGGCCACGCTGGAGGCCTTCGACAAGGCCTACGACGGTTTCGTCGTCGCGGACGACGCGGCCTACGACCCGATACGCAAGCTGATCGCGCCTTTCCAGAAATAGGAAACCAGCGCAGGCGCGGCCGGGCCGGCCTCAATCGCCGAGCTGGATGCGTCCGGCCTTCTCGGCGGCGGCGAAGTCGAGCATTCGCTGGATCGACACCGCGGCCTTCGCGCGGACCGATTCCTCGATGTGAATCTCGTTGCCGTCGTTTTTATCCCCTACCGGGGACTCGAGCACGGCGGCCAGTTTCTTCAGGCCGTTCATCGCCATCCACGGGCAGTGCGCGCACGACTGGCAGGTCGCGCCGACGCCCGCGGTCGGCGCCTCGATGAGCGTCTTGCCGGGCGCGACCTCGCGCATCTTGTGGAAGATGCCGTTGTCGGTGGCGACGATGAATTCGGCGTTCGGCAGTGTGCGTACCGCTTCGATGAGCTGGGTGGTCGAGCCGACGACGTCGGCCAGCGCGATCACCGCTTCGGGTGATTCGGGATGCACCAGCACCGCCGCGTCCGGATGCGCGGCGCGCAGGTTTTTCAATGCCTCGGCCTTGAACGCCTCGTGCACCACGCACGACCCCTGCCACAGGAGCATGTCGGCGCCGGTCACGCGCTGCACGTAGGCGCCGAGGTGGCGGTCGGGCGCCCACAGGAGCTTGTGGCCCTGCTGGTGCAGGTATTTCACGATCCTGGCGGCGATGCCCGAGGTGACGACCCAGTCGGCGCGCGCCTTCACGGCCGCGCTGGTGTTGGCGTAGACGACCGAGAGCCGGTCCGGATGGGCGTCGCAGAAGGCAGCGAATTCGTCGGCCGGGCAGGCCAGGTCGAGCGAGCACTCGGCGCCGAGGTCGGGCATGATCACCCGCTTCTCCGGATTGAGGATCTTGGCGGTCTCGCCCATGAACTTCACGCCGGCGACGATCAGGGTTTTCGCCGGGTGGGCATGGCCGAAGCGCGCCATTTCGAGCGAGTCGGACACGCAGCCGCCGGTTTCCTCGGCGAGATCCTGCAGGTCGCCCGACGTGTAATAGTGCGCCACCAGCACTGCATCCTGTGCCTGCATGAGGCGCTTGATGCGTGCCTTGAGTTCGGCGCGCTCGTCGTCGGCGAGCGCTTCCTCGACCAGGGGCGGGGCCTGGATCACGGACCGGGCAGGAACGGAAAAGGCGGGATTCATCAGGAAGTCGCGGCACAACGGGCAAATGGACCTGCAAGTATAGCGCCGCCGGGCAGCGCATTTCATCCCGCCCCGGCTGGCGCGCCCGGCGGGGTTTTGCCGTATCCTTGCGGCCCTATGCAGCAACTGCTTCTCGACGTTCGTCCGCCCGCCCGCCCCGAGCTCGCCCGTTTCGTGGCGGGGCGCAATGTCGAACTCATGGCCCAGCTCGGCGCCATGCTCGACGGCACTGCTGCCGAGCGCATGGTCTACGTGTGGGGCGCGCCGGGCAGCGGCAAGACCTATTTGCTGGCGGCGTGGGCGAACGCGTGCGCCGCGCGGGGCTTGTCCGTCGATACGAGCGGGCAGCTGGGCGCGCAGGCGGTGACCGCGGACGCGGTGGAGCGCTGGGACGCGGCGCAGCAGCAGGCCGGCTTCGCGGCCTTCAACCGGGTGCGCGAGGCGGGCGGCTTGTGGCTGGCGGCGGGCAATGCCGCACCGGCGGCGCTGCCCTTGATGCCGGAGCTGAAGACGCGCTTCGGCTGGGGGCTGGTGTTCCAGCTGCAGCCGCTGGATGACGCCGAGAAACGCGCGGCCCTCGGCCGTCACGCAGAAACGCTGGGTTTCCGGCTCGATCCCCAGGTGGCGGATTACCTGTTGAAACACACCGCGCGCGACATGCAAAGCCTGCTCCGGGTGCTCGAGGCGCTCGACCGCTACAGCCTCGAGGCCAAGCGGCCGATCACGCTGCCGCTGCTGCGGCAGCTGCTGGCCGGCGCCTAGACGCGGTCAGGCCTGGCCTGGCTGCGCCTGCTGCTCGGCGATGTCCTTGTGCACCTGCGCCATGTCGAGCGCCATCACCTGCTCGATCAGCGAATCGAGCGCCTGCGCGGGCAGCGACCCGGCTTCCGAGTAGAGGATGACCTGCTCGCGGAACACCATCAGCGTGGGAATCGAGCGGATCTGGAAATAGGCGGCGAGCTCCTGTTCGGCTTCGGTGTTGACCTTGGCGAAGACGATGCCGGCGTGTTTCTCGGCCGCCGCCTCGAAGATCGGGGCGAAGCCGCGGCACGGGCCGCACCAGGGGGCCCAGAAATCGACGATGACGACGTCATTGCCGTTGATGGTGGATTCGAAATTGTCCTGGGTGAGTTCGATGACGGCCATGGGGGTTCCTGCGATAAATATTGCCAGGCGGCAGATGGGATGAATAAAGAAGGCGCGAGGACGGGTCCATCGCGCCTGAATGCCACCCTATCACGGATGGCGGGCCGCCGACAATGCGGCGGCGTCTTATCGGGGTGTCGCCGGGATGCCCGCTCCCCCGGGGGTCCAGCCGAAGCCGGCTGGCCTGAAACCTATTTCGCGAACGCCTGGCCGAACAATCCCCGCTTCTGCGGCGGGGGCGCGCCGTCGCGAACCATGTTGTGGCTGTGCTTGAGGTTGCTGCGCACCTCGGCCCGGTTGACCGCCATGATGAGCTCGGTCGCCAGCACGCGCGCCTGATGCGGGCTGAGGCTCAGGGTGCAGCCGGGCGATTGCAGCGACACTTCGACGTGGTCGCGGCCCTGGGCGTCCTCCTTGAGGCTGATGTCCAGGGTGTTGCCGGGCGAAAGTTCGATCATGTCGGTCTCTCCTTGCGTGGTCTTTGCAAGGACATCAGCAGGGTTCATGCCAGCCTCCGTATCGGGTCGGGTGTGTGGAAAGCCGCATTGAATCAGGCGGGTTTGACGGCCTGATGAAATGACGCCGGCGCCGACCTGACGAAGCCTCGTCAGGCTGGCGTGCGATCTCGTCAATCGGCGGGCGCGGCGGGAACCGGCCGGGCGGCGGGCGCGGCGGCGCGGTCGCGCGTCAGCAGGGTGTAGGCGACCGGAATGACGAACAGCGTCAGCAGGGTGCCGAGCAGCAGGCCGCCGACGATGACCCAGCCGATCGGCGAGCGCGATTCGGCACCGGCCCCGCTGGCGAGCGCGAGCGGCACTGCGCCCAGCACCATGGCCGCGGTCGTCATCAGGATCGGGCGCAGGCGCAGGCTGGCCGCCTCGATCACCGCCTCGACCTTGGCGTGGCCGCGCGCGCGCAGCTGGTTGGCGAACTCGACGATGAGGATGCCGTGCTTGGTGATGAGGCCGACCAGCATGATGAGGCCGATCTGGCTGTAGACGTTGAGGGTGGCGCCGGTGAGTTTCAGCGCCAGGAGCGCGCCGGTGGCGGCGAGCGGCACGGTCAGCAGGATGATGAAGGGCGAGACGAAGCTCTCGAACTGCGCCGCCAGCACCAGGTAGATGATGACGAGCGCCAGCGCGAAGGTGATCAATAGCGTCTGTCCGGATTCGCGGAATTCGCGCGACTGGCCGTCGAGCGCGGTGCGCACGGTCGGCGGCAGGGTTTCCGACGCGGCCTGGTCCATGAAGGCGAGCGCCTCGCCCAGCGTGTGCCCCGGGGCGATGTTGGCCGAGATGATGGCGGCGCGCTGGCGGTTGAAGTGGTTGAGCTCCTTCGGCGCGACGCTTTCCGTCACCGCGACCAGGTTGGACAGCGCGCTGAGGCTGCCGTCGCGGCCGCGGACGTAGAGCGCGGTGAGGTCGTCGGGGCTGGCGCGCGCCGCGGGGTCGAGCTGCACGATGACATCGTATTGCTCGCCGCCCTGCTTGAAGCGGGTGATCTCGCGGCCGCCGAGCAGGGTTTCCAGGGTGCGGCCGATGCTGTCGACGCCGATGCCCATCTGCGCGGCCTTGTCGCGGTTGATGTCGACACGGAGCTGCGGCTTGTTGAGCTTGAGGTCGGTGTCGGCGTTCATCAGGCCCGGGTACTCGCGCACCCTGGCCATCAGCGCCTCGACCGCGGTGTTGAGTTCGTCGTAGGTCGGCGCCTGCACCACGAACTGCAGCGGCGGGTTGCGGAAACTCTGCCCCAGCGAGGGCGGGTTGATCGGGAAAGCGAGCACGCCCGGCATGGCCATGAACATCTGCGGGCCGAGGCTCGCGGTGATTTCCATCTGGCTGCGGCTGCGTTCCTCCCATGGATCGAGCATCACGAACGACAGCGCGGTGTTGACCGGGTTGGGACGCTCGAGGCCGGGGGCGACGACGACGAAGGCGGTGCGCACTTCCGGCACGCCCTGGTAGATCGCCTCGAGCTGGCGCGCGTACTGGTCGGTGTACTGCATCGTCGCCCCTTCGGGCGCCAGCATGAAGCCGATGAAGAAGCCGCGGTCCTCGGTCGGCGCGAGCTCGGACTTCAGCGATTTCAGCAGGCCGAAGGCGGCCGCCGCAACCAGCACGAAAACCAGCGCCACGATCCAGGGGTGGCGGACGACGCGGCCGAGGCCGCGGGTGTAGGCGCTGTTGAGTCCGTTCAACACGCGCTCGCCGACGTTGAAGAAAGCGCCATGCGAGGTCTCGTGGCGCAGCATCTTGCTCGCCATCATCGGCGTGAGCGTGAGCGCGACGAAACCCGACACCAGCACGGCGGCGGCCACGGTGAGCGCGAACTCGGTGAAGAGTTTGCCGGTGTTGCCCTCGGCGAAGGCGAGCGGCGCGAACACGGCGGCGAGCGTGAGCGTCATCGCCACCACGGCGAAGCCGATCTCCCGGGCGCCCTGGATCGCCGCCTCGACGGGCGGCATGCCTGCCTCGATGTGGCGGTAGATGTTCTCCAGCATGACGATGGCGTCGTCGACGACCAGGCCGATCGCCAGCACCAGGCCCAGCAGCGTCAGCACGTTGATGGTGAAGCCCATCGAGTAGAGGAAGATGAAGGCGCCGATGAGCGACACCGGAATGGTGACGAAGGGGATGAGCGTGGCGCGCCAGTTGCGCAGGAACAGGAAGATGACGGCGACCACCAGCACCATGGCCTCGAGCATGGTCGTGTACACGGCGTTGATCGATTTCTCGATGAAGATCGAGCTGTCGAAGCCGATCCGCAGCTGCATGCCTGCCGGCAGCGCCGCCTCGATGCGCGGCAGTTCGGCCTTGACCGCCTGCGCGACCGCCAGTGTGTTGGCGGTCGACTGCTTGACGACGCCGAGGCCGACCGCGGCGCGCCCGTTGACGCGCACGATGTTGCGGTCGTCGGCGGCACCGATCTCGGCGCGCCCGATGTCGCCGAGGCGCACCAGCACGCCGCCCGCATCGCGCAGGACCACGCGTTCGAATTCCTCGGGGGTCTTCAGGTCGGTCTCGGCCAGCACGGTGAATTCGCGCATCCGGCTCTCGATGCGGCCGGACGGCAGTTCGGTGTTCTGGCTCCGGAGTGCGGCCTCGACGTCCTGCACCGTCAGGCCCCGCGCGGCCATGCGCCCGGGGTCGAGCCAGAGGCGCATGGCATAGCGGCGCTGGCCGCCGATGATGACCGAGGCGACGCCGGGCAGGGTTTTCAACTGGTCGGCCACCACGCGGTCGGCGTAATCGGTGATTTCCAGCGGCGACAGGCGGTCGCTGGAGAAGGCGAGCCAGATGATGGCCTGGGCGTCGGCCTCGATCTTGGCCACCACCGGATCCTGGGCCTCGTCCGGCAGCAGCCCGCGCACCCGTGCCACGCGGTCGCGCACGTCGTTGGCGGCGGCCTCGGGGTCGCGCGACTGCACAAATTCGACCGTGATCTGGCTGACTTCCTCGCGGCTCACCGACTTGATGGTGCGGATGCCCTCGATGCCCGACAGCGAATCCTCCAGCGGCTTGGTGATCTGGCTTTCCATTACCGCGGCCGACGCGCCGGGGTAGACCGTGCGCACCGACACCACCGGCGCGTCGATGTTGGGGTACTCGCGCACCGGCAGGCGGTCGAAGCTGATCAGGCCGATGAGCACGATCAGGAG
This sequence comes from Thiobacillus sp., assembly GCA_046292745.1. GTDB lineage: Bacteria > Pseudomonadota > Gammaproteobacteria > Burkholderiales > Thiobacillaceae > Thiobacillus. The sequence continues at coordinate 134,659 of JBKBQH010000002.1, read as the reverse complement.
GCTCATCACGGTGGCGAGCACCGGGCGGCGGATGGAAATGTCGGAGAGGATCATGGGGACTCCGGGTTGGCCTGTGGGGTGGGGGGCGGTCGCGGCGCAGCAGGGCACCGTGTCCTTATCTATCCGGAATGGCGAGGCTGGGGGGCTACTTCGCCGGCTTGCCGGCCTGCTGCCGCATCATCTGCGCCGCCTGCTCCAGCGTGACCACCGGCACGCCGGGTCGCAGCTTGATCTGGCCGTCGAGGACGACGGTTTCGCCTGCGGTGAGACCGGAGAGTATCTCGACCCGTCCCGGCTCGCGCTTGCCCAGCACGACCTTGCGCAGCGCGGCCTTGCCGTCGATCACCGCAAACACGTAGTTGCCGTCCGGCCGCGTCACGATCACCTGTTCGGGCAACACGATGGCGTGGGTCTTGCCCCCGAGGTCGGCGCTGGCGCGGGCGAACATGCCGGGTTTGAGCGTGCCGCCGGGGTTGGCGATGCGCGCGCGCAGCCGCACGTTGCGGCTCACCGGGTCGACCACCGGATCGACGGCATGGACGCGGCCGCTGAAGGTCTGGCCGGGCAGGGCGTCGACCGTCAGCGTGATCGGCTGGCCGACGCGCACCAGGGACAGGAAGGTTTCCGGCACCGGCACTTCCAGCTTCAGCGTGGACAGCGCGTCGAGGCGCACCAGGTCGCTGCCCTTGGCGACATAGGCGCCGACGCTCACCTGGCGCAGCCCGACGACTCCGGCGAAGGGCGCGCGGATCACGGTCTTGTCGAGCGCCACCTGCTCCTGGCGCAGGCGCGCGCGCAGGATGTCGAGATTGGCCCGGGCTTCGTCGAGCGCCTGTCGGGAAATGAAATTCTGCGCGACCAGTTCCTCGCTGCGCTTGAAGCGGGTCTCGGCCAGCGTGAGGTCCGCCCGGACGGCGGCGACGCGGGCGCGCTCGTCGGCGTCGTCGAGTTCGACCAGCACCGCGCCCTTCTTCACCGGCTGGCCCTCGCTGAACCGCAGGCGCGCGATGCGGCCGTCGATTTCGGGGCGCAGCATCACGCTGTCCTCGGCGATCAGCGCACCGACGGCGCTGACCGTGTTGGACAGGGGCGTGGCTTCGACCTTCATCATGTTGACAGGAATGAAGGGCGGCGCACCTGCCTGGGCGAAGGCGAACGATGGCAGCAACAGCAGGGTGACGAGGGCGCGCATGGGGAAATTCTGCCTTGGGAATCAGGTGTGTACGATAGGCTTCCTACCATATCAGTTTCGCGCAGAAACCAAAATCGCGGCGGCAGGGTCTTTTGAATTATGTAAGGTGGGCGATCGTCGACCGACTGTCCGGTATTCCCCTCTATTGAAAGACATCCCATGCTGATCCGTTCTCCCTGCGATATCCCCCCTTCGGAGATCACCCCGCCCGACGTCTACCGCGAGCGGCGCCGTTTCATGCAGGGCCTGGGCGGGCTGGCGCTCGGCGCCGCCCTCGGCGCGCCGGCCGCCAGTGCCCAGCCGCTGCCCGGCGTGCGCCGCGGCGCCGTGACGCTCGACGAGGCGCAGACACCCTATCGCGACGTCACCACCTACAACAATTTCTACGAATTCGGCACCGGCAAGGCCGACCCGGCTCGATATGCCGGATCGCTCAAGACCCGTCCCTGGACGGTGGCGATCGAGGGCGCGGTGAAAAAGCCCGGCGTGTTTGATATCGACACGCTACTGAAGTTGGCCCCCCTGGAGGAACGCGTCTACCGCATGCGCTGCGTCGAGGGCTGGTCGATGGTCATTCCCTGGGTCGGCTACCCCCTCAATGCGCTGATCCGGCAGGTCGAGCCGACCGGCAACGCCCGCTACGTCGAGTTCCACACCCTGCACGACCCGGCGCAGATGCCGGGACAGCGCGCGCGCGTGCTCGACTGGCCGTACGTCGAAGGGCTGCGGCTGGACGAGGCGATGCACCCGCTGACCCTGCTGACAGTCGGCCTCTACGGCGAGGTGCTGCCGAACCAGAACGGTGCGCCGGTCCGCCTGGTCGTGCCGTGGAAATATGGCTTCAAGAGCGCCAAATCCATCGTCAGGATCCGCTTCGTCGAAAAACAGCCCATCACTGCCTGGATGGCGGCGGCGCCGCGCGAATACGGCTTCTATTCCAACGTCAATCCAAACGTCGACCATCCGCGCTGGAGCCAGGCGCGCGAGCGCCGCATCGGCGAATTCCGCAAGCGCGACACCCTCATGTTCAACGGCTACGGCGAGCAGGTCGCCTCGCTCTACCGCGGCATGGACCTGAAGACTTTCTTCTGATGACAGATGCACTGCGCAACCCCAGGACCTGGATCGCGCTGATTTGCCTGCTGCCCTTGATCCGCCTGCTCGGACTCGGGTTGACGGACGGGCTGGGCGCCAACCCGATCGAATTCATCACCCGCTCGACCGGCACCTGGACCCTGGTGGGCCTGCTCGTGACCCTGGCGATCACCCCCTTGCGCCGTCTCAGCGGCAACACGCGGCTGGTGCGCTATCGGCGCATGCTGGGCCTGTTCGCCTTCTTCTACGCCTGCCTGCACGGGCTGACGTATTTCTGGCTGGACCAGTTCTTCGACGTGGCGGCGATCGCGCGCGACATCCTCAAGCGGCCTTTCGTCACCGTCGGCTTCGCGGCGTTGGTGCTGCTCGTTCCGCTCGCCCTGACCTCGTCCCAGGCGATGATGCGTCGCCTGGGACGCAACTGGCAGCGCCTGCATCGACTCGTCTACGTGATCGCGCTGCTCGGCGTCGTCCACTATCTGTGGCTGGTGAAGAAGGATGTGACCGATCCGCTGATCTACGGGGCGGTGCTCGTCGTGCTGCTGGCGCTGCGCCTGCCGTGGGTCGTGGCCGGTATCGAGCGCGCCCGGCGCGGCAGCATCCTGGGACGAGTCGGAGCGCGCCTGCCTGGTCGTGCCGAGTAGAAAGGGGCGTCCCGAAAAATAAAAAACGGGGGCTCGCGGCCCCCGTTTCAGATTGGGCAATGCCCGACCTGTTTAAAGCCCGAACGGCTTGATGACCGGTACCGCCGGTGCGGGTGCGGGCGCGGGCGCGGGCGCCGGAGCAGGCTTGGCGGCAGGTGCCGCTTTTTTTGCCACGGGCTTCTTCGCGGGCGCTGCTTTCTTGACAGCAGGCTTGGCGGCGGGCTTCTTCGCCGGTGCGGCCTTCTTCACTGCGGGCTTCTTGGCCGGTGCTGCCTTTTTGGCCGGTGCGGCTTTCTTGACGGCGGGTTTTTTCGCCGGTGCGGCCTTCTTCACTGCGGGCTTCTTGGCCGGTGCTGCCTTTTTGGCCGGCGCGGCCTTCTTGGCGGCGGGTTTCTTGGCCGGTGCGGCCTTCTTCACTGCGGGCTTCTTGGCCGGTGCTGCCTTTTTGGCCGGTGCGGCCTTCTTGGCGGCGGGTTTCTTGGCCGGTGCGGCCTTCTTCACTGCGGGCTTCTTGGCCGGTGCTGCCTTTTTGGCCGGTGCGGCCTTCTTGGCGGCGGGCTTCTTGGCCGGTGCGGCCTTCTTCACTGCGGGCTTCTTGGCCGGTGCTGCCTTTTTGGCCGGCGCGGCCTTCTTCACTGCGGGCTTCTTGGCCGGCGCCGCCTTCTTGGCTGCCGGTTTCTTGGCAGCGGGTTTCTTTGCTGTTGCCATCTAACACTCCTTAGAAGTTGAACACATTCACATCACTAAAGCTTGAAGCTACGTGCAATCGGAACAATGCACTTCCAAAGCGTGGTACCGACAGGCGACCTGCATGCCCGAATCCCGCTTGACACAGGCGATACCGAGGCTCCGCTTGGTGAGTTCATTCTAGATACTTTTCAGGGGGGTTCAATAAATAGCCAGGCAACAGAAAACTTATCCGATGAAAAATGTAGCGGCCAAGCAAAATGTATCGGATCGATACAAAAACAGGGGGGTGATCAGGCTGAGGATGGATGGCCAAAAGTCAATAAACAAGCCGTTCTCCGGCCATCATGCCATCGACGGATTCCCGCTCGCGGACAAGATTGATTTCATTCTTGTCGACAAGTATTTCTGCCGCGCGGGGGCGGGAATTGTAGTTCGAGGCCATGCTCATGCCGTAGGCGCCGGCCGAGAGTATGGCCAGCAGGTCCCCTTCCTCGATTGCGAGATCCCTCGCAAACCCAATGAAATCGCCGGTTTCACAGACCGGGCCGACGATGTCGTAGCACTTCGCGGGGGCGTTCCGAAGCTGGACGGGGACGATGTCGTGGTACGCCTCGTAGAGCGCGGGACGCATCAGGTCGTTCATCGCGGCATCGACGATGGCGAAATTCTTGTCCTCGCCCGGCTTCAGATACTCGACGCGGGTGAGCAGGAGCCCGGCGTTGCCGACCAGCGAGCGCCCCGGTTCGAGCACGAGCTTCTCGCGGCGGCCGGCGAATTTCTGCGCCAGGACACGGCCGTAGGCGGCGAGGTCGGGGGGCGTCTCGTCACGGTAGCGGATGCCGACGCCGCCGCCGAGGTCGATGTGGTCGAGCGTGATGCCTTCGGCGGCGAGCGCGTCGACCAGCGCCAGCACGCGGTCGGCGGCATCCGCCAGCGGTGAGAGGTCGGTGAGCTGTGAGCCGATGTGGCAGTCGATGCCGGTGATCCTCAGGTGCGGCAGGCTGGCGGCAAGCCGGTACAGGCGCGGCGCCTCTGCAATAGCGACACCGAACTTGTTCTCCTTGAGACCGGTGGAGATGTAGGGATGGGTCTTGGGGTCGACGTCGGGGTTGACCCGGAACGATACCGGCGCGATCTTGCCCAGTTCGCCGGCAACGCGGTCGAGGCGGTGCAGTTCGCTTTCCGACTCGACGTTGAAGCAGAGGATGCCGGCCTCGAGCGCGGCGCGCATCTCGGCCGCGGTCTTGCCGACACCGGAGAACACGACCTTGCCGGCGTCGCCGCCGGCGGCCAGCACGCGCGCGAGTTCGCCGCCGGAGACGATGTCGAAGCCAGCGCCCAGACGGGCGAAGAGATTGAGGATGGCGAGGCTGGAATTGGCCTTCACCGCATAGCAGATCAGGTGCGGCGTGGCGGCGAAGGCCTCGGCGTAGGCGCGGTAGGCGGATTCGAGCGCTGCGCGGGAGTAGACGTACAGCGGCGTGCCGAAGCGTTCGGCGAGCGTGTCCAGGGCCACGCCTTCCAGGTAAAGGCGGCCGTCGATGCGATGCAGGGTGTTCAATTGGGGGTCCGTTGCGGGGCGGAAGGTTTTTCGGGAAGATACAGTTCACCCTTGGAGCCGCAGGCGGCGAGGGCAAGGCTGCATAACAGCAGAGACACTATATATATGGCGCGCAGTCGCATGCGCGAAATGGTAGCACGGACCTTTATGACTGAAATCGACTTCAACCAGGCCGCCGATTCGGCGCTGGCCCGCATCGAACAGGCGCTGGAAGACGCCGAACTCGACTTCGAGACGCCGGCCGACGGCATCATCGAGGTCGAGTTCGACGACGGCAGCAAGATCGTCATCAACCGCCACGGCGTGGCGCGCGAGATCTGGGTGGCGGCGCGCTCGGGCGGCTTCCATTTCCGGCCGCAGGGCGAGCACTGGGTCGACACCAAGAGCGGCGAGCCGCTCTACGACAAGCTCGCCGCGCTGATCGCCGCACAGGGCGGCACGATGGTCCGCTTCTGATCCCTTGAGGAAAAGCCAGGCGCTCACGCTGTTCGACCTGGTCGAGCGGCTCTCGCTGCTCACCCGCGCCGACCTCCGCCAGGCCGGCGCCGCGCAGGGCCTGCAGCCGGTGCATCTGCAGGTGCTGTTCTATCTCAACCAGGCCAACCGTTTTTCGAACACCCCGCAAGCCCTGACCGAATACCTCGGTCTCACCAAGGGCACGGTCTCGCAGACGCTCTTGGTGCTGGCGCGTCGCCGGCTCATCACGCGCTATGCCGACCCGCGCGACGGACGGGTGGTGCGCCTGATCCTCACCGAAGGCGGCACCACGCTCCTGAAAACGCTATCCGCGGGCGGCGCCTGGCGCGACATCGTGCAGACGGCGAGTCCGGCGCGCGTGACGTCGGCGGTGGTGGTGCTGCGGCAGATCCTGGCGCAGGTGCAGGCGCAGAGCGGCAAGCGCACCTTCGGCGTGTGCGCGAGCTGCCGTCACAACCAGCGGCTGGGGCCGCGCAGCTATTTCTGCGGCCTGATGCAGGAGAAACTCAGCAGCCCGGAGGTGCGGCGCATCTGCCGCGAGCACGCGCCGCCGGTGGCGCTGGCCGACACGCCGTAGCGCGAGTGGCTATTGAATGCGCTGGCGGGCGCGGGCAATCGCCGCGCGCACCTGCCTGGGCGCGGTGCCGCCAACGTGGTCGCGGGCGGCGAGCGAGCCTTCGAGCGTCAAGACCGCGTAGACGTCGTCGGCGATGACCGGGCTGAAGGCCCGCAGCTCGGCGAGCGGCAGGTCGGCCAGATCGCGGTTCGAGCCTTCCGCCGCGCGCACCGCGCGCGCCACCACTTCGTGGGCGTCGCGGAAGGGCACGCCCTTCTTCACCAGATAGTCGGCAAGATCGGTCGCGGTGGCGAAACCCTGCATGGCCGCGGCGCGCATCGCGTCGGGCTTCACCGTCACGCCACGCAGCATGTCGGCATAGATGGTGAGCGTGTCGACGAGGGTGTCGACGGTGTCGAAGAGCGGTTCCTTGTCTTCCTGGTTGTCCTTGTTGTAGGCGAGCGGCTGGCCTTTCATCAGGGTGAGCAGCGCGACGAGGTGGCCGTTGACGCGGCCGGTCTTGCCGCGCACCAGCTCGGGCACGTCCGGGTTTTTCTTCTGCGGCATGATGGAGGAGCCGGTGCAGAAGCGGTCGGCCAGATCGATGAAGCCGAAGCGCGGGCTCATCCACAGGATGAGTTCCTCGGACAGGCGCGAGAGATGCGTCATCACCAGTGCGGCGGCGGCGGTGAATTCGATCGCGAAGTCGCGATCCGACACCGCGTCGAGCGAGTTTTCGCAGACCGCCTCGAAGCCGAGTTCGCGCGCGACGAATTCGCGGTCGATGGGGTAGCTGGTGCCGGCGAGCGCGGCGGCGCCCAGGGGCAGGCGATTGACGCGGCGGCGGCAGTCGGCCATGCGCTCGGCGTCGCGCGCCAGCATCTCGAAATAGGCAAGCAGGTGGTGGCCGAAGGTTACCGGCTGCGCGACCTGCAGGTGGGTGAAGCCGGGCATCACGGTGTCGGCGTGCGCTTCGGCCAGCTCGACCAGCGAAGTCTGGCAGGCGCGGAGGCCGGCCACAATGCGGTCGATGGCGTCGCGCAGGTAGAGGCGGATGTCGGTCGCCACCTGGTCGTTGCGGGAACGGCCGGTGTGCAGGCGCTTGCCGGCGTCGCCGATCTTCGCGGTGAGCGCCGCTTCGATGTTGAGGTGGACGTCTTCCCGGTCGAGTGACCAGGCGAAACGCCCGGCGCGGATCTCCTCCAGCAGCTCGGCCATGCCACGCCGGATCGCCTCCAGATCGTCCTGGGTGAGCACGCCGACGTGGTGCAACATGGCCGCGTGCGCCAGCGAACCCTGAATATCGAACGCGGCCAGCCGATAATCGAAGGGAATCGACGCGGTGTAGCGTTTGACGATTTCGGAGACCGGCTCGGAAAAGCGGCCGGACCAGGCGCCTTCCGGCGGCGTCGCTGAGGTGCTCATGGGGGCAAGCGAGGGGATGAAAAGGAAGAATCATAACAACCGGCAGGTCGAATTGCCGAACTTCTGCCACCTGGGCGTCGCCCTGCGCATCGCGCTTACGGTCGAGGCGGTGCTGGTCGCCGGGGTGATCGCGCGCGCCGCCGACGCCGACGCCTTCTGGGACGAGTTCATTGGCTTGTCGGCGCTGGTGCAGCCGGCGCTGCTGCTGACCCTGCTGGTGCTATGCATGGCGAGTGCCTGGCTGCGCAGCCGACCCTACCGCCAGGGCGTGGTCGCCACGCTTGCGCTGGGCGCGGCGGTGCCGGCGGGCGTCGCCCTGTGGCTGGGACCGGCATTCGGCGGCGGACATTTCGTGTCGCCGGCGGGCGCGGCGCTGATCGCCTTCCTGCTCGGCGCGGGCCTCCTGGCCTATTTCAACCTGCGCGCCCGCGCCTTGTCGCCCGCCATCACCGAAGCGCGGCTGCAGGCGCTGCAGGCGCGCATCCGGCCGCATTTTCTGTTCAACAGCCTCAATGCCGTGCTGTCGCTGGTGCGCAGCGACCCGCGCCGCGCCGAGCGTGCGCTGGAAAACATGGCCGACCTGTTTCGCGCGCTGATGAGCAACGCCAACCAGCTGGTGCCGCTGGAAGACGAGGTCGCGATCACCCGGGCCTACCTCGAACTGGAACAGCTGCGCCTGGGCGAGCGCCTGCGGCTCGTCTGGCATATCGACAAGATGCCGTCCGACGCCCTGATTCCGCCGCTCGTCATCCAGCCGCTGGTCGAAAACGCCGTGTACCACGGCATCGAGCCGCAGCCGGCGGGCGGGGAAATCAGCCTCAACATCTATCGCAGCGGGGACAAGGTGCATGTCGTCGTGCGCAACCCGGTGGCCGCCGAGGCAGGCCACCACAAGGGAAACCGCATCGCGATGGCGAACATCCGCGAGCGCCTGCTGCTGCATTTCGACCTCGACGCCCAACTCAAGTCCGAGCCCATGGGTGCCGTTTACCAGGTGCACATCGTCATTCCGTACACCCGTGAACGCACCCAACCCGCCCCTCTCCGTCCTCATCGTCGATGACGAGGCACCTGCGCGTCGCCGTCTGTGCGATGTGCTGGCGGATTGCGCCGCCCAGCTGCCGGTGGAAATCGTCGGCGAGGCCGAGAACGGCCTGGACGCGCTGCGCCTGATCCAGCAGGTGCCGGTCGACGTGGTGCTGCTCGACATCCGCATGCCGGGCATGGACGGGCTGGAGTGCGCTGCCCACCTCAACCGCCTTCCCTCGCCGCCGGCGGTCATCTTCAGCACGGCCTACGACGCCTATGCCTGCCAGGCCTTCGAACTCAACGCGGTCGACTATCTGGTGAAGCCGGTGCGCGCCGAGCGCCTGGTGCGCGCGCTCACGCGTGCCCGGCGGCTGACGGCTGCGGTGCTCGAGCAACTGCGCGAGGCGCACCCGCACGCGCGCACCCACCTGTCGATCAGTGAAAAAGGCCGCATGGTCCTGATCCCGGTCGCCGACGTCCTGTATTTCAAGGCCGAACTCAAGTACGTCACGGTGCGGACGCCCGAGCGTGAATTCCTGCTCGAGGAATCGCTGGTGAAGCTGGAAAACGAGTTCCGCGATGCCTTCGTGCGCATCCATCGCAACTGTCTGGTGGCGCGGCATCGCGTCCGCGAAATCGGCAAGGCGCCGGGCGCCGACGAAGGCCATTTTCTGCGCCTCGACGGCCTGGATGAGCGTCTGCCGGTCAGCCGGCGCCAGTATTCGGCGCTTCGCGAAAAAATAAAATCAATATAATCAAATAGATATCATTCATCTACGACTAAAGTCGTATAGACGGATCCCAACACCCTGCATACGATGCGAAGGCTTGCTGTTTGCGCTGCAAGCAGGAAGTTCTCCGCAACGAGGGGTTGTCTCCTCCGTTTGGCCGGGTTCGCAAGAACCCGGCTTTTTTTTGGGTGCGCCCACGCCACGGTTATCGCCCGGCCGGTCAGGCGCAGCGTTTACCTGAGCAGGAAAAGCAGCTTCTCGTTGCCGACCTCGATCGTGTCGTTGGGGGTGAGCGGGCGTGGTTCGGCGCCGAGGGATTTGCCGTTGAGGCGCGCCGGCTTGCGGCCTTCGACGTGGGTGATGAAATAGCCGTGCGGACGCGCATTGATGACGACCACCTGCTTGCCCGGGATGCCGAAGGTGTGGAGGACGCGCGTGAGTTCGATCTCCCGCGGCGGCTCTTTGCCGTCGAGTACCTTCAAGACCCCTGTGCGCGCGCAGGGCCTGAGCCGGTTTTCCTGTTTCGCCGTCGCCAGCGCGGTCGCGCCCAGCGGTTGCGCCGGGGCGCTGCGCACCTGATCCGCTTCGGCGGCGGCGATGATCATGGTCCGGTCGAAGCCGGGGCCTTCGACCGCCTTGTGATTGCGGTAGCGAATCATCACGCCGGCGATCTCGATCACGTCGTCGTGCTGCAGGATGTGGCGGCTGACGCGCTGGCCGTTGACCAGCGTGCCGTTGGTGCTGTCGAGGTCTTCCAGGATGTCGTCGTTGCCGACAGGGAGGATCCGTGCGTGCGCCCGGCTGACACCGGGCACGGCCAGGCAGAGGTCGCTTTCCGCGAGGCTGCCGATGGTGAATGCGGATTCGCCGATGAAGTGGTTGCCGGTGATCTCGCCGTTCTGCGTGATGATCAGTTTTGCCATGGGTCAGCGTCCGAAAAGCCAAGCGAGCAAGCTGGATTTCCTGGCGGCCAGCCGGCCGCCGGTGCCGACCCTGGCCAGGATGACCGAGATGTTGTCATCGCCGCCGTTGTCGTTGGCGATCATGATGAGCTGGCTGGCCGCGAGCGGGAGATTCGCCTGCAGCGCGTCGAGCACCAGCTCGATATCGTCGTTGTCGACCATGTCGTTGAGTCCGTCGGAACAGAGCAGATAGAGGTCACCGGCTTTCGCTTCGCATTCGTCCAGGGTGACGTCGACATCGGCCTGCAAGCCGAGACCGCGGGTGACCAGGTGACGGTTGTGCGACGTGGCCGCGGCCTCGGCGGTGAGCACCCCCTGGTCGATCTGCGCCTGCAGCAGCGAATGGTCGTGCGTCATCAGTTCCAGCCGGTGGTCGCGCAGGCGGTATATGCGCGAATCGCCGACGTGCGCCAGGGTGATGCGGTCGTCGCGCAGCAGCAGCAGGGCGAGCGTCGATCCCATGCGCTGCTCCTGGCTGCCGTGGACGGCCTCGGCGCGCCGCTGTCCCTCTTTGAAAATGGCCCGGTTGGCGCGCTTGACGACGCTCTCGACGATGGTCGACACGTCGCGCTGCCGGTTGGCCGGGTCCTGCAGGCTCGCCTTGAGGCCCTCGGCGATGACCTGGGTGGTGATGCTGCTGGCGACGTCGCCCGACTGGTAGCCGCCCATCCCGTCCGAAAGCACCAGGAGGCCCAGGTCGCCGACGGTGACGATGCTGTCTTCGTTGACGGTGCGCAGCCTGCCCGGATCGGTCTTCGCTGCGATTTCAAGTGTAAGTTTCCGGCGCGTGACGAGGTTCGGCAAAGCGTCTGCCTCCAGGGGGTTTGTTATACTTTTGGCGCAAGCATTCTCTCACTCCGAAACGCCTAACAGCAAGCCATCCGCCGCGCCCACGCCATGTCCATTCCTACCAAAATCGGTCGGTACGAAGTGGTTGCCACGCTGGGTCAGGGGGCGATGGGCACCGTCTACAAGGCGGTCGATCCCGTCATCGAGCGCACGGTCGCCATCAAGACCATCAACCTCAACCTGTCGAAGCAGGAACTCGCGGGCTTCGAGGAACGTTTCTACCGCGAGGCCAAGTCGGCGGGGCGGCTGAATCATCCCAACATCATCACCATCTACGACGTGGGCGAGACCGATGGGATTGCCTACATCGCGATGGAATATCTCGAGGGCGAGTCGCTGCGCGACATGCTCGATTCCGGCGTCGTGCTGCCGGCGGAAATCATCGCCGAGCTCGTGTCGCGGATCGCCGCTGCGCTGGATTATGCGCACCGGCATCACATCGTCCACCGCGACATCAAGCCTGCCAACATCATGGTGACGGCAAGCCGGGACGTCAAAATCATGGATTTCGGGATCGCGCAGATTCCGACCGCGTCGCGCACCCAGCTCGGCACCGTGCTGGGCTCGCCCAAATACATGGCGCCGGAACAGGTGGCGGGGAAGGCGACCGACAGCCGCACTGACATCTTTGCGCTCGGCGTGGTGCTCTACGAGATGCTCACGGGCAAGCCGCCCTTCGATGGCGACAACCTCAGCGCGATCATGTACAAGATCCTCAACGAGGCACCCGCGCCGCCGAGCGCGCTCAATCCCCGCGTGCCGGCGGCATTCGACGGCGTGGTCGCACGGGCGCTGGCCAAGCGGCCGGAGGACCGCCATCCGAGCGCGGGCGAATTCGCCCGCGCGCTGCGTGCGCTCGCCGGGCTGCCCGAAGCGGGCGACCGTGCGGCGCCCGCCGTGCCGGCGAAGGCGAAGGGGGGGGCGGTGTCCGCCCCGGCCGACCCGCAGGCGGCTACCGTGTTTCTCCCGCCCCGCACGGCTGGCAAATCCGCCACGGCTGTCGCCGCGGTGGGGGGCGCGCGGCAAACGCGACGCTGGCTGGCGCTGGCGCTCGTGCCCGTCATCGCGCTGGCGGCCTACCTGCTGCTGGCGCGGTCGCCGCAACCGGTACCGGGCGTGGCGCGTCAAGCGCCTGCAAGCACAGCGTCCATTGCGCCCCCGGCCGAGCCCGCCGCGCCCCCGGCGACAGGCGCGAGGCCAAGCCGTGAAGCGACGGCCGCGCCGCCTCGCCCGGCCGCGCCGTCGGACGCGGCGCGGCCTGCCCCGCCCGTCGCGCTACCGTCCCCACCCGTCGTGGCCGCTCCCGCGCAAGCGACGGTGACGGTGGGGGTCCATCCCTGGGGAGAGCTCTACGTCGACGACCAGCGCATCGGGGTGTCGCCTCCCCTGACGCGCTTCAGGCTCGATCCGGGCCGCCACCGGATCGAAATCCGCAACCCGGGGTTCGCCCCCTATAGCGATACCGTGAACCTGGCGCCCGGCCAGTCGATCAAGATCAAGCACAAGTTCAGATAGGATTCCATTATGAAACTGCTCCCCGTGCTGCTGGCCGGCGTACTGCTGGCGACGGCATGCTCGGCACCCATCGTGCGCGACGCGGGCCTCGACCGGCTCGCCGTGCGCAAGGCCGAAAAGGACCTGTCGGCAGGCATCCGGGCCTATGAGGACGGCGACTACCCGAACTCGGCCCGCCTGCTGCAAAGCGCGCTGTCGGCCGGCCTGCTGCTCAATGCCGACAAGGTGTCGGCGTACAAGTACCTCGCCTTCATGAACTGCGCCCAGGGACGTGAGCGGGCGTGCCGGGAAGACTTCCGCAAGGCGCTGGCGATCGACCCGAAGTTCGAGCTGACGCCGGCCGAGGCGGGGCATCCCATGTGGGGGCCGGTCTTCAAGTCACTCAAGTAGGGCGATAGCGAGGCGCAGCAACACAGCGGTCCGGCTGCAGCAGCCGCGGCGCGCGCGTCCGGCGCAGCGCGCCGTCCCCGGGGCCGGGGCGCTACCGGGGGCCGCCGCTGCCGTCCCTTTGTGCATTGCCTGGCTTTTCGGTAGGCTTCGCGCTTGGTAAGAGACTGGCAGCCATGCACTTCACTCCCGAATCCTTCCGCGCCTGGCCGAACAAGCGCATCACCCTGCTCGGCATGTCCGGCGTCGGCAAGACGCACATCTCGTCCATGCTGCGCGGCCACGACTGGTTCCACTATTCCGGCGACTACCGCATCGGCACGCGCTACCTCGACGAGCCGATTCTCGACCTCATCAAGCAGCAGGCGATGCAGGTGCCCTTCCTGCGCGACCTCTTGCGGCGCGACTGGATCGACATCAAGAACAACATCAAGATCCACGACCTGGGCCCGGTGCTGACCTTCGTCGGCAAACTGGGCGGGCCGGCGTGGGGCGGCCTGCCGCTCGACGAGTTCACGCGCCGCCAGGCGGCGTACCGCGACGCCGAGATCGCGGCGATGAAGGACGTGCCAGAATTCATCCGCAAGGGGCAGGAAATCTACGGCTACCCGCACTTCGTCAACGATGTCGGCGGCAGCCTGTGCGAGCTCGACGAACCCGGCGTGATCGAGCTCCTGGCCGAGCATACGCTGATCCTCTACATCCAGACCACCACGCGCGACGAGGAGGAGACGCTGATCCGGCGCGCGCAGTCGGACCCCAAGCCGCTGTATTTCCGGCCGGCCTTCCTGGCCGAGCACCTGCCGCTGTACCTGCAGGAAAAAGGACTCGGGTTCGTCGCGCAGATCGAACCCGACGACTTCGCGCGCTGGGTGTTTCCGCACCTGTTCCACGCGCGCATACCGCGCTACGAGGCAATCGCAAAGCCGCACGGTTACACGGTCACCTCGCAGGAAATCGCGCAGGTGCGCGACGAGCAGGACTTTCTCGCGCTGCTCGAAACAGCGATTGCGAGGAAGGGCCCGGGAGCCGGGGCTCAAGGGGCGGGGGGAACGCATGCCGCTGGTCGCGCATAACGCCCTGCCCACGTTCGAGCGCCTGCGCCGTGACGGCATCACGGTGCTCACGACTGAGCGCGCGGCCCATCAGGAAATCCGCGAGCTGCACGTCGGCCTGCTCAACATGATGCCGGACGCCGCGCTGGAGGCGACCGAGCGGCAGTTCTATCGCCTGGTCGGCGAGTCGAACCCGATCGCGCAGTTCTACATGCATCCCTTCACGCTGCCGACGCTGCCGCGCGGCGAGAAGGCGCAGGCGCACATTGCGCAGTTCTACGAGTCCTTCGAGGCAATCCGTGAAAATGGACTCGACGCGCTCATCATCACCGGCGCCAACGTTTCCCACCCCAACCTCGCCGACGAGCCGTTCTGGCAGCCGCTGATCGAGGTCATCGACTGGGCCTGGGACCACGTCACCTCGACGCTGTGCTCGTGTCTTGCCACCCATGCGGTCATGCAGTTCCGCCACGGCCAGACGCGGGTGAGGCAGCCGGCCAAGATCTGGGGCGTGTTCGAGCATCGCGTCACCGACGGACGCCATCCGCTGGTCGCCGATGTCAACACGAAGTTCGACGTGCCGCATTCGCGCTGGAACGATATCTCGCGCGCGCAGTTCGAGGCGGCCGGCGTCAAGGTGCTGGTCGAGAGCGCGGAAGCCGGCGTGCATCTTGCCGTGAGCCGGGACGGGCTGCGCACCGTGTTCTTCCAGGGGCATCCCGAATACGACACGGTGTCGCTGTTGAAGGAATACAAGCGCGACCTGCTGCTCGCCGCCGCCGGCAGGCTGCCCGCCTTCCCGCCGTTCCCGGTGCGCTATTTCGACCGCCAGGCGCAGGCGCTGTTCGCCGAGTATGCCCACCGCGTGCGGGCGGGCGAGACGCTGGACTTCCCCGAGGCGCTGGTGCTGCCGCGCCTCGACAACACCTGGCACGACACCGCCGAGGCGGTGGTCGGCAACTGGATCGGCTGCGTCTACCAGGTCACCCACCGCGAGCGCGGCCTGCCTTTCATGCCGGGCATCGATCCCGACAATCCGCTGGGCCTCTGAATGGCGGACGCGCACGCGCACTTCGACGAAGCCGAGGGTGTGCTGGTCGTGCGCGGCAACTGGGACGCCGACGCCGCGGCCGTGCTGCCCGATCTGACCGGCAAGCGGGTGCTTGCGATCGACGGCGCCGCTGTCACCCGGCTCGACACCAACGGCGCCTGGCTGCTGCTCAACGCGGTGCGTCCGCGGCCGGATGCGCCCTTACCCGAGTTGCGTGGCTTCCAGCCGCGCCATCGCGCGCTGTGGACGCTGGTGACAAAGCACGCCGTCGCCGCGGCGGCACAGCCGTCGCCGCCGCGCATCGGCGTGCGCGCCCTCGCCGGCCGCGGCGCCCTTGCCATGGGGAGTCACCTGGTCGGCCTGCTCGATTTCGTCGGCCGGCTGACGCTCGAACTCCTCGCCCTGCTGGCACGGCCGAGCCTGTGGCGGTGGCGCGAGTTCGGCGCCCAGCTGCGCGACATCTTCGTCGGCGCGATTCCCATCATCACCGGCATGCTGTTCCTGCTCGGCGTCGTCTTTGCCTACCTGCTGGGCGACCAGGCCAAGCGTTACGGCGCCAACATCTTCGTCGTCGACGGGCTGCTGGCGGCGATCCTGCGCGAGATTTCCCCCGTCATCGTCGCCGTGCTGGTGGCGGGCCGCACCGGCGCCGCCATCACAGCGCAGATCGGCACCATGAAGGTCACCGAGGAGATCGACGCCATCCGCACCCTCGGTCTCTCGCCGCTCGCGGTGCTGGTCATCCCGCGCACGCTGGCGCTGGTGATCGCCCTGCCGCTGCTGGTCTTCCTCGGCAACATCGCCGGCATCTTCGGCGGCATGGTGGTGGCGAAGGAGCAGCTCGACCTATCCTTCCACATGTTCCTCGACCGCACTGCCGACGTCCTGCAGCTGAAGACCCTCCTGGTCGGCCTGGGCAAGGCGCCGGTCTTCGCCGTCTTCATCGCCCTGATCGCGTGCCGCATGGGACTGGCGGTCACGCGCGACGCGCGCAGCGTCGGGGCCAACACCACCTCGACCGTGGTGCAGAGCCTGGTCGCGATCATCCTGCTCAACGCCCTGTTCGCCGTGATATTCGTGCGGCTGGATATCTAGCGCATGGCCGAGACCGTGATCGACGTGCGCGACGTCTCGACCACGCTGGGGGGGCACGTGATCCACCGCGGCCTGTCGCTGTCGGTCGAGCGCGGCGAGGTCGTCGCGCTGATCGGCGGCAGCGGTACCGGCAAGTCGGTGCTGCTGCGCGAGATCATCGGCCTGCAAAAGCCGCAGGCCGGGCGCATCGAACTGTTCGGCCAGTCGGTGTGGGACGCGACACCCGAGCAGATGAACAGGCTGCGCCGGCGCTTCGGCGTGCTGTTCCAGGACGGCGCGCTGTTTTCCTCGCTCACCGTCGAGGACAACGTCGCCACCCCGCTGTTCGAG
The DNA here is from genome assembly GCA_046292745.1 of Thiobacillus sp. Classification (GTDB taxonomy): domain Bacteria; phylum Pseudomonadota; class Gammaproteobacteria; order Burkholderiales; family Thiobacillaceae; genus Thiobacillus. The sequence continues at coordinate 118,015 of JBKBQH010000002.1, read as the reverse complement.
CACACCCGGCTGCCGCGGCCGACGTGCCGCCAGCTTGCCCGCCTGAAGCTGGCGCTGGTGGGGCTGCCGGACGAGGCGGCGAATAAACGCCCGAGCGAGCTCTCGGGTGGCATGCGCAAGCGCGTCGCGCTGGCACGCGCGCTGGCGCTCGACCCCGAGCTGCTGTTCCTCGATGAGCCGACCTCGGGGCTCGACCCGATCTCGGCGCGCGCCTTCGATCGCCTGATCCGCCTGCTCGCCGACAGCCTCGGCCTCACCGTATTCCTCGTCACCCACGATCTGGATACACTGTTCTCGATCATCGACCGGGTCATCGTGTTGTCGGACGGGCGCGTGCTCGGCTCGGGTACGATCGACGAACTCCGGCACATCGACGATCCCTGGCTCAAGGAATATTTCGCCGTCCGGTCGTCCAGCGAGGACATTGCGCATGGAAACTGAAGGCCGTTACACCCTCGTGGGCACGCTGGTGCTCGCCGTGATCGCGCTGATGGCGGTGGCGATCGTCTGGCTGGCCGGCGCCGCTGACCATATCGCCTACCAGACCTACACGCTCTATTTCAAACAGCAGTCGCTCGACGGGCTGGCAGTCGGCAGCCCGGTGAAAATGCGTGGCATCAAGGTCGGCGTCGTCGACAGCTACCGGTTCGCCCGGGGCGGCGACGAGGCGGTGAGCGTGATCGCCCGCATCGACGAGGGCGTGCCCGTGCATCAGGGCGCGCTGGCCTATATCAAGCGCAACCTCGTCACCGGCATCGCCGCGATCGAAATCGACAATGGTCCGAGCGACAGCCCCCTGCTCGACCGGGCGCCGCCGGGTGAACGCTACCCGGTGATTGCCGAAGGCCGGTCCGACATCGACAAGGTCGCCACCGCGTTTTCGCGGCTGTCGGTCAACGGCGCGCAGGTGCTGGAAAAGATGAACGCCCTGCTGTCCGACGAGAACCAGCGCGCGATCACCCAGACGCTCGCCAACCTCAACGCGCTGTCCGCCCATCTCGTCGCCAACAAGCACAGCCTCGACGCCGCCGTGCAGGGCATCCGCGACGCCTCGGACGAATTCCGTTTTGCCGGCGCCAGCATCAGCCAGGCGGCGGTGCGCGCCGAAGACAGCATCGTCGGTGTCGGCAGGAACGCCGACACCATGCTGAAGGAGGCGACGATCGCCCTGCAGGCTTTCCAGCGCGACGCCAGCCTGATCTCGCAGCAGATCCAGCAGTTCACCGAAACCGGCACGCTGGAGCTCACCAACGTCAGCCGTGACGTGCGTACCAGCGCCGACACCCTCACCACCGCCGGCCAGCGCCTGTCCCAGCCCCGCACCATCCTGTTCGGCCCCGGCACACAGCAACTGGGCCCCGGAGAGACGCTGCCATGAGATCCCTTTCCTTTCTCCTCGCGCTGGTCGCGCTCCTGAGCGGCTGCATCAACGTCGGCGACCGCAACGACTTGCCTGCCGTGGTGTACTACGTGCTGAAGGACGCCGAGCCGGCGACCGAGATGGTGCCGGTGCGCGCCGGCGCGCCGGTGCTGCTGGTGCTCGACACCGCGACCGGGGGTTTCTACGACACCGACCAGATCGTGTTCAGCCGCAGCCCGGGCACGCGCGGCCAGTACCAGTTCGCCCGCTGGACCGAACGCCCCGGCAAACGCTTCGCCGAACTGATGCGCGCGCGGCTCGACCGCAAGGGCCTGTGGAACGTCAGCGCCGCCGGCGGCTACGTGCGCGGCGACGTGCTGCTCGACACCGAGCTCGTCGAGTTCTACCACGACGCCAGCCGCTCGCCCGGCCATTTGCGGCTGGTGCTGCGGGCCGAACTGGTCGACCTCAAGCGGCGCGCCCTCTTGGGCCGGCGCGTGTTCACGCAGGAAGTCGCGCTCGACACCTATGACGCCGCCGGCGCGGCGCGGGCGGCCAACCAGGCGGTGCGCCACGCGCTCGACGATCTCACGGCCTGGATCGCCGCCACGCCGATGCCGCTTGCAAACTGAAGCCAGCGCCTACAATGAATCCAGGGTCTACATCACCAGGACGCATAGGAGCACGGTTTTCAGGAGGACAGTATCGACCCACAACAAGAGGAGAGAGACCATGAAGCACCTGCTAGCCGCACTGTGTTTGTGTTTCGTCGCCGGCGGGGCGCATGCCGAAATCGCCCAGAAATTCGGCCCGCTCCAGATCCACTACAACGCGCTGACCACCGACAGCCTGCTGCCCGAGGTCGCGCGCACCTACAAGATCGAGCGCAGCAAGACGCGTGGCCTCGTCACCATGTCGGTGCTGAAGCAAAACAGCGTCGGCGCCCTGGTGCCGCTGCCCGCCAGGCTTACCGTCTATGTCACCAACCTGAGCCAGCAGCTGGCCCAGGTGCCGATGCGCGAAATCCGCGAGGGCACGGCGATCTACTACCTGGGCGAATTCCGCGTCGCGCCGCCCGATACGCTGAAGTTCACCGCCACCGTGGAAATCGATGGCGAGCCCACCCGTGAGATCGTTTTCAGCCAGAAGTTCTACAAGTAGCGTTCAGGCGGCGAAGCTCTTCCAGGCCAGCGCCGCCAGCCCCCACCCGCCGAAGCCCGCGACCGTGAGGCCAGCCGCGCGGCGCACGCCCAGGCGTTGCATGAAGGGCTGGAGCTGCCGCGCGAACAGGCCCATGCCCAGCAGGTTCGGCAGCGTGCCGAGGCCGAACGCCAGCATCAGCGCCGCCCCCGACGGCGCGCTGCCCGCCGCCAGCGCGGAGACCAGCACCGAATACACCAGCCCGCACGGCAGCCAACCCCAAATCACGCCTGCCAGCAGGCCTTGCGGCACGGTCTTCACCGGCAACAGTTTCTGGAACAGCGGTTTCACCCGCCGCCACAGCGCGCCGCCGGCACGCTCGAACACCAGTACCCACTGGTTGAAGCCGGCCAGATACAAGCCCAGCAGGATCATCACGAGCTGCGCCAGCACATAGAGCAGCGTCTGCACCGGCAGGAAACCGGTGAGCTTCAGCGAGGCGCCAAGCGCGCCGGCCGCCGCGCCGAAGAGCGCGTAACTGGTGATGCGCCCGAGGTTGTAGGCCAGATGCAGGCGGAACGGCGGCTGCGTGCCGTCGGCGCGGAACGAGAAGGCGGCGACGATGCCGCCGCACATGCCGACGCAGTGCACACCGCCGAGCAGACCCGCCAGCAGCGCGGTGAGGAGGGAGAGTTCGATCACGATTGTTTCTTTCGTCCTGCCAGCCACACCAGTAGCAGCACCGGTATTCCGATCGCCGCCGTGCCGGTGAAGAAGTTCGCCCAACCGAAGGCGTCGACGAATTCGCCGGAGAAGCCCGCGATGAACTTGGGCAGGAGCAACATCACCGAGGTGAAGAGCGCGTACTGCGTGGCGGAGAAATTCTGGTTCACCAGCCCCGAGAGATACGCGACGAAGGCGGAAGACGCGATGCCGGCCGAGAGATTGTCGGCCGACACCGTGAATACCAGCGCCGACACGTCGTGGCCGCGACCGGCCAGCCACACGAACAAGAGGTTGGTCGCGGCGGAGAGCACCGCGCCGAGGAACAGCGTGCGCATCACGCCCAGGCGCAGCACCAGCAGCCCGCCCAGCCCTGCCCCGGCGATGGTCATGATCACGCCGTAGACCTTGGAGACGGTGGCGACCTCGTCCTTGGTGAAGCCCATTTCCTGATAGAAGGGGTTGCTCATCACCCCCATCACCACGTCGGAGATGCGATAGACCGCGATTAGCGCCAGGATCAGGAGCGCCTGCCACTTGAAGCGGTCGAAGAATTCGACGAAAGGCTGCACGAAGCTCGTGACCAGCCAGCGCGCGATGCCCTGGTCGCGGATGCGCGGCAGCGGCGCGGTGTGTTCCGGCTCGCGGATGATCAGCGTGGTGAGGATGCCCACGCTCATCAGGAGCGCCATCACCGTGTACGCCACCTTCCACGGGTGGAAGTCATAGCTCGCCTCGCTGGGGTCGAACGCCGCCGCGATCCACAGCGCGCCGGCGCCGGCAGTAATCATGGCGATGCGGTAGCCCGCCTGGTAGGTCGCCGCCATCGCGCCCTGTTTTTCGGTTTCCACCGCCTCGATGCGGTAGGCGTCGAGCGCGATGTCCTGCGTGGCCGAGGCAAACGCCACCGCCAGCGCGAAGAACACCGTGTGCGATAGGTTCATCACCGGGTCGGTGTTCGCCATGCCCAGCAGCGCCAGCGCGATGCACACCTGCGACAGCAGCAGCCACGCGCGCCGGCGACCCAGCGTGCGGGTGAGCACGGGCAGCGGCAGCCGGTCGACCAGCGGCGACCACAGGAACTTGAAACCGTAGGCCAGCCCCACCCAGCTCAAATGCCCGATCGTCGCCCGCGCGATGCCGGCTTCGGAGAGCCAGAACGACAGCGTGCCCAGCACCAGCAAGAGCGGCAGCCCGGCCGAAAAGCCGAGGAACAGCATGCCGACCACGCGCGGGTGGGCGTAGACCTTGAGAGCGGCGAGCCAGGGGTGGGTCATGTGAGGGGAGGCAGTATGGTATGGGATGAGCGGAGTGCGGTTAGGTGCGCGGTGCGACGTGTTCGCGCAGCCAGGCGGCGAGGGTGGCCTCATCCCATTCGCTGGCGGCAACGGCTAATACGGCGAGGGTGGCTTCCGCCTGGGTGGCGGTCAGCCGCTGCCCATTCAAGTAGAGAAACAAGCCCAGCGCCAGGAAAGCCGCGCGCTTGTTGCCATCTACAAACGGATGATTCTTGGCCAGGCCGACGCAGTAAGACGCCGCCAGCTCGCACACATCCGGGTTGCCATAGGCTGCCAGATTCAATGGGCGCGCCAGCGCAGAGTCGAGTAGACCTTCATCGCGCAAACCCGGCAAACCGCCGTGCTCGGCCAGGCTCTCATCGTGCAGCAACAATAAGGCGTGCCTGTCGATCCACTTCCGAGCGTGAGCCACTTACTTTGCCAGTTCGTGAAAGGTATCGCGGAAGTCGCGCATGAAAGCACGTCCTGCTTCGATCTGCTCTTCCAGGCCAGGGTCGTAGGGGGTCACTGCCACGCCATCCGGCGTCTCGGTCACAAACACCGTGTCGCCTTTTTCCAGTTTCAGGCGCGCCAGCACCTCCTTGGGCAGGATGAGGCCGACCGAATTGCCGATCTGGGTGAGTTTCAGGGTGTGCATGGCAGACTCCCGGTGGTTATAACGGTTGTTATATTAGGCCCAGGTGCGGCACAAGCCAAGGGGGCGGGGCTGGTCGGTAACCCGATTTGGCAGGCTGATAGCGCAGTGCTAGCATTCTGCTACATCCCGTTTCAAGGAATCCGCAATGAGCAGCAAATCCCAACCCCCGGCGAACACCACGCAGTTCAACGTGCGTCTGCCCGCCGAACTGAAAGCCCGGCTGGAAAATTACGCGCAACTGGTCGGTCGTCCCCAGGCCAACGTGGCGAGCGATGCGCTGGCCGATTATCTCGACTGGCGCGTTCCGCAAATAGAAGCGTTGAAACAGGCCGTCGCCGCCGCCGACCGGGGCGAGTTCGCCAGCGCCGACGAAGTCGAGCAGTTCTTCAAAGCGTATGAAACTTGAATGGACGCGCGCCGCGCTTGCCGATTTGCAGCAGATTCTGGATTTCATTGCGCAAGACAACCCGCAAGCCGCGCGCGCCCTGGCGGCGGGGTTCCGGCAAACCGCCCAACACCTCACCGCGCATCCCTTCATCGGGCGGCGCGGTGAGCTCGAAGGCACCCGCGAACTGATGCTGCACCGCAACTACCTGTTGACGTATCGCGTCAGCAGCGAAGCCGTGGAAATTCTGCAAATCTGGCACGTCGCGCAAAAGCGCTATCACTGAGCGCCTGATTTCTTCCTGCCCCGTTTGGGCTGGGCGATGGGCAGCAGCGAGGTCAGTTCCTGATAGCGCGTGAACAGGAACGCCACCCGTTCCGCATCGGACTTGAAGCCGGTCTTGCCGTAGGCGCGGTCCACCGCCGCGTCGAGCTTCTGGTGGGCTTTGACCAGCGCGGGCGGCATGGTCAGCGGGTCGTAGAGATCGGCGAGCGAGCTTTGCGGGAACTGCGCGCGGGCGTCGAGCACGGCTTGCGCGGCGGCTTCGATGGCCTGCCGGGTCTTGTCGTCGGGCGCGTCTGGCCAGGGGAAGTTGTTGTAGACCGCGGGCGAGTAGCTATATCGGCTTTCTAGGCGGCCCGCTACGGTCCGCATCCAGGCGTTGTGCATGGTGCTGCAAAGTATGCCGAAGTGATATAGCGTTGCATTCTCAACGACAAGAAGTTTTTCGTGCGCGATGATGTTCTTCGGCAAGAATGCGATAGGGATGAATTGGCGGCGCTCGGAAGAAACCCGCGGCAGTGCCATGTAATCGCTTTGAGGCTGACGATCCTGCGTGAACAAGGTCGGTTTGGCAGACCATTCCCGAACACTGGCCGTTGAACTGGTCAAACGCCATTCCTGAACCAGTTTGATCCGCTTCATGACATGTGGAAGGGCTTTCAGTTCTGTTGGGCTAATGTCCTTCAGCCACAAGCACCAACGACGACTGCCGTTGATGAGCTCTTCTCCCCCAATGAAAAGTCGCAGCCACTTTTCCGCGGCGGGCTCCGCGCTGAGCAGCTCCGCCTTTTCTTGCTCGGTCAGGATCAAATGGCCGCCATCAGTCGGCTGGCTGCCCTTGATGAGTTGCGGCAGACCGGGTGGCGTCTGGGTGCGCGAGGGCAGGATGACATTCGGCGCGTCGATCAAATACGGGTTGATGTTCGCCGCCTGGATTGCGTGCGGTTCGCCGCGGATGTCTTCGTACTCGAAAATCGTTTTCTCGGGCGCATCCCGCAAGCCGAAGCCGACGATGACGCAATGCACGGCGGCCTTGCCACGCGCCTCGTTGCTCCACTGGAAGGTGCGGTGCGCGAAATGAATGTGCACGCCGTGTGCCAGCAGGTAGCCCCATAGCGTGCCGACCTGCTCGCCTTGGCAGATGCTGTTGGTGGACACGAAGGCGCACGTGATCGTCGGATTGGCCTGCATGTAGTCGGCCGCCTTGCGGTGCCAGCAGGTCACGTAGTCGAGCCGGCCGAAGCGTCCCTCCGTTCCCCAGATGCGTTCCATGTCGGCCATTTGCGCCGCGCTCCGCCACTGGTGCCCGATGAACGGCGGATTGCCCATCACATAGCTCGCCCGTTCCGCCGGCAGCACCTCGTTCCAGTCGCGCGTGAGCGCGTTGCCGTGGACGATGCGCGGGCTGGTTTTGAGCGGAATGCGGGCGAAGTACATGCCGAATTCCTCGGAGACGCGCAGGTTCATCTGGTGGTCGGTGAGCCACAGCGCGACCTGCGCGATCTGGGCGGGGAATTCCTCGATTTCGATGCCGTAGAACTGGTCGACGTCGAGCAGGATGGCCTGATGGATGTCGAGAAAGCGCGAGCCGGGGCCCGCGTTGGATGCGCGCAGGATTTCCAGTTCCAGCAGGCGCAGTTCGCGGTAGGCGATGACGAGGAAGTTGCCGCAGCCGCAGGCGGGGTCGAAGAAGGCGAGGCCTCGCAGCTTTTTGTGGAATTCGAACAGCTTGTTGCGGTTGTTCTTCACCCGTTTGAACTCGGCCCATAGTTCATCGAGGAACAAGGGCTTGATGAGTTTGAGGATGTTTTCCTCGCTGGTGTAGTGCGCGCCGAGGTTGCGCCGCGCCGTCTTGTCCATGATCGACTGGAACAGCGCGCCGAAGATCGCCGGCGAGATGGCGCTCCAGTCGAGCGCGCAGGCGTCGAGCAGGGCCTCGCGCATGGCGGCGTCGAAATTGGCGATGGGGATCGGCTCTTCGAACAGGCGGCCGTTGACGTAGGGAAAGGCGGCGAGCTGTTCGTCGAGCGCCGGACTGCGTTTGTCTTCGGGGGTGTTCAACACCTGGAACAGTTGCGCGAGCAGGGGGCCGAGGTCGGAGCCGTCCTCGCGGGTGCGTTCCTCGATGTAGGTGCGCAGCGCCTGCGATGGCTGGAAGATGCCGGTGTCGTCGGCGAAGAGACAAAACAGCAGGCGCACCAGCAGCACTTCGAGCGCGTGGCCGTCATAGCCGGCGGCTTTCAGCGCATCGTGCAGCCGTCCCATGCGTTCGGCGGCCTGGAGGTTGACCGGGTTCTGCGGCTTGATTTCCTGTGTTTCGTAGCCGGCGATGAAGCCGAAATGGCGGATGTGCTTGTGCAGATCGGCCAGCGCGAATTCGCGGGTGTCGCCGGTTTCCAGGTCGTAGAGGCGGAAGCGCGCGAAGTCGCACACGACGAGGTGGCGCGGCAGGTCGCGCTCCCGGATGCCGGGGAAATAATCCAGCGCCTGATCGAAGGCGCGGTCGAGGTTCCTGCCGCGCGACTTCTGTTCGACCAGCAGCACGCCGGGCCAGAAGAGGTCGACATAGCCCTGGCCGCCGCCAAACCTCTTGACCGCGTGCTCGAAGGTGGCGACGCGCTTGTTGGTGATGCCGAAGATTTCGAAGAAGGCGATCCAGAACGGTTTGGCCTGGCTCGCCTCGTCGGCGGCGTCGGCCCACTCGCGCGAGAAGGCCAGCGCGCGGGACTTGATCTCGTTCCAGCTAAGCGGCATGGTCAGTCAGGTGGTGGCGCGTGGACACGGTTCAGCGCCATTCACGCGACACGGACAGCTTCCTTCTCAATGTGGGGGCGCAGTTCGGGGCGCAGTGCCTTGTCTGTGACCAGATCGACGGGGCGGCCGAGCAGGTCCTCCAGGTAAAACAACAGGCCGAAATAGCGATCGGATGTGGCCGGTCCGTCGAACTCGACCAGCACGTCGACATCGCTGTCATCCCGAGACGCATCACGCACGGTGGAACCAAAAAGCGAGAGATGCCGCACGCCAAAGTGCTGGCGCATCGCGTCCGCGTGATCCTGCAGCAATTCGAGTGCGGTGGTCTTTTTCATCGTGGCCTCGGCGAAAAGCTTAAGGCTTATAGTCGTAATCCACAATCAGCGGCGCATGGTCGGAAAAGCGCTGGTCCTTGTAAACGCTGGCGGACTGTGCCCTGGCTGCAATGCCGGGCGTGGCGATCTGGTAGTCGATGCGCCAGCCGACGTTCTTCGCCCAGGCCTGGCCGCGGTTGCTCCACCAGGTGTAGGCTTCCCCGGTGTGGTCGGGGTAAAGCCTGCGGTAGACGTCGACCCAGCCGAGTTCGTCGAACAGGCGCGTCATCCACGCGCGTTCCTCGGGCAGGAAGCCGGAGTTCTTCTGGTTGGATTTCCAGTTCTTGAGGTCGATTTCGCGGTGGGCGATGTTCCAGTCGCCGCAGATGACGATTTCGCGGCCCGATTTCATGAGTTTTTCCAGGTGCGGGAAGAAGGCGTCCATGAAGCGGAACTTGGCCTGCTGGCGTTCCTCGCTGCTCGACCCGGACGGCTGGTAGAGCGAGATGACGGCCAGCTTGCCGTAATCGGCCTCGATGTAGCGGCCTTCAAGATCGAATTCGGGGACGCCGAGCCCTTCGACGATGCGCGCGGGCGGTTGACGGGTGTAGACGCCGACGCCGCTGTAGCCTTTCTTCTCTGCGTAGTGAAAGGCGCCGGAAAGCCCGTCGCAGGCGAGGAATTCGGGCCGCATGTCGGCGGCCTGGGCTTTCAGCTCCTGCACGCAGACGACGTCGGCGTGCTGGGTCGGCAGCCAGTCGAAGAAACCCTTGGTGGCGGCGGAACGGATGCCGTTGAGGTTGGCCGATATAATTCGCATCAGGTTTTTTTATTCAAGAAAAGTCAGCCCATGTCCGATTACAAAGCCGAGTTTGTGAGGTTCGCCGTCGATTCGAATGTTTTGTGTTTTGGCGAGTTCAAGACCAAGGCAAGGCGCCTGAGCCCCTATTTTTTCAACGCGGGGCTGTTCAACGACGGCGACAAGCTCAAGCGGCTGGGCGAATTCTACGCGAAAGCCATCGTCGACTCGGGGATTGCCTTCGACGTGCTGTTCGGCCCGGCGTACAAGGGCATCCCGCTGGCGGCGGCGATCGCGATCGCGCTGGCGGGCATGGGCAAAAACGTGCCCTTCGCCTTCAACCGCAAGGAGGCGAAGGATCACGGCGAGGGCGGCACGGTGGTCGGAGCAAAGCTCACGGGCCGCGTGCTGATCGTCGACGACGTGATTTCGGCGGGCACCTCGGTGCGCGAATCGGTCGACCTGATCCGCGGTGCGGGCGCCGAACCCGCCGGCGTGGTGATCGCGCTGGACCGCATGGAGCGGGGCAGCGGGGAGAAGTCCGCGGTGCAGGAAGTGCGTGAGCAGTACGGCATTCCGGTGGTGGCCGTGGTCACCCTCGACAATCTGGTGGAGTTTCTGGAACGTGATGCAAACCGACAAGCGCAATTGCAGGCGGTGGCGGCCTACCGTGAAAGGTACGGCGTCTAGCGCGCTGCTTGTCCTGCTGCTGGCGACGGCCCAGGCCCAGGCGGCGATGTACCGCTGGGTCGACGGCAACGGCCGCGTCCATTATTCCGATACGCCGCCGCCCACCTACCAGAAAAGCGGCGGCGAGCAGCTCAACAAGCAGGGGCTGGTGATCAAGCGCACCCAGTCCGAGGCCGAGCGTCGCGCCGAGGCCGAGCGCCTGGAAGAAGAGAAGCGGCTCCAGCTCGAACAGCAGAAGCAGATCCAGCGCGACCGTGCGCTGACCCAGACCTACACCAGCGAAGCCGAGATCGATCTCGCGCGCGACCGCGCGCTCGAACACCACAAGCTGGCAATCAAGGGGGCGCAGATTCGTGCCGAGATGGTCGACAAGAACATCGCCGACTTGCGCGCCCGCATCGCCAGCGTCGAGAAAAGCGGGCGCAAGGTTGGCCCCGGGCTGACCGAGCCCTTGGCGCAGGCGGAGCGCGAGCGCCTCGAACTCAAGCGGACCGTCCAGCAAAACGAGGAGGCCATGCAGCAGGTGCGCGAGCGCTACGAGGCCGACAAGGCGCGCTTCCGCGAGCTGACGCAAAAGAACTAGACGGGAGCAAGGGCAGGGCAGGGGCGCCGGCGGCGCCCCTTGTCGCTTATTGCAGCTTCGATTTCAAGAGGTCGTTGACCTGCGCCGGGTTGGCGCGGCCGCGGCTCGCCTTCATGACTTGCCCCACCAGCGCGTTGAAGGCTTTTTCCTTGCCGGAACGGAATTCCTCGACCGATTTCTGGTTCGCGGCGAGCACGGCGTCGATGATGCTTTCCAGTTCGCCCGAATCCGACATCTGTTTCAGGCCGCGCGCCTCGATGATGGCGTCGACCTCGCCGGCGCCTTCCCACAGGCCTTCGAACACCTGCCTGGCGAGCTTGCCGGAAAGCGTGCCGTCCTGGATGCGGGTGATGAGCTTGCCGAGTTGCGCGGCCGACACCGGGCTTTGGGCGATGTCGAGTTCGGCGCGGTTGAGCGCGGCGGCGAGTTCGCCCATCACCCAGTTGGCGGCGAGCTTGGGCTGCCCCGATGCCTGGGCCGCGGTTTCGAAATAGGCGGCCAGCGCGCGCGAGCCGGTCAGCACCGCCGCGTCGTAGGCCGATATTCCGTACTGTTCGACGAAGCGCGCCTGCATCGCGGCGGGCAGTTCGGGCAGCGTCGCGCGCACCTGCTCGATCCACGCCTCGTCGAGCCTCACCGGCAACAGGTCGGGGTCGGGGAAGTAGCGGTAGTCGTGCGCCTCTTCCTTGCTGCGCATCATGCGCGTCTCGCCGGTCTCGGGGTCGAACAGCACGGTGGCCTGCTGGATGCGGCCGCCGTCTTCCAGCGTCTCGATCTGCCAGCGCACTTCGTAATCGATGGCCTGCTGCAGGAAACGGAAGGAGTTGAGGTTCTTGATCTCGCGGCGGGTGCCGAATTCGGCCTGGCCCACGGGGCGCACCGAGACGTTGGCGTCGACGCGGAAGCTGCCTTCCTGCATGTTGCCGTCGCAGATGCCGATCCAGGTGACCAGGGTGTGCAGGGCCTTGGCGTACGCAACCGCTTCGGCAGACGAACGCATGTCGGGCTCGGAGACGATTTCGAGCAGGGGGGTGCCGGCGCGGTTCAGGTCGATGCCGGTCATGCCGTGGAAGTCCTCGTGCAGACTCTTGCCGGCGTCCTCTTCCAGGTGGGCGCGGGTGATGCGGATGATCTTCTCGGCATCGCCCACCGCGATCTTCAGCGCCCCCTGCTCGACGATGGGCTTGGCCAGCTGGCTGATCTGGTAGCCCTTGGGGAGGTCGGGGTAGAAGTAGTTCTTGCGGTCGAAGATGTTCACGCGGTTGAGCGTCGCGTCAATCGCCAGACCGAACCTGATCGCGCATTCCACCGCGCCGCGGTTCAACACCGGCAGCACGCCGGGCAGCGCGATGTCGACCGCGCTGGCCTGCGTGTTGGGCGCGGCGCCGAAGGCGGTGCTGCTGCCGGAGAATATCTTCGATTTCGTGGCGAGCTGGGTGTGGACTTCCAGCCCGATGACCGTCTCCCACTTCATTTCAAACCCTCCGGTTGACGGGTGTGCCAGTCGGTGGCGCGCTGGTACTGGTGCGCGACGTTGAGCATCTTCGCCTCGGAAAAATAATTGCCGACGAGCTGCAGGCCGATCGGCAGCCCTTTGCCGTCGAAGCCGCACGGCAGGCTCATGCCGGGCAGCCCCGCGAGGTTGGCGGGGATGGTGTAGAGGTCGTTGAGGTACATCTCGACCGGGTCGTCGGATTTCTCGCCGAGCCTGAACGCGGTGCCGGGCGCGGTGGGACCGAGGATGATGTCGCAGGCCTTGAACGCCTCGGCGAAGTCGCGGGCGATCAGGCGGCGGATTTTCTGCGCCTGCAGGTAGTAGGCGTCGTAATAGCCGTGCGAGAGCACGTAGGTGCCGATCAGGATGCGGCGCTTGACCTCGGCGCCGAAACCCTGCGCGCGGGTCTTGGAATACATGTCGTCGAGATCGGCGTATTCCGGCGCGCGGTGGCCGTAGCGCACGCCGTCGAAGCGCGACAGGTTGGACGACGCTTCGGCGGGTGCCAGCACGTAGTAGACGGGGATGGCCAATCGCGAGTTGGCGAGCGAGATTTCGACCGGGGTCGCGCCAAGCTTCTTCAGTTCCTCGACGGCGCTCTCGACCGCGGCGGCCACCTCGCGGTTGAGGCCGTCGGCGAAGAACTCGCGCGGCAGGCCGACGCGCAGGCCGGAAAGCGGCTGGTCGAGGTCGCGCGTGTAATCCTCTTTGTCGCGCTCGAGGCTGGTCGAGTCGTTGGGGTCGAAGCCGGTCATGACGTTGAGCAGATGCGCGCAGTCCTCGGCCGACTTCGCCATCGGGCCCGCCTGGTCGAGGCTGGAGGCAAACGCGATCATGCCGTAGCGCGACACCAGGCCATAGGTGGGCTTGAGGCCGGTGATGCCGGTGAACGCGGCGGGCTGGCGGATCGAGCCGCCGGTGTCGGTGCCGGTCGCGGCGGGCGCCATGCGCGCGGCGATTGCCGCTGCCGCGCCGCCCGAGGAGCCGCCCGGCACGCGCTCGGTGTCCCACGGGTTGCGAACCGCGCCGAAGTAAGAGGTTTCGTTGGAGGAGCCCATGGCGAACTCGTCCATGTTGGTCTTGCCCAGGGAAGGCATGCCGGCGGCCTTGAAGCGCTGGATCACGTGCGCGTCGTAGGGCGCGACGAAGTTGGCGAGCATTTTCGAGCCGCAGGTGGTGAGCCAGCCGTCGGTGCAGAAAATGTCCTTGTGGGCGATGGGCACGCCGGTGAGCGGGCCGTTTCCGCCCGCGGCGATCAGCGCGTCGGCGGCCGCCGCCTCCGCCAGCGATTTTTCCGCATCGACGGTGATGAAGGCGTTGATGTCCGGGTTCAGGCGCGCAATCCGGTCGAGGAAGTATTGCGTGAGTTCGCGGCTGGAAACGTCGCGCTTTGCCAGCTGCGCGGCGAGCGCGGCGAGGGGGGTGTCGGAAAAGCTCATTCGATCACCCTGGGCACGAGGTAGAGGCCGTTTTCCACGGCAGGGGCAATGGCCTGGAAGGCGGCACGGCGGTCGGTTTCGGTGACCGCGTCTTCGCGCAGGCGCTGGTAAACCTCCTGCGCGTGCGCCATCGGTTCGATGCCGGCAGTGTCGACCGCCTGCATGGCGGCGATGAGGCCAAAGATCGTGTTGAGCTGGGTTTGTGCCGTCTGCGCCTGCGCGTCGTCGATTTCGATGCGCGCGAGACGGGCGATACGCTTGACGTCGTCCGGGGTGAGGGACATGGGGAAAACCGCCTGATGCTAACGGGAACGAAGCGCGTTAGGGTATCATAGCCCCCTTGTTTTTTCTGCCCTTTTGCCCGCCCGGCGCGGGTTGGACGCCACCATGTTCAAGTTCCTGACCAGCTTCTTTTCCACCGATCTCGCGATCGATCTCGGCACCGCCAATACGCTCATCTACGTGCGCGACCGCGGCATCGTGCTCGACGAACCGTCGGTGGTGTCGATCCGCACCGACCCATCCGCGGGCGGCAAGCGCACCGTGCAGGCGGTCGGCGCCGAGGCCAAGATGATGCTGGGCCGTACCCCGGGCAACCTGCAGGCGATCCGCCCGATGAAGGACGGCGTGATCGCCGATTTCACCGTCACCGAGCAGATGCTCAAGTACTTCATCAAGAAGGTGCACGACACCCGCATGTTCCGGCCTAGCCCGCGCATCATCATCTGCGTGCCGTGCGGCTCGACTCAGGTCGAACGCCGCGCGATCCGCGAATCGGCGATCGGCGCCGGCGCGCGCCAGGTGTATTTGATCGAGGAGCCGATGGCGGCGGCGATCGGCGCGGGGCTGCCGGTGGCGGAAGCGACCGGGTCGATGGTCGTCGACATCGGCGGCGGCACGACGGAAGTGGGGGTGATCTCGCTCGGCGGCGTGGTCTACGCCAACTCGGTGCGCGTCGGCGGCGACCGCATGGACGAGGCCATCATCAGCTACATCCGCCGCAACTACGGCATGCTGATCGGCGAGGCCACCGCCGAGCAGATCAAGAAACAGATGGGTTCGGCCTTCCCTGGCGCCGAAGTGCGCGAGATGGAGGTCAAGGGCCGCAGTCTCGCCGAAGGCGTGCCGCGCAGTTTCAACGTCTCGTCGAACGAAATCCTGGAAGCGCTGACCGAACCGCTCAACGCGATCGTCAGCGCGGTCAAGCAGGCGCTCGAGCAGACGCCGCCGGAGCTCGGCGCCGACATCGCCGAGAAGGGCATGGTGCTCACGGGCGGCGGCGCGCTGCTGCGTGACCTCGACCGCCTGCTGATGGAGGAAACCGGGCTGCCCGTGATCGTCGCCGACGATCCGCTCACCTGTGTGGTGCGCGGGTCCGGGCGCGCCCTCGAGGAAATGCACCTGCTCGCCACGGTATTCACCAACGAGTGAACGCGGCGGGTCCCCGATTCGCTGACAGGGGCCGCTGATGGCGAAGTCCGACCAGTTCATGTTCGTCCGCCGGCTGGGGCCGGCAGGGCGGCTCGCGATCTGGCTGCTGATCGGCTTGAGCCTCGTGGTGCTCGATTCCCGCTATCACGCGCTCGATGGACTGCGCAGCGGTTTTTCGCTGGTGCTGCAGCCGGTGCGCGAGTTCCTGCGTGCGCCGACCGAGCTCGCCGGGGAACTGGGCGGTTTCTTCACCCGCCACCGCGCGCTGCAAAAGGAGCGCGATGCGCTGCTCGCCGAGCGCGCCGCCCTGATGGTCAGCGTGGCTGAGGCCCGCGACCTGGCGCGCGAGAACCGCGAGCTGCGCGCCTTGCTGGCGCTCGCGCCGCGTTATGGCGTGCGGCAGGTGCGGGCCGCGATGCTCTACAAGGGACACGACTGGTTCGCCCAGCGCATCCTGCTCGACCGCGGCGCGGCGGCCGGCCTGCGCAGCGGCCTGCCGGTGGTCGACGCCGACGGCCTGGTGGGGCAGATCCAGCGCGTCTATCCGGGCTCGAGCGAAGTCACGCTGGTCAGCAGTCCCGGCCAGCTCACGCCGGTGCAGATCGAGCGCACCGCGCAGCGCGGCCTGGCCGCCGGCAGCGGGCAGGGCGGCCTGGAGCTCCGCTACATGCCCTCGCATACCGATGTCCAGGTCGGCGACCGCCTCCTGACTTCCGGCATCGACGGGGTCTATCCGTCGGGCATCCCGGTCGCGCGTGTCACGCGCGTGTCGCGTTCGGAGTCGAGCCCCTACCTGCGCGTCGAGTGCCTGCCGCTGGCCGGGCTCGAACGCGCACGCAGCGTGCTGGTGCTGGTGGGCGCCCGGCCGGAGCGCGCACCGTGAACACGCAGACCGCCACCTTCGGCATCTGGCGCCACATCGTCGGCAGCCTCGCGTTCGCCGTCCTGCTCGAGCAATGGCCGTGGGCGGGCTGGGCGCTCGCCTGGCGGCCCGACTTCGTGCTGCTGGGAGTGTTGTTCTGGACCCTGCACCAGCCGGGGCGGGTCGGCATCGGCGTGGCCTTCAGCCTGGGCCTCGTCGCCGACTTCCAGGACGGCGTGGTGTTCGGCCAGCATGCGATCGCCTACGCGATCGGCGCCTGGCTCGTGCTGTTCCTGCGCCTGCGCCTGCTGCAGTTCGAACCCCTGCGCCAGGCGGCGCAGCTCTTTCCGGTTCTGCTGGCCGTGCAGCTGTGCGTGCTGCTGGTGGGCTGGCTGGCGGTGAATCCGCCGACGACGCTGGCCATGCTGCTGCCGGCCGTCAGCACCGCCATTGCCTGGTATCTGGTGGCGGGTTTCCTGCATGCCTGGCATGGCAAGGGGATGCAGGACCGCGCATGAAGGCCGTCGCGCCGCTCAAGGATCTCGATCGGGAGCTGGCCCGGTTTCACGCACGGCTCAAGATCGGCGCTGCGTTCGTCGTGGTGCTCGCGGCAGTGCTCCTCGGCCGTGCCTATTACCTGCAGGTGGTGCAGCATGAGCTTTTCACCCAGCGTGCCGAAAACAACCGTATCTCGCTGGTGCCGGTGGCGCCGAACCGTGGCCTCATCCTCGACCGCAAGGGCCGCATCCTGGCCGAGAACTACTCTGCCTACACGCTCGAAATCACGCGCGCCCAGATCACCGACCTCGACGCGACCCTGGCGGAAATCGGCAAGCTCATCGAAATCACGCCGGGTCAATTGCGGCGCTTCCGGCGCCTGCTGTCGGAATCGCATGAATTCGAGACGGTGCCGCTGAAGAGCCGGCTCACGGACGAGGAAGTGGCGATCATCGCCGCCCACCGCTACCGCCTGCCGGGGGTGGAGGTGAAGGCGCGCCTGTTCCGCAACTACCAGGCCGGGCCGGGCATGGCGCATGTGGTCGGTTTCATCGGCCGCATCAACGATCGCGACCTCAAGCGCCTGCGGGAACAGAACATCGAACGCAACTACCGCGGCAGCGTGCACATCGGCAAGACCGGGCTCGAGCAGAGCTACGAGACCCTGCTGCATGGCCGCACCGGCTTCGACCAGATGGAGACCGATGCCAGCGGCCGCGCGGTGCGCATGCTGTCGCGGATCCCGCCCGTGCCGGGCAAGGATCTGCGCCTCCATCTCGACCTCGACCTGCAGGCGGTCGCCGAGCAGGCCTTTGGCGACTACCTGGGCGGACTGGTTGCGCTCGACCCCCGCACAGGCGGCGTGCTGGCGCTGGTCTCCAAGCCGGGCTTCGACCCCAACCTGTTCGTCGACGGCATCGACCCCGAAACCTGGAAGGCGCTCAACGAATCGCCCGAGCGCCCCATGGTCAACCGCGTGCTGCGCGGCATCTATCCGCCGGGGTCGACGATCAAGCCGCTGATGGCGCTGGCCGGTCTCGAGCTGGGGCTGCGCAAGCCGGCCGACAGCATCGTCGACCCCGGGTATTACAGCCTGCCGGGCAGCAGTCATCAATTCCGCGACTGGAAGCGCGGCGGGCATGGCGTGGTCGACCTGCGCCGCTCGATTTCGCAGTCGTGCGATGTCTACTATTACCGGCTCGCAGTCGACATGGGCATCGACCGCATGCACGATTTTCTCGGACAGTTCGGTCTCGGGCAGAAGACCGGCATCGATCTCGAAGGCGAGTCGGCGGGCCTGCTGCCCTCGCGCGACTGGAAGAAGCGGCGCTGGAACAAGCCCTGGTATCCCGGCGAGACGGTCATCGCCGGCATCGGCCAGGGCTATCACCTCACCACCCCGCTGCAACTGGCGACGATGACGGCGATGCTCGCCAACGGCGGCCGGCACGTCGAGCCGCGCCTGGTCGAGGCCATGCGCGATCCCCTGTCCGCGCAATGGCAATCGCTTCCCGGTGCCGTGCGCGGCCAGGTGGCGATCAAGCCGGAGAATCTCGCCGTGGTGCGCGAGGGCATGCTCGACGTGACGCGGCCCGGCGGAACCGCCGCGCGCGCAGCCGCGGGCGCGCCCTACACCATCGCCGGCAAGACCGGCACGGCGCAGGTCGTCGGCATCAGGCAGGGCGCGCGCTATGACGAGAAACGGCTGGCGCGCGAACACCGTGACCACGCCCTGTTCATCGCCTACGCCCCGGCCGAGAACCCCACCATCGTGGTCGCGGTGATGGTCGAGAACGGCGGTTCCGGCAGCGGCACCGCCGCGCCGATCGCGCGCGCGGTGTTCGATTACTATCTGGCCGGCAAGCGCCCCGGCGCTGTGAACCTGGAGAGCGGCGATGCCACGGATTAGTCACTGGATCGTGCGCCGTCTGAGCCACCTCGACGGCATGCTGCTGGTGCTGGTGCTGCTGCTGCTCGGCATCAGTCTCGCCGTGGTGACGAGCGCCTCGGGTCAGAGCCCGGCGCGCATCACCGGCCACCTGATCAACATCGGGCTGGCGCTCGGCGTGATGGTGCTGTTCGCCAACATTCCGCCGCACCTGTTGGCGCGCGCCGGGTTGCCGCTGTACGTGGCGGGGGTGGTGCTGCTCGTCGCCGTCGCCCTCTTCGGCGAGATCCGCAACGGCTCGCGGCGCTGGCTCAACCTCGGCATCGTCGCCTTCCAGCCGTCGGAGCTCCTGAAGCTCGCGCTGCCGCTGATGCTCGCCTGGTATTTCCAGCAGCACGAGGCGGTGCTGCGCGCGAAACATTACGCCGTCGCCGCGGTGCTGCTGCTGGTGCCGTTCGCGCTGATCCTGCGCCAGCCCGATCTCGGCACGTCGCTGATGATCGGGGCGTCGGGCTTCTACCTGCTGTTCTTCGCCGGCCTGCCCTGGAAGGTCATCGCCGGCGGCGGCGTGCTCGCCGCAGCCAGCCTGCCGCTGGCCTGGAACCTGCTGCACGACTACCAGCAGCGGCGCGTGCTGACGCTGCTCGACCCCGGCGCCGACCCGCTCGGCGCCGGCTACCACATCATCCAGTCGACCATCGCGATCGGCTCGGGCGGCCTGTTCGGCAAGGGCTGGACGCATGGCACGCAAAACCAGCTCGATTTCATCCCGGAGCGCACCACGGATTTCGTCTTCGCCGTGTTCGGCGAGGAGTTCGGCCTGGCCGGCGTGGTCGTGCTGGTCGCGCTCTATCTCGCGCTCGTCGCGCGCGGACTGGTCATTTCCGCGCGCGCGCCGACGCTGTTCGGTCGCCTCATGGCGGCGACGCTGAGCCTGAACCTTTTCACCTATGCCTTCGTCAACATGGGCATGGTGTCGGGCGTCCTGCCGGTGGTCGGCGTGCCGTTGCCGTTCATGAGCTACGGCGGCACCGCGCTCATCACGCTGATGCTCGGCGTGGGCATCCTGATGAGCGTGGCGACGCATCGTCAGCTCAATAAAACCTGACAGGCTAGAATGCGGACATGAATGCGATTCTGATTCTGGGCGCCGCGACCCTGGCGCTGACTTTGGGCGGGTGCGGCAGCAAGCCGGTGAAGCAGGCCGCGTCCGCGCCGCAGGGCGGCGGCTACTACCTCGACGACGGCCCCGGCGACAGCCCGCCGCCGAATCTCGAGCGGGTGCCCGACGCGGTGCCGCGTGACGAGCCGCTGCATCGCTTTGCCAACCGCACCTACGTGGCGCTCGGCAACACTTACACGCCGCTTGCCGAGCGCCGCCCCTTCCGGCAGGAGGGGCTTGCCTCGTGGTATGGCCGCCGCTTCCATGGCAAACGGACCGCGTCGGGCGAACCCTACGACATGTACGGCATGACCGCGGCGCATCCGACCCTGCCGATCCCCAGCTATGCGCGGGTCACGGCGCTCGACAGCGGGCGCTCGGTCGTGGTGCGCATCAACGACCGCGGACCGTTCCACGCCTCGCGCGTGATCGATCTCTCGTACACGGCGGCCTACAAGCTGGGTTTCGTCGGTCGCGGCAGCGCGCGCGTGCGCGTCGAGGCGATCGAAACCGCCGCCGATGCCGCGGAGGCGGCCGCGGCACAACGCCCGCCGCGCAACGACGGGATTTATCTGCAGGTAGGCGCATTTTCCAGCGCCGACAACGCCCAGCGCCTGGTCGAACGCCTGACGCGTGAACCGGAATTCGATGCCGAGCGCGCACGCGTGGTGATGGCGGGCGACTGGCATCGCGTGCAGGTCGGGCCCTACGCCAGCGAGGACGCGGCGCACGCCGACCGCGTGCGCATCCGGGAACGCCTCGCGCTCGAAGCGGTCCTGCTCAGACGCGATTGAATGAAGGGTTGAACATGAAGGGGTTGTTGTGGGGCCTGGCGCTGCTGCTGTCGGTGCCGGCCTGGGGCGCGCCGAGCGGCGTGGCCTCGCGGGCCTGGGTGGTGATCGACGAGGCAAGTGGCAAGGAACTGGCATCGCAGCAGGCCGACCTGCCGCTGGCGCCGGCATCGCTCACGCAACTCATGACGGCCTACGTGCTGCTCGGCGACGTCAAGCGCAAAAAACTCGGCCTCGACGAACGCCTCACCGTGCCGCAAGCGGCGACGCAGATCGACGGTGCGCGCATTTTCCTCAAGGCCGGCGAACAGGTCGGCGTCGACACGCTGCTGCAGGCGATGCTGCTGCATTCCGCGAGCGATGCGACCCTGACGCTGGTGACGGGCGTCGCCGGCAGCGAAGCCGCGTTCGTCGAACGCATGAACGCCGAGGCCAGGCGGCTCGGACTCACGCGCACGCGCTTCCGTAATGCGACCGGCCTTCACGAGCCGGGCCACGAATCGAGCGCGCGCGACCTCGCCCTGCTGTCGCGGGCGCTGCTGCGCGACTTTCCCGAGCGGCAGAATCTGTTTGCCCAGCGCGAACTCGTTTTTCGCGGCATCACCTATTACAACGGCAACCGCCTGCTGTGGCGCGACAGCACCGTGAGCGGCCTCAAGGTCGGCCGTACCGCGCAGGCCGGTTACTGCATGGCGGCTTCCGCCCAGCGCGGCGACCAGCGCCGCATTGCCGTCGTCCTGGGGGCGCGCAGCGATGCCCAGCGCACGCAGGACGGCCTGCGCCTGCTCAACTACGCGTTCGAGAATTTCGAGAGCGTGCTGCTGTTCCGCGCCCAGCAGCCGGTCAAGGTCGCCAAGCTCTACCGTGGCGCGCGCGCGTCGGTGAGCATGGGCTTCCTGCAGGATTTCCATCTGCTGGTGCCACGCGGGGGGGCAGCGCGCGTGAAGGCCGACATCGTCACCCGCCAGCCCATCCTCGCGCCGGTGCGGCGCGGGCAGGAACTCGGCACGCTGCGCCTCACGCTCGACGGCCAGCCCCTCGGCGAGCATCCGCTGGTGGCCCTGCACGACGTGTCGGTCGCCGGCCTTTTCGGCCGGGGCTGGGACACCCTTCGCCTGCTCTTCGGACAGTGAACGCATTCCTCAACGGCGTCTTCCTGCCCCTTGCCGACGCGAAGGTGTCGGTGCTCGACCGGGGCTTCGTCTTCGGCGACGGCGTCTACGAAGTCGTGCCGGTGTATTCGAAGAAACCCTTCCGTCTCGACGCGCATCTCGCGCGCCTGCAGGCGAGCCTCGATGCCATCCGGATCGCCAACCCCTACGGCATCGCGCAATGGCGCGAATGGGTGCTGAAGCTGGTCGCGCTGCAGGACTTTCCCGACCAGTCGCTCTACGTGCAGGTCACCCGCGGCACCCCCGCCCCGGGGCAAGCGCTGCGCGATCACGCCTTTCCCGGAAACACAGCGCCGACCGTGCTCATGTTCGCGCAGCCGCTGGTCGTGGCCACGCCCCGGCAGAAGGCCGCCGGCGTGTGCGCCATCACCGTCGCCGACAACCGCTGGCTGCGCTGCGATATCAAGGCGATCTCGCTGCTGGCCAACGTCCTGCTGCGCCAGCAGGCGATCGACGCGGGCTGCGCCGAAGCGGTGATGCTGCGCGACGGCTTCCTCACCGAAGGGGCGGCGAGCAACATTTTCGTGGTAAAGGACGGCGTGCTCGTCGCGCCGCCGCCGTCGAACCTCATGCTCACCGGCATCACGTACGACGTGGTGCTGGAGCTGGCCGCAGCGCACGCCATACCGCACCAGGTGCGGGCGATTCCCGAAGCCGAAGTGCGCGCTGCCGACGAGTTGTGGATGACCTCGTCCACCCGGGAAATCATGGCGATCGTGAAGCTCGACGGCGTCCCCGTCGGTGCTGGCGTTCCGGGGCCGCTGGCGCAGCGGATGGATGCGCTGTACCAGGCGTTCAAGCAGGAGGTCATGCGCGCATGAGCGAACAAGAAACCCTGCTCACGTTTCCCGCCGACTTTCCCATCAAGATCATGGGCGAGCGGCGCGCGTCCCCGGATGGGGGCGACGTCTTCGTGCAGGCCATGGTCGAGATCGTGTTGCGCCACGCGCCAGATTTCAGCGCGAAGACGGTCGAGACGCGTGCATCGCGCAACGGCAACTATGTCTCGCTCACCTTCGTCGTGCGCGCGACTTCGAAGGCCCAGCTCGATAATCTCTACCGCGAGATCACCGCGCACCCGTGGGTGAAGATGGCATTGTGAAGCGGCAGGTTTGCGGGGACGATGGTCAGGGGGCGACGGTGCGCGGCCTCGGCCGGGTCGCGTACGAACCGACCTGGCGGGCGATGCAGGCGTTCACTGCGGCACGTACGGCCGATACGCCGGACGAACTGTGGCTGCTCGAGCATTCGCCCGTATACACGCAGGGGCAGGCCGGCAAGCCGGAACACCTCATCGCTGTGACCGACATTCCGGTAGTACCGATCGACCGCGGCGGCCAGATCACCTACCACGGGCCGGGGCAGCTCGTCGCCTACGTGCTGGTCGATCTGCGGCGGCGCGGCTACGGCATCCGCGAACTGGTCAGCCGCATGGAGCAGGCGGTGATCGACGTCCTGGGCGCGCAGGGCGTCGCCGCCGACCGGCTGACCGGCGCGCCCGGCGTGTATGTCGCCGGCGCCAAGATCGCCGCGCTCGGCCTGCGCGTGAAGCACGGCTGCACCTACCACGGTCTCGCGTTCAACGTCGACATGGACCTCGCGCCCTTTGCCGCGATCAACCCCTGCGGCTACCCCGGCATGCGGGTGACGCAGTGCCGGGATCTCGGCGTGGATTTGTCGATGGCTACGGCGGAGCGGGCGCTCACCGACGCATTGCTGCGCAGCATCTATTCTTGACCGATTTAGTCGACTATTAGTATTCTCCGGACTTCTAATGGAGTTGCCCATGCCTACCGACACCCTGCCGTCCGATCCCAAGCTTCTGATGCGTTCGATCATCCAGCGCATCGCCACCGGCCCCGATCTTTCCAAGGACATCAGTCGCACCGAGGCGCACCTCGGCACCAAGGCGATCATCGACCACGTCATCGACCCGGTGCAGGTCGGCATCTACTTCATCGCCCTGCGCATGAAGCGCGAGACGCAGGACGAAAACCGCGGCGTGCTCGACGCCGTGCTCGAAACGACGCGGCGGGTCACGGCCGAGGTCGACGAGGTCGTCGACATCGGCGACCCCTACGACGGCTACACGCGCTGCCTGCCGGCCGCGCCCTTCCTCGGACCCCTGCTCGCCGAACTCGGCGTGCACGTCGTCAGCCACGGCCTCGACAAGGTCGGCCCCAAGTACGGCGTCACCGCGCGCCACGTGCTGGAAGCCGCCGGCGTGCCGGTGAACCTCACGCCGGCCGAGGCCGCCGCGCGCTTGAGCGATCCCGCGCTCGGCTGGGCCTACGTCGACCAGGCGCAGTCCAACCCCGGCCTGCACAACCTGGTGCCGCTGCGCGCGCAGATCATCAAGCGCCAGGCGCTGACTACGGTCGAGGTATTGTCCAAGCCGATCCAGGGCAGGAAGAAAACCCATTTCGTCACCGGTTACGTGCACAAGCCCTATCCGCCGGTGTACGCCGACCTCGCGCGCGAGGCGGGGTTCGACACCGCCTGCATCGTGCGCGGCGTCGAGGGCGGGGTGATTCCCTCGCTGCGCCAGCCCGGCAAGTATTTCCATTACCACGATCGCGGCGACGAGATCGAGGCGACGATCGACCCGGCCGCGCTCGGCATCGACCAGCCGGTGCGCGCGGTGCCGCTGCCGGGCAGCGTCGCGGCCGACGCCGGCGAAGACGAGATCGTCGCCGCGATCGACATCGCCGCGACCGCGCATGCCGCAGCCGAGGCCGGCATGCTCGCGCTCAAGGGCGACCGTGGTCCCACCTACGATTCGCTGGTGCTCGCCGGCGCGATCATCCTGCACCACATCGGCCGTGCGTCGAGCCTCGCCGACGCCGCGGCGCAGATTCGCGCCGTGCTCGATTCCGGCCGTGCCGTGACGCGGGTGAAGTGATGGGCTACGTTGCGATCGCCGCCGCCGACGAACTGAAGCCGGCGCAGATGAAACGCGTCGTCGTCGACGGCAAGAAGCTGCTGTTGTGCAACTCGAACGGCACCCATTACGTCGTCGACGAAATGTGCAGCCACGAGGATTACTCGCTGTATCTCGGCTGCATCAAGGACGGCAGGATCAAGTGCTCGCTGCATGGCAGCTACTTCGATCTCGCCAGCGGCGAGCCCACCTGCGACCCGGCCGACACGCCGATCCGGACCTATCCGGTCAAGGTCGAGGACGGGCAGGTGTGGGTTCTTGTGGGTGCAGGGAGCTAGCGCCAGGCGCCAGGGTTTGGGCGCCCGCCGGCTGCCCACCCTTAAATCCCGGAGGCTACTTCCTCACCAGTTCCCCCACCGTTTTCACCATCTCCGGATGATCGAACTCGCGCCCGCCGATGGCGCTGGCGACGATGCGGCCCTGCTTGTCGACGAGGAAGGTGGTCGGCAGGCCGGCGACTTTCCACGCGCGCATGACGTGGCTGCGGGTATCGAGCAGGATGGGAAAGGTCGGCGCGGTGTCGAGCTGGCTGGTGAAGGCTTCGATGGTGTCGGGGGCCTCGCCGACGTCGACCGCGAGCACGACGAAGGGCTGGCCCCGGAAGCGCTGCGCGAGGCGTTCCATCGACGGCATTTCGCGGCGGCACGGCGGGCACCACGTCGCCCAGAAATTGACCAGCACGACCTTGCCGCGGAGCTTCGCGAGGTCGTGTGACATGCCTTCGATGTCCTTGAGTTTCAAGGCAGGCGCGGGCTTGGGCGCCTGCGGCGTCAGGGTATGCGCGAGCGGCGGCAGGTCGGCGGCGGCGAGCGGGGGGGCGACGCAGCAGGCGGCGAGCGCCGCGGCGATCAGGACACTACGAATTTTCATCGGCACATCTCACGTTTTCGAGTTTTCCGGTATGGGTGCGGCCGCCCGCCTGCCAGGCGAAATAGAGGTCGAAGACGCCGCCGCGCGGCACGCTGTAGCTCGTCATGCCCTGGTTCCAGTCGCCCGGCGCGTAGGCCTGCGCCATCGGCAGCTGTGCCCATTCGAAGGCGATGCGTGCGGATTCCGAGACGCCCAGGCGGCGCCACTGGTAGTCCCACGCCGCCTTGCCGCGCGGCGGCCGCAGCGGCTGGCCGGCCATCGCATAGCGCCAGTTGGCCAGGCGATGCAGCAGCGTGACGTCGCCGACGTTGCGCACCACGGTCATGAAGACGCATTCGCGCGCGAAACGTTCCGTCGCCTCGGGCGGAAAGCCGCGCGCCTGGTAAAAGCCGCGGATCTGGTCCGGGGTGATCTGGGTCAGCCGCACCTCGATGCCGTGGGTCCGGGTTTCCCAGGTGGCGAGCCCGGTCTCGGGGTCGACGCTGGTTTGGGTGGCAAAGGCCGCCAGCGGCCATGCCGCCAGCAGGGTCAGGGCAGTCCGTCGCATCGGGTAAAATCCTAATTCAGTTTCCTCCGGGCATCATTATGGCAGACCCCCTCCAGCACAAAGGCGCCGCCAAGACCTCGCGCATTCCGATCAAGGTCGTGCCGCAGCCGCGCATGCGCCTGCCGTCGTGGATCCGCGCCAAGTCGCCCAACGTGCCCAACGTCGCGCGGTTGAAGGGTATCCTGCGCGAAGCCAGGCTGCACACCGTGTGCGAGGAAGCCTCGTGTCCCAACCTCGGCGAATGCTTTGGCCACGGCACCGCGACCTTCATGATCCTCGGCGACCTCTGCACCCGGCGTTGCCCGTTCTGCGACGTCGGCCATGGCACGCCGCTGCCGCCGGACGCCGACGAGCCGCGGCATCTGGCCGAGACCATCGCGCTGATGGCGCTGAAATACGTCGTCATCACCAGCGTCGACCGCGACGATTTGCGCGACGGCGGCGCCGGCCATTTCGCCCAGTGCATCGCCGCCGTGCGCGACGCTTCGCCGGCGACGCGCATCGAGATCCTGACGCCGGACTTCCGTGGCCGTCTGGAGAAGGCGCTCGACCAGCTCGACACCGCGCCGCCCGACGTGATGAACCACAACCTCGAAACCGTGCCGCGCCTGTACAAGGCGGCGCGCCCCGGCGCCGACTACGCGCATTCGCTGAAACTTTTGAAGGACTTCAAGGCGCGCCACCCGGATATCCCGACCAAGTCGGGCCTGATGCTGGGGCTGGGCGAGGAGGATGACGAAATCCTCGCGGTGATGCGCGACCTGCGGGAACACGACGTCGACATGCTCACCCTCGGCCAGTACCTGCAGCCGTCGCAGCACCACCTGCCGGTGCTGCGCTTCGTCACCCCCGAGCGCTTTGCGCAGTTCGAGCAGGAAGCGCTGGCGATGGGCTTCAGGCACGCCGCCTGCGGGCCGATGGTGCGATCGAGCTATCACGCCGACCAGCAGGCGGCGCATGTCTGATTCCCGGGATTACTTGAGCAGCCGCCGGCGCGTCAGCGCCAGCGCGATCACGTAGCCGATGCTGCCGTAGATCACCAGTGCGGCAACGTGCAGCGGGATATCCGCCGGCACCGCGCCGACGACCAGCGGCCGCGCGAGGTCGATGGCATGGGTGAGCGGCAGCCACGCCGACACCGCCTGCAGGATGGGCGGCAGTTGCGTCACCGGGAAGAACACGCCGCACAAGAGCACCATCGGCGTGATCGCCAGCGTGAAGTAGTAGAGGAAGAAATCGTAGCTCGGCGACACCGCGTTCATCACCAGGCCCATGCCGCCGAAGCAGAAGCCGACCAGGGCGACGACCGGGATGATCGCGAGCGTCATCCAGAAATCGCCGTACAGGCCCAGCCCCCAGATCACCGCCAGGATCGCCAGCCCCGAGAGCAGGCTCTTCGAGGTCGCCCACGCGAGTTCGCCCAGCATCACGTCGTCGAGTGTCATCGGCGTGTTGAGGATCGCGTCCCAGGTGCGCTGCACGTGCATGCGCGAGAAGCTCGAATACAGCACCTCGAAGGTCGCGGCGTTCATGGTGCTGTAGGCCACGGTGCCAGCGGCGAGGAAGGTGAGGTAGGGCATGCCGGCGACGTCCGGCAGCAGGCTGCCGAGGCCAAAGCCCAGCCCCAGCATGTAGAGCATGGGGTCGGCGAGGTTGCCGAGGATGGAAGGGATGGCGAGCTTTTTCCAAACGAGATAATTGCGCTGCCATACCGGGATGAAGCGCCACGACAGCTGGGGAAGCCGCAGATGCTTAATCACGCA
Source organism: Thiobacillus sp. (assembly GCA_046292745.1). Classification (GTDB taxonomy): domain Bacteria; phylum Pseudomonadota; class Gammaproteobacteria; order Burkholderiales; family Thiobacillaceae; genus Thiobacillus. The sequence continues at coordinate 90,191 of JBKBQH010000002.1, read as the reverse complement.
GATCCCTCCCGGTCAGCTTGAGGAACACGTCCTCCAGGTTCGACGGGCGGTGGATGTAGCGCAGCGCGGGCGCCAGTTTGAGCGCGTCGATCACGCGGTCGGCGTCGCCGGTGTAGCAGAACAGGGTCTCGCCGACGGTCTCCGAGCGTGTGCAGACCGCGTCGGCGTGATCGCGCGTCCACGCCTCCAGCCCTTCGCCGTAGACCTCGACCACCGCCGGCTCGATGTGCGCCTCGATCAGCGCGCGCGGCGCGCCCTCGGTGATCACGCGGCCGTGGTCGAGAATGACGAGGCGGTCGGCGAGCCGCTCGGCCTCGTCCATGAAATGGGTGGTGAGCACGATGGTCTTGCCGGCGCCGATCAGGCGCCTGAGACCCTGCCAGATGAGGTGGCGCGCCTGCGGGTCGAGGCCGGTCGTCGGCTCGTCGAGAAACAGGATCTCCGGGTCGTGCACCAGCGCGCGCGCCAGCGTGAGGCGCCGCTTCATGCCGCCCGAGAGCTGCGTGATCTGCGCGTCGGCCTTGTGCGCAAGGCCGGCGAATTCGAGCAGCTGGGGCACGCGCGCGGTGATCGCGGCGCGGTCGAGGCCGAAATAGCGGCCGTAGGCGACGAGGTTTTCCTCTACGGTGAAATCGGGGTCGAGGTTGTCCATCTGCGGCACCACGCCGATTTTCATGCGCGCCTCGCGCGCCCGCGCCGGCACCGGCAGGCCGGCCAGGTCGATGCTGCCGGCGTCGGGCTCGATCAGGCCCAGCAGCAGGCGCAGCGTCGTCGTCTTGCCAGCGCCGTTGGGGCCCAGGAGGCCGAAACATTCGCCGCGGCGCACGGTGAGGTCGACGCCGCATACCACGTCGGTATTCCCGTATTTTTTCGTCAGGCCGCGCACCCTCAGCACGGGCACGCCTCCAGGAAGGCCTGTTTCAGTTCCCGGAGCTTGCCGTGGAAGAAGTGGCCCGCGGCGGGGATTTCCTTGACCGCAAGATGCTGTGCCTCGGCCCACAGGCGGATCGCCGCCGGTGGGACGAGTTCGTCGGCGTCGCCGTAGATCACCACCGTGTCCGCGGGCACCGGGTCGAATTCGTACATGGTGACGGCGGGTGCGACCAGCACCAGTTTTTTCGCGGGCAGCGCCTGGCGCAGGCGGTGCTGCACGAAGGCGCCGAAGGAAAAGCCCGCCAGCGCCCACGGCAGGCCGGGGTAGCTCGCCTCGACGAAGCGGGCGACGGCGAGCAGGTCGTCGGTCTCGCCGATGCCGGCGTCGAAGCTGCCGTCGCTCATGCCGACGCCGCGAAAATTCGGCCGCACGCTCACCCAGCCGGCCTCGTTCGCCGCCCTGGCGAGCGTCGTCACCACCTTGTTGTCGAGGCTGCCGCCGTGGAGCGGATGCGGGTGCGCGACCAGCAAGAGGCCGCGGCGCCCGGTCTCGGGATCGTCGATCACGGTTTCCAGCTTGCCGACGGCAACCGGGATGCGCAGCTTGTAGCGCTTCATGGGACAGCTCCGCGCTGCCGCGTCACTTCAGGCGCAGGCGTTCGACGATCTTTCCGCGCTTCAGGTGCTGCTCGAAGATTTCGTCGATGTCGGCCTCGTCCACATAGGTGTACCAGACGCCTTCGGGGTAGACCACCACCACGGGCCCTTCGTCGCAGCGGTCGAGGCAGCCGGCGCTGTTGATGCGGCACTTGCCCTCGCCGTTGAGATCGGCCTGCTTGACCTTCTTCTTCAGGTAGTCGCGCATCGCCTGCGCGCCGGCGTCGCCGCAGCACTTGGCGCCGTCGTCGCGCTGGTTGGTGCAGAAGAACACGTGATGCTTGTAATAGGGATCAGTCATGCGGGAATTCCGTGGATTTGAGCGCGTTGCCGCGCGCCTTGTCGATGGGGTACTTGCGCGCGTTGATCGCCAGCTTGTCGCCGGCCGCCTTTAGCAGGTCGATGTCGAGCACGTCGGCCAGCCGCGTGAGATAGATCAGCACGTCGGCGATTTCCTGCCGCACCGCCTCGCGCTGCTCGGCGCCCAGCTGCCGGCTTTGCTCGGGTGTCAGCCACTGGAAGGGCTCGAGCAGTTCGGAGGCCTCGACCGACAGCGCCATCACCAGGTTCTTCGGCGTGTGGTAGCGTTCCCAGGCGCGGGCCTCGGCAAAGGCGCGGATGCGCTGGCGCAAGGCGTCGAGGCTGTCGATCGGATCGGGCGTCATGTGCGCATGATACCGCGGCGGGCGTCGGTGGGACGACCGTGAATGCGGCGACCGGCCGACACAATCGGCGGTGTATCGACGCCGTGCGGCGCGCCACCGGCGATGCCTGCGGGTTGCCGGCCTGGCCCGGAGTTTGCTAGAAGACCCCGGGATGGCAGCGGTACCTATTCCATTGTGCTCTGGCATAATGCCAGCGGATCCATAAACCAGGGGGTGGAGATGTTTACGATCAAGAAGCCTATCGTGCTGGCTGGCGTGGCGCTCGCTGTCGCGACCATGGCGGGTTGTTCCAGTACGCCGACCTATCCGCCCGCGCCCGAGCGCACCGGCCAGGTCGACTGGAACTACCTCATCGGTCCGGGCGACTCGGTGCAGGTTTTCGTGTGGCGCAACCCCGAGGTGTCCGGTGCCTTCCCGGTGCGGCCCGACGGCAAGATGACCATGAACCTGATCGAGGATCTCCAGGCCTCCGGCAAGACGCCTACCCAGCTTGCGCGCGACATCGAGAAGGCGCTCGCCAAATATATCCAGGAACCGATCGTCACCGTCATCGTCGCCGGCGGGATCGGTCCTTTCGACCAGCAGATCCGTGTCGTCGGCGAGGCGGCCAAGCCGCAGGCGCTCAACTACCGCGAGAAAATGAGCCTGATCGACCTGATGATCGCGGTCGGCGGGCTGACCGACTTCGCGGCCGGCAACAAGGCCTACATCCTGCGCACCATCGACGGCAAGCAGCAGCGCCTCGGCGTGCGCCTGGAAGACCTGCTCAAGGGCGGCGACATCTCGGCCAACGTCGACATGCGTCCCGGCGACGTGCTGGTGGTGCCCGAAAGCCTGTTCTAGTCCCTGGCGCCGCGCTTGCGGCGCCTGTGCCCAGGCCGCGGGCTGTCGGGTGCTTTTTTGACGGAAGGTCGCATGGATCAAGTGCTGCAGCAATTCCTGGGGTACGCCAAGGCCGCCTGGCGTCGGCGCTGGTGGGGCGTGGCCGTGGCCTGGCTGGTGTGCGTCGTCGGCTGGACCTGGGTCATGACGATCCCCGATCGCTACCAGGCGTCGGCCCGCGTCTACGTGGATACGCAGAGTCTGCTCAAGCCCCTGCTGTCGGGACTCACCATCGCGCCCAATGTCGACCAGCAGATCACCATGATGACGCGCCAGCTGGTCAGCCGGCCGACCCTGGAGAAGGTCGCGCGCATGACCGACCTCGACATCAAGGCGAAGACGCCCGAGCAGACCGAGCAGCTGCTCAACGACCTGGCGAGCAAGATCTCGATCGCCGACGCCGGACGGGAAAATCTCTACACCATCAGCTATCAGCATGCCGACGGCGAGCTGGCGAAGAAGGTCGTGCAGTCCTTGCTGACCATTTTCGTCGAAACCAGCCTGGGCAAGACCCGCCAGGACATTTCCAGCTCGCAGCGCTTCATCGAGGAGCAGCTGCAGCAGTACCAGCAGAAACTCACCGACGCCGAGAACGCGCTCACCGAATTCAAGCGCAGGCATATCGGCATGATGCCGGGGCAGGGCGGCGACTACTATGCCAAGCTGGCCGAAACCGCAGCCCTGCTGCGGCAGGCCCAGCTCGACCAGCAGGAGGCGGTCAACCGCCGCAACCAGCTGCGCCGCCAGCTCGCCGACGAGGAGCCCGAGCTCAGCGCCGCCGCTGCCGCCGCGCCGACCCACAGCGAACTCGATGCCCGTATCCAGGCGCTGCAGAAGCAGATGGACGCCCTGCGCCTGCAGTACACCGACCTGCACCCTGACATCCAGTCGACCAAGCGGCTGATCGAGCGCCTCGAGGCGCAGAAGAAGGCCGAACTCGCCGAGCGCCGCGCCGATCCCGCCGGGGCGCGCATCCAGAACCCGGTCTACCAGCAGCTCACCATCGCCATCGCCGAGGCCGACGCCACCGTGTCCTCGCTGGGGGCGCGCGTCGGTGAATACCAGCGCCGCTACAACGAGCTGCGCAATGCCTCCAACATGATCCCGCAGGTCGAGCAGGAATACACCCAGCTCATGCGCGACTACGACGTCTACAAGCAGAACTACGACGCCCTGCTGAAGCGCCGCGAATCGGTCACGATGTCGGGCGAGGTCGAGGCCAAGACCGATACCGTCGACTTCCGCGTCATCGATCCGCCTTTCGTGCCCAGCCAGCCCTCGTTCCCGAACCGCCCGCTCTTGCTGTCGCTGGTCACGCTCGGCGGCATCGGCGCCGGCATCGCGGTCGCCTTCCTGTTGAGCCAATTGCGCCGCACCGTCACCGACCGCCGCGTGCTGCGCGAGCTCACCGGGCTGCCGTTGCTGGGCGCGGTGTCGCGCGTCGACACCCCGGAGAGCGTGCGCCGTCGCCGCAAGGGGCTGCTGACCTATTTGGCGGCGGTGGGCAGCCTGCTCGCGGCCTATGGGGGCGTGATGGTGCTGCAACTGGTGATGTCGCGAGCCGGCTAGGAGAAACCATGAGTCTGATAGAGAAAGCAGCCGGCAAGCTCGGTGCAGGCGGCGGCCAGCCCCCCGCCCAGGGCGGTGCCCATGCGGCCGCGCCCGCTGCGAGCCTGATCGAAGGCGCGGTCAACAAGCAGCGCACCCCGCGCGCCGAGCCTTTCGTCGCGACCCCGGTCGAACCGGTGTTCAAGGATCCCGAGACGCTGGCGATGGACGAGGGCAGCGGCAGGGTGCAATCGATCAACCTCGCGCGCCTGCACCGCATGGGCGTGGTTTCGCCGGACGCCGAAAAGAGTCAGATCGCCGAGGAATTCCGCATCATCAAGCGACCGCTCATCGCCAACGCCTTCGGCCAGGGCACCGCGCGGGTGAAGAACGGCAACCTCATCATGATCACCAGCTCGCTGCCGGGCGAGGGCAAGAGTTTCTGCGCGATCAATCTCGCGATCTCGATGGCGATGGAAATGGACCGCACCGTCCTCCTGGTCGACGCCGACGTCGCCAAGCCGCGCGTGCCCGAATATCTCGGCGTCCACGCCGACAGGGGCCTGCTCGACGTGCTGCAGGACAAGGATCTCAAGCTCTCCGACGTGCTGATCAAGACCGACATCGCCAAGCTCACCGTGCTGCCGGCCGGCCGCACCTACAAGCGTGCGACGGAACTGCTGGCGAGTGCCGCGATGACGCGCCTGGTCGAGGACATCGGCAACCGCTATCCCGACCGCATCATCCTGTTCGATTCGCCGCCGCTGCTCGCCACCAGCGAGGCGAGCGTCCTCGCCACCCACATGGGACAGATCGTCATGGTCGTCGAGGCCGAGAAGACCTCGCAGGAAGCGGTGCGCGAAGCTCTTTCCCACATCCAGTCGTGCGAGGTGGTCGGCATGCTGTTGAACAAGACCACCCCGACCCCGGGCGCAGACTACTACTACGGCTACTATGGCAGCTACGGCAAATAAACGGCGCGCGCGCCTCCTCGCCGCATGGGCCGGCCTCGCGCTGGCACCCTCGGCGCACGCGCTCGACTGGCAGGTCCAGCCCAGCGTCGGCGCCTCGGCCACGTATACCGACAACGCCAACCAGAGCGCCACCCAGCCCGAGGACGCCCTGATCCTCAGCGTGACGCCCGGCGTGAGCCTCACTTCCAAGGGGTCGCGCCGGGTCCAGGCGAGCCTCAACTATGGCCTTACCGGCGTGGCGCGCTTCGGCCACGGCGACCGCACCGACCTCTACCATCGCCTCGGTGCCATCGGCAAGGCGGAACTGGTCGAGGATTTCCTGTTTGTCGACGGCAACGCCAACATTTCGCAGGAACTGATTTCCCTGACGGGATCACCGGCGGGCGCGGACATCAACGCCGGCAACCGCGCCACCGTCGGCACCTATTCCATCAGTCCCTACGTGCAGCAGCGCCTCGGTACCTTCGCCAACGCGCAGGCGCGCTACACGGCCAGCGGCGCGATCTTCGAGAACGACGTCGCGTCGAACGCCAGCGTCAATTCGTTTTCGGCCGGCCTTGCCAGCGGCAGCCGCTTCGACGACCTCGGCTGGGGGCTGGACTATTCCATCCGCAAGGTGGACAACCGCAACGCCGCGGACGCCACCTTCGAGCGCGCAAGCGTGAACCTGGGTTACGCGCTGACCCGCAAATTCCGCGTGTTCGGCACGTATGGCCAGGACTGGAACGAATACGTCGGCAACACCGGGGCCGTCAGCCAGTTCGACGGGTCTTTCTACAGCGTCGGCTTCGGCTGGGCGCCGAATCGCCGCACCAGCCTCGAAATGTCCGCCGGCGAGCGTTATTTCGGCAAGACCTTCAGTGCGGCCGGCACCTACCGCACCCGGCAGTCGCGCTGGCACCTGCGCTACAGCGAGGACGTGAGCGACATCACCCAGCAGTTCCTGCAACAGGCAGGCCGCGTTTTCTGGGTGTGCAATGGCGTGCTCGTCGAAACCGCCACCGTCACGAATCCGAACCCCGCGATTTGCCAGGGGCCGATCAGCGCGGGCCAGCTGGCGCTCGCCTATCAGAGTCTCGGTGTCTCGCTCAACGACCTGATCGCCGCGGGCCTGGTCAACATCGGCATCGCCAACGGCGTCTTCGTCATCAAGAGCCTGACGGCGGGCGTTTCGTGGGACGTCGGCCGCCTCGGGTTCGGCGTCTCGGCACAGGACACGCGGCGCCTGTACCAGTTGCTGAGCCAGGGCGAAGACCGGGTGCAGGGCCTCAGCGGAACCGTCAGCTACCGCATGTCGCCGCACACCACGGCGTCAGGCAGCCTGGCGCTGACGCGCACGCAGGTCGACAATCCCAGCATCCTGCTGGTGCGTGACGACGACCTGATGACCTTCAGCCTCGGATTGAGCCACGCCTTCGCGGACAAGCTGCATGGCGCGCTGACATTCCGCCACACCGAACGGGATTCCAACGTCGCGACCGGCGACTACACCGAAAACAGCCTGACAGCGACGGTCAACATGCGTTTCTGACCGCCTGCTGCATGGCATGGCCGTTGCTAGATACCAGGCGCCCGCCACGGCCGCGCCCACACCAGATATCGGACCGCCATGTACGAAGACTATTACCGCTTCACCGGCAAGCCTTTCCAGCTCAACCCCGATCCGCGCTTTTTCTACGGATCCAAGGGGCATCGCCGGGCGATGGCCTACCTGGATTACGGCCTGTCGCTGGGTGAGGGCTTCATCGTCATCACCGGCGAGGTCGGCGCCGGCAAGACCACGCTGGTGCGCAACCTGTTCCGCCAGCTCGACGCCAACAGCCTCGTCGCCGCCCAGCTGGTGTCGACGCAGCTGGATGCGGACGACACGCTGCGCAGCGTCGCCGCCTCGTTCGGCCTCGAGCACGAGGGCCTGACCAAGTCGGCGCTGCTGAAGAATCTGGAAGACTTCCTTGCCGCCGCCGCGCGCCAGAACAAGCGCACCCTGCTGGTCGTCGACGAGGCGCAGAACCTCACGTCGCGCGCGGTCGAGGAACTGCGCATGCTGTCCAACTTCCAGAACGACGACCGCTCGCTGATCCAGACCTTCCTGCTGGGGCAGCCCGAATTCCGCGGCATCCTGCAAAGCCCGGACATGCAGCAGCTGCGGCAGCGCGTGGTCGCGTCCTATCACCTGGGACCGCTCGATCCGGACGAGACGCGCGGCTACATCGAACACCGCCTGCGCACCGTCGGCTGGCAGGGACGGCCCAGCTTCGACGACGCGGCATTTGCCGCGCTGCACCGCTTCACCGGCGGCATCCCGCGCCGCCTCAACACCACCTGCGACCGCCTGCTGCTGCTCGGTTTCCTCGAAGAGAAAACCCATTTCGGCGAGGAGGAGGTCGACGAAGTCATCGCCGACCTCAGGAGCGAAGTCGCGCACCAGGCCTATGACGGCCCCCCCGCCGGCGTGGGCGTCGTGTCCGCCGCGAACGGCAACGGCCTCGCGGGCGAGGAAGCCGCCCTGCTGGTGCAGCGGCTGGAACAGGTCGAGCGTTCGGTCAACCGCATCCTGCCCATCGTGCGCAAGATCCTCTATGCCGTGAGCGAACGCCGGTCGGAGGTGGACGACGACGCGGGCGACGCCGCCGGCCGCGCGCAGGGGGGGTGAGCATGACGCAGGTGCTGTGCGTGGCGGGCGCCCGCCCCAATTTCATGAAAATCGCCCCGGTGATGACCGCCTTCGCCGAAGCCGGCATCGCCGCCCAGCTCCTGCACACCGGCCAGCACTACGACACGGCGATGAGCGACAGCTTTTTCGCTGACCTCGGCATCCCCCGGCCGGACCATCACCTTGACGTCGGCTCCGGCAGCCATGCGGTACAGACCGCCGAGGTCATGAAACGCTTCGAACCCGTGCTGGAGGCCGTGCAGCCGCAGGCGGTGCTCGTCGTCGGCGACGTCAACTCGACCCTGGCCTGCGCGCTGGTCGCCGCCAAGCGCGGGGTGCGCGTGATCCATGTCGAAGCGGGCTTGAGGAGCTACGACCGCGGCATGCCGGAAGAGATCAACCGCGTGCTCACCGACCAGATTTCCGACCTGCTCTTCACCACCGAAAAGAGCGCGCTCGCCAACCTCGTGCGCGAGGGCATCGACCCCGCGCGTGTCGCGTTCGTCGGCAACGTGATGATCGACACGCTTTATCGGCACCTGGAGCGCGCGGTGCCGGCATTCCGCACGCTCGGCGCGGCGCTGCCGGCCTACGCCGTGCTCACGCTGCACCGGCCGTCCAACGTCGACCACCCCGACATCCTCGGGGCGCTGCTCGACGTCGTCGGCGAGATCAACCGCCGCCTGCCGGTGGTGTTGCCGCTGCATCCGCGCACCCGCGCCAACATCGAGAAATTCGGCCTCACCGCCAGGCTCGACGGCCTGCGCATCCTGCCGCCGGTGGGTTACCTGGAAATGCTCGGCCTCATGCGCGACGCGAAACTGGTGCTGACCGACTCCGGTGGCATCCAGGAAGAAACCACCGCGCTCGGCGTGCCCTGCCTCACGCTGCGCGACAACACCGAACGGCCGATCACCCTGACCGAAGGCACCAACACCCTGGTCGGCGCCGACCCGGCCGCGATCCGTGCGGCCTTCGAGGAAGTCATGACGAACGGCGGCAAGGCCGGCCGCATTCCCGAGTACTGGGACGGCCGCGCCGCGACGCGCATCGCGCATGCACTGCAATCCTGGCTGCCGGGGCAGAAGGGACGGCGCGCGGCATGAGCGGAAACACGATCCGGAACGCGATGTCGATCGATGTCGAGGACTATTTCCAGGTATCCGCCTTCGCGTCCCACATCCGTCGCGAGGACTGGGACCGCTTGCCGTGCCGCGTCGAGCGCAACGTCGACGTGATCCTCGGCCTGCTCGACGAGGCGGGTGCCCACGCCACCTTCTTCACGCTCGGCTGGATCGCCGAGCGCTACCCGCAGGTGGTGCGCCGCATCGTCGACAATGGCCACGAACTCGCCAGTCACGGTTACGGCCACCAGCGGGCCAGCGAACTGACGCCTGTGCAGTTCCGCGCCGACATCACGCGTGCCAAGGCCATACTCGAAGATCTCGGCGGCGTGGCGGTGCGCGGCTATCGCGCGCCGAGCTTCTCGATCAACCGCAAGAATTGGTGGGCGGTCGAGGCACTCGAAAACGCCGGCTACGTGTACAGCTCCAGCATCTACCCGGTGAAACACGATCATTACGGCATGCCCGACGCGCCGCGTTTTCCGCACCGCCCCAACGGCGAGGGCGGCATCCTCGAACTGCCGCCGACGACCGTGCCGCTGTTCGGCCGCAACCTGCCCGCGGCGGGGGGCGGCTGGTTCCGTCTCCTGCCCTACCGGGTATCCCGCTGGATGCTCGAGCGCGTCAACACGGAGGAACGCGCGCCTTGCATGTTCTACTTCCATCCGTGGGAGATCGACCCCGGGCAGCCGGTGCAACGCGGCATTTCCGCCAGGACCCGCTTCCGCCATTACGTCAATTTGCAACGCATGCAAGGCAGAGTGCGGCAATTGCTCAACGATTTTGAATGGGATCGCGTCGACCGCGTGTATCTCGCTGAACAGTGAACATGCCTGCCGAACCCGTCGACCTGACCGACGCCGCCGCGGCCAAGATCGCCGTGCGGCGATTCGTGGCGGGCGACCGTGATCGCTGGGACGCCTACGTCGACACCCATCCCGACGCGACTTTCTTTCACCGTGCCGGCTGGCAGCGGGTGATCGGGGAGGCCTTCGGCCACCGTACGCATTTCCTGCTGGCCGAGCGCGGCGGCGAGATCGTCGGCGTGCTGCCGCTCGCCGAAATCAAGAGCCGCTTGTTTGGCCATAGCCTGGGATCGCTGCCCTTCTGCGCCTACGGCGGCATCCTCGCCGACCACGACGCCGCGTATCGCGCGCTCGACGGCGCGGCGCAGGCGCTGGCGCAGGAATTGAACGTCGGCGCGCTCGAATACCGCAACCAGGCGCCGCAGCACGCGCACTGGCCGACCAAGGATCTCTACGTCACCTTCAAGAAGGCGATCGAGCCCGAGATCGAGGCCAACCTGAACGCCATCCCGCGCAAGCAGCGCGCGATGGTGCGGAAGGGCATCAAGGCCGGCCTCGTCGGCGAGATCGACGCCGACACGCGCCGCTTTTTCGACGCCTATTCGGCAAGCGTGCACCGCCTCGGCACGCCGGTGTTCTCGCGGCGCTATTTCCAGCTGCTGAAGGACGAGTTCGGCGACGACTGCGAAGTGCTCACCATCACGCAGCATGGCACGCTCATCGCCAGCGTGCTGTCGTTCTACTTCCGCGACGAGGTGCTGCCCTACTACGGCGGCGGCACCGGCGCCGCGCGCGCGGTCGCCGGCAACGACTTCATGTACTGGGAGCTGATGCGGCGCGCCTGCGAGCGCGGCCTCCAGGTCTTCGACTTCGGCCGCAGCAAGCGCGGCACCGGCGCGTTCGACTTCAAGAAGAACTGGGGCTTCGAGCCGACGCCGCTGTATTACGAGTATTTCCTGGTGGCGGACGACGCGGTGCCCGAGATCAATCCGCTCAATCCGAAATACCGCCTGTTCATCGAGGCGTGGAAGCGGATGCCGCGAGGGCTCGCCAACGTCATCGGTCCGCACATCGTGAAGAACCTGGGGTAGGGCGTGAAGGAAGGTCTGCTGTTCCTCGCCCACCGCATTCCCTTTCCGCCCAACAAGGGCGACAAGATCCGCTCGTTCCATCTGCTGAAGCACCTGGCGTCGCGCTACGACGTGCACCTGGGCGCCTTCGTCGATGATCCGGACGACTGGCAATACGTCGATGCGCTCAAACCCTTCTGCGCATCGCTGAAGCTCGTCCCGCTGCGGCCGCGCCGCGCCAGGCTCATGAGCCTGGCGGGGTTGCTGACCGGCGAGGCACTCACGCTGCCGTACTACCGAAACGCCGAACTCGCCCGCTGGGCGCGCGGGCTCGTGGCCGGCGGCAGCGTCCGCCGCGGCCTCGCATTCTCGTCGGCGATGGCGCAGTTCTTGCCGCGCAATCTCGATCGCCGCGTGCTCGACATGGTCGACGTCGATTCCGACAAGTGGACGCAGTACGCGTCCGCCCGGCGCTGGCCGCTGTCGTGGATATACGCGCGCGAAGGCCGCCGGCTGGCCGCGTGGGAGGCGCGCGTGGCGGAGGATTTCGATGCCACGCTGCTCGTCTCGCACGAGGAGGCGGCGCTTCTGCGCGAGCGCGTGCCGCAGGCGCGCCACAAGATCGCCGCCTTCGAAAACGGCGTCGACGCCGACTACTTTTCGCCGGCGCGCGATTACCCGGACCCTTACGCCGCCGGCGTGCGCGGCATCGTCTTCACCGGCGCCATGGACTACTGGCCGAACATCGATGCCGTCATCTGGTTCGCCGAACGCATCTTTCCGGCAGTGCGCGAGCGGGTGGCCGGTGCGCAGTTCACCATTGTGGGCAGCCGCCCGACCGAGGCCGTGCTGGCGCTGGCGCGCCAGCCTGGCGTCGTCGTCACCGGCAGCGTGCCCGACGTGCGCCCCTGGCTTGCGCACGCCGCCTGCGCCGTGGCGCCGCTCAGGATCGCACGCGGCGTGCAGAACAAGGTGCTCGAGGCGATGGCGATGGCGCGCTGGGTCGCGGCCACGCCGCAGGCGGCCGAGGGTATCCGCGCCGAAGCCGGGCGCGACTACCGGCTGGTGCGCGACGAGGCGGATTTCGCGCGCGCCGTGATCGAGACGCTGCGCACCCAGGCCCACAATCCCGCCGCGCGCGACTGCGTGCTGCGCCACTACGACTGGGATCGCAACGTCGCCGTGATCGACCCGTTGCTCGTTGCAGCGCCCGCCGCAGCGCCGCTGGAGACCTGTGCCGCATGAACGCCCTGCCCGAAACGCTTTCGTCCGACGTGCGCAGCCGCTGGCTGCGCCCGGCATGGCTGACCGCCGCCGTACTGCTGGGGCTGACCGCACTGTTCTGGCCGACCGTGCACTCGATGATCGAAATCTGGGATCGCTCGGAAACCTTCACCCACGGCTACCTCATCTTTCCCATCAGCGCCTGGCTGATCTGGCGCCAGCGCGGCGAGCTCGCGCAGATCCAGCCGGCGCCCGACCTGCGCGGCCTGCTGCTGCTCGCCGCCGCGGGCGCGGCCTGGCTGCTGGCCGACGCCGGCAGCGTCAGTGTCGTCGCCCAGTACGGCTTCGTCGGCATGTTCATCGCCGCGATCTGGACCCTGCTCGGCTGGCGCTTCGTGCGGGCCGCCTTCTTCCCGCTCGCGTTCCTGCTGTTCGCCGTGCCGGTCGGCGAATTCCTCATCCCGCCGCTGATGGACGTCACCGCCGATTTCACGGTCGCCATGCTGCAGGTCACCGGCATCCCGGTCTACCGCGAGGGGCTCTTCTTCAGCATCCCCAGCGGCGACTGGTCGGTGGTCGAAGGCTGCTCGGGCCTGCGCTATCTCATCGCCTCGGTCACGCTCGGCGTGCTCTACGCCTATCTCACCTACCGTTCGTGGAAGCGGCGCCTGCTGTTCTCGCTCGCCGCCGTCGTCGTTCCCGTCTTCGCCAACAGCGGCCGCGCGTACATGATCGTGATGATCGCGCACCTCTCGGACATGAAGCTCGCGCTCGGTGTCGACCACTACATCTACGGCTGGGTCTTCTTCGGCCTGGTCATGCTGCTCTTGTTCTGGATCGGCGGCTTCTGGCGCGAGGACGAGGCGCCGCCCGCCCCCGCCGCCGCGGTGAATCTCGCAGGCACCGGCAAGCCGCGGCCGATCGTGCCGGCCGTCGTCGCCACGCTCGTCGTCGCCGGCCTGTGGCCGGCCTACGCGGCGTGGCTGTCGGCGCGCCCGCTGCCGCCCATGCCGGCACTGCAGCTGCAGCCCGCCGCCGGCTGGCGGCCCGCCGCGCCCTTCACCGACTGGGTGCCGCACTGGATCGGCGCCGACCGCACGCTGCGCCGGAGCTACGCACAGGCCGGCCAGAGCGTCATGCTCGAACTCAACTACTACGCCACCCAGCGCCAGGACGCCGAGCTCGTCAATTCGCAGAACTTCATGATCCGGCAGAAGGATCCGGTGTGGTCGAACGTCGGCGAAGGCATCGTCACGGCGACCATCGGCGGCGTCGAACGGCCCGTCCGGCAGGCCAGGCTGCGTCGCGCCGACGGCCAGCGCCTGCTCGTCTGGCAGTGGAACCTGATCAACGGCGCGCCCACGGTGAGCGACCACAAGGCCAAGCTCGTGCTCGCGCTCGACCGTGTGCGCCTGCGCCGCGACGACGGTCTCTCGGTGCTCATCGCCGCCCCCTACGAGGACACGCAGCTGGATGTCGCGGCGGCGGTCCTGGCGCGCTTCGCCACCGACATGGAACCCGCCTTCGCCGCGACGCTCGACGGAGTCGACGGCCAGTGACCGCACACATCGTGCACGTCGTCCACCGCTTCGACACCGGCGGCATGGAAAACGGCATGGTCAACCTGTTCAACACGTTGCCGCCCGGCCGTTACCGCCATACCGTCGTCGCGCTCACCGACTACAGCGGTTTCCGCCACCGCATCACCGCGCAGCGCGTCGACTTCCACGCGCTCGGGCGCGCGCCAGGCAATGGCCTCGGCTGGACGGCCCGCCTGTGGAAGCTGCTGCGCCAGTTGAAGCCCGATCTCGTGCATACGCGCAACCTCGCGGCGCTCGAGGCGCAGTTCGTCGCCTTTGCGGCCGGCATACGCGCGACCGTGCACGGCGAGCACGGCCGTGACGTGTTCGACCTTCACGGCCGCAACTGGAAATACAACCTGCTGCGCCGCGCCGCGCGGCCGCTGGTGTCGAACTACATCGCCGTGAGCCGCGACCTCGCCGGCTGGCTGCGGCGCGACATCGGCGTGCCCGAATCGAAAATCCACCAGATCTACAACGGCGTCGACAGCATGAAGTTCCGCCCGCGCGTCGGCCCGCGCCCCGACTTCGCCCACCCCGACAGCATCGTGTTCGGCTCGGTCGGCCGCATGGCCGAGGTCAAGGACTATCCGGCGCTGGTCCGCGCCTTCATCCAGCTCATGCGCCAGCAGCCCGAGCGCGCCGAGCGCGCGCGTCTCGTCATCGTCGGCGACGGGCCCGCGCGCGCCACCTGCCTCGACATGCTGCAGGGCGCGGGGCTCGCGCACCTGGCCTGGCTGCCCGGCGTGCGCGACGACATCCCGGACATCATGCAGGCGATCGATGTCTTCGTCCTGCCCTCGAAGAACGAGGGCATTTCCAATACCATCCTCGAAGCCATGGCGTGCGGCCTGCCGGTCGTCGCCACCGCGGTCGGCGGCAACGTCGAGCTCGTCGAGGACGGCGTCAACGGTCTTTTGGTGCCGCCGGGCGACCTCGGCATGATGGTACAGGCCTTGCTTTTCTACCTGGATGCGCCGGCGCGCATCGCCGAACATGGCGCCACCGCGCGGCGCCAGGCCGAGCAGCGCTACAGCATTCCGGCCATGGCCGAAGCCTATGCGGCGGTCTACGACAAGACGCTGGCGCGCGCGCGCCGAAACGCCACCGAACGGCGCGAATAATCGACAGGGACAGGGAACGGAACACCATGTGCGGCATCACCGGCATCTTCGACACCCGCGAGGCGAGCGACATCCCGCGCGCGCTGCTCCACCGCATGAACGAGACCCAGTTCCACCGCGGTCCCGACGAGGGGGGGCTGCACCTGGAACCCGGCGTGGGTCTCGGCCACCGGCGGCTGTCCATCATCGACCTCTCCACCGGGCAGCAGCCGCTGTTCAACGAGGACGGCTCGGTCGTCGTCGTGTTCAACGGCGAGATCTACAACTTCCAGGAACTGGTGCCCGAGCTTGAGGCGCTCGGCCACGTCTTCCATACCCATTCGGACACCGAAGTCATCGTCCATGCCTGGGAAGCCTGGGGCGAGGCGTGCGTTGCGCGCTTTCGCGGCATGTTCGCCTTCGCGCTGTGGGACCGCAAGGCGGAGACGCTCTTCGTCGCGCGCGACCGCTTCGGCGTCAAGCCGCTGTATTACGCCTTCCTCGACGGCGGCGAATTCATTTTCGGCTCCGAACTGAAATCGCTGATGGCGCACCCGCAGCTGCCGCGCGACATCGACCCCCTGGCGGTGGAGGAATACTTCGCCTACGGCTACGTGCCCGAGCCGCGCTCCATCTTCAAGCGCGCGTGCAAGCTGCCGCCCGGCTTCACGATGACGCTGAAGCGCGGCCAGGCGCGCGCACTGCCCCGGCAGTACTGGGACATGCCGTTCACCCCGGTCAAGGTGACGGACGAAGCCACCGCGATGAACGAACTGGTCGAACGCCTGCGGGAATCGATCAAACTTCGCATGATCGCCGACGTGCCGCTGGGTGCCTTCCTCTCGGGCGGCGTCGACTCCAGCGCCGTGGTCGCGATGATGGCCACGCAGTCGACCGCGCCGGTCAACACCTGTTCGATCGGCTTCGACGACCCGGCCTACAACGAAATCGAGTTTGCGCAGCAGGTCGCCGACCGCTACCAAACCAACCATCACGTCGAGACCGTCGCGGCCGATGATTTCAGCCTCGTCGGCAAGCTTGCCGGGATCTACGACGAGCCCTACGCCGATTCGTCCGCGCTGCCGACTTACCGGGTTTGCGAACTCGCGCGCAAGCACGTCAAGGTCGCGCTCTCCGGCGACGGCGGCGACGAGCACTTCGCCGGCTACCGCCGCTACCGCTGGTTCCGCTACGAGGAGCGCCTGCGTTCGGTGATGCCGCTCGCGCTGCGCCGCCCGCTGTTCGGCGCGCTCGGCAGGCTCTACCCCAAGGCCGACTGGGCGCCCAGGGTCTTTCGCGCCAAGACCACCTTCGAGGCGCTCGCGCGCGACACCGTCGAGGGCTATTTCCACGGCGTCTCGCTCCTGTCCGATACACAAAGGCGGCAACTTTTCTCGCCGTCGTTCCGGCGCGAGCTGCAGGGCTACCAGGCGGTCGAGGTGCTGCGCCGCCACGCCGCCGTCGCGCCGACCGGCGACCCGCTCTCGCTGGTGCAGTACCTCGACATGAAAACCTATCTCGTCGGCGACATCCTCACCAAGGTCGACCGCGCCAGCATGGCGCACGCGCTCGAAGTGCGCGAGCCGCTGCTCGACCACGAGCTCATGGGCTGGGTCTCGGGCCTGCCGGTCGACCTCAAGCTCAACGGCACCGAAGGCAAATATCTCCTGAAAAAGGCGATGGCGCCCTACCTGCCGCACGACGTGCTGTACCGCAAGAAAATGGGCTTCGCGGTGCCGCTCGCCGCGTGGTTCCGCGGGCCGCTCGCCGGCGTCATCCGCGGCGTCGTGCTCGGCGAGCGTCTCGCCGCCACCGGCATGTTCAATCAGGACTTCCTGCGCGAAGTCGTCGAGGCGCACCAGTCCGGGCGCCGCGACTACTCGGTCATCCTGTGGACGGTGCTGATGTTTGACGCCTTCCTTGGCCAGGTGCTGGGCGTCGAGGCGGCGGAACGGGAGGCCGCATGAAAATCCTCCACGTCTTCGACCACACCCTGCCGCTGCATTCCGGCTACACCTTCCGCAGCGCGGCGATCCTGCGCAACCAGCGCAAGCTCGGCTGGGAAACCTTCCACCTGTCCGGGCCCAGGCAGATCGACTGCACGGTCAGGGAAGAAGACGCCGACGGCCTGCACTTCTACCGCACGCCACGGCCCACCGGCCTGCTGGCGACGCTGCCCGGCGGCGACCCCTTCGCGGTGATGCGCGCGATCGAGAAACGCCTCGCCGGTCTGGCGCGCGAACTGAAACCGGACGTCATCCACGCGCATTCGCCTGTGCTCGACGCGGTGCCGGCGATCCGCGTCGGCCGCAAGCTCGGCATTCCCGTCGTCTATGAAATCCGCGCCTTCTGGGAAGACGCCGCGGTCGACCACGGTAGCACGAAAGAGGGCAGCCTGCGCTACCGGCTCACCCGCGCGCTCGAAACCTGGGCGGTGCGAAACGCTGATGCCGTCACCGTGATCTGCGAAGGCCTGCGCGGCGACCTTGTCGCGCGCGGCATCGACCCCGGCAAGATCACCGTCATCCCCAACGCCGTCGACATCGAGAAATTCGAGATGGGCGGCAGGCCCGATCCCGAACTCAAACTGAAGCTGGGGCTGGGCACCAGCCGCGTGCTCGGCTTCATCGGTTCGTTCTACGCCTACGAAGGTCTCGATCTTCTGATCGCCGCGCTGCCGGCGATCCTCGCGCGGATTCCCGACGTGAAAGTGCTGCTGGTCGGCGGCGGCCCGCAGGACGCCGCGCTCAGGCAGCAGGTGATGCGGCTCGACCTGAAAGACCGCGTGATTTTCACCGGCCGTGTGCCGCACGCCGAGGTGAATCGCTACTATGACCTGGTCGACGTGCTGGTGTACGCGCGCCACCGCATGCGGCTGACCGACCTCGTCACCCCGTTGAAGCCGCTCGAAGCGATGGCGCAGGGCCGTCTCATGGTCGCGTCCGACGTCGGCGGCCACCGGGAACTCATCGACGACGGCACGACCGGCGTGCTGTTCCGCGCCGGCGACGTCGACGACCTCGCCGCCAAGGTCGTGCACCTGCTCGGCCACGAACAGGGCTGGGACGCCATGAAGCAGGCGGGCCGCCGCTTTGTCGAGGCCGAGCGCAACTGGGCGGCGAGCGTGGCGCGCTACCAGCGGGTTTACGGCGGCCTCGGAAAGCGTCGATTCGACGAGGTCCCGGCCTGATGCGCATCGCGCTGATCGGACCCCTGCCCCCGCCCTCGGGCGGCATGGCCAACCAGACCCTGCAGCTGCAGCGCCTGCTGCGGGATGCGGGGGCAGAGGTGGAGCTCGTCCAGGTCAACCCGCCCTATCGCCCGGCGTGGCTGGGAGCGGTCCGTGGCCTGCGCGCCGTGGCGAGGCTGATCCCGTACCTTGCCGCGCTCTGGCGCGCGCTGGGCCGCGCAGACGTGGCGCACCTGATGGCCAACTCGGGCTGGTCGTGGCATTTGTTTTCGGCACCCGCAATCTGGATCGGCCGTATGCGTGGCACCCCGGTCGTGGTCAATTATCGTGGCGGCCAGGCGGACGAGTTCCTGGCGCGGCAGGCATTCCTGGTCAGACCGAGCATGCGTCGCGCCGCCTGCCTGGTCGTTCCGTCGGGTTTTCTGCGCGCGGTGTTCGGCAAGTTCGGGATGGCGGCGGAAGTCGTACCCAACATCGTCGATACCGAACGCTTCCGGCCCGCAGCGGAAAACTCACCGCGCCCGCCCGTCATACTCGTGGCGCGCAACCTCGAACCGATATACGACAATGCCAGCGCCATACGGGCCCTGGCCCTGGTGCGGACGCGCTTTCCCTCGGCACGGCTCGTCATCGCCGGCAGCGGCCCGGAAGAAGCCGCGCTGAGGCAATTGGCGGCTTCCCTCGGCCTGGAAGCGAGCGTAGCGTTTCCGGGGCGGGTGGACGCCGCCGACATGCCGTCCCTGTACCACCGCGCGAGCGTCGCCCTCAACCCGAGCCGGGTCGACAACATGCCGAACTCGGTGCTCGAGGCGCTTGCTTCGGGTGTTCCGGTCGTGAGTACCCGCGTCGGCGGCGTGCCCTACATCGTCGAACACGAGAAGACCGCGCTGCTGGTCGAGCCGGGTGCCCCCGGGCAAATGGCGGATGCCATCATGCGTTTGCTTGCCGAGCCCGAACTGGCGCAGCGCCTGCGCAACGCCGGCCTCGCTGCCGTCGAGGACTACACCTGGCAAAAGATCAAGCCGAAACTCTTCAAGGTGTATGAAGACGCGATCGATACAAGACAGCGCATCGCCATGATCAAAGGTGGGAGCGGCATATGATTCCGTGGTTCGCGCGTACCGTCTATCGACTGCAGGAGGCGGCGATGCATCGCCCGACCTTTGCCATGCTCGCCGAACTCGAACGCACGCAGTGGCTGCCGCGCGAGGGCATCGAGGCCTTGCAAACCCGGCACCTCAACAGGCTTCTGCAAACGGCGCTCCAGCACAGCCCCTGGCACGCCGAACGCATCCGCGCCGCCGGACTGGAGGCTGCCGTGCGCGAGGGGGCGGCGACGCACGCCGATCTCGCGCGCCTGCCGACCATGGACAAGAAGGACGCGCGCGGCAACGTCGAGCGCCTGGTGTGGCGCGGCGTGCCGGGCGGCGCGTTCAAATACACCACGGGTGGTTCCAGCGGGGAGCCGCTGATTTTCCATTTCGGCCGCGTGCGGCAGGCCTCCGACGCCGCCGGGCGCATGCGCGCGCGACGCTGGTGGGGCGTCGCGCCGGGCGAGCGCGAGGCCTACCTGTGGGGCGCGCCGGTCGAGCTCAACAAGACCGACCGCATCAAGACCTTGCGCGATCGCCTGGTCAACCAGCTGGTGCTCGACGCCTTCGCCATGTCGCCCGTGCGCATGGACGACTATCTCGACGCCCTGGAGGGCTGGCAGCCGAAATGCCTGTACGGCTACGCGTCGAGCATCGCGCTCCTGGCGGCGCATGCCGGGGCGCGGTCGAGGCGGCTGCGGCTGCCCGGCTTGCGCGTGGTGTGCACCACCGGCGAGCCGCTCTACCCGCACCAGCGCGAGCTCATCGGCCGCGTGTTCGGCGCGCCGGTGGCGAACGAATTCGGCAGCCGCGACATCGGCTTCACCGCGCACGAGGCGCCCGGCGGGCAGATGCTCTTGATGAGCGAAAGCCACATCGTCGAGGTGCTCGACGCGGCGGGGCGCCCCGTTGCGCCGGGCGAGGCGGGCGAAGCCGTGATCACCGGGCTTGCCTCGCTCGCCCAGCCCTTCATCCGCTATCGCACCGGCGACGTGCTGCGCCTGTCCGCCGCGCCGGCTGCAGGCGGGCAGGGCCTGCACGTGATCGCCGAAGTCGCCGGCCGGCAGACCGATTTCGTCGTCGCCGCCGACGGCCGCGTCATGCACGCGCTCGCCGTCATCTACGTGCTGCGCGCGGTGCCCGGCATCGCTCAGTTCAAGTGCATCCAGCACGCGCCCGACCGCATGGAAGTGCAGGTCGTCCCGGCCGCCGGCTGGGGCGACGCCGCCCGTGCGGCCGTGACGGCCGGGCTGCGCGAGCGCCTCGGCGAAGCGCTGCGGGTCGAGCTGAACGTGCTGGAGGACATTGCCCCGGAGCCCTCCGGCAAGCATCGCTACGTCGTCAGCCACGTGCCGCTGGCCGATGCCCTGAAACAGGCCGCCGCCTGAGTCGAGGCGGATTGACATGGATTCCAACCCCCAAAGCAACATGACCACGAAGGCACTAAGCGCACGCACCCACCCGGGTATCGGCGTGTTCGCCCTGCAGGCTGACTTCGTGTCTTTGTGGTTCAACTGAGATTTTGAGATCGAACGCAACATGAAACTCCCGTCGCTGATCGAACTGCCGCTGCGCTACCAGCCGTGGAAGGCGCGCCACCTGCGCCTGGTGATGGAGGACCTGGCCGGCGCCGCGCGCCAGCCCGAACAGGACCACCGCACCCACCTGCGCGCCGCGATCGACTGGCTGTGCCGTGCGCAGGACGTGCGCGACGGTGGGCCCGACGCCGGCGGCGTTGCCGCGGGCTGGAGTTTCGAGGACGGCTGGCTGCCGGGCTATCCGGAAACGACCGGCTACATCATCGAGACCTTCCTCGCCGCATCCGAACACCTGGGACGCCCGGAACTGATCAAGCGCGCGCAGCGCATGATCGACTGGGAGCTGTCGCTGCAGGCCGCGGACGGCGCCTTTCCCGGCCATTTCGGCGAAGCCGGCAGCCATCCGGTGATCTTCAACCAGGGCCAGATCCTGCATGGCCTGATCGCCGGCTACACGCACCTCGCGCGGCAGGACTGCCTCGAAGCCGGCCTGCGCGCCGGCCGCTGGCTGGCGGCGCAACAGGACGACGACGGCTGCTATCGCAAATTCGAGCACAACGGCGTGCCGCACGTCTACAACACGCGCGCGACCTGGGCGCTGGCGGCGATGGGCGTCGTCGCCGACGAGGCGGCATTCATCGCCGCCGCACGGCGCAATCTCGACTGGGCGCTTACCCGGCAAACGCCGAGCGGCTGGTTCGCGACCAACGCCTTCACGCCCGGCCGCGATCCCTTCACGCATACCATCGCCTACGCCATCCGCGGCTTCATCGAAGTGGCGGTGCTGCTCGGCGACGAACGCTATCTGGCGGCGGCCGACAAGGCCGCGCGCGGCCTGATGGCGAAGCAGCGTGCCGACGGCTGGCTCGCCGGCACCTACGGCGACGGCTGGATGTCGACCGCCGGCTATGCCTGCGTCACGGGCGTCGCGCAGATGGCGCTGTGCTGGCTGCGGCTCGCGCAGATCACCGGCGACAAGGCCCTCCGCGAAGCGGCATGGAAGGCGATCGGCTACGTCAAGCGCACCCAGCGGCTGGAAGAAGACGACGCCGTCGTGCGCGGCGCCATCCCCGGCTCGGCGCCGATCTGGGGCGCGTATTCGCGCTTCGAGTTCCCCAACTGGGCGGCCAAGTTCTTCGCCGACGCCCTGATGATGGACATGGCCAACGTCGCCGTGCCGCCGGTCCCGGCTGCGGCCAAAGGCCTGCCGCGATGAGCCAGTTGCGGCTGATGATCCTGTGCGGGCGCAGCGCCCGTCACCTGCACGTCGCCAACGCGCTGTGCCGCGCGGGCGAGCCGCTCGCCATCGTGCAGGAAACGGGCGGCGAGTGGAACCTCGCGAAGACCCTGAAGAAGCTGCGGCCGGGCAATTTATTCCGCAAGGGCTGGCGCTGGCTGCGCGACCGCCGCCGCTATGCCGGCAACCCGGAGGCGAAGTTCTTCTTCCCGGATGGCGAGCCGCGGCTCGACCGCCCCGAGCTCGTGCGCGAAGTCCCGCACATCAACCACCCGGACGTGACGAGGCTCGCGCGGGAACTGCAGCCCGACCTCATCTGCGTGTTCGGCACCTCGCTCATCCGCGGCGAGCTGCTGAACGAAGGGCGTCTCGGCATCGTCAACCTGCACGGCGGCCTCTCGCCCGAATACCGCGGCGCCGACTGCACCTTCTGGGCGCTCTACAACGGCGAACCCGAGAAAGTCGGCTGCACCCTCCACTACATCGACGCCGGCATCGACACCGGCCGCCTCATCGCCCACGTGAGTCCCGAGGTGAGGGAGGACGACAGCGAGCTTGTGCTGTTCTGGCGCGCGGTGCGGGATAGCGCCGAAGTCTACGCCGAGGCGGTCGAGCGGCTCGCGCGCGGCGAGGCGCTCGGCGCGGCCCAGCCGGGCAGGGGGCGGCTGTACCAGGTCAAGGATCGCGGCCTGCGCCATGAACGCGCGCTGGCGAGCCGCCTGGCCGCCGGGATGTTGGCGGGGCGGGCCCTGCCCAGGAGAATCCGCTGGTTCCAGGATGAACCGGCCCGGGAGCAACGCGCATGAGAGACCTGCTCGTCACCGGCATCGTGTTCGGCGTGCTGCCGTTCATTTTCAGACGGCCGTGGATCGGCATCCTGCTGTGGTGCTGGTTGAGCTACATGAACCCGCACCGGCAGACCTGGGGCTTCGCCTACGACATGCCCTTCGCCATGATCACCGCGGTCGTCACGATCACGGCCTTCCTGTTCTCGCGGGAAAAGAAGGAAATGCCCTGGACCCGCGAAACCGTGCTCCTGCTGTTTTTCGTCGGCTGGATGCTGGTGACGACCTTCTTTGCCTTTTATCAGGACCCGGCGTGGGAACAATGGAACAAGGTCTGGAAAATCCAGCTCATGGTGTTCCTCACCGCCATGATGATCCGGGAACGCCAGCACCTGCACTGGATGATCTGGGTCATCGCGCTCTCGCTGGGGTATTACGGCGTCAAGGGCGGCATCTTCACCATCGTGCACGGCGGCCAGTTCCGCGTGCAGGGGCCCTCCGGCACCTTCTTCGAAGGCAACAACGAAATGGCGCTGGTGCTCGCCATGCTGGTGCCGCTGATCCGTTACCTCCATCTGCAGGAGCCGCGCAAGTGGGTTCGCCTGGGGCTGGCCTCCGCCATGGTGTTGTCGGGCATCGCGGCCATCGGCAGCCAGTCGCGCGGCGGGCTCGTGGCGATGGCCGCGATGGGGGTCTTCCTCTGGTTGAAGAGCCGCCAGAAGGTGGCGATGGGCATCTACATCCTCATCGCGGTCGGCCTCGTCCACGCCATCATGCCGCAGTCGTGGTACGACCGCATGTACAGCATCAAGGCCTATCAGGAGGACGAATCGGCCCTGGGCCGCATCAACGCCTGGCACACGGCCTTCAACGTGGCCAAGGACCGCATCACCGGCGGCGGCTTCGAGATGTTCCGCGCGCCGACCTTCCGCGAGTATGCGCCCGAGCCCTTCCGTGTCCACGACGTGCACAGTATCTATTTCGAGGTGCTGGGCGAGCACGGCTTCATCGGCCTGGCCATGTTCCTGCTGCTGGCGCTGTTCACCTGGATGCGCGCCAACCAGGTGATCCGCGAATGCAGAAACGACCCGCAGCGAAAATGGGCGGCCGACCTCGCCGCCATGATCCAGGTGAGCCTGGTCGGTTATGGCGCCGGCGGCGCTTTCCTGGGGCTCGCCTATTTCGACCTGACCTACCACCTCATGATCGTCGTGCTATTGGCGGCAAAATTCACCGGCGTGCTCGACAAGACGAGGCCCGTCGTCGCGAGTGCGGCACCGGCGGCTCGCCGCGATCTGCCGCACCCATCGAGCCGGTTCGAAACGGAAGGGCTCGGGCGAAAGCCGTGAAACGCAGCTCTTGACCACCAAGGCACGAAGAACACCAAGAATGCCAAGTGACCTGGTGGCCGAAGATCAACCTGGACGGCGGGCCCGTGAAATCGGGCAGCCCTTCTTCAATTCCGTTCTTCTCGTGCCTTAGTGGTTCCACCGAGGGGTGGCTTGAGTGTCGGCACGTGCCGAGCCCGACCTCAGTGCCCGTTCTCCTGCAGCCAGCGCTCCAGCATCATCACCACCCAGACCATCACGCCGTAGTAGCTCGCGTGCGGTCCGCGCGCCATGGCGCGCATGTGATCGAGGTAGGCCGGCTGGATCCAGCCGCGCCGCTTGAAGTCCGACAGGCTGTCGCCGACCAGTTCGCCGAGCGGCGCGTACTGGTTGCTCCACACGCCGAAGGGCAGGCCGAAGCCGTGCTTGGTTTTCTTGATGATTTTTTCCGGCAGCAGGTCGGTGAGCGCCTCTTTGAAGAACCAGCGCAGCGTCTGCCCGCGAACCTTGTAGTCCACCGGCAGATGATGGGCGAATTCCACCAGCCGGTCGTCGAGCAGCGGGTAGTGGACCTCGATGCCCGCCGCCTCGGTCATGGTGCCGACCTTGCGCAGGTCGTTGTCGGCCAGGGTGAACTTGAGGTCGACGTGCATCAGTCGGTTGAGGTAATGATCCGACGCCGTGCGCGCGTACACCTCGACCAGGCCGGCGTCGGTCGCCGCGGGGTCGATCGCCTGCAGGAAGTCCGCCTCGAAAATGCGGTCGAGCGGCGTGCGGTGCAGGAAGTTGTAGGTTTCCAGCCGCAGCGGCAGGCCGATGTTGGCCTGCGCGACGTAGCTTCTCAGCTTGGACAGCGGAAAGCGGTTCGACACGCCGGGCAGGTGCGCCAGCGGCTCGATCACGCTGCGGCGCAGCGGCGCGGGGATGCGGCCATAGAGCTCGAACAGGCGCTGCTTGGCGTAGCGCGCATTGCCGCCGAAGATCTCGTCGCCGCCGTCGCCCGCGAGCATGCGGCCGAAACCGGCCTCCTGCGCGGCGCGCGCGCAGAAATAGGTGGGGACCGCCGAACTGTTGCCGAAGGGTTCGTCGTACGCGCGCGCGATCACCGGAACGGCGGCGACGATGTCGGCCGGCGTGAGGTAGTACTCGTGGGCGCGGCTGCCGAAGCGCTCGGCGGCGCAGCGCGCGTATTCCATTTCGTCGAAGCCGTCGGCGTCGAAGCCGATCGAGAAGGTGTCGACCGGCGCGCCGCGCGCCGCCGTCAGCGCGCCGACCACGGTCGAGCTGTCGGTGCCGCCGGAGAGGAAGGCCGCGGTGCCGGGGGCGTCGGCGTCGCGCACCGCCGCGTCGAGGCGCGCGCGGAAATCGGCGCGCAGCGCGGCGTAGTCGGGCGCTGCGGGCGCGTAATCGGCGTGCCAGTAGAAGCCGGTTTCGATCTGGCCGTTTTCCAGGCGCGCGTACTGGCCCGGCAGGAGCTTTTTCACGCCCTGGTACAGGCTGCGCGGTGCGGGAATGGTGTGGAAATAGAGGTAGTCGTAGATCGCCTGGGGGTCGAGGCTGCGGCCGACCGCCGGGTGCGCGGCGACGCTCTGCGCGCTGCTGCCGAACACGAACTGCCCGCCGCGTTTCGCGTAGCACAGGCGCTCGGCGCCGATGCGGTCGAGCGCGAGGAAGGCGCGCCCGGCCGCAGGCTCCAGCACGGCGAAGGCGAAGTTGCCCTGCACGCGCAGCGGCAGTTGCTCGCCGAGGCGGCGCCAGCCCTGCGCCAGCGCCGCCGCGGGATTGCGTGCGCGCGCGGTGGCGGCAAGCTCGGCGTCGGCGAAGCGGGGCCGCCCGAAGCACGCCACCGCGAGGCCTTCCTCGACGTGGACGGCCGCCTTGCCGAAGCGCGACGCGCCGGCCACGCCGAGCGCCGGGCCGCTGTCGGCGTCGAGCGCGCTCGCCGGCGACAGGCACGCCGCCTGCGCCATGTGCTGGATGAGTTCCCGATGCGCGCCGTGCTCGCCGAGCCAGCCGAAGATGCCGTCCATGGTCTGTTTTGTGTCAGGGATGCGTGATAATCGCCGGGTATTATTTCAAGAAAACATGGCGCGCGGCCGATTGCCCTGGCCTGGCATGAAACCTGTTACTGCAAAGCCCCGGCCAACCCATCTTCCCAGAAAGCGACGTCCTTGAGCGAATTCCTGGAAAAAGTTAGCAAGACGCTTGCCTGGCACGGGCGGCGCGTGGCGCGCCGCACGCGTGGCGCGTGGTGGCGTTTCGTTCCGCGGCCCGCCGATCGACCCATCATCGTCGTCGGCTGCTCGCGCGCCGGCACCACGCTGGTCTACAAGACGCTGTCCGAATCGCGCGAGATCGGGAGCCTGCAGCGCGAAACGCACGACTACTGGATGGCGCTGCATCCGCTGGCCGACAAGTCCTGGGACACCCACGCGCTCGACGCGTCGGACGCGAGCGAGGCCGACCGCGACACCGTCAGCCGCTATTTCTACGCCTGGACCGGGCGCCATCGCTGGGTCGACAAGAACAACCAGAACGGCCTGTGCGTGCCCTATCTGCAGGCGCTGTTTCCCGACGCCGTGTTCGTCTTCGTCAAGCGCAGCCCCGGCGACAACCTCAATTCGCTGATCGAGGGCTGGCGAAAACCCGACGAATTCGCCACCTGGTCGACCAATTTGCCGGCGAAGGTCGCCGTGGAAAACGGCACGCTCACCCAGTGGTGCTTCTTTCTCGCCGACGGCTGGCGCGATCACGTCGGGTCGCCGGTCGAGGACGTCGCGGCCTTCCAGTACGAGGCGATCAACCGCGCCATCCTCGACGCGAAGGAACAGGTGCCGCCCGCGCAGTGGGTCGAGGTGTTCTACGAGGATTTCCTGCGCGACCCGGTCGCCACCTTCCGTCGCGTGTTCGAAGGCTGCGGCCTTGCGTTCGACCGCGACCTGGAACGGCACTGCGCCAGCGTGCTCGACATCCCCTACAACGCCTTCTCCGAAATCCGCCTCGACAAGTGGAAGGACGGCCGCAACCGCGAGAAGATCGAGCGCGTGCTGCCGAAAGTCGCCGCGGTGGCGGCGAGGATGGGGTATTGATGGCGCTGCTGGGGGCGGCATTCGGTGCTGTCCTGCTGCTCTGGGCGGGCGTGCTGTTCGCCTACGCGAGACCGCTCGCCGCGCGCTGGCGCGAACCCGTCTTCCGCCACCCTGTCCTTGCCATCGAAAGCGACGACTGGGGTGCCGGCCCGCTCGACCAGGCCGTGGCCCTCAATCGCCTCGCCGAAGCCTTGTCCCGCGTGCGCGACTGTCGC
Organism: Thiobacillus sp.; assembly: GCA_046292745.1. GTDB lineage: Bacteria > Pseudomonadota > Gammaproteobacteria > Burkholderiales > Thiobacillaceae > Thiobacillus. The sequence goes on along the minus strand of JBKBQH010000002.1, from coordinate 62,559 downwards.
GGCCGCCCGGCGCTGATGACGCTGGGGGTGATCCTCGAAGTGCCGGACGGCCCGCGCATCGCCGCCGCCGGTTGCGCCGGGTACCACGCGCTGCCGCTCACCGATGCGCGCTTCGACGCCGTGCGCGCCGCCATGCAGGGCGGCATCGCCGCCGGCGTGTTCGTGCCGCAGCTGCACGGACAGTGCCATTACTGGCCGCCGGCGCTGCTGGCGGCGGCCCGGCGCGACGAAGCGGTGCGCGCCTGGCTCACCGCGGCCGAGCCCGCCGCCACCGAGGCCTTGCCATCGCCGCTACAAAGCCGCTGGGTCGATGCCTCCGTCCTGCCTTCCCGGGCCCTCGCCGATGACGACATTCGCGACGCGGCCGCCAACGAGGTGAGCGTTTACCAACGCATCTTCGGCCACCGGCCGCGGGTCGCCGTCGCCACCACCTTCGTCTGGACCGGCGCCGTCGAGGCGGCCTGGGCGCGCCTGGGGATCGAGGTCATCGTCACCCCCGGGCATCGCGCGACCTGCCGCGACGCCTCGGGACAACCTGGTTGCGTCGACGCCGCCATGCTCGCGGGTGAGCGCTCGCTCGCGGGCGTCACCTATCTCGTGCGCGACGTCTACTTCGAGCCCGCGCTCGGGCATGCGCCGCAACACCTCGCCGACGGCCTCGCCCGGCGCGCGCGCCAGGGCCGCGCCTGTCTCGTCGAAACGCACCGCTTCAACTTCCTGCGGCAACCGGAAACCAGTCTGGCGGCGCTCGAAGCGGGCCTTGCGGCCGCGCTCGTCGCGTGCCCGACGCTGTGGTTCGCCGCGCCCGTCGATATCGCCCGCGCGATCCGTCAGCGCGACCCGGCCTGGATCGAAACCCGGCTACGGCCGCGGCTCGCCGCCTGGCGCGCGCGGATCGACGAGATTCCGCGCTTCCGCCGGGTAAGCCACCTCACCGGCCTCGCGCTGCCGCTCGCGCTGCTGGGAGGCCGCGCATGACCCCGCGCTTCTCGGTCGTCATTCCCGCGTTCAATTCGGCCGCCACGCTCGCGCGCGCGATCGAGTCGGTGCGCGCGCAGACCTGGCCGGCGCACGAGATCCTCGTCGTCGACGACGGCTCGACCGACGCCACCGCCGAGGTCGCGGCCGGCTGCGACGGCGTGCGCCTGATTCGCCAGAAGAACAGCGGCGTGTCGGTCGCGCGCAACGCGGGGGCGGCGGCCGCCACCGGCGACTGGCTGGCCTTTCTCGACGCCGACGACTGGTACGCGCCGGACCGCCTGCGCCTGCATGCCGAATGGATCGCCGACGACGCCGCGCTCGATTTTCTGACCGGCGATTACGAATACCGCGACGATGCCGGCAAGCGGCTCGGCACCTCGATGGCGCAGCACGAATCCGGCCGCATGATGCTGGAGAAGGCGGCGGGCCAGGCGCGCGTGGTGATGGAAACCCCCGCCGAAATCGCCGCCTTCGTCGCCGAGCACTTCGGCGACACGCACACGCTGTCGGTGCCGCGCGCGCGCTTTATCGAACTCGGCGGCTACCCCAGCGGGTACAAGGTGTGCGAGGACGTGCACTTCCTCACCCGCCTGGTGGCGACGAGCCGCCGCATCGGCGTGGTGTGCGCGAGCCTCGGCGTCTACGTCATCCACGGCGGCAGCGCCACCCGCCGTGACCCGGTCGCGGCGCAGCGCGAGAACGTGCGCACGCTCAGCGATCTTTCGCGGCTGGCGCGGAATTTCCCGGCGCCGGTGCGGCAGGGCGTGGCGGAACGCATGGCCAGCGCCCGCTACAACCTCGGCTGCGCGCTGAGCAAGCGCGGCGAGCGCCTCGCCGCGGTCAAGGCCGTGCTGCCAACCCTGTGCGAGCGTCCGGGCTGGCAGAGCCTGCGCAGCGTGCTGTCGATGCTGAAAGGCTGAGCCCTTGAACCGTCTCCTCGTCCTCACCGAACTTTTCCTGCCCACCAAGGGCGGCACCGCCGTGTGGGCCACCGAGGTCTACAAGCGCCTGGGCGGCAAGGCAATCCATATCGTCACCGCCGACGTGCCGGGCGCGGCCGAGGTCGACGCCGTCCATCCCAACACCATCCACCGGCTGAACCTCAGGCGCGTGCCCTGGCTCAAACCCGAGTCGCTCGCGATGTACATGCGCTTCCTCTTCGTGTCATTGTGGTTGGCCCTCACCCGCCGCTTCGACGCCGTCCACGCCTTCCGCGCGCTGCCCGAAGGCCTGGTCGCCTGGCTGGTCGCTCGTCTCACCCGGCGTCCGGTGGTGATCTACGCCCACGGCGAGGAACTCACCACCTGGGGGCGCGGCGGCAAGTACCGGGCCATGCGCTTCGCGCTGCGCCACGCCGACCACGTGATCGCCAACAGCGAACACACCCGCGACACCCTGCTCGGCATGGGCATCGATCCCGGCCGCATCACCCTCATCTACCCCGGCGTCGACGTGTCGGTGTTCCGCCCCGGCCTCGACACCACCGGCCTGCGCGAAAGCCTCGGCATCGGCGCCGATGAAAAACTCGTTTTCTCGGTCGGCCGCCTGTCGCGCCGCAAGGGCTTCGACCAGATGATCCGCGCCGTCGCCCAACTGCACGCCGAGGGGATTCCGCTGCGCTACGTCATCGCCGGCATCGGCGAAGACGCCGACTACCTCGATGGCCTGATCGCGGAACATAATGTGCAGGGCGTCGTCCACCGCATCGGCGCGGTGAGCGACGCCGACCTGCCGCGCTGGATGAACGCGTGCGACGTGTTCGCCATGCCCAACCGCGAGATCGACGGCGACAACGAAGGCTTTGGCATGGTGTTCATCGAGGCGGCCGCGTGTGGCAAGCCTTCGATCGCGGGCCGTGCGGGCGGGACAGGTTCCGCCGTGATCGACGGCGAGACCGGGTTGCGTGTCGACGGCGCGGCCGTGGATGCCGTCGCGCGGGCGCTTGGTAAATTGCTGGGCGATGCGGAGGCGGCCATGGCCATGGGCCAGCGGGGGTGGGCGCGAACCCAACGTGACTTTGCATGGGAACGGGTGGCGGAAAAAACCCGCGCCCTGACCCGCCGATGAACGCTGGCGGACGGTATTCACCGCACCGGCCGATCCGCGGCTATGCTTGGAAGCTCGTTGAACCACCAAGACGCGAAGAACGGCAGGCTGCGGGAAAGCCCGCCGCCGCGCCGGATTCGCCTTCCCGCCGGCGTCCTGAACCGGGAACCATGCCGGTGCCTCGCCCCGGCATTGCGCATCCTTGGTGCCTTTGTGGTCGGGATTCTGGATTTTGGAGAACAGACATGCCTGGATGGTCACGCTACGCCGGTTTCGTGTTGATGGCCCTGTCGCTGAACGCGCTCGCCGCGCTGCCCTACGGCCCCACCGCCGAAGAAATGAAAGTGCTGCCCGATTACTGTCGGAACCCCGGCCAGTGGGGCGCGATACTGGGGCCGTCCGCGGGCTGGAACAACCACACCTGCTACGGCATCAACTGGATCAACCGCTACTACAAGAGCCGCGGCCCCGCTGACAAGCGTTACAGCCTCCAGAACGCGCTCGGGGATTTCAATTACTCGATCACCAAGCTGCCGCCGGATTTCCCGCTCATGCCGGAAATCCGCATGTATCGTGGCATTACCTACGCGCTGATGGACCGTGCGGGCGAGGCGGCCGCCGACCTGCAACAGGCCATCCGCATGAACCCGGGACTGGTCAGGGCCTACAACGAACTCGCCGACCTCTACGAGAGCAAGCTTACGCAGCGTGGCAAGGCGCTCGAGACCATCACCGAAGGCCTGCGCCACAACCCGGACACCCCCTCGCTGCAACGTCGCTACACCCGGCTGGGCGGCAAGCTCCCGTACCCCGAGCCCCTGGCACGGCCGGCGCCTGCCGTTGCGGAAACCCCGGCCGCCCCCGCGCAGGCCGCGCCCCAGGAAGCGGCGCCGGCCGCCGCGGCCGGCACGGTTCAGGATGCCGAAAAGCCGAAGATCGGCAGTCCCACGAACCCCTACTGCCGTTTCTGTCCCGACTGACGCCGACCGGGTTCAGGCCTGCGGGTCGGGCATGAAGGCTTTCAGGCGCATCCACAAGTCGTCGCGTATGGCGGGGTATTGTGCCGACACGTCGTGCCGGCAGCCCGGGTCGCGGTCCAGGTCGAACAGCCGCAGCGCGTAGCCGCCTTCCAGCGGCTGGTACACCAGCTTCCAGTGCCCGCGCCGGAGCATGCGATCCTTGGCGGCCATGATCCGTGCGCAGTATTCGGTCTTGATGCCGAGCGTACCGCGGTCGCGGTCGGGCACGTCGATCAGTTCCAGCAGGTCGGGGTAGCGCAAATGGTCAGCCGGCAGGCCGGGAATGTCGGTGATCCAGATGCCGGTTTCGTTGAAGGCGTCGAGCTCGGGGCAGTCGCCGCCTTTGGCGAGGCAGCCCGCGAGCGACACCCCGTCCATGCCGCCCGCGGGCGGCGCGTCCGCCAGTTCGAGCAGCGTGGGTGCGAGATCGATCGAGCGCACCACGTTGTCGATCCTGCCGCGCGCCGGTTTGCGTGGGTCGCGGATCACCAGCGGGATGCGCGGGCTGGCCTCGCCCACCGCCGAGTTGCCCTGGCCCCAGGTGTCATGCTCGAAGAATTCCATGCCGTGGTCGGAATACACGACGACGATCGTGTTCTCTGCGAGCCCGCAGGCCTGAAGGTGGGCCAGCATCCTGCCCACTTCGTCGTCGAATTCGGCCACGCAGCCGTCGTAAAGATCAATGATCTGGTCGAGGTCGAACTCCTCCCTGGGTGCGCCCTGGCGGCGCAGGATGTCGAAGGGGTCGGTGAGCCGCGCCATCGCGAACTTCGATTCGCCGCGATAGGAGGGCTCGGCAAAGCGCGTGTACCAGGGCCACTCGGACGCGAACGGCGGGTGCGTCGTCGAGTAGAACACGTTGAGGAAAAAGGGCTCGCCGCTTGCCGCCAGACGCGACACCAGCCGCCGCGTGCGCCTGCCGAGCGGCCGGGTGAGCGGCACGCCGCCGAGGTAATACAGCTCCGGCAGCAGCAGGCGGCCCAGCCGGTTGTGCAGGAACAGCGACAGAAACAGCCGCAGATCCTTGGGGCCCTGGCGGATCAGGTATTTCAGGTTCCACTGGTCTTCCGGCAGGTCGGTGTGTTCGAAGCCGAAACTGAACTTGCCCATGTCCGCCCCGCACCAGTCGGAGATCGCCGCGGTGCGGTAGCCGCGCGCTTTCAGGATATGCGGCAGGGCGTCGACCTTCAGTCGCGTGTCCGCATCCGGCACGAAATTGTCGCGGATGCCGTGCGTGTGCGGCCAGGTGCCGGTAAGCAGCGAGATCAGGCTCGGGGCGGTGCGCGCGCACGGCACGTAGCAGTTGGCGAAGAGCGCGCCCTGTTCACCCAGTTGGTCGATGTGCGGTGTGAGCGCGCGGTGGTAACCCATCGCGCCCAGGCGGTCGGCGCGTAGCGTGTCCGAGCCGATCATGAGGAGGTTCGGCGGCGTGCCTTTCCTGCGCGGGCGCGGGTTGCGGGGCGGGCGCGCCTCCGGCTGCCAGGCCGCCCAGATCACGCTGCCGGCGACGAACAGCACCGTTGCCCACAGCGCGATCAGGTCGCCCGCCCGGCCTTCTTGCGCCAGCTGCCACGAGGCCGCCGCCAGCAGCAAGGCCGCCACGGCAAGCCACAGCACTCGCAAGGTGGCGAGGCGCGCCGGCGTCATCCCTTGCCACAGCGCGTACAGCCGGCTCATGCGGTAATGCATCGACGCGACCAGCAGGCCCGGATTGAAGCGCAGCTTGTCGACGAACTGCAGCGCGAACGCGCCGACGATGCCGACGACGGCGGCGAGCGCCGCCAGCCATCCCGACCACGGCGCCTGCAGCACCGTCGCCAGCATGAAATAGAGCAGCACGCCGATGCCGCCGGTAAAAAGCAACAGCGCGAACGCCCACAGCGTCAGCCGTGCCAGCGCATACATGCTGTAGCGACGGTAATGGGTGAGCACCTCCTCGCGTATGCGCGGGCCGGTCTGCGAGAAATTGGCGAGCGACTTGGCAAGCAGCGCCACCGCGCCTATGGCCGCGACGCCGGCGGCCGGCAGCAACCCGGCCCACTTGGCGTCGCCGCTGGCAAACCAGGCGATCAGCCCGCACGCGATCGTGACGAGTGCAAGCAGCTTGACGGCGACCATGCCGGCGTCGGGTGGGAGGCGGGATTGCGCAGCTTGTGCCCGATTGCGAAGCTGTTCGAAAGCCCCGGTGAGTTCACCCAGGCTTGCTGCAAAGCGCACCAGGTAGAAAAAGCGGCGATCGGGCTGCAGTGTGAACACCGCGCTGCCCAGGTGCTCGAGAATCTTTCTGAACATGTAGAGGCGCGGCCGCGCGCCATCCTGCCGCACCAGGAAATTGGCGCGCGTGCGCAAAAAACTCTTGCGCAAGGTATAGATCGTTCCCATGCGCTCGGCATCGATCGCATGCAGTTGCCGCACCCGCGGCAGATAGCGGATGGCAAAGCCCTTGTTCACCGCCCGCATCAGGAAATCGTGATCCTCGCCGCCGGCAAGATTGTGGCCCGTCGGGCCGAGATCGACCGAGAACAGGCCGGCAGCGTCAAAGACGCGCCGCCGCACCACGATGTTGCCCCCGCTGGGGTAACGATCCTGCGGTCCGATGACTATCGACTCGCTGCCGAGGTCAAATTCAGGAAAAGGACGGATCGGAATCGCGTACTCGCCCTGTGCGTGGACCCATGATGGCTCGCGCCCGTCCCACGCCGGCCAGATGCGGCCGCAGTAGATCGCTTCCTCAGGGTAGGTATCCATGCCGTCGAGCAGGTTGCCGACAAACCCGGCCTCCACGGTCTGGTCGTCGTCGATGAAACACAGCACCTCGTGGCTCGTCTGCGCGATCGCGGCGTTCAGCGCGTAAGACTTGCCGGCCTTCGGTTCCTCGATCCACGAAAGCCGGAGGTTGTCGCGTGGATGGCTGGCGCGAAAATCGGCCAGGCGGTCGAGCGTATCGTCGCTGCAATTGTTGGCGACGACGACGATATCCACGCATTCCTCGCCCTCGTAGCCGCAGCCATACAGGGACGACAGCGTCTGGATCAGCGAGGCGCTGCGGTTGTAGGTGCAGATGACGACTGCGAGTCGGTTGCTGGCAGGCATGGGCCTAGATCATCCCAACCCGCGCCCATGCCGGCGCAGCACGGTCAGCCATTCGTTGATGTGCTCCCCTTCGGTGCGCATGTCCCAGCGGTGGCCGGTGCGCTTGAAGGGGTAAATGCCGTTTTCCACGGCCCAGATCAGATCGTCGAGGTGGCGTACATAGTTTTCGTCGTGGCGCCAGGGATGGATCGTCCAGTGGTCGAGCGTGGTCAGGTTCCACTGCTCCAGGCCTCGCAGCTTGAACGTGTGCGTGAGGCTGTTCTCCAGCGGCTCGCCCGGCTTTGCCTGCACAAGCGGCAGGCAGGACCGGAACCTGGCCATGTCCATCAGGAAATAGCGCGTCGAAGTGAAATCCACGCGCCGCCACTTTTCCTTGGGCGCTGGCTCGAACGACCGCCCCGTCAATTTTTCCAGCCAGTTGCGCGCCTGCGGCGGACCGGCGCGGGGGCAGGTGACGATGACACGCGATTCTTGCTGCATGAGCGCGATGCCCTCGGCAATCCACGAGTCTGTTCCCGCCCGATGGAACAGCATGTCCGAATCGGCGTGGAATACGTAGTCGCCCTGGCAGCGGTCGAGCGCGTAGAGATACTGATAGATAGGCGCGCCGGAGAAGTCCTTCAGATCGATCCCGTCGCTGCCGAAATAGGTGCGCAGGATGCGTTGCTGCTCGTCCTCGGTCCACGGGATCACATCGACCCGGTCGATGACCTTGTCATCGAGCAGGCGCTGCAAAATCGCCTCGATCGTGTTCCGGTCGCCCTGGATACGCTGGGCGTACTTGCCTTCCTGCCTGCCGGGATCGTAAGCCACCAGGCGCTCGCTGAACGGGTAATTCAACGCGGGGACCATGTGCCGCAGGGTCGCCTCCAGGAACGGGGCGTCGGCGTTGCAGACGTTGACGGTGAAACTCGTCGAAGGGGATCTGTTGTTCATCGGTCGGTGTGGAATGATGGGCCGACGGCGGATGGGACGGCTTGCCCTGGTGTGGGCTGTTGGGCAGGGCTTCGCGAGGACACGTTAAGTATGGTTCCTGCGATCTCGCGCCATGAAAGCTGTTCGGCGGCGATCCGGGCGGCGGCTTCATGGGCTTGCTGCTCGGCGTCGGCCATGTTCACAAAATGCTGCAAAGTCGCTCGCAGCCCTTCCATGTCCTTCACCGGCGCAAGCAGCCCGCTCCCGTGCTCACGGCAAAGCCCGCCAATTTCGCCGGCATCGGAGGCGATGGGCAGGCGGCCGTAGCCCAGTGACTGCAATAGCACGCCCGATGCACCGATGAACACACCATAGAACGCCCAAACACCATCGGCGGCGGCAAAGTATGTCTTAACCTGATCGGCCGCAACGAAGTCCTCGACCCGGCGCACGCTCAGGTTGGGTTTCGACACCAGTCTGGGGTCGTCGAAGGGATGGGGCTGGGTACAGGCGCGGCGGCCCACGAACAGAATGACCAGAGGCTTGGTCAGCGGCAGATCGGACAGAGCGGCGGCGAGCGTGTCGATCTCCTTGCGGTAGAAGGACTGGATGCCGAACACCAGCAGCACGCGCGCATGCTCTGCCAGATCCAGCGCGGCGCGCGCCGCGCGACGATCCTTAGCACTGGCCGGGTCGGGCCATACACCCCAGGGCACATATCGTCCGGCAGCCGGCCAAGCCATCACCTGACGCGTCCAATGCAACAGGCTCCGCGAGTGCACGAACATCTCGATGCCGCGCAGGCGCAGGCGATCCAAACGCAGCAGGCGCGCGAGCCGGTGAGATTCCCAGGCGAAGCGGTGATGCTCGCTGAAGGCCAGGCGGCATCGCACGAGGCCTAGCAGTCGCGCCAGGGACAACGGCCAGAGTGCGCGCTGGTTGCCTGGTTCCATGTCGGTCCAGTAAACCAGATCCGGCGTCTGGCTACGGGTGTAGTGTATGAGCCAGAGCAGACACAACAGGATGGGCCGATGCCGCAGATGCCTCCAGGCAAACTGCACCCATGTGGGGGTGTGGTCCAGCTCTTGATCGATAACACGCGGCTTGATACTGTGTTCACTCGTCACTTGCGGCGCAAACGGGCAGGCCAGGGTGACGCCTGCACCGTTCGCAGCAAAGCCGGCGGCGAGATCGAAAGGGAAGGTGGCAGTGTGGCCCGGCCGATGCAGGAATGGCGCCATCACCAGCACATGGGCAGCGCACGGCGCGCTCATGATCGGTGTCCCCGCTCGGCCCACAGACCTTGGACGGTGCCCAGGAAATGGCAAACGACCATCTCCCGGTTGAACGCCTCGTCCGGCGGCTGGGTGAGCTTGCCGGCGAGTGCCCGGGCAAGGGCGCGCAGCAATTGCGGAAACAGGTACAAGGGGATATTGAAAACACGGCGCGTGCCCGGAATCCCGCGGCTGATCGCCAGGTTCCTGCTGGTCTGGATGCGCCAGCGGCGGAAGTAGCGCTTGGTCAGCCGGAAACTCTCGACCTTGTGGTGCACGCGTGAATTGCCGAGGAACGCGACTTTGAGTCCCGCAGCGAGAATCCGCTCGAACATTTCACTGTCCTCGCCGCTCGCCAGCACTTTGCCCTTGCGGCCGCGGCTGGTGTCGAACAGGCCAACCTGGGCGAAGATTTTTTTACGGAAAGCCATGTTTGCGCCGAACGGTGTCTGATCCGTGACGGATAGGATGTAGTCGTCGGTGCGATCCGTTCGCACTGCCAGAAATCCGTAAAACCGTTCGGTCAGCCATTCGGGCGGCGGCGTTTCCCATATCGGGGCGATATAGCCGCCGCAGGCGTCGGCTCCGTATTTCTCCAGGCCCGCCAGCGTGGTCTCCAGCCAGTCCGGTTCCGGCAGCACGTCGTCGTCGGTGAACAGGATCACTTCGCCGGCGGCTTCGGCGATGCCGCGGTTGCGCGCGTGCGACAAGCCCTGTGCCGGTTCGAACACGTAACGCAGGCGTGGCCAGTCCTGCTGCGCGGCTTGCACCACCTGTTTCGTGTGGTCACGGGAGTTGTTGTCGACCACCACCACCTCCCAGGTCCGTGCCGGCAGCGTTTCCAGGCGCGCCAGCGCGGCGAGCGTGTCCCTCAGCGACTCGGCGCGGTTGTAGGTGCAGACGATGATACTGGCGTCCACCGCGCTCACCACGTATACCCGAGTTGTGCGGCAACCGGCCCCACCGCCCGCTTGAGCAGCCAGCGCTCCAGCGCGTTGACCTGCACTTTCTCGCCGCCGCGTTCCGAACTGCCGACCTTCTTGGTGAGCACGCCGTGGTCGGTCTGGATGTCGAGATAGGCATCGAGTTCTGCAAGCGGGGGGGTGGCGCCGACCAGATCCTCGTAGCGCACCAGCAGGGCGCCGATTGATTCGGCGCCCGCGAGATAGCCTTCCATCAGCTTACGCCAGTGCGTGCCGAACGCGGTAGGGGTAAATACGGGACGGTCGGGGAAGGTGTCGTACCAGCTGCGGCCGTAGCGGCAGTAGGAACGATAGGCTTCCAGCGGGTTGCGATATAGCAGCACGAAGCGGGCATTGGGGTAGAGCCATTTCAGGTAGCGCGCGTGCTCGATGCCGAGGCGCACTTCCTTGAGTCCCCAGCGCGCGGCGCCGGCCTTGGCGGCGGGCGCGGCGAACAGCGCGTCGTGAAAGCTGCGGTGCGCCTGCCACAGGGACTCGGGTGCGGGGAACAGGTTGGCGACCCAGCTGCCGGTGAGCTGGGCGGGCGGCGTGCCGTCGTAGTAGTACTCGGCCGGCGGCCAGCCGGGGCGGAAGGCCTTGAGCGTGTCCGCCATGGCCTGGATCGGGCCGCACTCGTCGTAGGGTTCGCCCCAGATCAGCACGCGCTTGTCCGACATGATCAGCCGCTGCATCAGCGTCGAGCCCGAGCGCCAGCCCGCCGACAGCAGGAAGATCGGCGAAGCGGCGTCGTCCTTCGGGGGAGGGCACACGGCCTGCAAGGCGTCAAGCCCGCTTTCGATGCCGGTGTAGCCCTTCACCAGCTGGCGATGCTGTGCCCATGCCTGGGCCGGGCCCTTCAGCGCAGTCTTGATCATTCTGGGTTTCTCAGGAGGAAAGGCTCACCACAAAGGCACAAAGGGACAAAGTGATTGGAGCATTGACTCGATGAGCGCTGCTCCGCAAAGTGCGCCCGGCAGCCAGGCCAAGCGCTGATACCACTTCGCTATTCTTGGCGTCTTTGTGGTTTAAAAGGTTTTTCGGGATTGTTCGGCACATGGCGTCAGGTCCTGGGAGCGACGTAGGCCAGTGTGCCGTGCGCGCGCACTTTGTCCAGGAGTGCGGCGCGGGTGTCGCCGAAGCCGGCCTCGCCCGCCTGGTAGCGTGCGAACAGGGGCGCGATCTCGGCCTCGATGCTGCGCGTGAGGCGGGCGCGGCCACGTTCGGCCAGCCAGGCACCGAGGCGATACGACACGCGGTCGCGGATCGCCACGGCGCGCCGCAAGCCCGCATCGGTCAGCCGGGTCGGGTGCTGCAGCAGCAGGCCGGCCAGCATCGCCGCGGCGCCGGCGGCGTTGATCGCGCCGTTCTTGAAGCGCACCAGCACGTCGGACGCCTTCACTTCGGGAAAGCGCGAACAGTACAGCGTGGCGTCGTCGCGGCGGAAGTAATACAGGGGCTCGGCGATGTGGCGGAAACGGAACCGCCGCGCCGCGCGCAGGAAGTAGTCGTAGTCCTCGACCAGGAAAAGCTCGGGGTCGTAGTCGCCGACCGCCTCGTACAGCGCGCGGGTATAGAGGAAGCAGGCGCCGATGTGATTGCCCTGGTCGAGTCGCAGCGTGTCCGGCAGCCGGTCGTGCTGCGGGTCGACGGGGTGGCCGTCGGCATCCGTCGCGGAAAACAGCCAGTAGTCGGCGTAGACGAAGTCGCAATCTCCGCCAGCCAGCACGTCGACCATGCGTTCGATCGCCGTCGGCGCCAGCAGGTTGTCGTCCGAGGTCCACGTGAGATAGTCGCCGCGCGCCATCGCAAAACCGCGGTTGAGCGCGCGCGGCAGCTTCAGGTTGGGCGCGTTCTTCACGTAGCGGATGCGCGGGTCGTCGAAGGATGCCACCACCTCGGCGGTGGCGTCGGGCGAGTTGTCGTCGACGACGATCAGTTCGAGATTGGCGTGGGTCTGGTCGAGCACGCTGCGCATCGCCTGCGCGAGCAGATGCGCCCGCCTGTAGGTGGGCAGGACGATGCTGACGAGCGGCTGGCTCACGCGGCGCGCCCCTCTTCCCCAGCCCCTCTCCCGCTCGCGCGCGCGCTGGCGGCGCGCCCCTCTCCCCCAGCCCCTCTCCCGCTCGCGGGAGAGGGGAGGAGGTCGGTGAGAATTTTCTGCACGATCTTCGCGCTCGCGGTGCCGTCGCCATAGGGATTGGCGCGCGTCGCCATCGCCCGGTATTCGGCCGGGTCGTCGAGCAGGCGGCTCGCCTCGCGCACGATGTCGGCGCTGTCCATGCCGACGAGCTTGAGCGTGCCGGCCTCGACGCCTTCCTGGCGCTCGGTGACACGGCGCATGACCAGCACCGGCTTGCCGAGGCTGGGCGCTTCCTCCTGCAGCCCCCCGGAATCCGTCAACACCAGATACGCGCGCTTCATCAGCTGCACCAGCGGCAGGTAGTCGAGCGGGTCGAGCAGGAGCACGTTGGGAAGATCGGCGAGATGCTTGCCGACGACGGCACGTACATTGGGATTGCGGTGCACCGGGTAGACGAGCTCGATGTCGTCGGCATACTTGCGGGCAAGTTCCGCCAGCCCCTGGCAGATCGACTCGAACGGCCCGCCGAAGCTTTCGCGCCGATGCGCGGTGACGAGCACGATGCGCTTCGTGTCGAAGGGAATGCCGTCGAGCGGCGAACCGGCGATGTCGAAGGGGCGCCGGGACACGTCGAGCAGCGCGTCGATCACGGTATTGCCGGTGACCGCGATCGCCGAGTCGGCGACGCCCTCGTCGAGCAGGTGCTGTTTCGCCTTGTCGCTGTGGGCGAAGTAGAGGTCGGCCACGGCGTCGATCATCCTGCGGTTGGCTTCCTCGGGATAGGGGTGGCGCTTGTCGAAGGTGCGCAGCCCGGCCTCGACGTGGCCGATCTTCACCCCCGCGTAGAAGGCCGCCAGCGCGGCCGCCATCGAGGTCGTCGTGTCGCCCTGCACCAGCAGCAGGTCGAACTTGTCTTCGCGCAGGATCCGCCCGACTTCCTGCAGCACGCTCACGGTGATGTGCTCCAGCGTCTGGTTCTCGCGCATCAGGTTCAGCTCGTAATCGGCGCGAATGCCGAACAGCTCGATCAGCGGCGCGACCATGTCCTTGTGCTGGCCGGTGAGGCAGTTGCGGTTGTCGATCACGTCCGGATGACGTTCCAGCTCGGCGATGAGCGGGGCCATCTTGATCGCCTCCGGGCGGGTGCCGAAGACGGTCAGTACCTTAATCGGCATGGTCAACACTCCTTGGGCAGTAAAGCGCGCGCCGGCCCTCTCCCCCTCCCGTGCTGCCGCGCCCCCCTCTCCCGCAAGCGGGAGAGGGGCTGGGGGAGAGGGAATGGCCTAAGCGGGTTGGCACACAAAGCCTAGACATGCTTGCCCTCCGCCTTCAACTTGAGCAGCCAGGCATCGAGGAAGTACTTCACCCCCCAGCTGATCTCGCCGCCGGCGATGTATTTGGCGCCGCGGCCGTAGCTGCCGAAGAAGCCGCCGGACGGGTTCTGGATTTTTTCGAGGTAATCGATCGCCCGGTTGGCGCGCGTCTTCTCGCCCAGCGCATACCAGACGATCGCGTACTGCGCCATGCCGGTCGAGCACACCCATTCCACGTCGGGGTAGGCGGGGATGCTGCCGTCGCTGCGCTGCACCCTGGACACGTCGGCCATGCCCCGGCGCGCCAGCTCCAGCTCGCCCAGCTCGCACAGGGCTTCCATCGCGTAGGCGTGGAAATGCGACAGGCGGTTGAACGGCACCAGATCGTCGCGCTGCTTGTAGTGTTCCAGCACGAACCTTGCCGCATCCTCGTATTCCTTCACCCCCAGCAGCCTGCCGGCCTCGGCCAGCGGCGGCAGCGCGTAGGTGTGGATCAGGTCGCTGGCGATGTCGGTCCACAACTCGGTCGAAGGCGTGAGCAACCGCCCGCTTTTATCCACCTGCGTCAGCATCCAGTCGCACGCGCGGCGCAGCGAGTCTTCGGCCCCGTCCACGTCGCCGACCGCAGCGCACAGGCCGCGCATGATCTGCGCGGTATCGAAGGTGTAGGGCACGCCGTCGGGAGCGGGGAAGGCGCCGTCCGGCAGCTGGATCGACATCAGCCAGCGGGTACAGGTGCGCGCGAGTTCCGGCTCGTTCCAGTGGTAAAGCGTGGGGATGAAATAGCCGGTGACCTCGGGGTAGGGCACCGGCTGCCTGGTATGCACGATGATGCCCTGGCCGGGCACCATGTTGGCCTTGAACCAGTCCATCGCGCGTTCGTGGCTGGGCTTTTTTTTCTTCCAAAAGAGCATTGTTCTGTTCCCGATTTTTAGCTTCTAGACCACCAAGGCACAAAGAGGGGCATTTGGGGGGCGAGAGGCGCCGTGGATAAAGTCCTTCGTGGTCTTGGTGCCTTGGTGGTTCGCTTCACTCCGTTTCCCTGACCCGCAGCACCTGATTGGCCTTGATCCCTTGCAATTCCTGTACCACCCCGCTCGGCCAATGCACGGTGATCTTGTCGACCTGCGCATGCTTGGCGAGGCCGAAGTGCAGACGGCTGTGATTCTGGCCGCGTTCATGCACCCCGCCGTCCTGCACCCGCGTCTGCGTCACCCCGCCTGCTGTCACGCGCACGATGGCACCGATGCCGTCGCGGTTGGAGCGGGTGCCTTCCAGGTCGATCATGATCCAGTGGTTGCCGTTGCCCACGTTGCGGAAGAGCTGGTAGCGTCCGTTGTCCGAAGGTAGGCCCAGGCTGCGGCCCATGCTGCCGCCGCTGGCCGTCAGGATGTCCAGGAAACCGTCGCCGTCGATATCCGCCGTGGTGACCGAGTCGCCCACGCCGACGAGTAATCCGGACGCGCCGCCGGCGTTGCGCACCACGTCGAATTCGCCTTTGCCGTTGTTCAGCAGCAGCAGGTTCGGGGTCTTGCCGGCGTCGCCCGAGCCGAGGATGAAAATATCCAGGTCCATGTCGTTGTCGAAATCGCCGGCCACCGCGTTCACGGCCGCGACCGGCACCGCGTTCACGCCGCGCTTGTCGCCTTCCTCGACGAGCTTGCCGCCGCGGTTCATGAACAGTCGCTGTGGTGCGGTTTCGTCCTTGGCGCCGTCGCCGAGCGCTTCGACGTCCTCGATCGCCTCGGTCGAATGGATGCGCACGTGGACATGGCGCGGCTTGGCCTTGCCGCCAAAGACCGGCGGGCCGGCGTGAAATTCGAGCTGCCATTGTCCGGGACGCGTGCTGCCGATGAGCACGGCCGGGCGATCGCCGCCTGGGGGGCGGGGCAGGCCGCGCGCGCCGTCGGGGGACAGTTCGAATTCCAGTGCGGCCGGGCTGGCGCCTGCCTGGCCGAGCTTCACGTCTGCCACATCGAGTTCGCCTGCGTGCTGCCCGGCCACCGTGACACGCAGGGTGCCACGGCTGTTGAAGCGGAACACCTTCGGTTCGGCGGCGTTCCTGGCGGTCAATTCGATCTGCGCTGTCAGCCCCTTGTCTCCGCTGCGCGCCAGCGCGACACGTCCACCCGGGTTCTTGCGCGCGAGGAAGAGATCGATGCGGCCGTCGTTGTCGAAGTCGCCCGCGACCACGTCCTCGAACGCGGTATTGGGCAGCAGGTCGAGCGTGCGCGCGGGAGAGGTCGAGGTATCGAACACCTGCACCGGCCGGCCCTTGCCCGTGAGACGGCATACGACTTCGGGGTGGCGGTCGCCGGTGAGCTCGGTGAGCACGCAGAAGGGCGCCGAGCGCGAGGCGGGCTGGAGTTTCGCCGTGGCGTCGGCAAAGCCGTCCGCCTGCTGCGCGAACAGGAAAGGCGGGGTCAGCTCGTCGAAACGCGCTTCCGCCCCCTGGAAGAGATCGAGCCTGCCGTCGCCGTCGATGTCCAGCCACAGCGGCGTGCGCGTGCGCCCCGGCGGGTTATCGACACCGAGCTCGACCGCGCGCTCGACCAGCTTGCCGCCTGCGTTGACGAACAGGCGCTTGGGCTCCTCGCCCACGCCCTGGAGCGCGCCGGTCAACTGCGCCAGGTCAGGCCGGCCGTCGTTGTTGAAATCGGCCCAGGCCGCCCCGTGCTTGTCGCCGCCCAGGTCGTTTGGGTTCAGCACGTCGGCGGTCACGTTGGCAAAGCGACCGCCGCCCAGGTTGCGAAAGAGTGCCGCCTGCTTGAGATGGTTGGTCACGTAGAGGTCGGGCAGGCCGTCGCCGTCGTAGTCGCCCCACGCGGCGCCGTGCGTCATGCCTTCGTGATTGGCGAGGCCGGACTGGGGGGTGATGTCCTCGAAAACCTTCACTTCGATCTCGTGCGGGGAGCACCCCGTGATGAAGGCGATAAGCGCGGCGAATGCGAGCAGGCGGCTCGCCGAATCGCGCACTGAGCACGCCCGTGTCTGCGCGTGGTCCTTCGATGTTCCCATTCAGCCCTCCTCCGGGCGCAGCGGCTTGATTCGCTCCAGTTCCGTGTAGATTTTCCAGCGCTCTTCATAGAAGCGGGGCCGGGATTGATGCAATGCCACGCCCGGCGTCGCCTCCGATGCGCACTCCCAGATCGGCCCGACATTGTGGATCATCGGCTTGCGCTCCCCGGAAAAGCTCAGCACGATGTCCTCGCCGTTCATCAGGGTGCGCTGATCGGTAATGCCCAGCAATGAGCACAGGCGGAAATATTCGTCCAGATGCGCGCGTGTGAAAGCGAACAGGCCGTTGAGAATATCCACCGGCCCGCTGGCATTTCGCCGATGCGCGAACGGCCATTCCTTTGATGGATCCTTGCCTGGCGCAAATGCGGCGCCAAAGATGCCGTGGGTCCGTTCCGGGTAGTGCCGCAGATTCCAGTACACCCATTGCAACTGGGCAGGGTGTAAAAAGATGTCATCGTCCACGCGCAGGTAGTGGCGCGCGTGATATTCCCGTGCGATCTCGAAGCTGATACCCACGCCCGACGGATCCGGCTGATCGATCAGCACCAGACGTGGATCGCGCACCTTGACGTAGTCAGCGATTGAATACGACTGGCTGTTGTTTGAAATGATCATCCGGCCCACGAAACCCGATCGGAGCACGTATTGTGCGATCTGGCCCACATTTTGAGGACGCTTGTGGTTCAGCACGATGACCGTGAGTTTTTCCGATTCCGGAATGTCAGCACCAACCAGAGGCGAGCCGCTCGCGCTGTGATGCCGGCTCAACATCTCGCGCGCGAAACCGACCGTCGCCCCCGCCCTGCCGGGCAGCGCACGGTCACCGAAGGTGCGCCAGGCGGTTGCGATTTGAAACTTCCAGAATGCGTTGCGGTTCTTCATATCCAGTGGGGGGCCTCGTGGCGCGGATGCTAGCGGGTCTCTGCTTCAGCGGCGTTGCGGGACAACTGAGCTTGCCGGGACCTGATCTGTTGCGCCAGTTCACGTACCACGGGCGGGCAATCGCCGAAGCGGCCCAGCCAAAAATCCCGGAAACCCAGGTAATAAGCGCGATTGCGTGGATCGTCGAGCGCCTCACGCACCGACCACCACCAGCGCCGGAGCGTGAATGCGCCGCCCATGCGCCGACCGGCAAGCGCTGACCAAAACCGGGCGATCAGCGACCAGGCCGCCGTGCCATAAACGCGCAGCCGCGTCGACATGCTTGCGTGTCGCCGTGCCCAAAGCAGCCGATTGCGCGTGATGAAATAGAGCGCCAGCGGGGAGTTCTCCCCGCCGAACGAGACTGACACCTTGTGCCAGAGCTTGGCATCCGGGACGAAAATCGACGGGTGGCCCGCCGCCTTGGCACGGTAGCACCAGTCCGTTTCCTCGAAATAAAGAAAGAAATCCTCGTCCAGCAGGCCGATCTCGCGCAGCCGCCCGGCCGGTAGGAAGAATGCGCAGCCGCAGGCATAGCCCGTTTCGCAGGTGTTCGAAAAGTTCGTACCGTCATCCAGCAGCCCTTCTCCCAACAGGTCGAAGCGCGCGTTCTTCGGATTCCACTGGGCGCCGGCATACCAGATGCGGTTCGGCTCGGCGTGGAAATAGATCTTGCCGCTGAAAACCCCCGCATCGGGAAAACGCCCAGCCGCTGCGACAAACGCATCCAGCATTCCAGAATCGACTTCGGTGTCGTTATTGAGCAGCAGCACGTAGTCGGCACCCCGCTCCAGTGCATGCCGTATCCCTACGTTATTGCCACCGGCAAAACCCAGGTTTCGTCCGGTCTCGATGATCTCGACATCGGGGAATGCCGAACGGATTGCAGCGACCGAATCGTCGGTGGAGCCGTTGTCGACCACGATCACGTGAAAATTGGGATAGTCAAGCCGCATGACCGAGCCGAGGCAGACGAGCGTGTCATCACGACCGTTCCAGTTGAGGATAACGATAAACACGCACGGCCACTGTAGGTTCATGTTCTGGGTTACGAACGGAACAAATGCCGCACCAGTTCGCGCTGGTCAGAAACAAAGGCACGTAAACGCCAATACAAGTTCTTAAGAGAGGTAAAGTCTGATGGTTCTGGTGGTGTGATTACTGTGGCTGACTTCTTTGAATCATTCTGCGCTGCTTCAAGAGCCCTCTTTGTTGCCTCTAAGTAACCGCGTCCCCACTTGAGATCAGGTTCAAGATGATTTCCCTCGGCCCATTCATTCCAGGCGTTAATGAACACTAAACGCTCATCGTGATCGAACTGCGTAGACGTCTTTGCTGCGATTGCCCGTAACCAGATTTCATAGAGTTCCGGTGTTGAGTCGATAACTATGCGCGCGTCAACTTTGCGTCGCGCGCTGTTGTCCCACATGGGAGTTACGCAGCGGAAGCGCTTAAATGGGGCTGGTGGCCTCGACATCATGCCCCTCGCCAGAACCGGGTAGCTGACAATCCGGTTTTCCGCGAATGCACGCGGGATGATTCCTTTTCGACTGAGAAACCCTGGGAAGCCATCGTGGTACTTCAATTTACCCATGTCATGGCCATCAGGAGCGAACTCTACTGCTGCGTCAAAGCCGATTGACGCCGGGTTTATTCCCCGAGTGAATGATTCCACACGGACAAGGTAGAGATCGCCAACACCAGACATGATGGCCTCATTTCGCCAAATTTCTGCGGTGCGTTTGGGGTCGGGCAACAGCTCCGTCCGATATACCAAGAAGAGGGGTTTTCCGTTGATACGAATGTAGCGTGGGTCTTTAAAAGCCGGTATCAAGCTGCGAATGTGCGCTAAATCATCCTCACTGCTATAGTGCTGTTCGAGTAGGATATCTTTTTCACCACCATCCCAAACGCGGGTCCAGTTCTCGTTCGCCCAGCAGAGGCAGAATGGAAAATCGGGCTTGCCGCTTTTCAATACTTCGTCAAATGGTCGCTCCAAAATCCTTCGGCCGTTAAACCAATAGTGGTAATAGCAGAAACCATGTATCCCATGTTGGCGTGCGAGTTCTGCCTGTGTCTGGCGCACTTCGGGCAGACGCAGATCGTAAAAACCCAGGTCAGCCGGTAGATGTGGCTGGTAATGGCCCGGGAACAGGGGCTTTGCTTTGGTGACATTACGCCACTCGGTAAATCCTTTGCCCCACCATTCATCATTTTCAGGAACGGGGTGAAACTGCGGAAGGTAGAAAGCAATGGCCTTTACATTCATTCTGGTGCGATCGTTTATGAACTCATTTGTCACTTAAAAATTGCCTGGCGTTTTGTGAATGTTGTGATTACTTTTTAAAAATTCTCTTCAAAACTGAATAAAACTTATATGCCGGACGCGATTCAATCCACGCGATACGTCCTTGGAGAGAACGCACCTGATGGATCAAAGACTGATTTTCCAGTTGCAGATTCTGTAGGTTATCGAGCGCAACTAAATTGGCATGCATGGACACCGGATACTTTCTGGCAGCAGGTATGGCCTTGACGATGAATTGATAGGTTTGCCATTCACTGTTGTGTTCCCGAATATGATCTAGCAGCAAGCCTTCTGATGGTGAGAGCGGATGCGTATAAAACTCGCTCTTCTCGATCGGCCGTATAACTCGGTCAAGCTCTATGATCTCTAGGCCGCAGTTTTCGAATAGCTCATAAACGGTTTTGAGCGTGAAGAATCTAAGATGGGTATCGTCGAGCAGGCCGTAGGGTCGATAATCAAAGCGGCCATTGGCCATCTCTAGAATAAGTCCAGCGTGCACGACATTAGGAATTGACGCAACGATGAACCCATCCTCATTCAGGTAACGTTTGAGCTGGACCAATACGCGAGCTGGTTGGCGTAGGTGCTCAAGTACGTCAGCGATGGTAACTACGTCATACCGTTGATTCCCCAGTGCCCGGTCCAGATCGAGGGATTCCAGGTCGCCGACGATGACGTTCTCACAGTATTGCTTCGCATACAAGGCTGCGTCGGCGTCAATCTCGATTCCGGTAACTACGCATCGCTGCTGTTCTTTCATTACACGACTTTGAGTCCCTGATGCGCAGCCAATTTCAAGGACACGTTTGTCGTTTCCTACCGCCCGCAGTATCTTGGCAGGCGCGTCCTCGCCCGCAACGTTGATCTCATAAAGGTACTTTTTCATTTTAATTTGCTAGTGAACAAGAGAGAACTTTCCTCTGGTAGCGAGGTTCTCGCACTTGGTTTGATTTTGGAAATTTCCCATGATGTATCTAATGAGACAAAACCTTCCGAAACGTCCGGGCTGGCGCGATTAAGATGCGCAGCGACTACTCGGAATACGAGAGCATTTTCGACGTAATAAGCGGTATTGCGCCGTTCGCCGACTGCAATGCCCACACGGAACGCATACGTTCTAGGCAGGAAAGGGAACCGCCTTATGACACAATAGATCTGATGGATTCCTTCGGTTAACTCAGCAACCGATTCGATTTCTAAGCTGTGATTCGTAGCAAGATAAAGAAAATCTGTTGTGTGCACACCGATACCAAAAATGGCTTTCTCGATACTGCGATTCGCTCTTACTTTCATCGAGACCGTTACGTCGCTTAGATATTCAATTTCCTGTAACGTTTTTCCAGCCTCGTCGAGAATGGTTATCTCCAAAAGATCAACCTCTCCAGTGGACATGTGACGACTCTGCAAATCTGTTCTGTTTTTCGATTTTTCGGCAAGGATCTTTTCATCGCTTTGCTCGTAGAACTTATTGCAAACATAGGACGCTGGGCCGTCGTGCAGGGAGCGTCCGTGGTCCATCAGTACAACGCGTGAACAGAGCCTTTCGACCTGCCGGATGTTATGGCTGACTAGCAAGACGGTTTTTCCTTCTCGCTTAATATTGTCCTCCATGCGGTCAAAGCACTTGCGCTGGAACGCCAGATCCCCCACCGCCAGCACTTCATCCACGATCAGGATTTCCGATTCGATGCTCGTCGCCACCGCGAACGCCAGCTTGACCTGCATGCCCGAGCTGTAGCGCTTGACCGGGGTGTCGATGAATTCGGCCATTTCGGCGAAGTCGACGATCTCGTCGAACTTGCGGTCGATTTCCTTTTTCGACATGCCGAGGATGGCGCCGTTGAGGTAGACGTTTTCGCGTCCGGTGAAGTCGGGCACGAAGCCGGCGCCCACCTCGATGAGCGGCGCGATGCGACCGTTCACCTTGACCGAGCCGCGGGTGGGGGTGCTGATTTTCGCCAGCATCTTGAGCAGGGTGGATTTGCCGGCGCCGTTATGTCCGATGATGCCGACGACCTCGCCCGGCTCGATGGAAAAGCTGACGTCGTCCAGCGCTTTGAATAGGGGGCGCTCGGGAATTTCCTTGCCCATGAGCCGCGCGCCGGTGTTGAGCAGGGTCTGCTTGAGGCCCTGCAGGGCACCGAGGCGGTATTCCTTGGTGAGGTGGCTGACTTCTATGACGGGCATGATGGGTTAACCACTAAGGCACTAAGAGATGAAGGGAAAAGGAGTCATCTTCAAGCAGGCCCGGCCCAAGCGCCTTGTGGACCTGGAAAGCCGCATCAACCACGCTTGCAGCAAGTGCATCCACTTCTTGTGGAATTGGCTCAAACATTCGCGCCCTGATCTCGGTTGTCATCTCTTTGTGCCTTCGTGGTTCTAGATCACGTCCGCGAAATAGCTTTCGGCGCGCTTGAAGTAGAGGTAACTCAGCGGCAGCAGGATGGCGATCGCCACCGCGCCGGGGATCATGGCGCCGAGGTCCGGCGGCGCGCCGCGCAGGACGACGCTCTGGAAGGCGTCGATGATGCCGGCAAGCGGGTTGAGGGTATACAGGGTGTAAAGCGCATTCGACCATTCGCCCGCGGCCTGCTGGACGAGCAGCTTGTCCTTGACCAGTTGCAGCGGATAGATGACCGGCGAGGCGTACATCAGCAGCGAGAGCAGGACCGGCAGCGCCTGCCCGATGTCGCGGTAATAGACGTTGACGGCGGCGCCGATGAAGGCGACGGTGAGCGCGGCCAGGATGGTGTAGGCGATGATGAGCGGCACCCACAGGACGTAGACGGTGGGCGCCATGCCGTACCAGGCCATGAGCGCGGCGAGGATGACGAAATTGATGCCGAGTTCGACGAGCTTGGTGAGCACGGCGGTGATGGGGAAGATTTCGCGCGGGAAGTAGATCTTCTTCACCAGCGCGGTGTTGCCGACCACGCTGTTGACGCCCTCGGAGGTGGATTCCTGGAAGAAGGTCCACGGCATGAGCGCGGCGAACACGAGCACGGGGTAGGGGATGTCGCCGCTGTCGATGCCGACGAAGCTCTTCACCAGGGTGAAGATGAGCATGAGCATGACCGGCTTGAGGATGGCCCAGGCGATGCCGAGGTAGGCCTGCTTGTAGCGCAGGGCGATGTTCTTCCACGCCAGCGTGGCCATCAGTTCGCGGTAGTCGTAAAGGTTCTTGGCGATGGTGAGCATGCTTGTCGGTCGCTTGGCTGTTCAGCCCGATTCCTTCCCCCCGGTCTGCAGTGCCAACGCACGGCGTTGAAATGCGGCCGGTAATGACGACATCCCGACGCCGGCGTGGAGGCGGGGTCTGTTTGTTCTGCAAGCGGCGAACCGCGTGGTTTCTTGCCGGGCAGCCAGGCCAAGGCGGCGCGCCGGAGAAAACCGCGATGCCATGCTTATTGTAAGGCCACCTTGTGACAGCAAGGCTTGTGCCAGAAGGGGGGGCGGTCTCGGGCTAGCCGTCGATGCGTGCGCTGCGCCGCCGCGTCACGGTGTCGACGAGGGTGCGGTAGAGCGGCGCGGGCAGCAGGCTGGCGACGAGGTGCTTGAGGTCGCCGGCTTTCCAGTTGGCCTTGCGGAAGGCGCGGCGGAACAGGCGGCGGGCGGATTCGGTGTCGTTGCGCCAGTGGCAGCGGTAGGCCTCGCGCAGCAGGGGGTCGTGGATCAGCGCGTGGAGATGCGCGGGGGGGTAGCGGCTGACGAGTTCGGGGTGGTGGCGGACGAAATCGCGCCGCACCGCGACGCCGTCGAACACCTGGCGCCAGCGCGGGACACCGGCATGGTCACGCAGATGACGGCGGCGGTAGGCGAGCGTCTCGTTGACGCGCGCGAGCCGGGGGGCGCGCGCGAGCAGGCGCAGCCACAGGTCGTCGTCCATCGCGGTGGGGAGCCGCTCGGAAAATCCGCGCGCCTCGTCGACGAGCGGCCGGCGTACCAACACGGCATTGATCGGCCAGGCACCATGTTCGAGCAGGTGGTGCGCGGCGTCGGCGGCGTCGAGGTCGGGCAGGCTGTGGACTTCGGTGTCGGTCGCGGCGTCGCCGAAGTCCTGCCAGTTGCAGGTGGCGAGGTCGGCCCCCGCGGCCTGCAGGGCGTGGTGCAGTCGGGCGAGCGCGTCCGGATGCCACAGGTCGTCGGCGTCGAGGAAGGCGACGAAGTTGCCGTGCGCGTGCACCAGCCCGGCGTTGCGGGCGGCGAAGGGGCCGGCGCGCACCTGGTGGACGAGG
The DNA here is from genome assembly GCA_046292745.1 of Thiobacillus sp. Taxonomy (GTDB): domain Bacteria; phylum Pseudomonadota; class Gammaproteobacteria; order Burkholderiales; family Thiobacillaceae; genus Thiobacillus. Next base: position 38,391 of record JBKBQH010000002.1, on the reverse strand, counting down.
GTGAGGCGCGCCGGATGCTCGGCCGCCAGCCGCTGCAGGATGTCGGTCGAGCCGTCGGTCGAGCCGTCGTCGACGATCACGAGCTCGACCGGCGCGTAGCTCTGCCCCAGCACGCTCGCGACCGCCTCGGCCACGTGCGCCGCGGCGTTGTGGCAGGGCATGACGACGGAGATGAGCGCGGGGTCGAAGCGGTCCATGACCGTCTATGTCGGCGACAGCGCCATGCACGCCCCAATGGCGGGGGCGAGGGCCGGGAATCGTCGGGATGGCGTCGTGGCGTCGGGGCGGGCGTCCATGCGGGGATTATGGGGGGCGCCGGCCGCGATGCAAAGCGGCGCGCCGCCCCCCCCGCCTGCTGCAGGGGGGGGGGGGAGACAACCGCCATCGGCCGCATTGCCGCGGCCGGATGCTCACCGGGCGTTCAGCGCAGGCGCAGATGCGTGGGCGTATCGACCCCGAAGATCGCCGAAAGGGGATCCGAGGCGCGCTGCTTGAGTTCGCGTCGGTGGATGAGGCGCGCCTTGGCGAGGCGGTAGACATCCTCTTCCTCGGCGGTGCTCTTCCGGGTTTCTTCGTGGGCTTGCCGGATGCGCAGGACGAGGTAGATCGCCGCAAACGCGGCCACGGCCATCGCAAGGGAGGCCCAGATCGCCAGGGTAAGTACCATGAGTCGCTCCTTTCGGCAGGTGGGACGGCAGGGTTCCAGGGGATGTATCGGCGGCCGTCGGATTTTCAGCAGGCTTGACGGGTTTTCGTGGGGGGGTTTCCGACGGACGGTCGTTTTCCGGCGGCGGCGAGTGCGTCCAGGGCGTGGCGCCGGGTTTTGCCAGGGGAAAACCGCGGCCCCCGGCGGGGCGGAAGACGCGGGGCGTTTGGGTACAATCAGAATAATTGACCCAGCTTGGCTTACGCATGCAAACCCTCACCGTCGATCTCGGCGACCGCTCCTACCCCATCCACATCGGCCCCGGCCTGCTCGACCAGGCTGGCCTGATCGAGCCGCACCTGGCGCAGAAGCGCGTGATGGTGGTGACCAACACCACGGTGGCGCCGCTGTACCTGGCGCGGCTGACGGCGACGCTCGAAGGCGCCGGGGTGAAAGTGGCGTGCGTGGTGTTGCCTGACGGCGAGGCGTACAAGAACTGGGAAACGCTGAACCGCATTTTCGACGCGCTGCTCACCGAGCGCGCCGAGCGCAAGACCACGCTCATCGCGCTCGGCGGCGGCGTGATCGGCGACATGACGGGGTTTGCCGCGGCGTGCTACCAGCGCGGCGTGCCCTTCATCCAGATTCCCACCACGCTCCTGTCGCAGGTCGACTCCTCCGTGGGCGGCAAGACCGGCATCAACCATCCCCTCGGCAAGAACATGATCGGCGCCTTCTACCAGCCGAAGGTCGTGCTCGCCGACACCGACACGCTGAAGACGCTGCCGGCGCGCGAGCTCTCCGCGGGGCTCGCCGAAGTCATCAAGTACGGCCTGATCCGGGACGCTGCGTTCCTCGCCTGGCTGGAAGCGAACATGGCGAAGCTGCGCGCGCTCGACGCGGCGGCGATTGCCCACGCGATCCATCGTTCGTGCGACATCAAGGCGCAGGTGGTGGGCGAGGACGAGCGCGAGGGCGGCATCCGCGCGATTCTGAATCTGGGCCACACCTTCGGCCATGCGATCGAGACCGGCATGGGCTACGGCGTCTGGCTGCACGGCGAGGCGGTGGCCGCGGGCATGGTGCTGGCGGCGCAGGTGTCGCAGCGCATGGGCTGGCTTGCCGAGGCCGACGTCGAGCGCACCCGCGCGCTCATCCGCGCGGCGGGGCTGCCCGACGTGGCGCCCGATCTGGGCGTCGACACCTACCTGGAATACATGGGCCATGACAAGAAGGTCGAGGGCGGCAAGCTGCGCTTCGTGCTGCTGAAACGACTGGGCGAGGCGGTGATCACGGGCGACGTGCCCACGGATGTGTTGACTGGCGTGCTGACCGCGCCGCACTGAGGAACCAGGCATGGAATCGTCGCTCGCCCCCTACGCCGCCCATTCCAGCCAGTCGCGCGGACGCCGGCATCCCGAGCCGCCGGCCGCGCCGCGTTCCGAATTCCAGCGCGACCGCGATCGCATCATCCATTCCACCGCCTTCCGCCGCCTCGAGTACAAGACGCAGGTGTTCGTGAACCACGAGGGCGACCTGTTCCGCACCCGGCTCACCCATAGCCTGGAAGTCGCGCAGATCGGCCGCACGATCGCGCGCCTGCTGCAACTCAACGAGGACCTGGTCGAGACGCTGGCGCTCGCGCACGACCTCGGCCACACGCCCTTCGGCCACGCCGGGCAGGACGCGCTGAACGCCTGCATGCGCGAGCACGGCGGCTTCGAGCACAACCTGCAGTCGCTGCGCGTGGTCGATCTGCTGGAGGAGCGCTACGCCGAGTTCGACGGCCTCAACCTCACCTTCGAGGCGCGCGAGGGCATCCTCAAGCATTGTTCGCGCGCCAACGCCGAGAAGCTCGGCGACGTCGGCGCACGCTTCCTCGAGCGGCGGCAGCCCTCGCTGGAGGCGCAAATCACCAATCTCGCCGACGAGATCGCGTACAACAACCATGACGTCGACGACGGCCTGCGCTCGGGCCTCATCACGCTGGAGCAGCTCGAAGGCGTGCCGCTCTTCGCGCGCCACCTCGACGCCGTGCGCGCGCAGCACCCACGCCTCGCCGGCCGCCGCGTCGTCACCGAAACCGTGCGCCGCATCATCAATACGCTCATCCTCGACTTGGTGAACACCACGCGCACCAATATCGAGAACAGCGGCGTGCAAAGTCTCGACGAGGTGCGCGCCGCGCCGCCGCTGGCCGCCTTCAGCCCCGCGCTGCTCGACGAACACCGCGAGCTCAAGCGCTTCCTGCTGCATCACCTGTATCGCCACTACAAGGTCGCACGCATGAGCGCCAAGGCCAGCCGCATCATCAGCGATCTCTACACCGCCTTTACCGGCGATGCCCGCCTGCTGCCGCCCGAGCACCAGGCGCGCGAATCGCTCGAAGGCGCGCGTGCCGTGGCCGACTACATCGCCGGCATGACCGACCGCTACGCCATGCGCGAGCACCGGCGGATTTTCGCGGTGGAAGAGATCCTCGCATGACCGTGGCGGCAGCAGGGTAAACCCGCTCGTGTGGGCGACCGTATAAGCAGGAAGCCCTTGCTGATGGAGACCGCCATGCCCTTGCGCTTGCCCCTCGCCGTTTCCCTCCTGCTCGCCGCGCTGACGCTCGGCCCCGTACACGCGCAGCCCCTGCAGGCCGGCGAGCCGCCGGGCAACGAACTGCTGTTCGCGATCAACGATCGCGGCGAGCTGCTGCGATTGCGCGCCGGCAAGCCGAACGTGATCCTGGCGCGCAAGAAGATCACGGGCCTGGACGAAGACGTGCGCGGCATGGATTTTCGTGTGTCGCATGGCGTGCTGTTCGTGCTCGGGGCGAGCGGCCGCCTCTACACGCTCGACACGACCACGGCGCAGGCTACGGCGCTGGGCGACGCGCCGCTCGCGCTGCCGGCGGTCGAGACCGGCTTCGACTTCAATCCCACGGTCGACCGCATGCGCGTGGCGCTGGCCGACGGCACCAATCTGCGCGCGCACCCGGTCAGCGGCGCGCAAGTGGACGCGGACCCCAAGGTCGACGGCGTGCAGCGCGACGGCGCGCTGGTCTACGCGCCGGGCGACCCGCACGCGGGCTGGCCGGCGCTGATCAACGGCGTGGCCTACACCTACAACAAGAAAAACGACAAGCTCACTACCAATTACGCCATCGACGGCGCGCGCGGCACGCTCGTCACCATGGGCAGCCGCGAAGGCGTCGAGCCGGTGGTGTCGCCCAACGGCGGTCAGGTATTTACCGTCGGTCCGCTGAAGACCGGGCCGGTGACCGGCGTGTCGTTCGACATTTCCGATGCGCACAACAGCGCCTACCTCGCTGCCAGCCGCGTGGGCGACACCCGCACGCACCTCTTCCGCGTCAACCTCGATACCGGCGAGGCGACCTATCTCGCCAGCATCGGCAAGAAGGAACGTGTCCGCGCCCTGGCGATCGAGCCTTAACCTGGCTCGCCCGGCGGCAGCGTCCGCGCCACCACCCAGCAGACCACCTCGGCCGCGCCGGCGCGCTTGAGCGCCGCCGCCAGCTCGTCGAGGCTGGTGCCGGTCGTCATCACGTCGTCGACGACGGCGACGCGCTCGCCGCCAAGATCGGTCGAACAGACGAACGCGCCGCGCAGGTTGCGCCGTCGTGCGTCATGCCTGAGGCCCATTTGCGGCGGGGTGTCGCGGACGCGGCGGCAGCTGTCGGCGTCGAGCGGCAGGCCGAGCCGGCGCGTCACGCTGCGGGCGATTTCGGTGGCGTGGTTGAAGCCGCGCTCGCGCAGGCGGGCGGGGTGCAGCGGCATCGGCACGACGCGGCCGGGCCGCGGCGCGTCGGCGAGCACGTCGGCGAGGCAGGCGCCGAGCACCGGGGCGAGGGCGAGCTGGCCGTGGTATTTGAGCCGGGGAACCATGCGGTCCGCCGGGAAGCGGTAGACCAGCGCCGCAGTGGTGCGGTCGAATGCGGGCGGATGCCTGAGGCAGGCACCGCACAGCCGGCCGTCGGGACTGGGCGTCGCGCACTGTGGGCAGGCTGGCGCACGGTGCCAGGGCAGGTCGGCGCGGCAGCCGGGGCACAGCGCGCCGGCCGTCGAGGCCGCGCCGCACAGCTGACAGGCCGGCGGCAGCAAGTGATTAAATAGTGATCGAATGTTCAATTCCTGGCCGCATTCCGTTTGACAGCGTAAGGGACGGCCCCGACAATGGCGCCATGCAAGCCAAACGCGTCATCACCGCCTCCTCTTCGCGCTTTTCGGCGCAGTTGTTCAACCTCATCACCGTCGCGGCACTGTTGGTTTCGCTGACGGCGCTGCTGCTCGGCAAGCTGCTCGCCAGCCACAACATCGGCTTTCTGCCCTTCGTGCTGTCGCTGCCGCCGATCATGATCTGGCTCGGCGCGTCGATCTTCGTCTACGCGAGCATCGCCCATCACCCGAACCCGCGCACCGTGCATTACAACAAGTGGGCAGGCTACCGCTTTTACGGCGTGATGGGCAGCATGGTCGTGTTCGGCCAGATCATCTACGGCGTGCTGGGCGGTTGGCAGGGACTGATGCTGGTGCTGGGGATCGCGGTCGCAATCATCGTGCCCTGGGCGCTGGTCGACATTGTCAAGGCCGCGCGCGAGCCCTGGGAAGACATCACCATAGACGTTGCCATCAATGAATGACATGACACCCCCCACCGTGCAGCGCTCGGTCGCCGAGATCGAGGCCTTGTTCGCGCTGCCCTTCGCCGACCTGTTGTTCCAGGCGCAGACCGTGCACCGCGCGCATTTCGATCCCAACCGCGTGCAGCTGTCCACGCTGTTGTCGATCAAGACCGGCGGCTGCTCGGAGGACTGCGGCTACTGCCCGCAGTCGGCGCGCTACGACGCCGGCGTCGGGAACCAGGGCCTGCTCGAGATCGACGCCGTGCTGGCCGCGGCCCGTGCCGCCAAGGCCGCCGGGGCCTCGCGCTTCTGCATGGGCGCGGCGTGGCGCGGTCCGAAGCAGCGCGACCTCGAGCCGGTGCTCGACATGGTGCGCGAAGTAAAGGCCCTGGGGCTGGAAACCTGCGCCACCCTCGGCATGCTGAAGGACGGCCAGGCCGAGCAGTTGAAGGCGGCCGGCCTCGACTACTACAACCACAATCTCGATACCTCGCCCGAGTTCTACGGCGAGATCATCACCACGCGCGACTATCAGGACCGTCTCGACACACTCGAGCGCGTGCGCCGTGCCGACCTGCACGTGTGTTGCGGCGGCATCGTCGGCATGGGTGAATCGCGTACCCAGCGCGCGGGGCTCATCGCACAGCTGGCGAGTCTCGACCCGCAGCCGGAGTCGGTGCCGATCAACCTGCTGGTGCAGGTCGAAGGCACGCCGCTCGCCGGCACCGAGGCGCTCGATCCGCTCGAGTTCGTGCGCACGGTTGCGGTGGCGCGGATCTGTATGCCGCAGAGCTTCGTGCGCCTGTCGGCCGGGCGCCAGCAGATGAGCGACGCGGTGCAGGCGCTGTGCTTCCTCGCCGGCGCCAATTCGATCTTCTACGGCGACAAGCTCTTGACCACCGGCAATCCCGCGTGGGAGCGCGACCAGCGCCTGTTCGAGACGCTCGGCCTCACGCCGCTTTGAGGTGATCCGGCGATGCGCTTTGCCGGACTGAGCCGCCTGCAGCGGGGGTTGGCGCAGTTGCGGGACGAGCACCTCGTGCGCCACCGTCGCGTGCTCGACGGCGCGCAGGGCGCGCACGTCATTCTCGACGGCCGTCCCGTCGTATCCTTCTGCAGCAACGACTATCTGGGGCTTGCCGCCGATCCCGCGCTGACGGCAGCGGCGCACGCGGCGCTCGACCGGTGCGGCGTCGGCGCAGGGGCGGCTCACCTCATCACCGGCCATCACCGCCATCACGACGACTTCGAGACGGCTTTCGCGCGCTTCGTCGGCAAGCCGGCGGCGCTGTTGTTCTCGACCGGCTACCTTGCCAACCTCGGCGTGCTGACGGCGCTCGCCGGCAGGCAGGGCGAAATCTTCGCCGACAAGCTCAACCACGCCTCGCTGGTCGACGCGGCGCAGCTGTCGGGCGCACGCTTCCATCGCTACCGGCACCTGGATCTCGCCCAGCTCGAAGGCCAGCTCGCGGCGAGCACGGCCACAGACAAGCTCATCGTGTCGGACCTGGTATTCAGCATGGACGGCGACGTCGCGCCGGTCGACGCCCTGCTCGACCTCGCCGAGCGCTACGACGCCTGGCTCCATCTCGACGACGCCCACGGCTTCGGCATGCTGAACGGTGGCCGCGGCGGACTCACCGATCGCGCGCGCGCGAGCGACCGCGTGATCTACCTCGCCACGCTCGGCAAGGCGGCAGGCGTCGCCGGCGCGGCGGTCGCGGCGCACGCCGACGTGGTCGACTGGCTGGTGCAGAAGGCGCGCCCCTATGTCTATACCACCGCGTCGCCGCCGCTGCTTGCTGCGTGCCTGCTGGAAAGCCTGCGCCAGATCGGGGCGGGCGATGCGCGCCGCGCGCGGCTGGCGAACCACGTCGCGCAGCTGCGCGCTGGGCTGGCCGGCTTGAAGCGGGGCGTGCTGCTGGCGAGCACGACACCGATCCAGGCGCTGATCGTCGGCGCCAACGAAGAAGCGGTGCGGCTGTCGCAGGCCCTGCTCGAACGCGGCTTCATGGTGCCGGCGATTCGTCCGCCGACGGTGCCGGCGAACACGGCGCGGCTGCGCATCACGCTGTCGGCGGCGCACAGCGAGGCCGACGTGGCGCACCTGGTGGAGGCGCTGCGTGACCTCGCCTAGGCCGGTTCTCGCACTGGTGCACGGCTGGGGCATGAACGCGCGCGTGTTCGATGCCCTGTCGGCGCAACTGACGAATGATTTCGACGTGCGTGCGCTGGATCTGCCGGGGCACGGCGGACGCGGCGCCCTGCCGGACAACACGCTTGCCGCCTGGGCCGATGACCTGGCGCATGGGCTGCCGGACGGCGCGATACTCGTCGGCTGGTCGCTCGGCGGCCAGGTCGCGCTGCGCGCGGCGCTCGATCATCCACGCCGGGTTGCACGCCTGGTGCTGCTTGCCGCCACGCCGAAATTCCTCGTCGCCGACGACTGGCCGCACGGCATGGCGCCGGACGATCTCGACGCCTTTGCCGAGGCGCTGCGCGCCGATCCGGAAAAGACCCTGCTGCGTTTCCTCGGCCTGCAGACGCGCGGATCGCCCGACCAGAAAGCCCTGCTGCAGGCACTGCGCGAGCGCCTGCTTGCGGCGCCGGTGGCGAGCGACGCCGCGCTCGCGGCGGGCCTCGCGATCCTGCGCGACACCGACCTGCGCGCGGCCGCCGCGACGGTCGCACAGCCCGCGCTGGTGGTGCAGGGCGCACTCGATACGCTGACGCCGCGGGGCGCCGGCGCCTGGCTTGCCGGGACGTTGCCGCAGGCGCAGTTGCTGGAGATTCCCCGGGCGGCGCACGCACCGCATCTGTCGCACGTTTCGGAGGTGGCGGCGGCGCTCCGCCGTTTTGCACATGGCTGAAGCGCACGATTCCCCCTTCGCGCCGGACGCGCTCGATCTCGGCGAAGTGCGGCGCGCGTTCGACCGCGCCGCGGCGAGCTACGACGCGCATGCGGTGCTGCAGCGCGTGGTGTGCGACCGCCTGCTCGAGCGGCTCGACTACATGGCGCTGGCACCGGCGCGCGTGCTCGACCTCGGCTGCGGCACCGGCCATGGCCTCGTGCGGCTGCGTGAACGCTACCCCGAGGCGGGCCTGCACGCGCTCGACATCGCGCCGGCCATGCTCGCCGCGGCGCGCGCGCGGTTGCCGCAGCCGGGCTGGGCACGGCGCGCGCTGCAGCGCATCGCGCCGCCCGCGAACGCGACGCATCTGGTCTGCGCCGACATGGCGCGGCTGCCGCTGGCGGCAAACAGCATGAATCTCGTCTGGTCGAGCCTCGCGCTGCAATGGGCGCAGGATCTCGAGGCGGTGTTCAAGGACTTGCGGCGCGTGCTCGCGCCCGGCGGACTGTTGATGTTCGCGACTTTCGGCCCCGACACGCTGAAGGAACTGCGCGCGGCGTTCGGCACGATCGACGACGCGCCGCACGTCAACCGCTTCACCGACCTGCACGACATCGGCGACATGCTGATCCACGCCGGCTACGCGAACCCGGTGATGGAAATGGAAATGCTGACCCTGACCTACGCCGACCTCAAGACACTGATGCAGGACTTGAAGGCGATCGGCGCGCACAACGCCGCCGCGGCTCGGCGCCGCGGCCTGTTCGGCAAGTCGGCGTGGGCGAAGCTGGAAGCCGCCTACGAGACGCATCGCGTGGACGGCCGCCTGCCGGCGACGTTCGAGGTCGTCTACGGCCACGCCTGGGCGGGCGACAAGACGCGGCGCGAGGACGGCCGCCAGGTGATCCAGATGAAAATCCAGAACAGGAAGGCTGGCCGGTGAGCCCGGCTGCGCCGGTCCGCGGGTATTTCGTCACCGGCACCGACACCGGGGTGGGCAAGACGCGCGTGGCCGTCGCGCTGATCCACGCGCTGCGTGCGCAAGGCCTGCGCGTCGCCGCCATGAAGCCGGTGGCGGCAGGGCACGCGCCGGGCGCCCTCAATGAAGACGTCGCCGCGCTGATAGCGGCATCCAACGTGCCTGCCGACCTGTGCGACGTCAATCCTTATGCGTTCGAACCTGCCATCGCGCCGCACATCGCCGCGGCGCAGGCGGGCGTGTGCGTCGACCTCGACGTGATTCGCGCGGCGCAGGCGCGGCTGGCGGCGCGCGCCGACGCGGTGGTGGTCGAGGGCGCGGGCGGGTGGCGCGTACCGCTCAACGAACACCAGGACATGGCCGACCTGGCGCAGGCCTTGGGGCTGCCGGTGGTGCTGGTGGTGGGGCTGCGCCTGGGCTGTCTCAGCCATGCGCTGCTGACGGCCGAGTCTGTTGCCCGGCGGAGCCTGGCATGGGGCGGCTGGGTCGGCAACGCGATCGATCCGGCGATGGTGTGCCGCGATGAAAACATCGCGGCGTTGCGGGCTTGTCTCCCCGGCCCCTGCCTGGGGATATTTTCCTACCAGCCCGAAGGGTCGGCGCAAATGACGACCGCCCAATCGCTCGTCCTGCCTGATTCATGAGTATTTCAGAATACTCGCGAATAACGATATTCTATCGATAAATCAATAAGTTATCCGCGCGTATCGTCTTGTTCCCTGACCCGCGCCCGTGCTATCGTCTGCGACAGAATGCCGCAGCGGTCCCGCCATGCCGGATAGGAATCAGGTGACTACGGGAGACTGTGGAAGTGAACTGGCAGGCGCTTACGTTTTCAGGTCGCGCCCCAACCGGTCGCTGACGCGCCCACAGCAACGGCTCTTCTTCTGGAGCGTGGCAGGACTGAGCTTGACGACGGCGAGCGCGTTCGCGTTCCTGGGCTACTGGCCGGTCCTGCCGTTCGCCGGCCTGGAAATCGGCTTGCTGGCCTGGGCCCTGGGTGAATTGCGCAGGCATGACGACGACTACGAGTCGCTCGTGATCGACGGCGACGTGGTGGTACTGGAATGGCAGAAGGGCGGGCAGTCCGGACGCCGGGAAATGAACCGCCGGTGGGTGCGGGTGAATTGCGGTTGCGTGAGCCCGGGCAAGAACTGCCGCCTCAGCGTCAGTTCGCACGGGCGGGCAACGGAAGTTGGGCGGTACCTCAGCGACGAGGCGCGGCTGCAACTGGCGGCCACGCTCCGAAGCCGGTTGCAGGCATGAGGCGACGCACGGCGCCCGCGGCCAAGGCGGGCGCCAGCGAACACCAATAATGGATAGACGAGGACGGGGGATACGATGAAAAAGCAGTGGCATCTCGCAGGGATCATGGGCGCGGCGCTGGCGACGAGCCAGTCCGTCTTGGCGGACTGGGCGTACAATCTGCAGCCGCCGGCCAGTCCGGTCGCGCAGCATGTGTTCGACTTGCACAATCTCATCATGCTGGTCTGCCTGGGCATTTTCGTGGTGGTGTTCGGGGCGATGTTCTGGTCGCTCATCAAGCACCGCAAGGCGGCCGGCCATCAGGCTGCGCACTTCCACGAGAACACGACGGTCGAGATCGTGTGGACGGTGATCCCCTTCCTGATCCTGATGGGCATGGCCTATCCCGCGGCCAAGGTGGTGATCGACATGAAGGACACCTCCAATCCCGATCTCACCATCAAGGTCACCGGCTACCAGTGGAAATGGAGCTACGACTATCTCAACGAGGGCGTGAGTTTCTTCAGCAACCTCGCCACGCCGCGCGAGCAGATCCAGAATACCCAACCCAAGGGCGAGCATTACCTGCTCGAGGTCGACGAGCCGATGGTGGTGCCGGTCGGCAAGCGCGTGCGCCTCCTGATCACCGCCAACGACGTCCTCCACGCCTGGTGGGTGCCGGCGCTCGGCGCCAAGCAGGATGCGATACCCGGCTTTATCCGCGACAGCTGGTTCAAGGCCGACAAGATCGGCACCTACCGTGGGCAGTGCGTGGAACTCTGTGGCAAGGACCACGGTTTCATGCCGATCGTCGTCGAGGTCGTTTCGGAAGCGGATTACGCCGCCTGGGTGGCCAGGAAGAAGGGCGGGGCGCAGGTCGCCGCCGCCGCCGCGATCACGCCGGCAGCGGATGCGGCCGGGGCCGGCGAGGCCGCAGCGCCAGCAGCGCAGTAAAACGAATATCAAGAGGAGAGCAACGATGTCTGATGCCGCACACGCACACGACGATCACGGCCACGGCCATCCCACCGGGATCATGCGCTGGCTGACCACCACCAATCACAAGGACATCGGAACGATGTACCTGATTTTCGCGCTGATCATGCTGTTCGCCGCGGGATCGATGGCGCTTTTGATCCGTGCCGAACTGTTCCAGCCCGGCCTGCAGGTGACCAATCCGGACTTCTTCAACCAGCTCACCACCATGCACGGGCTGATCATGATTTTCGGCGTGATCATGCCGGCGTTCTCGGGGTTCGCGAACTGGCAGGTGCCACTGATGCTGGGCGCGCCCGACATGGCGTTCCCGCGCATGAACAACTGGGCGTTCTGGCTGCTGCCGGTCGCCGGCCTCATGCTGATGGCGTCCTTCCTGCTGCCCGGCGGCGCCGTCGCCGGGGGCTGGACGATGTATCCGCCGCTGTTCATCCAGGGTGGCATTTCGTATGACCTGACGATTCTCGCCGTGCACATCATGGGCCTGTCGTCGATCATGGGCTCGATCAACATCGCCACCACCATCCTCAACATGCGCGCGCCCGGCATGACGCTGATGAAAATGCCGCTGTTCGTGTGGACCTGGCTGATCACCGCCTACCTGCTGATCGCGACCATGCCGGTGCTGGCGGGCGCGGTGACCATGCTGCTCACCGACCGCAACTTCGGCACGCACTTCTTCAATGCCGCCGGCGGCGGCGATCCGGTGATGTTCCAGCACATCTTCTGGTTCTTCGCCCACCCCGAGGTCTATATCCTGATCCTGCCGGCCTTCGGCATCGTCTCGCAGGTGATCCCCACCTTCGCCAGGAAGCCGCTGTTCGGCTATGCCTCGATGGTGTACGCGACCGCCTCGATCGCGATCCTGTCCTTCATCGTGTGGGCGCACCACATGTTCACCGTGGGCATGCCGGTCGCGGCGCAGCTGTTCTTCATGTTGTCGACGATGCTGATCGCCGTGCCCACCGGGGTCAAGGTGTTCAACTGGGTGGCGACGATGTGGCGCGGCTCGATGACCTTCGAGACGCCGATGCTGTTCGCCATCGCCTTCGTCTGCCTGTTCACCATCGGCGGCTTCTCCGGCCTGGTGCTGGCGATCGCCCCGGTCGATATCCAGCTGCACGACACCTACTACGTGGTGGCGCACTTCCACTACGTGCTGGTGTCCGGCGCGCTGTTTGCGATTTTCGCCGGTGCCTATTACTGGCTGCCCAAGTGGACCGGCCACATGTACAACGAGACGCTCGGCAAGTGGCACTTCTGGCTGTCGGTGATCGGCATGAACATCGTCTTCTTCCCGATGCATTTCCTCGGCCTCGCCGGCATGCCGCGCCGCATCCCTGACTACGCGCTGCAGTTCACCGAGTACAACCAGATCGCCACTGTCGGCGCCTTCCTCTTCGGCTTCAGCCAACTGATCTTCCTGGCCGTGGTGCTGAAGACGATCAAGGGCGGCGCCAAGGCGAGCGACAAGGTGTGGGAAGGCGCGGAAGGCCTGGAATGGACCGTGCCGTCGCCGGCGCCGTATCACACCTTCGAAACCGCGCCGGTGGTCAAGTGATGGCGGGCGCGACGGACATGGCCGACAGGCGCACGGGCAAGGTCCGCACCGCCCTGGTGCTGGGGGCGATCGCGCTCGGCCTGTTCCTGTTCACGCTCTACAGCGGGCTGAAATAGCATGGCACCGGGCAACGCCAGAACCCTGGCCAAGTTCGCCGTCGTGACCGTGGCGATGTTCGGCTTCGGCTTTGCCCTGGTGCCCTTCTATTACAAGATCTGCGAGGTGACCGGCATCAATGCGGGCGGCGAGCAGGCGCTGGCGAAGAACACGCAGGTCGACACCAGCCGGGTGGTGCGGCTGGAATTCGACGCCAACACCAACGCCGGGTTGCCCTGGCAGTTCAAGCCCGAATTCCCGAGCATCGAGGTGCATCCGGGACAGCTGGTGCAGGTGGAGTACACGGTCACCAATACCGGCGATCACCCGATCGTGGGGCAGGCGGTGCCGAGCTACGGCCCGGCGCGCGCGGCGGCGTTCTTCAAGAAAATCGAATGCTTCTGCTTCACGCCGCAGACGCTGGCGGCGGGCGAAACCCGGCGCATGCCGGTGCTGTTCGTGCTCGACCCGGACATGGACAAGGACGTGCACACGGTGACCCTGTCCTACACCTTCTTCGACACGCAGGCCAAGGCGGCGACGGGCTCGCAGAAAGGATCGCCGCATGGCTGAGCGTGGCAACCTGAAGGCGGCGCTGGCGGTCTTCTGGAGTTTTTTCGGCGTACGCAAGCGTCGCGATTACGACGACGATGCGCAGAGCCTGACCCCGAAGCAGGTGATCCTGGCCGGGTTGATGGGCGGCGCGGTTTTTGTGCTGACGGTACTGCTCGTGGTGTACGCAGTGTTGCAGCTCATGCAATGAACGATCTACCAAACAAGAAAGAGGGGATGAGATGAGCCTGGCGCAAACCGATAAATACTACCTGCCGCAACCGTCGATCTGGCCGATCGTCGGTTCGATCGCGCTGCTGCTGATGGCGGTCGGCGGGACCATGATGATGAACCACGTGGACCATGGCGGCTGGGTGCTGCTGGCGGGGGTGGCCACCCTGCTGTACATGATGTTCGGCTGGTTCGGCAGCGTCATCCGCGACAGCGAGGCCGGCCGTTACAACAAGCAGGTCGACACCTCCTACCGCTGGTCGATGGGCTGGTTCATCTTCTCGGAGGTGATGTTCTTCGCGGCCTTCTTCGGCGCGCTGTTCTATACCCGGGTGCTGTCGGTGCCCTGGCTCGCCGATGCCGAGACGGGCAGCCTGCTGTGGCAGGGCTTCCAGGCGACCTGGCCGACCGCGGGCCCGGGCCTGACCGAGGGCGTCAATGCGCTGACCGGGGTGAGCCCGCACGCCTTCACCCCGATGGGCGCCTGGGGCATTCCCGCGATCAATACCCTGTTGCTGCTGAGCTCGGGCGTGACCCTGACCTGGGCGCACTGGGGCCTGAAGAAGGGCAACCGTGGCCAGCTGATCTGGGGCCTGGTGCTGACCATCGCGTTGGGCCTGACCTTCCTGGGCCTGCAGGTGTACGAATACATCCATGCCTACCAGGAACTGGGGCTCACCCTCGGCGCGGGCGTCTATGGCGCGACTTTCTTCATGCTGACGGGCTTCCACGGCTTCCACGTGATGGTCGGCGCCACCATGCTGACGGTGATGCTGTTCCGCTCGATCGCGGGTCATTTCACCGCCGACCATCACTTCGCCTTCGAGGCGGCGTCGTGGTACTGGCACTTCGTCGACGTGGTCTGGGTGATCCTGTTCGTCGTGGTGTACTGGCTGATTTGACGGTGTTGCGGGCGGCCTGCGCTGCCCGAACGAGCAAAAAGCCGCGTCCTGCGCGGCTTTTTGCTGTGCTGGACGCGGTGCTCAGCGCAAGCCGCTGGCCGGAATGTAACCGAAGTAATATCCCCCCATGAGCATGACGAAGAGCGCGATCGACAGTGCCACCCGAACGGTCAGCATCCTGACGGTGCGCTCCGTCGTGCCCTTGTCCTTGATGAGGTAATAGAGCGCGCTGCCCAGGCTGAACAGGATGAAAAGTATGAATATCAGGGCGAGGATGCGCATCGAAGGTGTCCCGCGAAAAAATCAAAATGTCAGTCTAGCCCGATTGGCCGCCGCATGCACTTGATCCGGCTGCGCATCGGCCGCTGGGTGTTCGCGCCCACGCTGTGGCCGACGCTTGCGGCACTGCTCTTTTTCGTGCTGACGCTGGCGCTGGGCAACTGGCAGAGCGAGCGGGCCGGATTCAAGCGCGCGCTGCAGGCGCGCTACGATGCGGCGATGCATGAGCCGCCGGTGCACGTCGGCCGCGAGCGGCTCGATCGCGACAGCGTGCTGTACCGGCGCGTCGAGGCGGAAGGGATATTCGACGACGCGCACACCATCCTTCTCGACAACCGGGTGCTCGACGGCGTGGCCGGTTATCACGTGCTGACGCCCCTGCGGGTAACCGGCAGCCCTTACGCGCTGCTGGTCAACCGGGGCTGGATCGGGGTGGGGCCGTCGCGCGCGCAGCTGCCGGCGCCGCCGGTGCCGGCCGGCACGATCCGCCTCGAGGGCATCGCGGTCGATCCCCGCGTGCGCTACATCGAGCTGGGCGAAGCCGCGCCGCAGGGACGCGTCTGGCAGAACCTCGATGTCGAGCGCTACGCGGCGAGCACCGGCCTCGACCTGCAGCCGGTGCTGGTGCTGCAGACGAGCGAGGCGGCGGATGGTCTCGCGCGGCGCTGGCCGCGTCCGGACGCCGGCGTCGACACCCATGTCAGCTACGCGCTGCAGTGGTACAGTCTTGCCACGACGCTGGTCGTGTTGTGGTTGATAATGAACACAAAACGTTGCCGCCCGCGCGACGAGACAACAACCCCCTGAGCCGAGTGTTTCATGCATTTGAGTTCGCGCACGAAGTTCCTGTTGCTGATCGGCATTTTCGTCCTGCCGGTCGCCGCCGCCTATCTCGCGTATTTCGGCTGGCGCCCTGCCGGCCATACCAATTACGGCGAACTGCTCACGGTGACGCCACTGGCGCACACCGCCGGCAGCACCCTCGACGGCCGTTCCTTCGACCTGCAGGCGCTGAAGGGCAAGTGGCTGCTGGTGCACGTCGGCCCCGCCGTGTGCGATGCGGACTGCGCACGCCAGCTCTACCTGATGCGCCAGTTGCGCATCGCGCAGGGCAAGGAGCAGTCGCGCATCGAACGCGTGTGGGCGCTGACCGACGCGGCGGCGGTCGACCCGCGCCTGCTGGCCGAACACGACGGCCTGCACGTGTGGCGACCCGCCGCCCCGGTCTTTGTCGAGCAGTTCCCCGCGCCGCGCGCGCGTTCGGCGCATATCTACGTGGTCGACCCCCTCGGCAACCTGATGCTGCGTTTTCCCGAGCAGGCGGCGCCCAAGGGCATCATGAAAGACCTCAAGCTCCTGCTCAAAGCCTCGCAGATCGGTTAGTGCCATGAACTTCTATCGAAACCTGATACTCGCCACGCTCATTCTCACCTTCGGCGTGGTGAGCCTCGGCGCCTATGTCCGCCTCTCCGACGCCGGCCTGGGCTGCCCGGATTGGCCCGGCTGCTATGGCAAGATCACGCCGAAGCACGCGGCCGAGCACATCGAGGCCGAACTGGCGGTGAGCCCGGACGGGCCGGTTTCGCACGCCAAGGCGTGGAAGGAAATGGTGCATCGCTACTTCGCCGGCACGCTGGGCCTGCTGGTGCTGGCGATCACGGTGCTCGCGTGGCGTTTGCGGCGCGACACGCAGGGCGGCCCCGTGCTGCCGACGCTGCTCTTCGGCCTGATCGTCTTCCAGGCCTTGCTCGGCATGTGGACGGTGACCTTGCTCCTGAAGCCGGTCATCGTCACGGCGCATCTGCTGGGCGGCATGGCGACGCTTTCGCTGCTGCTTTGGCTGTGGCTGCGGGAACGCGGCGTGGCGACGCAGGCCTACTACGCGCGCGTCGAGCACCTGCGCGCCCCCGCCACCCTGGCGCTCGTGCTGGTGGCCGCCCAGATCGCGCTGGGGGGCTGGGTGAGCACCAACTACGCCGCCCTCGCCTGCACCGATTTTCCGCTGTGCCAGGGCCAGTGGGTGCCACAGGGGATGGATTTCGAGCACGCCTTCACGCTCAGGCGCGAACTCGGCGAAACCGCCAGCGGCGAACCGCTCAGCCTGGCCTCGCTCACGGCGATCCACTGGGTGCACCGGGCGATGGCGCTGCTCGTGTTCGTCTACGTCGGCTGGCTGGCGATCCGCCTGCTGCGCACGCCGGGTTACGTCTGCTTCGGCATGGCGGTCGGCGGCCTGCTGTGCATACAGGTGGCGCTCGGCATCAGCAACGTGCTGTTCAGCCTGCCGCTGGGGGTGGCCGTGGCGCACAACGCCGGCGCGGCGCTCCTGCTCGCCAGCGTGGTGTGGCTCAACCTTCGCGTGCGGAGAGCCTGAGCATGCAAAGCGTGATGTTCCAGGACATGACCTGCCGGTGCCGGCAGTTCCTGGCGCTGTGCAAGCTGCGCGTCGTCAGCCTGATCGTGTTCACCGCGGTCATCGGCATGTTCCTCGCGGTACCCGGCTGGCCGGCGTGGAACGTGCTGTGGGCCGGTACCCTGGGGATCGCCATGGTGGCGGCGGCCGCCGCCGCCTTCAATTGCCTGATCGAACAGAAGATCGACGCCGTCATGGCGCGCACCCGTGCGCGGCCCTTGCCGCGCGGCGAATTGACGAGTGTGCAGACGCTGGTGTTCTCCGGCGTGGTCGGCGGTGCCGGCCTCTACCTCCTGCATGTCTTCGTCAATCCCCTGACCATGTGGCTCACGCTCGCCACCTTCGTCGGCTACGCGGTGATCTACACCGCGCTGCTGAAGCCGGCGACGCCGCAGAACATCGTCATCGGCGGCGCCTCCGGCGCCATGCCGCCGGTGCTCGGCTGGGCCGCCGCCACCGGCGAAATCCACCATGACGCGCTGCTGCTCTTTCTCATCATCTTTGCCTGGACGCCGCCGCACTTCTGGGCGCTGGCGCTGTATCGCCGGGACGAATACGCCAAGGCCGGCCTGCCCATGTTGCCGGTCACCCACGGCGAGGCCTACACGCGTCTGCACGTGTTGCTCTACACTCTCCTGCTGTTCGCCGTGACCCTACTGCCCGTCGGCACCGGCATGGGCGGCTGGGTCTATCTTGTGGGCGCGGTGCTGCTGGGCGGGCGCTTCATCCACTATGGCTGGCGCCTGCATCGGGCCTATAGCGACGCGTTGGCGAAAGAGACGTTCCGTTACTCCATCTGGTACCTGAGTCTGCTGTTCGCGGTCATGCTGGTAGACCATTACTACCATCTACCCATCTGATTCTTATAAGGAAATGTAAGGCCAACTGGATATTCAGACGGGATTGTTTTATATTGTGCCAGCTATCCACCCCAGGGGCACATGATGATCCTTTCGCGAACCAGCCAGTATGCCGTTCAGGCCCTGATCTACATGGCGACGCAGCCGCACGCCACGCCCGTGCTGAACAAGGACATCGCCGCGAAACTCGGCGTGCCGGCGCCTTACCTCGCGAAGATCCTGCAAAGCCTTGCAAAGGGCAACCTGCTGTTTTCCTTCCGTGGCCGTCTGGGGGGCTTCTGCCTGCGTGACGGCGGGGAGAAGATCACCCTGATGGAGATCCTTCTGCTGACCGAGGGGCCGGCCTTCACCCAGAGCTGCCTGCTGGGCCTGAAAAAGTGCAGCGATGAAACCGCCTGCCCGCTGCATTTCCGCTGGGTGCCGGTGAAAAAGAAAATCATCGACCTGCTGCAGGACACCACGCTGGATAAACTCGCGCGCGCGGTGGAAAGCGGCAAATACCGCCTGGCCGACATTCCCGGCCAGCTCTTCGAGCAGGTCAAGGCGTGAAACCCGGCCTGGCCGTTGCCGCGTTTCTCGTGGTGTTCGCGCTGGCCGGGTGCCAGCCCGCGCCGCCTGCGCCAACCTTCCAGGCCACCGACATCACGGGCGCGCCCTTCGCCCGCGACTTCAGGCTCACCGATCACCACGGCCGGACGCGCACGCTGGCCGATTTCCGCGGCAAGGTCGTGGCCGTCTTTTTCGGTTATACCCATTGCCCCGACGTCTGCCCGACCACCTTGTCGGATTTCGCCGCTGCATTGCGGCAACTGGGACCGCTCGCCGAGCGGGTGCAGGTCATTTTCGTGACCGTCGACCCGGCGCGCGACACGCCGGACCTGTTGCGGCAGTTCGTGCCGGCCTTCCACCCCACCTTCCTCGGGATGTATACCGATGCGGCGTCGCTCGGGCGCTTGGCGAGCGAATTCAAAGTGGTCTATCAAAAGAGCTCGGTGAAGGCCGCCGACGATTACCTGATCGACCACAGCGCTGGCACCTATGTCTATGACACGAAAGGCAATCTCAGGCTGCTGATGCCCTACGGCAGCAGCCCGGACGCCATCGCGAACGACCTCAAGACCCTGTTGTCGACAGGCTGAGCAGGGGCGGCTTGCAGCAGGCGGGCCGCGTCCCCTATAATTCCGCAGTTTTTTAATATAAGCATATGCTGTTCAAGGCGCGGCAACAGGCGCTTTTACGGGTCAAACAGGAGCGGTCATGGCGGTAACCACATATTCCGGTGCGGAGCAGTACAACTTTGACATCGTCAAGAAATTTGCCGTCATGGCCCTGGTGTGGGCGGTGTTCGGCATGTTCGCGGGCGTCTGGATCGCCTCGGAACTGGCCTGGCCGTTCCTGAACTTCGACAGCGCCTATTTCTCCTTCGGCCGTTTCCGCCCGGTCCACACCACCTCGGTGATCTTCGGCTTCGGCGGCTCGGCGCTCTTCGCCACCTCCTACTACGTCGTCCAGCGTACCTGCCAGACGCGCCTGATTTCCGACGGCATGGCGAGCTTCACCTTCTGGGGCTGGATGGCGATCATCGTGCTCGCCAACATCAGCTATGTCATGGGCTACTCGCAGGGCCGCGAGTACGCCGAAATGGAATGGCCGATCGATATCCTGATCGAGATCGTGTGGGTGACCTACCTGATCCTGTTCGTCGGCACCATCATGCGCCGCAAGCAGCCGCACATCTACGTCGCCAACTGGTTCTACCTGGCCTTCATCCTGGCGACCGCGCTCCTGCACACCTTCAACAACCTGGCAATGCCGGTCGACCTGTTCTCGATGAAGTCGTACAGCCTCTTCGCCGGCACCCAGGACGCGATGACGCAGTGGTGGTATGGCCACAACGCGGTCGGCTTCTTCCTCACCGCCGCCTTCCTCGGCATGATGTACTACTTCGTGCCCAAGCAGGCCGGCCGCCCGATCTATTCGTACCGCCTGTCGATCGTCCACTTCTGGGCGCTCGGCTTCATGTACATGTGGGTCGGTGGCCACCACCTGCACTGGACCGCGTTGCCCGACTGGACCTCGTCGCTCGCCGCCGCGTTCTCGATCCTGCTCCTGATGCCCTCGTGGGGCGGCATGATCAACGGCATCATGACGCTGTCCGGTGCCTGGGACAAGCTGCGCACCGACCCGGTGATGCGCTTCATGATCGTCGCGCTGTCGTTCTACGGCATGTCGACCTTCGAGGGGCCGATGATGTCGCTGAAGGAAGTCAACGCGCTCTCGCACTACACCGACTGGACCGTCGGCCACGTGCACTCCGGCGCGCTCGGCTGGGTGGCGATGATCTCGTTCGGCTCGCTGTACCACATGATGCCCAAGCTCTGGGGCACCAAGATCTACAGCCAGAAACTCGTCGAGTGGCACTTCTGGCTCGCCACCATCGGCATCGTGCTCTACATCGTCGCGATGTGGATCTCCGGCATCACCCAGGGCCTGATGTGGCGTGCCTTCGACGAATTCGGCAACCTGAAGTTCTCGTTCGCCGAGTCGGTCGCCGCGATGATGCCGTTCTACGCGATGCGCGCGATCGGCGGCATGTTCTTCCTCACCGGCGCCGCCATGATGGCCTTCAACATGTTCATGACCATCCGCCAGGGCAAGCGCGAAGCCGCTGCGCTGGAAGCCAAGCTGGCCGCCAAGCTGGCCCACGCCTGAAACGGGAACGCTGAAAAATGAATTTCAACTTCAAACACGAATGGATCGAAACCAACATCGGCCTGATGGCCGTGTTGACCATGCTGGCGATCAGCGTCGGCGGCCTGGTGGAAATCGCGCCGCTGTTCTTCATCGACAAGACCGTCGAGAAGGTCGAGGGCGTGCGCCCCTACACCCCGCTCGAGCAGCGCGGCCGTGACATCTACATCCGCGAAGGCTGCTACACCTGCCACTCGCAGATGATCCGGCCGTTCCGCGACGAGAAGCTGCGCTACGGCCACTACTCGCTGGCCGCCGAATCGCAGTACGACCACCCCTTCCAGTGGGGCTCCAAGCGCACCGGCCCGGATCTCGCCCGGGTCGGCGGCAAGTACTCGAACGAATGGCACGTGCAGCACCTGATCGCGCCGCGCTCGATGGTGCCGGAGTCGGTGATGCCGAACTACCCCTGGCTCCTGACCACCCCGCTCGACATATCCGACATCGAGTCGCGGATGAAGGCCTTGCGCAAGGTCGGTGTGCCGTATTCGCTGACGCAGGCCGAATACGATGCCAACGTCGGCAAGTTCGGCGAGACCGTCGCCAGGCAGTTGCACATCCCGGACGGCCGCAAGAACCTCGTCGAGCAGGCCAATTTCGGCAACTACGACGGCGACCGTTCCGGCATTTCCGAAATGGACGCGCTGGTGGCCTACCTGCAGGTGCTGGGCACCATGGTCGATTTCAGCAAGTACAGCGACGACGCGTTCGTCGACTACCGCTGATCGGGTCGTCAGGGGCCGCGCATGGAATGGCTACAGTGGTTCTCCCGGCCTGAAAACACCAAGCCGCTGGCCCTGATCATCTTTTTCGTCACCTTTATCGGCATCCTGGTCTACGTCTACGGCAGCAAGAAGCGGGGCAAGCGGCTCGAGTCGTACCGCGACATCCCGTTTCTCGACGAGCAGGACAGCACGAAGGACAAGCAATGAGCGAGCAGAAACTACAATCCCAAACGGTGCAAACCACGGGTCACGCCTGGGACGGCGACCTGCAGGAATACAACAACCCCCTGCCGACCTGGTGGGTCTACACCTTCTACGTGACGGTCGTCTTCGCCATCGTCTACTGGATCATCTACCCCTCGTGGCCGATGGGCAAGGGCTGGGTCGGCGGCCTGTCGACCATCACCTACGTCAACAGCGAAGGCGAGACCAAGACCCACAGCTGGAACACCCGCGCACTGCTGCTCGAAGACCTGAACCGGGCCGCGGCTGAACAAAAGCCCTACTTCGACAAGGTGTCCGCGATGTCGTACGAACAGATCGCCCGCGACCCCGAGATGAACGGCTTCATCCTCTCGGCCGGCAAGGCGCTGTTCGCCGACAACTGCGCGCCCTGCCACCAGGCCGGCGGCCAGGGCAAGGTCGGTTTCTTCCCCAACCTGACCGATGACGACTGGCTCTACGGCGGCAGCTACGACAAGATCCACGAAACGCTCATGCACGGCCGTCGCGGCTACATGCCCGCTTTCAGCGAAGTGCTCGACGGCGAGCAGATCGACCAGCTCGCGAACTATGTCGCCAGCCTGTCCGGCATGCGCCACGACAGCGCCAAGGCCGCCGCCGGCAACGCGCTGTTCCACAGCGAAACCGCCGCCTGCTTCTACTGCCACGGCCCGGACGCCAAGGGGCGCCGCGACATGGGTGCGCCCAACCTGACCGATTCGGTCTGGCTGTGGGCCGACGTGCCGGGCGCCGACAGCGACGACGGCAAGATCGCCGCGATCCGCGGCGTGATCGCCGGCGGCCTCGCCAAGGGCGTGATGCCGGCGTGGGCCGGCCGCCTGTCGCCCGAACAAATCAAGGTGCTCACGGTCTACGTTCATGAACTGGGCGGCGGCCAGTAAGGTCGCGCCCGGTGTTTGAGCCAAGCCCCCGGATCCGGGGGCTTTTTCTTCTTCCGTCGCACGAGGTCAGGTGATGCAGGCAGGCTTGGAAGACCAGGTGGGTCTCTACCAGAAACGGATTCCGATTTTCACCCGCTCGGTGAAGGGAAAATTTCGCCGCTTCAAGACGACGGTGCTGGTGCTCGCCTATGCGGTGTATTTCCTGTTGCCCTGGCTGCCGTGGGAGCGGCTCGACGCCCCCGCGCAGGCGCTGCTGTTCGACCTGCCTGGACGACGTTTTCTCATCTTCGGCCTCACCGTCTACCCGCAGGACGTCATCTGGCTCGCGCTGCTGCTGTTCATTGCGGCGATCCTGCTGTTCATGGTCACCGGCCTGGTCGGCCGCGCCTTCTGCGGCTATTTCTGCTTCCAGACGCTGTGGACCGACTGCTTCATCTGGATCGAACATGCGATCCAGGGCGAGCGTCCTGCCCGCGTGCGTCTCTACCGCCAGCCCTGGAACCGCGAAAAACTGCTCAAGGTCGGCGGCACCCATGCCGTGTGGCTGCTGGTCTCGTTCTGGACCGCCTTCACCTTCGCCGCGTACTTCACCTATGCGCCGCAGCTGGTGGTGGACTTCTTCACCGGCCAGGCCGCTGCCGCGGCGTATATCACCGTCGGCGTGCTGACGCTCTCGACCTACGTCGCGGCGGGCCTGATGCGCGAGCAGATCTGCACCTACGTCTGCCCCTACGGCCGTTTCCAGAGCGTGATGTACGAGCCCGAGACGCTGGCGGTGCACTACGACGCCCGGCGCGGCGAAGGCGCGCACGGGCGTGCGACGGCGCGGGCCGGCCAGCGCACGCTGGAAGAGCGGCACGCCAAGGGCCTGGGCGACTGCGTCGATTGCGGCCTGTGCGTGCAGGTGTGCCCGGCCGGGATCGACATCCGGGACGGCCTGCAATACAAGTGCATTTCGTGCGGGCTGTGCATCGATGCGTGCAATACCATCATGGATTCCTTCAATTTTCCGCGCGGGCTCATCCGCTACGACTCGGAAGCGAATCTTGCCGCCGCCACGCCAGGAAAACCGAGGCTGCACTGGAAACGCCTGAAGATCATCGGCTACGGCGCCGCGATCGTGCTGATGAGCGCATTCCTCGTCTACAGCGTGGCGACGCGCGGCACCTTCGAGCGCGCGGTCACCCAGGTGCGCCAGCCCCTCTACGTAGTGCTTTCCAACGGCGACATCCGCAACCGCTACCAGATCCGCATCACCAACAAGGACGCGACCGAGCAGACCTACGTCATCAGCGCCCGCGGCATCCCGGATGAGGCGCTCGATCTCGGCAATTTTCGCGAAATCCGCCTCAAGCCCGGTCACACCGGGGTGGTGCAGGCGAGCGTGCGACTGTCGCCTGCGCTTGCCGCGCGCACCCAGACTTTCGAGCTGATCATCACCCCGGCTGGCAGGCCGGGCGAGGCGCGCAGCGAGAACGTCCGTTTCGACAACCCGGTCAAACATCCATGACCGACACTCTCGTCACCCTGTCCGGCGGGCTCGTCGCCGTCCTCGCGCTCTACGCGCTGGGCGGCCGCGTGCCCGGCCTGCCGCCCGCCCTGCGCGCCCTGCTGGCCGGCTTGCTGCCGCTACTGGGGTATTTCCTGCTCATCGTCGGCCGCTGGCCGGGGCTCGACGTGGCGGCCATCCACATCTCCGTGTTTCTCGCCGCCGGCCTGGTGCTGCATGTCATCACCCAGTTCCGCCAGCGCAGCGGCGGGCGCCTGCACTGGGCGCCGCGGCTGCTGATCGCCTTCTTCCTCGGCCTGGTCGTGCTGAACGGCACCCTGCTGTATATCGCGACGCAGGGCCTGCCCGACCCGGTTGCGCGCTGGTGGCTGAGCGGCGACGGCAGCCCTGTCCACAGCGGCTTTTCCGGCGTGGTGCAGCATGGCCAGCAGGCCGCCAAGGCGGTGTCGTCGGAGCTTACGCAGGCGCACCGCGAGGCGCGGATCGGCTGGCAGGTCGAGCTGTCGGGCCTCGAAGACAATGCGCGCGCGCATCTGGTGCGGTTGCGCGTGCGCGATCGCACCGGCCTGCCGGTCGAGGGCGTCGAGGCACAGCTGCGGCTGCTGCGCCTGGGGGCTGCGCAGCCGACCCTGACGCTCGGCCTCGATGCGCGTGCCGCCGGCGTCTACGAAGGCTTGCTCGCGCTGCCCGCGGGCGGTCGCTGGGTCGTCGATGTGCGCCTGCTGCGCGACGGCATCCAGCACTACCACACCACACAGGAGGTGCTGGCGCCATGAGCGGCATCATGGTGTTCCTCTTCCTCCTGTCCGGCATTTTCGTGCTGCTGATCATCCTGGGCGTGTTCTGGTCGATCAGGAGCGGCCAGTTCGACGACCTCGAGGGCCCGGCCGAGCGCATCCTGATGGACGACGACGACCCGCTGCTGCCGACGCGCCGCTTGAGGCAGCCGGACGAATCCACTAAAATCGATTAACTTGACTGGAGTTCAACCATGAAGCAGTTTATGACTTTCCAAGGTTTCCCGATGGTCGTCGTCACCGCCTTGATCGTATGGGCGTGGATCAGCCTGCTTTCGGTCCTGATCGCCTCGTTCTTCTGAGCGCGGCCCCCAAGCAAAAAGCCCCGCATGTGCGGGGCTTTTTGCTTGGGGGCGATGGCGTCAGGCCGGGATGGCAGCGCGCATTTTCTGCAGCGCGCGCGCCTCGATCTGACGGATGCGCTCGGCCGACACGCCGTACTGCGCCGCCAGTTCGTGCAGCGTCGCCGACTCGCCTTCGGTCAGCCAGCGCGCCTCGATGATGTGGCGGCTGCGCTCGTCGAGGTTTTCCAGCGCCTTGGCGAGGCCCGTATGGCGCAGGCGTTCGGTCTGCTCGCGCTCGAGCACCTGGGCCGGGTTCTCGTCGGGGCTGGCCAGGTGGGCGAGGGGGCTGTAACGCTCCTCACCGTCGTCGGCCAGCGGGTCGATCGACAGGTCGTGGCCGGAGAGCCGCGTTTCCATTTCCAGGACGTCCTTGCGGCTGACGTTGAGTTCCTTCGCCATCGTCTCCGCTTCCTGCACCGTCATCGCGTTGAGCGACTGCTTGAGGCTGCGCAGGTTGAAAAACAGCTTGCGCTGCGCCTTGGTGGTGGCGACCTTCACCAGGCGCCAGTTCTTCAGCACGTATTCATGGATTTCGGCGCGGATCCAGTGCAGCGCGAACGACACCAGGCGCACGCCGCGATCCGGGTCGAAGCGCTTCACCGCCTTCATCAGGCCGATGTTGCCTTCCTGGATCAGGTCCGCCTGCGGCAGGCCGTAGCCGGCATAGTGGCGGGCGACGCTCACCACCACGCGCAAATGCGACAGCACCAGCCGGCGGGCGGCCTCGATGTTCTGGTTCAATCGCCACTCGCGGGCAAGCGACTGTTCCTCTTCCTGGGACAGGAGGGGATAGCGATTGACGGTCTGGATATAGCTCTCCAGGCTGTAAGCAGCCGGAATGGGAAGCGACATGGATTGGTTCATTTGTCTGGTTACCCCCTTGGATTTGATATTAGCACTCTTAATATGAGAGTGCCAAAGGGGCGAACAGGTTCCCGCCTAGCGGGCCGATTCCACCTGCCGCAGGGCGCGCGTGACCGAGAGCCAGGCGCCGACCCAGCCGAACAGGGTGGTGAGGCCGAGCACCGCGGCGATTTCAACCCCGTCCGGCGGCACGAGCTGGAAACCCGAGCCATACAGGCTCGCCAGCCGGTCGATGGGTCCGCGCAGGAGGGCGCCCGCGACCCCCAGCACGCCGAGCGCAGCCAGCCCGCCGAACAGGCCCTGCAACGCGCCCAGGTAGAGGAAGGGCCGGCGGATGTAGCGGTCGGTGGCGCCGATCAGGCGGCTGACCTGGATTTCATCGCGTCGCGCCAGGACCTGCGCGCGGATCGCGTTGCCGGAAATGGCGACGAGTGCGACCGCGAACAGCGCGGCCAGCAGCCAGACCAGGGTGCGGCCGGCCTCGAGCGCGGCCTGCAGGCGCTCGGCCCAGACGCTGTCGAGATGGGTTTCGGCCACCCCGGGCAGTTTGCCGAGTTCGTCCGCCACCCGCACCAGATCGTCGTGGGTCGTCGATTTCGGCTGGACGATCCAGGCGTCGGGCAGGGGATTGTCCGGCAACCCGGCGGCGATGTCGGTGAGACCCTGCGCGGCGGCGAGCGCCTCGAGCGCGCGATCCCTGGGCACGAAATGCGCCTTGGCGATGTCGGCCTGCTTCAGGCGGGCGACGATCGCCTGCTTTTGCGCCGCGCTCGCGCCGGCGTCGAGGAATACGCTGATTTCGGGCTGGGCCGGCAGGTCGCCGGCGACCCGGGCGAGGTTGTCGAGCGCAAGATAGAGTCCGGCCGGCAGGCTGATCGCCACGCCCATCGCCAGCGCGGTGAGCAGGGTGCCGAGCCACTGCGCGCGCAGGCGGCCGAGCGCCGCGCCGAGCGCGTGTTTCTGGTGGCGCAGCCAGGCCATCATGCGGCAACCGCCTCGACGCGGCCGTGGTCCAGGTGCAGGATGCGTCCGCCGAGCGCGGAAATGGCGCGGTCGTCGTGGGTCGCGATCAGCAGCGTGGTGCCGACCTGGTGGAAGTCGCGGAACATGGCCATGATGTCGGCGGCGTAGCCGGCGTCGAGATTGCCGGTCGGCTCGTCGGCGAGCAGCAGGGCGGGGCGCGAAACCAGCGCGCGGGCGATGCACAGGCGCTGCTGTTCGCCGCCGGACAGGCTCACCGGATTGGCCTTTTCGCGCGCCAGGAGGCCGACCTTGTCGAGCACCGCGCGGGCGCGCTTGATCGATTCGCGGCGGTCGAGGCCGGCGATGTCGAGCGGCAGCATCACGTTCTCGATGGCGCTGCGGTCGAACAGGAGCTTGTGGTCCTGGAACACCAGGCCGATGTTGCGCCGCAGGTAAGGCACGGCGAGGCGCGACAGGCGTCCGACGTTCTGGCCGTTGACCGTGACCAGGCCGCTGGTGGGGCGCTCGATCGCGGCGACGAGCTTCAGAAGCGTGCTCTTGCCGGCGCCCGAGTGGCCGGTGAGGAAGACCAGCTCGCCCGGCTCGATGACGAAACTGACGCCGGCGAGCGCTTCGTGGCCGCCGGGGTAGCGCTTGGTGACCTGGCTGAAATTGATCATCCGGCCTGCCGCCTCATGCGCCGAAAATGGCGTCGACGAATTCGCGCGCATCGAACGGCCGCAGGTCGTCGAGCCCCTCGCCGACGCCGATGTAGCGTACCGGGATGGGGCGGGCCTGCGCGATCGCCGCGATGGCGCCGCCCTTGGCGGTGCCGTCGAGCTTGGTGAGCGCGAGGCCCGTCACGCCGAGGGCGTCGTCGAAAGCCTTGACCTGGGCGACGGCGTTCTGCCCGGTGTTGGCGTCGAGCACCAGCAGCACCTCGTGCGGCGCGCCGGGCACGGCTTTCTCGATCACGCGCTTGACCTTCCGGATTTCCTCCATCAGGTGCAGCTGGGTCGGCAGGCGCCCGGCCGTGTCGGCCAGCACGACGTCGATGCCGCGCGCCCGCGCCGCCTGGATGGCGTCGAAGATCACCGCGGCGGAATCGCCCTTTTCCTGGCTGACGACGGTGACGTTGTTGCGTTCGCCCCAGACCTGCAACTGCTCGCGCGCGGCGGCGCGGAAGGTGTCGCCGGCCGCCAGCAGCACCGACAGCCCCTGCGACTGGTACAGCTTGGCGAGCTTGCCGATGGTGGTCGTCTTGCCGGCGCCGTTGACGCCGGCGAGCATGAGGATGAAGGGCTTGTGCCGGGTGACGTCGAGCGGCGCCTGCAAGGGGGCGAGCAGGTCGACCAGCGCCTCCTTCAGCGCGTCCTGCAGCTGCGAGGCCTCGGTGAGGGACTCGCGCCGCACCCGTTTCTGCAGGGTGTCGAGGAGATGCCGGGTTGCCTCGACGCCGACGTCGGCGGTGAGCAGGATGGTTTCCAGTTCCTCGTAGAGCTCGGCGTCGATCTTGCGGCCGGCGCCGAACAGCGCGGCGAGCTGGCCGCCGAGCTTGTCGCGGGTCTTGGCGAGTCCGGCCTTGAGCCGCTGCGCCCAGCCCGGACGCGACGCGGCAGCGGCGTCGGGCCGGGTGCCGGCGTCGGGCTTGGCCTTGGGCTTGAGGAAACTAAACACGAATGTGGCCGGTCTGCATTGCAGTTTGACGAACTGCTGCAATCTTAACATCGCGTTGCGGCTTATCATTCGTACTGGTTCCATTCGAGGTGAAAACATGCGCGGCCACTGGGCTATCGGTATGGCGCTGCTGATCGGCAGCGCGCAGGCAACGGTGACGGACGTCACGCTCGACAACGGCATGCGGGTGATCGTCAAGGCGGACCGGCGCGCGCCGGTCATGGTGTCGCAGGTGTGGTACCGCGCCGGCTCGATGGACGAGCACAACGGCACCACGGGTGTTGCCCACGTGCTCGAACACATGATGTTCAAGGGCACGAAGAACGTCGCGCCGGGCGAGTTCTCCCGGCGCATCGCCGCCGCCGGCGGCCGCGAGAACGCCTTCACCAGCCGCGACCACACGGCGTATTTCCAGCAGATGCAGAAGGATCGGCTGGAACTGGCGATGCAGCTCGAGGCCGACCGCATGGCGAACCTCGACATTCGTGATGATCTCTTCGCCAAGGAAATCCAGGTGGTGATGGAGGAACGGCGGCTGCGCACCGACGACCAGCCGCAGGCGGTGGTGTACGAGCGCCTGTTGGCGACGGCCTATCAGGCGCACCCCTACCGCCGCCCCATCATCGGCTGGATGAACGATCTGGAGAACATGACGGCGCAGGACGCGCGCGACTGGTATGCGCGCTGGTACGCGCCCAACAACGCCACGCTGGTCGTCGCCGGCGACGTCGACGCCGACGCCGTGGTCGCGCTGGCCCGCAAGCATTTCGGCCCGCTGCCGGCCCGTGCGCTGCCCGAGCGCAAGCCGCAGGCCGAACCGGAGCAGCTGGGCGAGAAGCGCCTCGTCGTGAAGGCGCCGGCCAAGCTGCCCTACCTGCTGATGGCCTGGCACGCGCCGGCGCTGCGCGACTGGGAAACAGACCGTGAGCCCTATGCGCTCATGATTCTCGCCGGCGTGCTGTCCGGCAACGATTCGGCGCGGTTGCAGGCCTCGCTGGTGAAGTCGCAGCAAATCGCGGTGAACGCGTCCGCCGGCTACGATGCGGTCAGCCGCGGCCCGGCGCTGTTCCTGATCGACGCCACGCCCGCCGCCGGCAAGCCGGTCGCCGCGCTCGAGGCGGCGATCCGCGCCGAGATCGCGCGCATCCAGCGCGAGGGCATCAGCGAGGCGGAGCTCGCGCGGGTGCAGGCGCAGGTGATCGCGGCCGACGTTTTCCAGCGCGACTCGCTGTTCTATCAGGCGATGCAGCTCGGCGAGCATGTCATCGCCGGCCTGCCGCCCGAGGCGGTCGCGCGCCGCGTGGAGAGATTGCGCGCGGTGACGGCCGGGGACGTCAAGGCCGCGGCGCAGAAATGGCTGCAGGACGAACGCCTCACCGTGGCCAGACTCGATCCGCAGCCGCTCGATGCGAAACCGCGTGCCGCCGCGACGAAAGGGGGTCGCCATGTCAACTGAGAGGATGGCCATGCGGGGCCTTCTCACGCTGTTGCTGGCCCTGCCGCTGGCGGCGCAGGCCGCGCTCGCGATCCAGCACTGGCAGACGCCCCAGGGCGCGCGCGTCTACTTCGTCGAAAGCCGCGAGCTGCCGATGCTCGACGTCGCGGTCGATTTCCCCGCCGGCAGCGCGCGCGACCCGGCCGGCCAGTCCGGCTTGGCGCGCCTGGCCCATGGCCTGCTCGACCAGGGGGCCGGCGGGCTCTCCGATACCGCCATCGCGCATCGCCTGGCTGACGTCGGCGCCGTGCTTTCCGGCAATTTCGACCGTGACCGCGCCGGGGTGAAGCTGCGTACGCTGTCGTCGGCGCGCGAGCGCGAGACGGCGCTCGACATCTTCGCCCGCGTGCTGCAGCGCCCGGATTTTCCGCAGGCGGTGATCGCACGCGAGAAGCGGCGTCTGGTCGCGTCGATCCGCGAAGCCGAGGCCGACCCCGGCAGCGTGGTCGACAAGGCCTTCTTCCGCGCGCTCTACGGCACGCATCCCTACGCGCGCGACCCGGACGGTGAACCGGCCGAGATCGAACGGCTCACCCGGCGCGATCTCGTGCGCTTCTATCGCGCCCATTACAGCGCGCCGAACGCGGTGATCGCGATCATGGGCGATCTGTCGCGCGCCGACGCCGAGGCGATCGCCGAGCGACTCGCCGCGGGGCTCACCGCCGCCGCGCCGCTGCCGCCGCTGCCGCCGCCGGTCGCGCCGGCAGCGTCCGAGGTGCGGCTGCCCCACCCGTCCACGCAGAGCCATGTGCGCGTCGGCGCGCTCGGCATCGCGCGCAACGACCCCGACTTTTTCCCGCTGTTCGTCGGCAACTACGTGCTCGGCGGCGGCGGTTTCGATTCGCAATTGTTGAAAGAGGTGCGCGACAAGCGCGGCCTCGCCTACAGTGCCTACAGCTATTTCGCCCCGATGGGGGTGGCCGGGCCGTTCCAGCTCGGCCTGCAGACCAAGGGCGGACAGACCGACGATGCGCTCGGGGTGGCCCGCGCGACCCTCGTCGATTTCATTGCCCGCGGGCCGTCGGAAGCGGAGCTGGCGCAGGCCAAGGCCAACCTCACGGGCGGCTTCCCGCTGCGCATCGACAGCAACCGCAAGATTCTCGACCATCTCTCGGTCATCGGTTTCTACCGGCTGCCGCTCGATTACCTCGATACCTGGATCGACCGCGTCAACGCCGTCGACGTGGCGGCGGTCAGGGACGCCTTCTCCCGCCGCCTCGATCCGGGCGGGCTGGTGACCGTGGTGGTCGGCGGTGCGCGCTAAGCACGCGGCGCCGCAGCGGGCGCATGGCTCCCCCAATCGCGTGCGCATCATCGGCGGACAATACCGCCGCCGCCTGCTGGGTTTCCCGGACGGCGCCGGGCTGCGGCCGACGCCCGACCGGGTGCGCGAGACCCTGTTCAACTGGCTGGGACAGGATCTGCCGGGCTGGCGCTGCCTCGACCTCTTCGCGGGCAGCGGCGCGCTCGGCTTCGAGGCCGCCTCGCGCGGTGCCGGCCGTGTCGTGATGATCGAGCGCGACCGGGCGGCGCTGGCGGCGCTGGAAAAGAGCCGTGCCGACCTGGGCGCGGACGCGGTCGAGATCCTGCACGCCGACGCGCTGGCCTGGCTCGGCCACAACCACGACATCTTCGATCTGGTGTTCATCGACCCGCCCTTCGACAGCGGGCTGGCCCGGACGGCGCTGGACGCGATCGGCACCCATCTGGCGCCGGGCGGGCAGGTCTACGTCGAACAGGGCGGCGAGGTGGTGCCGCCGCCGGGGTTTATCATCCGCCGCAGCGGGCGCGCGGGGCGCTCGCATTTCGCCCTGCTCACCAAGGAATGACGATGCTCACTGCGGTCTATCCCGGCACCTTCGATCCCATCACGCGCGGCCACGAGGACCTGGTTCGGCGCGCCGGCCGCCTGTTCGACCGCGTCGTCGTCGCGGTCGCCGAGTCGCGCAACAAGCGGCCCTTCTTCAGCATGGACGAGCGGGTGGCGATGACGCGCGAGGTGCTGGCCGGCGTGCCGCACGTCAGCGTCGAGGGCTTCTCCGGCCTCCTGATCGACTTCGTCGCCGAACAGGGCGGAATCGCGGTGCTGCGGGGGCTGCGCGCGGCGTCCGATTTCGAGTACGAATTCCAGCTCGCCGGCATGAACCGCAACCTCAAGCCCGACATCGAAACCATCTTCCTCACGCCGTCGGACCAGTACATGTTCATCTCGGCCAGCATGATCCGCGAGATCGCGCAACTGGGCGGCGACGTCAGTCCCTTCGTCCACCCGTTGGTGGCGCGGCGATTAAGTGAGAAAATAAGCAAAAGCTGATATAACCCGGAGAGCGCCATGGCCATGATGATCACGGACGAGTGCATCAATTGCGACGTCTGCCTGCCCGAATGCCCGAACGATGCCATTTCCCAGGGCGACGAGATCTACATCATCGACCCCAACAAGTGCACCGAATGCGTGGGTCACTTCGATACGCCGCAGTGTGTCGAGGTGTGCCCGGTCGACTGCATCCCGCACAACCCCGATTACCAGGAAACGCCGGAAGAACTGCAGGCCAAGTTCCTGCGCCTGACCGCCGGCAAGTAGGCCCGCGCGCCTTCCTCAGGCGGTGCGCGCGAGGCGCGCCGACACGCCTTCGTCGGTGAGCGCCTCGGCGATGCGCGCATTGATGCGCGCCAGATGGTCGAGCTGATCGCTTGCCGTGCCCATCGCCGTTTCCAGCTCGGCGATGCGCTCGTCGAGCGATTCGGTCGCCGCGTGGATGCGGCTCACGCTTTCCAGGCGGCGTTTCAGCTGGGTCTTGTGCTCGCGCACCTGGGTTTCCATCGGCGTGATCAGCGCCTTCAGCCAGGCTTCCGTCTCGCTGTTGGCGAGCTCGAACACCCGCACCACTTCGGTCGCCAGCGTCTCGAAGAAGCGCGAGGTCAGGCGTCCCTGCGCCATGGTGAGGATGCTGAACACGGAATTGAAGCGCGCGTCGAAATTGCGCTTCAGGCGCGCCATTTCCTTGCGGTATTTCCCGAGGCTGTGCTCGGGCGGGTTGACCGCCGCGAGCCCGTGCTCGTCGCTGAATTTCTGGTACATCGCCGTCATCATCGCGCGGATCTCGCGGATCGTCTGCGCCGCCTCGTTGAGGTTCGCATCGACGCGGCTGAAGAATCCGGCCATGGCGTCGACCAGCCCGGCGCTGAACAGGCTCGCTTCCATCGCCTTGCGGGTCTGCTTCACTTCGTGGCGCAGCGCGGCCATGCCGAGCTGGTGGCGCAGCGCCTCGACCTGGGTCGCGAACACGCTCTTCAGGGCGTTGAACTGGGCCAGTCCGCGCTCGAACTGCTGCTTGTCGGCGTTGGCCTGTTCCATCATGTGCAGGATGACATCGCGGTTCTTGCCGCGCAGCCCCTGCAGCTCGTCGATCTGGTCCTGCAGCGTGGCGAGGCGGGTTTCCAGCAATTCGGTGACCTTGACCATCACGTTCTCGACCACCGCCTGCGCCGATTCGCTCACCAGCGCCTGCTTGCAGGGGATGAGTTCCTGGCTGAGCGCGGCCTCCAGCTGCGGCAGGCGGCTTTTCGCCAGCAGCGCCGCGTCGTTCCTGACCTTGGCGACCAGCGCCTTCTGTGCCGACACCGGGTAGACCTGCCCGGGCGGCAGGTCGAGCAGCGCGGCGCTGCTGGCGGCCTGGCGGGCGATCTCGGCGTCGATCTCGGCGGATGACTTGAGCTCGTCCCACAGGCTGTCGATCTTGTTCAGCACCACCAGCCGGGCGCGGTTCGCGCTTTGCACCGGCGCGATGTGCTGGCGCCAGATCTCGATGTCGGAACGGGTGACGCCGGTGTCGGCCGACAGCAGGAACAGCACGGCGTGCGCGCCCGGCAGCATGCTGAGCGTGAGTTCGGGCTCGGTGCCGATGGCGTTGAGCCCCGGCGTGTCGAGGATCACCAGGCCCTGCTTCAGGAGCGGGTGGGGAAAGTTGATCAGCGCGTGGCGCCAGCGCGGGATGGCGATATGGCCGTCGCGCTCGAGCGCGTGCCGGG
This sequence comes from Thiobacillus sp., assembly GCA_046292745.1. GTDB lineage: Bacteria > Pseudomonadota > Gammaproteobacteria > Burkholderiales > Thiobacillaceae > Thiobacillus. The sequence continues at coordinate 3,867 of JBKBQH010000002.1, read as the reverse complement.
TTTCCGGGTCGTCCGGATTGATGAGGCCATACGACTCGGCGGTGGCGGCGTCGACCTCGAGGGTGTCGGCCAGCCGCATCAGCACCGCGCTCATCGCCTCGGCGGAATCGAGATCGAGCGGAAACTCGGTCCAGGCGTCGACGTCGCGCTTGAAATCGGCAATGCTGCCCTCGCGGACCTTGCTCTCGATCGGCAGCAGGCGCAGCGAGGGGCGCAGCAGGGGGGTGTAGTAGAGCTCGGTCGGGCACATGGTGGTGCGCCCGGCGGACGAGGGCAGCACGCGCTGCCGGTAGTCGGAGAAGAAGATCGCGTTGATGAGCTCGGACTTGCCGCGCGAAAACTCGGCGACGAAGGCGACGTTGAGCGTGTCCGTCTGCAGGCGCTCGAGCAGCTGGTTGAGGCGCAGTTCGGTCTCGTCGTCGGACAGCGCCTGCGCAGCGAGCCAGTCGCGCAACACCTCGACGCGCACGAACACGCCGTCGCGCCAGGCGCTGTACTGCTCGAACTCGTCTACCAGGGTGGTGGGGCTCATTGCGACGGCCAAACGGCTAAGGCATTGTCGGATAACGACATATTACCGGCAAACTTGATCCGGCGCCGAAACGTTCAGCGCTGGCAGCGGGGGCAGTAGAAACTCGCGCGCTGGCCCTGCACGATGCGCCGGACCGGGGTGCCGCACGCCTTGCACGGCTGGCCGGCGCGGTCGTAGACGCGGGTCTGCAGCTGGAAATAACCCAGTTCGCCGTCGGTCGCGACGTAGTCGCGCAGCGAGCTGCCGCCCGCGGCGATCGCGGCACCGAGCACGCGGCGGATCGCGTCGACCAGGCGCGCGCAGGCGGGCCGGGTGAGGCGGCGCGCGGCCGTGCCCGGGCGGATGCCGGCGTGGAACAGCGATTCCGAGGCGTAGATATTGCCGACGCCCACGACCACCGTCGCGTCCATGATCACCTGCTTGATCGCGGCGCTGCGCCGGCGGCATTGCGCGTGCAGATAGTCGGCATCGAAGGCCGGCGTGAGTGGCTCCGGGCCCAGATGCGCGAGCAGCGGATGCCGCGCCGCGTCGTCGGTCCACAGCACCGCACCGAAGCGGCGCGGATCGCGCAGCCGCAGGGTCACGCCGCCGTCGAACTGCCAGTCGACGTGGTCGTGCCGGGCCGCGGGTTCACCCGCTTCGACAAAGCGCAGGCTGCCCGACATGCCCAGATGCACGATCTGGGTGACGCCGCCGAAATCGAACAGCAGGTATTTGCCGCGCCGCGTCAGGTCGCCCAGGGCACGGCCGGCGAGCCGCGCCGCCAGGTCCGGCGGCACCGGCCAGCGCAGTCGCGGATCGCGCACCACGACGCGCTCGAGCGTGTGCCCGGCGAGGCGCGGCAGCAAACCGCGACGGGTGGTTTCGACTTCGGGCAATTCAGGCATGGCAGCGCGACACGACAGCGTGGATGCCGATGATACGCGCGCTGCAGGGATGAATGCAGCAGCCAGGGGAACCGGAACGATACGGTACCATCTCAAACAAGGCATTCCGCTTCCGAAGTCTTCCCGCGACGTTGAACATGCGATTTTCCTGGCTGCTGGTGATGTGCGTCAGCGGTGCCGCCGTGGCTGCCGATCCCTTCGGGGTGATGACGCGCGCGCTGCCGTCGCCCGCGGCCGAACTGCGCCCGACCGCCGCGTGCGAGACGGCCGGGGCGAGCGGCGCGCTCACCCTGGCGCACGCGGTCGAGCGCGCGCTGTGCGCCAACCCGGCCACGCGCAGCGCCTGGCTCACGGCACGGCTGCGCGCCGCCGAACTGGGCCAGGCGGAAAGCGCCTACCTGCCGGAGGTTTCCCTGAGTGCCCGGCTGGCGCGCAGTGGCGACGACCTGCTGCCGAACGACCGCAGCGCCTGGCAGCTCGGGCTGGAGGCGCAGTATCTGCTGTACGATTTCGGCGGGCGCCCCGCGCGCCGCGAGGCCGCCGAGGCGTTGCTCGCCGCGGCGCGCGCCAGCCACGACGCCAGCGTACGAACACTCTACCTGCAGACCGTCGTCGCCTATTTCAGCCTCGCCGCCGCGCAGGGGGCGGTCGTCGCCGCGCGCGAGGCGGAAACGTCGGCGCTCGAGGCGCTGAAGGCAGCCACGGCACGGCTACAGGCGGGAACCGGGATCCCGGTCGACCGCCTGCAGGCGAAAACAGTCCACGCCCAGCGCGAAATCGAGCGCATACGCGCCGAGGGCGAAGTCGCCCGGCTGCGCGGCGAACTGGCGGCGTTGATGGGCGACGTCGGCCAAAGCGCGTGGTCGCTGGCGGACGACGAGGTGGCGTTCGCGCAGGCGATCGATCCCGCTGCCGTCGATACGCTCATCGAGGCGGCGCGCAGCCGCCGTCCGGAGTTTCGCGCGGCCGAAGCCACGCTGCTGGCGCGCGAGGCCGGTGTGCGCAGCGCCAAGGCAGACGGCAAGCCGCGCCTGTCGGCCTTCCTGTCGGCCGACCGGCGGGACAGCGGGGGGCTCGCGCTCAACGACACCACACTGGGCGTCAGTGTGGCGGTCCCGCTGTTTACCGGCTTCCGCAACACCTACCAGATCGCCGCGGCGCAGACGCAGGCCGACCTGGCGCGGGTCGAGCGCGACCGCGTGGCCAACCAGATCGCGCTCGAGGTGTGGCGCGCCTACTACCGCCTGCAGAGCGAGACCGAGGCGGACCGTCGCAGCGCCGATCTGGTCGCAAGCGCGGCGGAGGCGGCCCGGCTCGCGCTGGGGCGCTATGAGGCCGGGTTCGGCCTGTTGCTCGACGTCCTCAGCGCTCAGGCCAATCTGGCGCAAGCGCGCCAGGGACAATTGCAGACGCGGCTGGGCCTGCGGGTGGCGCGGGCAGAATTGGCGCAGGCGATCGGGGAATTGAGCTGGGCCTGGATGGAAGCGGCGGATCAGAATCAGGAAGGAATCCGATGAGGAAAGCGGCAATCGTCGTGACGCTGGTCGTCGCGGCCGGGGTGGCGGGGGCGTGGTGGGGCGGCCGCGATACGGCGGCGGGGCCACAATACCGCACCGAACCGGCGGAGCGCGGCGACATCCACGCCGAGGTGTCGGCCAACGGTACGCTCAATCCAGTGACGCTGGTCAACGTCGGCACCCAGGTGTCGGGCACGGTGCGGCGCATCGAGGCCGACTTCAACCAGCAGGTCAAGGCCGGGGAGGTGCTTGCCGAGCTCGACCCCGCCCTGTTCGAGGCGGCGCTGGCGCAGAGCCGGGCGGGGCTCGCCAATGCGCAGGCGCAGCTCAAGCTGGCCGAGGCGAACGCCGCACGCGTGCAGAGGCTGTTCGAGCAGTCCTTCGTGTCGCAGCAGGAGCGCGACCAGGCGCTGACGGCGCGCGAACAGGCGATGGCGCAGGTGCGGCTGGCGCAGGCGCAGGTGACGCGCGACCAGACCAACCTCGGCTACACGGTGATCCGGTCGCCGGTCGACGGCACCGTGATCAACCGCCAGGTCGACGTCGGCCAGACCGTGGCGGCGAGCTTCCAGACGCCGACGCTGTTCCAGATCGGCAAGGATCTCACGCGGATGCAGATCGATTCCACCGTGTCCGAGGCCGACATCGGCCAGGTCAGGGTCGGCCAGCCGGTGAAATTCCGCGTCGATGCCTTCCCCGATGTCGAATACGGCGGCGCGGTGCGGCAGGTGCGGTTGAACGCGAAGACCGAGCAGAACGTGGTGACCTACAACGTGGTGGTCGACGTCGCCAACCCGGATCTCGCGCTGTTGCCCGGCATGACGGCAAACCTCCGCGTGCAGGTGGAAACCCGAACCGGCGTATTGCGGGTGCCGACCGCCGCGCTGCGCTTCCGCCCGCAGGCCGACGCCGCCGCGCCGCGCGGCGTGGC
>JBKBQH010000001.1:0-272734 GCA_046292745.1 Thiobacillus sp. | reverse complement strand
GACCGCCAGTTCCTTGAATTCGGCGGTGTATTCCTGCTTCGGTATCTTCATCTTTCCTCTTCCCAAGTTAACGTCAATACTACGTCACCCTTGGAAGACGAAATTCCGGGGGAAGGTCACAACGGGTCTGTCCGATATTTTGTGTGAACTGGGTTTCATTAACTGTTGAGGGCGTCGCTCCTCGAACTGGATGGTAAAGCGAGTCAGGGCGGCCTTCCAGTCCCGCGTCGGCGTGGCCCATTTCTGGCTGATGTTCCCGAGTGCCAGGTAGAACAGCTTCAACAACGCTTAGTCGCTCGGGAAGCAGTGGTGCTTGGCGGGCGAGATGGTTTGAGTCGTGGCCGATATAGGGGACAATAACCAGTTTCCCGCATTCGGTTTCGAGCCGCCTGGATGGGGTGTCAATCGAACAAGGGGGTTATTCAAGGGGGTATCTGCAAGAGTTAGTCGAGCGGCCAGCCTTGTAAATCAATAGGATGCAAGCGTTATGCTGCTGATGATCGACAACTACGACAGCTTCACCTACAACCTGGTGCAGTATTTCGGCGAGCTGGGGGAAGACGTGAAGGTCGTGCGCAACGACGAGATCGACCTCGCCGGCATCGCCGCCGTGAAGCCCGATCACATCGTCGTCTCGCCCGGCCCCTGCACGCCGAACGAGGCGGGCGTGTCGGTGCCGCTGATCCGCGAATTCGCCGGCAAGGTGCCCATTCTCGGCGTGTGCCTCGGCCACCAGAGCATCGGCCAGGCTTTCGGCGGCAGGATCGTTCGCGCGAAGGAATTGATGCACGGCAAGACCTCGATGATCCACCACCTGGACAAAGGCGTGTTCAGGGGGCTGCCGAACCCCTTCCGCGCGACCCGTTACCACTCGCTGGTGATCGAACGCGAATCGTTGCCGGATTGCCTCGAAATCACCGCGTGGACCGACGACGGCGAGATCATGGGCGTGCGCCACAGGACGCTCGCGGTCGAAGGGGTGCAGTTCCACCCGGAATCCATCCTCACCGAGCACGGCCACGCCCTGCTGGCGAATTTTCTCGAGGAGCGCGCCTGATGCAGTACAAGGATCTGCTGACGCTGGTGCTGGGGCGCCACGACCTGCCGCGCGACACCATGCTCGGCGCCATGCGCGCGCTGATGGGCGGGGAGTGGACACCGGCGCAGATCGCCGGCTTCCTCGTCGCGATGCGCATGAAGGGCGAGACCGTGACCGAGATCGCCGCGGCGGCAGACGTCATGCGCGAGCTCTCCACCAAGGTGCCGCTCGCGGGCGTCGAGCATCTGGTCGACACCTGCGGCACCGGCGGCGACGGCGCCCACACGTTCAACATTTCCACCGCGGCGGCCTTCGTCGCCGCGGCGTGCGGCGCGCGCGTCGCCAAGCACGGCGGGCGTTCGGTGTCGTCGACCTCGGGCAGCGCCGACGTGCTCGAGGCGCTCGGCGTCAACGTCAACCTGCCGCCGGAGAAGGTCGCCGAGGCGGTAAGGACGATCGGCGTCGGCTTCATGTTCGCGCCCAACCACCACAGCGCGATGAAGCACGCCGCCCCCGTGCGCAAGGAGCTCGGCGTGCGCACGCTGTTCAACCTGCTGGGGCCGCTCACCAACCCGGCCGGTGCACCCAACCAGGTATTGGGCGTGTTCAGCCGCGAACTCACCGGCCCGCTCGCGCGCGCGCTGCAGACGCTCGGCAGCCGCCACGTGCTGGTGGTGCACGCCGAGGAGGGGCTGGACGAACTGAGCCTTGCCAGCCCCACTTACGTGGCCGAACTCAAGGACGGCCACATCACCGAATACGAGCTCGAGCCAGGCGTGTTCGGCCTGCCGCAGGTGGCCGCCGCCGACCTGATGGTGCAGGGCCGTGACGAGGCGGTCGAGATGCTGCTCGCGGCGCTGGAAAACCGCCACGCGGGTGCATCTGCCATGGTCGCGCTCAACGCGGGCGCGGCGATCTACGTCGCCGGCCGTGCGGCGAGCCTCAAGGAGGGCGTCGCCGCGGCGCAGCATGCGATCGCGAGTCTCGCCGCGCGCGACGTGCTCGAGCACTACCGACGCTTCAGCCAGTCATGAGCGACATTCTCGACAGGATTCTTGCGACCAAGCACGACGAGATCGTCGCCGCGCGCCACACCGTCCCGCTCGCCGCGATGCGCGCGCGCGCCGAGGCCGCGCCGCCGCCGCGCGATTTCGTCGGCGCGTTGCGCGCCAGGCTCGCGGCCGCCAGGCCGGCGGTGATCGCCGAAATCAAGAAGGCGAGCCCGTCGAAGGGCGTGATCCGCCCGGACTTCCGCCCGGCCGAGATCGCGGCGAGCTACGAGGCGGGCGGCGCAGCGTGTCTGTCCGTGCTCACCGACGCGCAGTATTTCCAGGGCAGCGCCGCCTACCTGCAGGCGGCGCGCGCGGCGTGCCGCCTGCCGGTGCTGCGCAAGGATTTCCTCATCGATCCCTACCAGGTCTACGAGGCGCGCGCGATGGGCGCGGACTGCATCCTGCTCATCGTCGCCGCGCTCGAATTGAAGGCGATGCAGGAACTGGAAGCGCTGGCGCATGAGTTGGGCATGGCGGTGCTGGTGGAGTCGCACGACGCCGCGGAACTCGACGCCGCATTGCAATTGCAGACGCCGCTCATGGGCATCAACAACCGCAACCTGCGCACGTTCGAGGTCAGCCTCGACACCACGCTGTCGCTGCTGCCAAAGATCGGCGACGAACGCATCGTCGTCACCGAATCGGGCATTACGGCGCCGGCCGACGTCGCCACGATGCGCAGCCACGGTGTCGACGCCTTCCTCGTCGGCGAGGCCTTCATGCGCGCCGCCGATCCGGGCGCCGAACTCGCGCGCCTGTTCGCCTGAGGCGGCGCCTCAGCGCTTGCCGCCCAGCAGGCTGCCCAGGATTCCGCGGACGAGCGAGCGGCCGACCTGGCTGCCGATGGCGCGCGCGGCCGACTTCGCCAGCGCTTCCACCGCGCTTTCGCGCCGTCCAGCGCCGCCGAGCACGGTGCCGAGCAGGCCGCCGTCGGCCGGGCTGGCAGCGGCCTTGGCCTGCTGTTTCGCCTCGGCTGCCGCCGCTGCCGCCTGCGCCGCCTGCTCGGCGCGTGCCTTGAGGATTTCGTGCGCCGACTCGCGGTCGACGGCCTTGTCGTATACCCCCGCGACCAGCGAGGACTGCATCAGCTGGCGCCGCCTGGCGTCGGGAATCGGCCCGATCTGGCCGCGCGGCGGCACGATGAACGCACGCTCGACGACGTTGGGGCGGCCCTTGGCGTCGAGCAGCGACACCAGCGCCTCGCCGACGCCGAGTTCGGTGATGACCGCGGCTTCGTCCAGATCCGGGTTGTCGCGCATGGTCTCGGCGGCGGCCTTGACCGCCTTCTGGTCGCGCGGCGAGAAGGCGCGCAGCGCGTGCTGCACCCGGTTGCCAAGCTGCGACAGCACGCGGTCCGGCACGTCGGCCGGGTTCTGCGTGACGAAGTAGACGCCCACGCCCTTGGAGCGGATCAGGCGCACCACCTGCTCGATCTTTTCCACCAGCGCGGGCGGCGCGTCGTTGAACAGGAGATGCGCCTCGTCGAAAAAGAACACCAGCTTCGGCTTGTCGAGGTCGCCGGCTTCCGGCAGGTTCTCGAACAATTCGGCGAGCAGCCACAGCAGCAGGGTCGCGTAGAGCTTGGGCGACTGCATGAGTTTGTCGGCGGCGAGGATGTTGACGACGCCGCGCCCGCGCTCGGTCTGCATCAGATCGTCGATGTTGAGCATGGGCTCGCCGAAAATCTTGTCGCCGCCCTGCGATTCGAGCGCAAGCAGGCCGCGCTGGATCGCGCCGATGGAGGCGGCCGACACGTTGCCGTACTCGGTGGTGAAGGACTTCGCGTTCTCGCCGACGAAGGCGAGCATCGAACGCAGATCCTTCAGGTCGAGCAGCAGAAGACCATTGTCGTCGGCGATCTTGAAGACGAGGTTCAGTACGCCGGCCTGCGTCTCGTTCAAATCGAGGATGCGCGCGAGCAGCAAGGGGCCCATGTCGGATACCGTCGCGCGCACCGGGTGGCCGGCTTCGCCGAAGGGATCCCAGAATGTCACCGGGAAACCCTCGTGCGTGAAGCCTTCCAGCGCGAGCATCGCCACGCGCTCCTCGACCTTGGGGTTGCCGCCGCCCGGCTGCGAAATGCCCGAGAGGTCGCCCTTCACGTCCGACATGAAGCAGGGCACGCCGATCGCCGAGAACTGCTCGGCCAGCGTCTGCAGCGTGACCGTCTTGCCGGTGCCGGTGGCGCCGGTGATGAGCCCGTGGCGGTTGGCCATCTGCGGCAGCAGGAAAAGTTCGGTGTGCGCATTCTTGGCAATCAAGAGCGGGTCGGCCATGGCGGGTCCTGTCGGCATTGGAATGGCGTGATTCTAGCGACTTGGGCCGCGGGGGGCGTCGCGCAGAGAATAAGGATCGACTAATATTCCGGCCATCACCGGGAAAACGGAAACCAGGGAGAGCACGGGTGGCGGGGCAAGCGCGTCTGCATGAAATCGTGATCGTCGGCGGCGGCGCCGGCGGGCTGGAGCTCGCCACGCGGCTGGGCGACAAGCTCGGCCGGAAGAAGCGCGCGCGCATCACGCTGATCGACGCCTCGCCCTCGCACATCTGGAAGCCGCTCCTGTACGAAGTTGCCGCCGGCAGCCTCGATTCCTACGCCGAACGCCTCGAATATCTCGCCCAGGGCCACTGGCACGGCTTTACCTTCCGCCTCGGGCGCATGGACGGTCTCGACCGGACACGCCAGGAAGTCAGCGTCGCGCCGACGGCCGACGAAAACGGCGTCGAGATTATCCCGCGCCGCCGCTTCCGTTACGACACGCTGGTGATCGCGGTCGGCTCGGTCGGCAACGACTTCGGCGTGCCCGGCGTGCGCGAGCACTGCATCATGCTCGACACGCCCGAAGAGGCGCGCGAATTCCATCGTCGCCACATCAACGCCTGCCTGCGCGCCAACACCCAGCGCGAGCCGGTCGCGCCAGGGCAGCTCACCGTCGGCATCGTCGGCGCGGGCGCCACCGGCGTCGAGCTTGCCGCCGAACTGCACGACACCACGCGCGAACTTTCCGCCTACGGCATGGACAAGATCGAGCCGGAGAAAAGCCTGAAACTGCTGCTGGTCGAGGCCTCCGACCGCATCCTGCCGGGCCTGCCGCCGCGCCTGTCGGCCGCCGCCGCCGAGCGCCTTGCCGCGCTCGGCGTCGAAATGCACGTGGGAGAGCGCATCGTCGAGGTGCGCGAGAACGGCATGGTGACCGCCGACGGCAAGTTCATCCCCGCTTCCATGATGGTGTGGTCGGCCGGGATCAAGGCGCCGGATTTTCTCAAGGACCTCGATGGCCTGGAGACCAACCGCATCAATCAACTGGTGGTGCGGCCGACGCTGCAGACCACGCGCGACGACAATATCTTCGCCTTCGGCGACTGCGCCGCGTGTCCGATGCCGGACGGCAGGTTCGTGCCGCCGCGCGCGCAGGCCGCCCACCAGCAGGCCGCGCTGCTGGTCAAGTCGATCTGCCGCCGCCTCGCCGGCAAGCCGCTGCCCGAATACGTCTACCGCGACTACGGCTCGCTCGTCGCGCTCGGCCGCTTCTCGCCGGTCGGCAACCTGATGGGCACGCTCACCGGCGGCAGCATCCTGATCGAGGGCGTGATGGCGCGGCTGGTGTACTGGTCATTGCACAAGATGCACGAAATCGCCCTGCACGGCTGGGTGAAGACCGCGCTCACCACCTACGCGCATTTCATCAGCACGCCGACGCGGGCGCGGATCAAGCTGCATTGACTACCGCTCGTTCCACAGCCACGCCGCGCCGCGCACCCCGCTCGAATCGCCGAATCTCGGCGGCACGAGCCGCGTGCCCACCCGGTCGGAAAACACATAGCGTCGCCACAGTTTCGGCACGGTGTCGTACAGCCGCGCGATGTTCGACATGCCGCCGCCGAGCACGATGACGTCGGGGTCGATGAGGTTGATGACGCCGGCGAGCGCGCGCGCCAGGCGTTCCTCGTAGCGCGCGAGCGTCGCGCTGCACGGGCCGTAGCCTGCGGCGGCGAGCTGCGCGATTTCGTGCGCGGGCAGGTCTTCGCCGCCGTAGCGCACGTGGTCGGCGGCGAAGCCTGGGCCGGACAGCCAGGTTTCGATGCAGCCTTTCTTGCCGCAGTAGCAGGCTGGGGCGGCGTCGAGTTCGCGTGGGCTCGGCCAGGGGTGGGGGATCGCCTCGCCGGTGGCGGGGTGCGTGCCGGTGGGTTCGCGGTCGGCCTGGGCGCGGGCGAACTGGAAATAGGGCAGGGGATTGTGGCCCCATTCGCCGGCGATGGCATTGGCACCGCGCAGCAGATGGCCGTTGACGACCACGCCGCCGCCGACGCCGGTGCCGAGGATGACGCCGAACACGGTATCGGCCCCGGCGGCCGCGCCGTCGGTGGCTTCCGACAGGGCGAAGCAGTCGGCATCGTTGGCGAGCCGGATTTCGCGGTTGAGCGCGCGTTCGAGGTCCTGTTTCAGCGGGCGGCCGTTGAGGCAGGTCGAATTGCAATTCTTCATGCGCCCCGTGGCGGGTGAGATCGCGCCAGGGGTGCCGACGCCGACCGTGCCCGGCTGCCCGAGTTCGGCTTCGGCCGCGTGCACCAGCGCGGCGACGGCGGCGACCGTGGCGAGATAGTCGCCTTGCGGCGTGGGCACGCGGCGTCGCAGGGCTTCGCGGCCGCCGGCGTCGATGGCGATCAGTTCGAGCTTGGTGCCGCCGAGGTCGATGCCCAAGCGGAGGGGGGTGGTCACGGTGTAAAATCTCCCGACTACTGAATTTGCGTTGGAATCGACATGGCAGGACATTCGAAGTGGGCCAACATCCAGCACCGCAAGGGGCGGCAGGATGCCAAGCGCGGCAAGATCTTCACCAAGCTTATCAAGGAAATCACCGTGGCCGCCAAGATGGGCGGCGGCGACCCCGCGATGAACCCGCGGCTGCGGCTGGCGATCGAAAAAGCCAAGGCCGAGTCGATGCCCAAGGACAACATCGAGAATGCGATCAAGCGCGGCACCGGCCAGCTCGACGGCGTGAACTACGAGGAGGTGCGCTACGAGGGCTACGGCATCGGCGGCGCGGCGGTGATGGTCGACTGCCTCACCGACAACAAGACGCGCACGGTGGCCGACGTGCGCCACGCCTTCACCAAGCACGGCGGCAACATGGGCACCGACGGCTGCGTCGCCTTCCAGTTCAGGCACTGCGGCCAGATCGTGCTGGAGCCGGGCGCCTCCGAGGATGCGGTGATGGAGGCGGCGCTGGAAGCCGGCGCCGACGACGTGATCCCCAACGACGACGGCTCGATCGAAGTGCTGACTTCGCCCGACCCCAAGGCCTTCGAGACGGTGAAGGAGGCGCTGGAAAAAGCCGGCTTCAGGCTGGCGATGGCCGAGATCACCATGCGTCCCGAGTCCGAAACCGAGCTCGCCGGCGACGACGCGGTCAAGATGCAGAAAATCCTGGACGCGCTGGAGAGCCTCGACGACGTGCAGGAGGTGTACACCAACGCGGTGTTGCCGGAGTAACGGGCCCTTTGCGCATCCTTGGCATCGATCCCGGCCTGCGGCTCACTGGCTTCGGCGTGATCGAGCACACCGGCCAGAAGCTCGCCTACGTGGCGAGCGGCGTGATCAAGAGCGGCGAGGGCAGCCTGCCGCAGCGGCTGGGAGTGCTGTTCGCCGGTATCAACGAAGTGGTCGAGACCTACCGCCCCGACACCTGCGCGGTCGAGATCGTCTTCGTCAACGTCAATCCGCAGTCCACGCTGCTGCTCGGCCAGGCGCGCGGCGCGGCGATCTGCGCGGCGGTATCCAACGAGCTCGTGGTCGCTGAATACACCGCCTTGCAGATCAAGCAGGCGGTGGTCGGCCATGGCAAGGCCGCCAAGGAACAGGTGCAGGACATGGTCAAGCGCCTGCTGGCGCTGCCGGTGGCGCCGACCGCCGATGCGGCCGACGCGCTCGCCTGCGCCATCACCCATGCGCACGGCAGCCGCCTCGGCGCGCACGCCACGCAAGGCTACCGCGTCAAGGGCGGCCGCCTGGTCTGACCGAGGAATCCCCATGATAGGACGCATCACCGGCACGCTCGCCGCCAAGCAACCGCCCCAGGTGCTGGTCGACGTCGGCGGGGTCGGCTATGAAATCGACGTGCCGATGAGCACGTTCTACAACCTGCCCGCGATCGGCGAGAAGGTGAGCCTGCTCACGCACCTGGCGATCCGCGAGGACGCGCACCTGCTCTATGGCTTCGGCAGCGAGGCGGAGCGCGCGGCGTTCCGCGAACTGCTCAAGGTCTCCGGCATTGGCGCCAAGACCGCGCTGTCGGTGCTTTCGGGCCTGTCGGTCAACGACCTGTCGGCGGCGATCGCGGCGCAGGAGGTCGGGCGTCTCGTCAAGGTGCCCGGCATTGGCAAGAAAACCGCCGAGCGCCTCCTGCTCGAGCTCAAGGGCAGGCCGGTGTTCGCCGGGGCGGTGGCCGGAAGCGCCGCCGCCGCGCCCTCCGACGACGTGCGCCAGGCCCTGCTGGCGCTGGGCTACAACGAACGCGAAGCGGCCGAAGCCATCCGCCAGCTGCCGGCCGACCTCGGGGTGGGCGAGGCGATCCGCCAAGCGCTGCGTGTCCTGTCGAAAACCTGAACCGGCTCACCGGATGCCCTCGCTCAAGCGTCCCCGCTGTGGCTGCTGTCGGGGGGGCAGGGTAGAATCTTCTCGTTTGCCAGCCTTCATGGCGCCATGATCGAAACCGACCGCCTCATCGCACCCGCCGCCGTCAGCCCTGTCGAGGAGCAGATCGAACGCGCGCTGCGGCCGCGCACGCTGGCCGAGTATGTGGGCCAGGCGAAGGCGCGCGAACAGCTCGAGATCTTCATCCACGCCGCGCGCCAGCGCAGCGAGGCGCTCGACCATGTGCTGCTGTTCGGCCCGCCGGGCCTGGGCAAGACCACGCTCGCCCACATCATCGCGCGCGAGATGGGCGTGAATCTGCGCCAGACCTCGGGCCCGGTGCTCGAACGCGCGGGCGATCTCGCCGCGCTGCTGACCAACCTCGAACCGCACGACGTGCTGTTCATCGACGAGATCCATCGTCTTTCCCCGGTGGTCGAGGAAGTGCTCTACCCCGCGCTGGAGGATTTCCAGATCGACATCATGATCGGCGAGGGGCCGGCGGCGCGCTCGGTCAAGCTGGACTTGCCGCCGTTCACCCTGGTCGGCGCCACCACGCGCGCCGGCATGCTCACCAATCCGCTGCGCGACCGCTTCGGCATCGTGGCCCGGCTCGAATTCTATTCGGCGGACGAGCTCGGTTTCATCGTGCATCGCTCGGCGGGCCTCTTGGGCATGAACCTCGACGAGGCGGGCGCACTGGAGATCGCGCGGCGCTCGCGCGGCACGCCGCGCATCGCCAACCGCCTGCTGCGCCGCGTGCGCGACTACGCCGAAGTGAAGGCCGGCGGGCATGCCACCGGCACGGTGGCCGACGCCGCGCTGGCAATGCTCGACGTCGACCGCGCCGGCCTCGACGTGATGGACCGCAAGTTGCTCTCCGCCGTGGTCGAGAAGTTCATGGGCGGACCGGTGGGGCTGGACAACCTCGCCGCCGCCATCGGCGAGGAGCGCGACACCATCGAGGACGTGCTCGAACCCTTCCTCATCCAGCAGGGCTACCTGCAGCGCACCCCGCGCGGCCGCATCGCCACGCCGCTGGCGTATCGCCATCTTGGCATCGCCGCGCCCGCCGACCCCGGCGCGGATCTGTTCTGATGGGCTTCGTCTGGCCGGTGCGCGTGTACTGGGAGGACACCGACGCCGGCGGCGTCGTGTACTACGCCAACTATCTCAGGTTCATGGAGCGCGCGCGCAGCGAATGGCTGCGTAGCCGTGGCTTCGAGCAGGATGTGCTGCGCGACGAAGCCGGCGTGGTGTTCGTGGTGCGGCGCGTGGAAATCGACTACCTGGCGCCGGCGCGCTTCAACGACGCGCTTGAGGTGAGCGTCGTCCTCCACGAAACGGGGCGCGCCAGCATCGTGGTGCGCCAGGAACTTCTGCGCGGCGATGCGCGTCTCGTACAGGCCGAGGTGACGCTTGCCTGCGTCGACGCGGCGCGATTCAAACCCGTTAGAATGCCCGAGTCCCTTGTTCAAGCCCTGATACACGCGACGTGACTCCCGAACTCAGCCAGGACCTATCGCTGCTCCACCTCGTCCTCGAGGCGTCGATTCCGGTGCAGGCCGTCATGCTGCTGCTGATCGGCGCCTCGCTGCTGTCGTGGTGGTTCATTTTCATCAAGTTGTTCGCGCTCAAGCACGCGCTCAGGCTGACCGATGCCTTCGAGCGTGAATTCTGGGGGGGCGGCGATCTCAACAGCCTCTACCAGCGCGTTGCGGCGGCGCGCAGCGAGGCCGGCGAGATGGAGCGCATCTTCGAGGCGGGCTTCCGCGAATTCCTGAAGCTGCGGCAGCAGCCCGGCGTGTCGGTCAACGTCATCATCGACGGCACCCGGCGCGCCATGCGCGCCACTTACCAGCGCGAACTCGACAACCTCGAATCGCATCTTGCGTTTCTCGCCACGGTCGGCTCGGTGTCGCCCTATGTCGGCCTGTTTGGCACCGTGTGGGGCATCATGATCGCCTTCCTCGGGCTCTCCAGCGTGGCGCAGGCGACGCTCGCGCAGGTCGCCCCTGGCATCGCCGAGGCGCTGATCGCCACCGCGATGGGCCTGTTCGCCGCGATTCCCGCCGTGGTCGGCTACAACCGCTTCACGCACGACGTCGACCGTCTCGCCAACCGCATGGAGAGCTTCATGGAGGAGTTCTCCAATATCCTGCAGCGGCAGGTGCCAGCCAGGTAAGCCCATGGCGCGCGCCCGCAAGCAGCTCGCCCAGATCAACGTCGTGCCGATGATCGACGTGATGCTGGTGCTGCTGGTGATCTTCATGGTCACCGCGCCCTTCATCAACCCCGGCCAGGTCGAGCTGCCGAACGTCGCCGACACGGCGCAGACGCCGGCGCAGCCGCTGGAAATCCTCATCGGCGAATCCGGCAGCTATCGTCTGCGCGACCGCGCCGCCGGCGGCGCCGAGCGCACGGTCACGAAATCCCAGCTGGCGTCGGAAGTCGCGGCGCTGCATCGGGCGCGGCCCGATCAACCCGTCGTCATCGCCGCCGACAGGAACGTGCGCTACGAGGAAGTGATGCACGCCATGAGCGTGCTGCAGCGCGCGCAGATCACGCGCATCGGCCTGCTCGCCCGCCCGGCGCCGTGAACATGCTCGCGGCGACCGACGCACGCTTCACGGCCCGTCCGGTGCCCAGGCTCGCCGCCGGCCTGCTCGCGCTGGGCGTGCATGGCCTGTTCCTCGTCATGCTGGTGTTCGGCGTGTCGTGGCAGACCCAGCCTGCCGGGCCGGTCGCCGTCGACCTGTGGGAGGCGCTGCCGCCGGCGCCGTCCCCGCGCCCCCCGGTGCGGCCCGCGACGCCCCCCGAACCGGTGCAGCCCGCGCCCGTCAAGTCCGAGCCCATCAAGCCCGAACCGGTCAAGCCCGAACCGGTCAAGCCTGCGCCCGCGCCGCCGCCGCGGGCGCCCGACATCGCGCTGGAAAAAAAGAAAGCGGAAGAAAAGGCAAAAGCCGAGGCCGTCGCACGCGAAAAGCAGCTTGCCGAGCAGCGCCATATCGAAGCAGAGCGGGCGCAGCGACGCCAGCAGGAAGAGGCCGAACTCATGCGGCGCATGGCAGCCGAGGCCGCCGCCGAAGCGGCCACCCTGACGCAGCAGGCGGAAGCGCAGGCCGCGGCCAGCCGGCGGCAGGCCGCGCTGGCGGGCGTCGTCGGGCAGTATCGCGATCTCATCAGCGCCAAGGTGCGCGGCAACACGCGGCTGCCCGAGAATCTTACGGGCAATCCCGAAGTGCGGATCCGGGTGAGGCTGCTGCCCACCGGCGAAGTGCAGGGCGTGCAGCTGACGCGGTCGAGCGGCAACCCGGCCTACGACGACGCGGTGCTGCGCGCGATCGAGAAGTCCTCGCCGCTGCCGCTGCCGCCCGATCGCGACGCGCGCGCCGCCTTCGTGCCGGAACTTTCCTTCGTACACCGTCCCAAAGAGTGAATTCCCGGTCAGGCGGGGCCTGCGAAGACCGTTCCGCCCCCTGTGCTAGACTTGACCGAACCCTGCAACCCCAGTCTGATCAAGCGTTGACCTTCATGCTGCGTGTCGTGCTGCTGTTTCCCGTCCTGTGCCTGGCGCTGTTGAGCGCGTCCTTCGGCGCGCGTGCCGCGATGGAAATCCAGGTGGTGGGCGGCGCGGCGAGCCAGATCGCGATCGCGATCGTGCCCTTCCAGCCCGCGCCCGGCCAGCCGACGCCGGCGCTCACCGACATCATCGCCAACGACCTCGACCGCAGCGGCCAGTTCCGGCGCGCCGATGTCGCCGGCGCACAGCAACCCGTGATGCCTGCCCAGATCGATTACGCCAGCTGGCGCGGACGTGGCGCCGACGCGATCGTCGTCGGCCAGGTGCTGCCCGCGGCAGGCGGCCGCTTCGAGGTGCGCTTCTATCTGCTCGACGCAGTGCGGCGCAGCCAGCTCGCCGCATTGAGCTACGTCATCGGGCCGGGGCAGTGGCGCGCCACCGCGCACCAGATCGCCGACGTCATCCACGAGAAACTCACCGGGATTCCCGGCGCGTACAGCAGCCGCATCGCCTACGTGCAGAAGCAGGGCAACCGCTACGAACTGCGGGTGGCGGACGCCGACGGCTACAACCCGCGCATCGTCGTGCGCTCGGTCGAGCCGGTGATCTCGCCGCGCTTCTCGCCCGACGGCAAGCGCCTAGCCTACGTGTCGTTCGAGGACAGGAAGCCGGTCGTCTACGTACAGTCGCTCGCCGACGGCAGCCGCCGCAAGGTTGCCGCGTTCAAGGGCTCCAACTCGGCGCCGGCGTGGTCGCCCGACGGACAGCGCCTCGCGGTGGTGCTCACGCGCGACGAGGCCTCGCAGATCTATCTCATCGACGCCGACGGCGGCAATCCGGTACGCCTCACGCGCGGCGGCAACCTCGATACCGAGCCGGTGTTTTCCCCGGATGGACAGACGATCTATTTCACTTCCGACCGTGGCGGCAGCGCGCAGATCTACCGCATGCCGGTCGCGGGCGGCGACGCCCGGCGGGTCACGTACACGGGAGGGTACAATGTCTCGCCCGCCCTCAGTCGCGATGGCCGTCTGCTCGCCTACATCAGCCGTGACGAGGGCCGCTTCCGCGTCACGCTGCAGGAGCTGGAAACCGGCCAGGTGCGCGTATTGACCGACACCGCGCGCGATGAATCGCCCAGCTTTGCGCCCAACGGGCTGGCCGTGCTCTATGCCACCGTCGTCGGAAACCGCGGCGTACTGGGAACGGTCACCGTCGACGGCCGTACGCGGGCGCGCCTGTCGGAATCGGGCGCCGACGCCCGCGAACCGGCGTGGGGGCCCTAAGCTGCCCATCCGTACCTGACGTTTTTATCGATGCAGTGATTCACCAACAGAAGGAGACACCTACATGAACAAGATTTTCTGGCCTGTCCTGCTGGTTCTGGGCCTTTCCGCCTGCAGCAGCACCGGCGACAAACCTGCCGCGGTCGAATCGCGTACCGCCCAGCCGGCGGCCACCACGCCGCCCACGGGGACCGCCGGCACGGCGAGCACAGCCGTGAGCGGCAGCGCGTTGCCCGCCGTCCCGGCGGTCGATCCGCGCAAGGACCCGGCGAGCCCGCTGTACAAGCGCAGCGTCTTTTTCGACTTCGACAAGTTCGACGTGAAGGACGAATACCGCCCCATGCTCGAAGCGCACGCCGGCTATCTCAAGGCGAACCCGAATGCGCGGGTCATTTTGCAAGGCAACACCGACGAGCGCGGCAGCCGGGAATACAACCTCGCGCTGGGCCAGAAACGCGCCGAGGCCGTGCGCCGCGTGCTGGGCGTGATGGGGGTGGCCGACGCCCAGATGGAAGCGGTCAGCTTTGGCGAGGAAAAGCCGCGCAACACCGGTACCACCGAAGAAGCGCACGCCGAAAATCGCCGCACCGACATCGTCTATGGCGACGAGTAAATCCGCCCTGCTGGTTGCATTCGGCCTTGCGCTGGCGCAGCCGGCGTGGGCCCTGTTCGGCGTCGGCGAAGTGAATGCCAAGGTCGACGCCTTGCAGAAGCGCGTCGACGCCATCGACGCGCGGCTCGCCAAAATCGAGGCGGCGGTGCAGGACAAGCAGCAGATCCTCGACCTCATCAAGGAAGTCGACGCGCTCAAGGCCGAACTCGCCCGGGCGCGCGGCCAGGCCGAGGTGCAGGCGCATCAGCTCGACACCCTGGGCAAGCGGCAGAACGACCTCTACGCCGATCTCGACCAGCGCATGGGCGAGCTGGCGAAATCGGTGCAGGCTGCGGCCGCTGCGACGCAGCCGCCGGCCAGCGCGGCGGCGGATGACCCCGCGCTCGAATCCCGCAGCTACGAAGCCGCGCTCAAATTGTTCCGCGACGGCGACTACCCCGGCGCAATCGCCGGCTTCAACGAATTTCTCCGGGCCTATCCGTCGAGTACCCTCGCCGCCAACGCGCAGTACTGGATCGGCTATTCGCATTTCGCGCAGAAGGACTACAAGGGCGCGCTCGCGCAGCAGCAGAAGCTGATCGCGACCTACCCGACGAGCAGCAAGGTGCCCGACGCCTTGTTCAACATCGCCGCCAGCCAGCTCGCGCTCAACGACACCGCCGCCGGCCGCAAGACGCTCAAGGAAATCGTCGCCAAACACCCCGGCACCCAGGCCGCCACGCTGGCGGCGCGCCGGCTGACCGAACTGAAGTAAGCCCGTGTCGGACACCGCAACGCTGCCCCCGGCCGTCATGACGGACAGCCCGGCCGACACGCCGGCCGCGACCCTTCGTCTCACCGAGGTCTTTCTCTCGCTGCAGGGCGAAACCAGCCGCGCGGGGCTGCCGACAGTGTTCGTGCGGCTGTCCGGCTGCCCCCTGCGCTGCCGCTGGTGCGACACGACCTACAGCTTCCAGGGCGGCGAAACCGTCACGCTCGCCGACCTGCTGCGGCGCGTCGCCGACCACGGCGTGCAGACCGTGTGCGTTACCGGCGGCGAGCCGCTCGCGCAGCGAAACTGCCCGGCGTTGCTTACCGCGCTGTGCGACGCCGGCTATTCGGTATCGCTCGAGACCAGCGGCGCGCTCGATATCGGCGGCGTCGACCCGCGCGTCTCGCGCATCGTCGATCTCAAGCCGCCCGGCTCGGGCGAGGACGCGCGCAACCGCTGGGAGAACCTCGCCCACCTCACGCCGCACGACGAGATCAAGTTCGTGCTGGCCGACCGCGCCGACTACGACTGGGCGCGCGCGATTCTGCGCGATGAGCACCTCGATCGCATCTGCCCGGTGCTGTTCTCGCCCGTGCAGGGAGAATTGCCACCGGCCACGCTCGCCGAATGGATACTCGCCGACCGCCTGCCGGTGCGCATGCAGGTGCAGCTGCACAAAATCCTGTGGGGCAACGCCCCCGGACGATGAAACCCGCCGTCGTCCTGCTCTCCGGCGGCCTCGATTCCGCCACCGTGCTCGCCATCGCGCGCAGCGAAGGCTACGCCTGCCACGCGCTCAGCCTCGACTACGGCCAGCGCCACACCGCCGAGCTCGCTGCCGCCGCGCGCGTGGCGCAGGCGCTTGGCGCCGCCGAGCACCGCGTCATGCGGCTGGGGCTGGGCGACATCGGCGGCTCCGCGCTCACCGACGCCGCCATCGCCGTGCCCGAGGCCCCCACCGAGGGCATCCCCGTCACCTACGTGCCCGCGCGCAACACCGTCATGCTCGCGCTCGCGCTCGCGTGGGCCGAAGTGCTCGGCGCGCGCGATATTTTCATCGGCGTCAACGCCGTCGATTATTCCGGCTACCCGGATTGCCGTCCCGAATTCATCGCCGCCTTCGAGCGCATGGCCAACCTTGCCACCCGGGCCGGGGTCGAGGGGGCTGCGCTCAAGATCCACGCGCCGCTGCAGTATCTGTCGAAGGCCGACATCATCCGCCGCGGCCTCGAACTCGGGGTCGACTATGCGCTCACCGTGAGTTGCTACCAGGCCGATGCCGACGGCCGCGCCTGCGGCGTGTGCGATGCCTGCCGGCTACGCCGGGCGGGCTTCGAAGCCGCCGGGGTGGCCGATCCCACGCCCTACTGTTGAGCTTAGCCACGCGCAGCAGGCAAAATCAGCGCGTGGTGTTGCGTGAGGCTCTTTACCCGGCGCGCCGCCTTCGTCTATAATCTCGCGCTTTCGCGGATAGGGCTTCATGCCATGTCCCGGGTCGGTAGCTCAGCCGGTAGAGCAGCGGACTTTTAATCCGTTGGTCGCGAGTTCGAATCTCGCCCGACCCACCAATTCCCTAAAAGCCACGGCTCGCCGTGGCTTTTTCTTTGGCTGGGCGGGAAAGGCGTGCGCAGTTTTTCTGGGTGACGAAAATTGTCAGTCCATGCCGATGGAAGGCAGCCCAAATCTCGGAACAGGTCCGCGCCGAAGGGGGGGGCGCCGGCTGGAAACCACGTCAAGGCCAGGCCCCGCGCGGGATTGGGGGGTTTCTTCCACCAGGAGCCTAAAGTTGGCACGCCCCCTGCACGTTAATGTGCCAAGACAGGGAGACCTGTTGGACCCAATCCATTACCTAGGAGAAATGAAATGATGAAAAAAGCACAACAGGGCTTCACCCTGATCGAACTGATGATCGTCGTGGCGATCATCGGTATTCTGGCGGCGATCGCGTTGCCGGCGTACCAGGACTATACGGACCGCTCACGCCTTCGCGCCTGCCAGGCCGAGATGACCGGCATTGCACGCGGCGTCGTTGCAGCCATTGCGGACAATGATGTGTCTCTGTTGCCACCCGCTACTATCAACGCTTGCTCTGCGACGACTTACGGTGGTCCTGCCGGTGGCTTGCCGGCTGCGAACTTCACGGGCACCTCTCGTGACAGGGCCGCGACTGTGATCACCTGTGACATCAATACGGGGGTTTGTGGCTAATTGAGTTTGGATTAGCCCTGAGTCGCCGCAAAGGGCCCCTCCCCGGAGGGGCCCGCGTTTTTGTACAAGGGAGTCTTTTCAAAGTCGGTCGGTTTCATTTTTCTCACTAACGGGGTTCCGGTTTCATGCGATTTCACCTGAAAACCATACTGCCCTTACTGGTGCTTGCGGCTGCCGTTGGCGTGTACGGCCCTGCGCTACATCACCCGCTCATCTTCGATGATTTCAATCTTTTCGAACGTGGATCCCTGAATGAACTCTTCCTCCGCGGCTTCGCTTTCGAGGTGCGGTGGCTTCCCTATTTCACGATGGCGTGGATCGATCTGATCTTCGATGATCGGGTGTTTGCGCAGCGTTGCACCAGCCTTGCCATTCACCTCCTGACTGCCTATGTGCTCTATGCGCTGATCAAGCAGGTCAGCAATCATGTGGCGCCCCATCGCCACAACGAACGCGCGGCGCTGGCTGCGGCCTTGCTGTTCGCGCTCCATCCGCTCGCAGTCTACGCGGTCGGCTATCTCGCGCAGCGCACCATTTTGTTGGCGACCCTGTTTGGCTTGCTGTCATTGAGCACGTATTTCGACGGGCTCGTGACTCGCAAGAAGACTTATTTCTTCTTCTCCGCATTTTTCTACCTGCTATCGGTGTTCAGTAAGGAACATGCGATCTTGATCCCTGCGGTTGCCTTGGCACTCACGCCGTTGGCAGGGCCGGTCACGAAACAGGTGTGGCGCGGGCTGTTGCTGCCTTTCTCGCTTTATGCGGCTATCGCCGGGTTTGTGGTGGCCGGGTTCCTTGGCATTGTTGGAGGCGTTTATGAACCCCTCGCTGCGCCACTCGTTGAGCAGCACCTCCCGGGGCGAAGTCCGGCGTCGATATGGGGGCTGAGCGTTCTGACGCAGGCCGCAATGTTTTTCAAGTATCTGGGCCTGATGTTGATTCCCTATCCTGGCTGGATGTCGATCGATATGCGGGTGCCGGTTGCGACTTCATTTGGCAGGCCAGAATACTTGCTCGGTTTGCTGGCGCTTGTTGTTTACGCAGCGGTTTCAGCGATTTGGCTACTGCGCGGCGGCCGGCGTGGACTGCTGGGTTTTGCCTTGCTGGCGCCCTTGCTGTTGTTTGTGGTGGAGTTTTCCGCCGTCAGGATCCAGGAGCCCTTTGTTCTTTATCGCAGCTATCTATGGCTGGCGCTCCTTTTTTTCCTGTTGCCGGCAGTGACCCCCGAGTGGAAGGGAAAGGTTTTCTGGCCTGTTGTGCTAAGCGTGGCGCTTGCCTTCGCTTACGCGTCGAGTGATCGGCTTCAGAGCTTTTCCAGCGAATACGCCTTGTGGGATGACGCAGTGCGAAAGTTGCCCGAGGCGCGTGCGCTGGGCTCTGCCCGTGCCTATGCGAATCGCGGCTACGAAAATGTGAAACGCGGGGATTTCGACGCCGCAATTACCGACCTAACCCGGGCGTTGAGCGTCAATCCCCGGCACAAGCGGGCTTATCAGATGCGTGCGTTTGCCCAGGCGAAATTGGGCAACTATCAGGCGGCCCTGGATGACGCGAACGCATTCATACGTTTGGATCCTGCAGATCCCGTGGGGTATACCGTTCGCGGCGTGGTCTATCAGGGGAAAGGGGACCTCGACCTGGCGGTGTCTGATTTCGATCGCGCCTGCAAGCAAGCGTGGCCGGCCGCCTGTATCGCACTAGGCATGGCGAGGCAGCAAGCCATCACTTGGGAAAACAAGCGCCAGTAGCGAGTTATCGCGTTTTGCGAGGGGCATCAATGACCTTGTTGGCAAGCGTCGTGGAAAATCCTCGTCCTTGTAAGAAACGTATCTGCCTGGCTTTCTCCGCCGCATCGGCGGGCGGCGTGCCGAATTTCTTCCGCCACACTTCACGCGCGCGGTCGAGCTCGCTGTCTTCCTCGCCACGCAGCACTTCGTCGATCACGGCGTCGGGCACGCCGCGCTGGCGCAACTCGTAGGCGAGCTTGACGCTGCCTGACTTCGCGCGGTGGTCGGCGACCCAGCTTTCGGCGAAGCGGCGATCGGAGAGCCAGTTTTTTGCTTCGAATTCATCCAGCAGCGGCTGAAACTCGTCCCGCTCGAAGCCGGCGGCTTCGAGCTTGCGGGCGAGTTCGGCGCGGGTGTGCTCGCGGCGCGCCAGCAGGGCGAGCGCGCGGGCGCGCGCGTCGCGCTCAGGCTTCGACTTCATCCACGTCCCCAACCGCCGCGATCGCGTTGTTGACGCCGACGGCGGCGCGGATCCTGGCTTCGATTTCCTGCGCGATCTCGGGATGCTCGCGCAGGTATTCGCGCGCGTTGTCCTTGCCCTGGCCGATTTTCTCGCCGTTGTAGGCGTACCAGGCGCCGGACTTGTCGATGAATTTGTGGGTGACGCCGAGCTCGATGATTTCGCCTTCGCGCGAGATGCCCTGGCCGTAGAGGATGTCGAAGTAGGCTTCCTTGAACGGCGGCGAGACCTTGTTCTTGACGACCTTGACCTTGGTTTCGTTGCCGATGACTTCGTCGCCTTTCTTGATCGCGCCGGTGCGGCGGATGTCGAGGCGCACGCTGGCGTAGAACTTGAGCGCGTTGCCGCCGGTGGTCGTTTCGGGGTTGCCGAACATGACGCCGATCTTCATGCGGATCTGGTTGATGAAGATGACGAGCGTGTTGGTGCGCTTGATGTTGGCGGTGAGCTTGCGCAGCGCCTGGCTCATCAGTCTTGCTTGAAGACCCATGTGCGAGTCGCCCATCTCGCCTTCGATTTCGGCCTTCGGCGTCAGCGCGGCGACGGAGTCGATGACGACGACGTCGACGCTGCCCGAGCGCACCAGCATGTCGGCGATTTCCAGCGCCTGCTCGCCGGTGTCGGGTTGCGAGATCAGGAGGTTGTCGACGTCGACGCCGAGCTTGCCGGCGTAGACCGGGTCGAGCGCGTGCTCGGCGTCGATGAAGGCGGCGGTGCCGCCGGCCTTCTGCATTTCGGCGATGACCTGCAGGGTGAGGGTGGTCTTGCCGGAAGATTCGGGGCCGTAGATCTCGATCACGCGGCCGCGCGGCAGGCCGCCGATGCCGAGCGCGATGTCGAGGCCGAGCGAGCCGGTGGAGACGGCCTGGATGTCGCGCGCGACACCCTGGTCGCCCAGGCGCATTACCGAGCCCTTGCCGAACTGTTTTTCGATCTGGGACAGGGCGGCGGCGAGCGCCTTGGATTTGTCGTCGGTCATTGCGGGGGTGGCCATGGTCTTTCTCCTGAGGGGGTTGCGGTCTAGGCAGGCGGCGGGCGACTGCATGGGGTGCACTCTAGGCGATACTTTTCTTGGTGTCAATAAAAAATATCATGTATGTATAAAATACTAGTTTATAAATTGTATTTGCCGGGCAGCTCCCTATAATTCGCGGCAAAGCGGAGAAAGAGAGAAAGCGCCATGAATTACAAGGAAAAAATGCGCCTCGACGTGAAGTGGTCGACACGCCAGCGCCTGCAGTACATCGAAGTGATGGCCTTTTATGCCGGCGTGGTGACGCGCAGCGACGTGGCCCGCGCCTTCGGCCTGTCCGACCCGGCGGCGACCAAGGATCTCAAGCTTTACGGCGAGCTCGCGCCGGGCAATCTCGTCTACCAGCACAGCGTGTTCGGCTTCGTGCCGAGCCCGGACTTCAGCCCTGCCTTTGCCGACCTTGCGCCGGCCGCGGTGCTGCCGGTGATCGCCGCCAATCTCGCGGTCGCCAACGGCCCCTACGGCGACACCCTGATCTACGGCGTGCCGACCGCCGCGCTGCCGCTGCCGGCGCGCCTGCCGTCGGCCGCGACGCTCGCCCAGCTCACCCGCGCCATCTTCGGCCGCCGCCAACTGCGCGTGCGCTACCGCTCGCTGTCCAGCCACGACAGCGTCGGCGACCGCGTCATCGAGCCGCATACGCTGGTCGACACCGGCCTGCGCTGGCACGCGCGCGCCTACGACGCGGCGCACTGCGCGTTCCGCGATTTCGTGCTGTCGCGCATCGTCGAGGCGGAATGCCTGGGGGCGGCGGCGGAATCGAGCGCGGACTACGACGAGGACTGGGTGGAGAGCGTGAGCCTGCGCCTCGCCCCGCACGCCGGGCTGGACGCGGCGCGACGCGAGGCGCTGCTGCTGGATTACGCGGCGGCGGGGGAGACGATCGAGGTGGCGGTGCGGCGGGCGCTGTTGGGCTATGTGTTGCAACGCCTGGGCGTCGATACCACGCCGGATCACAGCCTGAATCCGCAAGCCAGCCAGTTGATGCTGCTCAACCGCGACGAGATCGAGCCGTTCGCGGCGTGGGCGTTCCGGTAGAGGCGGGTCTTTTGGGGTTAGCTGACCAGTTCGATCAAGCCGCGCAGCGCCGCCGCCACGGCGCGCGAGCGGATTTCCTCGCGGTCGCCGTCGAGCCGGCAGGTGGAGGACATGACGGTGCCGTCGGCGAGTGCCCAGCCGTAGCACACCAGGCCAACCGGCTTTTGCGGCGTGCCGCCGCCGGGGCCGGCGATGCCGGTGATGGAGAGCGTCGCCTGCGCGTGGCTGTGCTTCAAGGCGCCCAGCGCCATTTCGGCGGCTGTGATTTCGGATACCGCGCCATGCATTTGCAGCGTCTCGGGCGAGACGCCGAGCATTTCGACCTTGGCGGCGTTGGCGTAGGTGATGAAGCCGCGCTCGTACCACTGCGAGCTGCCGGGCAGGGACGTGAGGAGATGGCCGACCCAGCCGCCGGTGCACGATTCGGCGGTGGCGAGCATCCAGCCGCGCGCGCGCAGCTTCTCGCTGAGGTCGACAGCGAGTTGGTGCAGTTCGTCGTCGCTCACGCGAACCATTGCAGTCCTTTCAGGGCGGCGATGGCGTAGCCCGCCGCCAGCAGGTCGTCGAACATGACGCCGAAGCCGTTTTTCAGCCGGCGGTCGGCGAGCCGGATCGGCCACGGTTTCAGGATATCGAACAGGCGGAACAAGGCAAACGCGGCCGCGACCCACCCCCACGCCGCCGGCGTGAACGTCAGCACCAGCGCGAAGGCGACGATCTCGTCCCACACGATGCCGCCGTGGTCCGGTACGCCGAGTGCGCGGCCGGCCCGCGCGCAGGCCCAGACGCCGATGAGGAAGGCGGCGATCAGTAGGAGGATCTGGTTCGGCCGGTCGGGCGCGATCGCGATGATCGCCCAGAAAAGCGGCAGGCCGAGCAGGGTGCCGACGGTGCCTGGGGCCCGCGGGGCGAGCCCGGCGCCGAAGCCGAAGGCGATGAGGTGCGCGGGGTGGGCGAAGAGAAACCTGAGATCAGGCCGCGAAGTGGTCATAGCCCGTGCGTTCGATCGTGAGCGGGGCGCCGTCGGCGTCGACGACGCTGAGGCCGGGGGTGTCGGTGATGCGACCGATGCGCGTGACCGCGACGCCTGCGCTCGCGGCGGCGGCGAGCACGGCGTCGTGTTTTTCCGCCGGCGCGGTGAAGCAGAGTTCGTAGTCGTCGCCGCCCGCCAGCACGCAGTCGCGCGCGATGGCTTCGTGCAGATAGGCCCGTACCACCGGCAGCGTGGGCAGCGCGGCGAAGTCGAGGCGTGCGCCGACCCGCGAGCGTTCGAGGATGTGGCCAAGGTCGGCGAGCAGGCCGTCCGAAATGTCGATCGCGCTCGTGGCGATGCCGCGCAGCGCAAGCCCGAGCTCGACGCGCGGCGTCGGCAGGTAGAGCGCGGGCAACACGCGGGCGGCGTCGATCTGTTCCATGAACAGGCGACCCTGGCGGTAGGCGAGCGCCATCGCCGCGGTGCCGAGCGTGCCCGACACCCACACGTCGTCGCCGGGACGGGCGCCGTCGCGGCGCAGCGCCTGCCCCGGCGGCACTTCGCCGATGACGGTGATCGACAGGGTGAGCGGGCCGCGCGTGGTGTCGCCGCCGACGAGCTCGATGCCGTACTGGTCGGCGATGCGGAAAAAGCCGCGTGCGAACGCCGCGAGCCAGCCTTCGTCCGCGACCGGCAGCGCGATCGACAGCGTCGCCCAGCGCGGCGTTGCGCCCATCGCGGCGAGGTCCGAGAGATTCACCGCGAGCGCCTTGTGGCCGAGTCCGGCGGGTCCGTCCTGCGGCGAAAAGTGGCGGCCTTCGAGCAGCATGTCCGACGACACCGCGAGTTGCATCCCCGGCGACGGTGCCAGGAGCGCGCAGTCGTCGCCCACGCCGAGCACCGCGCCGGGCGTGGCGCGCGTGAAGTGGCGGGTGATGAGGTCGAACTCCATGGCGAGGCGTGCAGGGGGAAGGGGGAAGGGGGAAGGGGGAAGGGGGAAGCCCTTACGCCTTGCGCCTCACACTTTTCCTTTTCCCGCATGCGCAATTTCCACCGCGCGCACGTCCTGCGCCAGCTTGTCGAGCACGCCGTTGATGTACTTGTGGCCGTCGGTGCCACCGAATTTCTTCGCCAGCTCGACGCCTTCGTTGATGGCGACGCGCCAGGGCACGTCAGGGCAGTGCAGCAATTCATACGCGCCGATGAGGAGGATGCCGCGCTCGATCGGCGACAGCTCGGCGAGCGGGCGGTCGAGCAAGGGGGCGATGCGCGTGCTCAAGAGATCCTCTTCCTTCACCACGCCATAGAGCAGGGTGCGGAAGTAGGCTTCGTCGGCGCGCTTGAACTGCTCGTCTTCCTTCAGATTGGCGGCGATCAGCGTGACGTCGGCGCCGCCCACCAGCCAGGCGTACACGCCCTGCAGGGTGAACTCGCGTGCGACTTTGCGGGAGCCGGCCATGTCAGAGGCGTTTCATGAGGTTGGCCATTTCGATCGCCACGCGGGCGGCGTCGCGGCCTTTCTCGCCCATGCGGCGATGGCCCTGTTCCTCGGTGTCGACGGTGAGGATGGCGTTGGCGATGGGCACGCCGGTTTCGAGCTGCACGTCGAGGATGCCGCGCGCGGATTCGTTGGACACGATCTCGAAATGATAGGTCTCGCCGCGCACGACGGCGCCGATCGCGACGAGCGCATCGAATTTGCCGGACTGCGCCATTTTCTGCAGGACGAGCGGATGCTCGAGCGCGCCGGGCACGTCGACCAGCAGGATGTCGTCCTTGGCGACGCCGAGTCGCGCGAGTTCGATCTCGCAGGCGGAGAGCAGGCCTTCGCAGATGTCGCGGTTGAAGCGGCTCATGACGATGCCGATTTTCAGGCCCTTGCCCTGGTAGACAGGGTCGAGCTCGTTGATGTCGTCGGTGATGCCCATGGTGTATGCCTTTCCTGTCAGAGAATCATGCTTTTTCGGAATAGCCGGTGACTTCCAGCCCGAAGCCGTCCATCGCCGGCATCTTGCGCGGACTCGCCAGCAGCCGCATCTTGCCCACGCCGAGGTCGCGCAGGATCTGTGCGCCGATGCCGTAGTCGCGCAGGTCGACCTTGCGTGTGACGACGGGCGGCGGATTGATCCGGTCGAGCAGGGCGTCGGCGGTTTCCGGCCGGTGCAGCAGGACCAGCACGCCCGACTGTGCTTCGGCGATGCGTTCCATCGCGCCGAGGATGGGCCAGGAGTGGCCGCCGCCGGTGACATCGAGGAAATCCATCACGGAGAGGGGTTCGTGCACCCGCACCAGCGTCTCGCGGTCGGCGTGGATCTCCCCCTTGACCAGCGCGAGGTGGGTTTCGCGCGCACTGGTGTCGCGGTAGGCGATGAGGCGGAACGCGCCGTACACGGTCTGGATCAGACGGTCGGCGGCGCGCTCGACCAGGCTTTCGGTCTGGCTGCGATAGTGGATGAGGTCGGCGATGGCGCCGATCTTGAGCCCGTGTTCCTGCGCGAAGGGCACCAGGTCGGGCAGGCGCGCCATGCTGCCGTCGTCCTTGAGGATTTCGCAGATCACCGCGGCGGGTTCGAGGCCGGCCAGTCCCGCGAGGTCACAGCCGGCCTCGGTGTGGCCGGCGCGCACCAGCACGCCGCCGGGCTGCGCGCGCAGCGGGAAGACGTGGCCGGGTTGGATGATGTCGGTCGGCCTGGCGTCCTTCTTTACCGCGGCCCGGATCGTGACGGTGCGGTCGGCGGCGGAAATGCCGGTGGTCACGCCTTCGGCCGCCTCGATCGAGACGGTGAACGCCGTGCCGTGCGGCGTCTGGTTGTCGCTGACCATCTGCTTCAAGCCGAGCTGGCGGCAGCGCGCGTCGGTGAGCGTCAGGCAGATCAGCCCGCGGCCGTATTTCGCCATGAAATTGATCGCGTCGGGGGTGACGTGCTCGGCGGCCATCACGAGATCCCCCTCGTTTTCGCGGTCCTCCTCGTCGACCAGCACGACCATGCGGCCGGCTTTCAGCTCTTCGATGATTTCCGGGGTGGAGGCGAGGCTCATCAGTCTTTGTCCATGGGTTGGGTGAATTGCAGCATGCGCTCGACGTAGCGCGCGATCATGTCGACTTCGAGGTTGACCCGGCTGCCCGGTTTCAGGTGTTTGAGCGCGGTCATCTCGAGCGTGTGCGGGATCAGGTTCAGCGCGAAGCGCGCGCCGTTCACCTGGTTCACCGTCAGCGATACGCCGTTCACCGTGATCGAGCCCTTGCGGATGATGTAGCGCGCGAGCTCGGCGGGCGCATCGATCTCGAGCAGGTGCGACTCGCCGACCGGCGCGAAGGCGTGCACCGTGCCGACGCCGTCGACGTGGCCGGAAACGAGGTGGCCGCCGAGACGGTCGGCCAGCCGCAGCGCCTTTTCCAGGTTCACCGCGGCGCCGGGCAGAAAACCGGCGGTCACGCGCAGCGTCTCGGCCGAGACGTCGACCGTGAAGCTGTCGGGGGTGAGCGCGACGGCTGTGAGGCAGACGCCGTCGACCGCGATGCTGTCGCCGAGGGCGACGTCGGAGAGGTCGAGCCCGCCGCCGGCGATGACCATGCGCGCGTCGGCGCCGCGGGCTTCGTAGTCGTGGATGCGGCCGACCGCCTGGATGATGCCGGTGAACATGGATAAAGAGCAAAAACCTGCGTGACGGACCCCGCATTGTAGGGGTTTAGGCCGGGGCGGTGAACCACCCCGGCACGATTCGTCATGCGCTTGCGTTCAAAACGGGGACAAGAAGGTCCGAATGACTATAATGTTTCCTGGTTCACTGGTCGGGTGCTGTCATGATGTCGTCTCTGGTAGGTTTTTCCCTCCGCGGTCACCGTCTGCGCCCCATCGTGCAGGGCGGCATGGGCGTGGGCATTTCGGCGCACCGCCTTGCCGGCGCGGTGGCACGCGCGGGCTGCATGGGCACGATCGCGAGCATCGACCTCAGGCACCACCACGCCGACCTCGTCGAGGCCGGCAAGCGCTGTCGCGACAAGGATGAACTCAACCGCCTCAATCTGGTGGCGCTAGACCGCGAAATCCGCGCCGCGCTCGAGATCGCCGGCGGCCGGGGCCTCGTCGCGGTCAACGTGATGAAGGCGGTCGCCGCGCACGCCGACTACGTGCGCCAGGCCTGTGCCTCGGGCGCGCAGGCCATCGTCATGGGCGCCGGCCTGCCGCTCGACCTGCCTGAGCTTGCCGAGGGCTATCCCGACGTCGCCTTGATTCCCATTTTGTCGGACGCGCGCGGCGTCGCCATCGTGCTGAAAAAATGGCTGAAGAAGGGACGCCTGCCGGATGCCATCGTCATCGAGCATCCGCGTTACGCCGGCGGCCATCTCGGTGCGCCCAACCCGGCCGATCTCGCCAACGGGAAATTCGACTTCGCGCAGGTGCTGCCGGAGATTTTCCAACTGCTCGACGAACTCGGCATCGCGCGCGAGCGGCTCCCGCTCATCGTCGGCGGCGGTATCGATACCCACGACAAGCTGCGGGCCGCGCTCGAGCTCGGCGCCGCCGCGGTGCAGATCGGCACACCGTTCGCCGTCACCGTCGAAGGCGACGCGCACCCCGAGTTCAAGCGCGTGCTCGCCGAGGCCCGGCCGGAAGATATCGTCACCTTCATGAGCGTCGCCGGGCTGCCGGCGCGCGCGGTGAAGACGCCCTGGCTCGCCAACTATCTGCGCCGCGAGGAAAAACTGCAGGGCTGCGCCAAGGCCGACTCCGACCGCTGTGCGTCGGGCCTGCACTGCCTCACCCAGTGCGGCCTGCGCGACGGCATCGCCCGCGCCGGCCAGTTCTGCATCGACCAGCAGCTGGTCGCGGCGCTGAAGGGCGACGTCGCCAAGGGGCTGTTTTTCCGGGGCGCGGCGTCGCTGCCTTTCGCAAACGAGATCCGCCCGGTGCAGGATCTGGTCGACTACTTCCTGACCGGCCTGAAAACGCTGAATGCGGTCGCGGCGTGAGTCATGCCGGGGCTCGCCGCGAGGGGGGAGATGGCATGACGCCTGCCCGAATCGCCGGCCGGGAACTGGCATTTGCAGGACGCGAAAATTTGCCTTGACTTCCCCATGAAATAGATAAAATATAAAGATATTGTTATCTTATAAAGCGCGCCATCCGGGAACGTATGACGCAAACGACAAGGAGGAAGACCGCGTGAACCTGTCCGGAATTCTCGTCATGGTCCGCCCGGAAAATCTGTCCGCGGTGGTGACCGAACTCAACGCGCTGCCGGGGGTGGAGGTTCATCTCGAAGACCCCGCCGGCCGCCTGGTGGTCGTACTCGAAGCCGAGAGCGTGCGCGCCGAGACCGACGGCCTGCGCCGCATCAAGACCGTGCCCGGCGTGCTGATGGCCGAGATGGTTTTCCACTATTTCGAGGACGACGAAGAATCCCTGTCCGAATTGCCGCCCGAGATCGCCGCGCTGCCCGGTCTCGATGCCAACGCCTGCCAATAAGCCTTGAAGGAGACCGTCATGACCGTCAACCGTCGCGAATTTCTCAAGACCGCCGTCGCCGGCGTCGCCGCCAGCACCATGAGCCTGCCGCTGACGCGGCTGGCCGAAGCCGCGGCGAAGGAACTGGAAAAAGACTGGCAGTGGGACAAGTCGGTCTGCCGCTTCTGCGGCACCGGCTGCGGCATCCTGGTCGCCACCAAGGGCGGCCGCATCGTCGCCACCAAGGGCGACCCCGATGCACCGGTGAACCGCGGCCTCAACTGCGTGAAGGGCTACTTCAACGGCAAGATTCTCTACGGCGCCGACCGCCTGACGCAGCCGCTGTTGCGCATGACCGACGGCAAGTTCGACAAGAAGGGCAAGTTCCAGCCGGTGAGTTGGGAGCAGGCGCTCGACATCATGGAAGAAAAGCTGCGCTGGGCGCTGAAGGAAAAAGGGCCGGCCGGCATTTCGATCTTCGGCTCCGGGCAGTACACCATCCATGAAGGCTACGTCGCGGCCAAGCTGATGAAGGCCGGCTTCCGTTCCAACAATCTCGACCCCAACGCGCGCCACTGCATGGCCTCGGCGGTGGTCGGCTTCATGCAGACTTTCGGCATCGACGAGCCCCAGGGCAACTACGACGACATCGAATACACCGACACCGCCGTACTGTGGGGCGCCAATATGGCCGAGATGCACCCGATCCTGTGGTCGCGCATCACCAACCGCCGCCTGACCCACGACAAGATGCGGGTGGTGAACCTCACCGTGTACGGCAACATGTCGTCCGACATCGCCGATACCGAGATCGTGTTCGCGCCGAGCAGCGATCTCGCGATCCAGAACTACATCGCGCGCGAGATCGTCACCCGCAACGCGGTGGACTGGGATTTCGTCAAGAAGCACACGGTGTTCGCCACCGGCCCCTACGACATCGGCTACGGCTTCCGTCCGAAGAATGCCGACAAACATGCCAGCGCCGCCGAGATGGAAATCTACAGGAACGAGCAGGTGCGCGTGCTCGACAAGCACGAGGCAATCGCCCAGCGCAGGAAGCCGGGCGAGGCGGTGGAGCAGAAGAACGCTGCCACGCCGATGAAGGACTGGGCGATCAGCTTCGAGGACTTCAAGAAGGCGCTGGAACCCTACACGCTCGACTTCGTCGCCGAGATCGCCAAGGGCGACCCCGACGAGCCGATGGAGGAATTCAAGGCCAAGCTGAAGCTGCTGGCCGACTACTACTGCGACCGCAACCGCAAGCTGGTGTCGTACTGGACCATGGGTTTCAACCAGCACCAGCGCGGTTCGTGGGTGAACGAGCAGGCCTACATGAATCACCTGCTCACCGGCCGCCAGTGCACGCCGGGCAACGGCGCCTTCTCGCTCACCGGCCAGCCGTCGGCCTGCGGCACCGCGCGCGAGGTCGGCACCTTTGCGCACCGCCTGCCGGCCGACATGGTGGTGATGAACCCCAAGCACCGCGCCATCGCCGAGAAAATCTGGAAGCTCCCCGCCGGCACGATCAACCCGCAAATGGGCAGCCATTTCGTCAAGATCATGCGCGACCTGGAAGACGGCCAGATCCTGTTTTCGTGGACGCAGGTGAACAACCCCTGGCAGAACACCGCCAACGCCAATCACTGGATCCGCGCGGCGCGCGAGATGAACAACTTCATCGTCGTCGCTGACGCCTACCCCAGCGTGTCGGCCAAGGTGGCCGACCTGATCCTGCCGGCGGCGATGATCAACGAAAAATGGGGCGCCTACGGCAACGCCGAACGCCGCACCCAGGTGTGGCGGCAGCAGGTGCAGCCGCCCGGCGAGGCGCGGCCGGATCTCTGGATGATGCTGGAGCTGTCCAAGCGCTTCAGGCTCAAGGACGTGTGGGGCGCACAGAAAATCCCGGGCCTCGAGGGCGGCCTGCCCGACGTGCTGCCGGGGGCGGTCGCGATGGGCTACACGCCGGAATCGACGCTATACGAGGTGCTGTTCGCCACGCCGGAAAACAAGAAAGTGAAATGGCCCGACCCCATTGCCAAGGGCCATCCCAACATCACCGCCGAACTGCTCAAGGACGGCTGGTTCCCCGAGAAGGCGATGTTCGAGGAATACCGCCAGTTCGGCAGCGGCCACGGCCATGACCTTGCGCCCTTCGACGTGTATCACGACGACAAGGTGCGCGGCCTCAAATGGCCGGTGGTGCAGAAGGCCGGCAAATGGGTGGAGACGCCGTGGCGCAACAACGAGAAATACGACCCCTACGTCGAGAAGGGGCGGGGCATCGATTTCTACGGCAACAACGGCAATGCGCTGGTGATGGGCGACCTCGACAAGCCGGGCGATCCCGCCAACAAGATCGACATCTCGCACAAGGCCAAGATCTACTTCCGCCCGTATGCCGCACCGGTGGAAAAACCTGATGCCAACTACGATCTCTGGCTGTGTACCGGCCGCGTGCTGGAACACTGGCACTCCGGCACCATGACGCGTCGCGTGCCCGAACTGCACCGCGCCGTGCCCAATGCGGTGTGCTGGATCAACGAGAAGGACGCCGCCGCCAAGGGGCTCAAGCGCAACGATCTGGTGTGGGTCGAGTCGCGCCGCGGCAAGGTCAAGGTGCGGCTGGAAACCGGCGGCCGCAACCGCGTGCCGCGCGGCCTGGTCTACGTGCCGTGGTTCGACGAGAGCGTGCTCATCAACAAGGTCACCCTCGACACGACGTGTCCGCTTTCGAAGGAAACGGACTACAAGAAGTGTGCAGTGAAGATTTACAAGGCGTAAGGCCGCGCGAAGGCGGATTCCATGGCTGAGCGCGCTCCAGGCAACCCGCAGCGCCGCGACTTTCTGGTGAAGCTGGCGCAGGGTGCCGCTTTCGCCGGTACCGGCGGCCTCTTGTGGGAGTACATCCTGCGCAACGAGGCGCGGGCGTCGCCCTACGCCCTGCGTCCACCCGGCGCGCTGGCGGAAGCCGATTTCAACGCCGCCTG
This sequence comes from Thiobacillus sp., assembly GCA_046292745.1. Taxonomy (GTDB): domain Bacteria; phylum Pseudomonadota; class Gammaproteobacteria; order Burkholderiales; family Thiobacillaceae; genus Thiobacillus. The sequence continues at coordinate 241,897 of JBKBQH010000001.1, read as the reverse complement.
CATCAAGTGCGGGCAGTGCGTGAACGTCTGCCCGCCGGACATTCTCAGGCTGCAGCCGGCCGGCGGCAGCCGGCCCATCGGCATGCCGTTCTTCGAGCCGCGCAGCGGCGCCTGCATCATGTGCCCGGATATTCCCTGCATGAAGGCCTGCCCGACCGGCGCGCTGTCGCCCAACCTCAAGCGCATCGAGGACGCGCGCATGGGGCTGGCCGTGATCGACATCGAGAACTGCCTGTCGTACCAGGGCCTGCGCTGCGAAATCTGCCACCGCGAATGCCCGCTCAAGGGCCGCGCCATCACGCTGGAAACGCATCCGCGCCAAACCTCGAAGCACGCCATGTTCATTCCGCTGGTGCACTCGAACGCCTGCACCGGCTGCGGCATCTGCGAAAAAGCCTGTCCCGCCGAAATCGCCGCGATCCGCATCCTGCCGCACGCGCTGGTGCAGGGAAAAATCGGCGAGCACTACCGCTACGGCTGGATCGACACGGGCGAGATCACGCAGGACTTCAAACCGTCCGCCGCGCCCGCGCCAGCGGCGCCCGCCAGGCCTGGAGAGAAAGCACCGGGCATGGATTACCTGAACACGGGTGAGCCGTGAGCACGCCCCCCGCCTATGCCCGGTCCGCCGCGCTCGGCAGCATAGCCAAGCTGCATGCGCGCACGTTGCCGGCGCGGCTGTGGTCGTGGCGGTATCTGGTGCTGCGCCGCCTGACCCAGTTCGGCGTGCTGCTGCTCTTCTTTGGCACCGCGCACTGGGGCTGGGAAGCGATGAAGGGCGTGCCGCTCCTCAACGGCAACCTGTCGGCGTCCGAATTCGCCGGCGTGCTGCCGATGACCGACCCCTTCGCCGCGCTGCAAATCTTCCTCGCCGGCCACGTGCTGCAAAACGAATCGATCCTCGGCGCGGCGATCGTGCTGGGCTTCTACGCGCTCGTCGGCGGCCGCGTGTTCTGCGCCTGGGTCTGCCCGGTCAACGCGGTGACCGATCTGGCCGGCTGGCTGCGCCAGCGGCTGTCGATATCGACGCTGTTCTCGCTGCCGCGCGGCATCCGTTATTTCGTGCTGGCTGCGGCGCTGATCCTGTCCGCAATCGCCGGCGTCGCGGCGTTCGAGTGGGTGAGCCCCATCGGCATGCTGCAGCGCGGCATCGTGTTCGGCATGGGCCTGGGCTTCCTGTCGCTGGTCGCCATCTTCCTGTTCGATCTGCTGATCCTGAAGAACGGCTGGTGCGGCCACCTGTGCCCGCTTGGCGCGTTCTGGTCGCTGGTCGGACGGGTGGCGCCGCTGCGCGTGCGCTTCGACAAGACGACCTGCACCCACTGCGGTGAATGCGCCCGGGTGTGTCCCGAACCGCAGGTGCTGAACTTGAAGAAGCTGGAACGGACGGGCTGGGTGATATCGGGCGAATGCAGCAACTGCGGCCGCTGCACCGCGCTGTGCCCGGAAGACAGTCTGAATTTCGACCTGCGCCCCCTGATTCGTGCGCGCCACGCGGCAACCCTGGCCAAGACAGCCAATCCACACTGAGGAGAACGCAATGAAAACACCGATGACGATGACGGTCCTGCTGGCTTGTTCGCTGGCCGCGAGCCTCGCGGCGGCGGCGAATGCCGGTCTGTCCGAGGACCAGATGGGACTGTCGAAGGCCGACGTTGCCGCAGACACCGAGCCGGCGCCCTTCGAATACAGACAGGCCGATCCCTATAGCGGCGGCGTGCTGCCGCGCGCCTACCTGGGCGCGCCGCCGCAGGTGCCGCACAGCCTTGACGGACTCACGCCGATCACGCGCGATTCCAATGCCTGCCTGTCCTGCCATCAGCAGCCCGACAAGGTGGGGAAGAAGAAGGTGAAGGGCGAGCCCACCCCGCTGCCCAAGACCCATTACACCGACGTGCGGCGCAACGCGATTTACATGGGACGCTACAACTGCACGCAGTGCCACACGCCGCAGGCCGATGTGAAAAGCCTGGTCGGCAACACCTTCAAGGGCAAGTAGCGGCCAGGCGGCCGGCGAACAGCCGTAGAACCAGGCCGGCAGGCGGCGCAGCGATGGGGCGCCGCCGAGAAATGATCCTTGAAGCCGCTCACGCCGGCACGAGCGTCAGCCGCAGGTCGCCGCCGACCTGGCGCACGTCGGCGAAGCGGAAGCGCGCGGCGTCCTTCAGGGCGGCGAGCCCGGGCATCATGAACAGCCCGCGCGCGGTGTCGCCCAGCGCCATCGGCGCGACATAGGCGACCCATTCGTCGACCAGGCCGGCAGCGAGCAGCGCGCCGTTCAGGGCCGCGCCGGCCTCGACGTGCAATTCGTTGACGCCCCGCTGCGCCAGCAAGGCAAGCAGGGCGGCGAGGTCGACGCGGCCGTCAAAACCGGGCAGTTCGACCACCTCCGCACCGGCCGCTTCGAGTGCCGCGCGCGCCCCCGGCTCGGCGCGGTGGCAGGCGACGAGCGCAGGCAGGATCGCTGCGTCCGCCGGCGTGCTCAGGCGGGAGTCGACGATGACGCGAAGCGGCTGGCGGCCGATGTCGAGATCGCGCACGTTCATGCGTGGATTGTCGGCGCGCACCGTGCCGCTGCCGGTGAGGATCGCGCAGGCCCGCGCGCGCAGCCGCTGCACGTCGGCGCGCGCGGCCTCGCCGGTGATCCATTGCGACTGTCCGCTGGCGAGCGCGGTCTTGCCGTCGAGCGTGGCGGCCGTCTTCAGGCGCACCCACGGCCGGCCGCGCGTCATGCGCGACACGAAGCCGGGGTTGAGCGCGCGCGCTTCCGCTTCCATCAGTCCGACTGCCGCGTCGATGCCGGCGAGCGTGAGCATGTCGATGCCGCCGCCGGCGACGAGCGGGTTGGGGTCGCGCATCGCCGCAACCACGCGGGCGACGCCCGCGTTCACCAGCGCCTCGGCGCACGGTGGCGTACGGCCGTGGTGCGAGCAGGGCTCGAGCGTCACGTACACCGTCGCGCCGCGCGCCGCCTCGCCGGCGGCGTTCAGCGCGTGGACCTCGGCGTGCGGCGTGCCGGCGCGTTCGTGCCAGCCCTCGCCGACGACCGTGTCGCCCCGGACGATGACGCAGCCGACACGCGGGTTGGGGGTGGCGGTGTATAGCCCGCGCGCCGCGAGTTGCAGCGCGCGCGCCATGTGGGCGTGGTCGGCGGCGGAAAAGGAAGCGGCCATGACGGCTTACTTGAACAGGTCGTCGACGCCGTGCGGCGGCACCAGCTCCAGGTCCTGCAGCACGTCGCGGAAATCGTCCGGGTCCTGGAAGCTCTTGTATACCGAGGCAAACCGGATGTAGGCCACCTTGTCGAGCTTCTTCAGCTCGTGCATCACGAGTTCGCCGACCTCGCGCGCCGGGACTTCGCGCGCGCCGCGCGTCAGCAGCAGCTGGCGGATGCGCTCGACCGCGGCGTCGACCAGCTCGGTCGGTACCGGCCGCTTGTGAAGCGCGCGGCGGAAGCCTTCGCGGAGCTTGGCTTCGGAGAAGTCCTCGCGCGTGCCGTTGGCCTTGACGATCTGCGGCGGCCGCAGTTCGGCGGTCTCCCAGGTGGTGAAGCGCTTGTCGCACGCCGTGCAGCGGCGCCGGCGGCGGATCGCGTCGCCCGCCTCGTTGACGCGGGAGTCAATCACTTGCGTGTCGAGGGAGCCGCAGAAGGGACACTTCATGGTTAGGGGCGAGGGGCTGGGATCTTGGGCTTTGCTCGCTTGGGATTGCGCGGCCGAAGCCGTTCATTCCCTGATCCTGGCGCCTGAATGCTTACTCAACCATACACCGGAAACTTCGCCGTCAGCTTCGCCACTTCGCCCTTCACCCGCTCGATCACCGCCTCGTCGGTCGGCGCGTCGAGCACGTCGGCGATCAGATGCGCGAGCTGTTCGGCTTCGAGTTCCTTGAAGCCGCGCGTGGTCATCGCCGGGGTGCCGATGCGGATGCCGCTGGTGACGAAGGGCTTCTGCGGGTCGTTGGGGATGGCGTTCTTGTTGACCGTGATGTGGGCGCGGCCCAAGAGCGCCTCGGCTTCCTTGCCGGTGAGGTTCTTCGCGCGCAGGTCGACCAGGAACACATGGCTCTCGGTGCGACCGGAGACGATCCTGAGGCCGCGCTCGACCAGCACCTTGCACATCACCAGCGCGTTGGCGATGACCTGCTCCTGGTAGTGCTTGAATTCCTTGGTCGACGCTTCCTTGAACGCCGTCGCCTTGCCGGCGATGACGTGCATCAGCGGGCCGCCCTGGAGCCCCGGGAAGATCGCCGAATTGATCGCTTTTTCGTGTTCGGCGCGCATCAAAATGATGCCGCCGCGCGGACCGCGCAGGGTCTTGTGGGTGGTCGAGGTCACGACGTCGGCGTGCGGCACCGGGTTGGGGTACACGCCCGCGGCGATGAGGCCCGCGTAGTGCGCCATGTCCACCATGAAGATCGCGCCGATCTCTTTCGCAATTTTGGCGAAGCGCTCGAAGTCGATCCTGAGCGCATAGGCGGAGGCGCCGGCGATGATCAACTTGGGCTTGTGCTCGCGCGCCAGCAGCTCCATCCTGTCGTAGTCGATTTCTTCCTTTTCATTGAGGCCGTAGGCCACCACGTTGAACCACTTGCCGCTCATGTTGAGCGCCATGCCGTGGGTGAGGTGGCCGCCCTCGGCGAGGCTCATGCCCATGATGGTGTCGCCGGGCTTCAGGAAGGCCATGAACACCGCCTGGTTGGCCTGCGAGCCGGAGTTGGGCTGCACGTTCGCGGCTTCGGCGCCGAACAGCGCCTTCACCCGGTCGATCGCCAGCTGTTCGACGATGTCGACGTACTCGCAGCCGCCGTAATAGCGTTTGCCCGGATAGCCCTCGGCGTACTTGTTGGTGAGCTGCGAGCCCTGTGCCTGCATCACCGCCGGGCTGGTGTAGTTTTCCGACGCGATCAGCTCGATGTGATCCTGCTGGCGGCGGGTTTCCTGGACGATGGCGGCCCACAGGTCGGGATCGGTCTTGTCGAGGGTGTCTTGGCGGTTGAACATGATGGTCGGGCAGGGCTGGAAAAGCCCGGATTTTAACACGCGGCACAGGTGGCGGCCGGCCCGTATAATCGGCCAAAACCGGAGCCCGTCCCATGCAAAGACGAGATTTTCTCAGCGGCGCCGCTGCCGCCCTGCTGCCGCTGGGCGCAGCGCAGGCCGCCCCCGAGACATTGACGCCGCTGCCAGCCGTGCGCTGGCGGCTGGCGTCGAGCTTCCCCAAGAGCCTCGACACCATCTATGGCGCGTCCGAAACCCTGTCCAAACGCGTCGCCGCGCTCACCGGCGGCCGTTTCCAGATCCGCGTCTTCGCCGGCGGCGAACTCGTCCCCGGCCTGCAGGTGCTCGACGCGGTCGGCAACGGCACCGCCGAGTGCGGCCACTCCGCCGGCTACTACTACGTCGGCAAGAATCTCGGGCTGGCCTTCGACACCGCCGTGCCGTTCGGCTTGACCGCGCGCCAGCAGAACGCCTGGATGTACGCCGGCGGCGGCATCGAGTTGCTGCGCACTCTTTACGCCAAGTACAACGTGCTGCAGTTCCCCGGCGGCAACACCGGCACCCAGATGGGCGGCTGGTTCAGGAAACCGATCAAGTCGCTCGCCGACCTCAAGGGCCTGAAGATGCGCATCCCCGGCATCGGCGGCCAGATCATGGCCAGGCTCGGCGCCGTGCCGCAGACGCTCCCCGGCAGCGACATCTATCCCGCGCTCGAACGCGGCGCGCTCGACGCCGCCGAATGGGTCGGCCCCTACGACGACGAAAAGCTCGGCTTCCACAAGATCGCCAAGCACTACTACTACCCCGGCTGGTGGGAAGGCGGGCCGCAACTGAGTTTCTACGTCAACCAGGCCGCGTGGCAGGCGCTGCCCGAGGCCTATCGCCAGGCGTTCGAAGTCGCCACCGCCGAGGCGAATCAATCGATGTTGGCGCAATACGACGCCAAGAATCCGCCCGCACTCCTGCGCCTGGTCGGCCAGGGCGTGCAGCTGCATCCCTTCCCCAAGGACATGATGCTCGCCGCGCGCCGCGCGACCTTCGAACTGTACGAAGCCGAAGCCAGGACCAACCCCGACTTCGCCGCCATCTACCGGCCGTGGAAGGCCTTCCGCGACACCGCGTTCCAGTGGTTCAAGGTCAACGAGGCGGCGTATGCCAACTTCAATTACTACGTCAAATAAGCCATGAAGCCCGGAAACCATTAACCACAAAGGCACGGAGACACAGAGAAGGCCATGCCATACTCTTGAACTGAGGGTTTTTCTCAGCGCCTTTGTGTGTCTGTGGGGATAAGGATTTGAAATGAATACACTCGACCAGCTCATCACCACCTTCGACCTCGGACTGCGCACCGTCTTCGCCAGCCCGCACGCCGGCCGGCCTTACCCTGCCAGCGCCCCCGAAGCCGAACTCTCTGCCGCAGAAAAGGCCCGGGCCGTCGCGCTCATGCGCGTCAACCACGTCGGCGAGGTCTGCGCGCAGGCGCTCTATGCCGGCCAGGCGCTCACCGCGAAGAACGACAAAGTGCGCGCCGAACTCGAACACGCCGCGCGCGAGGAGACCGACCACCTCGCCTGGTGCGAGCAGCGCATCAACGAGCTTGGCGGTCGCAAGAGCCTGCTCAACCCCCTGTGGTTCGGCGGCGCGTTTGGAATAGGCGTCGTCGCGGGCCTCCTGGGCGACAAATGGAATCTCGGCTTTCTCGCCGAAACCGAGCGCCAGGTCGAAGCCCATCTCGACGGCCACCTGCAGAAATTGCCCGAAGCCGACGCCCGGAGCCGCGCCGTCGTCGAACAGATGAAAACCGACGAAGCCCGCCACGCGCAGACCGCCGTCGATCACGGCGGCGCGCCACTGCCGCTGCCGGTCAAGACGGCGATGCGTTTTGCGGCGGATGTGATGCGGCTGACGGCGAGCCGGATCTAGGCCGTAGTCTGTCCGTATTGGATGCCCGGCCCGGGCAGCGCAACGTATCCGCACCCACAAGAGGCAGCCAGACTGACAGTCTTGCAAAACGGAAAAGCGTGGCTCCGCCTTGATTGATTGCGGCTTGCCGTGTGTGGAACTGGTGTCGACGATAGTCTCGCGACCGTCTGTGCGAATGCGCTATTGCTGAAAATACCGCTGATTCGGGCCCGAGCCGCATGAAGGCGGGTCGAAGGCAAAAAAGCCCATTTGGTCTCCTGTTGACTGTCGGAAACTTTTACACCGCATACCCGAGATAATTCAGGACATTTGATTCCTTTTAATACAAATGTCCAACAGCGTTATGAAAATTCATTAAAAAATTCATTAAACATATATTCTTCCGCCAGACCTGGCATAAAAGGTGCTGGAAACATAGCCACGACAGATGGCGCGTCAGCAGGCTGGAAACATGGAAATCGTGCCAACTCCCTTTCAACGAGAATCAAGGAGACACGAAATGAAAAAAACAGCTCTGGCACTGGCGCTCTTATTCGGGGGCATAGGCGCGGCTTCGGCCCATACGACTTCATTGGGCTATGTGCCCGGCACTAATCCAGGGGAAGTGACCTTCTGGGCGGGGCATTACAGTCATGGTGGCGTACCGGGCCCCGAGGGCCAGGCGACGCTTGTGGGCGTGAGCCTCACCTATTCGCAAACCCAGCCTTTCGTTGGTCCGGTTGTGACGTCGAAACCCGCCGGTTTGATCGATGGGACCAATAATTTCTTCTGGGGCCCCAGTCCGTATCCGTTCCCGCTGTCGACCGATCCCAACCTCTTCGGTGGCGTGGTGCACTGGGAAAGCACCACCTTTACCGGGCTTGCTGCCGGCATTTATGAGTTGACCATCGCCGATGATGCCCGAACCACTGCAGAATGGGCCAATCTTACCCAGGTCGGGGGTCAGCCCGGCTCGGTTCGCATCAATCTCACCGCAGGCGATATCGGTGGCGGAAACAATGTTCCGGAACCCGCCTCGCTGGCCTTGCTGGGTATCGGACTGGCCGGCTTGAGCGCGCTGCGCCGCCGCAGGACGGCCTGATTTTTTCATCAACCCACGACAAGCCGGCGCGTGGCGCCGGCTTGTCGTGTGCGCCCGGCACGGGCGGGCGCATTCTTGTGCGTGCAAGTCACAGCGTAAGTTGATCATAGCGAACGAAGCACGCCCGGTATGTGACCTCGGCGTGACCTCGGGGCGCGCGAGAGAGGCGTGTGAGTAAATCAAACGCGGGCGTTTGGGCTACCGATGGCGACCGCCTCTATCAGCCGGGAAGGTCAGACAGGCTTTTCATTCTTTATATTTCGACCTTAGACCAAAACCAGACACAGGGCTCGGCGCCTAAGGTGCTTCTAAACGGCGCGCGCGTTGCCTTCATGCATTCCATTGGAAATCGCAGTAAATTCGACGATGAACCCTAAAAGCTATCTATTCCTCGCCATCGGCCTATGATCAACCTGGTGCCGTGTTCGCCGGCCCTAAAGCCGGCCCGACACTTCTGAAGCCACTACAAGGAGAATCACCATGGCAAAAGGCCAGTTACGTGGTAACAAGGAAGCGAAAAAACCCAAGAAGCCGAAACAGGTCGTCGTTCCGGCGGGATCGTTCATCACGCCGCCCAAGGCGGCCAATCCGGTCAAGACGCGGCATTGAGTGCCGCATGCCCAGGCAAACGCCACCGTCGAGGTGGCGTTTTTGTTGGGGGCTGTCCGGCGCGCGCCGGTTTTCCGCGTGATGGCGAAGCGCGACAATGATCGAATGGTCATTGCCAACTTCCGCTTCCACGATGAACTGAACGATTTTCTCGCGCCGAAGCGGCGCGGGCAGGCATTCAGCGTGCCGTGCGCGCGCCGGGCGACGACGAAGCACATGATCGAGGCGCTGGGGGTGCCGCACACCGAGGTGGCACGCATCCTCGTCAATGACGAACCGGTGGGTTTCGACCGCATCCTGGATGACGGCGACCGGGTGGCGGTGTATCCGCGTTCCAGGGCGATGGATGTCACGCCGTTGCTGCGGGTGCGCGACTATCCGTCGAGAGAGACGCGCTTCGTCGCCGACGCGCATCTCGGTGGGCTCGCGCACCTGCTGCGCATGCTGGGCTTCGATACGCGCTACGACAACCATTTCCACGACGACGATATCATCGCCCTCTGTGAACGAGACGGCCGCATCGTGCTGACGCGGGATCGAGAACTGTTGAAGCGGCGCGCGGTGACGCACGGCTGCTATGTGCACGCGCTGAAATCCGAGAACCAGCTGCGCGAGGTCGTGTCGCGGTTCGACCTGGCGCGGAGCGCGAAGCCGTTCACGCGCTGTCTGCACTGCAACGTGCCGCTGCGGCCGGTCGACAAGGCGAGCGTGCTCGATCGCCTGCCGCCGAAGGTGCGCGAGCTGTACGCGCGATTTTCCACCTGCGATGCGTGCGGGCGCGTGTACTGGGAGGGTTCGCACTTCCGCAACATGCAGCGCCTGCTCGACAGCGTGTTGAGCCATCCGGGAACCTGAGTGCGTTTGCGCGCTCTGCTTCCTGAACTACGAGGAAGATCCCATGATCCGCATTCCCCTGCACGTCGCTGCCGCCGCGCTGCTGCTGAGCGCCTGCGAACAGTCGCTGCTCGACGCTTCGCCGCCTGACCGCTATGCCGATCCACAGCAGATCGCGCGTGGCAAAGCGATATATGAACAACATTGCATGGCGTGCCACGGCGCCGACGGCAAGGGGCCGCCCGGCGACTGGCGCATCCGCGATGCCGACGGCCGCTTCCCGCCGCCGCCGCTCGACGACAGCGCGCACGCCTGGCACCACCCCACGGCCGATCTCCTGGAAATGATCCGCGAGGGCAGCCCCGGCGGACAGGGCAACATGCCGGCGTGGAAGGGCAAGCTTTCCGAGCAGCAGATGCAGGACACGGTGGCCTATATCAAGTCGCTGTGGTCGGACGAGGTGTACCGGCTGTGGTGGAAGATGGAGAAGCAGTCATTGGAACCCTGAGCGCCGCAAGGGTTCTGCCGCGCCCATGCGAGTAAAATGGCGGCATCGATTTTTCCCATCAGGAGCAAGACCATGAGCGAATACGGATTCGACACCCAGATCAGCGGCCCCTTCGACGCCGCCATCGAAAAAGTCACCGCCGCATTGAAGGCCGAGGGCTTCGGCGTGCTGACCGACATCGATGTGAAAAGCACCATGAAGGCCAAGCTCGACGTCGACATGCGCCCCTACCGCATCCTCGGCGCGTGCAACCCGCCGCTCGCCCACCAGGCGATCGGCGCCGAGCCCGACGTCGGCCTGCTGCTGCCGTGCAACGTGGTGGTGCGCGAGGAAGCCGACGGCAGGGTGACCGTGTCCTTCCTCGACCCCGGCATCATGGTCAAGCTGGTGTCCAACCCCGCGGTGCATGGGGTAGCGAACGAGGCGCGCGCCCGCCTGATGCGGGTGAAGGAAGCGCTGGCGGCCTGAGCCTGCGCGGCCGGACAGAGCCCGTGCGGCGGGCTTTGTCCGGGAAAGGCTTCATGCCCGGGCGGTCGCGGCCGCTTGCGGACGCGCGTATTTGTGCCGGAGCGTCCGCGCCGCTGCCACCATGTTCGCCAGCGCGGCTTCGGTTTCCGTCCAGCCGCGGGTTTTCAGGCCGCAGTCGGGGTTGACCCACAGGTTGGCGGGCGGGATGACCTCAGCGGCCTTTTCCAGCAGCCGGGCCATGTCCGCCGCGGTTGGTACGCGCGGGCTGTGGATGTCGTAGACGCCCGGACCGATTTCATTGGGGTAATGGAAATCGCCGAAGCCACGCAGCAGCTCCATGTCGGAGCGGCTGGTCTCGATCGTGATGACGTCGGCGTCCATGGCCGCGATCGCCGGCAGGATGTCGTTGAATTCCGAATAGCACATGTGGGTATGGATCTGGGTGGTGTCGGCCACGCCGGACGCGCTGATGCGGAACGCCCGGCTCGCCCACGCCAGGTAGGCCGGCCAGTCGGCTTTTCGCAGCGGCAGCCCCTCGCGGTAGGCAGGTTCGTCGATCTGGATGATGCCGATGCCGGCCGCCTCCAGGTCATTCACTTCGTCGCGGATCGCCAGCGCGATCTGCAGCGCCGTCGTCGCGCGCGGCTGGTCGTCGCGCACGAAGGACCATTGCAGCATCGTCACCGGGCCGGTCAGCATGCCCTTCAGCGGCCGGGTGGTCAGCGACTGCGCGTAGCGCGTCCAGCCCACCGTCATCGGCCGCGGGCGTGACACGTCGCCGTAGATGAGCGGCGGTTTCACGCAGCGGCTGCCGTAGGACTGCACCCAGCCGTTTTGCGTGAACGCGAACCCCGCGAGCTGTTCGCCGAAGTACTCGACCATGTCGTTGCGCTCGGCTTCGCCGTGCACCAGGACGTCGAGCCCCAGGGCCTCTTGTTTTTCGACGGCGCGCCGGATTTCCCGCTGCATCGCCGCGGTGTAGTCTGCCTCGCTCAGCTCGCCCTTGCGGAAGCGCGCGCGGGCACTACGGATCTCGGCCGTCTGCGGGAACGAGCCGATGGTCGTGGTCGGGAAGGGCGGCAGCCGCAGGCGTTCCCGCTGCAGCGCCTGGCGAACCGCGAATGGCTGGTTGCGCGACTCGTGCGTGGCGGTGAGCGTGCGCAGGCGCTCGCCGACTGCCGCGTCGTGCACGCGGGTCGAGGCGCGGCGTGACGCCAGCGCCTGTTGGTTGTCCGCCAACGCCGCGGCCACTGCCGCGCGGCCGGCATTGAACGCGGTCTTCAGCACGGCGAGCGCGGCGATTTTCTCGTCGGCGAACGCGAGCCAGCGCGTAAGCTCGGGATCGAGCCGCGATTCGCCCGCCAGGCTCACCGGCACGTGCAGCAGCGAACACGAGGGCGCGAGCCACAGCCGGTCACCGAGGCGTCGATGCACCGCATCGAAACGATCGAGCACGGCAGCCAGGTCGGTGGCCCAGACATTGCGCCCGTCGATCACCCCTGCCGAAAGCACCTTGCTGACGGGCAGCCAGTCGATCACCTGCGCCAGTTCGTCGCCGCCGCGCACGCAATCGACATGCACGCCGGCCACGGGCAGCTTCATCGCCACCTGCAGGTTCTCGCGCAGCGGGCCGAAATAGCTGGCGAGCATCAGCTTCACGCCGGCGGCATTCAGATGATGATAGGCACGCTCGAAGGCGGTGCGCCAGCCGGCGTCCAGGTCCAGCGCCAGGATCGGTTCGTCGATCTGCACCCACTCGACGCCTTGCGCTTTCAGCCGCGCCAGGATCGCGCCATAGACCGGCAGCAGGCGGTCGAGCAGGTCGAGGCGGGAAAAGCCCGCGGTTTTTTCCTTGGCAAGATAGAGGAAGGTGAGCGGGCCGATCAGCACGGGCTTGGGATTGAACCCCGCCGTCTGCGCCTCGGCCACTTCGTCGAACAGCCAGGCCGTGCCCGGCGAAAACTGCGTATCGGGCTTCAGCTCGGGGACGAGATAGTGATAGTTGGTGTCGAACCATTTGGTCATTTCCATCGCATGGCAGGCGGCGTTGCCGCGCGCCAGCTGGAAATACTCGGCCAGGCCGAGCGTGTCCCCGAAGCCGAAGCGCGCCGGGGCGCAGCCCAGGAGCGCGACGTGGTTGAGCATCTGATCGTAGAACGCGAAATCGCCCACGGTGACGAAATCCAGCCCGGCCGCGTGCTGTCGCCGCCAGTTGGATTGCCGAATCCCGCTCGCCACCGATTGCAGCGACGCCTCGTCGATCTCGCCGCGCCAGTAGGACTCCAGTGCGGATTTCAGTTCCCGTTGCGGTCCGATGCGGGGAACGCCCAAAACGTGTGCCCGTGCCATGTGTGTGCTCCCAGTGAATGATGGACGCCATGATGCCGGTGCCATTATCATGAAACAAACGAATATTTTTCATTAAATACATGAGCCAATCTCATATCGAGCTGCGCCATCTGCGGCTGCTGCAGGCCGTCGCCGAATCGGGCGGCTTGACGGCCGCCGCCGAGCGTCTGCATCTCACGCAGTCGGCGGTGTCGCATCAACTGAAGGCGCTGGAAGATGCGCTGGGCATGCCGCTGGTCGAGCGCGCCGCGCGACCGCTGGGCCTGACCGCCGCCGGCCGCCGGCTGCTGGCGCTGGCGCACGCGACCCTGCCGCAGGTCCATGCGGCGCTGCGCGACCTGGCCAAGCTGAAGGACGGCGACGCGGGGGCGTTGCGCATCGCGGTGGAGTGCCATACCTGCTACGACTGGCTGATGCCGGCGATGGACAGCTACCGCGACGTGTGGCCCGGCGTGGAGCTCGACCTGCTGGGGGGGTTCCAGGACGATCCGGTCGGGCTGCTGCTGGACCAGCAGGCTGATCTGGTCATCACCTCGGAAAGTGCGCCGCGTGCCGGCGTGGTCTATCAGCCCTTGTTCGGCTTCGAAATGCTGGCGCTGTTGCCGCCGGGCCACCCGCTCGCCGCGAAAAAGTGGCTCGCGCCTGCCGACTTCGCCGACCACACGTTGATCACCTATCCGGTGCCGGAGGACCGCCTGGATCTGGTTCGCCGCGTCCTGGCGCCTGCCGGGGTACGGCCGCCGCGCCGCGAGGCGCAACTGACGGTCGCGATTCTCCAGCTCGTCGCCAGCCGTCGAGGGCTTGCGGCGCTGCCCGCGTGGGCGGTCGCGCCCTATCTCGAGCGCGGTTACATCGTGGCGCGCCCCATCGGCAGGCATGGGCTGTGGGCCGAGCTCCACGCGGCGGTGCGCGCGGCCGACGCGGCGCGCGCCTTTGTCGTCGATTTCATCGACACCGTCAAACGCGAGAGCTTTGCCCGCCTGCCGGGCATACGCGCCGAGTGAGTCCCCGCATGGCGCGGCGCGTGCGCCGATCCTGGCGCCCGCGAGGCCGGTGCTGGGCTTACGACGCCGCTTCCCCGGATGTTTCCTGGATCAGCACCCACGGCGCCACGACCACCGCCCAGAACCGCGGCTGGCGCGCGTGCCAGTCCTCGGCGTCGCCCGTACTGGCGCGGGCGATGCGGCCGTCGGCGAGCCAGGCCTGCACCGCGGCGGTGTTGTTCTCGGCGACCTGCAAGGCAGCGTCGACGAGGTCCATGCCGGCGGCGACCTTGATCACCACGCCGCGCGCGAAGTGGCGTTCGAGCTCGGGCCACGCGAGCTGGGCGGTTTCGAGATTGAGCTTGGCGCGGAGGAGGTCGCGGGGGGTCATTGCAGAGGCAAGGCGCAAGAAGCGAGGAATGATCAGCGGGCCTTGCCGCCGCCGCGGCGCTGGCTCAAGGGGTGCCTGGGCACCTGCGGGGGACGGCCGCGGCCGGCCGGCACGGGCTTGCCTGATGCCGGTTTGTCCAAACCGGCTTTGGCGGGTGCGGGTCTCGCCGGTCCGGGTTGACTGGCGACGGGTTTGCGAGCGGTGGGTTTGGCGCGCCTGTCTTCGGCGCGCGGCGTGCGCGTGCCTTCCGGCTGCCTGCCGGTGCCGGCATACGATCTTTCGCGCGCTTTGGCCCGCTGAGAGTCGGCGTCCCCTCGTGGGGCGGGTTGGTAGGTGGGGACCAGGTGCTTCTTGCCGTTGCCGATGAGGTCTTCGCGGCCCATTTCCTTGAGCGCGTCGCGCAGGAGCGGCCAGTTGTCCGGGTCGTGGTAGCGCAGAAAAGCCTTGTGCAGGCGGCGCACGCGGCCCTGCTTCACCACGGACACGGCCTCGGCCTTGCCGCCGAGCACCTTCTTCAGCGGGTTCTTTTCGGTGTGGTACATCGCGGTGGCGAGCGCCATCGGCGTCGGCAGGAAGGTCTGCACCTGGTCGAGGCGGAAGTCGTGCTTCTTCAGCCATAGCGCGAGGTTCAGCATGTCCTCGTCGGTGGTGCCCGGGTGCGCCGCGATGAAGTAGGGGATCAGGTACTGCTTCTTGCCGACCGCCTTCGACGCCGCCTCGAACATCTCCTTGAAGCGGTCGTAGGCGCCCATGCCGGGCTTCATCATTTTCGACAGCGGGCCCGTCTCGGTGTGCTCGGGCGCGATCTTGAGATAGCCGCCGACGTGGTGCTGCACCAGTTCCTTCACGTATTCGGGCGAGCGCACCGCGAGGTCGTATCTGAGGCCCGAGCTGATGAGGATCTTCTTGATCCCCGGCAGCGCGCGGGCGCGGCGGTACATGTGGATGAGCGGCGTGTGGTCGGTGTTGAGGTTCTCGCAGATGTCCGGGTACACGCAGCTCAAGCGGCGGCAGGCGCGCTCGATCTTCTTCGATTTGCACGCCATGCGGTACATGTTCGCGGTGGGGCCGCCGAGGTCGGAAATGACGCCGGTGAAGCCGGGCGTCTTGTCGCGGATCGCCTCGATTTCACGGATCACCGAATCCTCGCTGCGGCTCTGGATGATGCGGCCCTCGTGCTCGGTGATCGAGCAGAAGGTGCAGCCGCCGAAGCAGCCGCGCATGATGTTGACCGAGAAGCGGATCATCTCCCACGCCGGAATCTTGGCGTCGCCGTAGCTCGGGTGCGGCGCGCGCGCGTAGGGCAGGTCGTAGACCGCGTCCATTTCGGGTGTGGTGAGCGGGATCGGCGGCGGATTGAGCCAGACGTCGCGCTCGCCGTGCGCCTGCCGCAGGGCCCGCGCGTTGCCGGGGTTGGATTCGAGGTGGAAGACCCTTGAAGCATGCGCGTACAGCACCGGGTTGTTCTTCACCTGGTCGTAGTCGGGCAGGCGGATCACGGTGCGTTCGCGGATGGCCTGCTTAGCGGCGAGGCGGTCAGATTTAGAAACGAATCGAAGCGGCTGCATACGCCCCTCCCCCGCAAGCGGGGGAGGGGTTGGGGGAGAGGAAGGTTGTGCTGCCGGCGTCGCTTGATAGATGGCCTCAAGCACAGCTTCCGTTTGTGCCAGCACATCGTTGTTCCAGAACCGCAGTACGCGGATGCCCCGTGCCTCCAGCGCACGAGTCCTATGCTCGTCATAGGTTTGCTGTTCAGCGTGTTGACCGCCATCCAGTTCGATTGCGAGTTTCAGTTCGTCGCAGTAGAAATCGAGGATGTACGGTTCGATCGGATGCTGACGGCGAAACTTGTAGCCGAGAAAGCGTTTGGCTCGCAGGATGCCCCAGAGCAGTTGTTCGGAATCGGTCTGCTGACTGCGAAGCTCGCGCGCGTGGGCGAGCAGTTCGGCTGGAAGCGGGCGAGCCTGAGCGGGCGCTTTCCCCTCTCCCCCGACCCCTCCCCCGCTTGCGGGGGAGGGGAGGAAGGCGTAAGGATCGACGTGAGCGTCGATCGCGCCGGGCGTGTCGAGCTCGGTCGAGGCAACCTCGATCCAGTTTTCTCCCGGCTTCCAGTCGCGCGGCACGACGAAGCCGGTGCCGCGCACGTCGCGGACGTCGCCGATTTTCTCGCCGCGGGCGAGCCGATGGCTGACGTCGAGCAGCGCCCGTTCGGCGTTGCCGAAGATCAGCAGGTCGGCCTTCGAATCCATCAGCACCGAGCGGCGCACGGTGTCGGACCAGTAGTCGTAGTGCGCGATGCGCCGCAGGCTCGCCTCGATCGAGCCGATGATGACGGGCACGCCGGCGTAGGCCTCGCGGCAGCGCTGCGCGTACACGGTGACGGCGCGGTCGGGGCGCTTGTTCGGCTCGGCGTTGGGGGTGTAGGCGTCGTCGGAGCGGATTTTCCGGTCCGAGGTGTAGCGGTTGACCATGGAATCCATGTTGCCCGCGGTGACGCCAAAGTAGAGCGTCGGGCGGCCGAGCGCGCGGAAGGGTTCGGCCGAGTGCCAGTCGGGCTGGCTGATGATGCCCACGCGAAAGCCCTGCGCCTCCAGCAGGCGCCCGACCAGCGCCATGCCGAAGCTGGGGTGGTCGATGTAGGCGTCGCCGGTGACGAGGATCACGTCGCACGCGTCCCAGCCGAGCGCGGCCATTTCTGCGCGCGACATCGGCAGGAAGGGGGCGGTGCCGAAGCGCGCCGCCCAGTGCTTGCGGTGGGAAAACAGGGGCTGGGTCATGGGGATGTCCGCAAACGATGCGGACGAAGGACTCAGTTGATCGCCAGCAGTTCGACTTCGAACACCAGCGTGGCGTTCGGCGGGATCACGCCGCCGGCGCCGCGCGCACCATAGGCGAGCTCGGGCGGAATGGTCAGCTTGCGGCGGCCACCCACCTGCATGCCAGCCACGCCCTGGTCCCAGCCGGGGATGACGTGGCCCGCGCCGAGGCGGAATTCGAACGGATCGTTGCGGTCGACGCTGGAGTCGAACTTGCTGCCGTCGGTGAGCCAGCCGGTGTAGTGCACCGACACGGATTGTCCGGCGCGCGCGGTGTCGCCGCTGCCGACGACGAGGTCTTCGATGATGAGTTCGCTCATGATGCGGTCCTTGCGAGGGGGAAGGCGCGCGCGGCCGGGCGCCGGCGCGAGGGCCGTCATTTTCTCATGTTTTCGCAATCGGGGTCAGCGCCACTCGGCCGGCAGGAAATTCGCGTCCGGGTCGACCTCGATGGGGATGTCGGTGACGCTGCTCGCATCCGGCGGCGCTGCCCGTAGCACGATGTCGGGGAAGGCGAGCACGACCGCGACCATCACGAGCTGGATGACGAGGAAGGGAATCGCACCCCGGTAGATGTCGGCGGTGCGGATGCTCTTGGGCGCCACGCTTTTCAGATAGAACAGCGCGAAGCCGAAGGGCGGGTGCATGAAGGCGGTCTGCATGTTGACCGCGAGCATGACGCCGAACCAGATCGGGTCGATGCCGAGCTTGTACGCGACCGGCGCGAGCAGCGGCACGACGATGAAGGCGATCTCGAAGAAGTCGAGGAAGAACGCCAGCGTGAACACCAGCAGGTTCACGACGATGAGAAAGCCGATGACCCCGCCGGGCAGCCGGTCGAACAGGTGCCCGACCCAGACGTCGCCGTCGAGCCCGCGGAACACCAGGGTGAAGATGGTTGAGCCGATGAGGATGAAAATGACGAAGGTGGTGAGCCGGGTCGTACTGTCCATCGCCTGCGTCAGCTGCAGGCGCGAGAGGCGGCCGCGCGCGAGCGCCAGCAGCAGCGCGCCCGCCGCGCCCATCGCGCCGCCCTCGGTGGGGGTGGCCACCCCGAGGAAAATGGTGCCGAGCACGAGGAAGATCAGCACCAAGGGCGGCACCAGCGTGGCCAGCACCCGTAGTAACAAGGCCGAGCCGTGCAGCGTACGCGCCGACGCCGGCATCGCCGGCGCGGCGTGCGGGCGGAACAGCGTGAGCAGGAAGACGAAGCCGAGGTAGAGGCCGATGAGGCCGAGGCCCGGCAGCAGCGCGCCCTTGTACATGTCGCCGACCGAGGCGCCGAGCTGGTCGGCGAGCACGATCAACACCAGCGACGGCGGCACGATCTGCGCGAGCGTGCCGGAGGCGGCGATGACGCCGGACGCCAGCCGCTTGTCGTAGCCGTAGCGCAGCATCACAGGCAAGGAAATCAGCCCCATGGCGATGACGGTGGCGGCGACGACGCCGGTGGTCGCGGCCAAGAGCCCCCCGACCAGGATGACCGCGTAGGCGAGCCCGCCCTTGAGCGAGCCGAACAGCTGGCCGATGGTGTCGAGCAGGTCCTCGGCCATGCCCGAGCGTTCGAGGATGAGGCCCATGAAGGCGAAAAAGGGAATCGCCAGGAGCGTGGGATTGGCCGCGATGCCGTAGACGCGCTCGGGCAGCGCGGAGAGCAGCGATACGTCGAAGAGGCCCAGGGCGATGCCGATGCCGGCGAACAGGAGGCCGTTGGCGGCGAGCGCGAACGCGACCGGGTAGCCCAGCAGCAGGAAGGCCACCAGGCCCGCGAACATCAGCGGCGCGAGAAAGCCGGCGTCCATCAGACCTCTTCCTCCGGCTTTTCCTGCGGCAGCACGAGGTGGCCGCTGAGCACGCCGGCACGCTTGATGACTTCGGCCACGCCCTGCAGCGCGAGCAGGGCGAAGCCAAGTGGCAGCAGCAGCTTCACCGGCCAGCGCACGAGTCCTCCCGCGTCGGGCGACAGCTCGTGCGTGATCCATGCCTCGTAAAACATCGGCCACGCGAGCCACGCGAGCAGCCCGGCCATCGGCAGCAGGAACACGAGGCCGCCGGCGAGATCGACCCACGCCTGCCCGCGCGGCGTGAGGCGGTTGTAGAAAATGTCGATGCGCACGTGGCCGTTGTGCTTGAGCGTATAGCCGGCTGCGAGCAGGAACATCGCGCCGAACAGGTACCACTGGATTTCCAGCCAGGCGTTCGAGCTCTCGCCGAGCGTGTAGCGCGCGAGCGCGTTGGCGGCGGAAATGAGCGTGGCGACGAGCACCAGCCAGATGACGACGCGGCCGACGCGCTCGGTGAAGGCGTCGATGGCGCGGGCCAGCGCGAGCAGCGCGTTCACAGCGCCCCCGCCTCGCGCAGGAATGCCGCCAGGCGCTCGGCGACGACGCGGTAGCCGGCAGCGTTGGCGTGGATGGGGTCGGCCTTGAGGCGGTTGTCCTTCAAGACCTCGACGAAGACTTCATCTTCGAGCGGCAGCTTCATCTCGTCCGCGACGCGGGTATAGAAATCGGGCGTCCCGCCGAAGAGCCGGGGCGCGGGCACGCCGATCAGCACCACCGCCGCGCCGCTGGCGCGGATGGTCTGCACCATCAGGCGCAGGTTGTTCTCGATGTCGGCCTCGGGCTGCTTGCGCAGCATGTCGTTGCCGCCCAGGCACAGCAGCACCAGGCGCGGCTTGTGTTCATCCAGTACCGCAGGCAGGCGCGCGAGGGCGGTCGTCGTGGTGTCGCCCGGCACGCCGGCGTTGACCACGGTGCGGCCGGTGAGCGTCGCCAGCACGGCGGGATAGGCGGTGTCGGAGCTCGCGCCGGTGCCGTGGGTGAGGCTGTCGCCGAAGGCGACGATGACGTCGTGCGGGCTTAGCCGGGGAAGGGTGGGGCCGCGCTCGCACGCGGCGAGCAGGAAGACGAAACAAACCGCAAGTACGAGGCGGCTTGCGTGCCGCATGTCAGTTGCCCGCCACCGTCATCCGGTCGATCAGGATCGAGCCGACCTGCTTGGCGCCACGGCGTTCGATATCCTTGCCTATGGCGACGATGCCCTTGTACATGTCGGCGAGGTTGCCGGCGATGGTGATTTCCTCGACCGGGTATTGGATCTCGCCGTTCTCGACCCAGAAGCCGGCGGCGCCGCGCGAGTAGTCGCCGGTGACCATGTTGGCGCCGTGGCCGAGGAGTTCGGTGACCAGAAGCCCGGTGCCCATTTCCTTCAACAGGCCGGGCAGGTCGAGATCGCCGTGGCTCACCAGCAGGTTGTGGCTGCCGCCGGCGTTGCCGGTCGTCGTCATGCCGAGTTTTCTTGCCGAGTAGCTCGACAGGAAATAGCCCGCTACCACGCCGTCCTTGACCACATCGCGCTCGAGGCAGGCGACGCCCTCGCTGTCGAACGGCGCGCTGCCCAGCCCGCCGCGAATGAAGGGCGCCTCGCGGATGCTGACGTGCGGCGCGAACACCGGTTTGCCGAGGCTGTCGAGCAGGAACGAGGACTTGCGGTAGAGGCTGCCGCCGGACACCGCGGCGACGAAGTTGCCGATGAGCCCGGTGGCGATCGGCGCTTCGAAGACGACGGGGCAGGTGCGGGTATCGAGTTTCCTGCCGTTCAGACGCCGCACGGTGCGCTCGCCGGCAATGCGGCCGACGGTTTCGGCCGGGTCGAGGTCGTTGGCGTTGCGCGCGCTGGTGTACCAGTAGTCGCGCTGCATGCCGCCCTTGTCCTCGCCGATGACGGCGACCGACATGCCGTGGCGCGAGCCGGCGTAGCCGTTGCAGAAGCCGAGGCTGTTGGCGTAGACGAACTGCGAGGTGTGGAGATTGACGGCCGCGCCTTCGGAATTGGTGAGTCGTCTGTCCACAGCCAACGCTGCGGCTTCGCAGGCGCGGGCCCGCTCGGCGGCCTCTTCGACGCTCAGATCCCAGGGGTGGTAGAGGTCGAGGTCGGGCGCATCCTTCGCCAGGCGGTCGGCGTCGGGCAGCCCCGCGGCCTCGTCCTCGGCGGTGTAGCGCGCGATGGTGAGCGCCTTCTCGACCGCGCTCTTCAGCGCCGCTTCGGACAGGTCCGAGGTCGACGCGTGGCCGCGCCGCTGGCCGAGGTAGACGGTGACGCCGGCGCCCTTGTCCTTGTTGTACTCGATGGTTTCGATCTCGCCCTGCCGGACGCTCACGCTCTGGCCGACACCCTCGGAAATCTCGGTGTCGGCGGCGCTGGCGCCCCGCTGCATGGCGTGGTCGATGACGATGCGGGCGAGTGTGGCAAGCTGGTCGCGGGTATAGCTGAACTGGGAACGTGACATGGCGTGGGGGCGATGTGGGCAGGTCGGGCTGGGCAGGTGTCGGCGTCAGAAACTACAATGCCGATCATAACAGCAACCGAAAGCCCCGCCGTGCGCCTGATCGACCCCGATGCCGAACCGGAATTCGACCCCGACGACGTTTACGATGGCCCCAGCAAGAGCCAGAAGAAGCGCGAAGTCGAGGCCTTGCAGGATCTCGGCACCGAGCTGGTGAAACTGCCCGAGGCGCAGTTCCGTCGCATCGAGCTGCCGGAAGCGCTGCGCGAGGCGGTCGCCGCCTGTCGCAAGATCACCCAGAACAGCGCGCTGCGCCGGCAGCGGCAATACATCGGCAAGCTCATGCGCGCGATCGATCCGGCGCCTATCCGGGCGCAACTCGATGCCTTCAAGGGGGTGTCGGCGCTGGAGAACGCGAGGCTGCACCAGGCCGAGAAGTGGCGCGAGAAACTCATTGCCGACAACGAGGCGTTGACGCGCTTCCTCGACGCCTACCCGCACACCGACGTCACGCACCTGCGCCAGCTGATCCGCAACGCGCGCGACGAAGCGGCGCGCAACAAGCCGCCGCGGGCCTTCCGCGAGATCTATCACGTGATCCGCGCGGCGATGCAGGACGCCGAGTGACCGTCCCCGGAAGAACACGGGGCCGCGAGGCGGCGAACCCCGCCGCCCAGGCACGGGCCCGGCGCGCCCCGCTTGCCGGCGATTCCGGAAAATGACAGCCCTGCGCTTTCGCCGGCTCCGCATCCTGGTTCTGCTGGGCCTGCTGGTCGCGGCGGGAAGCCTGACTTTTCTCGAGCAATGGATGGTGCGCGGCTGGCGCGGCCCGCTCGAGGTGCAGATCATCCCGGTCAACGGCGATGGGTCGGCGAGGGCCGGCGCGATGATCGCCGCGCTCCAGCCGGGCGACTTCGACGAGATCAATGCCTTCCTCGAGCGTGAAATCGCGCGCTACGGCGCGCCGGTCTCGCCGGCGATCCACCTCAGCCTCAAGCCGGCGCTGCACGCGCAGCCGCCGGCCCCCCCAAGCGGCGGCGGCGCGCTCGCGAACATCGTGTGGAGCCTCAAGCTGCGCTGGTGGGTGTATCGCCAGTCGGGACAGTGGTTGCCCCATCTCGGCACGGTCAAGCTTTTCCTGCTCTTCCACACCGCGCGGGAGGGCGTGGCGCTGGAACACTCGCTGGGTTTGCAGAAGGGCCTGATCGGCGTCATCCACGTTTTTGCCGACGCGCGCCAGCAGCGGCAGAACGCCATCGTCATCGCGCACGAGCTGCTGCATACGCTGGGGGCGTCCGACAAGTACGCGGCCGGCGGCTGGCCGGTCTATCCCGACGGCTACGCCGACCCCGACCTTCCGCAGTCGGTGCCCCGCCGCGAGGCGGAAATCATGGCCGGACGCCATGTCGCCGCGACGGGCAGGCTGGTGATGCCGGCCAGCCTCGACGCCTGCGTGATCGGGCCGGCGACGGCGCGCGAAATCAACCTCGACCAGGCTTTCCGCAACCGCTACGGCAGTTGAGTTGGGCTCAGCTCGCCGGCGGCCGCTGCGCCGACTTCGGCCGGAATACAGCGATCGTGCCGGGCCGCGTTTCCAGATACGGGCCGCCGATGAGGTCGACGCAGTAGGGCACGGCGGCGAAGACGCCGTCGAGCGTTTCCTTGATCGCCTTGGGCTGGCCGGGCAGGTTGAGGATGAGGCTGGCGCCGCGGGTGACGCCGACCTGGCGCGACAGGATCGCGGTCGGCACGTACTTCAGCGATACCGCGCGCATCGCCTCGCCAAAGCCCGGCAGCACCTTGTGCGCGACCGCCAGCGTCGCCTCGGGGGTGACGTCGCGCGGCGCCGGGCCGGTGCCGCCGGTGGTGAGGATCAGGGCGCATTGTTCCACGTCGGCGAGCTCGATCAGCGCCGCCTCGATGGCGGGCTGTTCGTCGGGGATCAGGCGGGTGACGAAGCGCGCGGGGTTGGCGAGCACCTCGCTGAACCAGGCTTCGAGCGCGGGCAGGCCGCGGTCCTCGTAGATGCCCTGGCTGGCGCGGTCGCTGATCGAGACGAGGCCGATGCGAACGGGTTCGTGGCTCATGGGTCGGTACGTAAGGAGGGTTGCAGGAAGCGGAGAATTTAGCAGAATGAACCCCTGAGCCAAGGAGACAGCCATGAAAAAGTCAATCGCGACCGTGCTGGCAGCGGCGGGGCTGTGGGCCGGCGCCGCACTCGCCGACCCGCCCAAAGGCTACCACTTCGTCGATTTCGACGCCGGCCTCAAGGCGGCGAAGGCGAGCGGCAAGCCGATTTTCCTGTACTTCGGGCGCTACGGCTGCGCCTGGTGCGACCACACCAACAAGACGACCTTCTCCGACGCGGGCCTGAAGAAGCTCTACAGCGAGAACTACGTGCTGGTCTACGTCGACGCCGAATCCGGCAGGCGGCTCACGCTGCCCACTGGCGAGCGCATCACCGAGGCCGAACTCGGTGCGCGCCTGCAGGCCTTCGCGACGCCGCTCTTCGTCTACCTCACGCCGCAGGGCGACAAGATCTTCCAGGCGCCCGGCTTCAAGACGGTGAAGGATTTTCAGGACTACGACCGCTACGTGCGCGGCGGCCACTACAAGCAGAAGACGCTGCTCGAATTCCTGGGCGAAAAATCGTGAGGGCGGCGCTCCTGCTGCTCGCGGCGCTGGCGGCACCGGCGCACGCCGACTGGACGTGGAGCGCACCGCTCACCGTCAACACCGCACTGGGCGCGAAAATCTTTCCGCACCTGGAGGCGGCCAACCGCCAGGGCATCGCGGTGTCGGGCGGCACGGTCGGCGTGGTGTGGGAGGACAACCGCAGCGGCGCCCCGCAATGCTATCTGGCGGTGAAGCCGGCCAAGGCCAAGGGCTTCCGGCGTGAAACCCGGCTCGGCCAGCAGGAATGCTACGCGCCGGTGGTGCTCGCGCTCGACGGCGGACGCTTTCTTGCCGCGTGGGAAGAAGCCGGCAAGGTCTACGCGCAGGTGTGGCCGCAGGGCAGGCGCCTGCGGCTGGCCGACGCCGATGCGGCGCAGGTCACGCTCGCGCGCGGCGGCGGCGCGCTCTACGCGGCGTGGGCCGAACAGGCCGGCCGCTTCAAGCGCATCGTCGTGGCCACCCTGACGGAAACGCGCGGCGTGCTCGCCGTGCAGTCGGCGCAGCCGGTCGAGGCGGTCGAGCCGGCCGACGAACAGGGCTGGCCCGCGCTCGCGGTCGCCGGCGACGGTACGCTCGCGGTCGCCTGGGAAGACCGCCGGTCGCGCCACACCGTGCCCATGGTCAGCCACCACCGCGACGGCGGCTTCACGCCGCCGGTCCGCCTCACCGACATCAGGAGCGGCAGCGCGCCCGGCGGGCTCGGCGCGGGCACGGGGGCGATGCGCCCCACGCTCGCGCGCTGGGGCGAGCGGGGCCTCGTCGCCGTGTGGCTCGACAAGCGTGACTTCCTCTCCGGCTACGACGTCTACGCGGCCTTCGACCCCGGCACGCGCAGCTTCGGGCGCAATCTCAAGGTGCAGGACAGCTTCGGCGACAACATGGCGCAGTGGCACGCGCTGGTCGCGAGCGACGGCGCGCGCCTGGTCGCGCTGTGGGACGACGCCCGCGACGGCACGCCCGACGTGTGGCTGTCGGCATGGGAGGGCGAAGCCTTCGGCGAGGACATCGCCGTGCCCGGCGCGCACGGGCCGGGCGCGCAGTCCGACCCGGTGGCGACATTCGACGCGAAGGGCGCGCTGCACGTCGCCTGGCTCGACCGCGACGCCGCCGGCGTCACCCGCGTCCGCTACGCGCGCGCCTCTCGCAAGTGAGCGTCAAATCCAGCCGCGTCGCTTGAGCCGCCGGTACAGCACGCCGACGGCGACGCCGGTGGCCGCGAGCAGTGCCGGGTAGGCCCACGGCCACTTGAGCTCCGGCATGTATTCGAAATTCATGCCGTAGAGGCTGAACACCACCGTCGGTAGCGCCAGCAGCGCGCCCCAGCCGGCGAGCTTCTGCACCGATTCGTTCTGCTTGAGAGAAAGCGTCGCGAGGTTGAACTGCATCGCGTCCGAGGTCGACACGCGCAGGTGGTCGATGGCGACCGTCACGCGCACCGCGTGGTCGTGGACGTCGCGGTAGTAGGCCTTGAGTTCCTTGGTGGCGAACTGCGTGTGTACCCGCAGCAGATCCTGCGTGATGTCCTGCATCGGCTCGACCGCGTCGCGCAGCGCGGTGAGATCGCGCTTCGTCGCGTAGAGTTTTTCCAGCGTGTCGCGGCTCGCCTTGGCGCCGCTCATGAGCTGGCTCTCCAGCGCGCCGAAGCGTTCCTGCATCGCCGCGACGACCGGGCGGAACTGGTCGACGATGAGATCGAGCACCAGGTACAGCGCATACGGCGTGCCGGTCTTGACGCCGGGCGGGCGCCGCTGCAAGCGCTCGCTCACCCGATGGTAGCCGCTGCCGCTGTCGTGGCGGATGGCCACGACGTAATTGCCGCCGACGAAGAGATGCGTCTCGCCGAATTCGAGGCGCGATTCCCACAGCTGCACGGTGCGCACGGCAATGAACACGTGATGGTCGTATTCCTCGAGCTTGGGGCGTTGGTGGGTCGAGATCGCGTCCTCCAGCGCCAGCGCGTGCAGGCCGAGCTCCTCGCCCAGCCGCGTGATGGTGCGGCTGTCGGGCGACTTCAGCTCGACCCAGAGAAAGCGGCCGGGCTGGCCGACGTGCTCGCGGATCGCGTCGAAAGCGATCGCCTCGCCCGCGGGCGCGTCGTCGCGTATGAGCAGGCAGTCGATGGCGGTCTCCGTCGCGCCGCTGGCTTAGAACGGCAGTGCGAGGCCGGGCGCCGCCTCGTGGATGACGCGGCGGAAGTCGGCCTGGATGCGCGCCAGCGCCTCCGCGTTGTCGGCCTCGAAGCGCAGCACGATCACCGGCGTGGTGTTCGACGGGCGCGCCAGCCCGAAGCCGTCGGCGTATTCGACCCGCAGGCCGTCGAGCGTGATGACTTCGCGCGCGCCGGGGAATGTCGCGGTCTTCTGCAGCCGCTCCATCAGCGCGTAGTGCTCGCCCTCGGCCATCTTGATGTTGAGCTCGGGCGTGTTCACCGTGTCGGGCAGGCCGTGCAGGGTGGCGTCGATGTCGGGCTGCCGGCTCAGATACTCGAGCAGGCGCGCGCCGGCGTAGAGGCCGTCGTCGAAGCCGTACCAGCGCTCCTTGAAGAACACGTGGCCGGACATTTCGCCCGCCAGGAGCGCGCCGGTTTCCTTCATCTTGGCCTTGATGAAGCTGTGGCCGGTCTTCCAGAGGGTGGGTTTGCCGCCGCGTTCGCGTATCCAGTCGAACAGCTTGCGCGTCGACTTCACGTCGAAAATGATCTCGGCGCCGGGATTGCGCGACAGCACGTCGTCGGCGAACAGCATCAGCTGGCGGTCGGGGAAGATGATGCTGCCGTCCTTGGTGACGACGCCGAGGCGGTCGCCGTCGCCGTCGAAGGCCAGGCCGATTTCGGCGTCGCTGGTCTTCAGGTGCGCGATCAGGTCCTGCAGGTTCTTCGGCTGCGAGGGATCGGGATGGTGATTGGGAAAGTTGCCGTCGACTTCGCAGAACAGCTCGTCGACCGTGCAGCCGAGGTCGCGGAACAGCTTGGGCGCGAACGCGCCGGGCACGCCGTTGCCGCAGTCGACCGCGATTTTCATCGGCCGCGCGAGTTTGACGTCGGAGACGATGCGCGCGAGATACTCGCCCGCGATGTCGTGGCTGCGGTAGCTGCCTTCGCCGTGCACGAGGTCGCCGTCGACCAGGCGCTGGCGCAAGGCCTGGATGGCATCACCCGACAGCGTCTCGCCGCCGAGCACCATTTTCAGTCCGTTGTAGTCGGGCGGATTGTGGCTGCCGGTGACCATCACCGCGCTGTTCGTATTCAACTGATAGGCGGCGAAATAGGTCATCGGCGTGGCGACCATGCCCAGATCGACCACGCCAATGCCGGCCTTCTGGATGCCGCGCGCGAGCGCCGCCGCGAGTTCGGGGCCGGACAGCCGCCCGTCGCGGCCGATGCAGATTTCCGTCTGACCGCGCGCCACGGCTTCGGAACCGATGGCCTGGCCGATGGCCTCGACGATTTCAGCGGTGAAAGTCTTGCCGACGATGCCGCGGATGTCGTAGGCCTTGAAGATTTCCTTGGGGTATTCCACTGCGCACTCCCTGATAGGCGAATGCGTCGATTCTACCTGTCGGATGCGTCGAAATGATGGAGGATGCGCGCCGGCAGCCAGTCGGCGTTGCCGGGAAAGGGGCCGGAAGGGAAGGCGACGTGGCCGCCGGTTTCGGGCTGTTCCAGCGTAACGACAGCGGACACGTCGGCCTGGCCGGGCAGGGCCTCGGCAGGCAGGAACGGGTCGTTTTTGGCGTTGATGACAAGGGTGGGAACGGCGATGGATTTCAGCCAAGGCTTGCTGGAGACCTTTACCCAGTAATCATCGGCGTCGCGGAACCCGTGCAGGCGCGCGGTCACGAGCGTATCGAATTCACGGAAAGTGGTTGCTGCTTCGATGGCGTCGGCGTCGAGCAGGCCGGGGAATGTTTCCGCCTTGCGTTGGGCTTTGGCCTTGAGCGTGGAAAGAAATCGTGCGGTATAGATGGTGCGGTTGAAGCCGCGGTCGAGGGCATTGCCGGCAGCGGTGAGATCGAGCGGCGCCGAGATCGCCGCTGCGCGATCAACCAGCGATGACGCGCCGCCGCCTTGTTCACCCAGCCATTTCAGGAGCGCATTGCCGCCGAGTGAGACGCCCACGGCGTACAGCGGCGCCTCGGGGTGCCTGGATTTCGCATGACGCAGCATGGTTTCGACGTCGGTGCTGTCCCCCGCGAAATAGGCGCGCGGCAGGCGGTTGTCCTCGCCCGAGCAGCCGCGGAAGTGGGCGACCACGCCGTGCCATCCACGCGCTTTCACGCTGTGCATGAGGTCGCGCGCGTAGAAGCTTTGCGAATTGCCTTCGAGGCCGTGAAAGAGCACGACGACGGGCATCCCGGGCACCCCGTCGACCCAGTCGAAATCGAGAAAGTCGCCGTCGGGAAGTTCGAGCCGTTCGCGCCGGTATTCGACTCTGGGCACAGAAACGAAAAGACTGGTGTAGATGGTTTGCAGATTGCCGCCCGGCAGCCATGCGGGGGCGGTGTAAGGGGCGACGGCAAGCACGGGCATGGCTGCCATCATGGCGGCAGCCCCCAGCAGCACGCAAGCACCCCGCATCAACGAAGCGTGTGTGCGTCCGCCGCGCCGCGCACGAACAGCAGGCAGCCGCCTTCGGTAGTGAGTCGGCCATGCGGCTTGCCGCGCGGCGCGAAGTGGTAGTCGCCGGCGCGGCACAGCACGCCGTTGATGGTGACGTCGCCTTCGAGCACCAGGCTTTCCTCGTCGAGCGCGTGCCCGTGCCCCGGAATGCGCGCGCCGGGAGACATGCGCAGCAGGTAGGAACGCTGACTGCCGTCCTGGCGCAGCAGCTTGAGTTCGACACCGCGCAGGAAGCGCACCCACTCGCCCTCGTGACTGTGCACGAACAGGTAGTCCGGGGCGGTGGCATGTACGCGTTGGAACAGCGCCTCGCGCATGCGCGTGGCGGCGTCGTCCGGCGGCGCTTCGGGCGGCGTCGCCGCAGCGAGTGCTTCGATCAGCGCCGCGTCGAGGGGGGCGGTAGTATCGTTGTCTTTGTCCTTCATCGCGGGTCTCATGCCTGGAAAAGGGTGGTGCGCAAAATATCCTGTGCGCGTTTCAGGTGGGATTTGACCGTGCCGAGGGGCAAGCCGGTCTGGTTGCTGATCTCCTGGTGCGACAGGTCCCGGTAGAACGCCAGCCCAACCATTTGCCGCTGCACCGGGGTGAGCGCGGCGAGCGCGCGGGTGAGCGCGCTGTCGCGTTCACTGGCCATCAGTCGCTCGAGCGGGGAGGCATCCTGGCTGCCGACTTCCTCGAGATGGATTTCCGGGTCGGGGCAGCTGGTCGCACGGTCCTGCCGCCTCAGCGTGTCGAGCGCACGGCTGCGCGTCATCACCATCAGCCAGGCCAGCGGCTGGCCGCGCGCGGCGTCGTAGCGCGCAGCTTCGCGCCAGGCCTGCCAGTAGGTCTCGACGCAGACTTCCTCGGCCAGATCGTGGCGCGCGGTGATGCGCAGTGCCAGCGCATGCACGCGCGCCAGCGTGAGGTCGTACAGGCGCGCGAGCGCCGCCTCGTCGCCCTGCGCCATGCGCCGGATCAGCTGCGCGAGAGCGATTCCGTTCACGTCCTCCGGGACGGCGGCTGCCATGGGCTGGCTTTCGGCGTCGGAAAGGTCTAGCGGCGGATGATTCATGTTGTAGTCAATTGTAACGGCAGCCTCAAGCAACAATACGTATGGAAGGCCTGACCAGATGCATGCATCTGCCGCGTGAGTGCGCGCGTAAAGAGTGATGGGAGCCTTCCCCGTATTCAACAAGGAAACAGACATGAACCGGAATCCATCAGTCACGAGCCCGGTGTCACGCGGGCTGCAAGCACTTTCTCTCGCAGTGATCCTGGTCACGTTTTCTACCGCGTGCACCTCGATGCAGCATACGCCGCAAAAAAACCTCTACGACCGTTTGGGCGGCAAGCCCGCGATTCAGGCGGTGGTGGATGACTTCATCGGCAATGTCGCAGCGGATCAGCGCATCAACGGATTTTTCGCCAATACCAATATTCCGCGTTTGAACAGCATGCTGGTCGACCAGATCTGCGAGGCCACCGGCGGGCCGTGCAAATACACCGGGCGCGACATGAAAACGGCACACGCCGGCATGGGCGTGACCGAGGCGCATTTCAATGCGCTGGTCGAAAACCTGGTGAAGTCGCTCAACAAGTTCAAGGTGCCCGAGAAGGAGAAGACCGAGCTGCTGACGGCGCTCGCGGCGATGAAAGGCGACATCGTCGCCAAGTGACGCGATGCGTTTCGAACTCGTGAGCGAATGGCATCTCGCCGCGCCGCCCGAGGCGGTGTGGCAGGTGCTCGAAGCGACGGAAGCGTGGCCGCAGTGGTGGCCGGAAGTACGTCGCGTTGATCTCTTGAAGCCCGGCGATGAGAACGATGAAGGTGCGGTGCGCCGCACCTGGTGGAAAAGCCGGCTGCCCTACGGTTTCGTCATCGACTTCATTACCCGCGCGGCGGACAAGCCGCACCTGCTCGCGGTGGGGGCGCACGGCGATCTGGTGGGCATGGGGCGCTGGGAAATCGCCGCGATCCCGGTCGGCAGCCGAGTCCGCTATGTCTGGCAGGTCGCCCCGCACAAACCATGGATGCGCTGGCTGGCTCCTCTGCTCGCGCCCCTGTTCGCCTGGAACCATCACGCAGTCATGAGGGATGGGGCGGCGGGTATGGCGCGCTGGCTGGGCGTGGAATTGATCGACTATCGGAAAGGATATTCGGAGTGACGACGGCAGATGAGTTACAGACCTGTTTCCGTCCCTTCGAACGCAAGGACCGCGTTGCTGGGGGGAGCCGTGCGGCCCCGGCGTGGTGCCGGGCGGCCCGGTGGGCAGTGGCGACGGTCGTCGGGCGGGCAGCGCGGCCACAACGGTTCCAGCGCATCGCCGGCTTCCGGGATGCCACGCCGGTATTTGCGGCGGGGAGGCCATGAAGGCATTGCTCGCGCTGTGCCTCGTCGCGGCACCGGCATGGGCTGCAAGCCTCGAATTCGTGCCCATTCCGTCCGGCGAATTCATCATGGGCGCTACCGACGAAACAGCGTCCGTGTTCGAGTTGCCCGACGGCGATACGAGCCTCATCGCCGACGAGCGTCCCGCACACCGGGTGCGCATCACGCGCGGCTTCGAACTGACCCGCACTGAAATCACCCAGGGACAATGGTTCGATCTGATGAAAACGCGACCCGGTCCGGCCGCGCACTGGCAGCGGCGCGACTGGCGCGACCTCCCCGTGGTATCGGTGAGCTGGCACGACGCGCAGCGTTTCGTCGCAGCGCTGAACCAACGTGAGAAGACCACGCGCCACCGCCTGCCCACCGAGGCCGAATGGGAATACGCCGCCCGTGCAGGCAGTCACGGCAACCGGCCGTTCCCCGACGGCGAACTGGCCGCGCACGCCTGGTTTCTGGGGAACTCCGGCGATATGCCGCATCCGGTCGGGCGCTTGCCGGCCAATGCATGGGGCCTCGCCGACATGCTGGGCAACGCCTGGGAATGGGTCGCCGATCGCTACCAGCCAGACTACTACGCGCAAAGTCCCGCCGACGATCCGCCCGGCCCGGCTACTGGCGAACGGCGCGTGCGGCGCGGCGGCTCCTACCACTGCGTGCCGCATCTGGTGCGCGTGAACTACCGCGCGGCGGACACGCCGGACACGCGCTACTCGGTGACCGGATTTCGCGTGCTGCGCGAGTCGCTAGGCGAATGAAAAACCACGCGCAAGCTGCATCCGAGTCGTTTCAGGGGTGCGTAATGTGTTTGAGTGCAAACGCAGCTTTCTCAACCGGGAGGTTCAAATCAACATGTCCTGTCGCATTCGATTTCAACGCAACGCGCTCGCCGTCGCGCTTCTCTTGGCGACATCCGCCGCATGGTCGGCGTCGCTCCTGCCGGCCGGTGACAAGCTGCTGCTCACCGGCGGCGTCTCGCAGATCGAAGGCGCGGCGGGCGGTGGCCTCACGCCCTGGGCGGTGATAGGCGGCTACGGCACGCGCGACCAGATCGGCGGCAACGCCTTCTACACCCGCGTCGATGCCGACGACTACGCGCTCGACAGCTACGGCGTGCTGGTCGGTCTCTACGACCGCGTCGAGCTGTCCGTCGCGCGTCAGAGCTTCAACACCGAGAACGTCGGCGCCCTGCTCGGCCTGGGGCAGGGTTTCAAGTTCAAGCAGGACATCTACGGCGTGAAGGTGAAGCTCGTCGGCGACATCGTCTACGATCAGGACAGCTGGCTGCCGCAGGTGTCTGTCGGCCTCCAGCACAAGCGCAACGACCAGGGCGCGGTGGTGCGCGCGGTCGGCGCAAAGGACGACAAGGGCACGGATTACTACGTGTCCGTGACCAAGCTCTTCCTCGCGCAGAGCACACTGGTGAACGCCACGGTGCGCGCCACCAAGGCCAACCAGATCGGCATTCTTGGCTTCGGCGGCGACAGGAACGACAGCTACGAGGCGCAGTTCGAAGGATCGGTGGCCTACCTGCTCTCGCGCAATCTCGCCATCGGCGCGGAATACCGCAGCAAACCCAACAACCTGGGCATCGCGAAAGAAGACAACTGGAAGGACATCTTCATCGCCTGGGCCCCTACCAAGAACATTTCGCTCACCGCGGCCTACGTCGATCTTGGCAACATCGTGATCCGCAACGATCAGAAGGCGTTTTATATCTCGGCGCAAATCGGATTCTGAAACCGGAGACTTTACATGAAACCTTCACTCGCAAGCGGCCTCGTGCTGGCCGCCCTGTTTGCATTGCCCGTAACCGAGGCGCCAGCCGACACCACAGGCGACACCGCGCCGCTCAAACGCTGCTGCGGCGGCGACACAAGGCCGTACAAGGATTTTGGCGAGAAGGCCGGCATCGAGCGGCTGATGCGCGATTTCATGGAAGGCTTGTTGGCCGAACCGCGTACCCGCCCCTTCTTCGAAGGGCAGAACCGGGAGCGCATCATTCTGCAACTCACCGACCAGATCTGCTATGCGCTCGAAGGGCCGTGCGAATACACCGGTCGGCCGATGCGCGCCACGCACCAGGGCATGGGCATCACCCGCCGGGAGTTCAACGCCTTGGTCGAGGTGCTGCAAGCCAGCATGAACAAGGCCGGCATACCCTTCCGCTCGCAGAACAAGTTGCTGGCCGTTTTCGCGCCGATGGAGCGCGACGTGGTCAGCAAATAGAACGTCGCCACGAAACCTGCGGCCAGATTTCTTATGCCGGATTTCTTGCACGTGCCGCGAGCCGGGCTTCAATCATCGGACACGCCCAAGCCGGCCTGGGACGCCGCAAGCCTCGATCGCTGGCGCGCCGATCCCGAGAAATTCGTGCCGGGGCAGCGCATGCTCGTCAAGATGCCTGACGTGGCAACGCTCAAGCACCGAGACCGCATGGGTGGCGGGGGATGACAAACTGAAAGGAGACAGACAGTCATGAAAACGATCATGCTCTCACTGGTGCTGTGCATGGCTGCAAGCGCAGTGCTGGCCGACAGCCATGCCATTGCAATAAAGAACGACGGCGAACTGCCGCTGCCGGCGGATTACGCCAGCTGGCCGGTCTTTCTGAAGAACGTACAGCGTCCCGACCTCAAGCAGATCCGCGACATCTACATCAACCCGCAAGGGCAGAAGTCGAGCCGGCCGTTTCCCTACGGCACGACGATGGTGATGGAATTGCATTCGGTGAAAACCGGTGCGGACGGTCAGCCCGTGCTCGACGCCAATGGCAAGCTGCAGAAACAGGGGTTGTCGAAAACTTTCGTGATGGGCAAGGGCCCCGGATGGGGGCAGTCCGTGGTACCCGAACTACGTACGGGCGAATGGGCCTATGCCGCCTTCGACGGTAGCGGGAAATCCCTGGGCAAGGACGCGAACAGTTGCCGCGGCTGCCACGTGCCGATGAAGGACACGGATTTCGTCGCACGCGTGCCCGAGTACGAGGCGGCTCGCGCGGCGAAATGATGGCGCGCCGCGCACGATGATAGCGGACGAGATCGATCGTGTGCAGGCGACGGTGCATCGCCAGTCATGGTCTCCAAGGAACGTGTGCGTTCGTTTCTTTATGTGAAACTGACTAGTGCAGCACCGCTGGCGACGTGCGCGCCGGCGGCGTGCCGCCGACCTGCAGCGGCGAGGCGTGGTGCAGCACCATGCGCCAGCTTTCGCCGTCGCGGCGGAACACGTTGGTGGCGAGGATGGGCGGGCGAGGTTCGGCTTCCTGGCCGATGGTGAGGTATTCGCGCACGATGCGGATGACCTGGTCGGCGGTGCGGATCTCGTGCGCGAGTTCGACCTGCATGCGGAACTGGCCGGCGGCCTCGAACAGGCTCTTCCAGCCAGCGGCCACGGCGAGACGGCCGTTGAGCGGCGCTGCCAGCGGGTGCAGGCAGGCAATGTGCTCGTCGTGCGCCCAGACGTCCATCATGGCGTCGAGCGAGCGTGCCTCGAAGGCGGCGTAAAAGGCGGCTTCGGCGGCTTCGGGGGTGGGATAGGGCATGGTTCCAACGATATCAGGAATCAATGGAACCAGATCAGGCTTGCTCCCACATAGTTCCGCGTATAGCCGCTGCCGCTGCCTTGCAGGAAACCGCTGCTGTCACTGCCGCCGGCGTAGGCGCGCATGCGCAGCATGGGGGCGAGGTCACGCGCCGCGGAGAGTTCCCAGGCGTACAGGCCGCTGCTGTCGCGGGGGGCATCCCACGGCGTTTCCCACAACTTGCCGAGCGCCAGCCGGGCTTCCAGCAGCCAGCCGGCGGCCTCGTGCTCGGCGCGGGCGAATGCTTTCAGTTCGCGGTAGCGGTGCGGGTTGTAGTAGCCGCGGCCGTAGGCGCCGGTCGCGTCCTGGCTGCGTGCCGAGTCGGCGAAGCCCATGCCTTCGAGGCCGAGAACGAGACGCGGCTGCGTGGTCTTGATGACGTGCTCGATGCGGCCGATCAGGCGGGCGCGCCGGTTGCCGTCGTCAAAGCGCAGCAGCGCGCTGCCGGCAGTGGCCCGCCAGCGCGGCGCGAAGCGCCAGTCGGCGCTCGCCGATACCGCGTCGAGCGTCACCTTGTTTTGGATCGAGCGGGCGTTCTCGATCACGTCGTTGCCGGCTTCGAGGTCGACGCGCCAATGGTCGGCCGGCAGCCATTTCCCCTGCAGTTTCCACAGCGCGGTCGTCCAGCCGTCGTAGTCGCGCACGCCAAGGCTGAGCGATGGCCACAACAGGCCGTGTTCGGTGTCACCGAGGCGGGTAGACGTACGCATCTGGATCTGGCGGCCGTCGATGCGCTCGCCGCGCTGCACGATGCGGGCCGTGCGCGCGGCGACGTCGAGCAGCCGGCCGGCGCCGAGGCGCTGCTGCCAGCCGAGACCGAGGGCGCGGACGTCGAGATCGTCGCTGTCCCAGACGCTTTCGAATTCGCCGCGCAGGTGGGTGGCGGTCTCCTGGCGCAGCCGCTGGCGCAGCGCGGCCGCGTCCTTGCCGGCGGCGTCGCCCAGGGTCTGCGCGGCTGCCTCGTCCAGACCGGCCCAGCGCAGCGCAGCGGCGCGCTCGACGCGCGTGTCGCGCGCGAGCGCGGGGTCGCCGGCGACTGCGTCGGCGTACTCACCGAGCGCGGCGAAATGGCGGTCGTCGTGGTTGAGTGCGCGGGCGAGGCCGAGGCGGGCTTCCTTGTCCTGCGGGTGATCGCGCAGGATGGCGCGGTAGCGCGCGGCCGCGGCGTCGTTGCGGTCGAGCCAGAGGAGCATGCGCGCTTCGCCCTTGCGCGCGCGCAGGTCGGAAGTGTCGGCGGCGAGCGTGCCGTAGATCTCGAGCGCTTCGCGCAGCTTGTCGCGGGCAGCAAGCGACTCGGCGAGGCCATGCAGGGCTTCGGTTTTTTGCGCAGGAACTTCTGTGGCCGCTTCGCGGAACAGCGGAATCGCTTCGTCATGCCGGCCACCCCAGGCGAGCTGCCAGGCGAGCGGCAGCAGTATGTCGTGACGCCGTGCCGGCGCCGCTTCGAGTGCGCGCCGGTAAAGCGCCGCGGAGGTCGCGTGCCGGTCTGCCCAGGCGTGTACCCGGGCGACCTCGATCAGGAGGTCGACCTGGCGGGGATCGGCCGCGAGCAGGACGTCGTAGGCTGCGATCGCCTCGGCATAGCGCTTCTGGTCGACCAGCGCGCGCGCCTCGCCGAGGCTGTCGCCGACGGCCGGCAGGCTCAGGCTCAACACGGCAAGCAGCATCAGCAAGCGCATCACGCGGCGTCCTTTGCGAAATCCTTGCGCACTGTGCGCCAGCGGACGGGTTGGCGCGACGGGCGGCGGAACAGCCAGGACAGGGAGGCGAAGTTGGTCCACGCAAGCAGCATCCAGTAGACGATGGGGTAGTACACGGCGTACGGATAATACTTGAGCGTATCGGGGTCGTAGCGGCGGTCGAGCAGGGTGCCGGTGAGGAGTTGCAACAGCGCGAGCGTGGCGATCGCCATGCCCCACAGATTGGGAATGGGATGGGCGCCGACCGGCGGATAGCCGGCGGCATACGACACCAGCCACAGCGCGGTCAGGCTCACGAAACAGACAGACCACAGGACCGACAGCGAGGATTCGATGAAGATCGGCCACATGCGGCGATAGCGCCAGTGCAGCATCACGTCGCGATGCTTGTGCAGCACCTGCATGAGGCCGCGCGACCAGCGGCGGCGCTGCTGCATCAGACCGGACAGCGTCGAGGGCACCGTCATCCACACCAGGGCGTTCGGTTCGTAGCGTATGTCCCAGAAGCGGCGCTGCAGTTTCCAGGTGAGCTCGATGTCCTCGGTCGGCATTTCGGGCGAGAAGCCGCCGACGTCGAGCAGGGCCGACTTGCGGAATGCCGCGACCACGCCCGACACCGTCATGATGCGCCCCCAGATGCGTTGCGAACGGCGCAGGAGGCTGACGATGGAGCTGAATTCGATCAGTTGCAGGCGAGCGAGGAAGGAATCGACGTTCTTCACGCGCGGGTTGCCGGTGACGGCGGCCACCCGCGCGTGCTCGAAGTGCGGCAGCATGTGGCGCAGGATGCCGGGCTCGGGTTCGGCGTCGGCGTCCATGATGAGAACGATGTCGCCGTTGAGGCAGGGCAGGGCGTCGTTGAGCGCCATCGCCTTGCCCTCATTTTGCAGCTTGACGATGAGACGCGCCTGGCCGCGCTTTACGTAGGATTCGACGACGCCGCGGGTGCCGTCCGTCGAGCCATCGTCGACGACGACCACTTCGTAGTCGGGATAGTCGATCGCGGTGGCCGCCGCGAGCGCGTTGCCGATCACGCGCTCCTCGTTGTGCGCCGGGATCAGCACGGACACCTTCGGCTGGCTGGCGAGGACGGGCGGTGCGAGACCTTTCTCCCAGCGGTTGCGGAAGAACATCGACGTGGTGATCCACATGACGCTGGTCACCATCGGATACGCTGCAAAATAAATAATTGCCGCCCAGTAAATCCCGCTGTTCTGGATGGCGGCGAGAATGTCGACCAGGCTCATGCGGCTTCGGAATAGGGTTGGGTGGTGCGCCCCGCCACGAAGTGCTTTTCCTCCGCCGTAACGATGATGGTGATTTCCCGGGCCTGCCTGAGTGTCCTGAAGTCGGCGCGCACGCTGCGCCCGGCCCAGTCATGCGCGTAGGGCGCCGCGACCCGCTGGACGTGACGACGCGGCCCCTTGCGGTCGTAGATGCCGCGGTTGTGCATCACCCAGTAAAGCGTGATCGCCGGCAGCAAAAACAGCGCGACGGCAATCAGCCGGGCGATGCTGGAAAATGCCTCGATATCCTGCGGCAGGACGATCCACCAGAACGCGCCAAAGACCACCCAGCCGAACGCGACCAGGAGTACATGCCATGCGACCTGTAGCGGGCCGGAAAGCGTCGGGCGCCGGGTGCGCATGGCTCAGCGGCGGCGGGTGGAGAGGCCGGCTGCGAGCAGGCCGGCGAGCAGCAGCAGCGGAAGCGGTGGCTCCGGGATCGCACGGGTGAACAGGGCCGCTTGCGGGACCACGGTCCAGGCGCGCTCGCCCGGCGTGGTCCAGGCCAGTTGCACTGCGCCGGCCTCGAGCCGGTCGTAGGCATCCAACTCGTAGGCATAAAGGCCGGGCGACAACAAAAGATCTTCGGCAAAACCGAGGCGGTCGCGCGGGTTGAGCCCGTCGATCCCGATACGCTGCATCGCG
This sequence comes from Thiobacillus sp., assembly GCA_046292745.1. Taxonomy (GTDB): domain Bacteria; phylum Pseudomonadota; class Gammaproteobacteria; order Burkholderiales; family Thiobacillaceae; genus Thiobacillus. The sequence continues at coordinate 203,765 of JBKBQH010000001.1, read as the reverse complement.
CCGCCTGCGCCGAACAGGGTGAAGCGGAAGCCGTCGTCGTACAGCACGCCGAAGTTGTAGGCGCCGGGGTCGGTGATCGCGAGGTAGCCCCAGAAACGGGCGGCCCAGTTGTCCTGGCCGCCGGTCCCGCCGAAAATCGGCGCGAGCCTTGGCGAGCCCCAGGTCGTGCCCCAGGCGTCGATGAAATGCTGGTCGGCGAAGTTGATCTGGTCGACGCGCGCATCGAGCGTCCGCACCACGCCCGGATCGCCGTTTCGCAGCCCCATCACGGCGGCGTGGTCGGCGAGCCCCCAGATCCCGGTGCCCCAAGGGGCCTCGCCGTAGAGGCTGCCGCGCCAGTCATCGACGACTTGTACCCAGCGGCTGTTGGCGCCATCGCCGTTGGTGAAAACCCCTTCGATTGCCGGCGCGAGGGGAAGCGCCCGCGCGGACAGCGCCGCGGCGAGCGAAAGAGGCAGGAGGATAAGGCTGGTCAGTCTGGAACGGTTCATTGGTTATGGGCTCCGCGCACGAGGGGTGCACCGGATTGCTTGCAAAACCCGTTCCAGGAACCGACGGCGTGCGGACACGTCCGATCCGCGCCCGGCGTGGGGCGGGGCAAGGAAAAGTCGTCAGCGCCGGCGTCGGGATTTCGACTGTGCTGGCAGGGGCACGGCGTCGATTTTTCGACGGTGCGATCCGGAAGGGGGCGGCGGACGGCGGGCGGGCCGTCAGTGGTGGCTGCCGCTCGGCTTGCCCTTGAGGCGATACAGCGTGCCGCAATACGGGCACAGCGCCTCGCCATTCGCCTCGATCGGCAGGTACACGCGCGGATGCGCGTTCCAGTCCGCGTGTTGCGGCATCGGGCAGTGCAGCGGCAGATCGCTCTCGGTGACTTCGATGTTGCGTTGCGTGTTGCTGGCAGGCTGGCTCATCGCGGTTCTCGCTTACCTGACGGCAGTGAGCCAGGCGGCGTGCGCAGGCGCGCGGCCGTGCACGCAGTCGAAATACATCGCCTGCAGTTTTGCGGTGATCGGACCGCGCGTGCCTGCGCCGATGGCGCGGTTGTCGAGTTCGCGAATCGGCGTGACTTCGGCCGCGGTGCCGGTGAAGAAGGCTTCGTCGGCGGTGTAGACCTCGTCGCGCGTGATGCGCTTTTCGATCACCTGCAGGCCGATTTCTGCCGCCAGTTGAATGATCGTGTCGCGGGTGATGCCTTCCAGCGCGCTGGTCAAATCCGGCGTGTAGAGCTTGCCGTTTCGGATGATGAAGATGTTTTCCCCGGAGCCCTCGGCGACGAAGCCGTCCACATCCAGCAAGAGCGCCTCCTGGTAGCCGTCCATCTCGGCTTCCTTGTGCGCGAGGATCGAATTCATGTAGTTGCCGTTGGCCTTGGCCTTGCACATGGTGATGTTGACGTGGTGGCGCGAGAACGAGCTGGTCTTCACGCGGATGCCGTTGGCGATCGCGTCGTCGCCCATGTACGCGCCCCACGGCCAGGCGGCGACGATCACGTGCACCGAGAGGTTCTTGGCCGAGATGCCCATGGCTTCCGCGCCGAAGAAGGCCATCGGACGCAGATAGCCGGATTCGAGCTTGTTCTCGCGAACGACCATGCGCTGTGCTTCGGAAATCGTCGCCTTGTCGAACGGCAGCTTCATGCCGAGGATGTGCGCGGAGCGGAAGAGGCGGTCAGTGTGTTCCTGCAGGCGGAAGATCGCCGTGCCCTGTTCGGCCTGGTACGCGCGCACGCCCTCGAAGACGCCCATGCCGTAGTGCAGGGTATGGGTGAGGACGTGAGTGGTGGCGTCGCGCCAGGGTACGAGCTTGCCGTCGTACCAGATGACGCCGTCGCGGTCGGCCATGGACATGGTGGGGCTTTCTTCAACTAGGAACGGAAAGCCGCGATTTTACCGGAATCCGCCCGCCGCGCGTCGCCCGCCCTGTGGCACGATGCGATTCCTGGAGGAAACGACGATGCACTGGCGTGCTGGATGGATCGCGCTGGCCTGGCTGCCGCTCGCGAGCTGGGCCGAGCCGACCCGGATCGATTACGACTACTACCTGTTGGCGCTTTCGGTGGCGCCCGCCTTCTGCGAGGACGAGCCGCAGCGCAAGCGCGGCTACGCCCAGTGCAAGGCCTTGTCCGAGAGCGCTTTCAAGGCCGTGCCGCTGACCCTGCACGGCCTGTGGCCCAACCGCCTCGACCGCCGGCACCCGGCCTGGTGCGGCGGCGAGATGCGCGGCGCCTTCTGCAGCCTGCCGGCCTTGAAACTGCCGGCCGACGCCCGGACGCGGCTTGCGCGCGTGATGCCGGCGACGGCCGACTGCCTCGACCGTTACCAGTGGGCCAAGCATGGCAGCTGCACGGGGCTCGATACGGGCGCGTACTTCGCTGCCGCGGCAGCGCTTGCCGAACGCGTCAACCGTGCCATCGGCGCAGAGATCGCCCGTCACGCCGGACGCGAGCTCAGCCTCGACGTCCTGCGCCAGGCGCTCGCCAGGGCCGACCCGGCGCTGAAGGACGCGGTGATCTTCGACTGCCGCACGCCGCGCACGCCCGACCCCGCCAAGCGCCGGCCCATGCTGCGCGAGGTGCGGGTGGTGTTCGAGCGCGACCCTGCGACGGGGGCACCGGGCCGGCCGCTCGATTTTTCGCGTGCCGGGGCGAAGCACTACAACTCGGGCTGTCCGCAGGGCAGGGCCTATGTCGACTCGCCGCTCGATTGACCAGCCGGCGGGTCAGAGATAGGCCTTGGCTTCCTCGCCGGGGTTGGGCAGGCCCGCGAGCCGCCAGGCCTCGCGGGCGTCGGGAAACAGGTGCTGCAGGCAGTCGGGCGGTTCGCCCGCCAGGTGGCAGACGTGGCTCAGCGCGGTGATGCTGCCGTGGCGCGCGTATTCGCGCCGCAGGATGCGCAGCAGCGCCATTTGCAGTTCGTCGAGCGGGCCGATGCCGTCCCTGCGGGCGGTCAGGTCGGCGAGCGCCTCACTCCACTGGTCCGGGTCGACCAGGAAGCCGTCGGTGTCGAAAAGCGGGGGGTCTGGCGTGTTCATGGCTTGTCTGCGTGACTCGCTTGTTCACGTATAGCACGTCGCGGCAAATCGGATAGCGCGGGTGGCGCGAAGCGCGGTCAGGCGCCGCCCAGTTGCGCGACCAGCCGGCGCACCGGGGCCGGCAGCGCGGCCGCGAGCGCGTCGGCGGGCGGCAGCCAGATATGGCCGGGCAGCGTGGTAGGCCGCGGCGCGAGGTCGAGCCGGACCGGCTGGATATGCAGCCTGAAGTGAGTGAAGCCGTGGCTGAGGCGCGGCAGCGGCTGCTGCGTCCGCGCGGTGACACCCAGGTGCTCGCGGCAGTGGCGGCGGGGGTCGGCGCCGGCGTCGAGTTCGGGCAGGCTCCACAGGCCGCCCCAGATACCGCGCGGTGGGCGTTTTTCCAGCAGCAGTTCGCCGCGGTCGATGAGCAGCAGCATCTGCACTTCGCGCTCGGGAAGGGGTTTTCTGGGGCGTGGCGTCGGCAGCTCGGCGGTACGGCCCTGCGTGTACGCGATGCAGTCGGCATTGACCGGGCAGGCGTGGCAGTCCGGCTGGCCGCGGGTGCAGACCCGCGCGCCCAGGTCCATCATGCCCTGCGTGTAGGCTTCGATGCCGCGCGTCGGCAGGCGCGCGTCGGCCAGGCGCCACAGTGCGGCCTCGACGCGCCCGTCGCCGACCCAGCCGACGACGCCGGCATGGCGCGCCAGCACGCGCTTGACGTTGCCGTCGAGGATGGCGGCGCGGTGGCCGAAGGCGAGCGCCGCAACGGCGGCGGCCGTGGAGCGGCCGATCCCGGGCAACTGCGTGAGGGCGGCGGGGTCGGCGGGCAGGCGCCCGCCATGGCCTTCGAGAACCCGGCGCGCAGCGGCGTGCAGGTTGCGCGCGCGGCTGTAGTAGCCGAGCCCGCTCCACAGCGCGAGCACCTCGTTTTCGTCGGCCGCGGCGAGGCTGGCGAGCGTGGGAAAGCGCGCGACGAAACGCTCGAAATAGGGAATCACGGTGGCGACCTGGGTCTGCTGCAGCATGATTTCCGACACCCAGACCCGATAGGGGTCGCGCGTGCCGGCCACCTCGGCCTGCCAGGGCAGGTCGTGGCGACCGTGCCGGCGTTGCCAGCGGACGATGCGGGAAGCGAAGGAACTCACCCGGACAAGGGTATCACCCTGTCCGGGCGGATGCGCGCGGGATTCAGCCGCCGAGCTTCTGGCGGAACAGCTTCATCAGCTTGCCGAACGCCGATTCGGTGATCGACTTGCGCTCGACCAGCACGGCCTCGCCGCGCCGCAGCTTGTCGGCGAGCCGGTTGAGACTGATCGAGAAGCTGTTCATGCCGTCCTGGTCGGCGAACAGGTAGGTGTTGCGCACGCCGCTCACCCAGCCGAGACGCGCCCAGCGGAAGGTGCCGTCGTCATAGTGGAACTCCACCCAGTCGCCCTTGTTGAGCGCGCGGACGCGCAGGGAGAACTCGTCCTCGTATTCCGGCGCGCCGACCTCGTCTTCCTGCGGCGCTTCCGGAAGGAAGTGGGCGGCCAGGGCCTCGGCATCCGGCTGGGCGGCAATCTCCTCGAGCTCCGCCGCCGAGATCTCGGGCAGCGGCACCGGCTTGGTGTTCGGCCGTACGGCATTGGCGTGCAGGATGACCAGGGTGGCGAAAAAGCGGTCGGCGAGTTTCTGCGGCAACTCGATTTCGGCGACGCCTTCGCGCAGGCGTTTCAAGAGGCCTGGCAGGATGCGAACCAGCATCAGCCGCGCATCCATGTCGGCCTTGGGCTGCACGCTCCAGACCAGTTCGCGCATGGTCTCGACGTGGCTGTTGAAGTGCGCGCCCTGCTCGCCTTCCCGGATGTAGTCGAGCGTCAGCAGCCGGGCCCAGTCGCGGCGCAGGAACTCGCGCACGACCTCTTCGACCTCCTGGTCGGCCAGAGCGCGGTTGATGAAGTCGTGCACCACCACCGGCGCAAGCTCCGCGCGCTCGCTCTGGCGGATTTGCGCGATGTCTTCCTGCAGCACCGTGTCGAGGGTCGCCTCGAGCTTTTCCTCCAATTCGGCGCCCAGCGCCTCCAGCGCGTTGGCGGCCTCGTCGAATACCGCGATGTCCCGTTCGAAAGTCTCGAGAACGCGGGTGACGATTGCCGAGATCGCCTCGAGCCGGGCGTTGCCGGCCTCGGTGTCGGGAATGTGCACCGCCAGCGTGGCGGTGGCGTCGAGCATGCGCCGGACCGGATGGCGCGACTGCAGGAAGAAATTGCGGTCGAGCATCGCCGCTTTCAGCACCGGGATCTGCAGGCGGGCGATCTGCGCCTTCAGCTTGTCGGGAATCGTGGCTTCGTCGAAGACGACGTCGAACAGCATCGCCACCGCGTCCACCAGCACCGCATCGAGGGGGCTGGCCGCCTGCATCACCGGACTCTGCTGCAGGCTGCGCAGCACGTTGCTGATGGTGCTGGCCTCCAGCAGTGGCAGTTCGAAACGCAGGCCGCCTGGCAGCAGCGTCGCCCCGCCGGCCTGCAGCTGCCCGAGCGAGTCGAGCAGGCTGAAGCCGGCGATGCCCGCCGTCGGGAGGCCGCCGCCCGCCGCGCCCCGGGCGAGCTGTTCGAACAGCGAGAGCATGTCGTTGCCGGCAGGCGACAGGGCCGCGGCGGCGCTGTCGGCAGCCCCCTGCCCCCAGTCCCCTGTCCGCTGTCCCCTGTCCGCCGTCTGGCGGACGTGGGACTTGGTGCCGGCCTTGATGTCGGGAAGTATGCCCTGATCGATCAGCTGGCGGTTGATCCCCTGATAGATCTGGGCCAGTTCGGTGGTTAGCACCAGGTCGAACTGGTTCAGCAGGACGACCTGGATGTTTTCCGCCAATCCAAGGTTCTTCATGCCGTCCAGCAAGGCTTCGCACAGGGCGCGGGGGCCGAGCGGATTGTCCTTGTCGCCGACTTCGGGACGGGCCAGCAGTTTCGCCATGCGCGCGTTCAGCGCGACCAGCTCCTCGGCGCAGTTGAAGTGCATGCGCGCGCTGGCCTTGTCGACCGCCAGCGTCATTTCGAAATCCTCCTCGTCCATCAGCGCCAGCTGCGACAGGTCGAAGCCGTCGGCCTTGTCCTGGGGCTGGATGTGGCTGTTGAAGGTCTTGCAATACGCATCCTTGCACGCGCTGAGCAGTTCGTTGGCCTGCCGGTTGAGTACGCCCTGGGCGTCGTAATAGGTGTTGCGGGTTTCCAGCAGGGGCGCGCGCTCGGCCATGGCAAGCAGCGCGTTTTCCATGGCCTCGGTCTGGCGGGTCAATGCGCGGGTGGCGCCCTCGATCAGCGCGTCGCGGCTGCGGTGCAGGATGCCCAGGGTTTCGGCGGAGATCTGGCTGCGGCGCGAACGCTCGAACTGATTGAGGTTCACGACGACGGATTTGTCAGGCATTTCGCGCTCCATGGCTATCACCTCGCGGTCTCGGCGGCGAGCCGACCTGGGCGAACGGCGGGGAGTGCATGACCGGAGATGACCGGCAGCCCCGCTGTCTCGTTCTCCGGAGGAGAACCGAGACCGGTAACTTTGCGTCCCCGTCTCGCGGCGGGTTTGCCCTGTTCGGTGGTCGGCAAGAGTGTCGCAAAGTCGACACTCGGCCGCATAGCTGTACCATCGGCAAAGTTTTGGCAAACTTTAAGGCGGACCGGAAAAAAATCACCGGGCGCTGCGGTGGCTGCGGGAGCTGCCTGTTTTTAGGGGGTGGCGGGTATCGCCGGCTGGCGGGCGCGGGGTCTGGAGCGGGCGAAGGGAATCGAACCCTCCTCATGAGCTTGGGAAGCTCAGGTAATGCCACTATACGACGCCCGCCCGGCGGTCTGCCTGCTGCCCGGTCGGGGCCTTCAGGTAGAATGGCGCATTCTACTGAAACATTCAGCCGGATTGAAGTCGTGCTTGAACTGGTCATCAACGGCGAACCCCGTGTCTTCCCCGCGCCGCTCAGCGTCGCCCAGCTGGTCGAGGCGTTAGCGCTTACTGACAAGCGCATCGCGGTCGAGAGGAACGGCGAGATCGTTCCCCGCAGCCGCCATGCCGATACGCCGCTCGCCAGCGGCGACCGCCTCGAGATCGTCGTCGCCGTCGGCGGCGGCTGACCCCGCTTTTCCCTGGACCTCGTCCCCGTATCCTGGCCCCTCAGAACATGGAACCACTCGTCATCGCCGGAAAATCCTATGCTTCGCGCCTTTTGGTCGGCACCGGCAAGTACAAGGATTTCGAACAGACGCGGCTTGCCGTCGAAGCCTCGGGCGCGGAAATCGTCACCGTCGCGATCCGCCGCACCAACATTGGCCAGGACGCGAGCCAGCCGAGTCTCCTCGACGCCCTGCCGCCGTCGCAGTACACCTACCTGCCCAATACCGCCGGCTGCTACACGGCGGACGACGCGATCCGCACCCTGCGCCTGGCGCGCGAGCTGCTGGACGGGCATGCCCTGGTCAAGCTCGAGGTGCTGGGCGACGCCGAGTCGCTCTATCCCAACGTCGCCGAAACCCTCAAGGCCGCAGAGGTGCTGGTGAAGGACGGTTTCCAGGTCATGGTCTACACGTCCGATGACCCGATCGCGGCGAAGCAGCTGGAAGACATCGGCTGCGTGGCGGTGATGCCGCTGGCGAGCCTGATCGGTTCCGGCATGGGCATCCTCAATCCGTGGAATCTCTCGATCATCATCGACCGTCTTTCGGTGCCGGTGATCGTCGACGCCGGTGTCGGCACCGCGAGCGACGCCACCATCGCGATGGAGCTCGGCTGCGACGCCGTCCTGATGAACACCGCGATCGCCGGCGCCGGCAATCCGGTGCTGATGGCTTCCGCAATGAAGAAGGCGGTCGAGGCCGGGCGCGAGGCCTTCCTTGCGGGCCGCATGCCGAAGAAGATCTACCGGGCCAGCCCGAGCTCGCCGACTGCCGGCCTCATCACGGGCAACAAATAAGCATGACGGGCGAGACCGGCGCGCATCCACGCATCCGTTCGTATGTGCTGCGTGCCGGCCGCGTCGGCTCGGGGCAGGCGCGTGCGCTCGCCGAGCTCGGGCCGCGCTTCATACTGCCCTACGCGCCGCAGGCGCTCGATCTCGACGCCGTGTTTGGCCGGCACGCGCCGCGTTTTCTCGAAATCGGCTTCGGCATGGGCGAGGGGCTGGCCGAGATCGCTGCCGCCCATCCGGAGAACGATTACCTCGGCGTCGAGGTGCACACGCCCGGCGTCGGCGCGCTCCTGAAGCAGATCGGCGCGCGCGGCCTCGCCAATGTGCGTGTCGTCCAGCATGATGCCGTCGAGGTGCTCACGCACATGCTCGCGCCGGCGAGCCTGGCCGGGGTGCACATCTTTTTTCCCGACCCCTGGCACAAGAAGCGCCACCACAAGCGCCGACTGATCCAGCCGCCGCTGGCCGCGCTCCTGGCAAGCCGGCTCGTCCCCGGCGGCTATCTCCATCTCGCGACCGACTGGCAGGACTACGCCGAGCAGATGCTCGCGGTGCTGTCTGCCGAGCCGCTGTTGAAGAACTCGGTCGCCGGCTACGCGCCGCGTCCCGACTCCCGGCCGCTCACCAAGTTCGAGCAGCGCGGCATACGCCTGGGCCACGGCGTGTGGGACCTGTTGTTCCACCGCGTGTAGCTACGCTTTCTTCCGGGCTATGATGCGCCCATGGATCTGCTCGTCCTCGTCAAATCCGCCTTTGCCCTGTTCGCCATCGTCGACCCGGTCGGCGTGATTCCGATCTTCCTGCTGGCGACGCGCGGTTACACGGCGGCGCAGAGCCGCACGGCAGCGCGCGTCGCGGCGCTCACGGTTCTCGGCGTACTCACCCTGTTCACCCTCATCGGCGAGGCCCTGCTGACCTTCTTTGGCATCCGTCTCGCGGCGTTCTCGGTTGCCGGTGGCTTGCTGCTGCTGCTGCTCGCGTTGTCCATGGTGCAGGCGCACGTCAGCCCGCAGCGCCAGACCGAGGACGAAGCCGCCGAGGCCGAGGAGCGCGACGCGGTCGGCGTGGTGCCGCTGGGCGTGCCGTTGCTCGCCGGGCCGGGCGCGATCACGCATGTCATCGTCATGTCCGGCAAGGCCGAGAGCGACCTGCTGCACCAGAGCCTGCTGCTGCTGCCGGTGGCGTTCGTGGCACTATCGGTGTGGCTCGCGTTTCGCGCGGCGCCGCTCATCGCACGGCGGCTGGGCAAGACCGGCATCCACGTGGTCACGCGCCTGATGGGGCTGATCATCGCGGCGATCTCGATCGAGATGATCGCGAGTGGACTCGGCCAGCTCTTTCCCGGCCTCCTGGCCTGACGCGGGGCCTTGCCGCACCGGCACGGTGCATGGCGGACGCAACCCGCGCGTCACGCGCCGGCTCTATCATGAACTCGAGAGCAGGCATGTTTGCTGCTCGTACACGATCACACGCGCAAGGAGCAGGTATGGAATTCGGACTCGTCGGACTCGGCCGCATGGGCGGCAACATGGCGCGGCGATTGGCGCGCCACGGCATACGCATCGCCATGACCAACCGCAGCCACGCCGTCACCGAGGCGATCGCGGCGGAAACCGGGCATCAGGCCTGCGCCTCGCTGGTCGACCTGGTCGACACGCTCAAGGCGCCGCGCATCGTCTGGCTGATGCTGCCGGCAGGCGAGGCGACCGAAGCGGCACTCGCCACCCTGCAGCCGCTCCTGAGCCCCGGCGACCTCGTGGTCGACGGCGCCAACGCCTATTACAAGGACGACCTGCGGCGCGCCGACATGCTCGCGGCGCGCGGGGTCGATTTCGCCGACGCCGGCGTGTCGGGCGGCGTGTGGGGGCTGGAGAACGGCTACTGCATCATGTTCGGCGGCAGCGAGGCGGCGGCGGCGCGGCTGCAGCCCTACATGGAAGCGCTCGCGCCCACCCCGACCACCGGCTGGCTGCACACCGGGCCGGTCGGCTCGGGTCATTTCGTGAAAATGATCCACAACGGCATCGAGTACGGCATGATGCAGGCCTTCGCCGAGGGCTTCGCGCTGATGAAGCACAAGCCGGACTTCGACCTCGACCTCGGCGCCATCGCCGAACTGTGGCGTCACGGCAGCGTGGTGCGCTCCTGGCTGCTCGACCTTGCCGCCGACTTTCTGGCACACGACCAGGAACTCGGCAGCATCCAGCCCTACGTTGCCGATTCGGGCGAAGGCCGCTGGACGGCGCTCGAGTCGGTCGAGCAGGGCGTGCCCACCCCGGTGATGACGCTTGCCCTGATGATGCGCTTCGCCACCCAGGGCCGGAACGACTACGCGGCGAAAATCCTGGCCAAGATGCGCCAGGGATTCGGCGGCCACGCGATCAAGGAGGGCTGACGTGACGCTGGCGAAAAACGCGCTGCCCGAAAACCTGCCGTGCTCGTTCGTGATTTTCGGCGCGACCGGCAACCTGGCTTCGAACAAGCTTCTGCCCGCGCTGTATCACCTGGAGGCGGCGGCGCGCCTCTCTGAATCGCTTTCGCTCATCGCCTTCTCGCGCCGCGCATGGACCACGGAAAGCTGGCGCGAGCATATGCGCGAGGTGCTCGCGGAGCGGGTCAAGGGACCGCTCGACACGCCGGTGTTCGAGCGCTTCATCGCGCGCTTCAGCTACCTGCAGGGCGATCTCAACGACGTCGAGTCGTACCGTACGCTCGCGGCGCGCCTGCCGCCCGAGACGGCATGCTCGGCGACGGTGTTCTATCTCGCGATCAAGCCTTCCGAGTTCTCGGCGGTCATCGAGAACCTCGAAACGGTCGGACTCAACAAGCCGCGAGGCATGAACCGCGTGGTGATCGAGAAACCCTTTGGCGAGGATATCGAGTCCGCGCAGCGGCTCAATCGCCTGTTGCACCTGCATTTCGACGAGGAACAGGTCTACCGCATCGATCATTTCCTCGGCAAGGAGACGGTGCAGAACCTGCTGGTGTTCCGTTTCGCCAACACCCTGATCGAGCCGCTGTGGAACCGCAATTTCATCGATCACGTGCAGATCACGGTGGCCGAATCGATCGGCATCGAGAAGCGCGCCGACTACTATGACCGTGCCGGCGCCCTGCGTGACATGCTGCAGAACCATTTGATGCAGCTCCTGACGGTGGTCGCGATGGAGCCGCCGCCTGCGCTCGAGGCCGATGCGCTGCGCGACGAGAAGGTGAAGGTGCTGCGTTCGATCCGTCCCATCACCAAGCGCGCCGTCCATGCGCACGCGGTGCGCGCCCAGTACGCACGCGGCAGCATCGACGGCCAGACGGTGCTCGGTTACCAGCAGGAGGCGAACGTCGAGCCCAATTCCACGACCGAGACCTTCGTCGCCGCCAAGTTCTACATCGACAACTGGCGCTGGCGCGGCGTGCCGTTCTACCTGCGGACAGGGAAAAGACTGGCGAAGCAGACCTCGTTGATCGCGATACGCTTTCGCCATCCGCCGCAACAGCTCTTCCGCGAAACGCCCGTCGAATCGATCGATCCCAACTGGATCCTGCTTTCCATCCAGCCCGAGGAATCGATGCGCATGGAGATCCACGTCAAGCAGCCGGGCCTCGACATGGATACGCGGGTGATGCAGATGAACGCGAGCTTCCGCAAGACAGACGAGCAGGCGCTCGACGCCTACGAGACGCTGCTGCTCGACGTCATCGAGGGCGACCGCTCGCTGTTCATCCGCTTCGACGAGGTCGAGTGGGCATGGCGCGTGGTCGACCCCATACTCAAGCACTGGGCGGTCGAGCGCGAATACATTCCCACCTACACGGCGGGCAGCTGGGGGCCGGCCGACGCCAACCGCCTGTTCGACAGCGATGATCAGAACTGGCGCAACGAACCATGAACCGGGTGCAGACGCGGGTTTTCGTCGATGACCGCACGCTGGTCGGCGCGCTGGCCGACGCCGTGGGTGTCGCGGCCGACGCCGCGATCGCCGCGCGCGGCGCCTTCCATCTGGTGCTGGCAGGGGGGAGCACGCCGCGCGCCTTGTACGAGGAAATGGCGCGGCGGGGCATGGGCGACGCGTGCTGGCACGTGTGGTACGGCGACGAGCGCTGCCTCGCGGCCGACGACCCCGGACGCAACAGCGTCATGGCCGAGGCCGCCTGGCTCGCGGCGTCGAACATCCCCGAAGCGCAGCGCCGGCCGATCCCCGCCGAGCGCGGCGCGGCCGAGGCCGCCGCGGTGTACGCGGGCTGGCTGGCGGGCGTCGGCGATTTCGACCTGGTGCTGCTCGGCATGGGCGAGGATGGCCACACCGCGAGCCTGTTTCCCGGCCACGATTGGGGCACGCGGCCGGAGAGCCCGGACGTGCTCGCCGTACAGGATGCGCCCAAGCCGCCGCCCGCGCGCGTGAGTCTCTCGGCGGCGCGCCTCAATCGCTGTGCGAGACTCTGGTTCGTGATCGCCGGTGCGGGCAAGCACGCGGCACTCATGCGCTGGCGGCAGGGCGAGCGCCTGCCGGTCGGCGCCGTGCACGGCAAACAGGAAACGGTCGCCTGGCTCGATGCCGCGGCGTGGCGCGGCGCGTGATCAGCCGCCCGTGTCGGTCGGCGCGGCGGGCACCGCTTCCGGCGGCTTCTTCTTCGCCGCCAGCATCGCCTGCCGTGTCGCCGGCGTTTCCAGGCTGATGCGGCCAAGCGTGCCGCTGCGGTAATCGGTCAACAGGATCATCGCGGCCTTTTCCAGGTCGAGTTCGCCGCCGCGGCCTTTCAAGAGGCAGCCACGCTTTTTCGCCACGGCCTCCAGCACGCTGGTGGCGTCCAGCCCTTCGGGATCGAATCCGTAGCGCGCCCTCAGCAGCGTCGGGTAGCGCTCGAGCAGGATGCCGGCAAGGAAGCTCGCCACCTCCTCGTCGATCACTGCGTTGCGGCCGATCGCGTGGCTCGCCGCCAGCATGAAGCCGTCGGCATCGTGCTCGATCTTCGGCCAGGTCATCCCCGGCGTGTCGACCAGGATCAGGCGCGGCGTGAGATGGATGCGCTGCTGCGACTTGGTCACCGCCGGCTCGTCGCCCACCGCCGCGACGCGGCGCTTGACCCAGGTGTTCATCAGCGTCGACTTGCCGACGTTGGGAATGCCCATGATCATCAGGCGCAGCGGCTTGAAGGTGTCGTCACGGTGCGGCGCGAGCTTTTGCGCCAGCCCGGCGAGCCTGGCAACGTCACCGGCTTTCTTGGCCGAGATCGCCACCGCCATCACGCCCGGCTGCTGGTTGTAATAATCGAGCCAGGCGCGCGTGACCTCGGGATCGGCGAGATCGACCTTGTTCAGCACCTTGAGGCACGGCCGCTGCCGGTGCGCGCGCAATTCGTGGATCATCGGGTTGCTGCCGGCTTCCGGCAGGCGCGCGTCGAGCACCTCGACCACCACGTCGATCTGCGCCATCGTCTCCGCGGCCTTCTTGCGCGCGGTGGTCATGTGACCGGGGAACCACTGGATCGCCATGGCGTTCGGGTATCAGGTCAGCGACGGCTCAGCCGCCACCGCCCCCGCTGCCCACGCCATGCGCGGCGGCGAGCACCAGCGCGTCGAACTCGGCCGCGCTCATGAGGCCGCGCTCGGCGACGATATCGCGCACCGGGCGCCCGGATTTCTCCGATTCCTTGGCGACTTCGGCGGCCTGGTTGTAGCCGATCCGGGTGTTGAGCAGGGTGGCGAGCGCGACGCTCTGGTGGATGAAGAAGGCGCAGCGCTCGCGATTGACGACGATGCCCTTGAGATTCTTCTCGGTCGCCGCATTCATCGCGTGGGTGAGCCAGTCCATCGCGTCGAACAATGCGCTGCCCAGCGCCGGCATCATCACGTTGAGTTCGAGCTGGCCGGCCTGCACCATGTAGGCCACGGCGGCGTCCTGACCCAGCACCTGGAAACAGACCTGGTTCAGCATCTCGAACATCACCGGGTTGACCTTGCCGGGCATGATGGAAGAGCCCGGCTGCACCGGCGGCAGCTGGATTTCGCCCAGACCCGTGCGCGGGCCGGACGCCAGGAGGCGCAGGTCGTTGGAAATGCGCGTGAGCTCGAGCGCGAGGTTGCGGATCTCGCCGGACAGGCGCGCGAGGTCGTTCATCGACTGCATCTGCGCGACGAGATGGCCGACCCGGATGGGTTCATTGGTGAGCCGGGCGAGTTCGGCGGCGACCTTCGCCGGGTAGCCGGGCGAGGTGTTGAGGCCCGTGCCGGCGGCCGAGCCGCCGAGGCCGATGTCGCACAAGGCCGGGCGCACGGCATCGAGGCTCGCCGCGCAGCGGGCGAGCGTCCACGCATAGCCGGCGAACTCCTGCCCCAGTGTCGTCGGCACCGCGTCCTGCAGGTGGGTGCGGCCGGATTTGACGGTGTCTTTCTCGCGCTCGGCCAGGCGCGAGAACTCGGCGGCCATCGCGTGCACCGCGGCGGTCAGGCGCGGCAGCTTGGCGAGCACGGCCAGCCGGATCGCGGTCGGGATGGTGTCGTTGGTCGACTGCCCCATGTTGACGTCGTCGTTGGGGTTGATGGGCGTGTACGTGCCCTTTTCGCCGCCCAGCGCGACGTTGGCGAGGTTGGCGATGACCTCGTTGGTGTTCATGTTGTGGCTGGTGCCGGCGCCGGCCTGGAAGCGGTCGACGACGAACTGATCCAGGAATTCGCCACCGAGGATGCGCTCGCAGGCGGCGACGATGGCGTCGCGCTTTTCCGCGGAGAGCCAGCCCGGCTGGCAGTTGGCGCGTGCCGCGGCGAGCTTGATGCGTACGTGCGCCAGTACGAAATCCCTATCCGGCCGGCGGCCGGAAATGGGAAAATTGGCCACGGCACGCGCGGTCTGGGCGCCGTACCAGGCGTCCGCGGGAACCCGGACCTCGCCGAGGGAGTCCTTCTCGGTGCGAAACTCATTCATGATGGAAACGATAATGCTGCAAGCGACAGGAAGACTGCGATTTTATCCGATGTGGCTGGCGGGGCTGTTGCTTGCCCTGTTGACCCTGCCGGCCCAGGCGGCGGATTTTCGGCTGACGGATACCAAGGGCAAGGTGCACACGCTGTCCGGCTACAAGGGCAAGTGGGTGCTGGTCAACTACTGGGCGACCTGGTGCCCGCCCTGTCTGGAGGAAATCCCCGACCTCATCGCGCTCAACGAAAACAAAAAAAACAATCTCGTCGTCATCGGCGTCGCGATGGACTACAAGGATCCCAAGCAGGTGATCGATTTTGCCGAGGGCCTGTTCGTCGACTATCCCATCGTGCTCGGCACGCCCGCGATCGTGAGGCAGATCGGGCCGGTGCAGGGTCTGCCGACGACGTATCTGTTCAACCCCGATGGTAAGATGGTCGCGCAGCAAGTGGGGCCGATTACCCGGGAAGCGGTCGAGCAGTTCATCGCCGGCCAGTCCAAGCGGGCCAGGCGGTAATCCGGAAGGCCATCCGAAAGGCGAGACGATGCGACGACTCCTGATTGTCCTGTTCCTGTTGGTATCCGCGCCGGCGTGGGCCGAAGTGCGCGACCCGATGACCCATTTCTTCCAGCCCAAGTTCGGCGACCTCAGGGCCGATCTCGCGGAGGCGAAAAAACAGGGCAAGCAGGGCATTTTCCTGTTCTTCGAAATGGACGAGTGCCCCTGGTGCGAGCGCATGAAAAGCACCATCCTCAACCAGTCCGAGGTGCAGGACGCCTACCGCGCGAAATTCCTCGTCTATGCCATCGACGTCAACGGCGACACCGAGATCGTCGATTTCCAGGGCAATACCATGACCGAAAAGGCCTTCGCCCTGGGCCTGCGCGTTCGCGCGACGCCGGTGCTGATGTTCTTCGACCTCGACGGCAAGCCGGTGGCGCGCCATACCGGGCCGGTCAAGGACAAGGCCGAGTTCCTGCTGCTCGGCCAGTACGTCACCGAGGGGGCCTACGCCACCCAGCCTTTCGTCAGGTACAAGCAAGGCAAATGAAGCGCATCGTTTGGGGAGGGGTGCTGGCTTGCGCCCTGGCCGCTCCGGTTGCGGCCGATCCGCTGACGCTGGAAGAGGCCTTGCAGAGCGCCGCGGCCGCGCACCCCGACCGCCGCCTGGCCGAGAGCGACCTGGCCCTGTCGCGCGCCGACCGCGAGGTGGCGGCCAGCCGCCAGGATTTCAGCCTGTTTCTCGACGGCGGCCTGCGACGCGGCAGGCGACCGGGCGGCGACTGGGAACCGGACAACGCCGGTCGCATCGTCGCGCGCAAACCGCTGCTGGACTTCGGCCGCACCGGGCAGGCCGTCGCCGCGGCCGAACAGGAAATCGCGGCGCGCCAGGCGGAACTCATCAACGTCGAGAGCCTGCGCCGTATCGACATCATGGCGCGCTTCTTCGACGTGCTGGTGGCCGACCAGCAGTACGTCGTCGACAACGAGTTCATGACGGTGGCCTATCTCGACTGGGACAAGGCGCGCGAGCGTTTCGAGCTCGGCATCGGCAGCCGCCCCGACGTACTGCGGCTGGAAGCCGCCTACCAGGACTGGCGCGAGCGCCGCAATGCCAGTGCGCAGCGCATGCGCAGCACGCGCGAGCGGCTTGCCAACGCGATGTACCGTCCCGGCAGGTTGCCGACCCAGCTCGCGCCGCCTGCGCTGGAAGACAATGCGCGCCCCGTGCCCGATTACGAATCGCTGCTTGCCTGGGTGATGGAAAAGAACCCACGCGTGCAGGCCCTGCAGGCGCAGGTGGCCGCAGCCGATGCACGACTGGCCGCGGTGCGTGCGGAGCGCCATCCCACGCTCGAGGCCGAAGTGGCCGGCGCCGGCTACAGCCGTGAATCGAGCACGCGCGACGACCTCAGCGTGGCGCTGGTGTTCAATGTCCCGCTCTATCAGGGCGGCCGGGTGGACGCCCGGCTGGCGCGCGAGTTGGCGCTGAAGGCGCGGCGCACGGCCGAACTCGACAAGCTCAAGCTCGACCTGGCCGAGACCGTGCTGGCCACCCTGCAGGAAATCGAATGGCTGCGCAGCAGCGCGCGCGGCGCCGCCGACAAGCAGATCGAGTACCGCGACTGGGTGCTCGAGCGCGCGCGCGCCGAATACGAACTCGAACTCAAGACCAACCTCGGCAGCAGCATGGCCGAGACGCAGGCGGCGGCACTCCGCCGCAAACAGGTCGAATACCGGCTGGCGCTGGCGCTGGCGCGGCTCGAAGCATTGTCAGGCGGCAGCCTGCCGCCTTCCAAGGGAGCAAAGGAATGAAACAGCGCGTGATTGCAACCGCACTGGCCGGGATGGCGCTGGCCGCTCCCGCCTGGGCAGCCGACCGGGTCGAGCTGACAACCCGGGTGTCGGGCGTGGTCGAGGAAGTGTTGGTGAAGCCTGGCCAGCGCGTCGCCAAGGGCGCGGTGCTGGTCCGTCTCGACCGCACCGTGCTGCGGGCGCGCGTCGACGAGGCGACGGCCGATCAGGCGCGCGCGGACGCCGAGGAAGCAGACGCGAGGCGCGAGTTCGAGCGCGCGGAGGAACTCTACAACCGCACCGTGTCGTCCACCAGTGAGCTGGAAGCGGCGACCTTGCGCCATGCCCGGGCCAGGGCCGCGCTCGCTGCCGCCGATGCGCGGCTGGCGATCGCGAAAAAGAACCTGGCCGACGCCGAGCTCAAGGCGCCGTTCGCCGGCGTGGTGGTGGCGGTGCCGGGGCTGCCCGGCACGGTGGTGGCGGCGGAGTGCCAGCCCAGGCCGCTGGTGGTGCTGAGCCGCTAGCCGGAAGCTTTCAGCCGTCCAGGTGCGCCAGCGCCTGGGCTTCCATGTCGGCCGCCTGGTGTGGCGATGCCACCGCGGCGACGACCTTGCGGCACATCGCCAGCGCTTCCATGAAACCCTCCGCATCGACCACTTCGCTCATCTTGCGGTAGGCGGGCGACTTGGTGCCCGCGAGCGCGCTCAGGGTGTCGAGCACGTGTGTGCGCGCGCGCGCGAGGCCCGACTCCTCGCCGGCTGCACGGGGCGCTGCCGCGGCGGGTGGCGGGGCGGCCGGCGCGGCCGCCGGGGCCGGCGAAGACGCGGGTGCCTCGCCGCGAATCTCGATGTAGCCGCCCCGCTGCAGGTCGCCCAGCAGCGTGTCCAGTTCGAGATTGGGCAGCTTGTCGCGCAGGGCGTCGAGCGTGATGCCGTCGCCGATCGCGAACAGGATCTGCCGGCACTTCGGGCGCACGGTGTGGCCTTGGTTGAAGATTTCCTCATGGCCCTTGGGCGTGCGAGCCAGTTGCGCTGACGTGTCCATGGTGGTCTCCGTATAGTTATGGGGTGAGGGGCCGGGATAACCCGGCCTCGTGAATATCGGCCCAGCAGGTTTCATGCCAGGCCCACGGTGGCGGCACCGTCAGTCGTCGATATCTTCGATCAGGTCGACGATCACGCGGGTGTGGACATTCATGATGGCGACGCTGCCGCCGACGATGATCCGCACGTAACCGTCCGGCAAGCGGCTCAACTGGCGTTCGAGGTTTTGGGGGAGGTAGTTCCAGCGCACTTCCGGCGGAATGGGCCGGCGCACCTGGAGGCGATAGGCGTGGCCGGGCGGCACCTTGCCCTGCTTGGCGAGTCCCGGCGGCAGGGCGCGATAGTCCACCCGATAGTAGTCGCGCAGGATGCGTCGATCGCTGTCGGTGAAAACCACGCGCACATCCAGGTCGCGGTCGTGGACACGGACGTCACCCCGCACGGCTGCCGTGTCGCAGCCGGCCATCCCCAAGAGCGCCGCGCCGGCGAGCACGGCGGCGAAAGCTGGTTTCCAGTTCATGGCATTCCTTCCTTTTGGCGTGTCGGCAGGACCTGGCGGGGGGTCAGGATGGCGCCGGCGAGGCCGAAAATCAAGCCGGCCGGTCGCGCGTTCAGCTGCGCGGGGCGGCGAGCGCCTGGCTGTCGGCCGAACGGGTGGCGGGCGTGTAGTCCCAGTGGCGCTTCCAGGCGGCGACGACGAGCGTGGGGTATTCCGGCCGCCCGAGACTGCCGTTGTAGCGTCCCAGCGCACGATAGAGGTCGCCGCGCTCGATGTCGATGTAGTGGCGCAGGATGATCGCGCCATAGCGCAGATTGGTGCGCAAATGGAAGAGGTTGTGCTCGGGGCTGCCGATGGTCTTGACCCAGAACGGCATCACCTGGGTGTAGCCGCGGGCGCCGACTGGTGACACGGCGTATTTGCGGAAGCCGCTCTCGACCTGGATCAGGCCGAGCATCAGCTGCGGATCGACGCCGGCGCGCGACGCTTCCCAGTGCAGGGTGGTGAGAAATTCCAGGCGCTCGGTCTCGTCGGGCATGCGCCTGGCGAGCCGGCGCGACATCTCCTTGAGCCACGCCGTCTCGTCGGCAACGTTCCTGAACGCGGTGCGGGTGACGGCGGTGTCGGCCAGCGCGCGCTGCAGCGAGGCGCGCACGTTCGCCGACAGTGCTTCCTCTCGCTGGCCGCCGGCGTGGGCGGACAGCGCGCACAGCAGCGCGGCGATCACGAGGCCGAGGGACGTCGTCTTCCGCATGTCAGTTTTCCAGCACTCCTTTCAGGAATTCCACAGCGCCGTCCAGCGCGATTTTCTGCGGCTCGCCCGGCTGGCCGGGTGCCGCCCGGCGCGGCTGGTACTCGATCTCGCCGTCCTTGAGGCCGCGCTCGCCCACCGTCACCCGGTGCGGGATGCCGATCAATTCGGCGTCGGCGAACATCACGCCCGGGCGCTCGTCGCGGTCGTCGAGCAGCACGTCGAACCCGGCGGCGACCAATTCAGCATACAACTTGTCGGCGGCGGTTTTAACCATTTCGCTCTTGCCGTAGCCGATCGCCACGATCACCAGCAAGAACGGTGCCATCGTCGACGGCCAGATGATGCCGCGCGCGTCGTGGTGCTGCTCGATGGCGGCGGCCACGATGCGCGACACGCCGATGCCGTAGCAGCCCATTTCCATGACCTGGGCGCGGCCGGCCTCGTCGAGGTAGCTCGCGTTCATCGCCTGCGAATACTTGCTGCCGAGCTGGAACACGTGGCCGACCTCGATGCCGCGGCAAAGCGCGAGCGTGCCACGGCCGTCGGGGCTGGGGTCGCCGGCGACCACATTCCTTATATCGGCCACCAGATCGGGTTCCTGCAGGTCGCGGCCGAAATTGACCCCGGCGAGGTGGGTTTTCGGCTTGTTGGCGCCGCACACGAAGTCGCTCATCACGGCGACGCTGCGGTCGGCGATGACGCGGATCCTGGCGCGGTCGATGCCGACCGGCCCGAGAAAGCCGGGCGGGCAGGCGAAGGCTTCGCGTATCTCGGCTTCGTTCGCGAGGCGGAAGTCGGCCATGCCGGGAAGCTTGCCGAGCTTCACTTCGTTGAGCTGGTGGTCGCCGCGCAGGAGCAGCGCGACCATCTTGTCGTCCGCCATCACGGCGACGAGCTTGACGGTGCGCTGGAGCGGGATGCCCAGCAGGGCGGCGACGTCCTCGCATGTCGTCTGCTTCGGCGTGTCGACCTCGCGCAGCGCTTCCTGCGGCGCGGCGCGCGGCGTCGCCGGCGCGAGCGCCTCGGCGAGCTCGACGTTGGCGGCGTAATCGGAATCCGGGCAGTAGGCGATCAGGTCCTCGCCGGAATCGGCCAGAACGTGGAATTCGTGGGATGCCGAGCCGCCGATGGCGCCGGTGTCGGCCGCCACCGCCCGGAAGGTGAGGCCGAGCCGGCTGAACACGCGGGTGTAGGCGTCGTACATCGTCTGGTAGGTGGCGGCGAGGCTGTCGCGGCTGGCATGAAAGGAATACGCGTCCTTCATCAGGAACTCGCGCGCGCGCATGACGC
This sequence comes from Thiobacillus sp., assembly GCA_046292745.1. Taxonomy (GTDB): domain Bacteria; phylum Pseudomonadota; class Gammaproteobacteria; order Burkholderiales; family Thiobacillaceae; genus Thiobacillus. The sequence goes on along the minus strand of JBKBQH010000001.1, from coordinate 183,027 downwards.
CGAAGCGCGGCCGGATTTCGTCGCGGAACTTCATCTGGATCTGGTAGAAGTTGACCGGCAGCTGGCGGTAGCTCCTGATTTCGCGGCGCGCGATATCGGTGATCACTTCCTCGTGCGTGGGGCCGAAGCAGAAATCGCGCTGGTGACGGTCCTTGATCTTCAGCATCTGCGGGCCGAACACCGCCCAGCGGCCGGTTTCCTCCCACAGCTCGGCCGGCTGCACCGCCGGCATCAAAAGCTCGATCGCGCCGGCGCGGTTCATTTCCTCGCGCACGATGGCCTCGACCCGGCGCAGCACGCGCAGGCCCAGCGGCATCCAGGTGTAGAGGCCAGCGCCCAGGCGCCGGATGAGGCCGGCGCGCAGCATCAGCTTGTGGCTGACGAGCTCGGCTTCGGACGGGGCTTCCTTGGTGGTCGAAATGAAAAACCGGGTGGCGCGCATGATCGGGAGGAAAGACGAAAACGCGCATTTTAGCGTGCGGCCGGGTAATCTTTCGTCCTCGCCATCGAACAGGACTGCAATGCGCTTGAAGTTTGGAAAACGCCGCGCGGAAGACGCCGGTCTGGAAGTCACCGAGGAACGCGGCGTGCGCACGCTGCATCTGGGCAGCCAGGCGATCCAGAGCCGCATGCGCATCTCGCGGCCGTGGGACCTGGAACTCGCCTATACCCGCGCGATGATGGCTTTTCTCATGTTCAACCCGACGCCGCAGGACGTGCTGATGATCGGACTGGGCGGCGGCTCGCTCGCCAAGTTCATCCGCAGGCAGCGACCGCAGACGCGCGTCACCGCGGTGGAGATCGACCCGCGCGTCATCGCCGCCGCGCGCACCCATTTCGAACTGCCGCCGGACGATGCGACGCTCCAGGTCGTCGAGGCCGATGGCGCGCTCTACGTGCGCCAGCATGCGGGCACCGCCGATGTCATCCTGCTCGACGGCTTCGACGCCGGGAATCAGGTCGCCGCCCTGGCGACGCAGACCTTCTATGCCGCGTGCCGGCGCGCATTGCGCCCCGGCGGGGTGCTCGTCGTCAACCTGTGGGGGCGCGACGCCGATTTTCCCGAGTATTTCGCGCGCCTCAACCGCGCCTTCGACGGCCAGGTCGGCTGGATCGCGGTGCAGAGCAAGACCAATGTCATCGTGTTCGGCTTCACCGAGCCGGGCGCCGCGGAACGGCTGGAGGCGGCGCGGCCGCAACTGGCCGACTTGTCCAAGCGCTACGGCCTCGATTTCCGGGGCTTTGCGCGCGATTTCCAGTGGGCGCCGGGCATCGCGCCCTTGCTGGAATAAGGTGCCGCAGTGAAAATCCAATCAAAACAACAGCTAAGCGCGCATTTCCTGACCTGACGGGTTTGCATTTTCCGTGGTCTGTGAAAGAATGCAGACAAGCGAATCTTTGAATGGTGGCGGCCATGATCGACCGAGAAGGGTACCGCCCGAACGTAGGCATCATCCTGTGCAATGCGCGCAACCAGGTGTTCTGGGGCAAGCGCGTCAATCAGCACGCCTGGCAGTTTCCCCAGGGCGGCATCAACGCGGGGGAAACGCCGGAACAGGCCATGTTCCGGGAACTGGAAGAAGAAGTGGGCCTGCGGCCCCATCATGTGCGCATACTCGGGCGCACGCGCGAGTGGCTGCGTTATGACGTGCCTGCGCACTGGACGCGGCGCGACAGCCGCGGGTTCTATCGCGGCCAGAAGCAGATCTGGTTCCTGCTGCGCCTGACCGGGCGCGACACCGATGTCTCGCTGCGCGCGAGCGACCATCCGGAGTTCGACGCCTGGCGCTGGAACGAGTACTGGGTGCCGATGGACGCCGTGGTCGACTTCAAGCGCGAGGTCTACCGCCTGGCGCTGGAGGAACTCGAGCGTTACCTGCACAAGGACAGGCGGCAACCGCGTCTGCGCGGCGGCCAGCCGCCCGATCGGCGGGATGCGCCGCGCGACCTTTTGCTGAAATCCTAGCGACGCGACGCGGGGCGTGCGATGCGGATCTGCCGAACTGCCCCGCTCGTGCCGAATGCCGGCGCCCTGCCCGGCGAGCCCTTGTGGCGGCGCGCCCCCACGCGCGATGTCAACGGCGGCCTGCTGGCCGATTTCATGATGCTGATCCCGCAGCTGCGGGATCAGCCTCCGCTGCAGATCGAGCGCACCTCGCGTGAACTCTACGCCATTCTCTCGCTGCACCAGGATGTCGTGTTCGCCGATCTCAACCTCAGGCTCAACCTGCTCTGGGTGTCCCTGCGGCCCCGGCCCGGCGCCATCAGCGAACTCGTCGCCGCGATCCGCCTGCGCGTGCCGCAAGCCGTGCTCGTCGCGCATCACGTCGATCCACGCTGAGGGCCGGCCGCGTGGCCCACGGAACGGGAGTTGAAAACCCTTGAAAAACCAAGGGAATCCCGCGCCTTTTCTTGACTCCCGATACACCCAAGACGGGAGATTTCGCTAAAATAGGCGATTGCCAATCAACCGCTGGAGCAACCATGGCCGTTTCCGAACTTCAGGTGCAGACCGCATTGAAAGAACTGGTCGACCCCAACACCCGCAAGGATTACGTGTCGACCAAATCCGCCCGCAACATCAAGATCGACGGCGGCGCCGTCTCGGTCGACATCCAGCTCGGCTACCCGGCGCAGAGCCAGCTCGCGACGATCAAGCAGCAGGTCGAGGACAAGTTGAAAAGCATCGACGGCGTCACCAGCGCGACCGCCAACGTCAGCTTCAAGATCGTCTCCCACAGCGTGCAGCGCGGCGTCAAGCTGATCCCGGGCGTGAAGAACATCATCGCCGTCGCCTCCGGCAAGGGCGGTGTCGGCAAGTCGACCACCGCGGTCAACCTGGCACTGGCGCTGGCCGCCGAAGGCGCCAGCGTGGGCATGCTCGACGCCGACATCTACGGGCCTTCGCAGCCGACCATGCTCGGCATCACCGACAAGCCCGAGTCCACCGACGGCAAGAACCTCGAACCCCTGACCGGCCACGGCATCCAGGCAATGTCGATCGGCTTTTTGATCGACGTCGAAACGCCGATGGTGTGGCGCGGCCCGATGGTCACGCAGGCGCTGGAACAGCTCCTGAACAATACCAACTGGAAGGACCTCGACTACCTCGTCGTCGACCTGCCGCCGGGCACCGGCGACATCCAGCTGACGCTGGCGCAGCGCGTGCCGGTGACCGGCGCGGTGATCGTCACCACGCCGCAGGACATCGCGCTGATCGACGCGCGCAAGGGCCTGAAAATGTTCGAGAAGGTCGGCATTCCCATCATCGGCGTCGTCGAGAACATGAGCCTGCACATCTGCTCGAAGTGCGGCCACGAGGAGCGCATCTTCGGCGAAGGCGGCGGCGAGCGCATGTGCCGCGACTACAACGTCGAATTCCTCGGTGCGCTGCCGCTCGACGGCAGCATCCGCCACGACACCGACTCCGGCAAGCCCTCGGTGGTGGCCGACCCCAACGGCCGCATCGCCGAAATCTACAAGACGATCGCGCGCCGGGTTGCTGTCAAGATCGGCGAGAGCGCAGTCGATCATTCCGCCAAGTTCCCCAACATCGTCATTTCCAACACCTGATGAGCATCAAGTCCGACCGGTGGATCCGCCGCATGGCGGCCGAGCATGGCATGATCGAGCCCTTCGAGCCGGGCCAGGTCAAGCAGGCGGGCGGGAAATCCATCGTGTCGTACGGCACGTCGAGCTACGGCTATGACGTGCGCTGCGCCAACGAATTCAAGCTCTTTACCGACATCAACACCACGATCGTCGACCCCAAGGCCTTCGACCCCAATTCCTTCGTCGAGGTCAAGGGGGATTCCTGCATCATCCCGCCCAATTCCTTCGCGCTCGCGCGCACGGTCGAATATTTCCGCATCCCGCGCAACGTGCTGACCATCTGCCTGGGCAAGAGCACCTACGCGCGCTGCGGCATCATCGTCAACGTGACGCCGCTGGAACCCGAGTGGGAAGGCCATGTGACGCTGGAGTTCTCCAATACCACGCCGTTGCCGGCGCGCATCTACGCCAACGAAGGCGTCGCGCAGATGCTTTTCCTCGAGTCCGACGAGGTGTGCGAAACCTCCTACCGCGACCGCGGCGGCAAGTATCAGGGCCAGGTCGGCGTGACCCTGCCGAAAATTTAATCCCCGGGACACGGGGGATTCGTATAATCCGCTTCTTTTAATCCGCCCGTTCCCCACGGCTTCCCTCTGGAGCTGGCCATGCGCTTCCGCTTTCCCGTTGTCATCATCGACGAAGATTTCCGCTCCGAGAACGCCTCGGGACTGGGTATACGCGCGCTCGCCGAAGCGATCGAGAAGGAAGGCATGGAGGTGCTGGGCGTCACCAACTACGGCGACCTGACCTCGTTCGCCCAGCAGCAGGCGCGTGCGTCGGCCTTCATCCTGTCGATCGACGACGAGGAACTCGCCGGCAGCGACGAGGACACCACCAAGGCGCTGCAGAAGCTGCGCGCCTTCGTCGAGGAGGTGCGTTTCCGCAACGCCGAGATCCCGATCTTCCTGCACGGCGAGACGCGCACCGCCCGCCACATCCCGAACGACATCCTGCGCGAGCTGAACGGCTTCATCCACATGCTGGAGGACACGCCGGAATTCCTCGCGCGCTACATCGCCCGCGAGGCACGCGCCTACCTCGATTCGCTGGTGCCGCCGTTCTTCCGCGCGCTCACCCACTATGCCGCGGACGGTTCGTATTCCTGGCACTGCCCCGGCCACTCCGGTGGCGTCGCCTTCCTGAAGTCGCCGATCGGCCAGATGTTCCACCAGTTCTTTGGCGAGAACCTCTTGCGCGCGGACGTCTGCAACGCGGTCGACGAACTCGGCCAGCTGCTCGACCACACCGGCCCGGTGGCGGCGTCCGAGCGCAACGCGGCGCGCATCTTCAACTGCGACCACCTGTTCTTCGTCACCAACGGCACCTCGTCGTCGAACAAGATGGTGTGGCACGCCACCGTCGCGCCGGGCGACATCGTCGTCGTCGACCGCAACTGCCACAAGTCGATCCTGCACGCGATCATGATGTGCGGCGCGATCCCGATTTTTCTGACGCCCACGCGCAACCACTACGGCATCATCGGCCCGATTCCGCTCGACGAATTCCGCCCCGAGAACATCGAGAAGAAGATCGCCGCGCATCCCTTCGCCCGGGACGTGAAGCGCAAGCCGCGCATCCTCACCATCACCCAGTCGACCTACGACGGCATCCTCTACAACGTCGACATGATCAAGGAATTGCTGGGCGACTATATCGACACGCTGCATTTCGACGAGGCTTGGCTGCCGCACGCGACCTTCCATGACTTCTATCGCGGCATGCACGCGATCGGGCGCAACCGCCCGCGCGCCAAGGATGCGCTGGTGTTTGCCACGCAGTCGACGCACAAGCTGCTGGCAGGGCTGTCCCAGGCCTCGCAGATCCTGGTGCAGGACTCGGAGACGCGCAAGCTCGATTTCCACCGCTTCAACGAGGCCTACCTGATGCACACCTCGACCTCGCCGCAATACGCGATCATCGCGTCATGCGACGTCGCCGCGGCGATGATGGAGCCGCCCGGCGGCACCGCGCTGGTCGAGGAATCGATCAAGGAAGCGCTCGACTTCCGCCGCGCCATGCGCAAGGTCGACGCGGAATTCGGCGACTCGTGGTGGTTCAAGGTGTGGGGGCCGGACAAGCTTGCCGAGGAAGGGGTGGGCGACCGCGAGGACTGGATGCTCGAGGCGGGGGCGCGCTGGCACGAATTCGGCAACCTCGCCCCGGGCTTCAACCTGCTCGACCCGATCAAGGCGACAGTCATCACGCCGGGCCTGGACATGGACGGTTCGTTCGCCGACTGGGGCATCCCGGCGGCGATCGTCACCAAATACCTCGCCGAGCACGGCGTCATTGTCGAGAAGACCGGCCTGTACTCCTTCTTCATCATGTTCACCATCGGCATCACCAAGGGCCGCTGGAACACGCTGGTGACCGCACTGCAGCAGTTCAAGGCCGACTACGACGAGAACCAGCCGCTGTGGCGCGTGCTGCCGGAGTTCGTCGAGAAACACCCGCGCTACGAGAAGACCGGGCTCAAGGACCTGTGCGACCAGATCCACACCATCTACAAGGCCAAGGACGTCGCGCGCCTGACGACCGAGATGTACCTGTCGGAAATGGCGCCGGCGATGAAACCGGCCGACGCCTTCGCCAAGATGGCGCACCGAGAGATCGAGCGCGTCGAGATCGACAAGCTCGAGGGCCGCATCACCGCAATGCTGGTGACGCCGTATCCGCCCGGCATCCCGCTGCTCATCCCGGGCGAGCGTTTCAACGCCACCATCGTGCGCTACCTGCAGTTCACCCGCGAATTCAACGAGAAATTTCCCGGTTTCGAGACCGACGTGCACGGCCTCGTCGAGGAGAACGTCGACGGCCGCGCGCGCTACTACGTCGACTGTGTGGCCTGAGCGACGGAAACGGGCTTTGGTCTTGATTTGACAGGAAAAAGGCGTATGATGCGCAGTCCCCGCCAAGGCGGGGATGGTTTTTGATTCTAGACCCTTGCTCCACCGCACCGCAGCGGGGGGCTCAACCGAAAGGAACACAATGCGGCATTACGAAATCGTATTCATCGTCCATCCCGACCAGAGCGAGCAGGTGCCCGCGATGATCGAGCGCTACAAGGGCAACATCACCAGCCGCGGCGGCAACATCCACCGCCTGGAAGACTGGGGCCGCCGCCAGATGGCCTACCCGATCCAGAAGGTCCACAAGGCCCACTACGTGCTGATGAACATCGAGTGCGACCAGGAAACCCTGGAAGAGCTCGAGCACGGCTTCAAGTTCAACGACGCCGTGCTGCGCCACCTCACCATCAAGCGCGACGACGCGGTGACCACGCCCTCGCCGATGATGAAGGAAGAGAAGTCGCGCGACCTGCTCGAAGGCGCCAAGCCGGAAGCTGCCGCCGAAGCGGCCGCCGCCTGAGCCTGCGTTGATTGAACCGGCTGGTTCTCAGCGGCGCGCTCGTCCAGGTCGACCCCTTGCGCTACAGCCCGGCGGGCGTGCCGATTGCGGAGGCGGTGGTCCATTACCGCGGCAGTCAGGACATCGCCGGACAGCCGCGGCAACTGGAATGCGAGTTGACGGTGCAGGCGAGCGGGACGCTCGCCGCCCAACTGGCCCGGCTGCCGCAGGGCACGCAGGTGAAACTGGAAGGCGCGCTGAACCGGCGCAGCGTCAACAGCCGGCAACTGGTTTTGTTACTGAATCGAATCGAAAAGGAATGAATCATGGCACGTCCCATGGGTGGTAAGTCCGGCGGCAAGTTCGCCGGCAAGCGCCGCGACAGCGGCAATCGCGGGCTCTTCAAGCGCCGCAAGTTCTGCCGCTTCACCGCCGAGAAAGTGGTCGAAGTGGATTACAAGGACGTCGAGGTGCTGAAGGAATTCATCGCCGAGAACGGCCGCATCATCCCGGCCCGCATCACCGGCACCAAGGCGCACTACCAGCGCCAGCTCTCCACCGCCATCAAGCGCGCGCGCTTCCTGGCGCTGATGCCGTATACCGACCTGCACTGAGGAGACGACCATGCAAGTGATTCTGATGGACAAGGTCGTCAACCTCGGCAACCTGGGTGACGTGGTGAAGGTCAAGGACGGCTACGCCCGCAACTTTCTCATCCCCACCGGCCGGGCGCGCCGTGCGACGCAGGCCAACATGGAGGCGTTCGCCGCGCAGAAGGCCGAACTCGAGCGCCTCGCCGCCGAGAAGCTGGCCGACGCGCAGGCGCGCGCCGCCAGGCTCGCGGGCGTCAGCGTGACGGTTCGCCAGAAGGCGGGCGTCGATGGCCGCCTGTTCGGCTCGGTCACCAACGCCGACATCGCCGATGCGCTGAAGGCGCTTGGCCATGCGGTGGTGAAAGCCGAGATCCGCCTGCCGGAAGGCCCGTTCAAGGCCATCGGCGAATACCCCGTGACGCTGTCGCTGCACTCCGACGTGACGGCCGACATCACCGTCGTGGTGGCCGGCGAGCAGTAAACCCGTTCGCCGCCCGGACCAGGGGAGCCGCGGCTCCCCTTTTTCGTGGGCGAAGCGATATACCGGTTTGTACCGGGCTTATCCACATCCTGACCCCAGCTTTATCCCTTGGTGAGCCCCGGTGTCGGGGACTAGAATCCTGCCATGGCAGCCATCCATCCGCTGAATGCCCAAACCGACCCCCAGCTGGCGCAGATGCGCCTGCCGCCGCACTCGCTCGAGGCGGAGCAGGCGGTGCTGGGCGGCCTGCTGCTCGACAACAGCGCGTGGGACCGCATTGGCGACGTCGTGTCGGAGTCCGATTTCTACCGCCAGGACCATCGCCAGATCCTGCGCGCGATCGTGCGCCAGATCGCGGAGAACCGCCCGGCCGATGCGGTGACCGTCGCCGAGGCGCTGCAGTCGCTGGGCGAGCTGGAAAATGTCGGCGGCCTGGCCTACATCGTCGCGCTGGCGAGCAATACCCCGTCGGCCGCCAATATCCGCCGCTACGCCGAGATCGTGCGCGAGCGCTCGGTGATGCGCCGGCTGGTCGAGGTCGCCACCGGCATCGCCGACAGCGCCTACGCGCCTGCGGGCAAGAGCGCGCAGCAGCTGCTCGACGAGGCCGAGGCCCGTGTGTTCGAAATCGCCGAGTCGGGCAGCCGCGGGCAGGCTGGCTTCACCGAAATCAAGCCGCTGTTGAAGGAAGTCGTCGAGCGCATCGACGAGCTCTATCACCGCGACAACGATTCCGGCGTCACCGGCGTGCCGACCGGCTTCCACGATCTCGACCAGAAAACCTCGGGCCTGCAGCCCGGCGACCTCATCATCGTTGCCGGCCGGCCGTCGATGGGCAAGACCGCGTTCTCGATCAACATCGGCGAGAACGTCGCGCTCGACACGGGGCTCCCGGTCGCGGTGTTCTCGATGGAAATGGGCGGTGCCCAGCTGGTGATGCGGATGATCGGTTCGGTCGGCAAGCTCGACCAGCACCGCCTGCGCACCGGCAAGCTCGGCGAGGACGACTGGCAGCGCCTGACCTATGCGCTCGGCAAGCTCAACGAGGCGCCGGTGTTCATCGACGAGACGCCCGGCCTCAACGTGCTCGAACTGCGCGCGCGGGCGCGCCGCCTGATGCGCCAGTGCGGCAAGCTCGGCCTCATCATCATCGACTACCTGCAGCTGATGTCCGCGTCGAGCACGGGGGAGAACCGCGCCACCGAGATTTCCGAGATCTCGCGTGCGCTGAAGGCGCTGGCAAAGGAGCTGCACGTGCCGGTGATCGCGTTGTCGCAGTTGAACCGCGGGCTGGAACAGCGCCCCAACAAGCGTCCGGTGATGTCCGACCTGCGTGAATCCGGCGCCATCGAGCAGGACGCCGACGTCATCCTGTTCATCTACCGCGACGAGGTCTACAACCCCGACAGCCAGGACAAGGGCACCGCGGAGATCATCATCGGCAAGCAGCGCAACGGCCCCATCGGTTCCGTCCGGCTCGCCTTCCTGGGTGAGTACACGCGCTTCGAATCGCTGGCCCAGCCGGGCGCCTACTGATGCGCCCGATCCGGGCGCGCATTTCCATCGGCGCGATGGCGCACAACCTGCGCGTCGCGCGCCGTCATGCCGGCGCTGCGCGCGTATTCGCCGTGGTCAAGGCGAACGCCTACGGCCATGGCCTGTCGCGCGCCCGGCGCGCCTTCGCGGCCGCCGATGGCTTTGCCGTGCTGACGCTCGAGGAAGCCGCCAACCTGCGCTTGATGGGCGTCGAACAGCCCATCCTGATGCTGGAAGGCCTGTTCGGCGCCGACGAACTGGCGACCTGCGCCGAGCTCGACCTGTGGCCGGTGCTGCACCAGCCGGCGCAACTCGACTGGCTGGCGCAACAGCCGCCAGCGCGGCCGCTCAGGATCTTTCTCAAGTTCGATACCGGCATGCATCGGCTCGGTTTTCCGCTCGCCGACCATGCGGCCGTCATCGCGCGCGCGCGCAGCCTGCCGGGCGTCGCCGGCATTACGCTGATGACGCACTTTGCCCAGGCCGACGAGCCGGCCGGCATCGACTGGCAGCTGCAACCCTTCCTGCGGGAACTCGCGGGCTACGGCCTGCCATGGACGAGCGCCAATTCCCCGGCGCTGCTGCGCTATCCGCAGACGCGGGGCGACTGGGTGCGGCCGGGGATCATGCTCTACGGTGCGTCGCCCTTCGCCGACACGCGCGCGGTCGACCTGGGGCTGCGCGCGGCGATGACGCTGCAATCCGAGATCATCGCGATACAGACCCTCGCGCCTGGCGAAGGCGTCGGCTACGGCCAGCTGTTCCGCGCCGATCGCGCGATGCGGGTGGGGGTGGTGGCGTGCGGCTACGCCGACGGCTATCCGCGCCACGCGCCGACGGGCACGCCCGTGCAGGTGGCGGGCAAGGAGACCCGCACGCTCGGACGGGTGTCGATGGACATGTTGTGCGTCGACCTGAGTGTATGCCCCGATGCAGCGTTGGGCAGCCCGGTCGAGCTGTGGGGCGAGAATGTTCCCGTCGACGCCGTGGCGGCGTCTGCCGGCACCAACAGCTATGAACTGCTGTGCGCGCTGGCCGCCCGGGTGCCGGTGGTCGAGGTCGACTGACCTAGTGCGTCGTGCCGAACGACGGGTCGAGCGTGCCCGGCGGCATCGGCAATCCTGCGTAGCGCGAGGCCTGTGCGATCGGCCCCTGCGGGAACAGGTTGTACAGGAATTTGTGCCCGCCCAGCCCGGCGAATTCCTCCTCCAGCGAACGCATCAGCAGGCGCGCGTTGATGGTGCCGCCGTGATCGGCGTAGCAGTCGCGCAGGTAGCGGATGATCGCCAGATGGTCGTCGGTCAGTTCCAGGCCGTCCTGGCGCGCCATCTCGATGGCCTGGTTTTCAGTCCACGGTTCCAGTTCGCCCAGATGCCCACGAGCCGTGGGTTCGGCGCTTTCCTGCGCTACCAGTTTGTTGATGTCTTGCATGATCGTCTCCTTGGCATGAGGCATGCTTTTTTATAGGCGGCCGCAGATCGAAATCCAAGCGCCAGCGGTTGCCGGAATGGCTATAATCTCCCGGACAATACAGGAGGAGCCCGCATGAAAACCCTTGCCCAAGCCTTGGTCGTCGGCCTGTTTCTGACCCAGACGACCGCCCCTGTCCACGCCGAGTTGTTTGGCTTCAAGCTCGGTGGCAGCAAGACCGAGGAGGGGCAGGCTTCTGGCTCGGCCGGTCCCGACGGCGCCCAGGGCGAAGCCAAGGAACTGGAAAAGTGCGACAAGCCGTACGGCACGCTGGCCGTGGTCGAGCCGCAGGACGCGGTGATCTCCCACTTGCTGCAGTATGGCCTGCAGTCGCCGACCGGTCTCATACGCATGATGGTTCAGCAGTCCAACTGCTTCGTACTGGTCGAGCGCGGCCGCGCCATGCAGAACCTGATGCAGGAACGCCAGCTCGCCGAATCGGGCGAGCTGCGCCGCGGCTCCAACATGGGCAAGGGCCAGATGGTGACGGCCGATTACGTGCTGACGCCGGACGCGGTGTTTTCCAGCAAGGATTCGGGCGGCGTCGGCGGCGCGCTCGGCGGCTTCGGTGTGTTCGGCGCGGTCGCGGGCCTGGTCGCCGCCGGCCTCAAGTTCAAGTCGGCGCAGACGACCATGATCCTGTCCGATTCGCGTACCTCGCTGCAGATCGCCTCGGCGACCGGCAACGCCGAGAAGACCGACTGGAGCGTCGGTGGTCTTCTGGTCGGCGGCGGTGCCGCAGGCGCGCTCGGTGGCTACACCAGCACGCCGGAAGGCAAGGTCATCGCCGCGAGCTATCTCGACAACTGGAACAACATCGTCCGCTCGATCCGCAACAACCCGCAGATGGCGCGCCAGGACATCAACCTCAAGGCCGCCTCAGGCCAGCCGACCAAGGCCGGCGCGGTGTTCGAGGAGGGCGACGTGGTGACCGGCAAGATCGGCGGTCTCAAGATATATGCGCAACCGAACAAGACCTCGAAGGTCGTCGCCACCATCGCTCGCGGCGAGGAAGTGATCTATACCGGCAAGGACCAGGGCGCCTTCATGCACGTCGAGGGACAGAACGGCGCTGGCTGGGTCGAGAGGATCATGATCCGCAAGTAGCCGTTGCCGGCGCGCATCATGAAGCCGGGAGCCCCGGCTTTTTCATGGTGCGGTGAAACATTCCAGATGACGCTCGCCGTCGGCGAGCGCAGCCAGCCCGGTTTGCGCCACTGCGGCACGTAGCGCCGCTTCGAATGCCGGCCAGTCGGCGATATCCTCGTAGATCTCCATCCACGTCGTGTCGTCGTCGCAGCGCACCAGGCGCCGCGGCGGTGTGCCGCAGTAAGGCGCGAGCGCGCGCAACAGCGCGTCGACCCGGGCGGCAGCGTGGGCTCCCTGGGCGGCATCGACCCGGTAGTAGACGTAGGCGTGTCTCACCCTGGTTCGGGCAGCGCGTAGGGCAGCGGCTTCAGGGCGAGCGCGGGACCGTCGAGGGCCCGGAGATGCAGGGTCTGGTGGGTGGCGCTGTCTGTCTGCGCGACGACCAGGAGATCGTAGCCGCCGCCGGGCGCTGCTGCTGCGTTGACCACGGTGCCGCTCGCCTGGCCCTCGAGGTCTACGCTGTAGACATTGTCGCCGGGCGCCGCCTCGGCGTCGACATGGGCGAGGAACATGCGGCGCTTGAGTTTGCCCAGGTACTGGCTGCGCGCGACGATTTCCTGCCCGGTATAGCAACCCTTCTGGAAGCTCACGCCGCCCAGCACCTCGAAATTGACCATCTGCGGCACGAACTGCTCCTGGGTGGCGGCGACGATCATCGGGATGCCGGCCGTGAGGCGCAGCCAGTCCCATACCGGCGCGCCGACCGGGGTGGCCGACTGGCGCAGCGTCTGCCACACCGTCGCTGCCTCGCCGGGGGCGATCGACAGCACGAACTTGTCGGCCCCGACGCGCACGATCCAGCCGTTCGCCGCCGCCGCGGTGCGCATCGGCGCCTCGGGCAGCGCGCCCATCGCGGCCTGCACCGCGGCGGCGGCCTGCGGGCCGGCGACCACCACGCGCACGGTTTCGTCGCTGGCGTCGCGCCCTTTCACCCTGGCGCGCAGGATGAACATCGAGAGGCGCTTCAGCACGCTCGCCGTGATGTCGCCGGCGAGCTGCAGGCAGGTGTCGTCGCCTTGCCGCCACATCAGGAAATTGCCGAGCAGGCGCCCCTTGGGGTTGCACAGGCCGTTCCACTGGGCGGTGTCGGCTCGCAGGGCGCGCACGTCGTTGGTCAGTTGGCCCTGCAGGAAGCTCACGGTATCCTCGCCCCGGAAGGCGATGAGCCCGAGTTGCGAGAGGTCGGCGACAACGGTGCCGGGGAGGGCGCCGCGCTCGGCGGCAGGATCGCCAAAGTGCTGCACGGTGCCGTTTTCGATCACTGCGCCTTGGGAGAGCAGGAAGGTTTTCCAGGATTCGATCACGTTGCGGTCCACTCAGAAAGGCTTGCCATGAAACGGGAAAGTGTACACGCGGATGCACGAGTTTGAATCCAAGCCCTCACGCAGCCTGGGGCTGTTGCTGGCGGGGATGACGGTGCTTGCGTGGGTGGCGCTGGGGCTGGCCGCGCTGCCGCTTTGGGCCCGGCTGGGGCTGGGGGCCGGGGTGGCCGTGCTGGTCTGGCGGGGCTGGCGCGCGGTGTCGCGGCCTGACCGTCTGCGCGTGCTCGCGGATGGTCGCGTGCAGCGGTTCGTCGGGGCGGACGCGTGGGAAGACCTCTCGGTGTGCGACGACAGCTTCGTGTCGACGACGCTGATCGTGCTGCGCTACCGGGCGGCCGACGGGCGGGTGCATGCGCTCACGTTGCTGCCCGACAGCGCGGATGCCGATGCGCTGCGCCGGCTCAGGGTGTCGCTTCGCTGGGCATCCCGCACACGCTCGGGCACAGCGTCCCCGGACGCGGGTTGAGCACGGTGTTGCCGGCGATCGGCAGCGTCTCGGGGTAGTCGCGGCTGAAATGCAGGCCGCGGCTTTCCTGTCGCAGTTGCGCGCAGCGGATGATGAGGTCGGCGCTCTGCACCAGGTTGCGCAGTTCGATGAGGTCGTTGCTGACGCGGAAATTACGGTAGAACTCGTCGATCTCGGCACGCAGCAGGCGGATGCGGTGGGTGGCGCGCGCCAGCCGCTTGTTGGTGCGCACGATGCCGACGTAGTCCCACATGAAGCGGCGCAACTCGTCCCAGTTGTGCGAGATCACCACCTCCTCGTCGGGATCGGTGACGCGCGAGGCGTCCCAGTCCGGCAGGCTGAGCGACGGCGCCGGCGGCGTGGCGAGGATGTCGGCGGCGGCGGCGTGGCCGAACACCAGGCATTCGAGCAGCGAGTTGGAGGCCAACCGGTTGGCGCCGTGCAGGCCGGTGAAGGTGACTTCGCCGACGGCGTGCAGGTTGCACAGGTCGGTGCGCGCGTTGATGTCGACGACGACGCCGCCGCAGGTGTAGTGCGCGGCCGGCACCACCGGGATCGGCTGGCGCGTGATGTCGATGCCGAGTTCGAGGCAGCGGCGGTGGATGGTCGGGAAATGTTCCTTCACGAAGTCGGCGGGTTTGTGGCTGATGTCGAGGTAGACACAGTCGATGCCGCGCTTTTTCATTTCGAAGTCGATCGCCCGCGCCACCACGTCGCGTGGCGCGAGTTCGGCGCGCTCGTCGTGATACTGCATGAAGCGGCTGCCGTCGGGCAGCAGCAGGCGGCCGCCTTCGCCGCGCACCGCTTCGCTGATGAGGAAGGATTTGGCGTGCGGGTGGTAGAGGCAGGTCGGATGGAACTGCACGAATTCGAGGTTGGCGACGCGGCAGCCGGCGCGCCAGGCCATGGCGATGCCGTCGCCGGTCGAGGTGTCGGGATTGGTCGTGTAGAGATAGACCTTGCCGGCGCCGCCGGTGGCGAGCACGGTGTGGCCGGCAGCGAAGGTCTCGACCTCGCCGGTGCCCTTGTTCAGCGCGTAGGCGCCGTGGATCTGGCGCTCCTGGCCGCCGGCGCGCTTGCCGCTGATGAGGTCGATGGCGACGTGCTGCTCGAAGGTCTCGATGTTGGGATGGGCGCGCACGCGGTCCAAGAGGCTCATCTGCACGGCGTGGCCGGTGGCATCCGCGGCGTGCACGACGCGGCGGCGTGAATGTCCCCCTTCGCGCGACAGGTGCAGGCCGCCGGGCACCTGCGGGTCGGGCGTGAAGGCGACGCCGTTGGCGGCGAGCCAGGCGATCATGTCGCGCGCCTGGCTCGCCACCAGGCGGGTCACCGCCTCGTCGCACAAGCCGGCGCCGGCGACCAGGGTGTCGCGCACGTGGGCGTCGACCGAGTCGCCGCTGTCGACGGCGGCGGCGATGCCGCCCTGCGCCCAGTCGCTGGCGCCGTCGGTCATGCGGCGCTTGGTGACAATGGCGACGCGGCGCTGATCGGCGAGCCTGAGCGCGGTGGTCAGCGCGGCGAGGCCGCTGCCGAGGATGAGAACGTCGTGTCGGTGCATGGTTCCGGCGCATGATAGCAGGCTTGGCACGGGCGGAATCACATGTTTCGGCTGAACTTTTTCACCCCGGGGCGACTCTCATCTGGCGGAGGATGCGGTCACGTATACTTCACCATAAACATAACGCAGCAGGGAGAAATGTCGGACCGCGAACTGGATCAGGTGTTGGTCGAGCGTGCCCAGCAGGGCGACAAGCGCGCGTTCGAGCTCTTGGTGAGCAAGTATCACCGCAAGCTCGGACGCCTCTTGTCGCGCATGGTGCGCGACGCCGCCGAGGTCGAGGACATTACGCAGGAAGCCTTCATCAAGGCCTATCGGGCATTGCCGGGCTTTCGTGGCGAGAGCGCGTTCTATACCTGGCTGTACCGGATCGCCGTCAATACGGCGAAGAACTACCTGGTGGCGCACAAGCGGCAGCCGGTATCGAGCGACGTGCAGGCCGAGGACGCGGAAAATTACGACGACGGCGACATGTTGCGCGACATCGCGACGCCGGATGCGGAACTCCAGACCAAGCAGATCGCCAAAGCAGTCAACGAGGCAGTCGACGCGCTGCCCGAGGAATTGAGGACCGCCATCACGCTGCGCGAGATCGAAGGCATGAGCTACGAGGAAATCGCGCAGATGATGGCGTGTCCGATCGGCACCGTGCGTTCGCGGATCTTCCGTGCGCGCGAGGCCATCGCGGAGAAAATACGCCCGATGCTGGGCACCAGTCAGGACAAGAGGTGGTAAGCATGATCGCACGACGCAAGACCGAGGCTCCGTTCCTTTCCGGCACCTGGGATCCGCAGCAGACCCTGTCCGCCACCCTCGACGGCGAGGCCACTGCGGCCGAAGCCGCCGACTGCCTGGCGGCCCTGAAACGCGATCCGGGCTTGCGCCAGACCTGGTCCGACTATCACCTGATCGGCGACCTGATGCGCGGCGTGACGCCGGTGGCGGATGACTTCATGTCGCGTTTTTCGGCGCGGCTCGCCGACGAGCCGACCGTCCTGGCGCCGCGCCGCAGCGTGTGGCCGCAGCGCATCGCGGCGGCCACGTTCGCCTCGCTCGCCGTGTGGGGCGTGGTCACGCTCAGCGGCTGGCAGCACGAGTCGCCTGGCGTGCCGGCGATGGCCCAGGCGCCCGGCATCCAGGCGGCCGCGCTGGGACGTGACGCAGGCGCCGATATGAACCACCTCGCCCCCTACCTGGTGGCGCATCAGGAGTTCGCGCCGATGGCCGTGGCCTCGCCTTACCAGCGTGCCGTCGCCGTCACGGTGGAGCCCCGATAATGCAGGTACAGGGTTGGCGGCAGGGCTGGCTGATCGCCGGTCTTGCCGGTCTGATGCTGATGGCGGCCGAGGTGCGCGCCGACACGGCGCTCGACTGGCTGAATCGCGCGGTCGCCGCGGCCAAGCAGCAGAACTACAGTGGCGTCTACGTCTACCATCAGGGCGAGCACGTCGAAGTGCTGCGGGTGCTGCACCGCATCGATGCCAAGGGTGAGCAGGAGAAGATCGAGGTGGTCGACGGCGCGCCGCGCCAGTTTCTGCGCATCAACAGCGATGTCTACTGCCATCTGCAGGATGGCAGGAGCGTGCGGCTCGAACGCAACACGACGCGTCGTTTTTTCCCCGCGCTGCTGCCGGCGCAGCCTGCCGGCCTGCTCAATCACTACGAGGCGCGGCTCGGCGGGATCGAGCGCGTGGCCGGGCGCATCTGTCAGGTGGTGACGCTGTCCCCCCGCGATGACTACCGCCATGCCTACCAGTTGTGGCTCGACAAGCAGACCGGCCTGCCGCTCAAGGTGCGTACCGTCAATGGCCAGGGCGAGATGGTGTCGATGTTCGTGTTTTCCGAAATCCAGATCGGCAAGGCGCCGGATGCCCGGCTGTTCCACAACGACCTGGCGGGCAAGCGCATCCAGCAGGCCAGCCTCGATGCCCCTGCCGATATCGCCTGGAAAGTGACGCCGCCGCCGGGCTACGTGCAGGTGCAGCAGGCGGTGCGCACCCTGCCCGGGAAGAAAGCGCCGGTCACACATCTCATCTACTCCGACGGCCTCGCCGTGTTGTCCCTGTTCATCGAGCCGGCCGATCCCGAGATGCCGCGCCTGCGCGGCCTGTCGGCCGAGGGCGCCATCGGCGCCTATGCCCGCGAGGTCGATGGCCACACCGTCACGATCATGGGCGAAGTGCCGAACGTGGCGCTGATCGTGACCGGCAACTCGGTCGCGCGCAAATAGGTCTGCAACGATGCTGGAACAAACCGTCGAAGTCATCAAAACCGCACCGGACGGCATCTGGGTGCAGGCCGTCGAGCCGTCGGGCTGCGGTACCTGCGGCGGGCGGGGATGCGCGTCGCGGCGCATCGCCGAATGGTTTCAGCGCGAGCCACGGCTGTTCCGGGTCGATTGCGACCTTTCGCTCGCGCCGGGAGACCGGGTCGTCGTCGGCATCGCCGACGGCAGCGTGCTGTCGGGCGCCCTGCGCGCCTACGGCCTGCCGCTGGCGCTGATGCTGGCCGGCGCCCTGCTGGGGCAGGCGATCAGGCCCGGTGACGGCGCCGCGCTCGCCGGCCTGCTCGCGGGCGGCGCGCTTGGCTGGATGCTTGGCCGCGGCGGCCGCACGGCGCGCCCGAGCGTGCTGCGGCGGGACGACACTACCCTGGTGCATCTCAAGAAAGGACTGCCATGATGAGAGAGACTCTGGCCGCGGTTGCGCTGGTGTTCGCCTTGTCGACGCCGGCGCAGGCAAAGGAAGTGGTGGATGTGGCCGACCTGGTCGAGGCCCATGGCCCCGCCGTGGTGAACATCAGCACCACCAAGCTGGTGCGGCGCAGTGCCGACGGGCTGCCGTTCGCGCTTCCCGAGGACGAGGAAATGCAGGAATTCTTCCGTCGCTTCTTTCCCGGCATGCCGGGCAACCGCGCGCCGCGGCAGGAGATTCCCGCGCGCGGCGCCGGCTCCGGCTTCATCGTCAGCCCGGACGGCTATATCCTGACCAATGCGCACGTGGTGCGCGACGCCGACGAGGTCGAGGTCAAGCTGATCGACAAGCGCAAGTTCGTCGCCAAGGTCGTCGGCGCCGACAGCCGCACCGACGTGGCGGTGATCAAGATCCCCGCCGGCAACCTGCCGACGGTCAAGCTGGGCGACCCGGCCAAGCTGCGCGTCGGCGAGGCGGTCGCGGCGATCGGTTCGCCCTTCGGCTTCGAGAATTCCGTCACGGCCGGCATCGTGTCGGCCAAGGGGCGCGCGCTGCCGTCGGACAACTACGTTCCCTTCATCCAGACCGACGTGCCGATCAACCCCGGCAATTCCGGCGGGCCGCTGTTCAACATGAAGGGCGAGGTCGTCGGCATCAACTCGCAGATCTACAGCCGCAGCGGCGGCTACCAGGGCGTGTCGTTCGCGATTCCGATCGACCTCGCGATGGAAGTGGCCGAGCAGCTGAAAAAGAACGGCAAGGTCGCGCGCGGCTGGCTGGGCGTGGCGATCCAGGAGGTGACGGCGGATCTCGCCGAATCCTTCGGGCTCGACCGGCCGCGCGGCGCGCTGGTCTCCCAGGTGCAGGACGACAGCCCGGCGATGAAGGCCGGCTTGCAGGCTTCCGACGTGATCCTCGCCATCGACGGCCGCGCGGTGGAAAATTCCGGCGACCTGCCGCGCATGGTCGGCATGACGCGACCAGGCACCCGGGTCGTGTTGCAGGTCTGGCGCAAGGGCAAACTCCAGACCGTCTCGGCCGTATTGGGCGAGATGCCCGGCGAGCCGCAGGTGGCGGGGCGCAGCGAAAAGAGCTTCTCGCGCGGGGGGCTCGCCTTGTCCGAACTGACTCCCGACCAGCGGCGCGAACTCAAGACCGATCATGGCCTCCTGGTCGTCGAGGTCACCGGTGACGCGGCACGCGCCGGCATCCGCGTGGGCGACGTCATCCTGGCGGTGAACAACAGCAAGGTGGCCACGGTCGAGGCCTTCCGCAAGGCGATCGCCGAGGTACCCAAGGGCAAGAGCGCGGCGATCCTGGTGCGCCGCGGCGAAGGCTCGCTCTACGTGCCCCTGAAGATATCGGGCGATTGAATCGGGTGGGGCGGCTCTTCACCCTCTACGGCCGCGCCGGCTGTCCGCTCTGCGACGAGATGGCTGACGCGCTGCGGCCGGCGATCGAGGCGGCGGACCACCGCCTGCTGGTGGTCGACGTCGACGCCGAGCCGGCGCTGAAGGCGCGTTTCGGCTGGGACGTGCCTCTCCTGTTCGAAGGCGAGACGGAAATCTGCCGGCATTTCGCCGATCCGGCGGCGCTTGCCGAACGGCTCGCCGCAAGCCCCTGAAATCCGTTAAAATTCGAGGTCTTATCGCATCCCCGACCGGGCACGGCAGCGTGCCCGTTTTGTTGTGTCGCAGAACCTTATCCGCAATTTCTCCATCATCGCCCACATCGACCACGGCAAGTCGACGCTCGCCGACCGCCTGATCCAGTACTGTGGCGGGCTGTCCGAGCGCGAGATGGAGGCGCAGGTGCTCGACTCGATGGACCTGGAGAAGGAACGCGGCATCACCATCAAGGCGCAGACCGCTTCGCTCGCCTACAAGGCGCAGGACGGCCAGACCTATCGCCTCAACCTGATCGACACCCCTGGCCACGTCGACTTTTCCTACGAGGTGAGCCGTTCGCTGTCGGCGTGCGAAGGGGCGCTTCTGGTGGTCGACGCCTCGCAGGGCGTCGAGGCGCAGACCGTGGCCAACTGCTACACCGCGATCGATCTCGGCGTCGAAGTCATCCCCGTGTTGAACAAGATCGACCTGCCGGCCGCCGACCCCGACCGTGTCGCGGCGGAGATCGAGGACATCGTCGGCATCGACGCCACCGACGCCGTGCGCGCGTCGGCCAAGACCGGCATCGGCATCCCCGAGATCCTGGAGGTGGTGGTCAGGCAGGTGCCGCCGCCGCGCGGCAAGGAAGACGCGCCGCTGAAGGCGCTGATCATCGATTCCTGGTTCGACAACTACGTCGGCGTCGTCATGCTGGTGCGCGTGGTCGACGGCGTGCTGCGCCCCAAGGACAAGATCCGTTTCATGGCGACCGGCGCGCAGTACCTGACCGAACACGTCGGCGTGTTCACGCCCAAGTCGGTCGATCGCGAGCAGCTGGCCGCGGGCGAGGTCGGCTTCGTCATCGCCGGCATCAAGGAGCTGAAGGCGGCGCAGGTGGGCGATACCATCACGCTGGTGGACAACCCCGCGGCCGAGCCGCTGCCCGGCTTCAAGAAGGTGCAGTCGCAGGTCTTCGCCGGTCTCTATCCGGTCGAGTCGCACGACTTCGAGGCGCTGCGGGATGCGCTGACCAAGCTGCAGCTCAACGACGCGGCCCTGCAGTTCGAACCCGAAGTGAGCCAGGCGCTGGGCTTCGGCTTCCGTTGCGGTTTCCTCGGCCTCCTGCACATGGACATCGTGCAGGAACGGCTCGAGCGCGAGTACGACATGGACCTCATCACCACCGCGCCGACGGTGGTGTACGAGGTCGTGCTGAAAGACGGTTCGGTCATCCGCGTCGAGAACCCGTCCAAGCTGCCCGAGCCTTCCAAGATCGAGGAAATCCGCGAGCCCATCATCACCGCGACGATCTACGTACCCGAGGAGTTCGTCGGCAACGTCATCACCCTGTGCAACCAGAAGCGCGGCGTGCAGCTCGACATGCAGTACCACGGCAAGCAGGTCATGCTGCGCTACGACCTGCCGATGAACGAAGTCGTGATGGACTTCTTCGACAAGCTCAAATCGACCAGCCGCGGCTACGCTTCGCTCGACTACGAGTTCAAGGAATATCGCGCCGGCGATCTGGTCAAGCTCGACATCCTGGTCAACGGCGAGAAGGTCGATGCGCTCTCGCTGATCGTGCACCGCGCGACCAGCGTGTACCGCGGGCGCGAGCTCGCCGCCAAGATGCGCGAGTTGATCCCGCGCCAGATGTTCGACGTGGCGGTGCAGGCGGCGATCGGCGCCAACATCATCGCGCGCGAGAACGTCAAGGCGCTGAGGAAGAACGTGCTCGCCAAGTGCTACGGCGGCGACATCACCCGCAAGAAAAAACTGCTGGAAAAGCAGAAGGCCGGCAAGCGCCGCATGAAGCAGGTCGGCAACGTCGAAATCCCGCAGGAGGCCTTCCTCGCCATCCTGCAAGTCTCGGACAAATAATCGCCCATGAACTTCGCCATCATCCTGTTCATTGCGCTGGTCGTCACCGGCGGCATCTGGCTGGTCGACGCGCTGCTGCTCAAGCGCCGCCGCGCGCCGGACGCGGCCGAGCCGCTGCTGGTCGAATACGCCAAGAGCTTCTTCCCGGTCATTCTGATCGTGTTCGCGCTGCGTTCCTTCCTGGTCGAGCCGTTCAAGATTCCTTCCGGATCGATGATGCCCACGCTGCTGGTCGGCGATTTCATCCTCGTCAACAAGTTCACCTACGGTATCCGCCTGCCGGTGATCAACAAGAAGATCGTGCCGCTCAATGATCCGCAGCGCGGCGACGTCATGGTGTTCCGCTTTCCCGCCGATCCCGGGCTCGACTACATCAAGCGCGTCGTCGGCGTGCCGGGGGATGTCGTCGAATACCGCAACAAGAAGCTCACCATCAACGGCGTGCCGGTCGAAACGAAAGAGACCGGCACCTACACTTATGTCGGCAATGGCCTCAACTACGTGAGCGCCACCGTATACGAGGAGCGTCTGGGCGCGACGGCCCACACCATGATGGTCGAGCCCGAGCGACCCTCCGTGGTGCCGCATCAGGTGGCGGACTTCCCCTATCGCGAAAACTGTTCCTACAATGCCGATGGCGAAGGCTTCGCCTGCAAGGTTCCCGCTGGCCACTATTTCATGATGGGCGACAACCGCGACGCCAGCAACGACAGCCGCTACTGGGGATTCGTGCCGGACGAGAACATCGTCGGCCGCGCCTTCTTCATCTGGATGAACTTCGACGATCTGAGCCGCATCGGCACCACCATTCGATAAAAGGAGACACCATGCAGCGCACGCACGTTCCGAGAGCCCGCCAGCACGGCCTGACCATGACCGGTTTCCTGTTCGTGGCCATCCTGCTGGCCGCGGCCGCCCTGGTGGCGATGAAACTGGTACCGGCCTACATCGAGTTTTTCTCGATCAAGAAGATTCTCAACACCATGAGCCAGGACGCCAGCCTGGCCAGCAAGTCCAATGCCGAAATCCGCAGCGACTTCGAGAAGCGGGCCAGCGTCGACTATGTCACCGTGGTGAAGCCGGAGCAGCTGGTCATCAATCGACGTGGCGGCACCCCCGTCATTTCGGTGGATTACGAATACCGCACCAAGCTGATAGGCAATATCAGCCTCGTCGCCGATTTCAGCGCGAGTACCGATCCCGGTCGCGCCGCCCAGATTGAGTAATTCCTTGCCGGCCCGGCGTCTGCAGCAGGCACTGGGCCATACCTTCTCGCGGCCCGAGCTTCTGGCCCAGGCGCTCACCCACCGCAGCTACGGCGCGGTCAACAACGAGCGGCTCGAATTCCTCGGCGACTCGGTGCTCAACTGCTCGGTCGCCCGGGCGCTTTATGACGCCTTCCCCGAACTGCCCGAGGGCAGCCTGTCGCGCCTGCGCGCCAATCTCGTGCGGCAGGAGACGCTCGCCGAGATTGCCGTGGCGTTGCGGCTGGGCGAGAGCCTGCGGCTGGGCGAGGGCGAACTCAAGAGCGGCGGCTTTCGCCGCCCGTCCATCCTCGCCGACGCCCTCGAGTCGCTGTTCGGCGCGGTCTTTCTCGACGCGGGGTTCGACGCCGCGCAGGGCGTGGTGCGCCGCCTGTTCGATCCCCTCGTGGCGAAGATCGACCCCAGGGCCTCGGGCAAGGATCCGAAGACCCAGTTGCAGGAAATCCTGCAGGGGCGCCGGCTGCCGCTGCCGGAATACCAGCTGGTCGACACCCGCGGCGAGGCGCACGATCAGAGCTTCATCGTCGACTGCGTGCTGACGAAACCGGCGCTCACCACGCGCGGCGTCGGCAAGAGCCGGCGCGCCGCCGAGCAGGAGGCCGCACGCCAGGCGTGCGAGGCGTTGCAGAAATGAGCGAATTCAAGTGCGGCCTGGTCGCCATCGTCGGCCGCCCCAACGTCGGCAAGTCCACCCTGCTGAACAAGCTCGTCGGGCAGAAGATCAGCATCACCTCGAAAAAGGCGCAGACCACCCGCCACCGTGTCATGGGCATCCGCACCGAGGACGACGCGCAGTTCGTCTTCGTCGACACGCCCGGTTTCCAGACGCGCCACAGCACGGCCATGAACCGCGCGATGAACAAGCGCGTGCGCGAGACGATCGCCGACACCGACGTGGTGATGCTGCTGGTCGAGGCCGGCCGGCTGACGCGCGAGGACCGCCAGGTGATCGACCTGCTGCCCGCCGACCGCCCGGTCATCCTCGTCGTCAACAAGATCGACCATGCCAAGGACAAGGCGGCGTTCATGGCCTGGCTCAAGGAAGCCTCGGCGGCACACCCCTTCACCGAGATCGTGCCGGTGTCGGCGAAGAACGCGCACAACCTCGACGAACTGCTGAAGACGCTGAAGGCGCACCTGCCCGACAACCCGCCGCTGTTCGGTGAGGACGACATCACCGACCAGACCGAGCGCCAGCTTGCCGCCGAGCTCATCCGCGAAAAGGTCTTCCGCCTGTGCGGCGAGGAAATCCCCTACGCGGTGGCGGTGACCATCGACAAGTTCGAGGAAGAGGGCAGGCTGCGCCGCATCTTCGCGACCATCCTGGTCGACCGCGACAGCCACAAGGCCATCGTCATCGGCCGTGGCGGCGAAAAGCTCAAGACCATTTCCACCCAGGCGCGCCTCGACATGGAGCGCGCGTTCGACGGCAAGGTCTACCTGGAAGTCTGGGTCAAGGTGAAGGGCGGCTGGGCCGACGACGTGCGCATGCTGAAGTCGCTGGGCCTGGATTGAGGCCGGTCCGTCAGCGCCGTGTTTGCGTAACGCATGTCCACTGACGCCCGCATCAACAACGAACCCGGTTTCGTCCTCCACACCTATCCCTTCAAGGAAACCAGCGTGGTTGCGGAAGTGTTCACCCGTGCGCACGGTCGCGTCGCGCTCATCGCGCGCGGCGCGCGCCGGCCGGCATCCAGTCTGCGCGGGCTGATGCAGCCCTTCACGCCCTTGCTGCTGTCGTGGTTCGGCAAGCACGACCTCAAGACCCTGCACGCCGCCGAATGGCAGGGCGGGCTGGCTGCGCCGCAGGGACGCGGCCTCATGTGTGGTTTCTACCTCAACGAGTTGCTGCTGCGCATGCTCGCGCGTGGCGACCCGCACGAAACCCTGTACGAGCGCTACGCGGAAACGCTCGCCCTGCTTGCCGCCGGGCGCGGCGATTTCGAGCGCATCCTGCGGCGCTTCGAGAAGAACCTGCTCGCCGACATCGGCTACGGCGCGACCTTCGACGTCGAGGCCGGCAGCCGCGCGCCGATCGAGGCGCACCTGCGTTACGTCTTCCAGCCCGAGCGCGGCGCCGTTCGTGAGACCAGCCAGCCCGGCTGCCCGGTTTCGGGCCGCACCCTGCTCGACCTCGCCGCCGACCGCTTCGACGACCCCGTCACGCTCGCCGAAGCGAAAGCGCTGATGCGCAGCCTCATCAACCACACCCTCGGCGCCAAGCCGCTTTATACTCGCCAGCTGCTGCGCGAACTGACCGACCTTTCGACATGAGCATCCACCTCGGCGTCAACATCGACCACATCGCCACCCTCAGGCAGGCCAGAAAAACCCGTTACCCCAGCCCGGTCGAGGCAGCGCTCCTGGCCGAGACCGCCGGCGCCGACTCGATCACCCTGCACCTGCGCGAGGACCGCCGCCACATCCAGGACGCCGACGTCGCCATCCTGCGCCAGTGCCTCAAAACCAAGATGAACCTGGAGATGGCCGTGACCGACGAGATGCTCGGCATCGCCGTCGCCACCCGGCCGCAGGATGTCTGCCTGGTGCCCGAGAAGCGCGAGGAACTCACCACCGAAGGCGGGCTCGATGTGAAAGGCCAGTTGCCGAAGCTGGCCGACGCCTGCACGCGTCTCGCCGCGGCCCGCATCCGCGTCTCGCTCTTCATCGACCCCGATTTTTCCCAGATCGACGCCGCGCTCGCCGCCGGCGCGCCGGTGGTCGAAATCCACACCGGCGCCTACGCCGACGCCGAAACCGACGCGGCCCGCGCACTCGAGTTCGAGCGCATCCGCGCCGCCGTCGCCTACGCCCGCAGCCTCGGATTCACCGTCAACGCCGGCCACGGCCTCACCTACCACAACGTCCAGCCCATCGCCGCGCTGCCCGGGATTTTCGAGCTCAACATCGGCCACGCCATCGTCGCGCAGGCGCTGTTCGTCGGCTGGAAAGAAGCGGTGGCGGAGATGAAGCGACTGATGGTGGAAGCCGCGCGCCAGGCGCCGCCGCGGCATTTTGTGTAAGCTGCCCGCCGGCAGCCGAATTGTGTAAGCTGCCCGCCGG
Organism: Thiobacillus sp.; assembly: GCA_046292745.1. Lineage (GTDB taxonomy): Bacteria > Pseudomonadota > Gammaproteobacteria > Burkholderiales > Thiobacillaceae > Thiobacillus. Next base: position 156,980 of record JBKBQH010000001.1, on the reverse strand, counting down.
CAGCCGAACGATCCCCCCTTCCGGGGGGCGGCATTTCCCGCAATTTCCGACAGCGATGAGACACGCCCATGCAGGCTCCCGGTACCCCTGACGCACTTTCCATCGGCGAGCCCTGGATGTGGGGCGCATTCATTGCCTTCGTGCTGGGCATGCTGGCGCTCGATCTGTTCGTGTTCGGCGGACGCAAGGCGCACAAGGTCGGCGTCAAGGAAGCGGCGACATGGTCGGGCATCTGGATCAGCCTCGCGCTGCTGTTCAACGCCGGCCTGTGGTGGCATCTGAAGGACACGGTCGGCCCTGAACTTGCCGACCAGAAGGCGCTGGAGTTCCTGACCGGCTACCTGATCGAAAAGTCGCTGTCGGTCGACAACGTATTCGTCTTCCTGCTCATCTTCACCTCGTTTCACGTCGCGCCCGAATACCAGCGCCGCGTGCTGATCTACGGCGTGCTCGGCGCCATCGTCCTGCGCGCCGTCATGATCCTGGCCGGCGCCTGGGCGGTGCGGGAATTCAGCTGGGTGCTTTACATTTTCGGCGCGTTTCTGGTCGTGACCGGCCTGCGCATGCTGGTCATGGCGGAGAAGGAGCCGGACCTGGAAAAAAATCCCGTACTCAGGTTCGCGCGCCGGCATCTGCGAATCAGCGAGGGTTGTCACGGCGAGAAGTTCACCGTGGTGAAGGACGGCGTGCGCTATTTCACGCCGCTGTTCCTGGTGCTGATCCTGATCGAGGTGTCCGACGTGGTGTTCGCCGTGGATTCCATTCCGGCCATTTTCGCCATCACCACCGACCCGTTCATCGTCTTCACGTCGAACATCTTCGCCATCCTGGGGCTGCGCGCGCTGTACTTCCTGCTCGCCGACGTGGCGGACCGGTTCCACCTGCTGAAATACGGCCTCGCCATGGTGCTCACCTTCATCGGCACCAAGATGCTGATCGCGCCCTGGGTTCATCTGCCGGTGGCGGCGTCGCTGGTGGTCATCGTGGTGCTGATCGGCGGCAGCGTCGCCGCCAGCCTGATCGCCACGCGCAAGTCGTGACGGGCCGGCCGTGAAGGCGCGGTTCAGCGAATGATTTTCTTCTTCAGCTTGATGCGCACGTAGAGCAGGACGATCACCACCACCACGCCCAGCGTGACGAGCGTGATGAGATGCAGATTCTCGCGCAGGGCCGCTTCGTTGTGGCCGATGGTGTAGCCGAGCACGGCGAGGATCGTCACCCAGATGCCGGCGCCGAGGCTGGTGTAGAAGCTGAACACGCCAAGGTTCATGCGCGCCAGTCCCGCGGGCAGCGAGATGTACTGCCGCACCGCGGGGATCAGGCGGCCAGTGAAGGTGGAGATGTGGCCGTGGCGCGCGAAGAAGTCTTCCATGCGCTGCAGCGAGTGCTCCTTGAACAGCACGTATTTTCCGTAGCGCAGCAGGAACGGCCGCCCGAGCTTCAGGGCCAGCCAGTAATTGAACAGCGCGCCTGCCAGGCTGCCGCCGATGCCCGCCAGGATGGCCAGCCAGAGGTTCATCTCGCCCTTGTAGGCGAGATAGCCGGCGGGAATCATCACCACTTCGCTGGGAAAGGGGAAGAAGCTCGATTCCAGCGCCATCATCAGGAATATCCCCCAATAGCCCCAGGCGCCAACGGTGGCGACGATGGTCTGGACGAGGTCGTGGAGCATAGGGGCTGTAGGCGGGTGACTGAAGGCTGGAGGTCAGGGGCTTGTTGGATTTTGCGGCCTGCGGCCGCTCATTTCGCGCCCCTGAATCCTGCTTGCCGTATCCTAGACCACCGCCTCTTCCTTCTTCTCCACCGGCTTGATGAAGTGTTCGCGCTTGACGCCGAACATCAGCAGCAGGGGACTGGCGACCAGCGTCGACGAATAGATGCCGAACAGGATGCCGATGGTGAGCGCCATCGCGAAGTAGTGCAGCGCCTCGCCGCCGAAGAACAGCATCGAGAGCACCATGATCTGGGTCGAGCCGTGGGTGATGATGGTGCGGCTCATGGTGCGGGTGATGGCATCGTCGATGATGTGCGGGATGGTCGCGCCGCGCATCTTGCGGATGTTTTCGCGGATGCGGTCGAAGATGACGACCGACTCGTTGACCGAATAGCCCAGGATCGCCAGTACGCCGGCCAGCACGGTGAGCGTGAATTCCCACTGGAAGAAAGCGAACACGCCGAGAATGATGACGATGTCGTGCAGGTTGGCGAGCATGCCGGCCACGGCGAAGCGCCATTCGAAACGAATTGCCAGGTAGAGCATGATGCCGATGCTGACGACCAGCAGCGCCAGCGCGCCGCTGTCGTAGAGCTCCTTGCCCACCTGCGGGCCAACGAAGTCGACGCGCTTGAGTTCGACACCGGCGTGGGCGGCCTGGAGCGCTTCCATCACCCGGTTGCTGGTCTCGGCGGTGCTGGCCTCGCCCTTGTTGGGCAGGCGGATCAGGACGTCGCGGCTGGTGCCGAAGTTCTGCACCGAGATTTCGGGCAGGCCGGTTTTCTCCAGCGCGGCGCGCACCGCGGTCAGGTCGGCCGGCGCATCGTAGGCCACTTCGATGACGGTGCCGCCGGTGAAATCGACGCCGAGGTTGAGGCCGCGGTCCCACAGGGCCCACACCGCGAACAGGAAGGTGAGCAGGGAAATGGCGGTGGTCGCCTTGCCCCAGCTCATGAAGGGGATGGTTTTCTTGAAGGGGAACAGTTCGAACATGGCCGGCCCTTAAATCGAGATTTTCGCCAGGCGCGGCTGGCGGCCGTAGGTGATGTTGACCATCGCGCGCGAGACCGTGACGGCGCTGAACATCGACGTGAGGATGCCGAGGCAGAGCACGACGGCGAAGCCGCGCACCGGCCCGGAGCCGAGCCAGAACAGGGAAATGCCGGCGATCAGCGTGGTGACGTTGGCGTCGAGAATCGTGCCCCAGGCGCGCTCGTAGCCGGCGGCGATCGCCGCCTGCGGCGTGGCGCCGTTGCGCAGTTCTTCCCGGATGCGCTCGTTGATGAGCACGTTGGCGTCGATGGCCATGCCGAGCGTGAGCGCGATCGCCGCCATGCCGGGCAGGGTCAGCGTCGCCTGCAGCATGGACAGAAGCGCAATCAGGTAAAAGCCGTTGATGGCCAGCGCAAGGGAGGAAAACAGGCCGAATACCCGGTAGTAGAGCGTCATGAAGGTGACGACCGCGATGAAGCCCCAGATATTGGAATGAAAGCCCTTGGCGATGTTCTCCGCGCCCATGCTGGGGCCGACGGTGCGTTCCTCGACGATCTGCATCGGCGCGGCGAGCGCGCCGGCGCGCAGCAGCAGCGCCACGTCGGAGGCTTCCTGCGCGCTTTCCATGCCGGTGATCTGCACCCGGCCGCCGCCGATTTCCTCGCGGATCACCGGCGCGGTGATCGCCTCGGCGCGGCCCTTCTCGATCAGCAGGATGGCCATGCGCTTGTTCACGTTCTCGCGCGTCACGTCCTTGAAGATGCGCGCGCCCTTGCCGTCGAGGCTGATGTGCACCGCGGGCTGACCGCTCTGGTTGTCGAAGCCGGGGGCGGCGTCGGTGATCGAATCGCCGGTCAGGATCACCTCTTTCTTCACCGCGATCGGCGTGCCTTCGCGGCTCGGCACGACCTCGGCGCCGAAGGGTACCTGGCCCTGCGCGATCAGTACGGGGTCGGCGAGTTCGTCGACCAGGCGGATTTCCAGGGTGGCAGTGCGGCCGAGAATGTCCTTCGCCTTGGCGGTGTCCTGCACGCCGGGCAGCTGCACGACCACGCGGCTGGCGCCCTGCTGCTGGATCACCGGCTCGGCGACGCCGAGCTCGTTGACCCGGTTGCGCAGCGTGGTGATGTTCTGCTGGAGGGCGAAGTCCTGCACCCGTTTTTCCGCTTCCGGCTTCATGCGGGCGCGGAGGGTGAAACCTTCGGCCTGGTCTTCGGGCGTGAAGGCGAGATCCGGATAAAGCGCGCCCAGCTTGTCGAGCGCGGCGTCGCGCTGGTCGCGGGTGGCGAAATGCACGGTGACGGCATTGCCCTCGCGCGCGATGCGGCCGTAGCGGATCTTGGCGTTGCGCAATTCGGTGCGGAATTCGTTCTGGTAGCGCACCGCCGCCTTCTCCAGCGCCGCCTTCATGTCGACCTCGAGCAGGAAGTGGACGCCCCCCCGCAGGTCGAGGCCGAGATACATCGGCAGCGCATTGATCGAAGTGAGCCAGGCCGGCGACGCCGACACGAGGTTCAGCGCCACCGAATAGTTATCCCCCAGTCCGTTCTGCAGGACGTCCTTCGCCCGGATCTGCACGTCGGTGCTGGCTAAGCGCACCTTGACGCTGTTGCCCGCCAGCTCGATGCCGCTGGGAGCGATGCCGGCTGTCTTCAGCTGGGTTTCGATCTTTTCCAGCAGCGCCGTGTCGGCTTTCTCGGTGGTGCGCAGCGGCGACACCTGCACCGCCGGCATTTCGCCGAAGAAATTGGGCAGCGTGTAGAGAAAGGCCACCACCAGCGTGAAACCGATGAGAAGGTATTTCCAGAGCGGGAAGCGGTTCATGTTTTAGGGGCTAGGAGTTGGGGGCGAGGGTATGGGAGGCATTGGTTGATCTGAGGGCAGGGGGGAACGCATGCCCCTGACGCCCGACCCTGGATGCCAATCCCTGGATTAAAGGCCCTTGATCGTTCCCTTGGGCAGCAGCGTCTGGATCGACTGCTTCTGCACGTGGGTGACCACGCCGTCGGCGATTTCCAGCGACACGTACTGCTCACCGATCTTGACGACCTTGCCGACCTGGCCGCTGGCGGTGACGACCTCGTCGCCCTTGGCGAGTTCGGACAGCATCTTGCGCTGTTCCTTGGCGCGCTTCATCTGCGGGCGGATGAGCATGAACCAGAACAGGATGAAAATGATGATGAGCGGGAGGAAGTCGGTGAAACCGGGGGCGGCGGGGGCGGCGGTCTGCGCGTGGGCGAGCGAGATCATGTAAGAGGCTCCAGAATCGAGTGGCTACGTAAAATCCTCAGGATTCTACCATCCGCGCGATTGCAGTTCATGGAAGCCGGCGGTGAAGTCGGCAAAGCGCCCGGCCTCGATCGCGGCGCGCATGTCGGCCATGAGGCGGTGGTAGGTGTGGAGGTTGTGGAGCGTCGCCAGCCGCGCGCCCAGGATCTCGTTGGCGCGGATCAGGTGGTGCAGGTAGGCGCGCGAGAAATGCGTGCAGGTGTGGCAGTCGCATTCCGGGTCGACGGGCGCGGTGTCGAGCTTCCAGCGCGCGTTCTTGATGCGCATCTCGCCACGCCGGGTAAAGAGGATGCCGTGGCGCGCGTTGCGCGTCGGCAGCACGCAGTCGAACTGGTCGACACCCTGGGCCACCGCCGCCACCAGATCAGACGGCGTGCCGACCCCCATCAGGTAGCGGGGCCTGTCGGCGGGCAGCTGCGGTGCGGTGTGGGCGAGGATGCGCTGCATGTCGGCCTTCGGCTCGCCCACGGAAAGGCCGCCGATGGCGTAGCCGTCGAAGTCGAGGCCGATCAGCGCGCGCGCCGATTCGTCGCGCAGCGCCTCGTACATGCCGCCCTGCACGATGCCATACAGCGCGTTGGGGTTGCCGGCGTGCGCCGCCTTCGAGCGCTCGGCCCAGCGCAGCGAGAGGCGCATCGAGTCGGCGGCTTCCTGTTCGGTGGCGGGGTAGGGCGTGCACTCGTCGAAGATCATCACGATGTCGGAATTCAGCGTGCGCTGGATCTGCATCGAGATTTCCGGCGTCAGGAACAACCGGTCGCCGTTGACCGGCGAGGCGAACTTCACGCCGTCCTCGGTGATCTTCCTGAGCTTGCCGAGGCTGAACACCTGGAAGCCGCCGGAATCCGTCAGGATGGGCTTGTCCCAGCCCATGAAGCGGTGCAGCCCGCCGAATTTCTCGATCACTTCCAGCCCCGGCCGCAGCCATAGGTGGAAAGTGTTGGATAGCAGCATCTCGAAGCCGATATCGGCGAGTTCCGCCGGCGACATCGCCTTGACCGTGCCGTAGGTGCCGACCGGCATGAAGGCGGGCGTCTCCACCGTGCCGTGCGCGAGATGCAGCCGGCCGCGGCGCGCGCCGCCGTCGGTGGCGAGGACGTCGAATTTCATTGCGGGCGCTCCCGCATGGCGCCTTCCAGGAACATCGCGTCGCCGTAGCTGAAAAAACGGTAGCGCGCCTTCACCGCGTGCGCGTAGGCGGCGCGGATGGTCTCGACGCCGGAAAACGCCGAGACCAGCATTAGCAGCGTGGATTTCGGCAGGTGGAAATTGGTGATGAGCGCGTCGACCACACGGAATGCATAGCCCGGCGTGATGAAAATATCGGTTTCGTCCGAGCCGGCACGCAGCTCGCCGGTGCCTGCCGCGGCTTCCAGCGCGCGCAGGCTGGTGGTGCCGACCGCGACGACGCGCCCCCCGCGGGCGCGTGTCTCGACGATCGCGGCGACCGTCGCCTGCGGGAGCGTGTAGCGCTCGCTGTGCATGGTGTGATCGGCAATATTCTCGACGCGCACCGGCTGGAAGGTGCCGGCGCCGACGTGCAGCGTCACGCGCGCGCTGCGGATGCCCTGCGCGGCGAGCGTGGCGAGCATGGCTTCGTCGAAATGCAGGCCCGCAGTCGGCGCCGCCACCGCGCCCGGTTCGCTCGCGTACACGGTCTGATAGCGCGTTTCATCCTCCTCGGTGGGCGCGTGCACGATGTAGGGCGGCAGCGGCAGCCGGCCGCAGCGGTCGAGCACCCCGAGCACCGGCGCGGGAAAGCGCAGCAGCGTCAGATCGTTCTCGCGCGCGAGCACGTCGAGCGTGACGTCGGCGTCGAGGCGGATCGTCGAACCCGGCCGGGGCGCGTGGCTCGCGCGGATGAACGCGAGTGCCTCGAACTCGTTCGTCACCCGCTCGACCAGCAGTTCCACCCTGCCGCCGGAATCCTTGGTGCCGAACAGCCGCGCCTTGATCACGCGCGTATCGTTCATCACCAGGAGATCGTCCGGCCGCAGCAGCGCCGGCAGGTCGCGGAACATGCGGTCGTGCAGGCCGCCGCCGGCGTCGACGTGCAGCAGCCGGCTCGCAGCGCGCTCGGCAGCGGGGAACTGGGCAATAAGCTCGGGAGGGAGGTCGAAATCGAAGTCGGCGACACGCATGGGGCGCGATTATAGCCGCCGCCTTGCCGGCCGCCCCGCAAGGGGCGCAACAATCCGGATGGGGCAGTGGTTTGCCCCGTCCGGATTGTTGTAGCTCCCTCTCTCACCCCGGAAAGCTACAATGCCAGCCTGCGCTTCGGCTGTCGTGGCAAGGTTGTAGCTCCCTCTCTCACCCCGGAAAGCTACAATCTGTTGATTCATGCCGTGCGTTCCTGTTTTGTTGTAGCTCCCTCTCTCACCCCGGAAAGCTACAATATGATTCACCCAGCAGTTGCGCGGCTCAGGGTTGTAGCTCCCTCTCTCACCCCGGAAAGCTACAATGATCACGTTCGACAGGCTGGTGCGGATCAGGTTGTAGCTCCCTCTCTCACCCCGGAAAGCTACAATGCGACGCCAGCGCCGATGACAAGATCACCCGTTGTAGCTCCCTCTCTCACCCCGGAAAGCTACAATAAGGCGGCAATCGGGGAGAACATGAATCCGGTTGTAGCTCCCTCTCTCACCCCGGAAAGCTACAATGGGGCTTGAAGAGGCCAAGACCGGCAGCGGGTTGTAGCTCCCTCTCTCACCCCGGAAAGCTACAATGCGACGTGTAGACATGATGAAACCCTTTATGTTGTAGCTCCCTCTCTCACCCCGGAAAGCTACAATCGCTGTTTGGTCGCCCTTTGTGTCGTCAAGGTTGTAGCTCCCTCTCTCACCCCGGAAAGCTACAATCCAGGACACGTTCGGGCCTGAACTCGGGAGGTTGTAGCTCCCTCTCTCACCCCGGAAAGCTACAATGTTCAAGTTCGAGGGGATCAAGCTCCGCTTGTTGTAGCTCCCTCTCTCACCCCGGAAAGCTACAATGAACTCAAGACGGAACTGGCCGGCGACTTCGTTGTAGCTCCCTCTCTCACCCCGGAAAGCTACAATACCCAAGCCGCAATCCCGCTCTAGGCTTGTCTTAGAGCGGGATCGCGGCTTTCTTTTTCGCTTTCAGAACAGCAGAATCTGCTGGGCGTTGACGGTTTTTTCCTGAAACAGCGGCAGGCCTACCAGGAGTTTCATGCTGGCGAACTGCTTCTCGGTCACGGTCAACACGCGCACCGAACCGGCGGACGGCAGATTGTCCACCAGCCGTTTCATGTGCTTGGTTTCCGCGTCGGCACCATTGAGGATGCGGCCATAGACGGAAAACTGGATCATGTCGTAGCCATCGTTGAGCAGGAAACGGCGGAACACGGTGTAGGCGCGGCGCTCGGCCTTGGTAACGACGGGCAGGTCGAAGAACACCAGCATCCGCATGAAACGCCTCGTCTCAACACTCATACTGGTGTGCTGCCAGCCCGATGAGTTGCGGCAGTTCCAGTAATCCCGCGTTGCCGCCTTCGTAAATTCGCGCGAGCGATTCAACGGCCTGTTCAATCGAAGACAGCGCGGACATGGTGCCGCGCGGCATGGCCATATCCACGTTCAGCAAACCGACCAGTGCGGCCTTGTCGGCGGGCTGGAGTTCGTCCAAGTCGTGGCCGGTGCGGTGCTTGAATACATGCAAATCCACCAGTGGGCGGAAGGGTTCGATCAGGTCGTCCGCCAGATTGAAGGCGTTTTGCTCGCTGGCGTGGAACAGACCCAGCGCGGGCAGAAAGCCGTGCGCTACCAGCCCCCGCGCAATGGCGGCGCGAAATACCGTGTAACCGTAATCCAGCGCCGCGTTGATCCAGAGCGGCTGGCCGCGATGGAAACTGTTGCCGAACAGCGCGCGGAAATACACCCCGCTGGCCTGGGATTCCAGATTGTCCGGGTCGCCGGAGCGCACCCGCCGGGCGAGGGATTCCAGTCTTTCCGCGCCGGCGTTGTCCGTCAGTTCGAGGCACGTTGCCTGATTGCCGATCTTGGCCTGGATGATGGCCTGCCAGGCGCGTTTGGCCGCCGGGCGGCCGAGATCGAGCTGCAAGCGCAGCATGCGCGTGCCCCGGCTGTGCGGCAGAAACGGCATGAACACGCCGTTTGGATGGTGGTTGGGTCCGGTGGAAAACAGCCCGATGCCGTATTCCCCGCATGCCGAAAGGACGGGATGCGTCAGCGTGATTTCGCGGTGGTTGAGGACGATGACCGCGATGTCCTCGAAAGGCACGCGCGCGGTTTGCTCCTGCTCGATCAGCAGGGCGAATTTCTCCCGCCGCAAGATGGCGGGGCGGGAGATCATTACGCTACGCCAGGTCACCCCGGGTCTCCGGTTTGGCGGGAAAAATGTTCCCTAACACATTAATATGAAGTTTCTCGAACGCTGATATGCCAACTTTTACGCCAAGATTCACCCATACGCCTTGCCAACTCTTACCAGTGGCAATCTGTTCATTGTTATCGTGGCTTTTTATGGAGATGCTGGCAGTCGAAACGCCGAGGCCAGCAAAGTATCCGAAATATTCTCTATCCTTGTTTCTCAGACGCAGTAGATCGTTGGCGGAAAGCGAAAATTTGAATAAGAACGTCTCGTCGATTTCCGTCCATTGATCGCGTGGGGTATTCGCGGTCGAGGCGCGATTCGGTAAATCAGCCCCTGGCCTACGATCTGATTGATAGATGGGCACCAAATAAAACTTCCCGCCTTTCTCGAATACATCAACGCGCCACATGCTGGCCTGATCGGCAATGCCGCCGCGTATCGGCACGCCGCCTTTCTGTGTGGACAACAGTTTGACCGTTCGCACCAGCGGCCCCGGACTGCCATCGGCCAGCGGCTTGTAAACAGGCGCCGCAAAAGCTTTCTTCCCTTCCTTGGGATGCTGTTCCAGGCGTTCGCGCAGGATGTTCATCAGGCCGGCATTGCGCGGGTCGTTTGCGCCCACGATGTTTTCAAGATCAGTGAGTTTCAGATCGGCCAGCTTCACGCGCACCGCGCTCTGGCTTTGCGCAAGCTGTTTGGCGGAGCGGATGGTTTCCTGATGCAGGGCGCCGCGGTTACGACGTTTGGGGGCGCGAGAAACGATGACGGGTTTGACGCTGTTCAATGCGGCTTCGTCATAAGCCGGGAAACGCTCGGCCAATTGTTCGCGCGGATTGGGCGACAGTCGCGCCATGACCTCTTCACGAAAGTGCGACCAGGGCTGGGGAAATTTCTCGCCCAGCTTTGCGGCTTCCTCTGCGCTCAGGATTTCGCCCGTGCGCTTGTCGGCAAATGTCCCATCGGGCAGTTGTGCCAGTTCGTCCCTGCGGGAAAAGTCGCTGACCCGCTTTTGCAGCGATCGGCTGGCGGCGGCGATGACGCAGGCGTCGAGCGCATGGTGCAGGTCGCTCGCTTCACGGTTCTTGCTCAGTCCCCAGCGCGTGCGGATGAAACTGGTAAATCCGCCGGCGGGACATAACACCGGGGTTGCCGACGCGCCGGGCGCAAAGGTTAGATACTTCTTGATGTGATTCTGGAAAAAACTGGTGATGTAGCGCGTGTCATTCAGGTTGCGGCTGGCGAATTCCTCGGCTTCCTTTTCATCGAAATGTCTGCGCAGCAGGCGCTCCCGCTTGGCGCGGCGTAAGTTTTTGTGGCCGCGCACCCAGGCCTCGAATTCGCGCCAGCGGGGTTCATCATTGCCAAAATACTCGAAGGGCGTGCGGTTGCCCTTGTTCTGGTTTTCCTCCCACAGCACCAGCGCCTTATTGGCCTGGCTGTCATCGAATGACCGCGAGTAGGGCAGGATGTGGTCGATTTCCACATAGTGTTCTTCCAGCAGGCGATGCAGGTCTATTGGCTTTTGCGAGTAAGCGCATTGACCATCCTGTTCTCGGTAAAGGCGCAGCTTGGCGAGATCCTTCCCCTTTGGCGTGTGGCCGGAAAAGGTTTCCTTGAAGAACTCGACGATCTTCTCCTTTTCTTCTCTGAAGGCATCCTGTCCTTTCTTGATGTCCATGCGTTCTTCCCACGACCTGGAAAGATCGCGCGCCAGTTCAACGTGGATGGCGGTGGGCGGGCCGTATTCGCGGATGAGGGCATTCAGCACTTTGCGGGCCTGATTGAGCGCCCGGTAAACGACGGGATTTCTGACTTCCTGTTTTGAAATGGGTGGCAGGAAGCGGCGGTTGCCGGGCGTGTCCGGCTGGCTGTGGTTGTATCCCGCCAGCGCGCAGGCCTCGTCGTAGCGCTTGCCCTGTTCCATGTAGGGCAGAATGTTACGGACGGCCTTGAGCGAGAGCTTGAGGAAGTATTTGAAATCCACTTCCAGCAAGGATTCGGACTCTTTCACGCTGAGGCCGAGCGCGATCAGGGCGGGACGGATTTCGTCATCGGTTTTGTAGATCGATAACACTTCGGCGACGGCATCCATCGCTTGCGGCTCGCTGCTGATGCGCTGCCAGCTTGATTCCAAGCCGGCTTTCTCGAAAGCCTTGCGCAGTTCATGCCAGGCCTTGAGTTCCACCAGCGTGGCGTCTTCGGGTTCTTTCTTGTCACGGCGGGTGTAGGTCACGCCGGAAAAGCTGGCTTCGGCGGGAAATCCGGTTTGCTTTTCAAGTTCCTTGCGCAGTTGCTTGTAACTCACCTTGGAGAGTTTGTAGGGCATGGACAACACTGCTTGACGCTCGGCCCAGGTGAGCGGGCGTTCTTCGCCATTGAATTTGACGCGCAGGTTGTTGAGCTTGGTGAGCCAGATAAAGCGTTCGGCGCTGTACGCGCACTTTGGCGCGCGGTATTCGTCTTTCTCGAAAGTGCATTTGCCGATGAGCCTGAGCATCGCCTCGCCGGTGAGCGCAGGCTTTTGAAATTCGAACAACTCGATTACCTGTGTCTGCAAGGCTTCAGAAGCATGGGGATTGCCAAGTGCGCGCTGCTGTTCAAATAGCAGCCGTAGTTCTTCGCCCAATTCATGCCGTGACAGGCTGTTTGCATAACTACCGGCTTTGTTGCGCTTGGCCGATTTAAAAGTCTCGTCCTTGGCAAGCAGTTCGCCCAGGGTGCGGTAGTTCTTTTCCGCCCGGAGGTTGGCGGTGCCGCGCACACCTTTCAGCAGTTTGCCGCCTTCGGATTTTTCGTCGGCGGTTTCGGATTTGCGGGCGGAATAGAAACCGCGATGTTTGACCAGGTGGTAGAGCACCCTGGCCCATTCGCCGGGTTCCAGTTTGGCATCGAGGCCGCGAGCGCGCAGAAACCAGGGGTCGTTGGGCCAATCGGTTCTTGAACGCGGCGGCGTGACAAACTCGGATGCATTGGCGGTAGCGACCAAACCGTGATCGCGCAGCAGGCGGCGCAGTTTCTTGAGTCGCGCGACACGGCGTGAGAGCCGTGTGCGTTGGGTGCGTGCAAGACGACGCGCCAGGTTGAGGGGCTCGCCTTTTTCGTTTTCGGCTTTATCAAACGCCCTCACACCCAGATTGAGGATGCGTTCAGGGCCAAGCACCGCCCAGCCGACAGATGCGATGCCGATGTCGAAACCGAATGTCAAATTCCGGGTGTTGCTTTCCACCATTGCCTCCCTTATAGTTGAGTCGTTGTAGCTTTCCGGGGTGAGAGCCGTTGCTACAATAAGATTCGAATGAATCGCAACCGCCCGGCCACTGTCGCAAGACATGCCGGGCTACTCATTTATACCGACCCCTTGGCGAAATACATAGCCTAGGAGTGCGCCCCTGACCTGTCGGCAGTGTAATGCTGCTTTACATGGGACAGGCTGCCCGCCTTGCTCGTGGGCCGTGGCTTGGGCGATAATGCCCGGCTTCCGTGCCGGTCGCGTTCGCGGTCGGCCCCTTTGCCCAGGTGGCGGAATCGGTAGACGCAGCGGATTCAAAATCCGCCGCCGCAAGGTGTGGGGGTTCGAGTCCCCCCCTGGGCACCAGTCCAAGCAATGCGCGCGGCCTCGTCACATGCAGGCGGGCGACGCCGCCTGGCTGAATAACGCCAACATTCATGTAGCGCTGTTCGCTGGTGTATTGTCAGGCGACGCGGCGGATTTCGGTGCAGGCGTGTCTGATGAGGTCGTCGAGCGTGTCGTCGAGGCGCCACGCCGGGGCGAAGCCGGTGAGCGCCTTGAGTTTGTTCAGCTGTGGCCGGCGGTGGGCGACGTCGTCGAATTCCTCGCCGCAGGCTTCCTGGCAGGGAATGAAGTGTATGGGCGAGTGGCTGTGGGTGCGTTGCACGATCTGTGCCGCCAGATCGCGGATCGCGATTGCCTGGTCGTTGCCGACGTTGACCACTTCACCCCAGGCCTCCGGGGTGGCTGCGAGGCGGTCGAGCGCCACCACGGTGTCGCGCACGTCGCAGAACGAGCGCGTCTGCGTGCCTTCGCCGTACACGGTGAGCGGCAGATTGTGCAGCGCGGCATGAAGGAAGCGCGGCACCACCATGTCGTGGCGGCCGGCCTGGTTGGGGCCGATGGTGTGGAACAGGCGCGCGACGACGATGTGCAGGCCGTGCTTGCGCGCGTAGGACAAGGCGAGGAATTCGTCGGCGAGCTTGGCGACCGCGCTGGCCCAGCGAAGCTTTCCGGCCGAGGGCAGCACGATGGCGTCGGTCTCGGCGAGGCTGGCCTGGGTATTGAGGCCGTAGACTTCGGAAGACGAGGCGATGATCACCTCGGGATGCCTGCCGCCGTGGTAGATCGTGCGCAGCAGTTTTTCGGTACCGTTCATGTTGGCCGACATCAGCGCGACCGGGTCTTCGAGCACCTTCGTCACGCCGGTGACGGCAGCCAGGTGGTAGATGCGGTCGGCCCAGGCGACGGCCTCGGCAAGGCCGCCCCAATGGAGGATGTCGGCCTCGGCGAAGCGGAACGCCGGGTGGCCGCGAAATGTCTCGATGTTGGCGAGCAAACCGGTGCCGAGGTTGTCGACCACATAAACCCGGTCGCCGCGGTCGAGGTGGTACGCCGCAAGATGCGAACCGATGAAGCCCGCGCCGCCCGTGATCAACACATGCATGGATGCACCTTTCCGAATTTTCGCCGGCCGCTGCCGAACTCTGGACAGGCCGGCGGCGCGGCTGTCGTTTGAAGCTCAATCAAAACAATCGCTTGCAAAGTCTGGCCGGGATGAATGACAGGAGATTTCGCCCTTGTGCCTGCATGCAGCAAAGGGCGTACCAGTCCATGACGCACCGGCGGCCCGCGCCCCGCCGCCCTGAGGCATGCCTTGCCTCTCGCGTGGCAAGCCGCGGCTCGGGGCGGCATTTTGGGGGGCGGCTTTCGGGCCTGTCATGGAGTCCTAACCGTTTTTTCCTATTCTTGAAACAGAGAAGAGACATCGTGCCATGCCGTGGTTGTTGCCTGGACACGGGTCGGGTGTGACCGCGCCAGCCTTGAAAACGCGGCAATGTACTCAACATGGGGGGGCAGCATCGCATGACGTCATCGGTTGTTTCGACGATTCCGGCGCAGGGCGTGGCGTCAGGCCCGCTGCACCGGCCCGTGTGCGCGCAGCTCAGGGCGCATCAGGCCGCCGTCGCCCGCGTGCACATGCGCGAGCTGTTTGCCGCCGATCCGCGCCGCTTCGAGCGGTTTTCGCTGCGGGTCGGCGATCTCCTGCTCGACTATTCGAAGAACCGCATGACCGAGGAAACCCTGGCCCTGCTGGTGCGCCTGGCCGAGGAGGCCGACGTGGCTGGCTGGCGCGAGCGCATGTTCGGCGGCGAGAAGATCAATACCACCGAGAACCGCGCGGTACTGCACGTCGCCCTGCGCAACCGCAGCAACACGCCGGTCATGGTCGACGGCGAGGACGTGATGCCGAGGGTGAATGCGGTGATCGACCGCATGGGCGCATTCGCGGAAAAGGTGCGCAGCGGCGAGTGGCGCGGCTATACCGGCGAGCGCATCACCGACGTGGTGAACATCGGCATCGGCGGTTCCGATCTCGGCCCGCAGATGGTCTATCAGGCGCTGAAGCCCTACCGCCACCCGCGCCTGAAAGTGCATTTCATTTCCAACGTGGACGGCGCCCACGTGAAGGAGGCGCTGGAGGCGCTCGATCCCGAGACGACGCTTTTCATCGTGTCGTCGAAGACCTTCACGACGCAGGAAACGATGACCAATGCGCATTACGCGCGCGCGTGGTTCCTCGCACAGTCGCGGTCGGTCGAGCACGTCGCGCGGCACTTCGTCGCGGTGTCGACCAACCGCGAGGCGGTCGCCGCCTTCGGCATCGATCCTGCCGGCATGTTCGAAATCTGGGACTGGGTCGGCGGTCGCTACTCGCTGTGGTCGGCGATCGGGCTGTCCATCGTGCTGGCGGTGGGGGCCGGGCGCTTCGTCGAGCTGCTGGCGGGCGCGCACGCGATGGACACGCACTTCCGCAGCGCGCCGCTCGCGCAGAACATGCCGGTGATCCTCGCGCTGCTGGGCGTCTGGTACAACAACTTCTTCGGCGCCGAGTCGCATGCCATCCTGCCCTACGACCACTACCTGCGCAGCCTGCCGGCCTACCTGGAGCAGGCGGACATGGAGTCGAACGGCAAGTCGGTCGACCGCGACGGCCACGCCGTCGACTACGCGACCGGGCAGATCATCTGGGGCGCGACCGGCATCAATGGCCAGCATGCCTTTTATCAGCTGCTGCACCAGGGCACACGCCTGATCCCGGCCGATTTCATCGTCTCGGTCACGCCGCATACCGAACTGCAGGCGCATCACGATATCCTGATCGCCAATTTTCTTGCCCAGACCGAGGCGTTGATGCGCGGCCGCACGCTGGAGGAGACCCGCGCGCAGACCGGCCAGGCGTCGCCCTTCAAGGTGTTCGACGGCAATCATCCGAGCAATGCGATCCTGCTGCAGCAGATCACGCCGCATACGCTCGGCATGCTGCTCGCGCTCTACGAGCACAAGATCTTCGTGCAGGGGGTGATCTGGAACCTCGATTCCTACGACCAGTGGGGCGTCGAGCTCGGCAAGCAGCTTGCCAGCCGCATTCTGCCCGAGCTGCACGCGCCGGCGCCGGTGGCGGGCCACGATGCATCGACCAACGCGCTCATCAACTTTTACCGACGCATGAGCCAGTGCCGTCCGAAGTTGTAGTATGTTCGTGTCATGGAGCTGATCGCAGGAGATATCGGGGGCACGCACAGCCGGCTGGCCTGGGTGACGGGTGACGGGTCGACGCGCCCGGTGCGCCGTTTCGAGCGCGATTATCCGAGTGCGGCGTTCGCCACGGCCGACGATCTCATCCGCCAGTTCATCGGCGACGCCGGTGCGCCGGCGTCGCCCGACAGCCTGCTGCTCGCCGTGCCGGGGCCGATCGCCTCCCAGCACGTGGCGCTGACCAATCTCGACTGGCGTCTCGACGCCGCCGACATGCGCGCCTCGCTCGGCATCGCCCGGGTGCGTTTCATCAATGATTTCCAGGCGGCAGCCATCGGCGTGACGATGCTCGGGCCCGACGACGTGATTGCGCTCAATGCGCAGCCGGCCGAGACGAACGGCGTGCGCGTCGTCACCGGCCCCGGCACCGGGCTTGGGCTGGCGTACCTGCTGCCCGGCGAGAGCGGCGTCCTGCGCCCCTACGCCAGCGAGGGCGGTCATGCCGATTTCGCGCCCGCCGACGCGCGCCAGGCGCGGCTGCTCGAACGGCTGCGCGCGCGGCACGGCCACGTATCGTGGGAGCGGGTCGCGTCGGGACTGGCGATGCGCGATCTCTACGCCTTCTGTTGCGATGAGCTGGGTGTGCCATTGCCGGATGCCGGCCCGGCGGATGGCGTGGCAGTGTCGGCGCGTGCCGCCGCGGGCGACGCCGCGGCGAATGCCGCGCTCGATCTCTTCGTCGACCTCTTCGCCGCCTGGGCCGGCAATGTCGCGCTGCTGTTCCAGCCGCGCGGCGGACTCTTTCTTGCGGGCGGCGTCGCGGCCCATCTGGAGACGCGGTTGCGGGCGCCGCGCTTCATGGCGGTGGCGGCGGACAAGGGGCGCATGCGCGGCGTGGTCGAACGCATCCCCGTCTTTCTGGTCACGAATCCACGGCTGGGCGTCGAAGGCGCCATCGCGGCCGGCTGGACGGCCCACGAGTTTCCTTATTTACAACCCCGGAGCGGGATATGACGATATCCAAGGAAGAACAGGAGCGGCTGTATCGCTACTACACCGAACCGAAGATGGTGACCGACATCACGCGGCGCACGCTGGCGCTGGTGCTGGCGGGCGGCGAGGGCTCGCGACTGAAAGACCTGACCGCCTGGCGTGCCAAACCGGCGGTACCGATCGGCGGCAAGTACCGCATCATCGACTTTCCGTTGTCCAACTGCGTCAACTCGGGCATCCGCCGCATCGGCGTGCTCACCCAGTACAAGGCGCATTCGCTGATCCGCCACCTGCAGCGGGCGTGGGGATTCATGCGCGGCGAGATCGGCGAATTCGTCGAAATCCTGCCGGCGCAGCAGCGCACCGGCAGCAAGGAGTGGTACCGCGGCACCGCCGACGCGCTGTTCCAGAACATCGATATCATGCAGCGGCATCACCCCGAGTACGTGCTGGTGCTGGGCGGCGATCACGTCTACACCATGGACTACTCGGAAATGCTGATCTACCACGTGCAGACTGGCGCGGATTTCACCGTCGGCAGCATCGAGGTGCCGGTTTCCGAGGCGAGCGGCTTCGGTGTGATGTCGGTCGACGAGACGATGCGCATCACCCGGTTCACCGAGAAACCCGCGCGTCCCGACTGCATCCCCGGCAAGCCGGACACGGCGCTGGTGTCGATGGGTATCTACGTCTTTTCCAAGGACTTTCTCTACCGCGCGCTGATCGAGGATGCCGGCAGCACCACTTCCAGCCACGATTTCGGCAAGGACATCATTCCCGGCAACATCGCGAAAGCGCGGGCGATGGCCTATCCCTTCCGCAGCCAGGACGGCAGCCCCGCCTACTGGCGCGACGTCGGCACGCTGCAGTCGTACTGGAAGACCAACATGGAGCTGTGTTCGGTCGAACCCGAGCTCAACCTCTATAACCGTGACTGGCCGATCTGGACCTACCAGCCGCAGTATCCGCCGGCCAAATTCATCTTCGACGACGAGGGGCGGCGCGGCGAGGCGATCGACTCGCTCATCGCCGGCGGCTGCATCCTCTCGGGCGCGCGGGTCAAGCGCTCGGTGCTGTTCTTCGCCACCACGGTGGAGAGCTACAGCCTCATCAAGGACAGCGTGATCCTGCCCAAGGTCAGTATCGGCCGGAACTGCCGCATCAACCACGCCATCATCGACAAGGGCTGCGTGATCCACGACGGCACCGTGATCGGCGAGGATCCGGCCGAGGACGCGCGCCGCTTCCACGTCACCGAGGAGGGCATCGTGCTGGTGACGCCGGCCATGCTCGGCCAGAACCTCTACGCGCGCCTGCAGAACGACTATGACGGCTGAATCCCTCCCGCCCGACGCTGCCCAGGCCGGGCCGGCCCCGGCGGCGTCCATCCATGTGGTGCTGTGCTGGCACATGCACCAGCCGTATTACCGCGAGGGACTCAAGGGCGCCTACCACCTGCCCTGGGTGTATCTGCACGGCATCAAGGATTACAGCGACATGGCGGCACACCTCGAGCGTCATCCCGGGATGCACGCGGTGGTGAACTTCGCCCCGGTGCTGCTGGAACAGCTCGACGACTATGCGCAGCAGCTCGACGCCCTGTTGAAGCACGGCAAGCCGACGCAGGACCACATGCTCAACCTCCTGTCAGGCATCGAGCGCATCCCGTCCGACGCCGCCAGCCGCAAGCGCATCGTGCAGGACTGCCAGCGCTGCCACGCGCCGCGCATGATCCATCCCTATCCCGCTTTCCACCGCCTGGTGCGCCTGACGATGCCCGCGGCGGGCGGCGAGGACGACCAGCCGGTGCACCTGGGCTATCTGTCGGAACAGTATTTCCTCGACCTCCTGACCTGGTACCACCTGGCGTGGCTCGGCAATTCGTTGCGCCATCTGCCCCTGGTGCAGCGCCTGATGACCCAGGCGCAACACTATTCCGCGGCGGACCGCCACGAGCTCTTGCATCTTATGCAGAACTGCATCGCCGGCCTCGTGCCGCGCTATCGCGCGCTCGCCGAGCGCGGCCAGATCGAACTGTCGATGACGCCCTACGGCCATCCCATCGTGCCCCTGCTCAACGACTTCGCCAACCTGCGCGACGCGCTGCCGGACGCGCCGATGCCCGAAGCGCCCGCCTACCCCGGTGGGGCGGCGCGCGCGCGCTGGCACCTCGCGCACGGCGTCGAGGTGTTCGAACGCTTTTTCGGCCGCAAGCCGGCGGGGGTGTGGCTGTCCGAAGGGGGCGTGAGCGAGGACGCCCTGGCGCAGCTCGACGAGCTGGGCGTCGCCTGGACGGCGTCGGGCGAGGGTGTGTGGCGCAACAGTTGCGTGAAATCCGGCGTGGCGGCAGCCGACATCGAGCACAAGCGCGCGCTGTTCTCGCCGACGCGCGTCGATGGTTTCAAGACCTGCGTCTTCTTCCGCGACGACGGCCTGTCCGACCTCATCGGCTTCCGTTACAGCGACTGGCACGCCGACGATGCCGTCGCCGACTTCGTCCACCATCTCGAGACGATCGCGGCAAACTTCGGGCAGGCTGCCGGACAGCACGTGGTGTCGGTCATTCTCGACGGCGAGAACGCCTGGGAGTATTACCCCGCGAACGGCCATTTCTTTCTCGATCGTCTCTACGCCGTGCTGGCGGCGCACCCCACGCTGCGCCCCGCCACCTTCGCCTCGCTGGCCGGCAAGCTGCCGGCCGTGCCGCTGAAGCGTCTCGCCGCCGGCAGCTGGGTCTACGGCAGCTTTTCGACCTGGATCGGCTCGGCCGACAAGAACCGCGGCTGGGATTATCTCGTCGCCGCCAAGACCGCCTACGACAGCGTGATGGCCTCGGGCAGGCTCAGCGCCGAACAGCAGGCGCTGGCGACACGTCAGCTCGCCATCTGCGAGGGTTCCGACTGGTTCTGGTGGTTCGGCGACTACAACCCGGCCGACAGCGTCAGCGATTTCGAGCGCCTCTACCGTACCCAGTTGCGCGAGCTTTACCGCCTGCTCGGCGTGGCGCCGCCCGCCATGCTCGACGTGCCACTCTCGAGCGGCGGCGGTCTCGCCGAAAACGCCGGCACCATGCGCAGGAACGTTTGATGCGGCGGGTTTTGGCTTTTCTCCCCGAAGGACGTGAAGGGGCGCGAACAAAGGCAGGAAACGCGTCGGGCACGCCGCCGCGCAGCAGGCATGGCGGGCGCACGGATGCCGGCCCCGGTTGGCTTCGCGCTTCTTCGCGGCCCGACGCCGGCATGTACGCATGAATCTCGTCGACCGCCGCGCCGGCCTGCTGCTGCATCCCACCTCGCTGCCCTCGGGCACGCTGGCCGACGCCGAACGCTGGCTGGATTTCCTGCACGCGGCCGGTTTCGGCGTGTGGCAGATGCTGCCACTCGGCATCCCGCTCGCCGGTCTGTCGCCCTACCAGTGCGCGTCGGCGTTCGCGGTGAACCCGGGCCTGTTTCCTGCCGCACCGGTCGATGCCACCGGCTTCACCGCGTGGCGCGGCAGGCAGGCGCACTGGCTGGTCGATTTCGCGCGCTTCATGATCCTGCGCACGCTGCACGGCAATGTGTCCTGGACCGAGTGGCCGGTGCCCCTGCGCGACCGCGAGCCGTGGGCGCTCGCCGCCTTCGACGCGGCCCATGCCGACGCCCTCCACGCGGTGCAGGTCGAGCAGTACCGTGCCGCGATGGCGTGGCAGCGCATCCGCGCGCAGGCGGCCGTGCGCGGCATCCGCCTGTTCGGCGACATGCCGATTTTCGTCGCCCACGACAGCGCCGACGTGTGGGCGCACCGCGACCTCTTTCTGCTCGACGAAACCGGCCAGCCCACCGTCGTCGCCGGCGTGCCGCCGGACTACTTCTCCGAAACCGGCCAGCGCTGGGGCAATCCGCACTACGACTGGGCGGCGATGGAGGCCGACGGTTTCCGCTGGTGGCGGCAGCGCCTGGCCGCCCATGTCGAATGGTTCGATCTCGTGCGCATCGACCATTTCCGCGGCTTGGCCGCCGCGTGGGCGATTCCTGCCGATGAACCCACGGCCGTCAATGGCCGCTGGATGGACGTGCCCGGCGACGCCCTGCTGCAGGCGATCGCCGGCGAGCTGGGGGCGCTGCCGCTGGTCGCCGAGGATCTCGGCATTATCACGCCGGACGTCACCGCGCTGCGCCACCGCTTCGGCCTGCCCGGCATGGCGGTACTGCAGTTCGCCTTCGACCACCACGCCGACAACCCGCACAAGCCCGAGAACGTCAAACCCGACACCGTGTATTACACCGGCACCCACGACAACGACACCACGCGCGGCTGGTGGGAAAGCCTGCCCGAGGCCGCCCGTGTCCAGGTAATGGCGCAACTCGACGTGGACGCGCCCGACGCCGTACCCGAGGCGATGATCGACACCGTGCTGGCGAGCGCGGCCGCGCTGGCGATCCTGCCGCTGCAGGACGCGCTCGGCCTCGGCAGCGAGGCGCGCATGAACACGCCCGGCACGGTGGAGGGCAACTGGACCTGGCGCTTCGCCTGGCGCGATCTCCCCGATGGTCTGGCATGCCGTATGCTTGAAAAACTGAAACATACCCAACGATGCGAGAACCTGTCCCCGTCATGAAAGCGTCCCAGCGTGCCCAATTGCCCGCGATCAGCCCCCCGCTCGAGCGCCTGCAGGCCGGGACCCATCACGACCCGTTCGAGGTGCTCGGCATCCACCCCGCGCCCGACGGCGGCCGGGTGGTGCGCGTGTTCCTGCCCGCCGCCGAGGCGGTCGAGGTGGCGGGCGGCGCGATGACGCGCATCGACGGCACCGACTGCTTCGAACGCCACCTGCCGCCCGGCAGCGCGCTCGACCCCCACCCGCTGCTGCGCTGGCAGGCCAAGGCCGACGGGCGTTGGCACCTGATGTATTCGCCCTACACTTTCCCGCCCCAGCTCGGCGAGATGGATCTTTATCTCTTCGGCGAGGGCCGCCATCTCGACGTCTGGAAAGTGCTCGGCGCGCGCCTCAAGACCGTCGACGGCATCACCGGCTGCCTGTTCGCGGTGTGGGCCCCGGCGGTGCAGCGCGTCAGCGTCATCGGCGACTTCAACGACTGGGACGGCCGCCGCCACCCGATGCGCGTGCGCGGGACTTCCGGCGTGTGGGAACTCTTCATTCCCGGGCTCGACGCGGGCCACGCCTACAAGTACGAAATCCTCGGCCGCCACGGCCAGCTCGTCACCAAGACCGACCCCTACGCGCGGCAGATGTTCATGCGCCCCGAGACCGCCAGCCGCATTCCCGAGGAGATCGCCTACGCCTGGGGCGACGATGCGTGGCTCGCGGCGCGCGCGCAGTTCGACTGGCAACACCGCCCGATCAGCATCTACGAGCTGCACGCCGGCTCCTGGCGGCGCCACGACGACGGCAGCTTCTACACCTGGGGCGAGCTCACCGCCGAACTGATCCCCTACGTGTGCGACCTCGGCTATACCCACATCGAGCTGATGCCGGTGGCCGAGCATCCGCTCGACGCCTCGTGGGGCTACCAGGTCTCCGGCTACTACGCGCCCACCGCCCGCTATGGCTCGCCGCACGACTTCCGCGCCTTCGTCGACGCCTGCCATCGCGCGAACCTGGGCGTGCTGCTCGACTGGGTGCCGGCGCATTTCCCCAAAGACGACTGGGCGCTGGCGCGTTTCACCGGCGAGCCCCTCTACGAGCACGCCGACCCGCGGCGCGGCGAGCACCAGGACTGGGGAACGCTCATCTTCGATTTCGGTCGCAACGAGGTGCGCAATTTCCTCGTCGCCAACGCGCTCTACTGGATCGAGGAGTTCCACATCGACGGCCTGCGCGTCGACGCGGTCGCCTCGATGCTCTATCTCGACTACTCGCGCCAGCCGGGCGAATGGCTGCCCAACGCGTACGGCGGCCGCGAGAACCTCGACGCCATCCACTTCCTGCGCGAGATGAATGTCGCCGTGCACGGGCGCTTCCCCGGCGTGCTCACCATCGCCGAGGAATCGACCGCGTGGCCGGCGGTATCGCGTCCGGTCGAGTTGGGCGGCCTGGGCTTTTCGATGAAATGGAACATGGGCTGGATGAACGACAGCCTCGATTACATCGCCAAGGAACCAATCTACCGCAAGTACCAGCACAACCAGCTGACATTCAGCCAGATGTACGCGTGGACCGAGAACTTCGTGCTACCGCTGTCGCACGATGAAGTCGTGCACATGAAGAAAAGCCTCTTGGACAAGATGCCGGGCGACGCCTGGCAGCGCTTCGCCAACCTGCGCCTGTTCTACGCCTGGCAGTACGCGCACCCGGGCAAGAAGCTGCTCTTCATGGGGGGCGAATTCGGCCAGTGGAACGAGTGGCGCGAATCCGCCCAGCTCGACTGGGTGCTGCTGACCTTCCCCCAGCACGACGGCATCCGCGCGGTGGTGCGCGACCTCAACCGGCTCTATCGTGACGAGCCCGCGCTCTTCGCCTTCGACTTCGACCCGCGCGGTTTCCGCTGGATCGACTGCCACGACGCCGACCAGTCGGTGCTGAGCCTCGTGCGCTACGGCCCCGAGGGCGCGCCGCCCATCGTCGTGCTGCTCAATTTCACCCCGGTGCCGCGCCATGGCTACCGCATCGGCGTACCCTGGGGCGGGGCATGGCGCGAGGTACTCAACACCGATTCGATGTTCTACGGCGGCAGCAACACGGGCAACGGCCAGCCCTTGTATACGCAGCAACGCCCGTGGATGGGCTTCGAGCATGCGCTCGAGGTGACGATCCCGCCGCTGGGCGCGATTTTCCTGAAACCCTGTTAGGAGGGGGCGGAATTCAGAGGTGAGAGGAGTTTGCGCTGCGCCTTTTTAAGAAATGCGCGGCCGTGCCGAACAACCCCTGATTCCTGAATCCTGACCCGGATAAAAATGAAACGCGGAGCCAAAAAAGTCCTTTTCGTCGCGAGCGAAGCCTATCCCCTGGTGAAGACCGGCGGGCTGGGCGACGTCGTCTACAGCCTGCCGCACGCGCTGCACGAACGCGGCGCCGACATCCGCCTGCTGCTGCCGGGCTATCGTGCGCTCTTGCGCCAGCTCGACCAGGTGCGCATCCTCGGCTGGCTCGACCTGCGCGGGGCCGAAGGCATCGTCAGCGCGCGCATCCTGGAAACGCGGCACGGCGATTTCCCGTTTCCGCTGTGGATCGTCGACTGCCCGCCGCTGTTCGACCGGCCGGGCAATCCCTATGTCACGGCCGCCGGCAGCGACTGGCCGGACAATGCCGAACGCTTCGCCGTGTTCGCGCGCGCCGCCGCCCACCTCGGGCTGGATGCGCTCGAACTCGGCTGGAAGCCCGACGTCGTGCATAGCCACGACTGGCAGACCGGGCTGGTGCCCGCGTTTCTCCACGAGGCGCCGCATCGCCCGCGCACCGTGTTCACCATCCACAATCTCGCCTACGGTGGGCATTTTTCGCACACCGACTTCGTTCGCCTGCAGCTGCCGAGCCAGTGGTGGTCGCCCGAGGGCGTCGAATTCCACGGCGGTTTCTCCATGCTCAAGGCGGGCATCGTCTACGCGGACGCCGTCACCACGGTGAGCCCCACCTACGCCGAGGAAATCTGCACCCCGGCCTTCGGCTACGGCCTCGACGGGCTGCTGCGCGCGGTGCGGCACAAGCTCTTCGGCATACTCAACGGCATCGATACGCGCTTGTGGAATCCGTCGACCGATCCCCACCTGCCGGCGCACTACTCGCTGAGCCGCATCCAGCCCGGCAAACGGCGCAACAAAGAGGCGCTGCTGTCGCGCTTTTTGCCCGCGGTGGACGATGCGGCGATGCAGGCTCCGCTCGTCGGCCAGGTCGGCCGGCTGGTCGAGCAGAAGGGCATCGACTGGGTGCTCGCCGCGCTGCCCGTGCTGCTCGCCGAGTCCGACATCCGCTTCGTCCTGCTCGGCAGCGGACAGACAATGTACGAGCACAAGTTCACCCAGCTCGCCAGGCAGCATCCGGATCGTGTCTTCGTCGAGATTGGCTACGATGAAACCCTGGCGCACCAGATCGAAGCGGGTGCCGACCTGTTCCTGATGCCATCGCGCTTCGAGCCCTGCGGCCTGAACCAGATGTACAGCCTGCGTTACGGCACCCCGCCGGTGGTGTTCAAGACCGGCGGGCTCGCCGACACCGTGGTCGACACCACGCCGGAAACGCTGGACGACGCCAGCGCGACCGGTTTCGTCTTCGACACGCCGAGCGTCGACGGCCTGCTCGATGCGATCCGGCGCGCGCTCGCGCTCTACCGCAAGCCTGCGCTCTGGCGACGGCTGCAGCGGCACGGCATGCGCCAGTCCTTCGACTGGTCCGAAAGCGCCGCGCACTATCTCGAACTCTATTCCGCCTGACCCCGGGAGGATCCCATGCCCGTGAACCCGACCCCCAAGGTATCGCTCACTCCGCTCCCCGTCACCAGCGAGGCGCTCGGCCGCGACCTGCAGCGTTACCAGTTCTACCACCTCGGCCGCCTGGCAGGCTGCACCCCGCTCTACACCTACAAGGCGCTGGCGTGGACGCTGCGCGACCGCCTGATGTCCGACTGGATGAACACCTACGCCCGCCGCGACCAGCCCGGCCGGCGGCGCGGCTATTACCTGTCGCTCGAATTCCTGATCGGCCGCGCGCTCTCCAACCACGTGCTCAATCTCGACGTCGACACGGCCACGCGCGAGGCGCTGCGCCAGCTCGGTCACACGCTCGAAACGGTCGCCGAGGAGGAGGCCGACGCCGGCCTGGGCAACGGCGGCCTGGGGCGGCTTGCCGCCTGCTTCATGGACAGCTGCGCCACGCTCGACCTGCCGGTGATGGGCTACGGTATCCGCTACGAATACGGCATGTTCCAGCAGCGCATCGTCGACGGCTACCAGAAGGAGGAGACCGACCACTGGCTGCGCGACGGCAACCCCTGGGAAGTCGAACGTTCCGAATTCACCTGCCGCGTGCACTTCGGCGGCCGCACCGAGCACTTCCACGACCAGCACGGCGTGCCGCGCGCGCGCTGGGTCGATACCAACGACGTGCTCGCGATTCCCTACGACATGCCGATTTCCGGCTACCGCAACCATGTGGTCAACACCCTGCGGCTGTGGAAGTCCGCCGCCACCGACGAGTTCGACCTCGAGGAATTCAACGCCGGCTCCTATACCGAGGCGGTGCAGGCGAAAAACAACGCCGAGCACATCTCGATGGTGCTCTACCCCAACGACAGCAGCGAGAACGGCAAGGAACTACGCCTGCGCCAGCAATATTTTCTCGCCTCGGCGAGCATGCAGGACGCGCTGCGGCAATGGCGCGCGGCGGGCAATACCGACCTGTCGCAATTTGCCGAGCACAACGTGTTCCAGATGAACGACACCCACCCGACCATCGCCGTGGCCGAGCTCATGCGCCTGCTGCTCGACGTCGAGCGCCTGCGCTGGGACGAGGCCTGGGCCATCACCACGCGCTGCATGGCCTACACCAACCACACCCTGCTGCCCGAGGCGCTGGAGAAATGGCCGGTCGCGCTGTTCGAGCGCCTGCTGCCGCGCCTGCTCGAGATCATCTACGAAATCAACGCCCACTTCCTGCGCGAGGTGGGCATCAAGTGGCCGGGCGACATCGAGCGCCGCCGCCGCATGTCACTGATCGAAGAGGGCGAGGTGCGCCAGGTGCGCATGGCCTGGCTCGCCATCGTCGGCAGCTTCTCGGTCAACGGCGTCGCCGCGCTGCACTCGCGCCTGCTCAAGGAAGGCCTGTTCCGCGATTTCGTCGACCTGTGGCCGCACAAATTCAACAACAAGACCAACGGCGTCACCCCGCGCCGCTGGGTCGCGCACGCGAACCCCGGCATGAGCGCGCTCATCAGCCGCGAAATCGGCGACGGCTGGATCGCCGACCTCGCCCAGCTGGAAAAGCTCAAGCCCTACGCCAGCGCCGAGCACACCGCCTTCCACGCCGAGTGGCGCGCCGAAAAGCGCGCCAACAAGGACCGCCTCGCCGCGCTGGTCAAGGCCGAGTGCGGCGTCAGCTTCAACCCCGACGCGCTGTTCGACGTGCAGGTCAAGCGCATCCACGAATACAAGCGCCAGCTGCTCAACGTGCTGCACGTCATCCACCTCTACAACCGCATCAACAAGGGCCGCCTCGACCACTGGGCCGACCGCTGCGTGCTCATCGGCGGCAAGGCCGCGCCCGGCTACTTCATGGCCAAGCGCATCATCAAGCTCATCAACAGCGTCGCCGACATCGTCAACAGCGATCCCGACGTCGACGGCCGGCTCAAGGTCGCCTTCCTGCCCAACTATCGCGTCACCAGCATGGAAATCATCGCCCCGGCGACCGATCTCTCCGAGCAGATCTCCACCGCCGGCAAGGAAGCCTCCGGCACCGGCAACATGAAATTCATGATGAACGGCGCCATCACCATCGGCACCTACGACGGCGCCAACATCGAAATCCTCGACGCCGTTGGCGAGGAAAACTTCTTCCTCTTCGGCCTCCGGGCCGAAGAAGTCGAGGCCCACCGTCCGCACTACCATCCGCAAGCCTACGTGGACGACGACCCCGACCTCGCCGACGTCATCGGGCTGTTGCGTTCCGGCCACTTCAACCTCTGCGAACCCGGCATCTTCGACCCCATCCTCGACGCCCTCCTGAGCCCCCACGACCCCTGGATGGTGCTCGCCGACTTCCGCAGCTACGTCGACGCCCAGGAGCGCGTCGCCCATGCCTGGCAGGACCAGGAACGCTGGACGCGCATGAGCATCCTCAACACCGCATCCAGCGGCTTCTTCTCGACCGACCGCACCATGCAGGAATACAACGCGGAGATCTGGAAACTGAAGTGAGCGGAAACTGACGGCGCCTGCCCGCACGCAGTTTGCGCGCCGGGCAAGGCGGGCCGTCGCTCACGCCAGCGCGATTGACGAATCGGGAATCCCTGGATTAGAGTCGCCCCACACAACGGCCCGCGCAACGCACGCGCGCCGACCCTGAGGAAGAACAAACAAGTCAGAACGGTGCAGGGGAGGGGAGCCATGTCGAAAGGGATGGGATTGTGCGCGCAAGGCGCACGCGGGGTGAGTCAATCGAGCCTCGGCTTGCTTGTGGATCTTATCTCATGAAAGCTCGGCATGCTTAGTCGAGTACTGCTGAAATGGTGTCTGACCCCATTTCTATCGACCCCATTTCTATCCCTGACCCCATTTCTATCCCGCCACCGTCAATCAGTTGCGCGGCAAGGTGTCGATGCTCTTCATCACCCACGCCTTGCCCAAAAACCTGCATGTGGACGAGGTGGTAAAAATCGGCGGCGACAAACCCACCGTGGTCGGCTTGGCGCACGAGCCGGCAGCACGCATAACAGGGGACACGGCGCATAACAGGGGACAGACCACGGTTTATTTCATTCACCAAACCGGCGCATAACAGCATAACAGGGGACAGACCACGGTTTATTTCATTCACCAAACAATTCCCCCGTTTCTGACTCCACCGCTCGACGTGGCCTGCCCGACTTTCCAGGCACGGCACGCCGCCCCAAAGCCGTTGATACCTGTGCCGCGAAGGCCGCATTTCCAAGTGCATAATTTCCGTTCGTCGCACGCCGGATTTCATCGACCAGTCCAGGCTCCAATTCGTATCGAAACAATTCACGATACACCGCTGCCCGGCTCGCCGCATCTTTACCCAGAGCAAGGTACAACGGATGCGGTTTCAGTAACGAATCAGGCTCGCCCTGCGCGTTGCCCCGGTAACTCGACCAACGATATTCCGCCGGGTGCACCACCATGCCCGCCCGCACGGGATTCAATTCGATGTAACGCTGACACGCCAGCAGATAGCTTTCTTCCTGGGTGAGGCAAGAGCGGAAACGCCCTTCCCATAAGGTGCCGCTGCGCCGATAGGTACGGTTGACATACTGCACGTAACGCTGTCCCAACGCCTTCATCAAGGCGCCTGACGCCTCGGGGCGTTCGGCTGATACCAGCAGGTGAACATGGTTGGTCATGAGAACGTAGGCGTGAACGTGGCAGCCAGTCTTGTCGGCGTGCTCCCGCAACCAGTCGAGATAAAAGCGGTAATCTTCATCCGCATAAAAGCACGCTTGCCGGTTGTTGCCCCGCTGGATGATGTGCAGCGGGACGTTCGGCAAAGCCAGGCGGGCGCGGCGCGGCATGATGTGCATCTCGGGACGGATATTGACCGCAATCTATCATTTAAACCGTGGTCTGTCCCTTGTTGTCGTTGTCGTGCTTTGTTGTCGTGCTTTGTTGTCGTGCTTTGTTGTCGTGCTTGTTGTCGTGGAAGACGCGGGAAGCAGTGGAACTGGCGACGCTGGAATGGGTGGCGTGGTTCAACCACGTCAGGCTCCTCGAACCCGCAGGCTTTTCCCGCCTGACGAAGCTGAGGCAAACTACTACCGGCAACTCGCCGAACAGGCCAAGTCATCGGCCTGCACTTAAACCAAATGGCCTCCACGAAACCCGGGGCGGTTCAAAACCCCGAATGGTCAAGCGGCGACATTCACCCTATGCCAGCCATGTTCGTCCCAGACCGCGAAGCCAAAGAGGCGATCACACTCCAGCTCAGCTCGGACCGATGCCCTTGTCAAAGAGACGGGGTGACGCGAATGTTATCTAAACGGACAGTATTGAGACCTGGCCCCGCCCGCTTGCTGGACCTCGTCCGCTTGACCCGTCCGTTCTGACCCCGTCCGTTGTTGGACGCAGGTGCAGGTTGCCGTGGACAGGCGATAGGCTATAAAAAGATGTACGCCGTTCCTGCGGAAAGGAGATCGCGATGAGCGCCAATTTGAACGAGGTGATGCTGCACCTGGAGGAAACGCTGGACGAGGACGCGCTGGGCCGGCTCGAGGAGGGGGTTCGCCAGGATGCGGGGGTGGTTTCGGTTGGGCACAATCCGGACAACGCGCACATGATCATGGTGGTGTACGACTCGGAAACGACGCGGGCGTCGACACTGCTGCATACGTTTCAGGCGCACGGCCTGCATGCGCAGATCGTCGGCTTGTGAGATTCCTGCTGCGATGGCGGGTGCGCTTTGCGGGCGCCCATGAGAAAGGCCGGGTTTCCCCGGCCTTTCTTGATTCCGACCCGTTGCCGCTTACGCCGCCTGCACCGGAATCGCGTGGCGCGTATCCATGATGCGGTTGTCCGCGTCCACGTACACCAGTTCCGGCGCGTAGCGCGCCAGTTCGAGTTCGTTGTACGCCGCGTAGGTGGCGATGATGACGAGGTCGCCCGGCCTGGCCTTGTGCGCGGCGGCGCCGTTCACCGAGATGATGCCGGAATCGCGTGCGGCACGGATGGCGTAGGTGGTGAAACGCTCGCCATTGGTGACGTTGTAGATCTGGATCTGCTCGTATTCGTGGATATTGGCCGCGTCCAGCAGGGTTTCGTCGATGGCGCACGAGCCTTCGTAATGCAGCTCGGCGTGCGTGACGGTCGCCCGGTGCAGCTTGGACTTGAGCATCGTTCTTTGCATGACGGTGCCCTCGCAATCTGAGAATAAGGAAAGCGATTATATCAAATCGCTCCGGCCATCTATCCGCCGGTCAATGCAGGCGCAACTGGACGGACAGGTAATCGAAAAAGATGCAGTAGACGGCAATCGGCAGAGGCAGGCCGAGCAGGGTGCCGAGGAGGTAGTCGCGATAGCGCACCCCGGACAGGGCCAGCGCGTAATTGAGCGGCGGCGCGGTCTGGAACAGCATTCTCAGGAGGGCGATGTTGCGGACCGGACGGGCGTCGAGCTGGTTCAGCAGCCGTGTGGCGAGCCCGCTTTCCAGGCCGCGCAGTGCGTCGCCGCCGACCAGGCGAAGGAAGAAGAAGGTGAAGGTGCACGAGACGAGCGCGGCGACATAGGTGGCAAGCCCGCCCCAGCCTCGGCCCAGGGCCAGCACCGCCGCGGCCAGGAAAATCCAGCCGGGGATCTGCACCAGGTTCCCCAGGGAGAAAACCAGGATGAAGGTGATCAGGCCGGTGACGGGGTGATCGTCCAAGATCTGGCGCAGGGTGTCGAGATTGAAATGGGCGCGCAGACCCGACAGCTCGAAGGCCGCCAGCAGCACGCCCAGGAGCAGGAGCACGACGAAGAGGCGTTGGCGGGCGCTCACGGCGCGGGCGGGGCGTCGATTTCGAGGTTGTCGATGAGCCGGGTGGCGCCCAGCCAGGCGGCGCCGAGAACGACGAGATGGCGGCCGGCCGCGGGCGCGGCGAGGGTGGCGGCGTCGCGCACGGCGACGTAGTCGACGCGCCAGCCGGTCATTTTCAGGCGGCGCGCGGCGGTGGCGGCGAGCGCCTCGAAGTCGCGCTCGCCGGCTTCGATGGCGGCCTTCACCTCGGCGAGCGCGCGATAGAGCTGGGGCGCCTGGATGCGTTCGGTATCCGAGAGATACCCGTTCCGCGAACTCATCGCCAGGCCGTCCGGCTCGCGCAGGGTGTCGCCGGCGACGATCCCGATCGGCAGGTTGAACTGCGCGACGAGGTCGCGGATCACCCGCAACTGCTGGAAGTCCTTCTTGCCGAATACGGCCACATGCGGCTGCACCAGGTTGAAAAGCTTCAGCACGACGGTGGCGACGCCGGCGAAGTGGCCGGGGCGGAACGCGCCGCACAGGTCGTTCGCCAGCGCGTCCGGCGGCTGCACGGTGTAGGTCTGCGGCACCGGGTACATCTCGGCGACGTCGGGCGCGAACACGAGATTGCAGCCGGCGGCTTCGAGTTTCTCGCAGTCGGCATCCAGCGTGCGCGGGTAGCGCGCGAAGTCCTCGCCGGCGCCGAACTGCAGCGGGTTGACGAAAATGCTCGCGACCACCGGCGCACCGTGCCGTTTCGCCAGATCGACCAGGGAGACATGGCCGGCGTGCAGGTTGCCCATGGTCGGCACGAAGGCGGTACGGGTCGCGCCGGCGAGCGCGGCGCGCAGCTCGGCGGCGGTGTGGACGAGCTGCATCAGAAGCCGTGTTCGGCGGCGGGGAAGCTGCCGTCCTTCACCGCGGCGACGTAGGCGCGCACGGCGGCGTCGATGCCGTCGGTGCCTGCGAGGAAATTCCTCGAGAACTTGGGTGCGCGCGGGTACAACCCCAGCATGTCGTAGAGCACCAGTACCTGGCCTGAACAGTCACGGCCGGCGCCGATGCCGATGGTGGGAATCGTCAGTGCCTCGGTGACGGTTTTCGCCAGCGCGGCGGGCACCATTTCCAGCACGATCAGCCCGGCGCCGGCGGCCTCGAGCGCGCGCGCGTCGGCGATCAATTGCGCGGCGGCCGCGTCGTCGCGCCCCTGCACCTTGTAGCCGCCGAGCTGGTTGACCGACTGCGGCAACAGGCCGAGGTGCGCGCACACCGGAATGCCGCGCCGGGTGAGGAAGGCCACGGTGTCGACCATCACGGCGCCGCCTTCGAGCTTGACCATGTGCGCGCCGGCCGCCATCAGGCGCGCGGCCGAGGCATAGGCGCGCTCGGGCGAGGGCTGGTAGCTGCCGAAGGGCAGGTCGGCGACGATGAAGGCGCGCTCGCAGCCGGCGGCGACGCAGCGCGTGTGGTAGCACATTTCGGCGAGCTTCACCGGCAGCGTCGAGGCATGGCCCTGCACGACCATGCCGAGCGAGTCGCCGACCAGCAGCACGTCGACGCCGGCGCCGTCGAGCACGCGCGCGAAGCTCGCATCGTAGCAGGTGAGCACGGCGATCTTCTCGCCGCGTTCGCGCATCGCCCGGAGGGTGGAGAGGGTGACTGGCATTACGCCGCCCGGCTGAAGAATTCGCGCGGGCCGCGCATTTTCTGCATGCGCTCGATGAGCAGCTCGAAGTCGGCGTCGCGCTGCGCGAAGTTGAGGTTGGCGGTGTTGACCATGAGCAGCGGCGCCGCGTCGTAGCGGTGAAAGAATTCGCTGTAGCTGTTGGCGAGTCTTTCCAGGTAGCCCGCGTCCATGCTGCGCTCGTAATCGATGCCGCGGCGGTTGACGCGTTCCTGCAGCGCCTGGATCGGCGCCTGCAGGTAAATGACGAGGTCGGGCGCGGGCGCCTGCGGCGCGAGGTCGGCGTACACCTTCTGGTAGAGATCGAACTCGTCGTCGTCGAGGTTCATGCGCGCGAACAGCATGTCCTTGTCGATGAGGAAATCCGACACCGTGCCGGCGCGGAACAGGTCACCCTGCGCCAGCTCGCGCAACTGCCGCGCGCGGTCGAACAGGAAGTGCAGCTGCGTCGGCAGCGCGTAGCGCCGGGGCTCCTGGTAGAAGCGCGGCAGGAAAGGGTTGTCGGCGGCGTTTTCCAGCAGGGTGTCGGCGCCCAGGCGCGCGGCCAGCTTGTGGGTGAGGCTGGTCTTGCCCACGCCGATCGGCCCCTCGACGACGATATAGCGGTAGCGCCCGAGGCTCATGCGTTGACGGCGGCCGCCGGCGGCGGCAGCACGGAGATCGGCTGGTCGGCGACGCCGGCGAGCCAGTCGGCGGCGCGGCCGCGGCCGGGGATCACGGCGTCGGGCGCGATGTCGGCGAGCGGCCGCAGCACGAAGGCGCGTTCGTGCATGCGCGGGTGCGGCAGCGCGAGGCCGGGCTCGTGGAAGCGCGCGCCACCGTAAAGCAGCAGATCGAGATCGAGCGTGCGCGGTGCGTTGCGGAAGCTGCGCTCGCGGCCGTGGCGATGCTCGATGTCGAGCAGCGCGGCAAGCAGCGCGCGCGGCGCGAGCGTGGTCTCCACCTGTGCCACGGCGTTGATGAAATCTGGCTGGTCGACGTAGCCGACCGGCGCCGAGGCGTACAGCGGCGAGCGCGCGACGAGCCGCGTGCCGGGCAGGCGGTCGAGTTCGGCGAACGCGTATTCGACCTGCGCCGCGGGGTCGTCGAGGTTGGCGCCGAGCCCGATGGTGGCGACGATTTTCATGCGTCGGCCACGGGGGCTTCGCCCGCTGCGCTTTCGCCCGGCTTCCTGCGGCGGCGCTTGCGGCGCGGCTTGGGGCCATTGTCGGCGATCAGCATGGCGGCGCGTTCGTCGTCGTCAGCATCCTGGAAGCGTGTCCACCACTCGCCGAGTTCTGCCGGCACTTCGCCCGCCTCGGCGCGCAGCAGCATGAAGTCGTAGGCGGCGCGAAAGCGCGGGTGCTCCAGGAGGCGGTAGGGGCGCTGGCCGCCGCGCTGTTCGAAGCGCGGCTGCAGCGCCCAGACTTCCTTCATCATGCCGTCGTAGCGGCGCGGGATCGCGAGCTGGCTGCGCTGTGCGTCGAGCACTTCGTCCATCGCCTGGAACAGCGCGGGCTGCGGCTTCTCGCCGGCGGCCTCGAGCGCGCGCCAGTGCTTCACCACCTGCGGCCACAGCAGGGTGCCGAACAGGAAGGCGGGTGACGAGGGGCGGTCGGACTGGATGCGCGCATCGGTATTCTTCAGCGCGGCGGTGATGAAGCGCTCGCCGCCGGGGTCGTCGAGGATGGTGTCCAGGAGCGGCAGCATGCCGTGGTGCAGGCCTTCGGCGCGCAGCTGGTGCACGCCGCGCAGCGCGTGGCCGGACATCAGCAGTTTCAGCGCCTCGTCGAAAATGCGCGCGCGCGGAATGTTGGCCAAGAGCGGCGCGAGCGCGGCGATCGGGCGGCGCGTCGCCTCGTCGATGTGAAAATCGAGCTTGGCGGCGAAGCGCGCGGCACGCAGCATGCGCACCGGGTCTTCGCGGTAGCGCGTCTCGGGGTCGCCGATCATGCGCAGCACGCGCTTCCTGCAGTCGGCCACGCCGCCGAAGTAGTCGTGCACCTCCTCGCGCGCCGGATCGTAGTAGAGCGCGTTGATGGTGAAGTCGCGCCGCGCGGCGTCGTCGGCCATGCTGCCGAAGACGTTGTCGGAGAGCAGCCGCCCGTGCTCGTCGGTCGGCCGCTCGTCTTCCTCTTCGAGCTCTTTCTGGCCGTTGGCGCGGAAGGTCGTGACCTCGATGGTCTCGCGCCCGCACATCACGTGCACGATCTGGAAGCGGCGGCCGATGATGCGCGAGCGGCGGAAGAGCTTGCGCACCTGTTCCGGCGTGGCGTCGGTGGCGACATCGAAATCCTTGGGCGTCTTGCCGAGCAGGAGGTCGCGCACCGCGCCGCCGACGACAAAGCCCTTGTAGCCAGCCTGTGTCAGCGTTTCGCAGACCTTGAGCGCGCAATCGTCAAGCTGGCTGCGGCGGATGCCGTGTGCATCGAGGGGAAGAATCTGCGCGCCCTGGGCGTTGGCGCGCGGCTTGCGGCCGAAAACTTTGTCGAGGATGCGACGGATCATGAATGGGTGAGGCGAACGGTCGTGCGGAGCAAAGCGGGATTATACAGGCACGACCACGCCGGTTCGCCGCCACAGCGCCGCCGTGCCGGGGCCATACAGCGCCTCCAGCGCGTCGGGGGTGAGCAGTTCGGCGGCCGCTCCCGTCCGCCAGCGACCGTCGCCATGGAGGAAGAGCAGGCGGTCGCAATGGCCCGCCGCCCAGTTGGGGTCGTGCAGGGTCAGCACGACGCTTCTGCCGGCGTCGGCTTCGCTGCGCGCCCACGCCAGCAGCCGCGCCTGGTGCGCCGGGTCGAGGTGGGTCAGCGGTTCGTCGAGGAGCAGTACCTGCACGTCCTGTACCGCGAGCTGCGCCAGCCGTGCGCGCTGGCGCTCGCCGCCGGAGAGGGTCGCGAGCGGGCGCTCGGCGAGATCGGTGAGTTCCCACTGCGCGAGAAGCGGCGCGAGGTCGAGCGGCGCGCCGCCGAAGGGATAGTGGCCGAGTGCGACGAAGTCGGCGACGCGGCCGAGAAAAGCGGCATCGTCGCCTTGCGGCAGCAGGCCGATATGCTGGGCGCGGGTGAGCGGCGGCAGGCTGGCCAGCGGCTGGCCGTCGAGCCGCACCTCTCCCCCGGCTGGCGTGGCGAGCCCGGCCAGCACGGCGAGGAGCGTCGACTTGCCGGCGCCGTTGGGGCCGAGGATGCCCAGGATTTCGCCGGGGTCGAGCGCGAGGTCGAGGGTGTCGATGAGCGTGCGCGGACCGGCGCGGAGGGTGAGCCGGGTTGCGATGAGACTCATGGCTTGCGCAGCAGCCACAGCATCATCGGCACGCCGATCAGCGCAGTGAGCACGCCGACCGGCAGTTCGCGCGGTTCGATCACGGTGCGCGCGAGCGCGTCGGCCAGCACCAAGAGGCTGCCGCCGGCCAAGGCGCAGGCCGGCAGCAGCAGGCGGTGGCCGGAAAAGCCGAGCTTGCGCAGCGCTTGCGGCACCATCAGGCCGACGAAGCCGATGCTGCCGGCCTGGGCGACGACCAGCGCCGTCGCGGCGCCGGCCAGCCCGAACAGCATCCAGCGCGTGGGCGCGACGGCGACGCCCAGGGACGCGGCCTTGAGCGGCGCGAGCTGCAGCACGTCGAGGCGTCGTGACAGGCTCAGGGCGAGCGCCACGGCGGTGGCGAGGCCGGTCCACAACAGGCCCGGCTGCGCCGCCCAGGCGAGGTCGCCCATCAAAAAGAACAGCATGCCGGGCAGGCGCTCGGCCGGCGCGAGCGAGAGCACCAGCGCGATCAGCGCGCCGAAGCCGGCGGCGAGCATGACGCCGGCGAGCAAAAGCGGCGTGTGGTCGCGCGCCAGCATGCGGCCGCCAAGCGCGGCGGCGAGGCCGAGCGCGAGGAGGCTGCCGGCGAACGCGAGCAGGGAGACCCACGGCCACGCGAGTCCCGCGGCCATGCCGAGCAGCGCCAGCAGGCCGGCGCCGCCAGAGGCGCCGAGCAGATAGGGTTCGGCGAGGGGGTTCCTGAACAGCGTCTGCATCAGCGCGCCGGCGAGCGCGAGCAGCCCGCCGCAGGCAAATGCCGCGGCGACGCGGGGCGCGCGCAGTTCGGCGAGGATCTGCTGTGCGAGCGCGCGGTCGTCCGGCAGCGCGCCGGCGGCGAGGCCGAGCGCGACGGTGGTCGGCGCGACGAGGCCGAGCAGCAGCAGTTTGGCGCGGGCGTCCAGCTTGGGCCTACTGCTGCGGGGCGGCGGCCGGCAGCACGCTGACGCGCTGCATCACGACGGGCTCGAGCGGTACGTCGCCGTGCGGGCCGCGGTTGCCGCGCGGCACGGCGACGATGGCGTCGACCACGTCCATGCCGTCGATCACCTGGCCGAACACCGCGTACCCCCAGCCTTCGAAGCTCTTGCTGCGGTGGTCGAGGAAGCGGTTGTCGGCGACGTTGATGAAGAACTGCGACGAGGCCGAGTGCGGGTCGCCCATGCGCGCCATCGCGAGCGTGCCGCGCAGGTTTCTGAGGCCATTGTCGGCTTCGTTGGGTATGGGGGCTTTCTTGGGTTTCTCGCTCATGTCCGGGCGCATGCCGCCGGTCTGGACCATGAAGCCCGGAATCACGCGGTGGAAAATCAGGCCGTCGTAGAAGCCGCTTTGCACGTAGTCGAGAAAGTTCTTCACCGTCTGCGGCGCCAGCGCGGGAAAGACTTCCACGGTAATGTTGCCCTTGCTGGTTTCGATCAGCACGCGCGGATTCGCCGGCTGGCCGGCGGCGGGCGCGGTGGACACGGTTTGTGTGGCGGGCTCGCTGGCGCCGCAGCCGGCGATAGCCAGCAGCAGCGTGGCGGCGATGAGCGTGGCGGGAATGCGGGACAGGCGGCGCATGTGGACACTCCGGAACGGAAAAGCCGCATTCTACGGGCGCGGCAGGAAGTGGTCGAACAGGCGTGCGGCGTTGTCGTGCAGGAGGTTGGATCTGAGCGGCTCGGGCAGCGGCGCGACCCAGCGTCGGATCGTCGCCACGGCCTCGCCATATTGCCGCCAGCGGTTGACGCTGAAGGTGTCGACCGCGACGAGAAAGCGTCCGGGATGGCGTTCGAACAGCGTGCGCCATGCGGGCAGCAGCGTGCCGTCCGGCGCGATGCGTGCGTCGCGTACCGAGGTGTCGATCCACAGGTTCGGGAAGCGCCCGAGCATGCTGTCGAGCAGGTCCGGTTCCGGATCGGTGCCAAGGTGCGCCCACAGCACGCGCACGTCCGGCGCGATCCCGAACGCATGCTCGACCACCGCGGCGTCGGCGTGCAGCATCAGCACCAGTTTTCGCGCTTCGGCCAGCCTCGCCAGCTGTTCGAACACGGGCGCGCGCGCATCCGCCGCGAACAGGTGCAGTTCGCCCAGCCCCGCCCAGTGGCCGGCATCGAGCTGCGCCGCGACGCGCGCGGGCAGCGTCGCATCGTGCACCCAATGGCCCTTGTGCAGGTCGGCTTCATACACGCCGAGCAACGGGATGATGCGTTCGGGCGCATGGCGATAGAGCGCCTGGGCGAGCCGCGGCGGCGAACTCGTCGTGACCAGGCGGGCGACGCCGGCGGCGTCGAGCCGGGCGATGATCTCGGCTGGCGTGAACACGGCGGCGTCGGGCGCCGAATAGTGCGCGTGGGCGTCGATCATCGGCGGGGCGGCGAGCGCGTTCAACGACGCCAGCAGGCCGAGGAGGGGCATGACGGCGCGCATCATGCGGCAAGCCTCGATTCGAGTGCCGCACGCACCGTGTCGAGCGGCTGGCAGCCGGACGCGATCGGCTGCAGCTGTGCGTCCTGCTGCAGGATCAGCGTGGGGAAGCCGCGCACCCCGGCGAGCCGCGCCTGTCGGAAGTGGGCCTGGACGCGGGCACGCGCCTCGTCGCTGTCGAACGCGGTGCGGAAATCCCCGGCGTCGACGCCGAGGCCTGCGGCCAGCGCGGTGAGCTCGCCGGCCTGCGTGACGTCGCGGCCCGCGGCGTAGAAGGCGGACTGGATCGCCTGGAACAGCGGGAAGGTGAGCGCGGGATCGAGCCCGCCCATCGTCGCCACCGCGCGGCAGGCGGGTTCGGTGTCGTACACGAAGCCCTCGGGCAGGGCGCCGTCGAAGCGGAAAGGCTGGCCGGTGCGGTCGCGCACCGCGTGCCAGTGGTGCAGGATTTCCTCGCGCTGCGCCGCCGTCATCGGCGCCGTTTCGTGGCGCAGGCCGCCCAGCACCAGCGCGATGCGCAGGCGTTCGCGGTATTCGTCACGCAATGCCGCGATGGCCGGCGAGAATCCCCAGCACCAGGAGCACATGGGGTCGGCGAAGTACCAGAGGATGGGGGCATTCATGGGGCAGATCGGCACTATGTCCGTTTGACCGGTTTCGTGGCCGGGGCAGATGGCGGGTTAACTTGTTGTGCGTGGATTTGCCTGATCCGGGTGATTTCTTCGAGGTAATCCATGCCCCATCTTTGCAAGGTTCGCAGGACGGGATCGAGCGTTCGCCCAAACTCGGTCAGCGAGTATTCGACCCTGGGCGGGATTTCCGGGTAGATCTTGCGCGAGACGATTTGATCCGCTTCGAGTTCCCGGAGCTGCCGGGTAAGCATGCGCTGCGTGACGGCTGGCATCAGCCGCGCAAGTTCGTTGAAGCGTTTGGTTCCACCGAGAAGGTGGAACAGGATCACGCCTTTCCATTTGCCGCCGATCACCTCGACACAGGCTTCCACCGGACAGCCGAAGTCGCAGTCATATCGCTTGTGCCGCACGTTCTTCTCCTAGGGATACAAAGTGTCAGTACCTAACAGGAATGTGCATTCTTACATTGCCTGAAATGCTTCGATAGCATGGACTGGCCGTTTCCCATCCACTTTTTGAGGGAGTAGACCATGAACGTAAAGACTGCTATCGAAACACGGCGTGCCATCAAGCAGTTCGATGCCAGCCACAGGATGGACGACGCCGAGATCGAAGCACTCATGTCGCTCGTCCTGCTGTCTCCCACCGCCTTCAATATCCAGCACTGGCGCTTCGTGCTGGTGCGGGATGCGCAACTTCGTGAGGCGATCCGTGCCGTGTCGTGGATGCAGCCACAGATTACCGAGGCATCCCTGCTGGTGATTGTGTGTGCGGACGTGCGTGCCTGGGAAAAGGAGCCGGGACGTTATTGGCGCAACGTTCCCGACGACGTGCGCGAGGGCATCGTCGAGGCCATTGATGCGTACTATCGCGGCCGGCCGCAGGTCCAGCGCGACGAGGCGATGCGTTCTTGCGGCATCGCGGCCCAGACCCTGATGCTCGCTGCGCAGGAAATGGGATATGACACTTGCCCGATGGATTTGTCAGATTTCGACGAAGTGGCAAAGCTCATTCGTTTGCCGGAGGACCATGTCGTGGCGATGTTCGTCGCGGTCGGCAAACGCATGAAAGCGCCCTGGCCACGGGCAGGGCAACTCCCCTACGAGGAAGTCGTGCGGATCGATCGTTTCTGACGGGGGAGGATTTACGGCTTCGGCGATTCCTCATCGTGCCTCGGCGGGCTGTCGTCGTCCATCAGCACGCTGTGCGCCGGGCCTTCGAGGTCGTCGAACTGGCCGCTCTTCGCCGCCCACAGCATGACGACGGCGATGACGCCGACGAGCACCAGGCTCAGCGGGATGAGGAGCAGCAGGATTTCCACGTCAGCGGTCCGCCGCGTAGGCGGGCTTCGTGGCGGGACGCGCCGGCTCGGCTGTCTGTCCGAAATCCGACAGCCGCAGTGCGTTCAGCACCACCAGCAGCGAGCTCGCCGACATGCCGATGCCGGCGAGCCACGGCGTGACGTGGCCGAGCGCGGCGGCGGGGATGGCGATGAGGTTGTAGCCGAGCGCCCAGGCGAGGTTCTGGCGGATGATTCGCTGCGTCTTGCGCGCGAGCGCGATGCCTTCGGCCAGCGTGCCGAGCCGGCTGCCGAGCATGACCATGTCGGCGGCGGCCTGTGCGACGTCGGCACCCTCGCCCATCGCGATCGACACCTGTGCGCCGGCGAGCACCGGCGCGTCGTTGATGCCGTCGCCGACCATGGCGACGATGCGGCCTTCGTCCTGCAGCGTTTTCACGTAGGCCAGCTTGTCTTCCGGCAGCGCCCCGGCGTGCCAGTCGGCGATGCCGAGCTGCCTGGCCACCGCCTCGACCGCGGGCGCGGCGTCGCCCGACAGGAGGTGCAGGCGCAGGCCCTGCTTTCGCAGCGCGTCGAGCGCGGCGGC
This sequence comes from Thiobacillus sp., assembly GCA_046292745.1. Lineage (GTDB taxonomy): Bacteria > Pseudomonadota > Gammaproteobacteria > Burkholderiales > Thiobacillaceae > Thiobacillus. Next base: position 115,880 of record JBKBQH010000001.1, on the reverse strand, counting down.
GGCGTCCGGGCGCAGGGTGTCGGCGAGCGCGATCCAGGCGATGAGCGCACCATTTTCCGCGAGCGCGACCCAGCTTTCATGCCCCTCGACGTGCCCGCCGTCGTCGGCTTGCGGCGGCGCGGGCGGCGTGTCGCCGCCGGCGGCGAAGCCCGGCGTGCCGAGGCGATAGGCGCGGCCGTCGATGACGCCTTCGACGCCGCGTCCCGGCGTGTTGCGGATGTCGGAGGCGGCGCGACCCGAACCCGCCGCCTCGCGGATCGCACGCGCGATGGGGTGCTCGGAGCCCGCCTCGAGCGACGCGGCGAGCACGCGGATCTCATCCTCGCTGCGCCCGTTCAAGGGCACGACGCGGCGCACCGACAGGCGGCCGAGCGTGAGGGTGCCGGTCTTGTCGAAAACGAGGTCGGTGGCGCGCGCCAGCGTTTCCAACGCGTGGCCGCGCGTGGTCAACAGGCCCAGCCGCGTCAGCCGGCCGGTGCCGGTGGTGAGCGCGGCCGGGGTGGCGAGCCCGAGCGCGCAGGGACAGGTGACGACGAGGACGGAGACGACGATCCACAGCGCGCGGCTGTCGTCGATGTGGTACCAGGCCAGCCCGATGAAGAAGGTGGTGACGAGCAAGAGGCCGACGAACCAGGCGGCGGCGCGGTCGGCGAGCTGCCCGATGCGCGGCTTCTCGCTCTGCGCGCGATCAAGCAGGCGCACGATCGACGCCAGCCGCGTGTCGGCGCCGACGCGGTCGACGCGCACCACCAGCGGGCTCGACTGGTTGAGGCTGCCGCCGACGACTTTCGTACCGACCGTTTTCGACACCGGCAGCGACTCGCCGGTGAGCAGCGCCTCGCTCACGGCGCTCTCCCCGTCGACCACGGTGCCGTCGGCAGGCAGCGTTTCGCCGGGACGGACGAGCACATGGTCGCCGACCGCCAGCCGCGCGACCGGCACCTGTTCCTCGTCGCGCGCCGGCCAGTGGGGCAGCCGCGTCGTGGCGGCGGGGATGAGTTTCACCAGTTCCTCGACCGCGGCGCCGGCGCGGCGGCGCGCGTTCATTTCGAGGAAGCGGCCGGTGAGCAGCAGGAAGACGAACATGGTCACCGAGTCGTAGTACACCTCGCCGTGGCCGGAGAAGGTGCTGTAGACGCTGGCGACGAAGGCGGTGCCGATGCCGAGTGCGACCGGCACGTCCATGCCGAGCATGCGCCGCGCAAGGTCGCGCCAGGCGCCGATGAAGAAGGGCCAGGCGGAGTAGAACACGACCGGGATGGTGAGGATGAGGCTCGCCCAGCGCATCATCAGGCGGATGTCGTCGGTCATGTCGGTCGCCGTGTAGGTCGGCAGCGCGTACATCATCACCTGCATCATGCCCAGTCCCGCGATGGCAAGCCGCTTGATCGCGGTGTTGCGCTCGCGGCGGTGGATGTCGTCGGAGCGGCCGGGGTCGAACGGGTGGGCGATGTAGCCGATGTCCGACACGGCCTTCAGGATCGCCGAGAGCTGGATGCGGCTCGCGTCCCAGCGCACCCGTGCGCGGCGGGTGGCGTAGTTGATGTCGACCGAGAGCACCCCGGGCAGCGCGGCGATGTGACGTTCGTTCAGCCAGATGCACGCCGCGCACACGATGTTCTCGAGGATGAGCGCGGCCTCGCGCACGTTCTCCGCCTCGACGCGCACGAAGCTTTCCTGGATTTCCGGCAGATCGTAGAGGCCCAGCTGCGCGAGTTCGGCCTCGGCCTCACGCGGCGTCGCCGGCAGTGCAGTGCGGTGGTGGTAGTAGGCGCCCTGGCCGCTGTCGATGATGGTCTGCGCGACGGCCTGGCAGCCGCGGCAGCAGGCCGCTTTTGTTTCGCCTTCGAACTGGACGGGGTAACGGGCGCCGTCCGGTATGGGCAGTCCGCAATGGAAGCAGGCGGAAAAGGACGGGGAGGCCGTGAGCTCGGGAGGGCTGCTCACGGCGTTCCCCTGGAAACGACCGCCTGACGCGGCCCGCCCGGGAGAGAGGGCGGACGGGCCGCCGGCGTCGGGCGCTGCTTGTGCGCGTCCCCCGCTGCCGCGCAGCCCGGCCTCGTGGTAGCGAAGCGGAGTGCCCGGCCCGGCGCGGCAGCGGGTGGGCGGCGCGTCGGTGCGGTCGGTGCTGACGTCGTATCGGGTCTGAACATTCTTCTTTACTGCCGGTCCGGGATGAGGGGCGGGCGCCAGGTCGAAACGGCCATTATACGAAGCGGCGAAACGATGGCCGGCACTGCCCTGGTACTTAGCAGTATTGAAGATATTCATATCATAATTGAATTGCGCGCCCAAGGCAAGTCGCGGCGAATCCGCTACCATGCCGGCATGCGCGCGCACCCGCCCGACGAGTCCTGCTTCCCTCCGGTCGAGACCGCGCTCGCCGACCCCAACGGTCTGTTGGCGATGGGCGGCGATCTCTCGCTGCCGCGGCTGCTGGATGCCTATCGGCACGGCATCTTTCCCTGGTTCAACCCCGGCGAACCCATCCTGTGGTGGAGCCCGGACCCGCGCATGGTTCTGGTGCCGGGCGAAATCCGCGTCACCCGCTCGCTCGCCAAGCGGATGCGCAACGCCGGCTTCGAGCTGCGCGTCGACAGCGCGTTTGTCGAGGTGATGCGCGCATGTGCGGCGCCGCGCAAGGGGGCTGGCGGCACCTGGATCTCACCGGCGATGATCGTGGCCTACACGCGCCTGTTCGAGGCGGGCTACGCGCATTCGGTCGAGTCCTGGCGCGCGGGCCGGCTGGTCGGCGGGCTCTACGGCGTGGCGATCGGCCGCATGTTCTACGGCGAATCCATGTTCAGCCGCGAGCCGGACGCCTCCAAGGTGGCGCTGGTGCGGCTCGCGCGGCAACTTCAGGCCTGGGAATTCGGTCTTATCGACTGCCAGATGGAGACCGCGCATCTGGCGAGCCTGGGCGCCCGCACGATGCCGCGCGCGGCGTTCACGGCGCGCGTCGCGGAATTGGTAAACTTGCCGCATCGACCTGGTCCGTGGAGCTTCGGGCCCTCTCTCCAACCCTCCCCCCGAACGGGGGAGCACCCTGAAGGGCATGAAGGGGCAAACGTTAAGCTCAAACCGATTTAATGCATCCGACCGAACCGCCGTTTCAGCGCATCCAGTTCTACCTGACCGCGCACTACGACTGCAGCTACCTGCCGGGTCGGCGCGCGCGTTCGCAGGTCGCCACGCCCACGCACCTGATCGACGGCGAGGCCTACAGCGCGCTCATCCGCGCCGGCTTCCGCCGCAGCGGCCAGTTCACCTACCGGCCGCACTGCGAGCAATGCCGCGCCTGCGTGCCGGTGCGCGTGGAAGTCGCGGGCTTCGTGCCCAACCGTACCCAGCGCCGCGTCCTCAAGCGCAACGGCCACCTCGACGCACGCTTCCTGCCGCTCGATTTCAGGGACGAGCACTACCAGCTTTATCGCCACTATCTCGGCAGCCGCCACGCCGGCGGCGGCATGGACCGCGACGGCCCCGACCAGTACACGCAGTTCCTGCTGTCGTCGAACGTCGATTCGGTGCTGGTCGAGTTCCGCGACGGCGACGCGCTGGTCATGGTGGCGGTGGTCGACCAGGTCGAGGATGGCCTGTCGGCCGTCTATACTTTCTTCGACCCCGCGCGCGACCGCGCCAGCCTCGGCGTCTACGGCGTGCTGTGGCAGATCGAACTGGCGAGGCGGCTGGAGCTGCCCTATCTGTATCTGGGCTACTGGATCGCCGAAAGCCGCAAGATGGCCTACAAGCAGCAGTACGCGCCGCTGCAGGGCCTGGTCGACGGTGCGTGGCGCCTGCTCGAGGCATGAAGGCGGCCCTGCTGCTCACCCTGCTGCTTGTCCTGCCGGGCTGCGCGCTCACGGTGAGCCACCCGCGCGCGCTGACGCCCATGGAAAACTTCGTGCCGCTCGCCGGGGACAGACGCGTGTGGGTCGAGCCGGGTTTCGAGGCCTACGGCGCGCGCGTCGCGGCAGCCTTGCCCGAGGCGATCGCCAGGGTCGAGGCCGCGCATTATCTCCCCTTTGCCCGTGCGCCGCGCGTGTATGTGTGCGGCAGCGACGAATGCTTCCGGCGTTACGTGCTGACGCCGAAACTTTCCGCCGCGGTGATCCCCGACAACCGCTTGATCCTCTCGCCCAACCTCGACGGCCGCGAGAGGCACCGCCTGCCGGCGTTGCTCACGCACGAACTCGCGCATCTGCACCTGGGACAGCGCATCGGCCACTACCACAGCACGCTGCCGGTATGGTTCCACGAAGGCTGGGCCTCGCTCACGGCCAGCGGCGGCGGCGCCGAGTACAGCAGTGACGACAAGGCATTCGAGGCGATCCGCAGGGGCCTGCGCATCGATCTCGGCCTGCGCGACACGCCCGACCGCCGTCATCGCGCGTCCGCCTTCGGCCTCGACATCCATGTCTTCTACCGCCAGGCGATGCTACTCGTCGGCTGGCTCAAGGCACAGGACGAAGCGCGCTTCCGCGAGCTGGTGCTGGCGGTGCAGGACAACACCGATTTCGGCATCGCCTTCTCCGGTGTCTACGGCGAATCACCCACCTCACGGCTGGCCGGGTTTTTCGACAGCGCGCCGAATCTGGCCGTGGCATCCGACGATCATCCTCCCACCCTTGCCGCGCCCGCGCGGCCCTGAGTTCCCCGCATGAAACCCTACCTCGACCTGATGCGCCACGTGCTCGAGCACGGCACGAGAAAAGACGACCGCACCGGCACCGGCACGCTCTCGGTGTTCGGCTGGCAGATGCGCTACGCGCTTGCCGACGGTTTTCCGCTCGTCACCACCAAGAAATGCCACCTGCGCTCGATCATCCACGAACTGCTGTGGTTCCTGCGGGGCGATACCAACATCCGCTACCTGAAGGAAAACGGGGTCAGCATCTGGGACGAGTGGGCTGACGAAAACGGCGACCTCGGCCCGGTATACGGCCACCAGTGGCGCTCGTGGCCCACGCCCGACGGCGGCAGCATCGACCAGATCAGCGAAGTGGTGAAGACGCTCAAGACCAATCCCGACTCGCGCCGCATCATCGTCTCGGCCTGGAACGTCGCGGACCTCGACAAGATGGCGCTGGCGCCGTGCCACGCGTTCTTCCAGTTCTACGTCGCCGACGGCAAGCTCAGTTGCCAGCTCTATCAGCGCAGCGCCGACATCTTCCTCGGCGTGCCGTTCAATATCGCGAGCTATGCGCTATTGACGCTGATGATGGCGCAGGTGACGGGGTTGAAGCCCGGCGATTTCGTCCACACCCTGGGCGACGCGCACCTGTATCTGAACCATCTCGAGCAGGCGCGCGAGCAACTCTCGCGCGAGCCGCGCCCGCTGCCGACGATGCGGCTGAATCCGGACGTGAAGGACATCTTTGGTTTCCGTTTCGAGGACTTCATGCTCGAAGGCTACGATCCGCACCCCGCGATCAAGGCGCCGGTGGCTGTGTAGTTGTCGCGGGATCGAGGCCGTGTTTGTCGTAAATTTTGGCAGTTGTCTCGCCGAGCAGGAATTGGCATAGCCGGGCGCCCCATTCGCCACCGCCGTCGACAAGTCCGCAATGAGTACTGCCGGTGTCGCAAGGGGCTCCAGATGGATCCCGCAGCGGCACGAATTCGAATACATCCGGAAAGATGCGCTGATAACGCAAGGCCAGATGGTAGAACACCACGGCTGTGTCGGCATGGCCATCGGCAATGGCCTGTGGCGCTTCGCGGTGATGGATGGCTTCGCCGTAGATGATCTGGCACGCATCGGTCCGTCCCGGTGACAGTGCCAAGTGATCTGCCGCCACTCCCTGTTGCGACGCCAGGCGCCGCAGGCAGTTCACGTAAATGCCGTGGCTGACTTTTTCGCTGTCCGGGTTGGAAATGAATAGCCGCACATCCGCCCGGCTGAGCGATTCAACACCAGTTATCCGCCTGGGGTTTCCCTTGCGCACCAGCAGTGCAATGCCGCGGCCGCTTGCGAAGGCCTGATGCGAATGCATCCGGCCTTCGGCAACGAGACGGTCCAGAACCGCTGGCGGACCGATGAAAACATTCGGCGATATCGTGAGGCGGAGATTGCCCAGGTCGAGACATCCGGCGCAAAGCATTTGCAAGGCTACGCTGGGCGGTGTTGTGGTGTAGAACACATCATCCACTTCAGGGTTGGCCTGGACGAATGCCAGCAAGACCTCTTGCAGCGCCATGTGGTGATTGCCATCGGAGAAAACCACCAACTTCGCGCGCACGGGGTCGCCGTGAAAGTCCAGACTGATGTTGGAGCATCTCTGGATAAAACGCGGCGTGTCGCGCGTCGCCGGTCGTGCGGTTTCGGCTGGCCAGTTCAAGCCGCCCATGATCACCTCATATGAAAGTCATGAATAAGGCCGACGTCCATATTTTTGCATCGTCAACCTGGCGGGCCAGAAAGTAAACCGGCCGGTGGCCATGTGGCCCATTGTAGGGGTCGATATTGAGGGTGCCATTCACCTCGCGCGGTGCTGGAGAATCGCTCATACGTTCGAATGCAAGAAACATGTCGACGCCAGGCAGATCCTTTCTCAGCCGTATCGCTTCCATCAGCTCTGCGCCGGTGATTTCCCAAACGAATGTCGGACAGTGTACGAAGGGGTTGCCCTTGAGGGGGTCGCCGACCTTGACATAACCGTCTATGGTGCCTTCGACCCGGATTATCGCCGTGGCCAGGTGCGAGACGTCTAATTCGATCGCGTCGACATCGCCGTAGGTATCGCTTCTGAAGCCGACCGTGGTGGCGGTCTCACGCCAGCAAGTTTCTTCGATGTGCTCGAAGCCAAGTCCGACGAAGTCGTTGATGACTGCATTGGTAATGGTGATTTTTCCTTTCCAGGCTGCCCAGCGGTAGCGGTCCTTGATGCGGGCGCCGCCCCAGCGGAAGCGGATCTTGCGTTCGGAAAGACCCAGTTCCTGTTGAAGATTGCGGCGCCAGATTTCTCCGCTGTGATCGAAGGCCACGATTTCGTCCCAGCCGGCGTCGCCCAGGAATCGATATTCGATCGTCACCGGCCCCTTGTGCGTGAACTCATCGCCCATGATGTATTCACCACAGCGAATGAGGCCGTAGGTGCGCTCGCCGGTCGAGGCGAAGGTGTGGCGTGCGCGCAAAGCCTGGGCGATCGCTTTGCGCGAGAGTTCAGGGGCGATTACGCCGGAGATGCCGCCTTTGGTGCCGAACACCGCTGTGCCGGGCACACCACCGCCACAGCGGCCGCGATGTTCGTCGCCCGCCATGGAGGCACCGATCTTGTAGCCGCGTTCCATGGCTTCCTGATACAGCCAGCCGAAATGCCCCCAGCTCGAGCCAATCTCGATTAGGCGCTCCAACTTGGGGTAATGCCAATCGAGGATGCATCGGCGCCCACCCACATGCGGAATCAGCAAGTGCCCCTCCGGATCCTTGGCATATGCGGCCCATAATTCCTCCAGCGGCCAGGCGCCTGGCTCGACGCGTGTAGTCCTGGTGTCTTCGTTCCAGTCCACAGAACGCACGTGCTCGCCGGTTTTGAGGTAAGGAAACTCCGGCTCGCCATCGTGAAGAAATACCACATTGTGATCCCCGCCGGCGCAGCTCGAGCCGCACCATTCGGTACCGGGATAGGCTACGAAGCTTCCATCTTTGCTGATTTCGCGGATCAGCTCCACGGTTTCCTGCCAGCGCTCGGTGGTGATGTTGAAATCGTTGTGCGCGAATGCGAGTACATCCAGCCCCGTGACGTCGCGACCGTACGTGAGGTTGTAGCGTGCATTGTTGGTGCCGATGGTTTCGTCGGAATGCACATGCAGGTCAGTGTAGTAAATACGAGGCACATCCAGCGCCTTGTCCAGCGTCACGTAGAAGGTGGCAGGCTTAACCCAGGAGTGTTCAGGCAGGGTCGCGGTGATCTCCAGTTCCCCCGCATCCTGGGTCGGCAGATCCTCCAGAAGCAGTACCGCCCAGCCCTTCGTGGAAAGTGTGGCTTCTTTGCTGTACACCGGTCTACCGTCGAGCGTGGCGTCGATACGCACTTTGTCGCCACGGTTCCAGCAGGTATTGCCCCATTGATCTTCGCTGCGCAGGCGTAGCGGGAATTTTTCGCCCGTTCGCACGATGCGCGACCCCGCCCATTGCAATTGGGCCGGCGCGCCGGCATGAATGTTAATCACCAGATCCTGCCCGATGGAGGCAAAGCGCGATGTGCCGAGTGGGTCGACATAGCAGCGGATCCTGAAGTTTTCTTCGACAAAAGTCTGTACGCGGGTGCCAGGCCCGCCAAACCGGCGGTCGCCGAGACGAATCACGATATGGTCGCCGGCTTTCAGGTAACCGTCGAAAGTATCGACGATGACCGCCTTCTGGAATGGCCGCTCGTGACCCTTCTGATCGAAGCGTACGGAAAGCTTTTGCACCGTGGCTGGCGACTGCCCTGGAATGGTCGGGGCAGCGTGATACTCGGCCGAAATGTAGTTGGCGCCCGTTGGGTCGGTGTTCTGGAACAACGCCCAGTCGGAATAGAAGCGGAATGTCGCCTTGAACCAGGAACCATCCGCCATGCCGGAAGCGCCAAGTTCGTAGTCAAGAATGATTTCCTGCCAGGAACCGGCCTCCATGCGCTCGATGTTGCAGGAAACGCTGCCCAGAAAAGGCATGTCCTTGGTTAGCTGGTACAAGCCCGGCGGGGCTATGTATTCCCCGAGTTTCTCCTTCAATTCCGTAGCAGTCATTTTTTTCATGGGTTCTTCCTCGATCACATGGTTGTAAGAAAGCCGCCCCCATGAGGAAGGAGATCATGGGGGAGCAAGGGGCAGCCGGGATCGCTCAGAACGGCCAGGGCGCGTTCGGATCCCACACGGGTATGCCCATGAAGGCATACCAGGGCGCCATGACCAAGATGCCGTAGGCAATGGCGATCAGCACGGATACCCAGCCCACCTTGGCGTAATCGGCCATGCTGAAGGTGCCGCTGCTGTAGGCGATGACCGCAGCCGTGATCTGGGTCGGCAGGATGTAGGCGAAGGTGTCGGTGTCGGACACGAGCATGGTGAATGCCACCGGGTGCAAGCCCAGCTTGGGGGCAAGCGCAAGAAGAATCGGCGCCAGCATGGTGATGGCGGCGACGTTGGACAGCATGCCAAGTCGGATCACATGCGTACCCACCATCAGGATCAGCAGTATCATCCACCATGCGTGGCCTTCGGCTAACGGGTGAATGATGTCGGACAGCCACTGCGCCAGGCCCGTGCTGCCCATGGCGGCAGACATCGACAATGCACCGGCCAGGAGCAGGAACGTTCCCCAGATGGTGCGATCCTGCAGTTCCTTCCACTTGAAGCCGAACATCCCCGGCGTGAAAAGGATGGCCAGGCCGATCAGCGCGGCATTGTGCGACTTGATGCCATGCCAGGATTCCGTAACCCACAAGAGCGCGATGAGGCCGAATACCGCGAGGATCATCCATTCGGCCTGGCTGGTTTTTGGCTGTTCGCTATATTGCTTCTGGACGGCTTCGTATCCACCATGGATGCCCACACTGCGGGTCTTGAAATATCGCTGGACCCACCATTGCGTGATAACGAACATGCCAAGATAGGGCCATTGCAACTTGAACCAGTCGAGGTAGGACAAGGACAGCGCGAGCTCGGTCTCGAACAGGCCGACCAGCACCAGGTTTGGCAGATGCGCGGTCATGATGCACATGCCGCTGATCATTGAACCGTATACCAGAGTCTGGATCACGATCGCCTTCTTGCCTGCGCGTTCTTCGGGCGTGTCACCAAACATATTGGTGATGCCGTTTACTACCGGCAACAACGTCGCCGCGCGCGCATTGGCGGCCGGGATGATGAGGGAAAGAATCATATTTGCGGCGAACATGACCCAGATCACGCCATTGACCGTCTTTGCCTTAAGCTTGTGGAGCAGGCCGAGCGCGATGCGCTTGTCCAAACCCGCGGCCTGCATCACGGCGGCAAAGATGAAGGCCGCCAGACACAGAAACACCACTGGCGTGGTGAAGCCGCTCGCCGCCTTGGGAAACTTGTCTATCGCGCCGCTCATCACCAGCAGCATGGGAATGAGCATGCCGGAAATCCCGACTGGCACGGCCTCGGTAATCCACATGATGCAGGCCCAAACCATGACGGCGAGCGTAGCCTTGCCGGCTTCGGTCAGACCGTCCGGGGTCGGCATCAGAAAAAGAATGACGAAGAAAGCAGCCCACGCGGCAAAGAAGCCGCAGGCACATTTGGATGGCGAGCGCCCCGATTCGCGGATGTTGCTTCCCCAGTTGGCGAGGAGGGAAGTCCCATTTGCCTGCAATTGTTCGCTCATCGGAGGCTCCTCATTTCAGATTGGCGGCAGTGAGCGACACCAGCAGCACGCCAATCACCGTGCCGCCATCTTTCACGGGGGCGGCGATCTGCACGCTGTCGATATTGGTGCTGGGATCCGGCTTGGACTCGCCCTGCTGCCAGACCTTGCCATCGAAGGCATCATCGAAGTTGGGCTTGCCCTTGCCGAGGTAGACGGCTGGCATGGAAGTAAAGGCGACGCGCTGGCTCCTGTTTCCGGAAAGCACGATCTTGTTGATGCCCTTGGCATCGGCATTCATCCACTTCGCGAGCAGCTGTCCTGCGGGGTTGTCGATGAAAGCCTTGACGATGGGGTCGTCTTCCTTGAGTTCCCTCCACTTGCTGTTCCCCATCATCGGGATAGGTCCCTTGGCATTGGCTTCTCGTACGGATTTGACGATCAACGGATCTGCGGCCCAGGCGACGGCCTGTTTCTTGTAGGCATCGATCTTGGGCTGCATCTTGGCAGTCAGTTCTTCCGCCCGGAGTGCTGACGATGCCGTCAAGGCGATCAGCAAGGCGCAGGTGAAAAGCGTTAGGGTGGATATGAGCCGGGAGCGTAAGCAGTGAACCATCGTATCCTCCAAATCCTGTTGGATGAAGTTCATGGACACACAAACAAAGCGTGACGCTTGTTTGTTTTATTACCGGCTTCGGCTGACCTTTCCTTTTGCATACCCGAACCGGTATCGGTAGTATTCAGTGCACGCCGAGAAATGCATGTCAGCTGGCCGACATTCGTGAGAAAAATTAATTTTTGACAAAATTAATATTGGCGTTTAATACTGGCGTTTCGTGCTGAACCTGTTCCGATGGGGGAGTGCCCGTGTCGCTGTATCAAAAGTCCGCAGCGGTTGTTCAGCAAACCGACATTCTTGCGCGTATGGGCGGCCAGAACCGGGCCATGATGCTCGCGATTGGCGAGGTCTGTCGCTACGCAAAGGGGGCGTTTGTGTTCCAGGCGGGCGCGCCGGGGAAGCATGTCTATTTTCTGCAACAGGGAAGGGTCAAGGTTTGTCAGCCCTCACTCTCGGGCAAGGATACCATCCTGTGGTTCTGCTTTGCCGGAGAAATGTTTGGGCTTGCCGAAGTCGCGCAAGGCGGCGGCCGCGTGGTGTATGCGCAAGCCTGCGAGCCGTCGGAGGTGGTCAGGCTGACACAGAATCAATTGTTCGAGTTCTTACGCTGTCACCCGGATCTGACCCAGCTTTTCATGCAGGTGCTGTCTTGCCGCATGCGGAACCTGAGTGAAGTCATCGTCAATCTGGTGAATGACGACGTGGAGACGCGTATCGTCAAGCTGATCCTGCGCCTGGGCGCCCGCCATGGCGAGCGCGTCGGGCAGGATATCCATTTCAATATCATGCTCACGCACCAGGAAATCGCCGATATGGTGGGCACCACGCGTCAGACCGTCACCGCGATACTGGGCAAACTGAAACGACAGGGCTTCATGAGCCTGGAAAATCGTAGGATATATTTCGACAGCCCGGAGTTGTCAGGCTCAGCCAGGCATACCGGATGACTGGAACAAACTTGACTTGCTCCAGCGGAATTCCGCTTCACCTGGCATCGGGTTGAATGCTGGGCGCGCTTTACTTTGGTGAATCGTCTCGGGTTTCCTCGGACGCAGCACCTCGTGTCCGGCTGATGAAGAATGGCAACCACCAGGATGCCCGTTGCCCGAGCCGTATTTCAACTTGACACGCTCAGTCATTTTGACGCTTCCGGCAAGCATGGTTTCCCCACCATGAATTGCAGCGGTTATAGTCACACTTAGTCAACAGCGCCGGAATATATGGCCCCGAACAAACCCCGTGTCAGCGTCATGGCCGCGCTGGCGAAGAACCGCGTCATCGGCATCGAGAACCGGCTGCCGTGGCGGCTGCCGGAGGATCTCGCCCACTTCAAGGCGCTCACGCTCGGCCATCCCGTCGTGATGGGGCGCAAGACCTTCGAGTCGCTCGGCCGCCCGTTGCCGGGGCGCACCAATGTCGTCATCACCCGGAATCGCGATTACCGGCCAGAGGGCTGTCTGGTTGCGAATTCGATTCCCGCCGCGATCGCCCTGTGCAGGGACGCCGATGAGGTTTTCTTCATCGGCGGCGCCGAGCTTTACGCCCAGGCGATCCCGCTTGCCGACCGCCTGTACCTGACCGAGGTCGACATCGATGCGACGGGCGACGCCTGGTTCCCGGAGTACGACGAGCGTGCCTTTCGGGAAGTCTCGCGGGTGCCGTGCACCGGCAGCAAGGGGGATGTCCTGCGCTTCGATTTCGTCGTGCTGGAACGTATTCCGGGCGCGCCGCCGCAACAAGGCGCCCACGCATGAGGCCCGGCCAGCGAGGGATTTCACTCGCAGGGGCTGCCGGTGGATGAGCAGCGCAAGACGATGCGGGAATGGCTGGCCTTCCTGAAAACGGCCAGCGTGCCCGTACTCGGCGAGACGGCGCAAGCGCTGGCGCGGCTGCGGGAGGACGATGCGTTGCTCGATCCGCGTCATATCGCGCCGGTGGTGACGCGCGATCCGCTCATGACCGCGAAGCTGCTGCGTTACATGCAGACGCACAGGCATCTCAGTCAGCGTTACGAGTTGATCGACGTCAAGCAGATGCTGCTGATGATCGGCCTCGAGACGTTTTACCGCGAGGTTCCCGCATCGCCAATCGTCGAGGAGATCCTGCACGACCAGCCGCAGGCGCTCGAGCGCTTCCTGCAGGTAGTGCAGCGGGCGCGGCATGCGGCCTATTTCGCCTACGACTGGGCGATTCAGCTTCGCCAGACGCATCCCGAGGAGGCGCAGATCGCGGCCCTGCTGACCCATGTCTCCGAACTGCTGCTGCTGTGCTTCAATCCGGGCCCGATGCTGGAAATACGCCGGCAGATGCTGGCGAATCCTGCCTTGCGCAGCGATCGTGTGCAAACCCAGGTGCTGGGTTTCAGCGGACGGGAAATCCAGCGCGAGCTGGTCCTGGACTGGCACTTGCCCGAGCTGCTCGTCTATCTGCTCGACCCCGCGCATGCGCAAGCCGAGCGGGTGCGGCATGTGCGCCTGGCAGTCAACCTGGCGCGCCACGCGGCCAACGGCTGGCAGGACGCGGGATTGCCGCAGGATTACCGCGAGATCGCGAGCCTTTTGCATACCGAGCCGAGAAAGGTCAAGGACAGCATCCACGGCAAGCCCATACCAGAAGCGTGGTGAGAGGCGGCCTGGGGCCGCTCCCGCGGGCGGGGGCGTGCAAGAAAAAACGGGGCCGCAGCCCCGTTTTTTGTCCCCGGTCGGAAACGCCGTTCAGCTCAGCACGTGCGCCCAGATGTTCTTCGCCCACGATTCGTTGTAGGTGAAGTTGAGTTCGTCGCCCTTGGGCGTGGCACCGCCCTCGGGCTGGTTGACGTACTCCTTTTTCGCCGGATCGTAGCGGTAGACGTTGGCCACGTAGCCGGACGTCGAATCCGAGGTTGCCGAATAGCAGGTGTTGGCGATGACCGGAATCGGGTCGGGCTGGCGGCCGGCGAGCATCTCGACGATGGCGGCGGCGCAGACCTTGGCCTGGTTGGTCGCCATGTGGCCGGATTTCGGCAGGCCGGACTGCACCGAATCGCCGATGACGTGCACGTTGGGCACGTGCGCCGACTCGAAGGTCGCGAAGTTGACCGTGCACCAGTTGGCATTCTTGTCGCGCACACCGGCGAGCGCGCACAGGTCGCCCGAACGCATGCGGGGCACGACGTTCAGCACGTCGGCCTTGATTTCGTCGAACTCGGTGGATGCGGTCATCTTGGCGCCATTCACGGCCGTCACCGCGCTGCTCGGACGGTAATCGATCATGCCGGCGTACTTCGTCGTCCAGGCATCCATGAACAGCGGTTTCTTGGAGACGATGTCGGCGTTGCTGTCGAGCACGATGATCTTGGATTTCGGCTTCGCCTTCGACAGGTAGTTGGCGACCAGCGAAATACGCTCGTAGGGGCCGGGCGGGCAGCGATAGGGCGTGCCGGGGATGCCGATGAGGTAGGTGCCGCCGTCGGGCATGGCCTCGAGCTGCTTGCGCAGCAGCGCGGTCTGGGCGCCGGCCTTCCAGGCGTGGACGACCTTGCCGGCGGCTTCGGCGTCCTTGTAGCCCTGGATCGTGTCGGTCATCAGTTCGATGCCGGGCGCGATCACCAGGCGGTCGTAGCCGATCGTCGAGCCGCCGCGCGTGGTGACGGTGCGCTTCTGCGTGTCGATGGCGACGACGCTGTCCTTCACCATCTTGATGCCGTGCTTGGGCAGGTTGTCGTAGCCGTGCGTGATGTCGTCCATCTTCTTCAGGCCGCCGATCACCCAGTTGGAAATCGGGCAGGAGATGAACTTGTCGTTCGGCTCGATCAGGGTGACGTTGATGTTTGGGCCCCATTGGCGCAGGTACTTGGCACAGGTGGCGCCGCCGAAGCCGGCACCGACGACGACGACGTTGGGACGGGCGCCGCCCGCGGTGGTGGCGCATCCGCCGAGGGCTGCAGCCGCAGCACCGACGCCGGAAATTTTCAGGAAATCGCGACGATTCAAAGTCATGTTTGTGTCTCCCTATCGCTTATTTCAGGGTCGCGAAGTACGCGCCCATGGCTTCGAACTCGGCGTCGGTGTAGCCGGAGGCGTGACGCTTCATGATGGTGCCGGGCCGTGCGCCGGATTTGAAATCCTTCATCTGCTTGACGAAGTAATCCTTGTCGAGACCGGCAATGCTGGGAATGGCGCCCAGACTTTTGCCGCCGGGGCCGTGGCACGACATGCAGGTTGCCGCGATGGCCTTGGTGTGCATGTCGGCGGCGCCGGCGAGGCCAGAAAGCGCGAGGCCAATGAAACCGGCCATGGCGAAGGGTGCTGTGATTCTGGGCATTATGTCCTCCAGTGATGAATAACCGAGTGCGTGGCGCGGCGCGCCCACATTTTTCTGACATCGACTAGGCCGAAAGCACTAGTCTGTAAATATTATTGCCTTGGTACATAGTGCCCAGTCAACAAGCAAACGCTTATATTCGATCAGGCCCATCGCCAGAAAATGCCATGGCGTTCAAGGGGTTTTGGTGAGTCGAGTGCGCCGGTCCCCATGGAGGATTGCGGACTTATGCGGCTCAACCGGGTTTTTTCTCGAGATTGAGGACGCCTTCCCCGGGAAAGCGCGATGAAAAAAAAACGGCGGTCCGTGGTCGCCGTTGCCGATCGGGCAGATCTGGTCTCAGGGTTGCGCGCCGCGCAGCGGCTGGACCTCGGGGAAGCCGAAGCGATAAGGCGGCAGCGAGGTGGGGGCGCCGGTCGTCTTGTTTTTCAGCGCGATGCGATTGAGCACCGGGTCCACGGTCATGTTGGGCTGCGCTTCGATATAACGCGCCACCACTTCGGTGCCGTCGAGCGGCGTGCCGTCGGTGTCCTTCACGATTGCGATATTCGAAGGCTGGCCATTGACCACCGTGCAGCCCGGTACGGCGATCGTGTTGATGAGGCAGGGGTCGGCGGCGTACCAGTACGACGCGTAGCTGTAGAGGCGGGGGCTGCCGTCGGCGTTTCTCAAGGCCAGTGGCTCGCCGTCGACCCGGATGTTGAAGGCGCGGCCGTTGTCGAGCGCGAAGGGCGCAGCACCGCTGGGCGGACTGTAAGGGTCGAAGTCCATGGTCAGGCCGCTGAAGTTGAACAGCCAGCCGCCGGTCCAGCGGGACACATCCGGGTTGAGCGAGCCGTCGGCCGCGTTCTCGATCTGGTTCTTGATCGCCTGGCCGGGCAGGTTGGCCCTGGCGATCTGCGCGCCGATCGGCATGAAGTGATACAGGTCCTCGAGCCGGATGCCCCCTGCCGGGACATGCGTGCCATAGCGGAAGCCGCGGATGGCGCCGATCTGCGCGCCGGTTGCGGCACGGAAGGCGTCGGTCAGCATGTCGTGCGACGAGCCTTCGATGACCGCGGGCATATCCTCGCCCGAGAAGTTCGAGCGATGCAGGTCCTTGGCGGTGAAACCGATGAGGGTATCGATCGGACGCAGCAGCCGGGTGCCGAAGCGGTTGGTCTTCGGCGAGAAATCCCGGCCGCTGACGAACGGCTTGCGCGCCTCCCGGACCATCTTCGCGATCATCCGGTTCTCACGGATATCGTCGAGGATGCGATAGCGCTTGAAATCCGATTTCACCACCTTGCCATTGCGCACCTTGAGCTTGATGCGGCCGATCTGGGCGCCGTCCTGGCCTTCCTCGACGACCAGGGTCCGGCGGCCGTCGGGCTGGTCGATCACGACGGGCTTGGTGGTCTCCTCGTGCATGTCAGACGACAGCACGACATCGAGGTCGGGGAATTTCTCGGCCAGGCGCACATTGTTGGCGAGCCCCATTTCCGAGGCCAGCACGAGCACGTCGACCTGCGGCCGCAGCGCCTGGATCTGCCGGCGCAGTTCCGAATCGACGCCGCCGAACGGGCCGTTGGCGTCGGCCCCGTCCTCGCCGTTGCGCAGGAAGCACAGCCCGGCGGTCACGCCGCTGCCCACCACCTGCGGGCCGCGGTCGGTTGTCAGACCAATCACGCCTACGCGCACCTTGCCGGCAGTGAAGATCTGGTTGGGATGCGTCGGCCTGCTGCCATTGCGGTCAGGACAGTTGCGGCCAGTCGGCAGGCCGGCCGGCGAGAGGAACACGTTTGCTGCGACGGTTTTCCAGTTGGCACGATCGGCATGGGTGCTGTCCTTGCCGAATAGTTCCTCGAAGCGGGCCTTGCCGTAGACGAATTCCCAGTTGCCTGGCGCAAAGGCGGTGATATTGAATTGGTTGAGGATGTCGATGATCGCCTTGCCTTCGGTGTAGAGCACTTCGGCGCCGCCCTGGATGGTGTCGCCGGTGTGGATCAGCAGCGCCTTGGGGTCCTCTTTGCGCAGTTCCTCAATCTTGGTGTAGATGCGTGCCAGCCCGCCTTCGCGGCTGTGGCCGACGTGGTCGCTGCGCACGTTGGCACGCGGCACCAGATGCCCGTGGAAATCGCCGGTGTGAATGATCGTGACGTCGCCGTCGCCCGCGTGGACGGACGCGCCAGAAATCGCACCGAGGATCGCGCCGGCCAGCAGCGCGGCCTTGTATGGAGCTGCATGGTTCATTTACCGCCCTCCTTTGAAAAAGTTGGATTTGCGCGTTGGTGGGCGCAACCCGGAAGACGGCGGGGGATGGGCGCTTATTCCATGAAGGCCGCGAAATCCGGCGGGTTTCGTGGAAAAGGGCGGGTGAAGGGGGAGGAAAGCCTGGGAGGCAGCGGGCGCCGGCGCTACTGTTTTGCGCCCAGGGCCTGCGCGCGTCGCGCCGAATCCGCCTGCGCGCGCCCGGCGTCTTCCGCGTCGAAGTCGGCGCTCACCCAGCCGCCCAGGTTCTCGAGCGCAAGCTGGCCGAGCGCCTCGATCCAGCGCGGATGCTCGTTCAACGCGGGGAGGTAGCGGAAGTCCTTGCCGCCGGCGGTGAGGAAGGTTTCGCGGCCTTCCATGGCGAGTTCCTCGAGCGTTTCGAGGCAGTCGGCGGTGAAGCCTGGCGCGACGACCTGGACGCTGCCGACACCTTCGCGGCCGAGCGCTTCGAGCGTCTTGTCGGTGTAGGGCTGCAGCCATTCGGCGCGGCCGAAGCGCGACTGGAAGGTGAGGCGATATTGCTTCGCCTCGAGCCCGAGCGCCTCGGCCAGCAGCCGCCCGGTCTTCTGGCACTCGCAGTGGTAGGGGTCGCCCTTGTCGAGCGTGTAGCGCGGCACGCCGTGAAAGCTCATCACCAGCACCTCGGGGCGGCCGTGCATCTGCCACTGGTCGCGGATGTTGGCGGCGAGCGCGTGGATGTAGGCGGGGTGGTCGTGGTAGTGCTTGACCGTGCGCAGCGCCGGCTGGTTGCGCGTCTGGCGCAGCCAGTCGAACACGGCGTCGAACGCGGTGGCGGTGGAAGAGGCGGCGTACTGCGGATACGCCGGCAGGACGAGGAGGCGGTCACAGCCGGCAGCCTTCATGCGTGCCAGCGTGTCGGGAATGGAAGGGTTGCCGTAGCGCATCGCGTACTCGACCAAAAAGGGCGAGGCGATCTTCTCGCCGAGCCAGCCCTTCAGGAGCTTGGCCTGCTTTTCCGTGTGCGCCTTCAAGGGCGAGCCCTCGGGGGTCCAGATCGACGCGTATTTCGCGGCGGATTTCTTCGGCCGCGTGTTGAGGATGACGCCGTTCAGGATCAGCCACCAGAGCGCGCGCGGAATCTCGACCACGCGCGGATCGGACAGGAACTGCCTGAGGTAGGGCCGCAGCGCCTGCGGGGTCGGTGCCTCGGGCGTGCCGAGGTTGACCAGCAGGATGCCGGTTCTGGCCTGCTGGCCATGGGTGTATTCGGGTTCCTTGAGATAAGCCATCAGTGATGCGACAGGGCGCTGGAGAGGAGTTTGGCGGTGATGTCGACGATGGGCACGACGCGCTCGTAGGCCATGCGCGTGGGGCCGACGACGCCGAGCGTGCCGACCACCTGGCCGTCGACCGAATAAGGGGCGGTGACGAGGCTGCATTCGTCGAGCGGCAGGAGATCCGATTCGCCGCCGATGAAGATCTGCACGCCCGCGGCGCTGCGCGACTGGTCGAGCAGCCGCAGGAGTCCGGTCTTCTGTTCGAAGGCGTCGAACAGGCGGCGCAGACTGCCGACATTGCTGGAGAGCTCCTCGACGTCGAGGAGCTTGCGGCTGCCGGCGACGACGACGTTCTCCTGGCTCGCGGCTTCGCTGCCCGCGTCGACCGCGGCGCTCATCAGCCGTGTGATGTCGTCGCGCATGCGACCGAGTTCGTCGCGCAGCTTGGCGCGCACCTGATCGAAGGTGCAGCCGGCGAAATTCTGGTTGAAGAAGTTGGCGGCCTCGGTCAGCGCGGAGGCGCTGTAGGGCTGGTCGGTGAGGATGACGCGGTTTTCGACCTCGCCTTCCATGGTGACGATGATGAGCAGGATGCGCTTGTCCGCGAGGCTCAGGAACTCGATCTGGCGGAACGCCGGGCTGCGGCGCGGCGTCATCACCAGTCCGGCGAACTGGCTGAGGTCGGACAGCAGGGTCGAGGCTGCGGTCAACAGCCGCTGCGGATCGGATGGCGCGAGCTGGGTCTCGAGCCGGCTCACCTCGACCTGGTCGAGCGGGCGCACCGTGAGCAGCGTGTCGACAAAGAAGCGGTAGCCGCGTGGCGTCGGCACCCGGCCGGCCGAGGTATGCGGGCTTGCGACGAAGCCCTGCTCCTCGAGGTCGGCCATCACGTTGCGGATGCTCGCCGGCGACAAATCCAGGCCCGAGTGCTTCGACAGCGTGCGCGAGCCCACCGGTTCGCCCTCGGCGATGTACCGTTCCACCAGGGTCTTCAGCAGGATGCGCGCGCGGTCGTTGAGCATGCCTGCATTATAAGGATTCAGGCGCCTGGATTCAGGATTCAGGGGGCGAGCGGGCTACGGGCCACGCCATCAAAACCCCTCTGATGCCTGAATCCTGGCCGCCGACCCCTATATAATCGAGCCCCATGCAAACGCCTTTCCATACCGTCGGCCTGGTCGGGAAACCCGACAACCGGGACAGGGCGCCCTCGGTACGCGCGCTCGGGGCCTTCCTCCGAAACCGCGGCCATGAGGTGTTGCTGGCCTGCCAGACGGCGGACCACCTGGGCATCACCGACTACCCGACCCGCACCCTTCACGAACTGGCGGCGCAGAGCGACGTCGTGGTGGTGCTGGGCGGCGACGGCACCATGCTGTCGATCGCGCGCGAGCTGGCGCCGCATGGCGCCCCCTTGATCGGCATCAACCAGGGGCGGCTGGGCTTTCTGACCGACATCACGGCCGACGACATGTTCGAGGCGATGGCGGAAATCCTCAGCGGCCAGTACGTGGCCGAGGAGCGCATCCTGCTCAACGGCCAGATCCGCCGTGGCGGCGAGCGCGTGTTCGAGGCCACCGCGTTCAACGACGTGGTGCTCGGCAAGGGCGGTTCGGGGCGGCTCATCGACCTCGAAATCGCGATCAACAGCGAGTTTGTCTACAGCCAGCGCGCCGACGGCCTGGTCGTCACCACGCCGACCGGCACCACGGCGTATGCGCTGTCGGCCGGCGGCCCCATCGTGCATCCCACGCTCGAAGCCGTCGCCCTGGTGCCGATCTGCCCGCATACGCTGTCGGCGCGCCCCATCGTGGTGAGCAGCCATTCGCGCATCGAGCTGCATCTCACCTACGCCGACGACGCGCGTGTGCATTTCGACGGCCAGATACACTTCGATCTCAGGAGCGGCGACCACGTGTGGATCACCCGCGCCAACCGCCCGGTCACATTGCTGCACCCGCATTCCTACAGTTACTACGATACGCTCCGGCAAAAGCTGCACTGGGGCAAGAAGCTGTAGCGCGCCGCGCGTTCATGCTCACGCATCTTTCCATCCACAACTACCTGCTGGTCGACTCGGTCGAACTCGATTTCGCGCCGGGCCTGACCGTGCTCACCGGCGAGACCGGTGCCGGCAAGTCGATCCTGGTCGACGCGCTGGCGCTGGCCCTCGGTGATCGCGCCGAAGGCGGCGTGGTGCGGCAGGGCGCGTCGCGCGCCGAGATCGCCGCCGAATTTTCCATCGCCGGGCTGCCGCAGCTGAAGCACTGGCTCGACGCCGCCGGCTTCGCCGCGGACGACGACAGCCTGATCCTGCGCCGCGTGATCGACGCCGGCGGCCGCTCGCGCGCCTTCGTCAACGGCAGCGCCGCGACGCTCGCGCAACTCAAGGAGGCCGCCGACTGCCTGCTCGACATCCATGGCCAGCATGCGCATCACGCGCTGCTGCGTCCGCAGACCCAGCGCGACGTGCTCGATGCCTATGCCGGCGCGCAGGCCCTGGCCGGGCAGGTCGGCGCGGCCTGGCTGGCGTGGCAGGCGGCGCGCCAGCGCCGGCACGAAGCCGAAACCCACGGCCAGGCGCGGCAGATCGAACGCGAGGGGCTCGCGCTCGCGGTGGAGGAATTGCGCGCGCTGGGAGATGACCTCGGGCGCTGGGACGAGATCCAGGCCGAGCACGGCCGGCTTGCACACGTCACCACCCTGCTCGAAGGCAGTCACGCGCTGATCGACGGGCTCGACGAGGGCGATGCCGCGGTATCGACCCGGCTTGCCGACCTGCGTACGCGGCTCGGCGCCATGCAGGCGCTCGACGACAGCCTGAAGGAAGTGGCTGCACTCGTCGACGCGGCGAGCGCCGATCTCGCCGAGGCGGTGCACGCGCTGCGCCGCTATGCCGGCCAACTCAGTCTCGACCCGGAGCGGCTCGCCGAGCTCGACCGCCGCATGGGCGACATGCACCGGCTGGCGCGCAAGCACCGCGTGCAACCCGACATGCTGGCCGAACTCCTGGCGGAGTACGAGACGCGGCTGGCCGATCTGGTTGCCGGCGACGACCTCGACGCGCTGCAGGCCGCCGAAGACGCGGCATTCACGCAGTACCAGGACCTGGCGCGGCAGCTCGGCGCGAAGCGCCGCGAGGCCGCGGCGACACTGGCGAAGCAGGTGACTGCCGCGATGCACGAACTCGCGCTTGCCGGCGGCCAGCTCGACATTCAATTGCAGCCGACGCCGGAGCCGCGCGCGCACGGACTCGAAGACATCGCCTTCCTGGTCGCAAGCCACCCGGGCCTGCCGGCCGGTCCGCTCGGCAAGGTGGCCTCGGGCGGCGAACTCTCGCGCATCAGCCTCGCGATCCAGACCGCGCTGTCCGGCGTGGCCGGCGTGCCGACCCTGATCTTCGACGAAGTCGACGTCGGCATCGGCGGCAGCGTTGCGGAGGCGGTCGGACGGCGGCTGGCGAAGCTCGGCGAGACGCGCCAGGTACTCGTCATCACCCACCTGCCGCAGGTCGCCGCGCGCGGCGCGCAGCATCTGCGCGTGTCCAGGCAGGCGAGCGGCGGGCTCGTCACCTCCAACATCGAGGTGCTGAATGAAGCGGCGCGGGTCGAGGAAGTCGCACGCATGCTCGGCGGCATGAAGATCACCGCGACGACCCGCCAGCACGCGGCGGAGATGCTCGCGGGTTGAAAATCCTGCTGGTCCTGGCGGCGCTGCTGTGCGGCCCGGCTGCGTGGGCCGACGCGCTCCATGGTGTCGTCATCGTCGTGATCGACGGCGATACCGTGCTGTTCAAGCCTGACAGCCATCCTCCGGCTTCGCGCGCTTTCATCAAGGTCCGCCTGGCCGGCATCGACGCGCCCGAGGCCGGTCAGCCGCACGGCGACGCGGCGACCCACGCACTGAAGGAACGGATCCTCAAGCAGCGCGCGAGGCTGACGCCTGTCGCCACCGATGCCTACGGGCGCACGCTGGGGCGGCTGGAAATGGATGGGCTCGATGTCAATGCGGAACTGGTGCGGCAAGGCCATGCCTGGGCATCGTCGCGCGATGCCGCCGATCCGTTGCGGCGGATGCAGGACGAGGCACGCCGCGCACGGCGCGGGCTGTGGGTGGAGCCTGACCCGGTGCCGCCCTGGGTCTGGCGGCGCAGCCAGTCAGTCAGGCCGGGCGCAGCAATCTCTCCTGCACGCGGGGGCGTGTCCCGAAGGACATAAAGAGGCAAAGAGCCTGGGCCCCGCCCGATCAACGCGGCGTGCCGTCCGGCAGCGCGACGTGGCATTCGCGGAAGATGCGCGCGGTGCAGGTGCGGCAGATCTCGCTGTCGAGCCGCGGATAGATAGCCGCGATGGCGTCGCCCTTGTGGCGGAAGATATGGTCTTCGCCGATGAGGTCGACCTGGCCGCTGCGGCGCAGCATTTCGCACAGATCCGGCTGCACCCCCACCAGATAGAGCCCGCCGCCCATCTTGCGGCGCCGCATCGCCTCCTTCGCCAGCAACTCGGCGCCGGCCAGATCGATGAATCCGATCGCGCGCGCGGCGATGAGAAGATGTTTCTTCTGCGGGTCGCTCTCGTCGACGTTGCGGAAGTGCCGCTGCACATGTTCGACCGCGCCGAAGAAGATCGACCCCTCGATGCGCAGGATGGCCATCTGCGGGCAGGTGGGCGCATCGGAAGTTGCAGCCGGGACGAACTTGCGGCGTGGATTGTCGCGGTCGGCGGCCGACGGCACGAGTTCGCGGATCGACGGCTGCGAAGTGCGGTAGAGGTAGAACATCAGCGACACCAGGATGCCGAGGAAGATGCCCTTCTCCAGATCGATCAGGGTGCCGAAGAACGTCAGCGCGAGAATGACGCGCTCGCGCTTGTGACGCCTGATGATCTCGCCGATGTGATGGAAGTCGATCAGGCTCCAGGCGACGATGAACAGGATCGCCGCCATCGCCGGCACCGGCAGGTAGGCGGCGAGTGGCGCGACCAGCAGCACGATCAGGAGCAGGAAGACGGCCGATAGCGCCGCGGCGATCGGCGTCTTCGCGCCTGCCGCATAGTTGACGCCGCTGCGGTTGAACGAGCCGCTGGAGGCATAGCCGGAGAAGAAGCTGCCGGCGATGTTCGACAGACCCTGTCCGATGAATTCCTGGTTGCTGTCGATGCGCTGGTCGGATTTCACTGCGACCGAGCGGGCGATCGCGACTGCCTCGGTAAGCGCCAGCACGGCGATGATGAAGGCCGGGAAGAACGTCTGCTTGATCGCGGTGAGCGAAAAATCCGGCAGCGACAGCGGCGGCAGGCCTGCGACCAGCGCGCCGACGGTGCGGATGCCGGTCGCCTCGGCGCCGAAGCGGGCGTTGAGAAATGCCGCCACCACGCCGCCCACGATCATGGCGACGATCATGTAGGGCAGCCTGGGCAGGTAGCGTTTGGCGAGCATGCCGGCGACCAGCGTGGCCACGCCGACGGTCGCGACCCAGGGCTTGATGTCGGCGAGATGCGTGCCGAAGTGCAGCAGGACTTCATGGAAATGCGCGCCGCGCGGCATGTCGAGGCCGAAAAAGTTCTTGATCTGGCTGGCCGCGATGAGTATCGCCGCGCCGGCGGTGAAGCCGATGATGACGGTGTGCGAGATGAAATTGACCAGCATGCCCAGCCGCGCCAGGCCCATCGCCAGCTGGATCGCGCCGGCGAGGAAGGTGAGGGTGAGGACCAGGCTGATGTATTGCGCGCTGCCCGGTTCGGCGAGCGGGCTGATCGCGGAGAACACGACGATGGAAATCGCCGTCGTCGGACCCGACACCAGATGCTTGCTCGACCCCCACAGCGCGGCGACGATGGCCGGCACCATTGCGGCGTACAGGCCGTATTCGGGGGGCAGGCCGGCGATAGTGGCGAAGGCCACTGCCTGCGGCAGCACGATCAGTGCGCCGGTGAGCGCGGCGAGGCTGTCGGCCTTGAGCGTCTGCGCCGAAACCTCGGGTGCCCACCGCAGGAAAGGAAAGACGCGGTAAAGCCAGAGCGGGCAGGCCTTGAACAGATCGTTCACACAGACTCCAGAAGCATATTAGAAAATAATATTTTAACTCGTTGGTATAAAAGGATTCTTCGCCAGGAAGACGTACATTTTATCGAACGGTCGGTTTTATAATGGCCAACGAACCCTGCGCAGAGACGGGGTCTGAATGACAACACACAACCAGAGAGAGCGAGGATGATGAAAACCACGACGATGACGCTGTGCGCGTCGGTGCTGCTGGCCCTTGCGGTCCCGGCGCAGGCGGCAGGCGACCCCAAGGCGGGGAAACTCAAGACTTCCATGTGCGCCGGGTGCCACGGCATTCCCGGCTGGCGCACGGCCTATCCCACGGTGTACAGCGTGCCCTTGCTGGGCGGTCAACACGCGGACTATATCGTGGCAGCCCTCCAGGCCTACAAGAGCGGGGAGCGCAAGCATCCCAGCATGAGCGGCATCGCGGCCAGCCTGTCCGACCAAGACATGGCGGATCTGGCGGCGTACTACGCCTCGTCCTACAGCGGCCAGGCCAAATGACAGGGGACGCGAACATGATGAAAAGAATGATGTATATCGCCGCCGCCGCTGCACTCGCCGTGTCCCTGCCCGTCCAGGCCAAGGGGGGCAATGCCGAGGCGGGCAAGGCCAAATCGGCCAGCTGCGCCGCCTGCCACGGCGAGCTCGGCGTCAGCACCATCCCGGCCTTTCCGATACTGGCCGGCCAGAAAAGTGATTACCTCTATCACGCGCTGCACGACTACAAGACCGGCAAGCGGACCAATCCGATCATGGCCGAGCAGGTCAAGCAGCTGAGCGACCAGGACATGCGGGACCTCGCGGCCTTCTTCTCGAAACAGAAAGGCCTGACCCTGAAGTACTGAAGGGGCCTGGACTGGAAACGGGCGTAACCGCAGGGTTGCGCCCGTTTTTTTTGGCCGGGCCGGCGCCGTCGGCCCCGCCTAGGCTGCCGCGAGCGCCCGGATGTGCGCCGCCACGCTGCGCCCGAGCGATCCGGGGTCGTATCCCCCCTCGAGCACCGAGACGATGCGGCCGTCGGCATGGCGGGCGGCCACGTCCCTCACCTGCAGGGTGATCCATGCATAATCCGCCTCGACCAAGGCGAATTGCGCCATGTCGTCCTCGCGGTGGCCATCGAAACCGGCTGAGCAGAACACGCACTGCGGCCGGAAGGCATCGAGCCGCGGCCGGATCCGCGCGGCAAACGCCTCGCGGTAGGCCGCCCCTGCGGTGCCGGCGGGCAACGGCACGTTGACGATGTGGTCGCTGCCGCTGTCGGCGCCGCTGAAGGGATAGTAGGGATGCTGAAAGGTCGAGCACAGCATCACCCGCGGCTCGCCGCGGAAGATGGCCTCGGTGCCGTTGCCGTGATGCACGTCGAAATCGACGATGGCGACGCGTTCGAGGCCGTGCGCCGCGAGTGCGTGCGCGGCGGCCACGGCGACGTTGTTGAAAATGCAGAACCCCATGGCCCGGTTGCGGGTGGCATGGTGGCCGGGCGGGCGGACGGCGACGAAGGCGTTGGCGGCCTCCCCGCGCATGACGAGGTCCACCGCGTGTACCGCGCCGCCAGCGGCGCGGCGCGCGGCTTCCAGCGTGTGCGGGTTCATGCTGGTGTCGGGGTCGAGCACGACCCGGCCCGTGGCGGGCGATGCGGCCTCGATGCTGTCGACGTAGGCGGCATCGTGCACGCGCAGCAATTGCGCTCGGGTCACCGCTGGCGCCTCGCGGCGGTCGAGAAGCTCGGCCAGATGCGCGGCATGCAGGCAGTCGTCGATGGCGCGCAGCCGCGCCGGGCTTTCGGGATGCCGGTCGCCCATGTCGTGGCGCAGGCAGGCAGGATGGGTGAGATAGGCGGTGCGCATGGCGTCAAGCTCGAATGCACTATACGCCGGCTACGCTGGCGGCGTCAGCCGGGGGCACGCGCTAGCTGGCGGTCGGCGCCTGCTGGATCGCGTCCGGGGTGCAGACGCGGTCGCGGCCGCCGTTCTTGGCTGCATAGAGCGCCTGGTCGGCCGCGCTCACCAGTGCATCGATATCGGGCGTGCCGGGCTCCCGCGTTGCCACGCCGATGCTCGCCGTGATGTGTTTGCCGGTCTGGCCGAGGCCGATGGGCTGGGTGGCGATGACCTTGCGCAGGCGTTCGGCGGAAAGGAGCGCAGACGCGAGATCGGTGTTGGGGCAGATGACGAGGAATTCCTCGCCGCCGAAACGGCACACGCTGTCCTCGCGCCGCGCGGTGGTGCGCATGGCCGCCGCCGCTTCGCGCAGCACCATGTCGCCGGTGGCATGGCCGTAGGTGTCGTTGATCGCCTTGAAGTGGTCGAGGTCGATCAACATGACCGACAGTGGCGTGCCGGCGCGTGAGGCCGCGCTCCAGGCCTGCTCCAGCTGATCCATCGCTGAACGCCGGTTGGGCAGGCCGGTGAGCAGGTCGGTGAGGGCGACGGTGGCCAGGCGGCGGTTGGCCACCGCGAGTTCGGCAGCAATCTGGCGCAGCTGGGCGCGATC
Organism: Thiobacillus sp.; assembly: GCA_046292745.1. Lineage (GTDB taxonomy): Bacteria > Pseudomonadota > Gammaproteobacteria > Burkholderiales > Thiobacillaceae > Thiobacillus. The sequence continues at coordinate 88,615 of JBKBQH010000001.1, read as the reverse complement.
CTTTTCCCAGTCGCCGCGCAGCCGGACCTGGCGCTGCGCGACCTGCAGGCGCGTGTGCAGGCCGTTGGCGGTGATGGTGCCCGGCAGGAACCCATCGGCGCCGGCTTCGTAGGCGCGCGTCAGCTGATCTTCGCGGTCGTCGTCCGCGGTCAGCAATATGTGCATGCGGCGACCTTCCTCGGTCGCGCGCAGGGCCTGGCACAACTCCAGTCCGTCGAGCAGCGGCAGGTTGTCGTGGGCGATGATGACATGCGGCAGCACTTCCATCGCGAGTGCCAGCGCGCTGTTGCCGTTTTCCGCCGGGTAGACGAAATGCCTGCCGTCCTCCGACAGCATCGTCATGAGGCGGCGGCGTGCAGACGCATTGGCGTCGGCGACGATGATGCGCAGCGCGATATGTTCCTCGGCGGCGCCTTCTTCCGCGAGGATCTGGCCGTGGCAGATTTCCTGGACCGTCGGCAGCGCGACGGCCGGGATGTTGAGCAGCTTGCTCCACTCCTGCCAGCTCGCGATCACCGCGTCGATGAAGGTGCCGGCGTCTTCCTCTTGCAGGTCGAGGCCGATCGCCTTCTCGATCCAGTCACGGGCCAGCGCGGGGCGGGCGTTGGCCTCGGCGAGTCCGAGGTCGGCCAGCCGGTGCGCCAGGTGCAGCATCAGCATCAGGCTGGTGCTGCGCGAGTCGCGCGGCGGGCCCAGGTCATCCGGGTTCTCGTAGTGCATCAGCGGCCTGGTAAAGACGCGGGGAATGCCCCAGTCCGTCATCATCGCGATCCCGACTTCGACGTGATCGGTGGCGAGGCGGCTGCGCTCGTGCTCGACCAGCGGGATGTCGGGACGGGTGTGGTGCAGCAGCAGGGCTTCGCTGTAGTCCTTGGGGTAGATGGTCGCCAGCGCCAGCTTGCCGACCTGCGCCAGGAGACCGAGCACGAACAGCTCGTCCTGCGCCGCGACGTGAACGCGGGCACCGAGCGCCTGCATGGTCAGCGCCATCAGCAGCGAGTGCGACCAGTAACGCTGGTAGTCGAAGGCCTGGCAGGCGCCGTTGCGATACTGGTCGATCAGCGAGAAACCGAGGGCGAGCTGGCGCACGGTGTTCATGCCCTGGCGCACCACCGCCTCCTGCACCGAGACGACCGGGCGCGATATGTGGGTGGCCGCGTTGGCGAGCTTGATGAGCCGGCTCGACAGCGCGGGATCGGTCTGCACCACCCGTGCGATTTCGCCCAGCGTCGCGCTGTCGCGGCGCGAGATCTCCATGATCGCGAGGGCGACCCCGCGCGGCGAGGGGAGTTGCCCGCCGAGTTTGAGTTGTTCCAGCTGCTTCATCGATCGGCCTGGTTGCGTTCGGTATGCCTGATTTCCGTTTGCAGGTCGCGGCAGGACCCCCGGCGAACCAGCGTGCCGGCGCACGATGCACGGAATCGAATGCATGGAACGGGCGCCGCGCGCCCATGTCACGTTCTTGATAGCGATATCGACAGATTTTCGACGAAGTTGAGCCGGCTTCAACACCGGCCCAGACGCCGGTCGAGGCAGCGCAGGTAGGCGCCGGCATCGAACGCGGCCTGGTGGCGTTGCGCCTGCCAGATCATTTCGCCGAGACAGTCCATCATCGCGTGCTGGGCGTCCATCGCGTCGCCGTATTGCGCGAGCAGCCGCGCATAGCGCGCACGGATGCCGGGCGGCTGGTCGATCGACAACTGTTCGGCGATCGCCAGGTGCAGGGACAGATGCAGGAAAGGGTTCGTTTCGCCGTCTTCCGGCAGCCAGTCGCGGTCGCGGAAGCGCGCCGGCTGCGCCAGCAGGGCGTGATACTCGGGGTGCGCCAGCACCGCCTCGAGCGCGGTCTGTTCCGCGCCGGCGAGCGTCTGGCCGGCGCGGTACTTCGCCCACACGTCGAAGAAAAACTGGCGCACCTGGTCGCGGCTGGGAGTGAACATGTTTCAGGCGGCGCGGCGCTTGCCCGCATTCGATGCGGCGGGACGCGTGGACGCGGATCGCGTCCCGCGGCGTCGTGGCGCAGGCGGCGTCCCGCTCCCGGCGGCGGCCGCCGGCCAGGTCTTGTCCTCGTATTCGCACAGGTCGGCGATGAGGCACTCGCCGCATTTGGGTTTTCTCGCCTGGCACACGTAGCGGCCGTGCAGGATCAGCCAATGGTGGGCGTCGACCAGGAATTCCTTCGGCGTGGTCTTCAGCAGTTTCTTCTCGACCTCGAGCACGGTCTTGCCGGGCGCCAGGCCGGTGCGGTTGGCGACGCGGAAGATGTGTGTGTCGACCGCTATCGTCGGCTGGCCGAAGGCGGTATTGAGGATGACGTTCGCGGTCTTGCGACCCACGCCCGGCAAGGCCTCGAGCGCCTCGCGCTCGGCCGGCACCTCGCCGCCGTGGCGCTCGATCAGCAGGCGGCAGGTTTCGATGAGATGCTTCGCCTTGCTTTTGTAAAGGCCGAGGGTCTTGAGATGGTCCTCGAGCCGCGCCTGGCCCAGCGCCAGGATCGCGGCCGGCGTGTTGGCGACGGGGAACAGGCGTCGTGTCACCTGGTTCACGCTCTTGTCGGTCGACTGCGCCGAGAGCATCACGGCCACCAAGAGCTCGAACGGCGTCGAGTACTCGAGCTCGGTCGTGGGGTGCGGGTTGGCCGCGCGCAGGCGGCTGAAGATTTCACGGCGCTTGGCAGGATTCATCGGACGGTTCTTCTCGTGCCGCGCTCACTGTTCGGCAAGACGCTTTTTCAGTGCCTGTTTCTCGGCCTGCCGCCTGGCGCCGGCGGCTTTCTCGTGTTCGCCGGCGCGGCGCGCGAGCGCCAGGGCCACATAGGGGTTGCGCGGCTTCGGTACGCGCTTCTTCAGGGGCGGCTTCATGCGGCCATGGGGACGGCGGCATGCGCACGCTTCTCGGCGCGCGCGCGGCGCCAGTTGTGCGCGGCGATCAAAAGGCCCAGCGCGATGAAGGCGCCGGGCGGCAGGATGGCGAGCAGAAAGCCCTGGTAGCCGGGCAGCACATGCAGCACGAAAGCCTGGGCGTCGGCGCCGAACACGAGGTCGATGCCGGAAAGCAGGGTGCCCTGTCCGGCGAGCTCCCGCATGGCGCCGAGCACGATCAGCACCGTGGTCAGGCCGAGCCCCATCGCGAAGGCATCGACGACGCTGGCGAGCGGATGGTTTTTCGAGGCGAAGGCGTCGGCGCGCGCCAGCACGATGCAGTTGGTGGTGATGAGGGGAATGAAGATGCCCAGCACCAGATACAGCGGATGCACGAAGGCGTTCATCACGAGATCGACCACCGTGACGAGTGCGGCGATGATGAGCACGAACACCGGGATGCGGATTTCGTGCGGCACGAAATGCCGGACACTCGACACCGCGCCGCTGGCGGTCATCATCACCAGCATGGTCGCCAGTCCCAGCGAAACGGCATTGACCACGGTATTGCTGATCGCCAGCAGCGGGCACAGGCCGAGCAGCTGCACCAGGCCGGTGTTCTGCTTGTCGAGACCGTTCTGGAACAGGGTGCGGAATTCGTTGAGGGTCATGGGGCAATCTCCTTATCGGGGGCTTGTGCCCGAATGGGTGTGACGATGGCCGCGCGGTGCCGGGCAAAGTACTCGAGCGCCTGGCGCACGGCCTTGACCACCGCGCGCGGCGTGATGGTCGCGCCGGCGCGCGCGTCGAAGACGCCGCCGTCCTTGGCGACCTTCCAGAGGCGCGGCTCGGGGTCGAGCAGACCCTTGCCCGCGAACTGTTCGATCCAGGCGCTCTTGGCGCGGTCGATGTAGTCGCCCAGCCCCGGCGTTTCCCGATGGGCGGTCACGCGCACGCCGGTCACGCGGCCGTCGACGTCGATGCCCACCAGGAGGTGGATGGCCCCGCTGTAGCCGTCGGGTGCGATCACCTCGAATACCACGGCGGTCACCTTGCCGTCGCGGCGCGCGACCCACATCGACGATGGCCGCTGCGTGCCGAGGCGCTCGTCCGCAGGCAGTGTCTGCCGGCTTGCCAGCAGGTCATTGTCATAGAGCGTGGGCGGCAGCACCTGGTTCAGCAGGGCAAGCCGCTTGGCCTGCGCGCTCTTCTCGATGGTCGGCTGCGTGCGGGTGAAGGTCAGGCTCAACAGCGCCGTGGCGACGAGCGAGAACACCAGCAGGATCGATGCGGTGCGCAGGGCGTTGCGGCCGGCAGCATTGAAATGGCCCTTCATCGTGGACTGCCCTTGTCGCGGCCGGGCGCACCGCCATAGATGCGCGGCTGGGTGTACTGGTCGATCAGCGGCACCGCCACGTTCATCAGCAGGACGGCGAAGGCGACTCCGTCGGGGTAGCCGCCCCACGTGCGGATGATGAGGGTGAGCACGCCCGCGCCGAAGCCGAAGATCAGCTTGCCGAGCGGTGTGGTCGAGCCGGACACCGGATCGGTCGCGATGAAGAAGGCGCCCAGCATCACCGAGGGAGCGAACAGGTGGAACCACGGCGCGCCGTAGCGGCCGGCGTCGAAGAAGTGCAGGAACCCCGCCGCCAGCCAGACGCCGGCGAGAAAGGCCAGCGGCACGCGCCAGCTGATGATGCGCAGCGCCCACAGCACCAGGCCGCCGGCGAGAAAGGCGCCGGCCAGCCACTCGAAGCCGGTGCCGCCGACATGGCCGAAGATCGGCTGCGTCATGATCTCGTCGACCGTATGCTGCTGCAGCAGGCCGGTGCGCAGCGTATCGAGGGGCGTGGCCATGGTCACGGCGTCGAGTACCGCCTTCGGCGCGCCGCCGAAAATGATCGCCGCGCTGTCGGCGAGCGAGAGCGGTGCCCCGGTGAGCGCGAGTGGGCCGGGCCACGACGTCATCTGTACCGGAAAGGAAATCAGCAGCACCGCGTAGCCGACCATCGCCGGGTTGAACACGTTCTGCCCGAGGCCGCCGTAGAGATGCTTGGCCACGATGATCGCGAACAGGGTGCCGGTGACGATCAGCCACCACGGCGCCAGCGAGGGCAGGCACAGGGCCAGCAGCCACGCCGTGACGATCGCGGACAGATCCGCAAGAAACGGCTTGGCCGGATAGCCGCGCGCCTTCAGCATGGCCGTCTCCGCGACGACGGCGGTGACCGTGGCGAGCGCCAGCGTGACGAGGATGCCGGGGCCGAACAGCCACACGTAGGCGGCGATGCCGGGCAGGAGCGCGACGAGCACCCAGGCCATGACCTGGGTGACGCTGCTGTGGTCGATCACGAAAGGCGCGGGCATCAGGGTTTGGTCTCGTCGGTTTCCAGCGGCTGGCGCGCCAGTTCGCGGATTTTAGCGCGGCGCGCCTCGATCTCCTCGATTTCGCGCTGCTTGTCGGGCGGCAGCTGGTCAATGTTTTTCGGCGCGACGTCCGCCTTTCTGGCCTGCGCGCGCGCCAGCGCGGCGGCGATCAGGGCTTTCTTCGCGTCGGCCTCGCCCGCGGCACCGGATCCCGGGGTTTCCGCCGCCAGCTCCGCACGCTTGGCCTGCGCCTTGGCGGCGAGCTTCTCGGCCTTTTCCTTCTTCTCGCGCTCGAGCCGGAACAGGCGGAACTCGTGGCGTTCGCGCGCGAGGTCGGCGGCGCGTTTCTCGCGCTCGCGCGCCCAGATCTCGCTCTTGGCGTAACGGTAGTAGTCGACCAGCGGAATGTGGCTCGGACAGACATAACTGCAGCAGCCGCATTCGATGCAGTCGAACAGGTGATATTCCTGCGCGCGCCCGAAATCGCCGGCCTTCGCGAAGCGGAACAGTTCCTGCGGCTGCAGTTCCGCCGGGCAGACGTCGGCGCAGCGGGTGCAGCGGATGCACGGCAGCATGGGCGGCAGCGGCGGGAAGAGTGCGTCCGACTTCACCAGGATGCAGTTGGTCGCCTTCACCACCGGCACCTCGCTGTTCGGCATCGGCATGCCCATCATCGGGCCGCCCATCAGCACGCCGGTGGCGCCCTCACGGTCGCCCGCGAGATCGATCAGACGCTGCATCGGCGTGCCGATCAGCACCTCGAAATTCTGCGGCCGCAGCACGTGGCCGGTGACGGTGACCAGGCGCGAGATCAGCGGCTCGCCATGGAAAACGGCGCGTGCCAGCGCGTAGGCGGTGCCGACGTTGAACACCTGGATGCCGATGTCGGTGGAGAGCTTGCCGGAGGGAACCTGCTTGCCGGTGAGCGTCTCGATCATCTGCTTGGCGCCGCCGGCCGGGTAGATCGTCGGCACGGCGATGACCTCGACAGCGAAGTCGAGCCTTGCCGCGGCGGCCTGCATGGCGGCGATCGCCTCGGGCTTGTTGTCCTCGATGCCGACCAGGATTTCGGTGCTGCCGAGCAGATGCCGCATCACCCTCACCCCCTGCAGGATGTCGTCGGCACGGGTGCGCATCAGCAGATCGTCGCAGGTGATCCAGGGTTCGCATTCGCCGCCATTCACGATGAGCGTGGGGCAGGCATGCGCGCCGGGGTCGAGTTTCACCGCGCTCGGAAACACCGCGCCCCCGAGGCCAGCCAGGCCCATGTCGCGCAGGCGCATGCGCAGGTCGGCCGGGGCCAGCGCCTGGTAGTCTATCGGCGCGTGGTCGATCCAGGCGTCACGGCCATCGGTCTCGATGGTGATGCAGTCGTCGGGCAGGCCCGAGATGTGCGGCACCAGCGCCGGCCCGACCGCCGTCACCGTGCCCGAACTCGAGGCATGGACCGCCGCGGAGATATAACCATCGGCCTCGGCGATGCGTTGGCCCTTGAGCACCTGCTGGCCCACTTCGACCACCGGCCGGGCCGGATTGCCGATGTGCTGGCGCAAAGGAATGACCAGTTGCCGCGGCACCGGCGCCGCATGGATGGGCCGGCCGTTCGACTCCGCCTTGTGCTCGGGCGGGTGCACGCCCCCCTTGAAACGGTGCAGTTCGCGCGTCATCCGCGCCCCCCGCCGACCTGCTTCATCATGATGAGCGGATGCCTGAACTTCCAGTGCGGCAGATCCTCGGCGACCGGCACCATGCTGATGCAGTCGACCGGGCACGGCGGCACGCACAATTCGCAGCCCGTGCATTCGGACGCGATGACGGTGTGCATCTGCTTGGCGGCGCCCACGATCGCGTCGACCGGGCAGGCCTGGATGCACAGCGTGCAGCCGATGCACAGGTTCTCATCGATGAAGGCGACCGATTTCGGCTTGGGCGTGCCGTGGGTTTCGTCGAGGGGCTTCGGCTCCACCCCCAGCAGCTCGGCGAGCTTCTTCACGCCCTCCTCGCCGCCCGGCGGGCACTGGTTGATGTCGGCCTCGCCCCGGGCGATCGCCTCGGCGTAGGGACGGCAGCCCGGGAAGCCGCATTGCCCGCACTGCGTCTGCGGCAGAATGGCGTCGATCTTGTCGGCCAGCGGGTTGCCCTCGACCTTGAAGCGCACCGCCGACCAGCCGAGCGCCAGTCCGATCACCACGGCCAGCCCGACCATCACGAGAAGGGCTGTGATCATCTACTTGACCAGACCGGAGAAACCCATGAACGCCAGCGACATGAGGCCGGCCGTGATCATGGCGATGCTGGTGCCCTTGAACGGCGTCGGCACATCGCAGGTTTCCAGACGCTCGCGAATGCCGGCGAACAGGATCAATACCAGCGTGAAGCCGATCGCGCCGCCGGCGCCGAAAAACAGCGACTCGACGAAGCCGTGGTCGGCCTGCACGTTGAGCAACGGTATGCCCAGCACCGCGCAGTTGGTGGTGATGAGCGGCAGGTAGATGCCCAGCACCTGGTACAGCATCGGGCTGGTCTTGTGGATGAACATCTCGGTGAATTGCACGATCCCCGCGATGACCACGATGAACGACAGCGTGCGCAGGTAGAGCAGCTCGGTGCCGAGCAGGTACTCGTTGATGAGATAACTCGCGCCGGAAGCGAGCGTCAGCACAAAGGTCGTCGCCAGCCCCATGCCGATCGCCGTTTCCAGTTTCTTCGACACGCCCATGAAGGGGCACAGGCCGAGAATCTTGGCCATCACGATGTTGTTCACGAACACCGTGGAAATGAGGATGAGAAGATAGGTTTCCAAAACAGAACGCCCCGCGCAATGCCGCATTATCCGCTGTGAGCGGCGGGGGATTCAAGCTGTCGAGGGCAGGGGTATTGGAAAGTAACCTGCAGATTTCTCTGGCGCGTTGTGTGTTTCAAACCGCGCCCGGCCGTGAGGCCGGGCGATGCTCCTTTTTTTGTCCTTGTTTGCCGGCACTTCAAACCAACGAGATGGCAGGAAATCCGGGCTGTCGTGCTTCCCGGATTGCCGGGCCACGTCGCGTGCGGTCAGCACGGGCTCGATCAATGCACGCCGCGTTGCGGCAAGGTCGATACCGGCTACAGGATGGGAACGACGCAGTGTATCCGTAGGCGCGCGCATTTTCGGGACTCACCCGATCGCCTTGCCGCTCGCCCAGAAATCGTAGCCCTTGCTGAGGAACTCGTCCCACGGCAGGTAGTGCGAGCCGTCGCACGAGAAGGTCAGCCCCACCATGCCGTTGAAGATGTTGAGCGAGCCGGCGCGCAGGTAGAAGGTTTCGTCCATGAAGCGCAGCGCGCGCAGGTTGTCGAGCACCGGCCGGATCTGCTCGCGCGGCACGACGGCGTTGGCGGGGTAGGGCACGCGCGGGTAGATCAGGCAGGTGTCGGGGTCGGTGAGCGCGTCGATGTCGAGCAGGCGGTAGCGGTAGGGGTCGTCGACCAGCCAGATGGTGGCGCGGCTGCTGGAAAAGTGCAGCTTGCCGTGGAACACGCCGTGGTCTTCCATCAGTTCGCTCAGGACGCCGAGCACGGTGTCGACGTTGCGGTCGAGCGCCGATTCGCTGCGCGTCTGCTGGAACACCGCGCCGCGGATCGCCGGGTCGCCCTTGATCTGGCGCCAGTAGGTGGGCTCCTCGTAGAGCTTGGCGGTGATCGGCAGGTCGCGCAGGTCGAAGTCGGCGCCGACGAAGCCGAGCACCTGGCCGTCGTCGCCGCGCACGATCTGGATCGCGGTGAGCGAGGGTCGCTTGGCGCGCAGGCTGATGTAGGCCTCGGACAGGAGGAAGCCCTGGCTCGGCACGGCTTCCTTCATGTAGGGGCGGTCGGAGCGGTCGCGGCCGTAGTCGGTCTCGATCAGCCCATTGCGGCTGATGTTGTCGGACAGTTGCACCGCATGGGTGTCGAGCGCGTACAGGTACTTGCACGCGGGCAGGGTGGTCAGCGCGTGCAACAGTGCCGCATTGAGCCCGGCGCGATTGGGCCACACCCGGCTGCACGCCTCGGCGGCGAGCGCGAGCGGCTCACGCAGCAGATTGGCGAGCGCCTCGCGCTGCTTGGCGACACTTTCGGCAAGCGTGGTGGGGGCGTTCATGCTGACATGATACCGCCGTGGCATGACGAATTCATGTGTCCTGGCCTTCAGGCGGCGGGTGGCGTGACCCCGGCAGCGACGAGGATTTCACGCACGTGGCGCAGCTCCTGTTTGGTGCAGGTGTTGCTGTTATGCGGGCGATGGAGGAAGTTCTCGACGCCATTGAGGGTGACGCGAAAGCTCGCGCCGTGGTGCGGCTCGACGCGGGCGCCCAGGTGGGTGAGCAGCGACTCGATCTCGCGCCAGTGGACGTTGGCGCTCACCGGGCCTTCGAGAATCGCGCGCAGCAGGGTTTCGTGCTTGTGGCTCATGGCGTGTCGTGCGCTGGGAACATCTTCCCAGCCTATGACATCTCGACGCAAAAAAAAGGTTCCTCAGTGCGGCGCGGGGCGGCCTTCGCGTAGCGAGATCACCGGCCAGCCGCGGTCGCGGGCGTGGGCGGCGAGCGTGGGGTCGGGGTCGACCGCGACCGGATGCCGTACCTTCTCGAGTAGCGGCAGGTCGTTGTGCGAGTCACTGTAGAACCAGCTGGTTTCGAGGTCTTCCAGGCGGGTGCCGCGGGAGTCGAGGAATTGCGCCAGCCGCACCACCTTGCCTTCGCGGAAGCAGGGCGTGCCGGCGACCTTGCCGGTGAAACGGCCGTCGATTTCCTCGGGGTCGGTGGCGATCAGGTGCGGGATGCCGAGTTCCCGCGCGATCGGTTCGGTGACGAAGCGGTTGGTCGCGGTGATGACGGCGACGGGGTCGGCCTCGTCGAGGTGGCGGTTGACGAGGTCGCGTGCTGCCTGCGTGATCATCGGCTTGATGCGGGTTTCCAGGTATTCGGCGCGCCAGGCGACAAGCTCGGCGCGGGGGTGGGTGGCGAGCGGGCGCAGCGCGAAGGCGAGGAAAGCGTGGATGTCGAGCCGGCCGGCCTTGTAGTCTTCGTAGAAGGCACGGTTTTTGGCCTCGTAGTGCGCGCCGTCGACCGCGCCCTTGGCGATGAGGAACTGCCCCCATTCGTAGTCGGAATCGCCGGCGAGCAGGGTGTTGTCGAGGTCGAAAAGGACGAGTTTCATTCGGAGAACAGGGGTCAGGTGTCGGTGCCGCAGCACTTCTTGTACTTCTTGCCGCTGCCGCAGGGGCAGGGGTCGTTGCGGCCGGGTGCGGCCGCCTTGCGGATCGGCGCGGCGGGGGCGATGCCGCGGTCGCGCCAGAATTCGCGCAGGTCGTAGAGCGACCAGATCGCCTGGGCGACGTGCGCCTCGCGGCCGAGTTGCTGTTCTTCCGCCGTCCATTCCGACTCGGGCGCGGCCAGCGTGTAGAAAGGATCAAGGCAGGCGTCGACGAACTGTTCGTCCTTGCTGTCCGGCGGCAGCGCCCAGTCATCCTCCCAGTGCTCGACGGCTTCCAGCACGCCGGACGCCCACAGCTCGCCGTAGCCGGGCACGCCTTCGGCGCGCAGCGCGGCGGCCTCGGCTTCCGGCAGGTCCGCGAGAACCGCGTCCCAGTCGAGGATCAGCGGCGCGAGCGCGCGCGGATCGGCCAGGTTCTCCACCGGCGCGCTGAGTGCCTGGGCGATTTCGTTCCAGCGGCGGAAGAAGTAGTCCATGAACCGCTGCATCTCGGATTCGCCATCGAAGGTGCCCGCCTCGCTGTCGCCGAACACGACCGGGAAGTATTCGCTCGGCATGATCATGCGCGGGGACACGATGAGGGCGGCGGAAAAGCCGTCGAGGATTTCCACGGAAAGCGGACGACCGACGCGGTCGCCGATGTCCTGCAGCAAATCGTCGTAGTCGGCAAGTTCGTCGTCGGAAAGGGGCTGGGGGGAGGGAGCTGGCATGGCGGCATCGCGTAGAATTCGGACATGAATTCTACCGCGCTGGGCGTGACCGCAACGGTCCTCCCTGAACCCTATCTTCTCCTCGGCTGGCTGGCGCTGGCGATCCTCGGCTGGCGCTGGCTTGTGTCGGGCGACTGGCGCCGGCTCGCCGATCCCGCGCGGCTCAACCTGCTGCTCGGCGCCACGGTGGCGGTGCTCGCGCTGTGGCAGATCCGCACCGGCATCCGCCCGGGGCTCGGCTTCCACCTCTACGGCATGGCCGCGCTCACGCTCATGTTCGGTTTCTGGCGCGCGGGCTTCGCCGGCGTGCTCATCCTTGCCGCCAACGCGTTGTTCGGTCACGGCAGCTGGCGCGCGCTCGGCATCGACGCACTCCTGCTGGCGGTGCTGCCGGCGGCGGTGAGCTGGAACGTCTACCGCGCACTGGAACGCTGGCTGCCCAGGCATTTCTTCATTTACGTGCTCGGCAACGGTTTCTTCGGCGCCGCGCTGTCGGTCGCCGCGATCGGGCTGGCCGTCACCGCGGTGATGGCGCTGTCCGGCACCTACACGCTCGATTACCTGCTGGCGCACTACACGCCCTACGCCACGCTGCTGATCAGCTGGGCCGAGGCGTTTTCCACCGGCATGGCGGTCACCGTGATGGCGGTGTACAAGCCGGCCTGGCTCGAAACCTTCGATGACGTCAAATACCTCCAGAACAAGTAGTCTGCCGCACATCGCCTACCCCGACCTGCCGGTCTCCAGCCGCCGCGAAGACATCCTCGCGGCGCTGGCGCGGCATCGCGTGCTGATCCTGTGCGGCGAGACCGGCTCGGGCAAGACCACGCAGATCCCCAAGATGTGCCTGGAGGCAGGGGTTCGCCCGGGCAGGCTGATCGGCTGCACCCAGCCGCGCCGCATCGCCGCGCGCTCGGTGGCGGCGCGCATTGCGCAGGAGCTGGGGACGGAACTCGGCGGCCTGGTCGGCTACAAGGTGCGCTTCACCGACCGCGTGCGCGAGGACACCGCGATCAAGGTAATGACCGACGGCATCCTCCTGGCCGAAAGCCAGGGCGATCCTTTGTTGAGCCGCTACGACACGCTCATCATCGACGAGGCGCACGAGCGCAGCCTCAACATCGATTTCCTGCTCGGCTATCTGAAGACGCTGGTCGATCGGCGTCCCGACCTGCGCGTGGTCATCACCTCGGCGACCATCGACGCCGAGCGCTTCTCGCGGCACTTCGACGGCGCGCCGGTGATCGAGGTGTCGGGCCGCTTGTACCCGGTGGAGATCCGCTGGCGGCCGATCGAGCGCGAAGAACCCCCCTCCCCCGCGCGCGGGGGAGGGGCCGGGGGAGAGGGCAGCAAGTCACCGAGGAAAGACAAGGACGCGCCGGACGTGGTCGGCGCCATCCTCGACGCCACTGACGAGCTGGCGCGCGAAGGCCCGGGCGACATCCTCGTCTTCCTGCCCGGCGAGCGCGAAATCCGCGACACCGCCGAGGCCTTGCGCAAGCACCATCCGCCCGGCACCGAGATCCTGCCGCTGTTCTCGCGCCTGTCGGTCGCCGAGCAGGATGCGATCTTCAAGCCGACGTCGGCGCTCAGGCGCATCGTGCTCGCGACCAACGTCGCCGAGACCTCGCTCACCGTGCCCGGCATCCGCTACGTGATCGACCCCGGCACGGCGCGGGTGAAGCGCTATTCGGCGCGCAACAAGGTCGAGCAGTTGCTGATCGAGAAGGTCAGCCAGGCGTCGGCGAACCAGCGCGCCGGCCGTTGCGGCCGCGTCGCCGACGGTATCTGCATCCGTCTCTACGACGAGGCCGATTTCGCCAGCCGCCCGCGCTTCACCGATCCCGAGCTGCTGCGTTCGTCTCTGGCCGGCGTCATCCTGCGCATGAAGTCACTGAATCTCGGCGACGTGGTGGGTTTTCCCTTCATCGACCCGCCGAGCAACCGGCTGGTCACCGACGGCTACCAGCTGCTCGCCGAACTGCACGCGCTCGACGCGCAGGGACAACTGACGAAGATCGGCCGCCAGCTCGCCAAACTGCCGCTCGACCCGCGCATCGCGCGCATGCTGCTCGCGGCCGAGCAGCAGCGCTGCGTGCGCGAGATGCTGGTCATCGCCAGCGCGCTGTCGGTGCAGGATCCGCGCGACCGCCCGATGGAGCGCGCGCAGGCCGCCGACGAGAAGCACAAGCTGTTCGCCGACGAGCGCTCGGACTTCATGGGCTGGCTCAAGCTGTGGAAGTGGTACGACGAGCAGCTGAAGCACAAGAAGACCAACCGCCAGCTGCAGACGCTGCTTCAGGACCACTTCCTGTCGCCGCGGCGCATGCGCGAGTGGCGCGACATCCACGGCCAGCTCCACGCCCAGATGAGCGAACTGGGCCTGAATGAAAACGAAAAGGACGCCGGCTATGACGCGATCCATCAGGCATTGCTCACCGGCCTGCTCGGCAACATCGGCTTCAAGTCCGACGAGGCGAAAGGCCGGCCGAAGCCGGGTGAAGGCAACTACCAGGGCGCGCGCGGTATCAAGCTGTCGATCCACCCCGGCTCGGCGCTGGCCAAGAAGGGGCCCAAATGGATCGTCGCCGCGGAGCTGACCGATACCGGGCGGCTGCTCGCGCGCACCGTCGCCGAGGTGCGGCCGGAGTGGATCGAAGCCGCGGGCCGGCACCTGCTCACGCGCATGTATATCGAGCCGCACTGGGAGCAGGACGGCGCGCGCGTCGTCGCGTACGAGCGCGTGAGCCTGTACGGCATCACCCTGGTGCCGCGGCGCAAGATCCACTACGGCCCGATCGACCCGGTGATGTCGCGCGAACTTTTCATCCGCGGCGCGCTGGTCGCGGGCGAGTACGCCACCGATGCCCAGTGGCACGCGCACAACCGCGCGTTGATCCAGGAAATCGAGGCGCTCGAGCACAAGGCGAGGAAGTCGGGCGTGTGGCTCGACGAGGAACGCATCTATCGCGTATTCGACGCGCGCATTCCCGCAGGCATCCACAACGGCGCGGCGTTCGAGCAGTGGCGGCGGGAGGCCGAGGCGACCGACCCCAGGGTGCTGTTCCTGCAACGCGAGGACATCGTCGGCGAGGGGCTCGGCGCCGACCACACGCTGTTCCCGGAAACGCTCACGGTCGACGGCGTCGTCTGCAAGCTCAGGTACCGCTTCGAGCCCGGCCACCCGCTCGACGGCGTGACGCTGCGCCTGCCGCTGTACCTGCTCAACCGCGTCGACCCCGCGCAGGTCGACTGGCTGGTGCCCGGCCTCATCCGCGAAAAACTCACCGCACTGCTGAAGAGCCTGCCCAAAGACAAGCGCCGCCCGCTGATTCCGCTGCCCGACACCGTCACCGCGTTTCTCTCCGTTGCCAAGCCGGGCGAAGCGCCGCTGACCGAAGCGCTCGCCGCCTACATCCGCAAGAAAACCGGTGCCGACATCCACCCAGACGAATGGAAAGGCGACCTGTCGGCGCACCTGAAAATGAATATCGAGGTGGTCGACGACAGCGGCCAGGAACTCGCCAGCGGCCGCGACCTTGCCGCGCTGCGCGCGCAGCTCGGTGGCGCCGCGCGCATCACCTACGGCGGCGGCGCCGAGGACAACCCCTTCGAGCGCGCCGGACTCGTCGAATGGAATTTCGGCGATCTGCCGGAGCAGGTGAAATTCAGGCGCGGCGGGCGCGAACTGATCGGCTATCCGGCGCTGGTCGACCATGGCGATAATGTCGACCTGCGCCTGCTCGACGCGCCCCATGCGGCGGAAGCCGAAACGCGGCGCGGCGTGGTGCGCCTGCTGCGGATCGCGCTCGCTGCGCAGTTCAAGCAGCTCGACAAGGACCTGTCGCGCGAGACCGCGCTGGCAATGAAATACCGTTTTTTCGGCAGCGCCGAGCAGTTGCGCGCCGCACTGATCGACGCCATCGCCGCGCGCGCGCTCCTGGGCGACGACGATACGCCGCGCAGCCAGAAGGCATTCGACAAGCAGAAGGAACGCGCCAGGCCGCGCATCGCCGTGGTGAAGCAGGCTTTGCTGCGCGACGTCGCCGAGATTCTCGACCTGCACGCGCAGGTCGCCGCACGGCTCGCCGCCAAGCCGCAGTTTCCTGCCGTGATGCGCGACGAGGCGGCGCATCTGGCGGCGTTGGTGCCGGCGGATTTCATTACCGCGACATCATGGGCGCATCTCAAGGATCTGCCGCGCTATCTCCGGGGCATTCTCAAGCGCCTGGAAAAACTGCCCGCGTCCGAGCAGCGCGATTCTCGCGGCATGGCCGGCGTACTCACGCTGCAGAACAAGTATCTGGCGCGGCGCGCCCAGGTGAAGGGCGAGGTGCCGGTGGCGCTGGAGGCATTCCGCTGGCACCTTGAGGAACTGCGGATATCGCTCTTTGCCCAGGAACTGAAAACACCCTATCCGGTGTCGGTGAAGCGCCTCGACAAACTGTGGGACGAGCTTGCCAGACAGCCCCTGAATTGACTACGTTACGCCCATGCGCGAACGCGTCCTCAATCTGCCCAACGTCATCACCCTGCTGCGTATCGCCGCGGTGCCGGCGATCGCCTGGCTGATCCAGCAGCGAATGTGGGAAGCGGCATGCTGGCTTTTTCTTGCCGCCGCACTGACAGACGGGCTCGACGGCCTCCTCGCGCGTCGCCTCAACCAGATGACACAGTTCGGCGCCGCGCTCGATACCGTCGCCGACAAGGCGCTCGGCGTGGTGACCCTGGTGATGCTCACGCTGGAAGCGGCGATCCCGCTGTGGGTGGCGCTGGCGATCCTGCTGCGCGACAGCGTCATCGTGCTCGGGGCGTTGAGCTACCGCGGCCTGGCCGGGCATCTGGACATCCATCCCACCTGGCTCGGCAAGACGCACACGTTCGCCGAATTCGCCCTGCTCGCGCTGGTGCTCGGCGGGCTCGCCGGCGTGCTGGACATGGCGGCGTGGCTGACGCCGCTGTTCGCCGGCGTGTTCATCATCGCCGTCGCCTCCGGCGTGCAGTACGTGTGGATCTGGGGCGCCAAGGCGCGCCGCGAGCGACTGCTCGGCCGTTGAGGCGCGGTCAGCCCCCGGCTCCCTGCAACTGCCGCAGCGTCTGCGCGACCTCGGCAGCGTGCCGTGCGGTATCGACCTTGTCGAAGCGCGCCGCGATGCGGCCGTCCGGACCGACGATGAAGGTGCGGCGCTGCGCGAAGCGCGCCACGCCCAGGTTCAAGAGGCTGCCGTAGGCCGCCGCCGTCTTGCCGTCCGTGTCGGCCA
This sequence comes from Thiobacillus sp., assembly GCA_046292745.1. GTDB lineage: Bacteria > Pseudomonadota > Gammaproteobacteria > Burkholderiales > Thiobacillaceae > Thiobacillus. Next base: position 72,184 of record JBKBQH010000001.1, on the reverse strand, counting down.
GCAGTGGGAACGGCAGGCTGAACTTGCGCGCGAATTCGGCGTGCGAGGCGACGTCGTCGACGCTCACGCCGACCACCGCCGCGCCGAGTTCGGTCAGGCTGCCGATGTCGTCGCGCAGGCTGCACGCCTGTTGCGTGCAGCCCGGCGTGTCATCCTTCGGGTAGAAATACAGCACCAGCCAGCGGCCGGCGTAATCGGCGAGCCGGTGCACCTGGCCGTTCTGGTCGGGCAGGGCGAAATCCGGCGCCGCGCTGCCCAACGGGCGCTGCCCGCCGGCGCGCAGCATCCACAACAGCACGCTGGCGACCACCAGGACGACGGCCAGCCCGGCGAGAACGTGTTTGAGCATGAGAATCTCCTTGCAGGCATCATAACGTTGCGCGCGGCTCCGTGAACGATGCAGGTTTCGGTACAATGCGCGCCACGCCCCGGTAGCTCAGTGGATAGAGCAACCCCCTCCTAAGGGGTAGGTCGGACGTTCGATTCGTCTTCGGGGCGCCACCAATCGAGAATTCGTAAAGCAAAAAAAGCGGCCATGGCCGCTTTTTGTCTACCTGCTTGTTTGCTTGTCACCTCGCCGGACGGGAGGTGGCGTCCCCACGGGGATTCGAACCCCGGTTATCGCCGTGAAAGGGCGGTGTCCTAGGCCTCTAGACGATGGGGACCCGGACGACGGCTCGCGCCGTCAACACTGCTGCACTGCTACTGCCTGCTGCTACTTTCTGGACATCTGGGTGAGGGTCACGCCGAGCAGCAAGGCAACGAACCCCAATGGTACCAGCGAGATCCACATTTCGGCGTTCTCACTGCCATTCACCATCTTCCAGAACCCGACGCTCAGTCCGACGATGCTCAGTATCAGCCCCAGCCAAGTGGTGATGACGCCAAGTCGGTGCATCGAACATCCTGTGAGTTGGTGGAGGTAAGCGGGATCGAACCGCTGACCTCTTGCATGCCATGCAAGCGCTCTCCCAGCTGAGCTATACCCCCAACGAAGCCGCGCATTCTATACATGCCTTTTTGGCTTGTAAAGCCTTCGAAGCGATTTCGCACGCCTCGATCAATCGGGGAAAAGCTTGCCGGGGTTCAACAGGCCCAGCGGGTCGAACTGCCGTTTGATCGCGCGCATCAGCCCGAGCGTGGCGGGGTCGATTTCCAGCGGCACGAAGCGGCGCTTTTCGGTGCCGATGCCATGCTCGCCCGAGAGCGTGCCGCCGAGCGCGAGCACGCGCGTCATGATGGCATCGAGCGCGATGCGGGTGCGTGCCATTTCGTCGGCATTGTCGGGGTGCACCATCAGGTTGACGTGCAGGTTGCCGTTGCCGGCGTGGCCGAACGACACCACCGCGAGGTCGTGTGCCGCGGCGGTGTGGTCGATGAACTCGACGAAGCCGGCGAGTTCCGACACCGGCACCACCACGTCCTCGTTGATCTTGAGCGGCGCGATCCGCTTGACCTCGTGCGACAGCGATTTGCGCGCGGTCCACAGCTGCGCGATCGCCTCGCGGGTGAAGCCGCTTTTCATTTCGAGCAGGCCCTCGCCGGCGAGCGCCTGTTCCAGCGCGGCGATCTGGCGCGGCAGGTCGTCGACGGCGCCGTCGGCCTCGACCATCAGCAGCGCCTGCGTGCCGGCGGGCAGGTCGTCCGCCGCGCCGGTCGGCCGGATGGCGTCGATCGCGTGCCGGTCCATGAATTCGAGCGCACATGGCATCACCGGCTGGCACATGACGCGGCCGACCGCAGCGAGGGCGGCGCGGCTGCTGGCGAAGCACAGCCGCAGCGTGGCGATGGCTTCCGGCGCGGGCACGAGCTTCAGCGTGGCTTCGGTAATCAGCGCGAGCGTGCCTTCGGAGCCGACCAGCAGCCGCGTGAGGTCATAGCCGGTCACGCCCTTGGTGGTGCGGCAGCCGGTGCGGATGGTCTGGCCGTCGCCGGTGACGGCGCGCAACCCGAGCACGTAATCGCGGGTGACGCCGTATTTCACCGCGCGCGGGCCGGCGGCGTTCATCGCGAGGTTGCCGCCGATGCGGCAGTAGGCGCCGCTGCCGGGGTCGGGCGGGTAGAACAGGCCGGCGCTGCGCGCGAGGCGGTCGATGTCCTCGGTGATGACGCCGGGTTCGACGACGATGAGCCGGTTGGCCGGATCGAATTCGAGCACCCGCCGCATGCACTCGAAGCTCACCACCACGCTGCCGGGCGCGGGCAGCGCGCCGCCGACGTTGCCGGAGCCGGCGCCGCGCGGCGTCAGCGCGACGCGGTGCTCGAAGGCGACGTGCGCGAGCGCGGCGACCTCGTCGTGTGAAACGGGAAAGAGCACCGCGTCGGGGGTGACGCTGCGCGGCGTCTCGTCGCTGGCGTAGAGCGCGCGGGTGGCGTCGTCGACGAACATCCGGTCGGCGCCGAGTGCGGAGCGGAAGGCGGCGAGCGCGCGGTCGGACAACATGGGCAGGCCCCGCCTCAGGCTGAATGCTCGGGCGGCAACCGGGCAACGAGCGCGGCGACCATGTCGGCATCGAGGTCCATGCCGACGTCCCAGCCGGGGTTGAGCGCGATCGGCACGCCGCCGCCGATGCGGCGCAGGAGCCAGGCAAAGTCGGTCAGCAGTCCGCCGGTGAATTCGGGAAAGTGTTCGGCAAAAGGCTTGGCGCGCTCGGGGCTGGTGAAGACCACCAGCACGCGCTCGCCGTCCTCGTCCTCGATGATCAGGGGCTCGGCCTGGGTGCTGCGCTGGAAACCCTGGATCGGATTCTTCTCGTCGCGCACCGGCATGAACACTTGCTGCGCCGGCAACTGCAGCACGAATGTTTCGGGGTCGAGCGTGCCGGCGTGCACGGCGGCGAGCTGTTCTTCCAGCGCGTTGTGGGGGACGAAGTTCATGGGTGTCGAAGGGTGCGGATCAAGGCCCAGTGTAGCGCAAGCCCCTCAGGGTTCCCAGCGCTCGGGGTGCGCCCAGAAGCGGGCATTGAGCCAATCCGGCACCGGCTTGTAAGTGTCGAGATCGAAGGCGTGCAGCCGCACGCCGGCCGCCGCGTCGCGGGCCACCAGCTCGAAGCCGAGGGCGAGGAAGGCCGCCTCGTCGAGCGCGCAGTCGGCACGTGCGACGAGCAGCAGGCGCGGCGCGACATACAGCCGGGTGCGATGGATCAGCACCTCGGCCGCGCCGGCCTTGAGTCCGTCGAGCACGTCGATGCCGAGCGCGAGCGCGCAAGGTTGCGACGCGGTCGAATGGGGCGGCGTGAGGACGGCCGACGGCAAGGCTTCGAGCGCGAACGCCTGGGCGGCGGCGTCGAGCGCGCATACACCGGTTGGCCGCGCTTCGACCAGCTGCTCGCGCAGGGCGGTGCGCCAGTCCATGTCAGGCCGGGCGCGGCACGCGCACCAGCCGTGTGCCGAGCAGACGGTCGTGCAGGAACTGGCGGTCGCGATCGACGAGCGCCCACCAGAAGCCGGCGCCACCGAGCAGCAGGCCGGCCCACGCGAGCAGGTAGCGCAGCAGGGCGAGCTTGAGCGAGAGGCGCCCACCGTCGGGTCCATCCAGGCGGATGCGCCAGGTTTTCATTGCCAGCGTCTGTCCGCTGCGGCGCCAGAAGGTCGCGAAATACGCGAACAGCACGGCCGCGAGATAGACCTGAAACGCGAGATGCCGCCCCCCTGTCCGCGCATCGCCGACGACATAGAGAAAGGGCAGCGAGGCGATGAAGAGCACCGCGAGCACCAGCAGCGATTCGTACACCATCGCGGCGATCCGCGCTCTGAACGATGCGGGCTGGGGGGCTATTGCGCTGTCTTGCATGGTGGCTCTATATTGCGGAAAAGGCCGGCTGGGCAGACCGGGTGGTCGACACAATCAATAATTCATGTCAGAGAGAGAGGGGGCCCGATGCATATCGTAAAGCAACTCATGGCGATTCCCGGCGTCATCGCCGCCGGAGAGTATGCCTACCGTGGCGATCGCTTCTCGTACCAGGGGGCGCTGACCGACGAGTTTGCCCGCATGGCGTCGATCCTGTGCCGCGCCAACACGCTGTCGGTCAACATGCAGGCGGAGATTTTCGACTCCTTTGCCGACAGCTGCGGCTGCAAGCCGGTGCAGGGCTGGATCGTGCGCGGGGGCGCCATCACCATCTGCGCGGTCGGCAATTACTTCGCCTTCATCGATAACCGCGAGGAACTGCTCAACGACGTGATGACCATCATGCGCGCCAAGGTCGGCGACATTCACGACGACCTGCTCGTCAACCTCTATGCCAAGCTGGGCGGGGACACCCGCGAAGCACTGTACTGACGCCTGCCGAAAGAACCCGAGGGAGAACACAAGGAATGGATCTGCAAAAAATGATGAAATTGCCGGGGGCCCTGGCCGCGTTCACCTACAGCGACAAGGGTGAACTGCAGTCGCACGTGCTGCGCGAGGGCACCGAGCTGACGGCCGATGTGCTCGAATTGCTGGCGCGCTCCTGCGTCGCCAACCTCGCGATCGCGGCGATGGAGGCGCGCGGCTGGGAAGCGCTCACCGGCCAAAGCGGTTTCCAGCCGCTGAAGGGCTTCTCGGTGGTGGGGCTCGAGTGGTCGGTGGTCGTCGACGGCAACTGCGGCGTGGTGGTGAAGAACCGCGACGCCGACTACGAAGCCACCTTCAACGCCTTGCAGGCTGCCTGAGGGAGCGCGTATGTCGTTGAAAAAAATCCTGGTGCTCGACGGCGTCAGCGCCGTGTGCCGCTTCCGCGACGACGGCGTGGTCATGGAGGCCGAGGGCATGCTGTCGCCGGACCTGATGACGCGGCTCGCGAAGTTCGCCCAGTGGTACCGCCGCCTCGTGTCGGGCAACACCGACCTGCTGTCGCTGTTTTCGCAGATGCGCGGCTGGTCGCCTTCGCAGGGCTGGATCGTGCAGGGGGCGAGCACGACCGTGTGCAACGTCGGCAACGTCGTCTGCCTGGTCGACAATGCGCAGGCCTCGTTGAACGACATCATGCAGGCGCTGAACGACGTCGCCCACGAATAGGGGTTCCGGCCAATCCACGCACAACCCTCCGTTTACGGAGGGTTTTTCATGTGCGCCCGGCACGTCGAAAGTCGCGCTTTCTTGACCGGAACGGGGCAAAACGATTACCCTTCCGGGTTCACCAACGAATTGATTTCTGGTCATTTTATGGAAGCCACGGGCGCCGAGATCGTCGTACGCTGCATTGCCGAAGAGGGGGTCGAATTCGTGTTCGGCTATCCCGGCGGGGCCGTGCTCAATATCTACGACGAAATCTTCAAGCAGAACAGGTTCAAGCACGTGCTGGTGCGCCACGAGCAGGCCGCGGTCCACGCCGCCGACGCCTATGCGCGCGCCACCGGGCGCGTCGGTGTCGCGCTGGTCACCTCCGGTCCGGGAGTCACCAATGCCGTGACCGGCATCGCCACGGCCTACATGGATTCGATCCCCATCGTTGTCGTCACCGGCCAGGTGCCGACGCCGGCGATCGGCATGGACGCGTTCCAGGAAGTCGACACCGTCGGCATCACCCGTCCCTGCGTCAAGCACAACTTCCTCGTCAAGGATGTGAAGGACCTTGCCGTGACGATGAAGAAAGCCTTCCACATCGCCGCCACCGGCCGCCCCGGTCCGGTCGTGGTCGACGTGCCGAAGGACATCACGTACCACAAGACCGAGTTCGAGTACCCGGCCAGCATCGAGATGCGTTCGTACAACCCCGTGGTCAAGGGCCACAGCGGGCAGATGAAGCGCGCGGTGCAGATGCTGCTCGAAGCGCAACGCCCGATGATCTACATCGGCGGCGGCGTGGTGCTCGGCGATGCCGCGGCGCAGTTGACCGAACTGGCCACCCTGCTGGGCTTTCCCGTCACCAACACCCTTATGGGCCTGGGCGGGCATCCGGCCACCGACAGGCAGAACCTCGGCATGCTCGGCATGCACGGCACCTATGAGGCCAACATGGCGATGCAGCACTGCGACGTGCTGCTCGCGGTCGGCGCCCGCTTCGACGACCGCGTGATCGGCAACCCTGCGCACTTCGCGCGCGAGCAGCGCCGCATCATCCACGTCGACATCGATCCGTCGTCGATTTCCAAGCGCGTCAAGGTCGACGTGCCCATCGTCGGCGACGTGAAATCCGTGCTCGCCGACATGCTGGCGCTGCTGAAACAGGCGAAGGAGAAGCCCGACGCCGCCGCGCTCAACGCCTGGTGGACGCAGATCGAGCTGTGGCGCGCGAAGAACTGCCTCAAGTACAACAGGCAGAGCCCCATCATCAAGCCGCAGTATGTGGTCGAAAAACTGTGGGAAGTGACCAAGGGCGAGGCCTATGTCACCTCCGACGTCGGCCAGCACCAGATGTGGGCCGCGCAGTACTACAAGTTCGACAAGCCACGCCGCTGGATCAATTCCGGTGGCCTCGGCACCATGGGCGTGGGCCTGCCGTACGCGATGGGCGTGCAGCTCGCGCACCCCGAGGCGCAGGTCGCGTGCATCACCGGCGAATCGTCGATCCAGATGTGCATCCAGGAACTTTCCACCTGCAAGCAGTACCGCATCCCGGTCAAGATCATCACGTTGAACAACCGCTACATGGGCATGGTGCGGCAGTGGCAGGAGTTCTTCTACGGCAGCCGCTACGCCGAGTCCTACATGGAGTCCTTGCCTGATTTCGTGAAGCTCGCCGAAGCCTACGGCCATGTCGGCATGCGCATCGAGAAGCCGGAGGACGTCGAGGCGGCGCTGAAGGAGGCGTTCTCGCCCGCGCTCAAGGAACGCCTGGTGTTCATGGACTTCCAGACCGACCAGACCGAGAACGTCTTCCCCATGGTCGAGGGCGGCAAGGGTCTGTCCGAAATGATCCTGGCAGAGGAGCTGTGATGAACAACAACCACCATCGTCACATCATTTCGCTCCTGATGGAGAACGAGGCGGGCGCGCTGTCGCGCGTCGCCGGCCTGTTTTCCGCGCGCGCCTACAACATCGAATCGCTCACCGTCGCGCCGACCGAGGACGCCACGCTGTCGCGCATGACCATCGTCACCGTGGGCTCGGAAGACATCATCGAGCAGATCACCAAGCAGCTGAACAAGCTGATCGACGTCATCAAGGTGATGGACCTCACCGAGGGCCGCCACATCGAGCGCGAGCTGATGCTGGTCAAGGTCAAGGCGGTGGGAGCTGGGCGCGAGGAAATGAAGCGCACCGCCGACATCTTCCGCGGCCGCATCATCGACGTCACCGATTCGACCTACACCATCGAACTGACCGGCACCGGCTCCAAGCTCGATGCCTTCCTCGAGGCGATCGACCCCGCCTTCATCATCGAAACCGTGCGCACCGGCGCCTCCGGCATCGGTCGCGGCGAGCGCAGCCTCAAAGCCTGATTCATACGTCAACCCCCTCACACCTAGGAACCGCCATGAAAGTTTATTACGACAAGGACGCCGACCTTTCCCTCATCAAGAAGAAGAAGGTCACCATCGTCGGCTACGGCTCGCAGGGCCACGCCCACGCCGCCAATCTCACCGATTCCGGCGTCAAGGTCACCGTCGGCCTCAGGAAGGGCGGCGCCTCGTGGGACAAGGCCAAGAAGGCGGGCCTGACGGTGAAGGAAGTCGCCGCCGCGGTGAAGGACGCCGACGTGGTGATGATCCTGGTGCCGGACGAGCAGCAGCCGGGCGTCTACTATAGCGAGATCGAACCCAACATCAAGAAGGGTGCCACGCTCGCCTTCGCCCACGGCTTCAATATCCACTACAACCAGATCGTGCCGCGCGCCGACCTCGACGTGATCATGATCGCGCCCAAGGGCCCCGGCCATACCGTGCGCTCGGAATACAAGCGCGGCGGCGGCGTGCCTTCGCTGATTGCGCTGTATCAGGACAAATCCGGCAAGGCCCGTGACATCGCCCTGTCGTACGCCGCGGCCAACGGCGGCACCAAGGGCGGCGTGATCGAAACCACCTTCCGCGAGGAGACCGAGACCGACCTCTTCGGCGAGCAGGCCGTGCTGTGCGGCGGCGCGGTCGAACTGGTGAAGATGGGTTTCGAGACCCTGGTCGAGGCCGGCTACGCGCCCGAGATGGCCTACTTCGAGTGCCTGCACGAACTCAAGCTCATCGTCGACCTGATGTACGAGGGCGGCATCGCCAACATGAACTACTCGATCTCGAACAACGCCGAGTACGGCGAGTACGTCACCGGCCCCGAGGTCATCAACGAGCAGTCGCGTGCCGCCATGAGAAATGCGCTGAAGCGCATCCAGACCGGCGAATACGCCAAGATGTTCATCCAGGAGGGCAAGACCAACTACCCGGCCATGACCGCGCGCCGCCGCCTCAACGCCGAGCACCCGATCGAGGTGACCGGCGCCAAGCTGCGCGACATGATGCCGTGGATCAAGGCCAACAAGCTGGTCGACCAGTCGAAGAACTGAAATGCGTGAGGCGTGAGGCGGCTGGCGCTCCACGGTTTTTTCACCTCACGTCTCACCCCTCACGCCTCACTCACATGAAACATCCCCTCATCGCCCGCGAAGGCTGGCTGGTTCTCCTGGCCGCCTTCGCGGCCGCGTTCGTCGCCACCTGGCTGGTTGGCTGGTGGTCGCTGCCGTTCTGGATCTGGGCCGTGTTCGCGTTGCAGTTCTTTCGCGACCCCGGGCGCGTGCCGCCCGCCGACGGCGACGCGGTGATCGCGCCGGCCGACGGCCGCATCGTCGTGGTCGGGAAGGCGCGCGACGAATATCTGAACCGCGACGCGCTGAAAATCAGCGTGTTCATGAACGTGTTCAACGTGCATTCGAACAAGAGCCCGGTCGACGGCGTTGTGAAGGGCGTGTGGTACACCCCCGGCAGTTTCGTCAACGCCGACCTCGACAAGGCCTCGACCGAGAACGAGCGCAACGCGATCCACATCGCCAGCGCGCGCGGCGACGTCACCTGCGTGCAGATCGCCGGCCTCATCGCGCGGCGCATCCTGTGCTACGTCAAGACGGGCGACGCCCTCGCGCGCGGCCAGCGCTACGGCTTCATCCGCTTCGGCTCGCGCGTCGACGTCTACCTGCCGGTGTCGGCGCGGCCCGAGGTGACCATTGGCCAGAAAGTCACCGGCGGGCGTACCATAATCGCCCGCTGGTAATCCCGACTGCCCATGGACGATCTTCCGCGCAGACTTCCCGAACGCGAGCGCCTGCGGATGCGCGACCGCGGCATCTACCTGCTGCCCAACCTGTTCACCACGGGCGCGCTGTTTGCCGGCTTCTACGCCATCGTGCAGGCGATGAACGGGCGTTACGAGTACGCCGCGGTCGCCATCTTCATCGCCATGGTGCTCGACGGCCTCGACGGCCGCGTCGCCCGGCTGACCCGTACCCAGAGCGCCTTTGGCGCCGAGTACGACAGCCTCTCCGACATGGTCTCGTTCGGCGTCGCCCCGGCGCTGGTGATCTACGAGTTCGCCCTGCAGGGCCTCGGCAAGCTCGGCTGGATCGCCGCCTTCGTCTACTGCGCCGGCGCGGCGCTCCGGCTCGCGCGCTTCAACACCCAGCTCGACCAGCCCACCGACAAGCGGTTCTTCCAGGGCCTGCCGAGTCCCTCGGCCGCCGCGCTCGTCGCCGGCTTCGTCTGGGTGATGACCGAATACGGCGTCCGCGGCGAGGAAATGCGCTGGATCGCCGCCTTCATCGCGCTATTCGCCGGGCTGTCCATGGTCAGCAACCTGCGCTTCTACAGCGGCAAGGAAATCAATCTCAGGAAGAGCGTGCCGTTCTTCGTCATCCTGCTGATCGTGCTGGTGTTCATTCTCATCTCGACCAGCCCGCCCGAGGTGCTGTTCGCCGGCTTCGTGCTGTACGGGCTGTCGGGTTATGCCGATGCGGCGTGGCGGCTGGCGCGCGGCAAGTCGAAACCCGCAGGCGTGCCGCCCTTGCAGGACGACAAAAAATAGATACAATTTAGACCATGTCTAATTGGTCGCAACCGTCCTTCCTCCTCTGCCTGTCGGGCCTGCTGTTCGGCAGCCTGCTGCTGCGCGTCGCGCGCACACATTGATCCCCCTCCCCCCGAGCTGTACCCCCGCGCCGCGAGCCGCTTGCGGCAGCCTTATATAATGCGTCGGCCTCCCGCGTCCTGAACACGAGACCGAATCACATGGAGCCCGCCATGAACGACCGTTTGTATATTTTCGACACCACCTTGCGCGACGGCGAGCAGAGCCCCGGCGCGTCGATGACCAAGGAAGAGAAGCTCCGCATCGCGCGCCAGCTGGAAAAACTCGGCGTCGACGTCATCGAGGCCGGCTTCGCCGCCGCGAGCCCGGGCGACGCCGACGCGATCAAGGCGATCGCCGAAACCATCACGAATTCGACCGTCTGTTCGCTCGCGCGCGCCAACGAGCGCGATATCCGCGCCGCCGGCGAGGCGATCAAGCCCGCCAAGCGCGGCCGCATCCACACTTTCATCGCCACCAGCCCGATCCACATGGAGAAGAAGCTGCGCATGACGCCCGACCAGGTCGTCGAGGCGGCGGTGAAGGCGGTGAAGCTGGCGCGTGAATACACCGACGACGTCGAGTTCTCGGCCGAGGACGCGGTGCGCTCCGAGATGGATTTCCTGGTGCGCGTGTTCGACGCGGTGATCGAGGCCGGTGCGAAGACGATCAATGTGCCCGACACCGTCGGCTACTCGATCCCCGCCTTGTGGGGCGAGCGCATGAAGCAGCTGATCGCGCGCGTGAAGAATTCCGACAAGGTGATCTGGAGCACGCACTGCCACAACGACCTCGGCATGGCCGTGGCCAACTCGCTCGCCGCGGTGATGAACGGCGCGCGCCAGGTCGAATGCACCATCAATGGCCTCGGCGAGCGCGCCGGCAATGCCTCGCTGGAAGAAATCGTGATGGCGGTGCGCACCCGCCGCGATGTGTTCAACTGCGATACCCGCATCGACGCGACGCAGATCGTGCCGGCCTCGAAGCTGGTCTCGACCATCACCGGCTACCCGGTGCAGCCGAACAAGGCCATCGTCGGGGCCAACGCCTTCGCGCACGAATCCGGCATCCACCAGGACGGCGTGCTGAAGCACCGCGAGACCTACGAAATCATGCGTGCCGAGGACGTGGGCTGGCACGCCAACCGGCTGACGCTGGGCAAGCTCTCCGGCCGTGCCGCGTTCAAGAGCAAGCTCGCCGAGCTCGGCATCGTGCTGGAAACCGAGGAGGCGCTCAACACCGCCTTCGCGCGCTTCAAGAATCTGGCCGACAAGAAGCGCGAAATCTTCGACGAAGACCTGCAGGCGCTGGTATCCGACGAAGGCTACGCCACCGAGCACGAACGCTACAAGCTGGTGTCGATGAAGGTGTGCTCGGAAACCGGGGAAGTGCCGCACGCCCGCGTCGTGTTCACCGACGACGGCGTGGAAAAGCGCGCCGAGGGCGAAGGCTCGGGCCCGGTCGACGCCACCTTCAAGGCGCTCGAATCGGTGGTCGCGAGCGGCGCCGACCTGCTGTTGTATTCGGTGAACAACATTACCAGCGGCACCGATGCGCAGGGCGAAGTGACCGTGCGGCTGGCCAGGGACGGCCGCGTGGTCAACGGCCAGGGCGCCGACACCGACATCGTCGTCGCCTCGGCCAAGGCGTATCTCCACGCGCTGAACAAGCTGCACAGCAAGCTCGAGCGGGCGCATCCGCAGGTGTGAGCCGCTGAACGAAGAACGCCCCGCTGGCCGGGGCGTTCTTCATGGCGCCTGCCGCGACGGCGCGCTGAACTTCGCGTAGAAGATCGCGGCGAAGAAGAACACCACCGACAGCACCACTTCAAACCCGGCAAGCCAGGCGGCGAGGCCGGTGTCCGACCACGCGCGCACCACGCCCTCGCTGAAGTAGGCGAGCACCAGCATCGGCGCCCATTGGTAGGTGTAGCGGCGGCCCTTGAGAATGCCCATCAGCGGCGCCAGCAGCGGCAACGCCTTGAGCACCAGCCACGAGCCGCCGGGGCGGATCGGCGCGAGCCACAGCTCCCACGCCACGCACAAAAAGATCAGCGCGATCAGCGATGCGCTGGCGACGTGCTGCAGGACGAAGGTCTTCAGGAGGTCGGCCTCGTCGCGCGGGGCGTGCGGGGTATCGGTCATGTCAGTTTCAGTGCGGTTTCGGCGAGCCGGCGGCCGAGCGCGAGGCAGAGCGCTCGCTCGTCGTCGGTGAGCGGCCGGTCGTCGGCGGGGCCGGCCCAGTGGCTGGCGCCGTAGGGGGTGCCGCCGCTCGCGGTGCGGTTCACTTCCGGCAGGGTGTAGGGCAGGCCGAGGAGGAGCATGCCGTGGTGCAGCAGCGGCAGCATCATGCTCACGAGCGTGGTTTCCTGGCCGCCGTGCAGGCTTGCGGTCGAGGTGAATACCGCGGCGGGCTTGCCGGCGAGCGCGCCCTTGGCCCACAGCGCGCCGGTGGTGTCGAGGAAGAATTTCAGCGGCGCCGCCATGTTGCCGAAGCGGGTCGGCGAGCCGAGCGCGAGGCCCGCGCACTGCTCGAGATCGGCGAGTTCGACGTAGGGCGCGCCTTCCTCCGGCACCGGCGGCTCGGCCACCTGGGTGCGCGGCGCGACCGGCGGCACGGTCCGCAGGCGTGCCGCGGCGCCGGCGACCTGGTTGACGCCGCGCGCGACCAGCTGCGCCATGTCGCGCACGCTGCCGCCGGCGCTGTAATAGAGGACGAGAATCTCGGTCATTCGGTGCTCGCTTCGAAAATGCTGAAATCGATCAGGTCGAAACCTGGCGTGGGGTCGATGCGCTTGCCGAACACGATGTCGTAGCTGCGCGGGCCGTGCGTCACTTCGGCCTCGATGCCGAGCTGGTAGAGGTGGCGCGGCAGCATCAGGCGGTCGGCCTGCTGCATCGCCGCGATGCCGGGCACGAACAGCGCGGCTTCGGCGCGCGTGGCGCGGTGGCCGCGCAGCGGCCGTACCCAGACCGCCTCGACCCGGGGCGACAGGCGTTCGACGCCGAACTCGACCACCTGCGCGTCGCGCATGCGCAGCCAGCGGATCACGCCGAGCGACCACTCGGCGGTGTCTTCGGCCTGCAGCGTGAGCGCGTCGCCGACGCGCAGGTTGAGCGGCGCGCCGGGCGTGCCGGCGAGCGCCAGGCCGGCGGCGCTGTCATTGAGTATCGTCCAGCGGCTGGGTGTGACGGGCGCCGGCGGCGCGGCTGGGGTGAGCGCCGGGTCGGACGCCGGCGCGGCGCCGGGGCCGAGCAGGCGGTGGATGGCGCCGAGACCGGCCACCACGGTCATCGTAGCGGCAGCCGGCGTGTGGCGGCGGAACGCGCGCTGCGTGCCGGTGCACCACTGCTTGAGCAGATGGGTGCAGAGAATCTGCGTGGTCTCGGCTTCCATGCCTTCGGGCAGGCGGATCCTGCGCGGCGTGTCGCCGGTGCGCAGGTGCAGCTGCACTGCCTGCAGGTGCTGGCACAGCACGCTGGTATCGAGCCACAGGCTTTCGCGTGCAGGCCCCGGGGCCGCGGGCGAGGGCGCGACGTCACCGTCGATCGGCACGCTGAAGCCGGGGTGTCCGCCGAGCGGGGCGGCGGCGAGCGTGGCGCGGCCGGCGTATTTTTCGAGGTAGCGCCGGGTATGGAGGAGTTCGGCGTGACTCATGTGCGGCGGGTCGGCGCGCGTGAACAGCACGGCGCGGCAATAGGCGGCGGTGGGCGTCGGCGCGTCGTCGACCGCCAGATCGGCCACACCTGCGGTCTGCGCATGGGCGTAGACCTGATGGATTTCGCGCCACAGCCCGGCGGGCGGCGCCACCCGCGTCAGGTGACAGGCGAACTGCACGTCGAAATGCGCGCCGAGGACGTGTGCCGCGGCCTCGGCGACGCGCTTGCCGCTGGCGCGCACGATGCGGCGGTTGGCGAGCGCCTGAAGCACGTGTTTGTAGCCGGTGCCGAGCTCGATCTGCAACTCGCGCAGCAGGGTGCCGGCCTGGCGCTGCGGCGGGGCCAGCGGCAGGCCGGCGTCGGCGATCTGGATTTCCAGGCTCGCCGCGATGCGTGCGACCACCGGCCGGTACAGGGCGAGCAAGGCGGCGCGGTCGTCGCCGTCGAGCGCGTGGCGGTTGAGCGCATACAGTGCCATCAGCAGCTGCTGCGCGACCTGCACCGGGCTGGCGTAGGGCAGGCGGTCGAGCCATTCGGCCACCGCCCGGGGACGGGTCTCGACCTTCTGCTGGAGGACGGCGTCGGTGCCGGGCAGCGTGAGGCTCGGCATGTTCAGTCGAACACCACCGTCTTGTTGGCGTAGACCAGAACGCGGTTGTCGAGATGCCACTTCACCGCGCGCGACAGCACCACTTTCTCCAGGTCGGCCCCTTTGGTGATGAGGTCTTCCAGGCTGTCGCGGTGCGAGATGCGCGTCACGTCCTGTTCGATGATGGGGCCGTCGTCGAGCGTTTCGGTGACGTAGTGGGCGGTCGCGCCGATCAGCTTCACGCCCCGCTCGAACGCGCGGTGGTAGGGCTTGGCGCCGTGGAAGGCGGGAAGAAAGGAATGGTGGATGTTGATGATGCGGTTGGGGAAGTGGCGGATGAAGTCCGGCGTCAGCACCTGCATGTAGCGCGCCAGCACGATGAAGTCGATCTTGCGGTCGCGCAGGATCGCCAGCTGCACCTGCTCGACCTCGTGCTTGGCATCCTTGTGCACCACCAGGTACTGGTAGGGCACGCCGTAGGCCTCGGCGAGCCAGCGGGTGTCCTCGTGGTTGCTGATGATGATGGGCAGCTCGCAGTGCAGCTCGCCGCTCTGGTAGCGGTACAGGAGATCGGCGAGACAGTGGTCGAACTTGGAGACGAACACCGCCATGCGCGGCTTGCGGCTCGATTCGGCGAGCCGCCACGTCATGCCGAAGCGGTCGGCGATCGGCGCGAAAGCGGGGCCGAAATCGGAAAGCTCGAGGTCGAAGCCTGCCAGATCCCATTCCACCCGCATCAGGAACAGCTTCAGCTCGGCGTCCTGGTGCTGGTCGGCGTGCAGGATGTTGGCGTCGTGCTGGAGCAGGAAATCGGCGATCGCGGCGACCAGCCCCTTCTGGTCGGGGCAGGAAATCAGCAGGACGGCGGTGTGACGCATGGGTTCAGGGGGACCCGGTTTGTGGTTATTGAGCGTCATCATAACCAAATTCCCCTGGGCACAGCCATGGTTATGTCGCGCCGCCATGCGCGACCTCACGCCGCTGCCCAAGCTGGCAGCAGCTTTTGCGCGCCGCGACCTGATGCGCAGCATATGCAATACAAAGGATACTTCACGCACTCATGAGCCACGCGATTGATTTGCCATGGAATTTCCCGGGCCCGAAAAAAAAGTGTTTCAAGAGGGCACATTCCTGGTTGACATGCCGGGCGTGGCACCTAGAATTTGTAGCTGCCTTGCATCAAGACCACAATATGTTGTGAATAAAGCTGTTGGTGCAGGCTGAGCAAGCTGTGGATAAGCGCGGGAATCCCCCCCGCGCCCGGCAATGCCCTGTATTTCGTCACCCCACCAAGGAGCCCCATCAGATGCTGAACGTCGCCACCGAGTCCGCCGCATCCCCCCCCATTCCGCCCCTCGCGCCTGCCGGCGCGCCGGCGGCCGACAGCCGTTACGCCGACTACAAGCTGATCCGACGCAACGGCGCGGTGGTCGGTTTCGAACCGGGCAAGATATCGATCGCGGTCACCAAGGCCTTCATCGCGGTGCAGGGCGGCCAGGCCGCGGCGTCGGCGCGTATCCGCGAGCTGGTCGAGTCCATCACCGGCCAGGTGGTGAACGCGCTGATGCGGCGCCAGCCCAACGGCGGCACCTTCCACATCGAGGACGTGCAGGACCAGGTCGAACTCGCGCTGATGCGCTCCGGCGAGCACGAAGTCGCCCGCGCCTACGTGCTGTACCGCGAGAAGCGCGCGCAGGAGCGCGCCGCCGCCAAGGCCGCCGGCGTGTCCGACGTGCAGCTGCACGTGATCGAGGACGGCCAGAAGAAGCCGCTCGACACCGCGCGCCTGGCCGCCATTCTCGCCGATGCCTGCGCGAACCTCGGCGACAACGTCCGTGCCGAGCCGATCATGCAGACCGTGCTGCGCGACCTCTACGACGGCGTGCCCATGGCCGAGGTCGAAAAGGCGCTGGTGCTCGCCGCGCGCTCGATGATCGAGCAGGACCCGGCCTACTCCTACGTCACCGCGCGTCTCTTGCTCAACTCGATCCGCCACGAAGTGCTCGGCGAAGCCGTCACGCAGGCGCAGATGGGCGAGCGCTACGCCGAGTATTTCCCCGCTTTCATCAAGAAGGGCATCGCCGCCGAGCTGCTCGACGAGCGCCTCGGCCACTACGATCTCGACCGCCTGGGCGCCGTGCTCGACGCCAGCCGCGACTACCAGTTCGGCTACCTCGGCCTGCAGACCCTGTACGACCGCTACTTCCTGCACATCGAGGAGTCCCGCATCGAACTGCCGCAGGCCTTCTTCATGCGCGTGGCCATGGGGCTTGCGATCAACGAGATCGACCGCGAAGCGCGCGCCATCGAGTTCTACCAGGTGCTGTCCAGCTTCGACTTCATGTCGTCCACGCCGACGCTGTTCAATTCCGGCACGCGGCATTCGCAGCTGTCTTCCTGTTATCTGACCACCGTGACCGATGATCTGGACGGCATCTACCAGGCCATCAAGGAAAACGCCCTGCTGCAGAAGTTTGCCGGCGGGCTGGGCAACGACTGGACCCCGATCCGTGCCATGGGCAGCCGCATCAAGGGCACGAATGGCAAATCCCAGGGCGTCGTGCCCTTCCTCAAGGTCGTCAACGACACCGCCGTCGCGGTCAACCAGGGCGGCAAGCGCAAGGGCGCGGTGTGCGCCTACCTGGAAACCTGGCACCTCGACATCGAGGAATTCCTCGACCTCCGGAAGAATACCGGCGACGACCGCCGCCGCACCCACGACATGAACACCGCGAACTGGATTCCGGACCTGTTCATGCAGCGCGTGATGGAAGGCGGCGACTGGACGCTGTTCTCGCCGTCCGACGTGCCCGACCTGCACGACAAATACGGCCGCGCATTCGCCGAGGCCTACGCCGAATACGAGCGGAAAGCGGACCGCGGAGAAATCAAGCACTTCAAGCGCATGCCCGCGCTGCAGCTGTGGCGCAAGATGCTGTCGATGCTGTTCGAGACCGGCCACCCCTGGATCACCTTCAAGGACCCGTGCAACATCAGGAGCCCGCAGCAGCACGTCGGCGTCGTGCACTCGTCCAACCTGTGCACCGAGATCACGCTCAACACCAACGAGCAGGAAGTCGCGGTGTGCAACCTCGGCTCGGTCAACCTCGTCAACCACCTGACACGTGACGCCGCCGGCAACCTGGCGCTCGACCTCGACAAGCTGAAGCGCACCATCCACACCGCGATGCGCATGCTCGACAACGTGGTCGACGTGAACTACTACGCCGTCGGCAAGGCGAGGAATTCCAACTTGAAGCACCGCCCCGTGGGGCTGGGCATCATGGGCTTCCAGGACGCGCTGCAGGAGCTGCGCGTGCCCTACGCTTCCGATGCGGCCGTCGAGTTCGCCGATCGCTCGATGGAAGCCGTCGCCTACTATGCCTACTGGGCGTCGACCGAGCTGGCGCAGGAACGCGGCCGCTACGCCACCTACGAGGGCAGCCTGTGGAGTAAAGGCATCCTGCCGCAGGACTCGATCAAACTGCTCGCCGAAGCGCGCGGCGGCTACCTCGACGTGGACATGAGCAGCACACTCGACTGGGACGCGCTGCGCGCGCGCATCGCCCAGTACGGCATGCGCAACTCCAACTGCCTGGCCATCGCGCCGACCGCCACCATCGCCAACATCGTCGGCGTGTCGGCCAGCATCGAGCCGACCTACCAGAACCTGTACGTGAAATCGAACCTGTCGGGCGAATTCACCGTCACCAACAAGTACCTCGTTGCCGACCTGAAGAAACTCGGCATGTGGGACGAGGTCATGGTCGCCGACATCAAGTACTTCGACGGCTCGCTCGCCCGGATCGACCGCATCCCGTCCGACATCCGCGCGCTCTACGCCACCGCGTTCGAGATGGATCCCAAATGGCTGATCGAGTGCGCGAGCCGCCGCCAGAAATGGATCGACCAGGCGCAGAGCCTCAACATCTACATGGCCGGCGCCTCGGGCAAGAAACTCGACGAGACCTACAAGCTGGCGTGGATACGCGGGCTCAAGACCACGTATTACCTGCGCACCCTGGGCGCAACGAGCGCGGAGAAATCCACCGGCCGTGGCGGCGAGCTCAATGCCGTGTCGGCGAGCGGCGGCGCCGGGGCCATGGGCAGCAACGCATCCGGGCCCCGGCATCTGCCGGAGCCGGAGATCGTCGGCAAGGCCTGCACCATGCGGCCGGGCGATCCGGGCTTCGAGGAATGCGAGGCGTGCCAGTAAGCACGGGTTGGCTTGCCGGGGCTGGCCCCCGGGGGCGCAGAAGGGATGATTAGCCCCTCTCCCGCCTGTTTGAATTGTTTTTCGGCGGCTTGCCGCCGTGGTTTTGAAGACCAAAGGAGATGTAAACGATGCTGAACTTCGAGGAAGATTTCACGCCCGCCCCGCAACTCGCGCCGCGCAGTGTGGAAGGGTCGCCGCAACGCGGCGGGGCACCCACCGGCCTACCCCTTGCGGGTATGCCCGCGCCCGCCGCTGCCAAGCCGGCTGCGACGACCCGCGTGCGTGCCGCCGACAAGCGCGTCATCAACGGCGCCACCGATGTGAACCAGCTCGTCCCCTTCAAGTACAAGTGGGCCTGGGATAAATACCTGGCCGGTTGCGCCAACCACTGGATGCCGCAGGAAGTGAACATGAGCCGCGACATCGCGCAGTGGAAGGATCCCACCGCGCTCACCGAGGACGAGCGCCGCATCGTCCGCCGCAACCTCGGCTTCTTCGTCACCGCCGACTCCCTGGCTGCCAACAACATCGTGCTTGGCACCTACCGCCACATCACCGCGCCCGAGTGCCGGCAATATCTTTTGCGGCAGGCCTTCGAGGAGGCCATCCACACCCACGCCTACCAGTACATCGTGGAGTCCCTGGGCCTGGACGAAGCCGAGATCTTCAACGCGTATCACGAAATCGAATCGATCCGCGACAAGGACGATTTCCTCATTCCCTTCATCGACACGCTCACCAACCCCGAATTCAGGACCGGCACGCCGGAGAACGACCAGAAACTCCTGAAGTCGCTGATCGTCTTCGCCTGCATCATGGAAGGCATCTTCTTCTACGTCGGTTTCGTGCAGATCCTGGCGCTCGGCCGCCAGAACAAGATGACCGGCGCCGCCGAGCAGTACCAGTACATCCTGCGCGACGAGTCCATGCACTGCAACTTCGGCATCGACCTCATCAACACCATCAAGCTGGAAAATCCCCACCTGTGGACGAATGAATTCAAGGCCGAAATCCGCGACCTCATCCAGAAGGGCGTCGAGCTCGAATACCGCTACGCCGAAGACACCATGCCGCGCGGCGTGCTGGGGCTGAACTCCGCGCAGTTCAAGGAATACCTGCGCTTCATCGCCAACCGCCGTTGCCAGCAGATCGGCCTGGACGAGATGTTCCCCGGCGTCACCAACCCCTTCCCCTGGATGGCCGAGATGATCGACCTGAAGAAGGAGAAGAACTTCTTCGAGACGCGCGTGACGGAGTACCAGACGGGCGGGGCGTTGAGCTGGGATTGAGCGGCGGAGATGACGAAGAGGCGCAGGGGACTGCGCTTTTTTGTTCGGATTCAGTGTCGATGGAAGACGCTGAATATATATTGCCTTGTTCAGGGTTTCCTGAGCTGCGCCGAGAGCAAGGCGGCCGTGTCATTGAGCCCTCTCCGGCGATGGAGTAGAATCCCGCATCACCCGCCCCCGCTCTAAACATGCCGAAGTATGTCTTTGTCACGGGTGGGGTGGTTTCTTCCCTAGGGAAAGGGATCGCCTCCGCCTCGCTCGCTGCGCTGCTCGAATCGCGCGGTATCCGCGTCACCCTCTTAAAGCTCGATCCCTACATCAACGTCGATCCCGGCACCATGAGTCCGTTCCAGCACGGCGAGGTGTTCGTGACCGACGATGGCGCCGAGACCGACCTCGATCTGGGGCACTACGAGCGCTTCTCCAGCGCGCGCATGAGCCGCCGCAATAATTTCACCACCGGCCAGATCTACAAATCGGTCATCGACAAGGAGCGCCGCGGCGACTACCTCGGGGGCACGGTGCAGGTCATTCCGCACATCACCGACGAGATCAAGCGCCATATCCGCGATGGCGCGGGCGACGCCGATGTCGCGCTGGTCGAGATCGGCGGCACGGTGGGCGACATCGAGTCGCTGCCCTTCCTGGAGGCCATCCGCCAGATGAGCTTCGAGGACGGCAGGGAAAATACCTGTTTCATCCATCTCACGCTCTTGCCCTACATCGCCACGGCCGGCGAGCTGAAGACCAAGCCGACCCAGCATTCGGTGAAGGAATTGCGCGAGATCGGCATCCAGCCCGACATCCTCCTGTGCCGTGCCGACCGCGAGATTCCGGTCGACGAGCGCCGCAAAATCGCACTCTTCACCAACGTGCGTCCCGAGGCGGTGATCGAGATGCGCGATGCCGATTCGATCTACAAGATCCCGGCGATGCTGCACGAGCAGATGCTCGACGAGATCGTCTGCCACAAGCTCGACATCCTCGCGCGCGCTGCCGATCTGTCCGTCTGGAAAAACCTGGTGCATGCGCTCGAGCACCCGCAGCACACCGTCAACGTCGCCTTCGTCGGCAAGTACGTCGACCTCACCGAATCCTACAAGTCGCTGTCCGAGGCGATGATCCACGCCGGCATGCATACGCGGAGCCGGGTGAAGATCCACTACATCGATTCCGAGCAGATCGAAAAGAGCGGTACCGACTGCCTGAAGGACATGGACGCGATCCTGGTGCCCGGCGGCTTCGGCAAACGCGGCGTCGAGGGCAAGATCGCCGCGATCCGCTACGCGCGGGAGAACAAGGTGCCTTATCTGGGCATCTGCCTCGGCATGCAGCTCGCCGTCGTCGAGTTCGCGCGCAACGTCGCCGGCATGGCGGATGCGCATTCGACCGAGTTCGAACCGGCGACCACGCACCCGGTCATCGGCCTCATTACCGAATGGCTCGACCGGACCGGCCAGATCGAGAAGCGCAGCGAGCAGTCCGACCTCGGCGGCACCATGCGCCTTGGCGGTCAGCCCTGCAATCTCAAGCCCGGCACGCTGGCACACGACATCTATGGCGCCGACAGCATCGTCGAGCGCCATCGTCACCGTTACGAAGTCAACAACACGTTGCTCGCCGCACTCGAGGCCTGTGGCCTCGTCGTCGCCGGGCGCGCGCCGGGCACCGACCTGTGCGAGATGATCGAGCTGCCGCGCGAGGTCCATCCCTGGTTCGTCGCCTGCCAGTTCCACCCCGAGTTCACCAGCAATCCGCGCAACGGTCATCCGCTGTTCATCGCCTTCGTGAAGGCCGCGCTGGCGCAGCAGGAGCGTGCCCAATGAAACTTTGCCATTTCGAAGCGGGTATCGACCAGCCGCTGTTCCTGATTGCCGGCCCCTGCGTCATCGAATCCGAGCAGCTGGCGATGGACACCGCCGGCACCCTGAAGGAATTGTGCGCGTCGCTCGACATGCCCTTCATCTACAAGTCCTCGTTCGACAAGGCCAACCGCTCGTCGACCGTGTCGTTCCGCGGGCTGGGGCTGGACGAGGGATTGCGCATCCTGTCGGAAGTCAGGAAGCAGATCGGCGTGCCGGTGCTCACCGATGTCCACGAGGACACGCCGCTGGCGGAGGTGGCCGCGGTCGTCGATGTGCTGCAGACGCCGGCCTTCCTGTGTCGGCAGACCAACTTCATCCAGAACGTCGCCCGGCAGGGCCGGCCCGTCAACATCAAGAAGGGCCAGTTCCTCGCGCCGTGGGACATGCAGAACGTCGTCGACAAGGCGCGCGCGGTCGGCAACGACGAGATCATGGTGTGCGAGCGTGGCGTCTCGTTCGGCTACAACACGCTGGTCTCCGACATGCGGGGCTTGGCGATCATGCGCTCCACCGGCTGCCCGGTAGTGTTCGACGCCACCCACTCGGTGCAGCAGCCGGGCGGGCAGGGCACCAGGAGCGGCGGCCAGCGCGAGTTCGTGCCGGTGCTGGCGCGCGCGGCGGTGGCCGCCGGCGTGGCCGGGCTGTTCGCCGAGACGCACCCCAACCCGGAGTGCGCGCTGTCCGACGGCCCCAACGCGTGGCCGCTCGGCATGATGCGCGAACTGCTGGAAACGCTGAAGGAAATCGACGCGCTGGTGAAACAGCGCGGGTTTATCGAACACCAGTTGATGAAAACCTGATCCGCGAAGAAGCGCGAAGCAAACCCCCATTCCTGTTTTTGCTTGACTTCGTGCCCCTTGGTGTCCTGGTATGGCCTTGGGGGGTCGGCGGATAAAAATTGAATCTGAAGGAAACTAAAGTGAGTGCAATTATCGATGTCGTCGCCCGGGAAATTCTCGACTCCCGCGGCAATCCCACCGTTGAAGCCGACGTGCTGCTGGAATCCGGCGTGCTGGGCCGTGCCGCCGTGCCGTCCGGGGCGTCGACCGGTTCGCGCGAGGCGATCGAGCTGCGTGATGGCGATAAATCACGCTACCTCGGCCGTGGCGTGCTCAAGGCCGTCGAGCACGTCAACACCGAGATCTGCGAGGCCATCATCGGTCTCGACGTCGAGGACCAGGCCTTCATCGACCGCACCATGATCGAACTCGACGGCACCGAGAACAAGTCGCGCCTCGGCGCCAACGCCATTCTCGCGGTGTCGATGGCGTGCGCGCGTGCCGCCGCCGAACAGGCCGGCCTGCCGCTCTACCGCTACCTTGGCGGTGCCGCGCCGATGGCGCTGCCGGTGCCGATGATGAACATCATCAACGGCGGCGCGCATGCCAACAACAATATCGACATGCAGGAATTCATGATCATCCCGGTCGGCGCGCCGAGCTTCCGCGAGGCCCTGCGTTACGGCGCCGAGGTGTTCCACGCGCTGAAGAAGCTCCTGGACGATGCCGGCATGGCGACCACCGTCGGCGACGAGGGGGGCTTCGCGCCCAACCTCGAATCGCACGAGGCCGCGCTGAAACTCATCGTGCAGGCGATCGAGAAGGCGGGGCTCCAGCCCGGCATCGACGTCGCCATCGGCGTCGACTGCGCCGCCTCGGAGTTCTACAAGGACGGCCTCTACCACCTGGAATCGGAAGGGCTCAAGCTGACCGCAGAGAAGTTCACGGACTATCTTGCCGCCTGGTGCGACAAATACCCCGTCATCAGCATCGAGGACGGCATGGCCGAGGGCGACTGGGACGGCTGGAAGCTTCTCACCGACAAGCTGGGCCGCCGCGTGCAGCTGGTGGGCGACGATCTGTTCGTCACCAATACCCGGATCCTCAAGGAAGGCATCGAGAAGGGCATCACCAACTCGATCCTCATCAAGGTCAACCAGATTGGCACGCTGTCGGAAACTTTCCAGGCCATCGAAATGGCCAAGCAGGCCGGCTATACCGCGGTGATCTCGCACCGTTCGGGCGAGACCGAGGACAGCACGATCGCCGACCTTGCGGTCGCGACCAACGCGCGCCAGATCAAGACCGGCTCGCTGTCGCGCTCCGACCGCATGGCCAAGTACAACCAGTTGCTGCGCATCGAAGAGGAGCTCGGCGAATCGGCGAGCTATCCGGGACGTGATGCTTTCCGCCAGCGCGGCTAGACCGGCTGCGCACGGCCTGCTCGCCCGGCTCCGCCGTCACGGGCTGACCGGTTTGCTGGCCGGTGCGATCATCCTGTTGCAATATCCCTTGTGGCTGGGCGAGGGCGGCTGGCTGAAAGTGCGTGAACATGCACGGAAAATCGCCGCGCAGCAGGAAATGAACCAGCGGCAGGCGGCGCGCAACGCCGGCCTGCTGGCGGAATTGCGCGACCTCAAGCAGGGTCACGACGCCGTCGAGGAACGGGCGCGCAACGAACTGGGCATGATTGCCCCGGACGAATGGTTCGTCCGGGTGGTGTCGGCGCAGGCCGGCCAGTCGGGGCAAACGAATGAGTGACTTGCTAGTCTTGCTGGTGCTGATCGGCGTGGTTTTCGTCGGCGGCGTGATGCTGTTCAACTGGCAGCAGGAGCGCCGTTTCCGCAAGCAGGCGGATGCGGCCTTCCAGTCGCCGGCGGCCGACCCGCTGGCGACGGCGGACGCGCCGCAGCGCGATGCGGCGGCGCGTATCGAGCCTGCCCTGCAGGCCCCGGTATCCGAGGTCGCACACGATACGCACGCCGGCGACGCCGAACCGCGCATGGCGGCCGACGCGGCAACTGAACCGTCTGCGCGGCCCGCTGGAGAGACGGCACAGGCCGATGCGCTGCGTGTCGCACCGGTGCCGGCGCCCTACGACGAGCTGATCGAGTACCGGGTGCGCATCAGCGGCGACGCCCTGCCATCCGCGCTGTTTGCCGATGCATTCAGTCAGGCGCGCGCACTGGGAAAACCGGTGCGCTGGTCCGGTCTGCCCGTCGGCGCCACGGCGTGGGAGGCGCTGCAGCCCTGGCGCGAGGCGCGCTACCAGCAGGTGCTCGTGACCTTGCAGCTGGCCGATCGCAATGGCGCGGTGCAGGCGGAACAGCTCGCCGCGCTGTGCAGCCTGCTGCAGGCCCTGTCCGAAAGCCATGGCCTGCGGGTGGTGTGCGACGAGGCCGAGGAAGCGCTGGAACGCGCCCAGGCAATCGATCGATTCTGTGTCGATGTCGACGTGCTGATCGGGCTCAACATCGTGGCGCGCGGCGAGGGCACGGTCGATCTCGCGCGCATCGTGCGCGAGGCGGAGGACCGCGGCATGGTGCTCGGCGTCGACGGCGTGTTCCAGCTGCTCGACAGCCGCGGCGAACCCCTGTACGTCCTGTGCAATCATGATGCCGAGCCCTTCGTGACCGAGGGTGTCGAAGGGCAGGTTTCCCAGGGGGTCACCCTGCAGTTCGACGTCCCGCGCGTGCCGGACGGCCTCAAGGTGTTCGACAGCATGGTCGCGTTCGGCCGCAAACTCGCGAATGACGTCGGCGGCCTGCTGGTGGACGACAACCTGCGGCCGCTGACCGACAGCGGCATCGAGAAGATACGCGGCCAGCTGATGCAGATCTACGAACGCATGGAAGCGCGCGGCGTGCCTTCCGGCTCACGCCGGGCGCTGCGCCTGTTCTCCTGATGGTCCCGCCCGGGGTGCGGGCGCGCGCGGCCGCGCTGCGCGAGGAAATCGAGCGTCATAACTACGCCTACTACGTCCTCGACGCGCCGACCATTCCCGATGCCGAGTATGACCGCCTGTTCCAGGAACTGCAGGCGATCGAGGCCGCGTATCCCGAACTCGTCACGCCCGATTCGCCGACGCAGCGCGTCGGCGGCCAGGCGCTCGACGCCTTTCCCAAGGTTCGCCACGCCGTGCCCATGCTGTCGATCCGCACCGAGACCGACACGAGCGAGGCGGGCGCCCGCGCCTTCGACGCCCGGGTGCGCAAGGAGCTGGGCCTCACCGACGCCGATCCCCCGGTCGAATACCATGCCGAGCTGAAGTTCGACGGTCTCGCCATCAACCTGCGTTACGAGGACGGCGTGCTGGTGCTGGCGGCCACGCGTGGCGACGGCGAGACGGGCGAGGTCGTCACGCAGAACGTGCGCACCGTGCGCGCGGTGCCCTTGCGCCTGCGCACCGGGCATCCGCCGGCGGTGCTCGAGGTGCGCGGCGAGGTGTACATGCGGCGCGACGATTTCGAGCGCTACAACGCGAGGCAGCGCGCGGCCGGCAAGCCGACGCTGGTCAACCCGCGCAACGGGGCCGCGGGCAGCATCCGCCAGCTCGATCCCAAAGTCGCGGCGCAGCGGCCGCTGTCCTTCTTCGCCTACGGCCTGGGCGAGGTACGGGGCTGGCAAGACGCGCCGGAGACGCACAGCGCCGCGCTCGACGCGCTGGTCGAATTCGGCGTGCCGGTGTGCGCCGAGCGACGGGTGTGCCACGGCGCGGATGAACTGGTCGCCTTCCACGCCGAGATCGCCGCGCGGCGCGACCAGCTCCCGTTCGACATCGACGGCGTGGTGTACAAGGTCAACCGCTTCGACTTGCAGCGTGAACTGGGCTTTGTCACGCGCGAGCCGCGCTGGGCGGTCGCGCACAAGTATCCGGCACAGGAAGAAATGACCGTGGTCGAGGCGATCGACGTGCAGGTCGGGCGTACCGGCATACTGACCCCGGTCGCGCGGCTGGCCCCGGTGTTCGTCGGCGGCGTGACGGTGACCAACGCGACCCTGCACAACCAGGACGAGATCGACCGCAAGGATGTGCGCGTCGGCGATACCGTGATCGTGCGGCGCGCCGGCGACGTCATCCCCGAAATCGTCGCCGTGGTGCGGGAGCGGCGGCCCCGGCCCGAGCCGCCGCGTTTCGACATCCTGCAGCACTATCCAACGTGCCCCGAGTGCGGCTCGCACGTGGCGCGGCTCGAGGGCGAGGTGGCGGTCCGCTGCACCGGCGGACTCTACTGCCCGGCGCAGCGCAAGCAGGCTTTGCTGCATTTCGCGTCGCGGCGCGCGATGGACATCGAGGGGCTGGGCGACAAGCTGGTCGACCAGCTCGTCGATCGCGGCCTGGTGCAAACGCCTGCGGACTTGTACCGCCTGGATCAGGCGACGCTGGCGGGCCTGGAACGCATGGCCGACAAGTCGGCCGCCAACCTGCGCGCGGCGATCGAGGCGAGCAAGTCGACCACGCTCGCGCGTTTCATTTTCGCGCTCGGCATCCGAAACGTCGGGGAGGCCACCGCCAAGGACCTGGCGCGGCATTTCGGCTCGCTCGACGCGCTGATCGCCGCCACCGAGGCAGACCTGATGGCGGTGCGCGATGTCGGTCCCATCGTGGCGCAGTCCATCGTGCAGTTCTTCCGCGAGCCGCACAATCTCGATGTCGTGAGGAAGCTTCGCGACGCCGGTGTGCACTGGCCGGAAACCGCGGGTGTGCAACAATCGGCAGGTATCCTGACGGGCAAGACACTGGTGCTGACCGGCACGCTGCCGACGCTGACGCGCGAGGCAGCCAAGGCCATGATCGAGGCGGCGGGCGGCAAGGTGGCCGGCTCGGTGTCGAAGAAGACCGATTATGTCGTGGCCGGCAGCGAGGCCGGCAGCAAGCTCGCGAAGGCGCAGGCGCTGGGCGTCCCCATCCTCGACGAGGCGGGATTGATGGCGCTTCTCGCGTCGGCGGAATAATGATCGGCTGTCCGCGGATATTGCCGGGCGTATCGTTTTCGTTCGCCCACCTTCGCGCCCATCGCGGGTTTTTTTGATTCGAATCATCGGGAAACTGACATGCAGAAAGTAAAAAAAGCCGTGTTTCCGGTCGCCGGCCTCGGCACGCGCTTCCTGCCGGCGACCAAGGCCAGCCCCAAGGAAATGCTGCCCATCGTCGACAAGCCCCTGATCCAGTATGCGGTCGAGGAGGCGATGGACGCCGGCATTACCGATATCATCTTCATCAGCAGCCGCACCAAGCGTACGGTGGAGGATCATTTCGACAAGGCCTATGAGCTCGAGACCGAACTCGCGGCGCGCGGCAAGAATCGCGTGCTCGATCTGGTGCAGTCGATCCGCCCGGCCGGCATCAACTTCATCTACATCCGCCAGGCCGAGGCGCTGGGCCTGGGGCATGCCGTGCTGTGCGCGCAGCCGGTCGTCGGCAACGAACCCTTCGCGGTGATCCTGGCCGATGATCTCATCGACGGGTCGCCCGCCGTGATGAAGCAGATGGTCGACCAGTACGACTACTACCAGTGCTCGGTGCTGGGCGTGCAGCAGGTGGCGCCGGAAGAGACGGCGTCCTACGGCATCGTCGACGCCAGCCCGCTGGGCGAGCGGGTGTCACGGGTCAACGCGATCGTGGAAAAGCCCAAGCCGGAAGATGCCCCTTCAACACTGGGCGTGGTGGGGCGCTACATCCTCACGCCGCGCATCTTTCACCACATCCAGCATCTCGAGCCCGGCGCGGGTGGCGAACTGCAGCTCACCGACGCCATCGCCGCGCTCCTGAAGGAACAGCAGGTGCTGGCCTACGCCTTCGACGGGGTGCGCTACGATTGCGGCAGCAAGCTCGGCTACCTCCAGGCGACGGTGGAATATGCGCTCAAGCACGATGAAGTCCGCAGTGATTTCGCGGCGTATCTGAAAAACCTGGTGTGTTGACGCGAGCCTGCCTTCCGGGTTCAGACGGCAGCCAAGGTTCGCTTGAGAATTTTCGAGTAAGTTGCTTCGCGCAGCCAGACGATCAGGGCTTCGACCGGCATCGGCCTGCCCATCAGGTAGCCCTGCGAGGTGTCGCAGCCCAGCACCTCGAGCGTGTCCCAGGTGTCACGGTTTTCCACACCCTCGGCGATCACCTGGAGCCCGAGGTTGTGCGCGAGATCGATGATCGAGCGTACGATCACCGCGTCGTTGTCGTTGATTTCCATGTCGAGTACGAAGGACTTGTCGATCTTGAGCTTGTCGACCGGCAGCCGCTTGAGGTAGGCGAGCGAGGAATACCCGGTGCCGAAGTCGTCGATCGCGATCGTCACGCCCATGCGGTCGAGCTCGGAGAGTATGGTGAGCGCGTCACTGGGATTGTCCATTACCGCGCTCTCGGTGATTTCCAGCGTCAGGTTTTTCGCTTCCACGCCAATCTCGTCGAGCAGTGCCTGTACGCTGTTGGCGAGGTTCATGTCCTGCAGGTTGCGCGCAGAGAGATTCACCGCCATGCCGAGGGGGAAGCCGCTGCGCTGCAACAGCAGTTGCGCCCGCAAGGCGGAGCGCAGCACCCAGTGCGTGAGCGGCCCGATGAGACCGGCATCCTCGGCCAGCGGCACGAAGCTGTCCGGGCCGAGGAAGCCGCGCTGCGGATGATTCCAGCGTACCAGCGCCTCGAGGCCAACCACGCACTGGCTGCGATGGTCGATCTGCGGCTGGTAATGGAGCGTGAGCTGTCCCGATTGGAGGGCCTCGCGCAACTCGCTCTTTAGCGACAGGTCGTTGCGGTTGCTGTGATCGTGTTCGGGAGCGTACAGCGCGAAGCCCTTGCCGCTGTTCTTGGCGACGTACATGGCGATGTCGGCGCAGCGCAAGAGGCTGCCGGCATCGTCGCACTGCTCGGGATAGAACGCGATGCCCATGCTTGCACTGAGGTCTATGCCCTGGTTTTTCCAGTGGAAGGGACGGTCGAGCACGTCGAGCAGCTTTCTTGCAATGGCGTCAACCTCGCCGGGCGTGATGTCGTGGAGCAGCACGACGTATTCGTCGCCACCCAGCCGCCCCACCGTATCGACCGCGCGCACTGCCTGCTGCAGCCTGCTGCCGGCCTCGCGCAGCAGTTCGTCGCCGACAGTGTGCCCCAGGGTGTCGTTGACTTCCTTGAAGCGGTCGAGGTCGAGCAGCGCGACGGCGAACGAGGTGCTGCTTCGCTTGGCCAGCTCGATTTCGTATTCGAGCTGGCGCTGCAGCAGCGTGCGGTTGGCGAGTCCGGTGAGCGGGTCGTACATGGCCTGGTCGGCGAGTTGCCGGGCCTGGCGGGTGACATGGCGGCCGACGATCCAGGCGATCAGTATCCCCGCTGCCAGCGCCAGCGCGCCGAGGCTGAGCATCAGGGTGCGGACCCGCAGGTATGACTCCTCGGCGTCGAGCACGGCCTGGTTGGTCTGCTGCCGCTGCAGGTCGACGAGGTTGTTGACTTCCTCGGCGATCGCGCGCTGGCGAGGCATGGCCACGTTGCGAATGCGTTCGAATATTGCGGCCTGGTCGTCCATGAACACAGACATCTCGACCACCGCCTGGACTTCTGGCTGGGCCTGGCGGGTCAGCTCGAGGATATGGCCGAGGATGCGACGCTCCGCCGCGCTGGTCGCCAGGGACGCGAGCCGCGCGCGTGCTTCCACGTAGCGATTGCCTTGCGCGTTGAAACGCTGGATTTCGGCATCGCGGTCGAAGGGATCGGTCATGATCGAGAGCGCGTGCATCGACAGCGCCCGCTCGCGCAGGGCGTTGTGCATCGCCGTCGCCAGTTCGGTCTTGACGTTGTTGTTCTGGGCGATGTCGCGCAGGCGGCGGTTGGCCTCCGACACGTGCCGCAGGCCGATCGCGCCGAGGGCGACCATGAGCCAGAGCACGAGCACGAAGCCGAGGGCAATGGGCAGGCCCATGCCAGGGGCATGAAAGCGTCGTTTCATTGTCGGCACCTGCCGGTGTCGGAGCCGGTGTGCGTGGATGGAGTGCATTACTTGCTTAACGGCAACTTATCCCATGACTTGATTATGGTTGATGCCACGCTCGCCCCCGGCGCTGCTGCCGTGCAGCCAGACCGCGGCCTCGAGAGCGTCAGCGGCGGGCTGGCCCTGACCGATGCGGGCGAGCACCATGCCCGTGAGACGGTCGCCGGCGCCGGCCTGGGCGAGCCAGGGGCCGCCGCTGGTGTTGATGGCGTAACGGCCGCCGGGATGAGCGATGATGGTGCCGGCGCCCTTGAGCGCGACATGGGCGCCGGCCAGGGCGGCTAGGCGCCGCGCGGCGCCGACGCGGTCGGCCTGGATGGCCGACGGTGTGGTGCCGAGCCGGCGGGCGGCCTCGCCGGGGTGCGGCGTCAACAACGTGGGGGCGCCGCGCGCGCCGAGCTGCGACAGGCGCGCGGGGGCGGCGGCCAGGAGGTTGAGCGCGTCGGCGTCGAGCACGAGCGGACAGGACGCGGCGAGCGCGGCGTCCAGCAGCGCCTCGGCGCGGGCGTCCTGGCCGAGGCCGGGACCGAGGGCGAGGGCGTCGAGCGGTTGGGCGACGAGCCGTTCCGGCGGGGCCAGCATCAGCCGGGGCTCGCCGTAGTCGACCACGAGGCGGTCGTCGAGGGATCCGAGGGTGACGCTGCCGGTGCCGTGCGCGAGGGCGGCGCGGCCGGCAATGAGGCCGGCACCGACCAGGCCGGGGGCGCCGCCGACGATGCCGACGCGGCCAAAATCGCCCTTGTGGCTGTTGCGTCGTCGTGGCGGCAGGCGATGCCGGGCTTCCAGCCGGGTGAGCGTACTGCCCGCGACGGCAGGCAGCAGGTCGGGCTCGACGTCGAGCGTGGCGAGCCACACGCGGCCGGCGACATCGACCCCGTCGGCCGTGAAGAGCCCCGGCTTCAGGCCGATGAAGGTGAGCGTATGGTTGGCCCGCACGGCGCAGCCGTGCACGCAGCCGGTATCGGCATCGAGGCCGCTCGGCACGTCGAGGGCAAGACGCGGGCAGGGCAGGGCGTTGACGGCATCGATCCAGCGCGCGTCGATGCCTGCCACGGCGCGCGTGAGGCCGACGCCGTAGAGTCCGTCGACGACGAGACTGTAATCCTGCCCGCCGGGCAGATCGGCCAGCACGGCGCCGCCCAAGGCCTGCCAGGCGGCGCGGGCGGCTGCGGCGTCCGGCGGCAGCCGCGCGGGATCGGCGCGACTCACGACGACGACGCGGTGGCCCAGGCGGGTCAGCCGTCGCGCGGCGACCAGCGCGTCGCCGCCGTTGTGGCCGGGGCCGGCCAGCACCAGCACCGGGGCGCCGGTATCGAGCGCGAGCCGGGCGCCGAGGTCGGCGGCGGCCTCGCCGGCAGCCGTCATCAGCGAACGATCGGCGTGCCGTCCGGCCCAGCGTCGTTCCACGGCCCGGATGTCGGCGGCGGTGAAGACGGGCGGCGATACGAGCGAGGCGGCGGCGGTCGGCATGGCGTGACGGCGGCAGGGCGGATCGTGCGATCTTACCCCGGCACGCCCGCGGCCGCGGCATGGTTGATCTGGACTACGCTGCGGGCATTCAGATCGCCGCCCCCCAGCCGTTAGTAAGGCTGGCCGGACTGTCGGCCACGGCAAACACAAAGGAGCACGACATGCATCGACGCAGTTTCCTGGCGGGGCTGGCCGGCCTGGCGGCGCTGCCGTTTGCGGCGCAGGCCCAGACGCGCAGCCTCAATCTCGGGATTTATCCCGGCACCGGCAAGGCCGACATCGTGATGGGCGATTTCCGCGCGTATGCCATGCCGTTCGCGCAGGCGCTGGGCGGGGCGATCAATGCGCAACCCAAGCTCACGCTGTTCCGCAGCATCCGCAGCGTCATGAACTCGCTCAAGAGCGGCCGCCTCGATCTCTACTTCGTGCCGCCGACAGTGGCGGTGGCGGTGCTCGACCACGATTATTCCCCGGTGGTGCGCGTGCGCGACGAGGCCACCGGCATGATGGTGCGCCGCAAGGGGGTGACCCAGGTGGAAGCGGTCGCCTACACCGAGAAGGAATCCTGGCTCGACGTGATGGGGCGCTGGACGTTGAAGCAGCACAAGCACACGGGCCTGAAGACCTACAACTTCAAGACCCAGGACGATGTCGCGCTGGCGATCGAGCGCAACTACGCCCAGGCCGGCAGCCTGCGCATCGCCAAGGCCAGGCAGATGATCGAGAAGGGTCTCGTGGAAGTCTGGTACGAGTTGCCGAAAACGCCGGATTTCACGCTGATGGCGACCAACCGCCTGAGCCAGGCCGAACGCGACCGGCTGGGCGCCGCCGCGGCCGGCCTCAGCCAGTCGGCGATCGATTCGCTGCAGCAGACCATTCATAGCAAGGTGACCGGCTTCGTCATCGACAAGCAGGCCGACTACCAGATCATCAAGCGGGCGATGAAAGACGCCGGCTATTGAGACCTTGTCGGGGTTGTCTTCCTGGCTACACTGGAAAGGTCAGTGGTATCGAGGAGTAACGCATGGACACCCCGCCCCGCAACAGTGCCGGCGCGCCGGTCGAGCGGTGCGCCGACGATGAGGCCTGCACCGTGCTCACCTGCGCCGTCTGCCTGAAGGAAGTCCCCGCCGACGCCATCCGGGTGACCGACGCGCAGGACTACGTGTATCACTTCTGCGGACTCGACTGCCTGGAAGCCTGGCGCAAGCAGGCGTCGGCGCCCCGATAGCCCGGCCAGCGCCGCCCCGATAGCCCGGCCAGCGCCGCCCCGATCGGCTAAAATGGCGACTTTGCCCGCTCGCAAAGCCGCACATGTCCGCCATTGTCTCCCTTCCCGGCGCTGCCGCGCTGTCGCCCTTCCGTCTCGACAAGATCCGCCGCGAGGCCGCGCAACAGGGCATTGCGCTGGGCACGCTGGCGGCGCGCCACTGGCATTTCCTGGAAGTCGACGGCGAGCTCGACGCGGCGGCGAGGGCGCGGGTCGAACAGGCGCTGACCTACGGCACGCCGGCCGACGCGCCGACGGCGGACGATCCGATCATTCTTGTCACGCCGCGTCCGGGCACCATCTCGCCCTGGTCGTCGAAGGCGACCGACATTCTCCGGAACTGCGGCCTCGCGCAGGTCCGCCGCATCGAGCGCGGCATCGCCTTCCTCGCGCTCGATGCGGCTGGCGCCCCGCTCGCGGGCGACGCGCGCGCGCGCCTCCTGCCGCTGCTGCACGACCGCATGACCGAAACGGTAATGACGCTCGCCGACGTCGAGCGGCTGTTCCGCCACGTGCCGCCACGCGCGATGACCGCGGTCGACGTGCTCGGCGGCGGGCGCGCCGCGCTGGTCGCGGCCAACCGTGAACTGGGCCTGGCGCTGTCCGACGACGAGATCGACTACCTGGCCGACAACTTCACCCGCATCGGCCGCAATCCCACCGACGTCGAGCTGATGATGTTCGCGCAGGCCAACTCCGAGCACTGCCGCCACAAGATCTTCAACGCCAGCTGGGTGATCGACGGCGTCGCACAGGCGAAATCGCTGTTCGGCATGATCCGCGACACCCACGCCGCGCATCCCGAGGGCACGGTGGTCGCGTATTCGGACAATGCCTCGGTGATCGAGGGCGCCGAGATCGAGCGCTTCTACCCGCGCGGCGACGGCACCTACGCCTACAGCACGGAGCTCACGCACGTGCTGATGAAGGTCGAGACGCACAACCACCCGACCGCGATCTCGCCCTTTCCAGGCGCGGCGACCGGCAGCGGCGGCGAGATCCGCGACGAGGGCGCGACCGGCACCGGTTCCAAGCCCAAGGCGGGACTCACCGGGTTCTCGGTGTCCAACCTCAACATTCCCGGTCATGAACAGCCGTGGGAAGCCCGGCCCTACGGCAAGCCGGACCGCATCGTCACGCCGCTTTCGATCATGCTCGAAGGGCCGATCGGCGCGGCGGCGTTCAACAATGAATTCGGCCGGCCAAATCTTGCCGGCTATTTCCGCACTTTCGAGGAAACCGTCGCCGGCCAGCGCCGCGGCTACCACAAGCCCATCATGCTGGCGGGCGGCGTCGGCAGCATCCGCGCCGACCATGTGCATAAGAAGCCGTTGCCGACCGGCACGCTGCTGATCCAGCTGGGCGGCCCCGGCATGCTGATCGGCCTGGGCGGCGGCGCGGCCTCGTCGATGGACACCGGGGCGAACGCCGCCGACCTCGACTTCGATTCGGTGCAGCGCGGCAACCCGGAAATGGAGCGGCGCTGCCAGGAAGTCATCGACCGCTGCTGGCAGCTGGGCGAGGGGAATCCCATCCTCTCCATCCACGACGTCGGCGCCGGCGGGCTGTCCAACGCGCTGCCCGAGCTGGTGCACGGCGGCGGCCGCGGCGGCCGCTTCGAACTGCGCGCCGCGCCGTCGGAAGAGAGCGGCATGTCGCCGCGCGAAATCTGGTGCAACGAGGCGCAGGAGCGCTACGTGCTGGCGATTCCGCCGGCGCGGCTGGCCGAATTCCGCGCCATCTGCGAGCGCGAGCGCTGCCCGTTCGCGGTCCTGGGCGAGGCCACCGAAGACAATCACCTCCTGGTCACCGACAGCCATTTCGGCAACGCGCCGGTCGACGTCAGCCTCGACGTCATCCTTGGCAAGCCGCCGAAAATGACGCGCGAGGTCAGGCACGAAGCGGCAACGCCGGCGCCCCTGGTGCTCGACGGCATCGATGTCAGGGACGCCGTCAGCCGCGTGCTGGCGATGCCCGGCGTCGCCTCCAAGATGTTCCTCATTGCCATCGGCGACCGCACGGTCGGTGGCCTCACCGCGCGCGACCAGTGCGTGGGGCCGTGGCAGGTGCCGGTGGCCGACTGCGCGATCACGCTGGCGGGCTACCATACGACCCGGGGCGAAGCCTTCTCCGTCGGCGAAAAGGCACCGCTGGCGCTGATCGACGCGCCGGCCTCGGGCCGCATGGCCATCGCCGAGGCGATCACCAATCTCGCCGCCGCGCGCGTCGACGGACTGGGGCAGGTGAAGCTGTCGGCCAACTGGATGGCGCCGGCGGGCCACCCCGGCGAGGACGCCGCGCTGTTCGACACCGTCGCCGCCGTGTCGCAGTACTGCCAGGCGCTCGGCGTGTCGATTCCGGTCGGCAAGGATTCGATGAGCATGAAGACCGTGTGGCAGGCGGGTGGCGAGAGGAAATCGGTGGTGTCGCCGATTTCGCTGGTGGTTTCCGCCTTCGCCACGACGCCCGATGCGACCCGCCACCTGACGCCGCAGCTGCGCCTCGACGCCGGTGACACGGACCTTGTCCTCATCGATCTCGGCCGCGGCAGGAACCGGCTCGGCGCATCGAGTTTCGCGCAGGCGTTCAAGCAGGTCGGCGAGGCGTGCCCGGATGCGCCGCCGGCCGATGCGCTCGCCGCCTTTTTCGATACGGTGCAGGCGCTCAATGCCGCCGGCAAACTGCTCGCCTACCATGACCGTTCCGACGGCGGCCTGTTCGTGACGCTCGTCGAGATGGCCTTCGCCGGCCATTGCGGGCTCGTGGTCGACATCGACGAGCTGTGTGCGGAAAAAATTCGTCAAGACGCCGATGAGGAAGGCGTGCCCGAACCCGACTTGAGCGATCCGCGCGGCTATTCCGAGCGCATCTTCAACGTGCTCTTCAGCGAGGAGGCGGGCGCCGTGCTACAGGTCCGCCGCAGCGATACCCGGGCAGTGATGGATGCCTTCTTCGCTGCCGGCCTGCGCGGCGAGTTCTACATCATTGGCGAACCCGACGCCTCCGACCGCGTGCGCGTGGTGCGCCGCGAACGCGTGATTCTTGACGAGGCGCGCACCGAATTGCAGCAGGCATGGGCGCGCACCAGCTACGAAATGGCGAAGCTGCGTGACAACCCGGTATGCGCCGAGCAGGAATTCGCCCGCCATGCCGATGCCGCCGACCCCGGCCTGCGTTATGCGCCGACCTTCGCGGTGGACGATGATGTCGCCGCGCCGTATGTCGCCACCGGCAGGCGGCCGCGCGTGGCGGTGCTGCGCGAACAGGGCGTCAACGGCCAGGTCGAGATGGCCGCCGCGTTCGACGCCGCCGGCTTCGACGCGGTCGATGTCCACATGAGCGACATCCTTGGCGGCCGCGTGAGCCTGGCCGGGTTCGCCGGACTCGCGGCCTGCGGCGGCTTCAGCTACGGCGATGTGCTGGGGGCGGGGGGCGGCTGGGCCAAGTCCATCCTGTTCAATCCGCGCGCGCGCGACGCGTTCTCGGCCTTCTTCCACCGTGCCGACAGCTTCGCGCTGGGCGTGTGCAATGGCTGCCAGATGATGAGCCAGCTGCACGACCTGATTCCCGGCGCCGAGGCCTGGCCGCGCTTCGAGCGCAACCTGTCGGAACAGTTCGAGGCGCGTTTCTCGCTGGTCGAGGTGCTCGATTCGCCCTCGCTCTTCTTCGCCGGCATGGCGGGATCGTTGATGCCGATCGCGGTATCCCACGGCGAGGGTCGGGTCGCTTTCCGCGATCCCGCGCACGCCGGCGTGGCGTTGCCGACGCTACGCTATGTCGATCACCGCGGTGCGCCGACCGAGGTGTATCCCATGAACCCGAACGGCTCGCCGGGCGGCCTGACCGGCTTCACCACGCCGGACGGCCGCTTCAGCATCCTGATGCCGCACCCCGAGCGCGTCTTCCGCGCGGCGCAGCTGTCATGGAAGCCCGACACCTTGACGGACGCTTCGCCCTGGCTGCGCATGTTCCGCAACGCGCGCCGTGTCCTTGGGTAATGGCGCGTTTGGGTGATAAACGGCGCATATGCGAAAATAGCCGGCTTTGCCGAAACCTCCCCCGCATGGCGGGGGCGTGCCTGTTGCCATGAACGCACCTGAAACCCTGTTGACCGACGATCACCTGCGTGCGCAGGTCAAATTGCTGGGCACCCTGCTCGGGCAGGTGGTGCTGCGGTTCGCCGGCGAGGAGGTATTCGAGACGGTGGAGACGCTGCGCCGCGGTTTCGCGGAATTGCAGCAGCAGGAAGACCAGGCGCGCCGCACCGAGCTGATGATGCTGATCGACGCCATGCCCGCGGCCAAGGTCGAGCTGGTGGTGCGCGCCTTCTCCAGCTATTTCATGCTGGTCAACGTCGCCGAGGAAAGTTTCGCCCACCGCAACCGCCGCCGCATGCTGTCGCACGGCATGCCGCTGTGGGAGGGCTCGTTCGACCGCACCCTCGCCGACCTCAAGGGGCAGGGCATCTCAGTCGCCACCCTTCAGGGCATGCTCGACCGCCTGCATTTCGCGCCGGTATTCACCGCGCATCCCACCGAGGCGCGACGCCGTGCGGTGATGGAAGGCATGCGCCGCATCTTCCTCATCTGCGATCAGCTCTACAGCCCGACGCTCGGCGTGAACGACCAGCGCGAGCTCGAAGTGCAGCTGGCCGCCGAGATCCAGGTCATGTGGCGCACGGATGAACTGCGCAGCGCCAAACTGGAGGTGCGCGACGAAGTGCGCAACGGACTTTACTATGTGCGCGAAAGCCTGTTCGAGGCGGTGCCCAAGGCCTATCAGTATTTCGAAAAGGCGATTCGCAAGCACTACGGTTCCAATCCCGACGGCACCGGCGTCGTCAGCGTGCCGAGCTTCATCCGCTTCGGTTCCTGGATCGGCGGCGACCGCGACGGCAACCCCTTCGTCACCGCCGACATCACCGAGTGGACCGTGCATCGCCAGATGCAGGAGGCACTGGAGGAATACCGCGCGCGCGTGCTGGAACTGCGACAGACGCTGACGCATAGCAGCGGCTGGTGCACGCCGGCGGCCGCGTTTCTCGAGCGCCTCGCCGAATACGAGGCCGAGTTCGGCGAGCAGGTGTTCCGCGGCACCGCGGTGCAGATCTACAGCCGGGAGCCCTACCGCCGCATGGCCGCGATGATGCTGGCGCGGCTGGACGCCAACCTTTCGTATGTCCACCAGTGCCTGGCCGGCGTGCCGAGCTTCATCCCGCACCTGGCCTACCCGAATGCCACGGCCTTTCTCGACGATCTCTATTTGGTGCGGGATTCCCTGATCAGCCACGACGACCGCATCGTCGCCAACCAGGGTCTGCAGGCCCTGATCCGCCTGGTGGAAAGTTTTGGTTTCCATCTGCTGCAGCTCGACATCCGCCAGGAATCGGGCGTGCACACCCGCACGGTCGCCGCGGTGCTGCACCAGATCGACAGCGACTTCGACTATGCGGCGGCCGACGAAGCCGGACGGCTGCAGCGGCTGGCCGCCTGGATCGGCCATATCGACCCGATCGCCGTCAACGATGCGAGCCTGGATGACGAGGCGCGCGAGACGCTCGCCGTGTTTCGCCGCATGGCCAAGCTGCAGGCCGAGGTGGGTGATGAGCTGTTCGGGGCCTATGTGATCTCGATGACGCACAGCGCCTCGCACGTCATGGAAGTGATGTTTCTCGCCCGCCTGGTGGGCCTGTGCGGCCACAACGGGCGCGAATGGTTCTGCCGCATCCTGGCAGCGCCGCTGTTCGAGACGGTCGACGATCTGCAGCACAGCCAGGCCATCCTCGACCAGCTGCTGTCGAACCCCGTGTATCGCGCGCTGGTCGCCGCCAACGGCAACCGCCAGGAAGTCATGCTCGGCTACTCGGATTCGTGCAAGGACGGCGGCATCCTCGCGTCGAACTGGAATCTCTACCAGGCGCAGCTTTCCATCATCGCGCTGACGCAGCGCCATGGCGTCGCATGCCGCCTGTTCCATGGCCGCGGCGGCACGGTCGGACGCGGCGGCGGTCCCACGCATGAGGCCATCCTGTCGCAGCCGCCCGGCACCGTGAACGGCGAGATCAAGTTCACCGAACAGGGCGAGATGCTCTACTACAAGTACAGCAATCCCGAGACCGCGAACTATGAGATCGGCATGGGCGTGACCGGGCTCATGAAGGCGAGCGCCACCGCGCTGGCGCATTGCGAGGTCAGCTATCCGCAGGATTATCTCGACTGGATGCGCGACATCTCGGCGGCGGGCGAGACGGCCTACCGCGCGCTCACCGGCATGGACGGCTTCGTCGACTATTTCTACGAAAGCACGCCGGTGACCGAGATCGGCACGCTCAACATCGGCAGCCGGCCGTCGCACCGCAAGAAGTCCGATCGTTCGCTGGCATCGATCCGCGCGATCCCCTGGGTGTTCGGCTGGGCGCAGTCACGCCACACGCTGCCGGCGTGGTTCGGTATCGGCAGCGCGCTGAAGCATTTCATCGACAGCCGGCCCGACGCGCTCGCCCACCTGCAGGCGATGTATCGCGACTGGCCGTTTTTCCGCGGCCTGCTGTCGAATGTGCAGATGGCCCTGTCCAAGGCCGACATGGAAATCGCCGAGGAATATGCGCGGCTGTGCGATCACCCCAACACGCAGGCGATCTATCGCACCATCGCCGACGAATACGCGCTGACCGTATCCTGCGTCCGGCAGGTGGCGAAGATCGAGGCCCTGATGGAGGAAAACCCGGCCTTGTCGCTGTCGATCTCGCGCCGCCGTCCCTACATCGATCCGATCAACCACATCCAGGTGCGCCTGCTGAAGCGCTACCGCACCGACAGCGTGTGGGAATCCGAGCAGGATTCCTGGCTCACTCCGCTCAAGCGTTCGATCAATGCCATCGCGGCCGGCATGCGCAACACCGGCTGAGGCCGGTGCCGACACACGCGCCGTGCCGCATTCCCGGCGCGGGCTGTGGCTCGCGATCGGTGTCAGCGCCGTGCTGCTGCTGACCGTCGCGGGCCTGCTGCTGTACGCATTCATGCTCAACGTCGATCTTGGCGACCTCAAGCGACGGCTGTCGAGGGAAATCGAGACGCGCCAGCTGGCGGAGCGCTACCTCGTCGAAACCCGCAATCAGCTCACCGAGAGTCTACGCGAGATCGAGCAGTTGAAAGCGCAGCTGAATTACCGGGAAACCGAGGCGCAATCGCTGGCGGCCGTGAAACCCGCCCTGCCGCTGGTGGTCGGTTTTCGCAGCTCGATGCTCGGCAAGGGGATGGTCGCCGTGATCGACAACAACAGCGACCGCTACCTCACCGTCACCCTGCTGGCGCGCAACCCGACGCTTTCCACCGCGGAGCGCTTTACCCTCGAGCTGGCGCCCCGGGCGAAAACCGAGTTCGGCCACCTAGAAGGCTGGCAGTTCGCCTCGGGCGACGAAGTCGCGCTGTTCCATGATGCCTTCGCGCCGCTGCGCCTGACGGTGCCCTGAGTCGTCCGACCGGCGGGCTGGATTTATGCCGCGTCACGTGATAAAAAGACAATATGATCTTTTATCATGAAGCCGGGACCGCCATGCCGCACCCCGCAGGCGCCAGGGCCGCGTCCTTGGTCAGGGAATCGGTCCCTCACACTGCCCGGAACGTCTGCCCGGGTGGGCAGGCGCGCCTTTTCCCGGCGACCGGGTTCTTCGCGTCCTGGTGTTCCATCCAGGCCTTCTGGTTTGCAGGAGTGCTGCCATGACCTTGCCTCCGCTCGAGCTGCTGCGCAAATACAGCGTGCCCGGCCCGCGCTATACGTCCTATCCGACCGCGCCGTACTTCCACACCGGCTTCGGCGAACCGGACTGGCACGCGGCATTGGCCGAGGCCGATCCCGCGCGTGGACTGTCGCTCTACGCCCATATCCCGTTCTGCGACTCGCTCTGCTATTACTGTGGCTGCAACATGGTGGCGACGCGCGATTACAGCAAGACCGTTCCCTACCTTGCCGCGCTCGACCGTGAAATGGCGGCAACCGCGGCGCGCGTC
The DNA here is from genome assembly GCA_046292745.1 of Thiobacillus sp. GTDB lineage: Bacteria > Pseudomonadota > Gammaproteobacteria > Burkholderiales > Thiobacillaceae > Thiobacillus. The sequence continues at coordinate 31,086 of JBKBQH010000001.1, read as the reverse complement.
GACCCGGCGCGCCGGGTGCGGCAGTTGCATTGGGGCGGCGGCACGCCGACCTATCTCAACCCGGACGATATCCGGCGCCTGATGGCGCGCATGCGCCAGCATTTCACGCTCGCCGACGATGCCGAGGTGAGCTGCGAGGTCGATCCGCGCGAACTCACGTTCGAGCATCTGGCCGCCCTGCGCGAAACCGGTTTCAACCGGGTTTCCTTCGGGGTGCAGGACATGGATCCGGCGGTGCAGGAAGCGGTCAACCGCATCCAGTCGGAATTCCTCATCCGGCAGGTGCTCGACTGGTCGCGCGAACTCGGCTTTTCCAGCATCAATCTCGATCTCATCGTCGGTTTGCCGAGACAAACCGTGACCAGCTTCCGCCGCACGCTCGAACGCGTGACGGCGTGGGCGCCCGACCGGCTGGCGGTATTCGCCTACGCGCATGTGCCGTGGATGAAGAAGCACCAGAAGCTCATCAACGAGGCCGACCTGCCCGATCTTGCGACCCGCCTCGAACTGCAGCAGGCGGTCAACGAGATGCTCGGCGACGCCGGCTACGTCAATATCGGCCTAGACCATTTCGCGCGGCCGGAGGACGAACTGGTTCGCGCGCAGCAGAACAAGACGCTGTGGCGCAACTTCCAGGGCTATACCACGCACAAGGACTGCGACATCCTCGCCTTCGGCGCGTCGAGCATCAGCCAGACGGCTGAGGTGTACATGCAGAACGAGAAGAGCCTCAAACGCTATGAGGCGCGCATTGCGGATACCGGTTTCGCGGTCGAGCGCGGATTGAGGCTCACCCCCGACGACCGGATCCGCCGCGACGCCATTACCCGGGTGATGTGCGATCTCGAACTCGATTTCGACGCCTTCGGGCGCGAATGGGGCATCCACTTCACCGACTACTTCGCCGAATCGCTGGCCGATCTCGCGCCGCTGGCGGCCGACGGGCTGATCGAGATCGACGCGTCACGCCTCCGGGTGACGCCCACGGGCCGCTTGTTCCTGCGCAACATCGGCATGGGCTTCGACCGCTACCTCAAGGACGCGGCGAGCGAGAAGCCGCGCTATTCCAGGACCGCCTGACGCCAGCCCGCAGCCCGCGGGGCTGGCGTTCTAGCAGCAGTCGCCCTCGCCCTCGCGCTTGGGACAGCCTTCGGGCCGCCTGGGGGGCGGCAGCGGGCAGCGGTTGATTTCATCGGCGCTGCGCTGGAAATAACAGGTCAACATGCTCGACGAGATGCAGATCAGCCAGAACACGAAAAACCCGATGGTATAGGCGGCGACACGGTGTTCGACCAGCGCCTCGCCGCGATACATGAGTTCGAGCGGGTCGAACAGCGTGGTGAAGACGACATCGGCCACGCCCGCCACCAGGAAGGACGGCCACAGGATGGAGATCGTGCGCTGCAACATGGCGGGCTCCTCGTGGCGGCTCAGTCGTCGGGATTGTTGATCTTGCGTTTGAACAGGGATACCAGGTAAACCGCCATCCCGATAATGAAAACGATGGTGAACAGGCTCAACAGGCCGATGGGGTGGGTGAACAGCAGATTCAGCACGACGTCCATTTCATTCTCCCTGGTTATTGAACGGTGGATTCCGCCCTCGCCGTGAAGCGGGCGGGCTGGTGGAGCGGGGTGTGCAGCACGCCGGCCAGCCGCCAGCTGGCGGCGTCGTCGGTGAGCTGGAGTTGCCACTTGCCGTCGCTGAGCAGCGGCAGGGTGGCGCGGTAGCGACCGTTGCCGGCATGGGCGAGCGTCAGTGTCCGGTCCTCGCCCTGGCGGGTCGGGTGGGCGAGCGTCAGGCCCAGCGTGTCGGGGTAGGTATCGATGCGCCCGGCAAGCGTCACCGTGAGCTCTCCATCTGCGGCGGCCAGCGTGGCCTGCAGGTCCAGCACGCGCGCTGCCGCGTCGCGCGCCAGCGTCTGGTTGATCGCCAGCCCGGCCTTGTAATAATCGCCCACCACCAGGCCATCGGCGCTTCGTGCCGCGATCCACACGGTGGCGAGTCCGGCGATGACCGCGGCGGCAGGCAGGCTCATCAGGAACCAGGGCCAGGGTTCGCGGTACCAGGGCCGGGCGGCGTGGGGAGTCGGCGTGTTCATGTGGCCATGCCTCGTTGTGTCAGCGGTTGAAGAACTTGGTCGACACGTCGTCGCGGATGCGCGGGTCGTCGGCCGACTGTACGATGAAGGTAACCGCAATGGAGCGTCCTTTCAACGTGACGGGATCGGCAATCAGGCTGACCGGCACGTCGATGGTCTGCAACGGGGCGGCGCTGATCGCGCGGGCGGCGGTCTCGACCCGCAGGCCTTCGATGCCCCGTGCCTGGATCAGATAGCGATGCGCCCGTGCGTCCTTGTTGATGATCTGCAGGCGGTAGACGTTCTCGATCATGCCATCGTCGGTTTCCTTCGACAGCGCGGTGCGGTCACGCACCACGTCGACATGCAGCGGCACGCGGGTGGCGAGACTCCACACGAAGGCGCCACCGATCACCGCCATCAGCATCGTGTAGAGAATCGTGCGCGGACGCAGCACGTGGCGCAGGATGCCGCTGTCGGGATACTTGCCCTTCACGACGTTCTCGGTGGTGTAGCGGATCAGCCCGCGCGGATAACCCATCTTGTCCATGATCTGGTCGCAGGCGTCGATACACGCGGCGCAGCCGATGCACTCGTATTGCAGGCCGTTGCGGATGTCGATGCCGGTGGGACAGACCTGCACGCACACCCCGCAGTCGACGCAGTCGCCCAGGCCCTGGGCCTTGTAGTCGATTTTCTTGCTGCGGGGCCCCCGCGGCTCGCCGCGCGACGTGTCGTAGGTGACGGTGAGCGTGTCGGAATCGAACATCACGCTCTGGAAGCGTGCGTAGGGGCACATGTAGGTGCAAACCTGCTCGCGCATGAAACCAGCGTTGCCCCAGGTGGCGAATCCGTAGAACAGGATCCAGAAGGTTTCCCACGGGCCGAGATTGAATTGCATCACTTCGGCCGCGAGCGTCTGGATCGGAGTGAAATAGCCGACGAAGGTGAAGCCCGTCCATAGCGCGATGAGGAACCAGAGCAGATGCTTGGTGCCGCGTTTGCGCAGCTTTTCCGCGTTCCACGGCGACTTGTCGAGCTTCTTGCGCGCGAGATGGTCGCCCTCGATCCATTCCTCGACCCACATGAAGATTTCCGTGTACACGGTCTGCGGGCAGGCATAGCCGCACCACAGGCGGCCGGCGATCGCGGTGAAGAGGAACAGCCCGAGCGCGGAGAGGATCAGCAGCTCGGTGAGATAGATGAAGTCCTGCGGCCAGAACACCCAGCCGAAGATGTAGAACTTGCGCGCGGCCAGGTCGAACAGTACCGCCTGGTGGCCGTCCCACTTGAGCCACGGCAGGCCGTAATAGAGCAGCTGCGTGAGCAGCACCATGGCGATGCGCCAGTTGGCGAACACCCCGTGCACCGCGCGCGGCTGGATCTTCTGCCGGATCGCGTAAAGCTGCTGTTCGATCGGCGCTTCGGGTGAGGCTGGGGTTTGCTGGTTTTCGGTCACTGCGAGGATCCGTGGGGGCCGGGCTGCCCGAGCGCACGTCGCCATGCGCTCGGGCAGCCCGCCGGCACCGGGCCGGCGGGAATGCCTTATTGTTTCTGCTGTGACAGGCCGTACACGTAGGCCGCCAGGAGGTGCAGCTTGGCGTCCTTGTTGGACGTCGTGCCGAGCGTCTGGTCCATGCCCGGCATCACGCCGTTGCGGCCCTTGCTGATCGTCTCGATGATCGCCGCCTCGGAACCGCCATACAGCCACACCTTGTCGGTGAGGTTGGGCGCGCCCATCGCCTGCATGCCGGTGCCGTCGGGCATGTGGCAGGCCGCGCAGTTCTCCTCGAACTTGGGCTTGCCCTGGGCGGCGAGCGCGGCGTCGTGCGGGCGGCCCGACAGCGACAGCACATAGTGCGCCACGGCCTTGGTGCCGTCGGCTCCCAGCGCATCGCCCAGCGCCGGCATCATCCCGGAGCGCCCGCCGGCGATCGTCGCCTTGATGGTGTCGGGGTCGCCGCCGTAGAGCCAGTCGTTGTCGGTCAGGTTGGGGTAGCCGCGTGCCCCGGCGGCGTCGGAACCATGACACTGCGAGCAGTAGGTGAGGAAAAGGTTGCGGCCGATGGCGCGCGCCTCATCGTTCGCCGCGACGGTGGCGATGTCCTGCTGCATGAAACCGGCGTACACGGGCTGGAAACGGGCTTCGGCCGCCTTCACCTCGGCTTCGTACTCGCCGATCTGGGTCCATTTCAGCAGGCCCTGGAAGTTGCCCAGACCCGGCCACAGGGCGAGGTAGACCAGCGCGAACACCAGCGTGCCGTAGAATAGGCCGAGCCACCAGCGCGGCAGCGGGTTGTTGAAATCCTGCAGATCCTCGTCCCAGGTGTGCTCGATGAGCTCGGGTTTTTCGCCGGGGGCGAGCTTGCGCGTCGTCTGGCTCTTGAGAAAGAGCCAGGTGCCGACGATGCTCACCAGGGTGATGACACTGATGTAGATCGGCCAGAGGCCATGGGTGAAATCGCTCATTGCTTGTCTCCTTGTTGAGCGGGGGTTGTGTCCCGCTGGGACGGTTTCCCTTGGGAGTCGTCTTCGGCGAAAGGCAATTTGCCGGCATCTTCAAAGCGCTGCTTGTTGTCCTTGCTGTAGGCCCACCAGACGATGCCGATGAACACCACGATGAAGACGACGGTGACGATGCCGCTGACGGTTCCGCTGTCCATGTCGGTTCAGTTCTTCGGCGCGTGGGTGCCAAGCGACTGCAGGTAGGCGATCAGGGCGTCCATTTCGGTCTTGCCCGCGAGCTTGGCCGGCGCGGCGGCGATCTGTTCCTCGGAGTAGCCGTGGCCGACCAGATTGAGCCTGCGCATCTTGGTCTGGATCGCCGCGTCATTCAGCGGACGGTCGAGCCAGGGGTAGGCCGGCATGTTCGATTCCGGCACCACGTCGCGCGGGTTCATCAGATGCGCGTAGTGCCAGTCGTTCGAATAGCGCCCGCCGACGCGATGCAGGTCCGGGCCGGTGCGCTTGGAGCCCCACAAGAAGGGACGGTCGTAGACGAATTCGCCGGCGACCGAGTAGTGGCCGTAGCGTTCGGTCTCGGCGCGGAACGGACGCACCATTTGCGAGTGGCAGCCGACACAGCCTTCGCGGATGTAGATGTCGCGACCCGACAGCTGCAGCGGCGTGTAGGGGGTGAGGCCCGCGACCGGCTGCGTCATCGAGGTCTGGAAGAACAGCGGGACGATCTGCACCAGTCCGCCCACGCTGACCACGAGTATGGTCAGCACGATCAGGAGGCCGATGTTCTTTTCGATGGTTTCGTGCGAAATCATGTTTCAGTCTCCTCAGGCGTGGACGGCTTGCGGGATCGGCGCGTCATTGACGACGCGACCCATGCGCACGGTTTTCCAGACGTTGTAGGCCATCAGCAGCATGCCCGCGAAGAACAGGGCGCCGCCGGCAAGCCGGATGCCGTAGAAGGGGTACATGGTGTTGAGCACCTGGGCGAAGCTGTAGGTCAGCGTGCCGTCGGCGTTCGCCGCGCGCCACATCAGGCCCTGTGCCACGCCGGCGATCCACATCGACGCGATGTAGAGCACGACGCCGATGGTCGACCACCAGAAGTGCCATTCGATGAGCCGCGTGCTGTACATCGACTCGCGGCCGAACAGGCGCGGGATCAGGTAGTACATGGAGCCGATGGTGATCATCGCCACCCAGCCGAGCGCGCCGGAGTGCACGTGGCCGATGGTCCATTCGGTGTAGTGCGAGAGCGCGTTGACCGTCTTGATCGACATCATCGGGCCTTCGAAGGTCGACATGCCGTAGAACGACAGCGCGGTGACCAGGAACTTCAGGATCGGGTCGGTGCGCAGCTTATGCCAGGCGCCCGACAGGGTCATGATGCCGTTCATCATGCCGCCCCAGGAGGGCGCCAGGAGCATCAGGGAAAACACCATGCCGAGGCTCTGCGCCCAGTCGGGCAGCGCGGTGTACTGCAGGTGGTGCGGACCCGCCCACATGTAGATGAAGTTTAGCGACCAGAAGTGCACCACCGACAGGCGGTACGAGTAGATGGGGCGGCCGGCCTGCTTGGGAATGAAGTAGTACATCATGCCGAGGAAGGCCGTGGTGAGGAAGAAGCCCACCGCGTTGTGGCCGTACCACCACTGCACCATCGCGTCTTGCACGCCGGAATAGAGCGAATAGGACTTGGTCAGCGTGACGGGGATTTCCAGATTGTTGACGATGTGCAGGAGCGCGATCGTCAGGATGTAGGCGCCGAAGAACCAGTTCGACACGTAGATGTGCCGGGTCTTGCGCTTGACGATGGTGCCGAAGAACACCAGCGCATAGGCGACCCACACCACGGTGATCAGGATGTCGATCGGCCACTCGAGTTCGGCGTATTCCTTGGTGCTGGTGTAGCCCAGCGGCAGGGTGATGGCGGCCAGAACGATCACCGCGGTCCAGCCCCAGAAGGTGAAGGCCGCGAGCTTTTCGGCCCACAGGCGCACCTGGCAGGTGCGCTGCACGATGTAGTAGGAGACCGCGAACAGCGCCGAACCGCCGAAGGCAAAGATCACCGCGTTGGTGTGCAGCGGCCGCAGGCGGCCGTAGGACAGCCACTCGATGCCGAAGGTGAGCTCCGGCCAGATGAGTTGCGCAGCGAGGATGACCCCCACCAGCATCCCGACGATCCCCCATACCACCGTCATGATGGCGAACTGGCGGACGACCTTGTAATTGTAGGTTGTCGCTTCCATACACGTCTCCCGTGATTGATGACTCGATCCGTTCTGCCGGACTGTAATCCGGCATTAAAGATAAATATATCCGTATATTCTTGACCGTGTCAAACTGGGATGTCCGGCAGGAAGCGTGGGGCGTGCGCCGTGTTGTTTTGATGCGAAAAGCACGCCGTCCTGGTGGGTTTGTGTCAGATTGGCATTCTGTATAGCCCAATTCCCCGCAATTGATATGCATGGCGTCACCCAACCCGTCGCCACCCGGATCTGCCTCATCCGGCATGGCGAGACCGACTGGAACGTGGAGCGGCGCATCCAGGGCCACCTCGACATTCCGCTCAACGACACCGGGCGGGCGCAGGCGCTGGCGATGGCGTTCAACGCCGCGCACCAGCGTTTCCACGCGATCTACAGCAGCGACCTGGCGCGCGCGATGGAAACTGCGCAGTCCCTGGCGCAGCGCGAGGACCACGTGGTCCGGCCGCTGCCGCAACTGCGCGAGCGCCACTACGGGATCTTCCAGGGGCTGACCGTTGCCGAGGCGGCCGCGCGCCATCCCGAGGCGCATGCCCGTTACAGGGTGCGCGATCCCGATTACGATTTCGAGACAGGGGAGTCGTTGCGGACGTTTGCCGCGCGCGTGGCCGACGGCATCGCCTGGCTGGTGCGCCATCATCCCGGCCAGACCCTTGCGGCGATCTGCCATAGCGGTGTGCTCGACATCGTCTACCGGCGCGCCACCGGCCGGCCACTCAGTGCGCCGCGCGATTTCAAGATACCCAACTGCGCGCTCAACTGGTTCCGCTTCGACGGCCGGGGCTGGCATCTCGAAGCGTGGGGCGACCGCCACCACCTGCACGACGTCCTGATGGAGCCGCCCGAATGACGCACGCGCCCTGGATGGTCCTGCTGCGCCACGGCCACAGCGAATGGAATCTCACCGACCGTTTCACCGGCTGGACAGACATTCCGTTGACCGGGGTCGGGCTCGCCGAAGCTGCCGAGGCGGGACGGCGGCTCGCGGCGGCCGGTTATGCGTTCGACGCCGTGCACGGCTCGGCGCTGGCGCGCACGCGCCAGACGGCCGTCGCGGTGCTCACGGCCATGCGCGCCCCCGACCTGCCCTACCACGTGACCTGGCGGCTCAACGAGCGCCACTACGGCGCGCTGCAGGGCCTCAACAAGCAGGAGATCTTCCGTATCTGGGGGGAGGAGGCATCGCGCCGCTGGTGGCGCGGCTACGTCGAGCCGCCGCCCGCGCTCGACTGGAACGATCCGCGCCATCCGCGCTTCGATCCGAAATATCTCGGCATCGACCCTGCCACCCTGCCGGCGAGCGAGAGCCTGCGCGACTGCCAGCAGCGCATGCTGCCCTACTGGCGGACGGTGCTGCAGCCGGCACTGCGCGCGGGGCTTCACCTGCTCGTGATCAGCCACGGCAACACCCTGCGCGGGCTGGTGATGGAACTCGACGGGCTCCCGGCCGAAGCCATGGAGAAAGTTGAAATCGCTTCCGGCGTGCCGCTGGTCTACTACTTCGATGCGGATGGGACGGTGACCGGTCGCGCATGGCTGGAAACAGCCACTGCCCAGCCGCCCGGCTGGGTCAGGCGAATCCCAGATCCTGCGCCAGTCCCGCGTGCATGATGTGGCCGGCGTGCACGTGCAGCCCGGCCTTGAGCCCGGGGTCGGCGTCGAGCGCGGCAAGCCCGGTGGCGGCCAGCGCCAGCGCATAGGGCAGGGTGGCGTGGGCGAGCGCCTTGGTCGCGGTGCGCGCCACGGCGCCGGGCATGTTGGTCACGCAGTAATGCACGATGCCCTCGGCGATGAAGAAGGGATCGCTGTGCGTCGTCGGTCGCGAGGTCTCGGCGACGCCGCCCTGGTCGATCGCCACGTCGACCAGCACCGACCCGGGCGGCATCCGCGCGAGCGCGGCGCGGCTGACGAGCCGCGGCGCATGGCGGCCGGGAATCTGCGCGGCGCCGACGACGATGTCGGCATGCGGCAGGCTGTCCTCGATCGCGCCGGGTGACGAGAAACGCGTCTCCACCCGCGCGCCGAACAGCGCCTCGGCGCGTGCGAGTTTGTCTTCCCGGCGGTCGATCAGGGTCACCCGCGCGCCCAGGCCGGCCGCCACGCGCGCCGCGTTCATGCCCACCACGCCGGCGCCGAGGACGAGCACGCGAGCGGGCGGCACGCCGGGCAGGCCGGTGATCAGCTTGCCGCTGCCGCCGTGCGAGGTATGCAGGCCGAGCGCGCCTACCTGCGGCGCGAGCCGGCCGGCAATTTCCGACATCGGCTGCAACAGCGGCAGGCTGCCGTCGGGTTTGCTCACCGTTTCGTAGGCGATCGCCGTCACCCCGCGCGTCATCAGCTCGCGCGCAAGCGCCGGCGCGGCGGCGAGATGCAGATAGCAGAACAGGAGCTGGTTTTCGCGCAGCCAGCCGAATTCCGACGCCTGCGGCTCCTTCACCTTCATCACCAGCTCGGCCGCCCAGGCCTCGGCGGCGGTGGCGACCACCGTCGCGCCGGCCGCGCGGTAGGCATCGTCGGCAAAGCCGGACGCCGTGCCCGCACCCGCTTCCACGCTCACGCGGTGCCCCGCGCCGACGAGCACGCCGACGCCCTCCGGCGTCAGCGCAACGCGGTACTCGTGATTCTTGATTTCCTTGGGAATGCCGATATGCATCGCGGACCTCGCAGCGGTGGTAGAAGCATCAGCATAGCGAAAGCGTGCGGCGGCCAGAAGCGCTGGTTGCTCAGGCAAGCGCCCGCACGCATTCCCGGACCAGTGCCGGCCCGCGGTAGATGAGTCCGGTATACAGCTGTACCAGGGAAGCCCCGGCATCGATTTTCTCGCGTGCGTCGGCGCCGGAGAGAATGCCGCCGACGCCGATGATCGGGACTTCGTGCCGCAGATGGCGCGCGAGCTCGCGGACGACGCGGGTCGAGGCGGCCCGCACCGGCACGCCCGACAGGCCGCCTGCCTCGTCGGCATTGGGCAGGCCGGCCACAGCGTCGCGCGCGAGCGTGGTGTTGGTCGCGATCACGGCGTCGATGCGGTGCATCAACACGAGCGCGGCGATCGCGGCGATCTGGACGTCGTCGAGGTCGGGCGCGATCTTCAGCGCGATCGGGACGTACTTCCCGTGCTGCTGGGCGAGATCGGACTGCCGGTGCTTCAGCGCCGAGAGCAGGGCGTCGAGTGCGTCGTCCTTCTGCAGCTCGCGCAGGCCCTGGGTATTGGGCGAGGATATGTTGACGGTGACGTAGTGCGCGTGCGGGTAGACCTTGTCGAGGCAGGCGAGATAGTCGTCGACCGCGTGCGCGTTCGGCGTGTCCTTGTTCTTGCCGATATTGATGCCGAGCACGCCGGTGTAGCGGCTCGCCTGCACGTTCCGCACCAGATTGTCGACGCCGAGGTTGTTGAAGCCCATGCGGTTGATGATCGCCTCGGCCTGCGGCAGGCGAAACAGGCGCGGCTGCGGGTTGCCGGGTTGCGGGCGCGGCGTGACGGTGCCGATCTCGATGAAGCCGAAACCGAGCGCGCCGAGCGCGTCGATGTGCGCGCCGTCCTTGTCGAGCCCGGCGGCGAGCCCCACGGGATTCGGGAAATCGATGCCCATCACCCGCACCGGGCGGCCTGGCGCGCGCGGCAGCAGGTTCAGCAGGCCCAGGCGGTGGGCGACGTCGAGACTGGCCAGCGTGAAGCGGTGCGCGTCCTCGGCCTCGAGCGTGAAGAGGGCGGCGCGGATGAGCGGATAGAGCATGGGGCAGGCGGTCGGGAAAGAAGGGGATGGCGGACGGCGCGGACAGGGTCGTGTCGTTGGCAGGCGGGATGGCGCGAGTGTAGCAGGCGGTGCCCGCCGCGGGGCGGCGCGGCGGGTGCAAGGGAACGCCAGGGGATGGTATGCTCACGTCACGCGCTCGCGCGTTTTTCCACGTTGTCCGACTACGCTTCCATGAATCTCCTGCACCGCCTCACGCGCTTCCTACCACTTTTCGCCTTCGTGTCCGTCCCGGCCGCCGCCGCCGACCTGCCGCCGCCGCCCCAGCTGGCGGCCAAGTCCTGGGTGCTGATGGACGCCGCGAGTGGCGCCGTCCTGGTCAATCACGAAGGCAGTACCCGCCTGCCGCCCGCCAGCCTCACCAAACTCATGACGGCGCACGTCGCCGCCCTGGAACTCCAGCGTGGCCGGCTGAAGGAATCCGACCTCGCCACCATCAGCGAAAAGGCCTGGCGCATGGGGGGGTCCAAGATGTTCGTCAGGGTCGGCGACCAGGTGGCGGTCAAGGATCTCTTGCGCGGCATTATCGTGCAGTCGGGCAACGACGCCAGTATTGCGCTCGCCGAATACATCGCCGGCAGCGAGGATACCTTCGCCTCGTTGATGAACCAGGAAGCCAAGCGTCTTGGCATGGCCGACAGCCATTTCGTCAACGCCACCGGCTGGCCGGCCGAAGGCCATTACGCCAGCGCGCTCGACATGGCCAGGCTCGCCCGCGCCATCATTCTCGAAGACCCTGCGCACTATTCGATGTACGCGGAAAAGGAATTCGTCTGGAACAACATCCGCCAGCCGAACCGCAACCTGCTCCTGTGGCGCGACCCCAGCGTCGACGGCCTCAAGACCGGTCACACCGAGGAAGCCGGCTACTGCCTCGTCGCTTCGGCCAAGCGCGACGGCATGCGCCTCATCGCCAGCGTGTTCGGCACCGACAGCGAAAACGCGCGCGCGGTCGAAACGGCCAAGCTGCTCGGCTATGGTTTCAGCCTGTTCGAGAGCAAGACCTTCTACAGGCGGGGCGAGGCCGTGCGCTCGGTCGACGTATGGAAGGGCGCCGCGCGCAGCGTCAAGGCCGGCGTTGCCCAGGATTTCGCCGCCGCGCTGCCCAAGCGTGGCAGCGCGGGCTACCAGACGCGCGTGGTGCTGAACGAAGGCGAGCTCATCGCGCCGGTGAAGGCCGGTGCGCCGCTGGGGCGGCTCGAACTCGTGGGCGCCGCCGGCCAGGTCGTGCTGCAGGCGCCGCTGGTCGCGCTCGAGGCGGTCGAGGAAGGGGGCTTCTTCCGCCGCGTATGGGACAGCATCCGCCTCTTCTTCAGGGGCCTGTTCGGCTGACGCCCACGGATGGCAGGCCTTGCAAAGCGGCCCGGCGACGGGCCGTTCTTTTTTGGCGGGGCGCCGGCCTCAAGTCGGCGTGCGCCGTGCCGCAATAGTCGCATGGGAACGTGGTTGGCAGGCCGACCTGCGCTTCCTCCCCGATGACGCGCCCCGCCATGCCGAAACCGTTCAGCACACCGCTCAGGATCGCCGCCGCCGTAGCCGGCCTCGTGCTGCTCGCCGGCCTCCTGCTGGCGCTGTTTCTCGACCTGGAACGCTACAAGCCGCGCATCGAGGCCGCCGTGTCCGAGGCTGCCGGCATGGAGGTACGCATTGCCGGCCGCCTCGGCGTCGGCTTCCTGCCCAACCTGCACGTCACGCTCGAAGACCTGCAGGTACGTAACCGCGGCACGGATCTCTTCGCCGCGCGCGAAATTCACGTCGGCGTGAATGCGCTTGCGCTCGTCCGGCAGAAAATCGAGATCGGCGCGGTGGTGATCGAGGCGCCGCGGGTAAACATCGTGCGCGACCGCCAGGGCCGCTACAACTTCGAGACCGACACGCCCCAAACCGCTCCTATTCCCGAATTCAGGCTCGCGCGCTTCAGGGCGACGGACGGCACGCTGCGCTACGCCGACCTGCAGACGGGGGAGGCGATCGAGGCCGCCGGCTGCCGCCTCGACGTGGACGACTTCCACGTTGCCGCGGGTGAGCGAGCCGAGGCCAGGAAACGCGTGACGCTCGCCGGCAAGCTCACGTGCGCCGACGTGCGCGCGAAGGACCAGACCGTGTCCAACCTGGAACTCGCGCTGGCCGGCAGGGACGGCGTCTACGACTTCGACCCGATCACGCTGCGCGCCTTCGAAGGTGCGGGCAGGGGCAGTTTGCGCGCGGACTATACCGATGAAGTGCCGCGCTACCAGCTGCGCTACGACCTCGCCCGCTTGCGTCTCGATACCGCGTTGAAACCGGCGTCGGGGCAGCGGCCGCCGCAGGGCACGGCTGATTTTTCCGCCACCCTGACGATGCGGGGCAAGACGTCGAAGGCGCTGAAACAGAGCCTGCAGGGCAAGCTTTCGCTGCGCGGCCAGGGCCTCGTGCTCCACGGTGTCGACCTCGACGAAACCTTCGACCGCTTCGAGGCCAGCCAGACCTTCAACCTCGTCGACGTCGGCGCGGTCTTCCTCGCCGGCCCGATCGGGCTCGCGCTCACCAAGGGCCACGATTTCGCGCGCATCCTGGAGGGGCTCGAAGGCCGCAGCGACATTCGCACCCTGGTGTCCGACTGGACGGTCGCCCGCGGCGTGCTGCACGCAGAGGATGTCGCCATCGCAACCCGCCGCCATCGCGTCGCGCTGCAGGGCCGGCTCGATCTCGTCAACGAGCGCTTCGACGGCGTGACCGTCGCGCTCGTCGACGCCCGCGGCTGCGCCAAGGTGCAACAGAAAATCCGCGGCAGCTTCGCCCAGCCGGTGATCGACAAGCCGAGCACGCTCGCGGCGCTGACCGGCCCGGTGGTCAGGCTGTTCAGCCAGTTGGTGCCCGGCGGCAAGTGCAAGGCATTCTACGCAGGGTCGGTGGTGGCGCCGCAGTAAGGAGCCCTGCGGGCCGGGCGCATAGCGGGCGCAGCACACGGCACGGCCCGTGGACAGGCACCGCCCGTGCCGTTGCTGCCTCGAACGCTTATTTCTTCGCCGTCCGCCGCAGCCGGTTCAGCAGGCGCCGCGCCAGTTCGCCGAAGAGTTCGGTCTGGGTGGGGTGCGGGAAAATGGCGCGGGCGACCTGGGTCAGCGTCATCTCGCCCGCGACCATCATCACGGCGGTGCCGATCAGCGTGTCGGTATGGTCGGCGAGGAAGTGCACGCCGATGATGCGGCCGGTCGCGCGGTCGGCGACGAGCTTGATCATGCCGTCGGTCTCGCCGGTGATCATGGCCTTGGCGTCGATGCTCATCGGCATCTTGGCTTCCACCGCGTCGATGCCCTTGGCCTGGGCCTGGGCGACGGTGAGGCCGACGAAGCCGGCCTGCGGGCGCGAGAAGGTGACGCCGCAGTCCTTGTCCTGGTCGTATTCGGACGCGTGACCGAGCAGGTTGCCGGCCGCGACGCGGCCTTGCGTCGCGGCGGTGTGGGCGAGCATGTAGCCGCCGATGACGTCGCCGACCGCGTAGATGTGCGGGACGCTGGTCTGGCAGCGGGCGTCGACCTTGATCGCGGCGCCGTCGAGTTCGACGCCGATCCTGTCGAGATTCAGCCTGCGGGTGTCGGGGCGCTTGCCGGTGGCCATGAGCACGATGTCGCAGTCGAAGGTGGATTCGACGCCTTCGGCATTGGCATAACGCAGCGTCATCCTGCCCGGCTTGCCGGCAATTTCCCGGATGTCGGCGCCGGTGACGACGGTGATTTCCTTCTCCAGCGAGGCGATCAGGGCCTTGGCGATTTCGTCCTCGATTTCGGCGAGGATGCGCGGGTTGCGTTCGAGCATCAGCACCTCGGCGCCGAAGTCGCGGAAGATCTGCGCCATTTCGACGCCGATGACGCCGCCGCCGACGATGCCGAGTTTCTTCGGCGGGGTGGCGAGGTTCCAGAGGGTGTCGGAAGTGACGACGCCGCCGGAGGCCAGGTTCTCGCGTGCGCCGGGAATCGGCGGCACGAAGGCGGGGGCGCCGGTGGCGATCACCGCCGCGCCGAACGTGACTTGATACGGCTCGCCCTCGACCGGGGTGATCTTGAGCGTATGGGCGTCGACGAATTCGCCGGTGCCTTCGCGCACGTCGATCTTCATGCCGCGGTCGGCCTTGAGCGCCATGTCGCCGCGGCTCGTCTGCACCCAGCGGCGGTGCTTCTCGACCTGTTCCCAGTTGAGCCTCGGGGTGTTGGTGCCGTCGACACCCATCTCGGCGTCGTGCGCGCGGTTGCGGATGGCGTCGGCCGCGGCACGCCAGGCCTTGGACGGGATGCAGCCGCGCCACAGGCATTCGCCGCCGGGGAAGGGCTCGTTGTTGACCATCATCACCTTGACGCCATGGTCGGCGAGGTCGCGCGCGCAGTCTTCGCCGCCGGGCCCGCCGCCGATGACGACGACGGGGTAATCCCATTCGGCGGACAGCAGACTGGCGACAGCAGACGGGTCTGTTCGCTGTCCGCTGTCCGCTGTCCCCTGAATCCACGATTCGGGGGCCTCGATGATCTGCTTCAGGGCTGCGAGGTAGAGCGCGACGTCTGCGCCGTTCAGCACGCGGTGGTCGCCGGTGATGGTGAAGGGAGTGCCGTGCGGCCCGTTGGCGGCGATGGCGAGGATCGCGGCGATACCGGGGGTGGGAATCGCGGTGAAATGCGACACACCCAGCATGCCCATGTTGGAAATGGTGAAGGTGGGATTGGCGTACTCGGCGGGGGCGAGCTTTCTCACCCGCGCGCGCTCGACCAGCTCCGTCCAGTCGGCCTGCAATGCTTCGAGCGACTTCTTCTCGACGCCGTGCAGGATGGGCACAACCAGTCCGCCGTCGTTCGACATCACCGCGATGCCGAAGTCGTGGTTGCTGCGCTCGACGAGCTTGTCGACCGGCTGGTAGGCCCAGTTCATGCGCGGGAATTTCGCCATCGCGAGCGAGCAGGCCTTGGCGATCGCCACCGTCACCGAGATCTTCCTCGCCTTGGCGGCGGCGGTGAGTTTCGAGGTGTCGATATTCACCGTGACGGTGAAGGTCGGCAGCGTGAGCGAGGCGGTCATCGCGTGGCTGACGGCCTTCTCCATCGAGGTCATCGGGCGGCCCTGGCCGGGCACGTCGACCTGCGGCAGCGAGTGCGCGACTTCGGCCATGCTGGGGCGCGCGCGCGCCACGTCGGCGGCGACGATCACGCCCGCCGGACCGGTGCCGGCCAGGGTGGCGAGGTTCACGCCCAACTGGGCCGCGACCTTGCGGGCGTAGGGCGTGGCCGGCCGCCCCGGCACGCGCGCCACCGGCAGCTGGCTGCCGGTGGCAACGACCTGTGCCGGCGCGGTCTTGGGCACGGGAATGGTGGCGGGCTTGTCGGCCGCGTGCGGCGCGACATGGTGCACGTCCTTCACCCTGTGGTCGGCGGAAATCGTCACGCCGGTATCGTTGGCTTTCGACGCGTCGTCGACGATGAAGGCCATCGGGTGCCCCACCTCGACCACGCTGCCGACGTCGGCGATGGGGCCGGAAAGGAAGCCTTCCTGGAACACCTCGACGTCCATGATGGCCTTGTCGGTTTCGACCGTGGCGACGATGTCGCCGCGCTTGATGGCGTCGCCCGGCTGCTTTTCCCAGGTGACCACGACACCTTCGGTCATGGTGTCCGAGAGCTGCGGCATCACGATCGGCGTGCCGGCGTGGTGCGGGATCATCTCGGTCTGGGCCTTTGCCTCGACCACTTCGTCGGCGGCGATGGCGACATCCCCCGGGGTGTCGGAGATGTAGCCCATCGCGGCACCGACGGGAATGGTCGCGCCGACCTCGGCGAGCGGCCCGGCGAGATAGCCGGCCTTGAACACCTCGACGTCCATGATGGCCTTGTCGGTTTCGACCGTGGCGACGATGTCGCCGCGCTCGACGCGGTCACCGGGCTGTTTTTCCCAGGTGACGACCACGCCCTCGGTCATGGTGTCCGAGAGTTGGGGCATCGTTATTGCGTAGTGTTGGGACATAGTTTTTCCGTGAGGAGTTAGGCGTGAGGTGTGAGGTGTGAGGCGCGGACGGTTTACCCCTCACCCCTCACGCCTCAACCCTTACAAAATTACGCCTTGCCGAAGAGCTTCAGCACGGCCTTCACCACGTCTTCGTGGTCGGGAATCGCCGCCTTTTCCAGCGTGTGGTTGTAGGGCTGCGGCACCATCGCGGAGTGCACGCGCACCGGCGCGGCGTCGAGCTCGAAGAAGCATTCCTCGTTGATGATCGCCATGACCTCGGCACCGACGCCGACGGGGGCCTCGTCCTCTTCGGCAATGACGGCGCGATGGGTCTTGGCCACCGAGGCCTTGATGCCGGCCCGGTCGAGCGGCGACAGGCAGTAGAGGTCGATGACCTCGGCCGAGATGCCGTACTGCTTGTCGAGGATTTCGGCAGCCTTGAGGCACCAGTGCACCGAGATGTTGTAGCCGAAGAGCGTCACGTCGGTGCCGGCACGCGCGACTTCCGAGCCTTCCAGCGGGTGGAAGTATTCGGAATCGGGCACTTCGCCCTTCATGTTGTACATCAGTTCGTGCTCGTTGATGAACACAGGGTCGTCGCAGCGGATCGCCGACTTCAGGAGGCCGTAGGCCTGCTTGGGGTTGGACGGCGTGACCACGCGCAGGCCGGCGATGCCCATGAACACCTTTTCCATGCGCGCTGAATGCTGCGCGCCGAGCTGGTGCGCGGCGCCGCCGGCGGCGCGGAACACGCACGGCGCGGTGAGCTGGCCGCCGGACATGTAGCGCACCTTGGCCGCCGAGTTGAACATCTGGTCCATCGCCAGCCAGGCGAAGTTGACCGACATGATTTCGATGACGGGGCGCACGCCGAGGAAGGACGCGCCGATGCCGAGCCCGGTGAAGCCGCCTTCGGAGATGGGCGTGTCGATCACGCGCAGCGGGCCGTACTTCTCGTACAGTCCCTTGGTCGCCTTGTAGGTGCCGCCGGCGACGCCGATATCCTCGCCCATGCAGATGACCAGCGGATCACGCGCCATTTCTTCGTCGTGGGCGCGCTGGATCGCTTCCCAATACATGATGTTTGCCATGCTGTCTTTTCCTTAAACCTTAAGCGGCCTTGCCCGTGAGCCACGGGAGCTGGGTGTCGCGGTCGGCGAGCACGTATTTTTCGAGATCCTCGACGCGCGGCTCGGGCGATTCCTCGGCGAATTTGATCACTTCGTTCTCGATGTAGGCGTCGGTCTCCTTTTCCATTGCCTCGAACTCGGCCTGGGTCAGCGCCTTTTCGGCGATGAGGCGGTCGCGCAGGATGAAGATGGGGTCGCGCTGCTTCCACATTTCCTCTTCCTCACGCGAGCGGTAGCCGCGCGAGTCTGACATCGAGTGGCCGCGGTAGCGGTAGGTCATGAGTTCGAGGAAGTAGGGCCCCTTGCCGTGGCGGACGTGATCGACCGCGACACGCGCCGCGGCGTACACCTTCTCGACGTCCTGGCCGTCGCATTCGGCGGCCTCGATGCCGTAGGCGCAAACGCGCTTGTGCTGGTGGACGATGGCGGTGGAGCGCTCGATCGCGGTGCCGATGCCGTAGAGGTTGTTCTCGCACACGAACAGCACCGGCAGCTTCCACAGCGCGGCCATGTTCATGGTTTCGTGGAACACGCCCTGGTTGTTGGCGGCGTCGCCGAGGAAACAGATCGCGATCTCGTCGCCGCCCTTCAGCTGGATCGCCTTGGCCATGCCGGCCGCGAGCGGGAAGGGGCCGCCCACCAGCGCGTAGCCGCCCATGAAGCGGTGCTTGACGTCGAAGATGTGCATCGAACCGCCGCGTCCCTTGGAGCAACCGGTTTCCTTGCCGTATAGCTCGGCCATCACCTCCTTCGGGTCGGCGCCGCACTTGATCGCGTGCACGTGGTCGCGGTAGCCGGTGATCACGTAATCGTGACCGGGGCGCGCGGCTTCCATCACGCCGTTGCAGCAGGCCTCCTGGCCCGGATACAGGTGGAGAAAGCCGCCAATCTTGCGTTCGATGTAGGCCTGATAGCAGCGCTCTTCAAAACGGCGATGCAACACCATTTCGCGCAGCACGCGTTTCTTGTCTTCAATCTTCATTCGGTTACCCTTGTTGGATGGGGCGGGAAAATGCGCTGTGAAAAAAATCAAAAGCACGCAATTATCCGGGAAACCCCGCCGCCCATCAAGAAAAACGCCACCCCCAAGGACTCGTGATGCTGCCAAAACTCGCTGAAAACAAAAAGGAAATCCCCGCGCAAACGCTGGCCGGCGCAGGCTATGCGCTGCTGCTGCTGCCGGCGTCGAAGACGCTGCCCGACATGCCCGGCGCGGCGGAGCTCAAGGCCGTGATGAAACGACGTGCGCTGAAACCCGAGGCGCTGGCGAAGTCGCCGGTGGCGGTGCAACTGCCCGGCGGCACGCTCGCGGTCTACGCGATGCTGAAGACCGACGCCTCGACCTTCGACACGCACGAGCGCGTGCGCAAAGCCCTGGCGCTGCTGCTGGCCGAGCACCCGAAGGCGCTCACGCTCGCCGTGTTCGGCGACGCCGCGTTCAAGGCGCGCGCGGCCGAAGCGGCGATCTACGTGACCTGGGTCAATGCGGTGCCGCTGCCCGCGCGCAAGGCGAAGCAGGATCCGGTGCTGAAGACGGTAAGCCTGTATGGCTACGCCGCCCCCGACGGTTTCGCGCGCACCGCCGCACTCGCCGAGGGCAACGTCCTCACGCGCAGCCTCACCGTGCAGGGGCCGGACGAGCTCACGCCCGGCGTCTACCGCAAGCGCATCCGGGCACTCGCGAAGCAATACGGCTGGACCGTCGAGGAATATCCCTACGCCAAATTGAAGAAGATGGGCGCGGGCGCCTTCTGCGCCGTGGCGCAGGGTTCGCCGGCGAAGGACGCGGCGATCGTGCGCATCGGTTACCGGGGCCCGAAGGCCAGCGGCAGGAAGGTCGCGTTCGTCGGCAAGGGCATCTGCTTCGATACGGGCGGCCACAATCTGAAGCCGGCAAAATACATGCAGGGCATGCACGAGGACATGAACGGCTCGGCCGTGGTGCTCGGCATCCTCGCCGCGGCGTCACGCATGCAGCTGCCGGTCGCGCTCGACGGCTGGGTCGCGCTGGCCGAGAACCACATCAGCCCCGAGGCCTACCGCCAGAACGAAGTGGTGAAGGCATTGAACGGCACCACCATCGAGATCGTCCACACCGACGCCGAGGGCCGCATGGTGCTCGCCGACACGCTGACGCTCGCCGCCAGGGCCAAGCCCGATCTCATCGCCGATTTCGCCACGCTCACCGGCAGCATGCACTATGCGCTCGGCAGCCGCATGTCCGGCGTGTTCGCCTCGTCGAGCGCGTTGGCGCACCAGGCCTCGCGCGCGGCGACGTCGAGCGGCGAGCGCATCGTCGTCTTCCCGTACCCCGAGGACTACGACAGCAGCCTCGAATCGAGCGTGGCCGACGTCAAGCAGTGCAGCATGGAGGGCGAAGCCGACCACATTCTCGCCACGCGCTTCCTGTCGCGCTTCGTCGGCGACACGCCGTGGATTCACATGGACCTGTCGGGCCACAGCTGCAAGGGCGGGCTGGGCGCGGTGATGAGCGACGCCAATGGTTTCGGCGTCGCCTGGGCCCTGGCCCTGCTGGACGGCTGGCAGCAGGGCTGATCGCGGCCAGGCGGGCCGCGCTGCTCAGTCGTGCTTGTGTTTATGCTTGTGCTTGTGGTGGCCCAGGTGCAGGCCATTGTCGTGCCGGTCTTTCCCATGGATCACTTCGTGCTCGACGACCACCTCGCGAGTCACGGTCTTGGGGGCTTTGGAATCGCTGGTGGCGATCGCCGCACCCGCCGCGCCGCCGATCGCGCCGCCGATGATCGCGCCTTCGCGACCGCCGATCGACGAACCGATCGCGGCGCCGGCGCCGCCGCCGATCGCGCCACCGACGACCGCATTCGTGTCGACGGCGTAAGCGGGGTGGGTGAAGGCCGCGCACGCGGCAAGAATGGCAAGGGGCTTGAGGGTCATGGGGTTTCCTTTCCTGGGGACTTGAACGTGGAGGCCTTTGCAAGATCGATGCCTGCACCGGATCTGCGCCATCCGGCGGCAGAGCGTCACGGCGTGCCGCGCGGGCTGACGTTTTTGGGCACGGCCTGACGCAGAATGGCAGACTTGGCACATTCTACGACGACGAAGGATCCGTCGGCGAACCTGGGGACGCCGGCCGGGGTGGCGGTGCGCCACGTCGACGATGGCCTGCTCGTGCTCGACAAGCCGGCCGGACTCCTGTCGGTGCCGGGACGCGGCCCGGACAAGGCCGACTGCCTGGCCGCGCGCGTACAGGCCGTTTATCCGGATGCGCTCATCGTGCACCGCCTCGACCGGGACACCTCGGGGCTCATGGTGATGGCGCGCGGGGCGGCGATGCAGCGCGCCCTCTCGCAAGCCTTCGCCGCGCGCGCGGTGACCAAGCGCTACGTCGCGGTGGTCAGCGGTCGTCTGGTCGGGCCGACCGATGCGTGGGACGTCATCGACCTGCCGCTCAGCAGCGACTGGCCCAACCGGCCACGGCAAAGGGTCGATCCCGTGCACGGCAAGCCGAGCGTGACGCGCTGGCGGGTGCTGGGCCACGAGGGGGAGGCGACGCGCGTCGAGCTGGCGCCGGTCACCGGGCGCTCGCACCAGTTGCGCGTGCATCTGGCGGCGCTCGGCCATCCGATCCTCGGCGACCCGCTCTATGCCCCGGCGTCGAAGGCGCCGCGCCTGCTGCTGCACGCCAGTGCGCTCGGGTTCGGGCATCCCGCCAGCGGCGCGGCGCTGGCATTCGAGTCCCCGGCGCCTTTCTGACTCATCGCCCCCGCAGTACCGACGTGCGCGGCACGACGATGCGCACGTAATCGAGCATTTCGTAATTGCGGATCTGCGCCGGACCGCTCGGCGCGACGTCGATGTAGGAAGGGAAGTGCTCGGTCGCGAGGCCGCGCCAGCCGGCAAAGGTTTCGCACACGTGCACCGGGATGCCCTGCTCGCGGCTGAGGCTTTCGGCGAGTTGATGGACCTTCTGGTTGCCGGCACGCCGGCTCGCCTGCAGCGCGAACATTTCCTGGCCGTGCGTCACCAGCGCCATGGGCACGCCGGGGTGGCGGGCCTTCAGCCGCGCCGCCGCGTCCTTCACCCAGGGCAGGGCGAGTTCGAGTGCATCGGGGTCGCGGTCGACGATCTCGAATACCACGCCCGGCGGCGGCAACGGCCGCGCAAGGATTTCTTCGAGCGTGGCGGGCGCCGCCGCGGCGTGGGCAGCCAGGGCGAGACCGAAAGCGGTGGCGAGGAAGCGGGCGAGCAGACGGGTCATGACTGTACCTTCCGGTGCGTGGGCTCGGCAGGCCGCCGTGCCCGACCTGCATGGGATGCGTCGCCGGGCGGTTGGTTCCACGGCGGGAGTCTGCCCATTTGCCCGGTCATACGGAACGGGGGGGATTGCCATGCAATCCTGCTGCCGGCGTGCGTCGCCAAGAGACGTTCAGTGCTTCTTGCCGATCAGTTGCAGGAATTCCTGCCGCGTGCGGTCGTGATCGCGGAACGCGCCCAGCATCATCGAAGTGACGGTCCACGAGTTCTGTTTCTGCACGCCGCGCATCATCATGCAGAAGTGCTGGGCCTCGATGACGACGCCGACGCCGGCGGCGTTGGTCGCGGTCTGGATGGCCTCGGCGATCTGGGTGGTGAGCTGCTCCTGGATCTGCAGGCGGCGCGCGTACATGTCGCTGATGCGGGCGATCTTCGACAGGCCGATGACCTTGCCGCGCGGCAGGTAGGCCACGTGGACCTTGCCGACGAAGGGCAGCAGATGATGCTCGCACATCGAATAGAGCTCGATGTCCTTGACGATGACCATCTCGTTGTTGTCGGAATCGAACACTGCCTCGTTGATGATCTCGTCGAGCGACTGGGTATAGCCCTGGGTCAGGAACCTGAACGCGGCGGCGGCGCGCTCGGGCGTCTTCAGGAGCCCGTCGCGGGAAATGTCCTCGCCCGCGCTCTGGATGAGCTGTGCGTAGAGCTTGGCGGTGTCCATGCGGTTGCCTCGTGGATCAGGTGGGGGGTTGAATTTGGCAGAGGCGGGCGGGAGCGTCAACCCGACGGCGGGCGCGGGTTCTCAGCGCGCCGACAGGTAGCGCGGGAAGGCATGCTTGTCGAGCAGGATTTCGATGAGGTTGATGCCGCCGGCAAGGTCGGCCGAGTCGAACATCGCGTCGAGCCCGGCTTCGTCTTCCACCCGGTAATGCGCCACGCCGAACGACTGCGCGAGCAGGCCGAAGTCGGGGTTGGCGAAATCGCAGTCGATGTAGCGCTCGCCGTAGAGCTGGAACTGGTTCTTGCGGATCAGCGACAGCGTGCCGTTGTTGATCACCACCACGTTGAGCGGAATGCGGTGATTCACCGCCGTCATCAACTCGAAGCCGCACATCTGGAAACCGCCGTCGCCGAGGATGGCGAAAGTGGGGCTGTCCTTCGCGTAACAGCGCGCGCCGAGGGCGGCGGGGATGGCGTGGCCGAGCGAGGAGATGCCGGTGTTCGGGAAGTAGTGGTTGCGGTCGGAAACCGGGTAATAGCTCTGCGCGAACACGATGTTGTCGTCGAACACCAGCGCGCCCTGCGGGAAGCGCTGCGCCAGGCGCTCGTAGAACAGCCGCATCAGGCGGAACTGCGCGTCGTGGGGATCGGCGGCGGCCGGCGTGGCGGTGACGCGGTGGGCGGTCAGCCGGTCGAGCGCCTTCGGCGGCATGGCCCCGGCTTGCAGCACGCCGACGAGATCCTCCAGTACCACGCGCAGGTCGCCGCAGAGCGCGACGTCGGGCCTGAACACGCGGCCGAGCTGCGCGGGGTCGCGGTCGACCTGCGCGATCTTTTTCGCCTGCAGCAGCCGGGCGTCCCACAGATAGCTGGTGCGCTCGTTGAAACTGGCGCCGAGCACGATCAGCAGATCGGCGTGCTCGACGAGGTAGCGATAGGCGTCGCCGTTCGAGGTGACGCCGAGGCAGCCGAGCGACAAGGGCGTGCCTTCGGCGACGACGCCCTTGGCCTTGAGGCTGCTGGCGACGGGGATGTTGAATGTGGTCGACAGCGTGGCGACGACCTCGCGCGCGCCGGCGCGGATGCAGCCGTCGCCGGCGACGATGGCGGGACGCTGCGACGCGCGGATCAGCGCCGCGAGTTCGTCGACCGGCGCGGCATGGCGCCGCGCTGGCGCGCGCGGGATGTGCACCTGCTCCAGCGCCGCATCGTCGAGGGTCTCCTTCTGCACATTGTAGGGGATCGACAGCAGCACCGGCCCCGGCTCGCGGCCGAGCAGCGCCTGCGTGACCTGGTTCAGCACCTGGCCAAGGTAGTCGGTGCGCTCGACCAGCTTGCGGTAGCGCGTGATCCCGGCGAACAAGGCGCTCTGGTCGATGGTGCCGCCTTCGCCCGAGCTTTCCTGGAGGCCGCCGCGGCCGAAGATGTAGGTCGAGGTCTCGCCGGTGATCGCGAGCACCGGCAGGCGCTCGACCCAGGCGTTGGCGATGCCCGTGACGAGATTGGTCGCGCCGGGGCCGGCCGTGGCGATGCACGCCGAGGGCCGGTGCGATACCCGTGCGTAACCGCCTGCCATGAAGGCCGCGCCCTGCTCGTGTTTCACCAGGATGCTCTTCACGCCGGCGTCGCGCAGGCGGTCATAGATCGGCAGCACGTGCGCGCCGGGCATGCCGAACAGGGTGTCGACGCCGATGCGCTCGAGGTAGCGGACGAGGAGTTCGCTGACGGAAATGTTCATGGGCTTGTTGTCGGGTGGCGGTCTCGCTCCGTCCGGCGCGTTGGCGTGCGGACGCCCGCGATTTGAGCACAAGACACGGCGCGCGAAAACCTTTGCGCTGGCGCGGCGCTCAGGCGGTCTGCGCGAGCAGCTTCTGGTAGGACGCCTCGAACAAGGCCACGCCGTCTTCCTGCAGGCGGTGGCCGACGAGCTCCAGGTCGATGCCGAGCCGCGCGAGCTCGGCGAGCTGCATTTCGGCCTCGTCGAGGCCATCGGTCACGCGCACCGCGGGCCGGCCGTGCTCGCGCAGGGCGGCGAGCGTCTTGTCGGGCAGGGTGTTGATCGTTTCCGGGCCGATCAGCGGCTCGACGTAGAGCAGGTCGTGGTAGTCCGGATTCTTGACGCCGGTGCTCGCCCACAACAGGTATTGCGGGGCCGCGCCCTGCTGGGCGAGTCCGGCGAAGGCGTCGCCATGGAAAGTGTTCCGGTACGCCTGGTAGGCGCGCTTGGCCATGGCCACCGCGGCCTTGCCGCGCAGCGACAGCGCTTCCTGGGTGCCGATCCCGGCGAGCTGCTTGTCGACCAGGGTGTCGACGCGCGACAGGAACAGGCTCGCGACGGCCTTGCTGCGGCGGATGTCGGCACCGGCGCGCGCGCGCGCGGCGAGGCCGCGAATATAGGCGTCGAACACCGCCTGCACCTGCGCCACCGAGAACAGCAGCGTGACATTCACGTTGACGCCGAGCGTGGTGAGCGCCTCGAATGCGCTCACCCCCTCGTGCGTGCCCGGAACCTTGACGAGGAGGTTGCGCCGGTTGACCAGGGCGGCCAGGCGCTGCGCCTCGGCCACCGTCTTCGGCGCGTCGTGGGCCCAGCGCGGCGCGACTTCCAGGCTCACGTAGCCGTCGTTGCCGCCGCTCGCCTCGTAAACGGGATCGAGCAGGTCGCACGCCGCCTGCACGTCGGGTATCACCAGCGCCTCGTAGCGTCGCTCGGGGTCGGGCTGCTCGAGTCGCAGCCGCGCAAGGTCGTCGGCGTAGTAGGGGCTGGTCGCAAGCGCGTTCTGGAAGATCGACGGGTTGGAGGTCACGCCGGATACACCGTCTTCCGCGATCATCTTCGCCAGCGTGCCTTCGCGGATCAGGCTGCGCGAAAGATTGTCTAGCCAGAGGCTCTGGCCGAGGGTGGTGACCTGGCGGGCGGCATTCATGAGCGATCCTCGTCGTATTGTGAAAAACCTAAGGATAGAACAGTCGCGTGACGGCAAGTTCACGACCCTGGCGCGCGCGGCCGCAAAGATCGCGCCTGTGCTAGACTCCGGCGCATTCCCCTGGTCGGTTTTCGCGCGTCCCATGTCCGGCAGCACACTCGGCAAACTCTTCTGCGTCACCGTGTTCGGCGAATCGCACGGTCCGGCGATCGGCTGCGTCGTCGACGGCTGCCCGCCCGGCATGGCGCTGGACGCGGCCGACATCCAGCGCGATCTCGACCGCCGCAAGCCGGGCACTTCGCGGCATGTCACCCAGCGTCGCGAGTCCGACACCGTCGAGATCCTCTCCGGGCTGTATGAAGGCAGGACCACCGGCACGCCGATCGCGCTGCTGATCCGCAACGAGGACCAGCGCAGCAAGGATTACGGCAACATCGCCGACACCTTCCGTCCCGGCCACGCCGACTACACCTATACACAGAAATACGGCTTCCGCGACCCGCGCGGCGGCGGGCGCTCTTCGGCGAGACTGACTGCGCCCATCGTCGGCGCCGGCGCCATCGCCAGGAAGTGGCTCCACGAAAAACACGGCATCGTCGTGCGCGGCTACCTGAGCGCGCTGGGGCCGATCGACATTCCTTTCGAGTCGTGGGATGCGGTCGGCGAGAATGCCTTTTTCTCGCCCAGCGCCGCCATCGTGCCCGAGCTCGAGGACTACATGGACGCGCTCCGCAAATCCGGCGATTCGGTCGGCGCGAAGGTGACCGTGGTCGCCGAGAACGTGCCGCCGGGCTGGGGCGAGCCGCTTTACGACAAGCTCGACGCCGACCTCGCCCACGCGCTGATGGGCCTGAATGCTGTCAAGGGCGTCGAGATCGGCGACGGCATGCTGGCCGCGCGCCAGAAGGGTACCGAGCACCGCGACGAGATCACGCCGCAGGGGTTCCTGAGCAACCATGCCGGCGGCGTGCTGGGCGGCCTCTCGTCCGGCCAGCCCCTCGTCGCCCACGTCGCCATCAAGCCCACCTCGTCGATGCGCCTGCCCGGCCGCTCGATCGACCGCGCCGGCCAGCCGATCGAGGTCGTCACCCACGGCCGTCACGACCCCTGCGTCGGCATTCGTGCCACGCCCATCGTCGAGGCGCTCACCGCGATCGTGCTGATGGACCACGCGCTGCGCCACCGCGCGCAGTGCGGCGACGTCGTGTCCGCGACACCGGTGGTGCCGGGGCAGGCCGGCTGACCCACGCGACCCCGGATGCGCGCGCTCCGGCAGTTCGTGCTTTTTCTGGTGCTGACGGCCTCGGCTGCATCCACCTGGGCTGCGTCGATGGCCGTCATCGACGCCGAAATCGCCGCGCACCCCGGCCAGACCGGCGCCTACCTCCTCGACACCGGCGAATCCGCGCTCTTGGCGCGTGCCTGGCTCGCCGACCACGCCGAGCGCTCGATCGAGGTACAGTACTTCATCTGGAGCAGCGACAACGTCGGCATCCTCGCCACCGAGGCATTGCTGCGAGCGGCCGAGCGTGGTGTCCGGGTGCGCGTCATCGTCGACGACCTGCTGATCGACGCGCCCGACAAGACGCTGCTCGCGCTCGCCAAACATCCCAACATCGACATCCGCATCTACAACCCCAAGCACAAGGTCGGCACGCCGCTGCACGCGCGCGTGGTGAATGTCCTCGCTGACTTCCGCGGCGTGAACCAGCGCATGCACGACAAGACCTTCATTGTCGACGGCAAGGTGGGAATCACCGGCGGCCGCAACATGGCCGACGAATATTTCGACTATGACCAGGAATACACCTTCCGTGACCGCGACGTGCTGCTGATGGGCGAGGCGGTGGGCACGATGCGCGCCAACTTCGAGGCATTCTGGGCGAGCCGGCTCGCGGTGCCGGTAGAAGACCGCTTCGACGGCCTGGGCCTGATGCAGAAGCACGTGGAGGTGAGTGATGCCCGCGTGCAGCAGGTCTACGCCGAACTGCACGCCTACGCCGACCAGCCGGGGAACTTCGCTCCGGAAGTACGCGCCGCGATCGATGCCGCGCCGGCCGCGTTCGAACAGGTCGCGCGCGACATGGCCTGGGGGCCGGTCGAATTCATCCACGACGTGCCGGGCAAGAACGACTGGCGCTGGGGCCTGGGGGGCGGGGGCAAGAGCGGTGCCGCGCTGGCGCGGCTGGTTGCCGGTGCGCAGTCGGAAATCCTCATCCAGTCGCCCTACCTGGTGCTGTCGGGCGAGGCGAAGGCGCTGTTCCGGGCCGCCGTCGCTCGCGGCGTGAAGGTGCGCATCCTCACCAATTCGCTCGCCTCGACCGACAATGTGCAGGCCTTCTCCGGCTATCGCAACCAGCGCAAGGCGCTGTTGAAGCTGGGCCTGGACATCCGCGAATACAAGCCGGATCCGGCCAACCGCGCCGCGCTGTTCTCGCGCGTCAACGCGCCCGCCGTGCCGCCGGTGTTCGCGCTGCACGCCAAGAGCCTGGTCGTCGACGGCCGCATCGCCTATATCGGCACCTTCAACCTCGATCCCCGCTCGGAAAACCTCAACACCGAAGTCGGCGCCATCGTCCGTCACGAAGGCCTGGCGCAGCGCCTGCGTGCGATCATGGAAGCCGACATGGCGCCGGAGAACAGCTGGAGCGCCCGCGATACGCCCGACCAGTACGTGCCGCTCACCAGGCGCGGCTACGTGCGGCTGTGGCAGCTGCTGCCGCTGAAGCCGTTGCTGTAGCGTGTATCCGGGGCATTGTGGGCACGGCGAAGTGATCCCGCCAGCATCCAGGGTGGTTAAACTCTAATTACCGCCGTGCTTCGCGTCGCGCGATGACGGAACCGTGTTCGTGCGCTTTGCTGAGGACGCCCCCATGCGACTACCCATCAGCCTCAAGATCTTCAGCATCACCCTGGCCCTCCTGGTGCTGATGATCGTCGTCACCTGGCTGTCGGTGCTCAATTTCCGCAACCTCAACAACCAGGTCCACGCGCTGGCCGACACCTACCTGCCGCTGCAGCAGCAGGTGGCGAGCGTGGAAATCCTCATCCGCCAGCAGATGGTGCACATGGAACGGGTGCTGGCCGGCATGCAGGCTGCGCAGCCGGATCCCGAGTACCTGGCGAGGGAGTCGACGAACTTCGACATGCGCGGCATCAACGCCGACCAGATCATCGATTCCTCGCTGCGTTTCCTGGCCGAGGCCGAGGCGGAAAAGGGCATCGAACTCGATCGTGCCACGCTCGCCAGGCTGGGCGAGCAGCTGCCGGCGATCCAGACCGCGCGCCAGCAGTTCCACCGTACCTTCCGCCTGTTCCAGATCGAGGCCGAGGAGGGAACGCCGCGTTCGCAGCGCCTGGTGCGCGAGGCCCTGCTGCGCGAGAAGGACGCCGTCGACGCCGAGATCGGCAAGACCATTGATCTCCTCAACAAGCTCACGCAGGACACCGCGACCCAGGCCAAGAAAGAAGAGGCGCGCGCCACCCAGCTCAACTGGATCGTCACCGCGCTCGCCACCGCGCTCGGCCTCGTCTTTGCCGCCTTCGTGACGCGCTCACTGGTCGACCCGGTCAAGCGCCTCCTGGGCGGCACGCGCGCCGTCGAGGCGGGCGACCTCGAAGTCGAGATCCAGGTGCGCACGCACGACGAGCTGGCCACGCTCGCCGATGCCTTCAACCACATGGTCGTCGGCCTGCGCGAGAAGGAGCACATCCGTGCCACCTTTGGCCAGTACGTCGACCCGCGCATCGTGAAAAACCTGCTGGAAAACCGCCTCGTCGCCGACCGCGGCGAGCGCCGGGTGATGACCGTGTTCTTTTCCGATCTCGAAGGCTTCACCCGGCTGTGCGAGGGCCTGACGCCGGACGCCGCGGTGCGCTTCCTCAACCGCTATTTTTCCATGATGGCCGAAGTCATCCGTGCCCGGCAGGGCATCGTCGACAAGTACATCGGCGACTCGGTCATGGCTTTCTGGGGCCCGCCCTTTACCGACCCCGCCGATCACGCGCGCCTGGGCTGCCTCGCCGCGCTCGAGCAGATGCGCAGGATGGACGACTTCCGCGCCGCGCTGCCCGAGATTTTCGGCGTGAAGCATGGCCTGCCCGAGGTGAACGTGCGCATGGGACTCGCCAGCGGCGAGGTCACCGTCGGCAACATCGGCTCCAAGACCTCGCGCGGCTACACCGTCATCGGCGACACCGTGAACCTCGCCTCGCGCCTGGAGCAGGCCAACAAGTTCTACGGCACGCGCATCCTCGTGAGCGAAGCCACGCGCACGCTCGCCGGCGACACCCTCGCCTTCCGCGAAATCGACAGCCTGCGCGTCGCCGGCAGGCTGGCGCCGGTGAAAGTGTTCGAACTGATCGGCAATGCCGACGCAATCAGCGACACCACCCGCCAGGCGGTGCAGGCCTACGAATCGGGCCTCGCGCGCTACCGCGCGCAGGACTGGGACGCCGCCGAGGCCGCGTTCCGCGACTGTCTCTCGCGCGCGCCGGGCGACAAGCCCAGCCAGGTCATGCTGGCGCGCATCGCGGCGTTCCGGCAGACGCCGCCGGAGACGGGGTGGGACGGGGTATGGGTGGCGGGGAGTAAGTAAGGGGCCAACGAACTGGTAAGGGAAAGGACGGCCTGTGCCGCCCCAGGCGGCCAGGAATCACCGATGCACTGCACGCGTTGACTGTGAAGCGGGTTGGACCCGCGCCGGAGCGGCGCCGGATTATCGATCATTCCAAAAAAACTTGGGCATTTGATAGAGCTTCAGGAATGGCGGAGGGAAAAACAAGATCGAATGAGCCGCCAATAATGCCGAGAGTGATGCAAGCGGCAAGGATGTAGCGAAATTGCGTACGAGACATAGGATTGCCCGCTACGTAAAGCTAACCGGCTCGACGCCGAATGGCGGCGAGGTTGAACGCCGTGTTAGGGGATATGCGTTGATGAAACCCTTCACAAATGGCCTCCTCGCCGTTCGAGATCTAGCAATTTAATGAGCCAACGTAGGACTCGGTGGTTCTGGAGAAGGTGATAACAGGGAGATCAACTTGCATTCCGTTCACAAGAAATCTGGGCGGCCTTAAGGTATACCTCTCGGACTGAGCGGCGACTATATCTGCACGGAGAAAATAATAGGCGTGCGTCGTTTTTCCGTAACGCGTGATCTGATCGAACGGATGAGGCGTTCCACGATCTGATCGCGGAGCGCTACGAGCGCGGGGCCACCATTTTGACCAGCAATCTGGACTTCAGCGAATGGGGCGATGCCTTCGCGGCGAACAAGATGCTCGGCGCCGCCACCCTGGATCGGCTCCGCCACGGCGCGTATCGCGTCATCCTGGACGGGGAGAGTTACCGCACGCCCAAGGCCCTGCCAGATACGCCAAAATCAACCGTTGCAAAAGGAGGAAAAACCACCCATTCTTGATGTGACCTTCCCCCGGAATTTCGTCTTCCAAGGGTGACGTAGTATTGACGTTAACTTGGGAAGAGGAAAGATGAAGATACCGAAGCAGGAATACACCGCCGAATTCAAGGAACTGGCGGTC